>NZ_CALYLN010000001.1:280000-1446521 GCF_944801835.1 Bartonella sp. B1099 | reverse complement strand
TCATTTGAATACACACATGCGTTATAATATTTACATCATGATTTGCTTTTTATGCTCTATTCATACACGGCAATCTTTTATAAAAATGGTCAAATGAATCACGTATAAAAGGATGGATTCTTAAGTGGATTCATATAAAATAATTGCACTCAACATATTGATTTTATTAATTTTTATGTATAATGTGTATTCTTATTTGAAAAACACTTCTTTCAACACATCGAAGTTCATTTCGCGATAGCGCCCGTAGAAGGATATAATGGTCAATTCATTGAGCATCCCATCTTTACACTGATGAATAAGTAAGCCAATATATCCCTCACGTTACCAACCCTAACATGTTGCAACAGCCCTTGGACCCTTGAGGCGATTCATAAGAGACTTTTTGGCTCCTTTCTTATCCTCATTTTTATTCACACGACCTCTCCCTTGTAACGTGTAAACAAATGATTTTGATTGATTCAACGTGGCCCAGATCTAAAATGAGAAAGCCCGACGATATTCATATTTTTTATTCAATATAAAAAACAATGCATTATTATAAAAAAATATTTTTCATAGAGGAAAAAACAGCAAAAACGGAGCCTCAGAACGCTTTATCTCGTTTCTAAAAAGAAACAAATTTTCTCATGCAAAAAACATTCTTTAAAAAAGCTTATCTTCAAAGTTGCAAACAAAATAATAATAAAAAAAAACCACAAGCGATGCTTGTGGCTTGTTTAAAAAATTAACCCCAAAGGCAATCATCCTAAAAACGATAGCGCAATCCACCAGAAAAACGGATTCCAGAAAAACCACCTTTGCTCAACTTATGCTGATAAACCAAATCCCCATGAAGCGCGAAATTTTGAGACAAGCGAGCATTAAGCCCCAATCCCGCTTCTAGAGAAGAACCAAAAGCTCCCAACTGGAAAGAATCTTTAAAGCGCACAGATCTTTCTTTGCCAAAATCATGAGCAAAATGAATTTTCCCATAGAAAGAAACATCACGATCCTTTTCAGGCACAGCAAGTGTCTTCATCAAACGTCCACCAACACGCACCATCCATTGATCAAGCTTATCCATCTCGATATTAAAATGATCAATATCGCGGGCCTCATTAAACTGAAGATATTGATAAACAACCTGAGCTTGTGGGTCAAAAACAACACCCTCATATCCTGTATCAATTTTCTGACCACTCATCAAGGAAACACTTAAAGGATTTCCCTTCAATGTTGCTGTCTTCCCCCGTACAGTTGTCAGAACATCGCCCTTAAAAAAGCCATAAGATAAAAGACCATCGACATAAAATCCTGTATCGTGCTGCAAACTACCATAGACTGTAGCAGTCCATTTATCAAATGTACTTTTTTGGCTTTGTTCAACATTCAAAGGTTGCAGAGAAAGCTTTCCGTACGATCCCATAACCCCAAAGGATATGGCACTCTCAACGTTTTCAACTTTTTGTAGCAAAACACCTGCCTCTAGAGCATAGTACCATAGATCGCCTCCATAACCATATTCAAGCGCAGACAAATCTGAAGTATAACGGGAACTCCCCCCATAACCACGCAAAAATGAAGCAGGATTTTCATGAATTTCCAATATTTCACGAGGATGAGCACGCTGTATCTCTAACTGCTTGTTTTGATTGCTGATATCCATCAAACCAGCGTGGAACAAACTATTTGGCAAGATAAGATACGTTGGGACCTGCGGAACAACAGATCTTACACCGCGCCCAGATAGAGAAACAGTTTCAATCTTAGAAAGACTATCCGCAGAAGATGCCAGAACAACATCTCCAGAAGATACTGGGACAACATTCGCAGAGGATGCTGGAACAGCACCTCCAAAGGACGCCGAAACAACATCCTCAGAGGACGCTGGAATAATATCCTCAAAAGAAGCATGTACAGGAGGTGTCCGTTTAGAAACCATAGGAGTGTCTCTATAATCAGTAGACGTTTGAACATATTCGTTTTCTAAACGAAAATTCCAAAATGCCCCTCCGTTTTGAGCAAATCGCTGTTTAACATGTTCTTCCCCTCTAGTAGCGTTTGGTCCATAAGAACGAAGAATATATTTATAAGGTGCGCCATCCAATGCAACATATTGCCCATTCAGTTGAAAAGAGTCAGGCGATGCATCTCCATAAACTTGAATAATTGAAACACTATGCGCTTTTTCATTTTTTTCTCCTAAGCCTCCCGCAACCCCATGTATATGCACTATAGTCTTTCCCTTAACATCACCATGAATGAGGAGCCGATCCGTTACTTGATGGTCACTTGTATCATGGGGATTTAAACGTGCATTCAAATGAATCCAAGCATCCCCTGATGCCTGATAAGCAATATCACTTCCTTTTCCAATATAAAGCGTTTGATAGGTATGAGCAGTATTGGATCTTGGTTTTTCAAAAACAATAGAACTATGAGAAAGATTAATCGATGAAATAAATGAAACATCTTTATAATCAGGACCGTGTAAATTTTGATGTCTTGGTCGCAACAAAGCCCACTGTGAGTTATTTTTCAAAACAAGGTCAGCTATAGAACTGTTATCAACCTGAGTTTGACCAACAAGCGCAGAAGCATCAGCAGTAACCTTTATAGAAGAGCCACCTTCAACTTTCAGCAACAAATCCCCAAAAAGCTTTGTGTCCTTTAATGATATGTCAGATTTCCCCAATTTACTGCTGTAAAGAGCTATACTCTCTGGAACAACAAAATGCGTCTTTTTCAAATCAATGCGTGCTTTTTCTCTCTGACCCTCTGATGTTGACTGCCCTTCAAAGTGCATACCATGAACTGCATTGCCTTTCACTGTGATATTGGAATCTCCGATATTAACCTGAAGACCTTTATTTCCTTGCAATAAAAGCCCATGGGCATCACTCACATCAACAGAACCTTTCATAAACTGAACATAACCATTTCCAGATATATGAAAAGCAGCATGATCATCCTGATGACCTGCATTCTGCCCTTGTCCCCCTTTGCCAGTACCAGCCTTACTATTCATAGAGACCCCCTCTAAAACAAGATGTCCTTTTTCACCTGCTTTAACTCCAATACCACCAAAGCTCACTTTAGTATTTGTTAAATGAACTGAACTTTTAAATTCCCCTCCTGCCAAAGCCCCCACATTAATTGCATCAATCGATCCGCCAGATATTGCAATGAAGCCACCTTGAGATTCTACCCCCACTAAAACACCACTCAACGTGGAGTCGGACAGAAAGACTCCTGCCTTTTCTGATACCTTTACACCATATTTCCAAAACTTCTTTTCCGAATTATTCTTTTCAGCCAAATTACCCTTAACAGTTATATTTTTACCATGAATAGATGTATGTTTCTTAGAAGCCTCTATCGCTCCATGAATAATACTATCAACCTTTTTATCTATGAGCGAATAAACTTTATTATTAATTTCATGTTTTTCACCATCATCACACTGATAAAATGCTGTATTCTGACCACATGAAGACTGCTTTTTCTCAGAGGGAACTTGAGATTCAGCATTGTGCGCAAAACCATCAATATGATGTGTCAAAAAAAGAAGTGCTGTCGTAAAAGTACATAAGGAGAAACGATTTTTTAATAGATTGATCATAATTCCACCATAATTTTGCCCACCTTACTTAAGAGAAACATTCAACGTATAAAAAATTTAATACGTTTTGTTTCGATATATTGAGATTATTAATATTTTTTGTGTTTTATGTAAATATAGAATTAGAAAATAACTAAAGAATACAATCTAAATTTGTCATTTTTATAAAAAAGTTATAAAAATAGAGCTGCAAAACAAGAGAAAAATCACCTTTAAAATCGCTCTCTGCAAAAACAGTTTTAATCGGTTTGCATGCATTAAAAATGCCTATTTTAAACTGCTACCTCATCAATTCCCAGAGCCTGTATAACCAATATCCTTGCAATAAATATTCTATTGAAAAAATGTATGCTCCGTAAGCAGACAAAACATATGCCAAAATTGGAAAACAGAAGGGGCATATACATCTGCTTTTAGGCAATCTTTAGGGTAAGACAGCTTAATTTAGAAAGAATAAGAACGTATAAAATAAAATCAGTTCCTATTTTTATCATCTTCTTATTCGACTTTACAACATTGAAAAGTAGTCCAGAACCCGATCTTCAAAAAACAAAGATTACATGCGCTTTCCTTTATTTATCGCATTCTTTAAAGAAAACACATTTTCAAAAACAATATTAATATCTCTCATTTTTTCCAAGCTCATTTCACAATGATGCCGGATATAATATAAAGCTGATTGAGATACAACGCTCATCATGTTTTCGTAAAATGAAGTAGCCTCGTTTGACCAACTTCTAATAGTGTAAATCCCCTCCTCTCGACACAATTCACAAAACGATATGGGGCGCTTTTTCTTCAATGACTTTTTATCCACCTGCCGATCCTTCCCCATGCAAACGACAGCTTTTTATGAATTCAAGAGATTGAAAATATTTTTAGCATTCTCAATTAAAAAATATCTTTATCAATCAGCATATTATAAACAATATGAAAGAAATGCAAAACTCATACTCTATAAAAGGCGATAACAACAAAATGCATAGAGAAACAAAAAAACCACAAGCATAACTTGTGGTTTTTTCAAAGATTAAACAAAAACAGTAACAACACTAGAAATGATAACGCAATCCACCAGAGAAACTGGTTCCAGAAAAACCAGCTTTCGTGAGCTTATGCTGATAAACCAAATCACCATGAAGCGCAAATTTTTGAGACAATTGGGCATTAAAACCTAATCCAGTTTCTAATGAAGAACCAAAAGCACCTAGCTGAAAAGCATCTTTAAAATGCACAAATTGTTTTCCTTCAAAACCATGAGCAAGATGAAGCTTGCCATAGAAAGAAATAACTTGAGCCTCATCAGCGGCAACCAGCACCTTTGTTAAACGCCCTCCAACACGCCCTACCCACTGATGAAGCTTTCCTAAATCAATATCAAAGCCGTCCACATCACGCACTTTATTAAATTGAAGATATTGATAAACAACCTGAACTTGTGGATCAAAAACAAAACCGTCCTCTCCCACCATAAATGTTTTACCAGCCGTCACTGAAGCACTTAAAGGATTTCCCTTTAATGTTGCCGTCTTGCCACGCGCTGTTGTGAGAACATCCCCTTTAAACAAACCGTAAGACACAAGACCATCAACGTAAAAACCTGCATCATGCTGCATACCGCCATATGCCGCAACTGACCATTTATCAAAGGTACTTTTTTGACTCTGTTCAACATTCAAAGGGTGCAAAGAAAATTTCTCGTAAGACCCGATAATTCCAAAAGAAGTGGTTCCATACATATTTTCGATTGCTTTTAGTAAAATACCTGCCTCTACAGCATTATAATCAAGCTCGCCACCATAACCATATTCAAGTGCAGAAAGATTTGAAGTATAACGATGACTGCCACCATAACCGCGCACAAAAAAGAGAGGATTTTCGCGACTTTCTAATAAGCCACCAGAAGCAATTCGCAAAGCTTCTAACCGCTGATTTTGATTGCTAACATTCATCAAACCAAGATGACGTAAGGCATTAGGCAAAAGCAAATAAGTCGGAACCTGCGGAACAACAGCTTTAACGCCCGGCTTAGGACGAGGATGAGGCTCTGGAGCCGGTCCTGGAGGAGGTGTCGGACCAGGAGGGGGGATTGGACTTGGATCTGGTTCAGGTTTAACATCATCAATAGATCGACTCTCAAGACGAAAATCCCAAAATTTTTCGCTTCCTCCAACTAATCTTTGAGCAGAATCCGCCTCCCCTAATTCAGAGCTTGGACCATAACCATAAAGCTTATACTGATAAGGTAATTCGTTTAACGCTACATATCCCCCTTCCAACTGAAAAGAATCTTGCTTTGCTTGTCCAGAGACCTGAATGATTGAAATACCTTCATTACTCCCTCCCCTTCCCGTGTATCCTCCCGGACTTCCTGCAACAGCATGCACATGGAGCTTTGTTTTCCCAGAAACATCACCATGAATTAAAACACGATCAGTCTTTTGATGCTCAAGAGAACCACCACTATTCAGATAGGTATTCACAGAAATAGAGGCACCTTCCCGTGCTTTATAAACTTCACCCTTTCCCTTTCCAATATAAAGTGTTTGATAATCATCAACAGAAGAAGGGTCTTGTCTTTTAAAATGAATAGAGCTCTCCCCCATAAGACTGACGAGTGAAATAGAAGAATCCTCTGCATCCTCATGTTGATCTGTTGGCAACTTTTGTTGTAAAATCCACTTAGAACCACCTCCCAAATAAAGTTCGGCATTCGAATCTTGATCAACGTGTGTACGACCTTCAAGCGTAGAGTTATCAGCCAAAACGGTTATAGAAGCCCCTTTCTCAGCTTTTAATAAAAAATCCCCTGACTGAAGAGTGCTTTTCATCAAACTCACCACACCAGAAATAACGTTTTCACCATAAAGAGCCGTATCATCTAAAACAGAAAACTTTGTTGTATCCAAATTAACAACTTCTAATTGCGGTGGTACTTTTTCTTCCTCTAATGAAGTCTCCTCTTTTTTATCCTCACCTTTGCTCCATGGCTTTTCTCCCTGAAAATAGATACCATAAGATCCCTTCCCATTTACTCTAACAGAAGAAGACTTAAGATTAGCCTCAGTCACATAAAAGTTATTCGATAAATCCTCAACGTCATCTTCGGTTTCAGATTCTTCCCCAGATCGTTCTGGTCCAGATAAGGACTTGACTGAATTTTTTAACAATATACCATGCGCATCCTCAACATCAACAGTTCCCCCTTTAAATTCAACCTTTCCCCCTTCATCCATTAAAAAGACCGCATGGTTTTTGCCTTTTTGCCCCTTTCCAGTAACAGTAACACCATCAAGAAAGAGCTTTCCCCCTAACATTGCAGAAACACCGTGACTGTTCATAAAATCAACGGCCCCACCTAACATCCGAACTTCTGAGCGACCATAACTCAAAATACTTGCATTCCCATGAGCCGTCTTAATTTCTGTATCTTCTAAAAGAACAAATGACCTGTCTGCTGCATCAACCCCCTCTTGACTGTCCTCAATCTTTCCATTCTTGACCTCAATCATCCCATTAGTCGCACGAAGGGCTATAACTGTATTTTTGAGCGTCGGTTTTTCCAAAACAATCTTACCGTTCTCTAATACGTGCACACCCACTAGAAAAGTTTTATCCGCAACTTGACTGCTAACCGTTACATTTTCTCCCTCAACTTGCGTATCTTTTCCCTTCACGGTTATAGCTGTAGGATCATTTGGATATTGGGAATTATTATTAGGAGTAATCTGATAAAACTTATTATTAATTTGGCTCTTTTTGCAATTATCGCATATATAATATGCACTATCATGTATTATAAGCTTATCGTTTTCATAGACTTCATAGCCATACCTACTTCCACTTTCCCTCCTATATCCGCCAAAAAAATTAAAACCATTACTGTGTCCACTATAGATAGGATACCCCTCAACATAACTAATAGGAAGAGGAGCAATAGGATACCCCTCAACATAACTAATAGGAAGAGGAGCAATAGGATATCCCTCAACGTTACTGAGAGCATAGCCCACATTTGAAGAAATAGAGATTGGGATGCTATCATAGTTACGATTATTAGCACTTGCAGCAATAATTATTCCATTTTGGAGAAAAGAAAAAATAGCAGTTGTACAAACACATAGGCATACATGATTTTTAAACACTTTAATCATAGTTCCCTCGAAACTTTCTTTCCCCTCTCATTGAAAACAAAAGCACTCGAAAAACATGTCGCTCTGCACCTCAAAACGAAAGGTGTAACAAAAAAGACATGCCTCATGCTCATTTGAACCGTGTAATGAACATCCCTATAAACTTGGCAAAAACTCTACGTACAAACCATCTATAAGAGAATAATGACAAAACACACTTTATAAGTGTATAATGCATTCTGTATTTCGTGTAAAGAAAAAATAAAACCGACGCGTGTAATTAATTAAAAACACAATCAAACCTTGTGAACTTTACAAATTAATCCACAAAGAGATGAATGAAAAAAATAATTTAAATCAGTGAAAACAAACGCTCAAAAACGAGCTTTAGAAAGCATCAAATATGATATTAGAGTATATCAATACGGCACTAAAAAAGATATCATAACACATACTGGACTTCTGAACGCTTAAAAAGCCCATACAAATGTATCACTCTATCGCATCATCATCAGTGAAAGTTTTAAGAAAATTCGCTTTATCGTAGAAAAACGCGCTCGTGCGCACAATAAACGTGTCTTTTCTATTCATATCAAGAAGAAGAGAATCTTTTAGAAACAACACAAGTTGTTATAAAGAAAAAGGCAGCACACTGTGCTGCCTTTTTTTAAAAGGTACATCTTGTACCTTATATTAAAACTGATAACGTACGCCTCCGGAAAAACTTGCTCCAGAAAAACCAGCTTTATTAAGCTTATGTTGATAGAGAATATCAGCATGCAGAGAGAACTGAGGCAACAATTTGGCATTAAATCCTACCCCAGCCTCTAGTGAAGAACCAAACGCCCCTAACTTGAAAGCATCATTAAAATGCACAGACTGTTTTTCTCCAAAACCATGAGCAAGATAAAGCTTACCATAGAAAGCAACAGCATTCACACCTTCAGAGCCTGTAGGATTCTTGGTTAAGCGTCCACCAACACGTGCCACCCATTGATCAAGGTTACCCATTTCAATATCAAAATTGTCAATATCGCGGGCCTTATTAAATTGGAGATGTTGATATACAACCTGAACCTGCGGATCAAAGACAAAACCTTTATACCCTGTCGCAATTGTCTGTCCACCGATCAAAGAAACACCCAAAGGATTACCTTTCAATGTTGCTGTCTTACCGCGCGCAAGAGTGAGAACATCACCTTTGAACAAACCATAAGATAAAAGACCATCGACATAGAAGCCCATATTATGCTGCATGCTACCATACACCGTAGCAGTCCATTTATCAAATGCACTCTTTTGACTTTGCTCAACATTCAAAGGTTGCAAAGAAAGATTTCCATACGTTCCCATAACCCCAAAGGATAGAGCACTGTCAGCATTTTCAATAGTTTGCAGCAGCACACCAGCCTCTACACCACGATAATCAAGATCACCATTATAACCATATTCAAGCGCAGATAAATCTGAAGTATAACGATAACTTCCACCATAGCCGCGTAAATAGAGAGCAGGATTCTCGCGAACCTCTACCATTCCAGTAGAAGTCATCCGCAATGTTTCCAACTGCTTATTTTGATTGTTAATATCCATCAAACCAGCATGGAATACGCTATTAGGTAAGACAAGATAAGTTGGAACCTGTGGAACAACAGACCTGACAAATTGATCTGGAAGGGCAGCAGATCCAGCAGACTTAACATACTGATTTTCTAAACGGAAGTTCCAAAACGCTCCACCATCCTTAACAAATTTCTGCTGAACATGCTCTTGTTTTAAAGTCGCTTCTGGACCATAAGCCCGAAGAGTATATTTATAAGGTGAATTCCGCAGTGCAACATAATTGCCATCGAGTTGGAAAGAATCTTTCTTCGCTTGTCCATAGACCTGAATAATGGAAACACTGTGAGCAATCTTGGCATTTGCTTGACCATTTCCTACATTACCCGCATCACCTCGTACATGTATTTTTGTTTTTCCAGAAACATCACCATGAATGACAAGTTGATCCGTTACTTGCTGACCATTTGAATCATGAGGATTTAAACGTGCATTGAGATGAATGACAGCATCACCTTGTGCCTCATAAACTATGCCATTGCCACTTCCAATATGAAGAGTTTGATATTTTTCTCCAGATTCCGAAGATTTAAAATTAATAGCACTATTTACAAGTCTCACAGAAGAAACGCATGAATCTACACATCCTGAATCTGGCGTAGCCAAACTCTTCTGTGCACTTCTTTTGAGAATCCACTCTGATCCATTGACTAAATCTAGTTTTGCATAGGAATCTTTAGTAACGCGAACACCGCCTGTCACAATAGAATTATCAACTGAAACCGATACATTAGTATTATTCTCAGCTTTTAACAATAAGTCACCCGTAAGAGTTGTTTCATTTTCTAATGAAACATGTCCAGCAGAATTATTACCATAGATCGCTATACCCTTTGCAACTTCAAAATCAGTTTGTTTCAACGAAACTGTTCCCGTCATGCTTATAGGTGTTTTCTCCTGTTTGGTGGATATAGCACTTTTGGTGGATATAGCACTCCGCTTAACAACATTTGCTTTCTCAGTTGCTAAATCTTTACTCTGATTTTGTTGACTCCCTTCGTTCTGTGTTAAGCCATCAAAATAGATACCATAAGTCCCATCACCCTCTACTTTAACAGTAGAAGCCTCGATATTCGCGTGATTGACAGCAGAACGAACCTCAGAAGATCTTCTCTTCCTAGAAGTCCCCGTTTCAACCACATCATCACCCTTTATAACCCACAAAGCATGTCCATCAGTCACAACGCTCCCATTCTTAAAATCAACAGAAGCATTATCACTCAATAGAAAAGCTGCACGGTCCCAATTCTCTGCAGGATCTAAATTTCCTATCGCTTTTTTCGCAGTAATGTTAACTTTGTTCAATTTAACGCTACCCCCAGCTTCTGACCTCACAGCCACTCCCTTTGCCAGGGTAATACTCCCAGAATTCATGGTTATCTCACCAGCCTGACTCGCCAGACCAGCTGCAGCAAAATTCCCTGTCACGTTAATTTTCGTATCCTTCAAATCAATAGATGATCCAGAATCTGCCAAAGCTCCCACATAACGAGCACTGACCGTTCCTCCTATCATCTCAACCTTCCCACCTCTTTGCGCTTCAAGCCCAATCACAGAAGATTGAATTATAGAGTTTTTATCCAAAATAACCTTGGCCTCGTCTTCTGCAAGCACAGTACTCACAGGCTGCAATGTCGTAAGAGCAATATCATTCTTACTATCAGAGGAATCTGCACCACTAATTGTAGTTCCCTCTAACTTAATAACTGTATTCTGATTTTTTGCATACATAGGATGCTGAGCTTTATCATCTGCCTTCAGTATTTTACCTGTTATTATATATGTTTTACCGTCACTACACAAATAAGAAGTCTGTGATCCATTCTCACCATTCTTCCCCGCGTCACCACACGTAGAAGAAACAGTTTCCTTAGCAGCTCCATCAGTCGGGAGAATACGCCCAACAGCTCCACCAGAAGATGTAGCAAATTTCTCAGAAGAAGGTGCAACAGATTCCTCAGAAACCTTAAGAGAAGAAAGCCTTACGGAAGCTGCTGAGGTTATAGGTGCAAGCTTATTTGATATAACACGACCAGATGTTACAGAAACTCCATCTGTCGATATCACCGAAATCCTACCTGAATCAGATCTCGCAACTGAATTAGGTACTAAAGTTATTGAACTTCTACCTCTAGATGAAGGAGACGTATCTGATAAAACAGTATATACGATAGTATCAGATGACTCAGATCTCGCAAGACCAGAAGATGCAGTCCTTTCAGCTGCAGCAGAAGATACAGAAGGCGTAGTAGAAGGAGTAGCCTCTGTTTCAGATGTTTCAGATCCTGCAGAATCAGAAGTTTCCTTCTTCTGAGATACAACAAAATCACCAGAAGATATGGTAGGAGAAGGAACAGAACTCACAACAGTCTGAGGCGTAGTTAATCCCATATCCGTAACGGTATCACCACTATCTTCTTCTACTATGCTATACCCTACATCACTTCCAGTGCCTTCACTTGAACTTCTAAGAGAAGGAACACTCAAAGTTCCATTATTATTTTCACCTGTTGTTACAGGCACCACTCCATCCACCGTATACTCTACCTCTTTAATATATTCTCCCCCTTTAATCCCATTTGTGCTCGGGCGAACAAGACGATAAATATCTAGCTCATTACTTGCTTGTAAGACATCATACGCCGAATAATCCTCACCTAGATTCTGAAGATAAGAGAGCACAGGTATTACAGATTGCGAGGTCCTAGGATCTACGCCATCACGCTCGACGGGCAGTCTTTTATCTTCTAAACGAAATTCCCAAATCTCGCTATCTTCTGCCACCTGACTGTTATCAAAAGGTTGCACTTTAGCAGGAAAAGTTGGACTATAAGTATAAGCACGAAGAACATACTGATAAGGAGTTCCGAGCGAAATATAATTACTTGAGCTAATACCATTTGCTAACCTAAAAGATCCTTCTTTTGCCTTTCCAAAAACTTGAATAAGTGGAATACTATATTTATGTTGATTCGCATGCCAACCTACTGTGTGAGCCTTCACCCTCACATTAGTCGTTCCAGAAACATCACCATGAATCAACAGCCTATCAGAAATTTGACCACTACCTTCACCAGATACATCTACGTTGAATTGAATTACAGAATTTCCGCTAGCACTGTAAACAGTGCCTTTTCCTTCTCCAATGTGAAGAGTTCGATACTCAGTGACAGTACTGCTACTTTGATTTTTTTCACTATTTACATCTCTTCTTGAAGGAAAAAATATAATATTACTATCTCTAAGACTTACCGATGAAATACATGAATCTATACAATTCTGATAGCGACCTGCATCTTCTGAATTTTCATATAAACTTTTTGATACATACCATTCTGCTCCATGAGATAAAAAAAGCCTAGCATGAGACCCCTTATCAAAACGAGTAGCGCCAGAGATGACAGAGTCGTGGACGAAAACCGATAGATCAGCAAATTTTTCAGCTTTCAAAAAAAGTCCACCCGAAACCGTTGAATCATATTGTACAAAAACATCAGCACTTAAACCATTGCTATAAACAGCTATACCATCAGGAACTCTAAGACGAGTTTTTTGTAAAAGAACCGCATGCAACTCTTCATTTCTATCACTTTGTGCTCTGTTACCTTGCTGTTCTCCAACCACATTACGGTGTTGTATTCCAACTTCATTATCAAAATATATACCATAAGACCTCTTACCAAACACCTGAATAGATGAAGATTTTATAGTGGCATTTAAATTTAAAAGACCGTTAAACTCTACTTCAGAGCCCTCAAAATTCTCTTTAAAATTCACAATATTAAATAGATCGAAAGTAACCCCATCCAAAATTTTGGCAAAGTTATTACCATCACCTTCTTTATCATTAGCTTCGGAATAAGCATCAGGAGCTATAAAAGGAAGAAACGACGAATGAGAAGGTCTAGACAAAGAAGAAGCTCCACTATAATCCACAATAGTAGCACGGATATCTTCATCACTGATATTTTCAAGTCCTTTCCCAAGAGATTTGATATCACTTTCAATATCTTGAATAAAATTTTCTTGAACATTCGCGCCAATTTGCAAAAAAGCAGCATCGGGAATATTAACTTCCCCATTACTAAACGAAATATAACCTCCACGTGACATCAAAACAGTACGTCTAATATCCTGAAACAAATCTCCTTGACCACTAAGATCATCCACAACTGCAGAATCTTGCTGCTGAATAGAACCAATTTCTCTCGTCCCTTGATGCATTGATTGGGGTCCAACTCTATTGGAACCCCCTTTAATTGTAACTCCATCTAATAGAACGATCCCCATCTCTGAAGAGATAACTCCTATTCCATAGTCATCAAATGAAAGACTCCCTCGTTGCATCGATACTAAAGATCTAGTGTTACTCCACAAACCAATTGTCTTTACGCTAATAGGTGTATTACTCAAAAAAATAATCCCTCCTTCTGAAGCCATAGCCTCCACATAATCATTTTTGAGGGAACCATTATTCATAGAAATCTTTCCAAGATGAGAAGCTCCAAGCCCAAACACAAATCCCTGAATACTTGAATCTTCCAAACTAATCTTAGCGCCAAGTTTAGTTTTACCATCCACAAACACAGAACCTACCCTATTACCTGCCCCATTCATCCGAATTTGCTGTTCTCCAACTCCGTTAGGATTAATGTTCCCAACTACATCCTCAGCCAAAATAGATACTCCAGATACATTCAAGACTGTAGACGAAGGACCACTTACGTAAATAGCAGAACCATATTTTCCTGCTTTAAGCTGAAGTCGAGAAGCTCCTTCTTTTCTTGCAAGTGTATGTGTAGTACCATCATTACAAAAAATAGGAGCGCTAAGCTGAGATTCAGGCGAAGATGCGTTACTCAAAGTACAACGTACAGGAATATCCACCACTTTACCCTCAGAAACACCAGAATCACTACTACTGTCAGAAACAGGAATAGCATTCTGAGAATCTTCTTGTCTCTGGGATCCAGAAAGTTGCTCTGTTCTGGGTAAAGAAGAACTTTCAGAAGAATCTCTAGATCCTTCAATAGATAATGGAAGCATTTCTGAAAGCTTTGATAATGATCCTGTCAATGTTGTTGAGAATGGTAATGTTATTGGAAACAATGTCCACCAACTATTTCCCACAGACACGTCTACACCTTGTAAAAAGAAGAAAGCACTTGTTGTCAGTGCGTACAAACGTGTACGCTTTTTAAATACATTAATCATATGTCAAACTTTCTAAATAATGTTGCAAAAACACTAGAATTAAGTGAAAATGAGGTAAGTGAACAATTTGTAACATATGTCAGACAACTTTACAACATAGTGTTATTTATTGTTTTATCATTTTGTGTATAAAAATGCCCAGGTTAAGGTTTTTAAGTGCTAAAAACCTTGTAATATCAGATAAAAGGATAAAATCACGATGATAAAATATATGAAATGCGTGACTTCTGTCTTACTGGTTGCAATGAGCTTTGCAACGGTTTTGTGGACACAAGCAAGTATCGCAAATACGAATACCCAAACAAATGTAACTATTAATCATGTTTCAGGCACAACTTCTGTTCCCGCTTCTCCGCAAAAAGTTGTTGTATTTGATCTTGCCTCGCTTGATAATATGAATCATCTCGGGATTAAAGCGGTTGTTGGTATTCCTGAAGGAAAAAAGCCATCTTATCTGCAACAATTTGATGATGCAAAATATGAAAAAATCGGCACTCTTTTTGAACCAGATTATGAAAAAATTGCCACTCTTCAACCCGATTTGATTATTATTTCCTCCAGAACGCAAACAAAATATAACGATTTATCCAAAATCGCTCCAACGATTGATCTAACAGTAGGGAACGAAAATTCTCTTGAAGATATTAAACGAAATGTGTCTATCCTTGGGGAAATTTTTGGCAAAGAACAGAAAGCAGAAAAGGAAATTGCAAAACTCAATGAAACTTTAGCTGAAGTCCGTAGAAATACCCAAGGGAAAGGTACAGGGCTCGTCCTCATGACCTCTGGCGGGAAAATAAGTGCTTTGGGACTAAAATCACGTTTTGATATTTTCCATTCCGCTTTTGGAATTGCTCCTGCAACCGATAAACTCACTGTACAAAAACATGGGCAACTCATTTCCCCTGAATTTATTCTTGAAACAAATCCTGATTGGTTGTTGGTGATTGATCGTGATGCGGCAATTGGACGAGAAGGACTATCCGCAGCACAACTGCTCAACAATGAGCTTGTTCACCGTACAACAGCAAGCAAACAAAACCAAATTATTTATTTAGACTCTTGGAGTTGGTATCGTGCAAGTGGTGGTTTAACGGGACTCCTTGAAACCACTAAGCAAATCAATGAAGCCTTTACAAAGAGCAAATAAGCGTACAAAAGAGCTTGCTTGCTCTATGAATAAAATTTAAAAGCAGAGGTTGTTTATGAAGCAACCTTTGTTTTTTTGTTAAGTTTTATGAGAAAATGATTATAACGTGAAGAATTATTGGATAACCATAACCCTTCTAATTTTTTTGTCCATCTTCAGCATTTTTGTTGGTTATTCTGATGTCACACCTTCTGATCTCTTCGCAGCAGATCCCCATGCGTGGCTTATTTTTTGGCAAACGCGTCTTCCTCGTACCATTGCAATCCTTTTAGTAGGCGCAGCGCTTGCACTTTCAGGCATGATTATGCAACTGTTGACACGTAATCGCTTCGTCGAACCATCAACCGCTGGAACCGTTGAATCTGCTTCCCTTGGCATCCTTTTTATTATGATTTTTCTACCCGATATTCCTGTTTTAGGAAAAATGATCATTGCGACACTCTTTGCCATGACGGGCACTTTACTTTTTATGTTTTTATTGCGCCGCATTCCTTTAAAATCAGCTCTCATTGTACCCCTTACAGGAATTATGCTAAGCTATATTATTGGCTCGTTAACCAATGCCATTGCAGATTATGAAATGCTCCTTCCTTCTCTTCAAGCTTACTTATTTGGTAGTTTTGCTATGATTCTTGAGGGGAAATATGAACTTTTATGGCTCTCCCTTCCCCTTTGTCTTCTAGCCTATTGTACTGCTGATCGCTTTACGGTTGCAAGCTTAGGAGAAGATTTAACCAATAACCTTGGGTTAAATTATCGTGTTGTCATGTTGTTTGGTCTTTTTATTGTCGCCTCAATCACTGCTGTTGTTGTCTGTACCGTCGGTCGTATTCCTTTTGTTGGATTGATTATTCCAAATATTGTTTCAAGTTTTATGGGAGATAATATGCGCTATACTGCTCCTTGGGTAGCCATCAGCGGTGCAGGATTGGTCTTGATTTGTGATCTTTTAGGACGAATCATTCATCCATCTCTTGAAATTCCCATCAGTACCATAATGGGCGTGATCGGTAGTTTTATTTTTATGATACTGCTTTTACGCTGGAGAAAGCGTCTTGGATAGAAGCAAAAAAACAACATGTGTACTAACAACGCTTATCATCATAGCATGTACGGTCATCAGTCTTTACATGACGTGGAATATCAATGTTTATACATGGACATTTCGTCTGACAAAACTGATCTCTCTGCTTCTTATTGCCTATGCAATAAGTGTTTCTACGGTTTTATTTCAAACAATCGTTAATAACCGTCTTCTGACCCCTTCAATTATGGGATTTGATCAGCTTTATATTTTAATAAAGACTATCCTTATATATTTTGTAGGCTCTCTTTCTTTACCCTTTTTGAGTGAAGAAGGACAGCTCATTCTCGAATCCCTCATTCTCATTCTTTTTTCCATAAGTCTTTTTCGCTGGCTATTTTCAGGAAGCCTAAAAGGGCTTCACTTGACGCTTTTAATTGGTGTTGTTTTAGGCGGCTTTTTTTTCAGTTTACGGATGTTTATGCAATTGCAACTCAATCCAGACCAGATGATGAATCTAACAGATATTATGTTTGCAAATTTTAATAAATTTAATACGTCCCTCATAAGCTTTGCCACAATAATTGTTTTCATTGTGAATTTAATTGGGTGGCGTTCACGTCATCTTCTTGATATTTTGGCTTTAGGACGTGAAAGTGCTCTCAATCTTGGCGTTAATTACCACAAAAGTGCGACAGCTATTCTTATTTTTATTTCCATTCTTGTCTCTATTTCCACCGCATTAGTAGGCCCCGTCACTTTTTTTGGACTGCTCGTTGCCAACCTTTCCTATGAACTTTCACCTCAAGCAAAACACAGTGTTGTTGTGCCAGTTGCAATATTATTAGCGATTATTTGTTTGGTGGGAGGACAATTTATTTTAGAGCAAATTTTTCACATGGCAGGACGTTTAAGTTTTATTATTGAGTTTTGTGGAGGGATTGTTTTTTTAATGTTACTGATGAAGGGAAAAGTAAAATGATTGAGATCAATCATCTTTCCAAGGCTTACGGAGCACGATTGATTATCGATAATTTATGTCTTTATCTTCCAAAAGGGGGAATTACTTCTCTTATTGGACCTAATGGTTCGGGAAAATCAACTCTTCTAATGCTGATAAGACGTCTTTTACCACACGACAAAGGAACAATTAATATCGACGGTTTTGATATTGATAAAATGCCCCATGATATTTTGGCTCAAAAGCTCTCCATTTTGCGTCAAGATAATCCTTTATCCTTCCGTTTAACCGTGTACGATTTAGTAAGTTTCGGACGCTATCCTTATTCAAAAGGCTGGTATAGTAAAGAAGATAAACAATTCATCGACAGTGCACTACGCTATCTTGGCTTACAAGATTTAAAAGACCGTTTTTTAGACGAGCTTTCTGGGGGGCAGCGTCAACGTGCTTTTATCGCTATGGTTATCTGCCAAGATACTGATTATCTTCTTTTAGATGAACCATTAAACAATCTGGATATGAAACATGCTGTTTCTATGATGAAGCAGCTACGCCGCACAGCTGATGAGCTGAAAAAAACCATTCTTATTGTTATGCATGATATTAATTTTGCCTCATCTTATTCAGATATGATCGTTGCACTGAAAAATGGGAAAGCAACCTATTTTGGGACTCCCAAAGAAATTATGCAACCAGAAATTCTTCAAGACATTTATGATATCGATATTCAAATCAAAACAATCAATGATATTCCTATTGCTCTTTACTATCGATAAGCATAAAGATTTTTTTACACTTGCCTACACTGTAAAATCTGCTAGAGATGATAAAATTGGCTTATTGGGGAATAGTTTAATGGTAGAACAGCGGACTCTGACTCCGTCAATCTTGGTTCGAATCCAAGTTCCCCAGCCAATGTAGCTGTAGCTTGCCAGTGTAGCTTGCCAGCTGTAGCTTGTCAGCAGGTTTTGTATATTTTGCCACCAGGTTTTGTACCAATTTATTTTGCTTCACATGATTTTTAAGGGGTTCTCAAAGGAGCTTCAAAGTCCTTTCAAAGGTTGTTTAAAGACCCTTTAATGAATCTTTTTCTTTTCTCCTAAATATCACAATTGGTAATGATGAGTTCCTTTACCGGAATCGCATTATTTGACAAATTACAGGAATAAATTGTTCTCACCTCTTTTATATGGAATTGACTGAAGGTTTTTCGAATCTCTGGCACATCATTGAGAGAGAGAAGAAACTTCCCCTTTAATTGTGCAAGCAGCATAGACATCATCTGGTAATCCTCCCGCTTAAACAAGTCCTTGCCATAATAATCTTCAACACCAAAATAAGGTGGATCAAGATAAAACAAAGTATTTGGCCGGTCATAACGCACAATAAAATCAGACCAGTCTAAATGTTCAATGATAACTCTCGCTAAACGGCGGTAAATAAGCTTTAACATACCTTCAAGTTTGAAGGGATTAAACCGTGCACACCGGTCTGTCTCAACTCTAAACGTACGCTCTGCTACTTTCCCACTAAAACTTAAACGCTGCAAATATAAAAACCGCAAAGCCCGTTCTAAATCCGTAAGCGTTTCTGGATTTTGTGTCTGTAAGCGTTCAAACGTCTCACGGCTGCTTATTTGAAACGCTAACAGTTCTATAAAGGGGTGATAATGGCGTTGTAACACCCGAAAAAAATTCACCACATCTCCTGAAAAATCATTGATAATTTCAGTAGATGGAATCAGTTTCCGTCTAAAGAATATTCCACCCATACCAACAAAAGGCTCAGCATAAATGCTATGTGGAATATCTTCAATGATTTTGATAATGGTTTTGGCTAATCTTCTTTTGCCCCCAATATAAGCAGCAGCGGGTGAGATAGGTTCAACAGATTTTAATTTTTCCTTATGAAGTATATCCATCATTTTTTTACACTCTTTCATCTATATTAGCCGTCTTCTCATTACTTTAAGTGATAAGAAGCGGCTGCGATGTTAAGTTAAGTCGCATCGGACGGGGTTGTCGCAAAACTTTCTCCCGTTGGCTGGGTGACCAGCCCAGCCTCTATTTTTGTTCCTCTCCTTGATTTAGCGCTTCTAGGGTAATTTCTGTGATGTATCCGCTTTGCTTTTCATAGCGATGGGTCACGGTTGCAGCATGCCATGGGCCATTGATTTCGCCTCGAAACCCTTGAAGCAAAAGCGGTTGCCCCGCCATGATTTCAGGGCGCCCCTCAAGGCTTAAAGACCCACTGCCCATGGCTCGACAAAGCCTATCCGACTCAGAAGCAGCCGCAGCTAAAGCTTGCTGCTCACAAGGGTAGCACGTCCGCAGACGGCGAATGGGGCCCGTATACCCTGTGCGATGCGTAACGGCATGCTGTTGCCCTTTTGCGCGATCAAAATACCGTGCTTCTATCATGCCATATTGGGTGCGCGGCTCGAGACTAAATTCCCAATGGGAACACTCCTGTTGATGGATGGTCTGAAGCGGGAGATTGTCCCCGCTTAAAAATAAAAACTTATTGTCTTTGATCAAAAAA
This sequence comes from Bartonella sp. B1099, assembly GCF_944801835.1. Lineage (GTDB taxonomy): Bacteria > Pseudomonadota > Alphaproteobacteria > Rhizobiales > Rhizobiaceae > Bartonella. The sequence continues at coordinate 1,426,274 of NZ_CALYLN010000001.1, read as the reverse complement.
CGTGCCTGCATCCGATCAGCAAGGCGGGTTAAAAAATCAATCGCCGATTGATCGGTGCGCACCACATAAGGAAGAGTCTGTTTGGTAAATTGTGGACTGACCTTTGCTTGATAACCATGACGTTTGGCAAGGCTCTCAACAATCTCAGCAATGGTTTTGTGGTCAAAATGCTCGCTGTCCTGTTCTTTGATCTCCGCACGCATGGAAGCGCTTTTGCCACAAAGGCGCAAAATCTCTCCATCACTGCCCCCACAACTGATCACCGTCTCCACAACAAAACGCCCCATAAAGGCACGAATGCTGTTCTCATAACCAAAGGTGACATGGAGCGCAGTGTTCCTGGAGGGGATCTCTAAATCATTGCCGCTATCATCAAATTCCGCCTCGAATGTATCGGCTTCATTACCCGCATTGTCTGTGATGGTTGCCGTTAAAAGACGTTGGTAAAAAACTTCATGAACAAGCTTCTCCCCTACCCTTACCTCAATAAAGGGATGTGTGCGCATTAATCCCATAGCCGTTTGACCACGCTGTTTTTTTCTTGGGAAATAAATTCAGGCAAAAGAACCTTTAAGCCCCGCGGCAAAAAAGCATCATACCCCGCAATCTCTGGATTAGCCTCCAGTGTGGCTTCTAAATAACCTTTCAGTAAACCAGCTTGCCTCCGGTCTCCTAAAACAGACAAGGCATAGTGATAACAAATGAGGTCTAAACTCATATCCTCTAGTTCGACCACAAGCTGTTTTGCGGGGATCTTCATGAGGTATCCTCCTCTTGCCCCCCTTGGTATTGCCCTATTTGATATGGCCCCACTTGATATTGACCTTGTGGTTTTCCCCCATCAAAAAACGGCAACAGGCTAATGGAATAGCGAATACGCCCCGATTGACCAGAGCGGCTAATATAGTCATGGTCTTTCGTGACACTGGTAATCACCACGGATCCAAGCATTAAGGCACTGTAGCTATCATCACTCATCCAACGGATCATCTGAACGGGTTGAGCCGCACGTATGGTTCTGGTGATGGCATCAATGGCAACCCGATCCCCAAACTCTTCTGGAAATAATACCCCGTGGATGGTTTTGGGATCATTGCCATAACCGGTAAATTGCAAACCAGGGGCCCCACCAAAACGCTCTAAGCAAACCCATGAAGCCGAAAACTCTTCCTCAAACGATTGGAAGTTCAACCAGTCCACATAAAATTGATGCGGTCCCAACATCAGCAAAGGATCTTGCATACTCCCTCCCCTTATTCTGTTCCGCCATGCAAGGCATTGGCCCCTGCCCGTTGCAAGGCATGACGAACCGCATAACCAGTTGCAATGGGATCACGCGCGCCATTGACATGCACCGTGACATTTTGATTGTGCGTAATGGGGACGCGCTCTTTGTCTTTTACTTCTGGAACAAAGCTATGTCCATGCCCTGCTCCCGAAAATTGCACAACAGGCTGAGGCGTTTTGCCTCCTAAAAAACTTGGCAAATAATCTCTTACATCAATCGACCCAATCCACCCCTTTATGCGGTGAGGTAAAGATTTACAAAAGTCCGTCAATTGTGAGATGGTGCCCATAAAACCATTAACAATCCAACTCCCTAAATCTTCTCCGGCTTGTTCCATGCTTGCCTTGGCACTATCAGAGAGCTTTTCTTGAGAGAAAAAACGCTTCAACCACTCCCAAAAATTGGAAAGGCTTTGTTTAATCCCCTCCCACAAATCTTCAAAGCTTTGAGCAACAAAGGAAAGTCCTTGTTTAAACTTTTGCCAGTGGGCAGAAAAATCAAAGGCAGAAGCAATGATATTCTTCCAACGGGTGATGGTGCTGGTATCAGCACCAAAAAAACGCATGACGGCTTCAAAGGCACGACCAAAAGCGCGGATTAGCCCCCGTGCAAATCCTTTGACAAAGGAAGAAAAGCGATCCCAATATTTCCACAAAGCAAAACCAGCAGCCAATATGACAGCCACAACAGCAGCAATCACAGCCCCTACCGGGGTAAAAAGCCCTCCCACAACAGAGGACAGGCTTGCCCCAACCACTTCGATCACGGTTCCTATCAAACCAAAGCTCCTCGCAAAAGCCGCCCCTGAGACGGCAATCCCCCGCAAAGCACCCCCCAACAAGGTCATGGGGCGCAAAAGTTTGAGGAAACGTGCCCCAAACCCTGCGGTGAGCACGCCCAGTGAGCGTCCTGAAGTCAAGAGCCCGCGCCAACTTGCCTTCAGCGCACCGCTCACAGCCCTCATCTTAATAAAAGAGGCAATCAATTGCAGGACCCCAAGGCGGGTTCCCGCCATGGTAAAACGTACAACCCGTAAAGCGATGTTAAAAGCCATCAGGGCGGCAATGGTTTTGATGATCACACCGGTCAAAACAGGGTGTTCATTAGCCCATGCCATCAGCACGTTTAAAAAACCACCAACAGTTTCCATTAAACTGTTCACATGGGGCAACAAAACCTCACCAATGGTAACCCCTAAAGCCACAATGCGGTTTTGCAACAGTTCAAATTGCCGCATGGCACCGGTTGCTTGTTTATCTGCCTCTTGTTCGACAGAGCCTTTAAAGACTTTTGGGTCTTCAACAAACTTTAAGGCTTGCCCTAACAATTCGGGGTTGTTAACCAATTTAGCAAAATCACCGGTAAAGTCTCGTCCTGCAATGGCAATCAGCGAACGCATCCCCTGTTCGGATTTGCCCAACACATCAAAAAAACGCACCAAGGTACCCGTGGCATCTTTCTCCAAATCTTCCATAAATTTTTGGCGGGAGAGACCAATATTGGTAAAAGCATCTTCAATATGCTTTCCTCCCGCCTGAATACGGGCACTGATAGAGTTAAAACCACGTGCTGCACTCTCTGGGACAATCCCAGCAGAAATCATCGCCGTCCCAAAAGCCGCCGTCTCACGGGCTGTCAGTTTAAACATGGTTGCCGCTCCGGTCGCCCGATTGGTAAAATCAGAGACTTCACTTGCCTTAGCCGCCATGTGGTTGGAAAGATGGTTGATAGCATCGCCTAGATCTTCAATGCCTGCTTGATTAAGCTTAAAGACATTGCGCAATTTGGCAAAGCGCTCACCAATCTGATCCCCCGTCATATCAAAGGCGACCGCTGCTTTGGCGGCATAAATACTAAAAGCCTCGAGATCTTGTTCACCAATCCCTGCTTGGCTGGCACTGGTCATCAGTTCTAAAACTTCACGAGCGGCGAGAGGGATTTTGGTGGAGGTTTCAAGCGCAAAACGACGCAATTCTTTTAAACGATCAAGGGGGGCATCCAGAACCTTTTCCAAGCCTTTCATCGATTGATCAAATTGCATGGCTTTATAAAGAGGCGCAATCAAGGTTGCCGTTTGAGCAATGGCGCCTACCATGCGCCCACGCGCATGAATATAAGCATTTTGCGCTTTTGCTGTAGCTTCCTCCAAGTGCTCAGGGTCAAACCACCCTTTAAAATGCTTTCGTGTTTGGTTTTGGAAATGCGCAATATCGAGGCTAAAGGCTCTTAAGTCTCGCTTGGCAGAGGCGATCCCTTCTTGGAGATGATTCACAAAACGCACAACAAGGGAAACATCCATGATCGCATCTCATCCTAACATTTGGCTTTCATATTCTTGGGCTTTCAAGCGCACTAATTCTTCGCGATAGGCAATCACTTCCAACCAATCCATCTGATTGATCTCTAGAGCCGACCAGTGGTAATAAAGAGCTAGTTCGGCTCCAAATTGCCCGGCATAGGGGATTGGTGTTTGGGAAAAAAAGCAAAAAAAACCTTAAACACGGCCATAACATCAACAATATCAAGACGATTAATCAGTTCAACAGATTCATGAGACATCTCTGCCAGAAGCGCGGCGATTCCTTCCATGGCTTCATGGGTAAATAAAGCCTCACAAAGCTTGGCAATGAGAATATCATTGCTCAAAGGTATTTTATCTTCTTCTACAGCGGGCAAAAGTAACTTTGCCAGCTGTGGTCCAATCAACACGGCTAATTGGCGTGCTTGCTTGAAGTTTGGGCGATAAAAGATCAATTTCTGCCGTGTTGTTTCTTTGCCATCCTTGTCTTGATAAACAAGGGGAACCTGCAATTCCACTTCAACACTTGTTTGTAAACTTGTCATGATCAATTCCTATAAATTGAGAATAGAGCGGCGGCGCCCACCGATATCTTGTCCATTGCGCACCAGCCAACCACCCCGTTTAAAGGAAAAGCGGTGCAAAACAGAACCATCCCAAAATTCCGTATAGTCCCAAATATTTTTGATCTCGCAATCATAGCCTGTGGCTTTTCCAGCTGTTAAGCCTTCGCTATCGACTTTGACCAAACGCCCCGTAACATCAATGGAATGTTCATGTTCGCGTCCATCTTCTTCAGACACCACATGTTTTTTGCCGGTAAATTTATGACGAAGACCAGGAGGACCACCAAAGATACCAATGATTTCTGGAGTGTGGCTGCGGATTTTCATTTGCAAGGTTAAAGCTTTTACACCAAGACCACTCACATCAATTTGCATGTCAGAGCCCCCTGGTTGATAGGTTTCAGTGATTTCTTCCAACGTGGGAAGTTTGAGTGTCTCAAGATCAAGATGGAGATTGACATCATCATCAACAATCAGGGTAAAACCACGAACAATTCTTAAAGTCATACATCACTCCTTGCTGCCTTGCGATAACCCTCAAGCGTATCGCCAAAAGTATGGGTCATTTTATTTTGGATATCTTCAGAGAGCCGATTAAAGTAAGCGCCATTGCGCCGGCTTCCAAAGCTTAAATCTTCGAGAGGAGGGACTTCTTCTGCATCAAATTCCACCCGCAATTTTCCCAATTGCAAATTGCTGTTTGAATTCAAATCGCGGTCAAACCAGACACGTCCTCCTAAAAGCGCTCCACGGGCAATCATATCATCAAGAAACTGTGTAAGGCTGCGGGTAATAGCAATGACATGTTGGCCGGTCAGGTTTTCGTCATTAGCCCAAGGGCGTAAATTGTTAATGATGGTCTTTTCCAAGGCTGCGCGGGTGCGTACCACATTGACAAAACGCCAGAGTGGATCACTCGAGGTGGTGTGATTGCCCCATAAAATGCGTCCATTGGCAGCCAATTGACCTTGGGCATTTTGGCTAAGGCGGGCGGGAATAAAGGTGGCAATATCAGCTTGATTGAGACGATTAGCCTCATGATCAATTTCCCCATCAAAATAGCTAATGGGGCGTGCTGTGCCTAAAATACCTTTAACATCTTGATTGGAGGGAGACCAAAAAACACCTCCCTTTTGTTTGTCCCGTTTGATAAACATGGCTGCCACAAAGGGGCTTGCCGGTTTGATACTAAAGCCCCCCTCACTATTTGCTACCCGCACAAAGGGATCAATCAGATAACAAAAACGTGAGGAGAAATCTGCCCGAAAGGCAAGGCTTTCTTCCGTATTTTTGCCCCCCGTATCAAACACGGCAATGGCTTGGAGCTTTTCGGCAACCTGTTCTAGAGCATCTGCTAGCGGGTTTTTAGCATTATCAAGGCGCCCTGCACTATAAGCTGGCGCTAAGAGAATTCCAGGCTCCACACCTAAATGCCCTCTAGCATGCGCTAGGGCATGAACACCGGTTAAAGCAACACTTGACCCCACCATTTCGGTTTGTGTCTCAGCCATAGTGGATTTTTCTTCCACCCGCACGAAGATCACTTGTGCCTCAACCCCTTGCGCGCGAACGGCATTGATGACATCAAGGGCTGTGCCTTTTTGCCCAAGCTTTTGGATTTTCTCTGTCTCATGCGTAAAGACCAACACGGGCTCGTTAAGGGGATAGGTTTGTGCATCCGCATCAGGGGCTGTCACAACTGCCCCAATGGCGGTTTGGCTAAACATCTCTAAGGGGCGAGAAGCTTGACCATCCTCAATGAGGCGAATACCATGATTAAATTCTGTTGCCATTTTGCTCTCCAAATCAATGAAGAGACAATAACAAGCATCACAATGCCCCATAAGACTGACAGTGTCAGTCAAAAAAAGCCCTTTAAAAGGGCTTTGAAAGAGTGATAAAAAAACTTTAAAAACTTATACAAAAACCTTTAATTTAACTGCGCCATCTCCACCCCGTCCAGCACCACTTGCTGTTCCATCCTCGCCATCTCGATACCCGCCGCCCCCGCCGCCGCCATTGCCTAATTCAGCACCGTTTCCTCCATTGCCACCATACTGGCTTTTCCCACCTTTGCTTCCATTATTATGTACACTACTACCACCACTACCACCTCCACCTGCACCACCATAGCTACTATCGCCCCCATCACCGCCACGACTATTATTATAACCTCCGCCGCCGCCTCCACCTCCATGCCAAGGATCTTCTTCCCCCGTATAACCATTACTATTACCACTTGCAACTCCATACCCACCTGGAGTTCCACCACCACTATTCCCACCAATATAACCGTTATTCCCCTTACCACCTCGTGCTGTAAGAATAGAACCAACTAGCGTATTACCACCATTAACACCATTTCCATATCCGCCTTTTCCAATAGTCACTACATCATTATTTTGTAATTGGCGTTTTTGAATCTTTAAAGAAATACATTCACCACCACCTCCTCCTCCACGTTGGCCTCCGCTACCTCCTCCTCCCCAAGCCATGATTTCAATATCAGTGTCATCTGTCACCCCATCAGGCCAAGGAATATTACCACTCTGCAACATGGTGATTTCAATGTATTCTTCTTTACGCTTTTTGATTAAAGCATCTAAAAGAGCATCCACTTGCGCCTTGGTATAAACAAGATCACCATCGACTCTCAAAGGTCCTTTAAGCGAGCTTCCGCTTGTACTTAAGTTAGTGACCACTTTGTTGTTATGGGTAGTAATATTCAATGATGAGTTTCCCAACAGTTCCAAATCGCCACTCATAGTGACTTTACTGGTAAACTTGTTGTAACTTTGCCATTCATTGGCTTGTTTTAAGCGCCCATAGCTGGTCAGATCTTCATTGATCTTGGCTCTAAAGTCATCAAGCCCCACGATATCTTCTGTTTTATGTTGATGGGTGCCTAACAGAGAGATGGCACTGCCAAAGGTAAAATTATTGTTGCCTGATTTATAAAGCACATAGTTATTTGCGGCATCTTTTGCGCCCTCGATATCGCTTAAATCAGCAAAAGTGAAGGTTTTATTCGCTGCCATCTTGCCATTAAGAGCGCTTTCTAGCCCCGTCACATCACTGATTGTATGGGCGTGTTGTAAAGAGGCTTTTCCCTCTATCTTCTCCTCAACAGTCGCAAGAGCTTGATCAAGTTTACCCAAGTTTTCACGTAAAATGGGGAATTCAGAACTGATAAAGCGTCCTTCTTTGGGCAATTCCATGTCGAGTTTTTTGGTTTTAGTCATCTCTCTTCTCCCATCATATGATGCCGGCGCCAAAATCACACACCATGGAGCGTGCAGCCGGTCCACCGGTAAGGGTGAGTTTTAAGCGTGCTTGTCGTGCTGTTTTGTCACTGCTCACAAATTTGCGCTCTGTCCAAAGCGGTTCAGCAAGCTGTTCTGTCTCATCCAGTTTTAAAGGGACAAAGGTACCATCATCCAGTTGCATCTCGAGGGTTAAGCAAGAACCGCCCGGTAAAAATGTTTTGATATAGCTGGTCAATCTTGCCTTTTCCCCAAAGGCAAAAGCCCGTGTGACATAGGTTGCTTGCCTGTGAATCTTTCCTGCAATCAATTGCACAGGGGCAAATAAGACCGGCGAGAGCTTCTCTGTGCCTTTAAGAATAGCCCGAAGTTGAACTCTTTCACTAATATATTCGGTCAGACTAAGCAATTGAAAGGGCAGCAGTTGATAAACTGTACCGTTGTTTCTTTCAATTTCAAAGATGACAGAACAATCGCTTGAAGGCAATTCAATGGCTGCACGCACTTGCAAATCAGAGCAATCCACAAGATCAAAGGTGCCTAAATCCACCGTTTTTTCTGTTTGCCTATAGCGGGCGGCCAACACTCGAAATGCCAAGGCTTCGTCTTGGTGCGCTGTCCAGCTCTGCGCATTGACAGAAGAAAAGCGCGGACCCGTCACATAAGGGTGGCTTGAAACATATCTTTGGTGCTCTTTATCAAAATCCCCAAGTTTGGCAAGTGAGACGGAATGATCCCCATCATCAGTTTTAAGCACAAAGGCGGTCAGACGATCATCGGGCACTAACAAAGGAACAGCGTAGCGTGCGCTCGCCCAGCCGGTTTTAGCGCCCTTCATGGAATAGGAGGTTTGGGCTTGAATATCGGCGGTAGGATAGCCGTTTTCGGTGGTCACCAAATCAATGACGAGATCATGGGCTTGATTGCCAATTTTACAAAGATGGAAATCAATCCCAGTGATTTGCCGTGTTTCATCGGGGGTAAAGACTTGCGCTTGCGGGTCAAATTTTGTCCAGATTTTTACCGTGGTGGTACGTCGCATCACTTTTACATCAATCACCCCTTGACCGGTAAAAAGCCCCGTTGCTGTTGTTCCACCTTTCCCTTGTGCCACAACATTTTTTGTCCCAGCGGGAATGTTTGGAGGAATCTTGAAACTCCCTTCAAGGGTGCCTTTGCTATCGGCACTAAGGCGGCTTGTTGGCAAGACATTCACACCATCAAAGGTAAGACTGTCCAAGATTTCGCCACTGCCAAAGCCTTCAATCTTAAAGTTCAACTTAATTTGTCTTAAAAAGTCGATTTGCTCCCTCGTTGTATTCACCAAATCATCACTGATTTCTGTCTTAACGATGCTTCTCCCACGGTTCCAGCCCATATTGAGTTGATTGGTCACACCAGAGAGCCAATCGGTGCGTTGTTCATGCCAAAAGTCTGTCGCGGGGGTAAGGGTGACGGTTCCAGGGAGAGGCGCAAAATTTTGATAAGGATTGATCTTTTCACAAGCGGTTGTCAATTCTTGCGCAATGATCACTTCATTGGTCCAGTCAAGGGTGACAGGGGTGTTCAAGGGGGCAGTATAAAAAGTTGGGTCAATGGCAAGCTGTAAAATACCGTTTCCCACAGCCCCTGTTTGTTCAAAACCTTCGTCTCTATAACTGTCATCGAGAAAAGGGTCTGCAAACATGCCTTTTTTGGCAACAGGCTCTTTGGAATCCACATTGCTTTTAATGCGCTCTAATTGCATGAGGCGGTCAAGGGAGAGCACCCGTTGAAAATAACGCCACATCTCATCATAGGGGGCAACACGTGTGCCATCATTTTTCACACGCGGTACATCAATCCAGTTATTGGTAATGGTGGCAAGGGAGAGCACATCTTCAGGAACGCTTGGCGCCATAGGTTGGTCTGCCGAAACACCTTTGATATAGACAACATCACCTCCTGTATTCAGTCCAATACGGTCAATGCGGGGGAGTTTATAAGAGTAATTCACAATAATATCACCCCCCTCAGCACCTCCTGAGACAGTGATTTCTTGTGCTGTGACTTTATCGGCCTTCACACTTGCCCGATAACGATAGGTCACCGTATAGCTACTGCCAGGGAGAGGTTCATCTCCAACGGGTGCCCAATCAATGGTGTCTCCGGTTTTTTTAAAATCCTTGCCTTCTTTAAATTCTTTACTTCCTTGCACAATTTTAAGAAAAGCAGTGATACTTTTATCGGGAACGCCGTCACGCCCAGATGTAATAGCCCCGCGGGTCACATAAACGGTTTTTTCTTTGGTCAACAAAATGGAATGGACAGCCGCAATGGGAGCGTAATAAGTTTTAAAAGTAAAGCTTGTTTTGCCTTTTAGGGGCGCGAAAATATGGGTTTCACTAGGAACAGCACTTGTCGAAAAGTCCTCTTGTTCTTCATGGCGCAAAGCGGCTAAGCGTTTGCGTTTAAAGCCATTGATATTGGCTTCTCCCTCTTGGATACTGAACACTTGCTTTTGTCCCTCTTGGCCCAAAGCTGTCACACGGCAACCATTCACGATATAATGCCCATGGGCGCGGTCATACGTCGCAATAGCTTGCATGGCGGGTTCAAGCAGTGAGGGTGATTTTTGATCAATGAGAACACCATCTTGCAAAATATAAACCGGAAAAAATGTGCCTTGCTGTCCATCATCTTTGAGAGCCCAGATAAGTTTTGCCACCTCACGGGCGGCACCTCCCTCTCCTTCTGCTAAAGACCCCGGAACTTGCCCCAAGAGCTGTGGATCATCCTCATGAGTTACCCAGCTTTTTTGAAGCTTCACACCAATTTCCATCCGTCCAACCATGGAAACATTCTCTAAGACGGCATTTGAGACAGGAAAAATATCGCCGGCGATATAAATCTTGCCCTCTGTTAAAGTGACGGTTTGCTTATCTTTATTGACAAAGGCGTCCGCCCGTTCAACACGGTCTCCTTCTTGTGCCACAAGGCGCCCCAAACGATTATGGCGCCCCCTTATGATGGTTTGCATTTCATTGAGTTCAGCTGATTGCAGAAAAGGGCGCTGTCCATAAAACACAACGCTTTGTTGTTCATCTTTGCCAACGGATCTGTCAATTGCAAAGGGTAAGCCACTTTCATGCTTCATATTAAAACCTCAATAAAATCTTGAATTGTTCGCGAACATCTGCGCGCAAAGGAATATCGATGGGTGTTTTGAGAATCTCCACACCGCTTGTTAATTCATCATTCCCTAGCCAAAGTTTGCCAGGAGGTGTCTGCTCTGCCACAGTGCCATGAACGAGGAGGGAAACAGAGGCGGCTTGTTTGTCTTCAACATCCCGAAAATCGGTGCGCGCTGCAAGAAACAACATTGTCCCTGTTTTCGAGGGCTTAAATTTGTTGCCACAATGGCTGTAAACACCCTCTAAAGCTTGTTCAACAGGCGCCACAGCATAGCATCTGCGATAGCCAATCAGAGCATTGTCTGGATCTCTTAAAGCGAGATAAAGGGAACGGTTTTGGAACCATTCTGCCATCAATATATCGCGTTCGTGCTTTTTGACCGAACACCAAGGAAAATTTGCCAACTCCCAAGGGTAATCGATATGTTCCCAACTTAACTCTTCGTCACCATCATCAATCCAGTTACCAATCAGTTTGCCTTCTTCTTTTGTGAGAACGTGGTTGATTTCTGTCGTGCGCCCAAAAGAAAACAGTGTGCCAAGAGCTGTTACGGAGATGCCGCTCTCAAAATCCAACATACCGTCATCAAGCCGTGACATATTGGCTTCCATAGCCCCCACATCATAACCAATGACACCGCGGCGAAAATCAGAGCGCAAGCTTTTGGAAAGGTCGACAATCGCTTCAATAGACTCAAGATCATCTCGTTCGGGAAGGTGATCAAATTCGAGTTGAAAGGAATTCCACCATGCACGCTCTGTCCACGCGGGTGTAAAGTGTACTGAGAGTCCAAGCCATTGAAGCCCCATATCGACGGCGGCTACAGAGCCACGTATCCGCTGCCATTCAAGCCCCTGGTCAATCAAATCATAAGAATTCGAGAAATAAGGGGTGAGTTCTTGTAAACCATATTCGTCAATTAAGAAGGGCAACCAAGAAGGGGGACGTGTAATCAATTTGGCACGCACAATATCTTCGAGCACCCTTTTGACTTGCGGGGAAAGAGCCATGGCCCCAGCCAAACAGCGTTCAAACAAGCTTGAATTTTGGGGCAATAACAACGCAGACATCAATAAGCATGCCCCCGTTTTGACAAAGCAATTTCCCCTAGTGCTATCGCCTCATGCGGGGCAACAAGAATATCTTCCTGTGGCTTTGTAACCTCCACATGATGGACACCTTCAACCATGAGGCGGCTTAATATCCAACTTGAATATAGATCACGCCCAAGCCTGCCCGCACGCGCCCATTCTTCTCTTAAATTCTGCTCTGCTCTTTCTAAAAGCTGTTCTCGCTCACCGGGTAACAACCAAAGGTTAGCCGAAATATCGATCACCCGCTGTACAGCACTCTTGACCAAAAGGGTATCATTGGTCATTTTAACATGAGGATCATCAAGGGCTCTTTGCACCTTGGCAATCAAAGCCTCATCGGCCACTCCTGAAGGGGCATCACTAAAAAGAGCCACATAAATAAGCGGGCTTTTTCCCACACGATAAACAAAAGCATCTTTGACACGGATATCACTGGAGAGAGCAAAATATTGATAACGGGGTGCTGTGCCCCCTGTAGAATGCCCTTGCCTCTTCAAACGAATGCGGCGGCGAAAACGCTCATCATCCTCATCTAAAAGGCGCGTGACCCCATGAAAATCCCCCAAATGGTCTAAACTTGTGCCATGCGCAAATTCGAGCAAATTATCTCGTGCCACTTCATTAATCCGCTGGCGCAACAGCAACTCTTCATAAGCAGCCGCTTGTAATTGAATGACCACAGGATCATAAGCGGTCTTTTCCACATTGTAAGGGATATGATGAGCGGCAAAAACATCCATCAAACGCTTAATCTTTTGCTCTAAAAGCCTTTCAACAGAAAGCTCTTCAATCACTTGCGGCACAGGGCGTTGTGAAAGGGATAAACATTCAAGCTCTGCCATAGGAAACCTCTAGCGGAAATTGCCTCTCTTGCCCATGGGACCAATCCCCCAAATGCCCATCGGGATAAAAAATGCCCCTTAAAACAAAGTGGAATATTCCCTCACGCGTTGCTTTGGTCAAATCAATCCTTTGGAGTGAAAACCCAGGTTCTCCGCATTCTGGATCATCGAGTGCGCAAGCAATGGCTTGATAAAGACGTAAAATCGTTGCAGGATTGGCATTGGCATCTTGGAACTCTCTAACATCACACCCATAATGGCGACGCAAAACCCGTGTTCCCACCCTTGTCATTAAACATTTATGGATGGATTGTTGGCAATGCGCAAAGCCATATAAGAGAGAGCCATCTTTTTCGCTCACCCCACAACGCATGATTTAAGCCCCCTTCGTTGTCTTTGTAAGAGAAGCCGTTGGGGCGGGAGATACGGTTGGGACTGGTTTTTCAGCAATCTGACCAAGAAGAAGTGGATATTTCGCTGCCTCTTCACTTAAACGAATTTCCTCACCCTTCCCCGGTGAACGCTGACCTGCCACAAAATCGGCATTGGTTAAAATAACATAAGTTTTCTCACGCATCATAAAACTCCTTTAAAGAGGGCTAGAGGTTGTGGAGGGCCCCATTTTGACCCCACCATGTTTGTGGCTTGCTCCAACAGATTTTTGATTGTGCTGCAAATCTTCTGCTTGAATCTGCACGCAGTCCGTTAATTCAACACGGGTTGATTGATGACAAAGCATGAGACCTTGTGCACTCAAACGGATTTCGTTTTCCCCATGGGAGAGAATAAGTTCATCTTTAGTCATACGAAGAGCGCCCCCTGCATAACAAAGCGCAAGCTCTTGGGGCGAGCGTGCTGGATTTTGTGCATCATCGCTATAGCTATCGCGTACAACCAGAGAAGCAGAGCCAATTTCGCCATGGGGGTTTAACAAGCGCACCGGATCACCAATGTTTAAAGGCATATTGCTTGAAACAGCACCAGCCGCTTCTTGCGCTTGTAGCCAAGGCGATAAAACCGCTTGACCATTGGCACCTTCACAAGAAAGTTTGACCCGCACCCTATGTCCATCAATTTGCGCCACCCGCCCCATCATGTGCTGGTTGGCAAGACAGCGTTCAAGCGCATCAAGGCGCTTCATGATTTGCCGAAAAGTCTCGCCCAACAAATGCGCATCATTCATGAAAACACCTCATCATCACATGAGATCAATCTGGCTTTAAGTTGTCGTTTGTCTTCACCCACAAAAATATCTTGCCCCAAATGATGCAAATCTTGGCGCCATTCCACCACACTGATCGATACACCACGCTGCTTAATCGCCGCAGAAATAATGGGGTCAATTGACACATCCCGCGGGGCGCTTACATGCGTTAACCCCCACAATTGTCCGCTATGGCATAAAACCCCTATCGCTTCTGCCAAAAGCCAACTGGAAACATCCCGCTCTTTGCCCGTGGTGATAATAAAAGCCCCCAAATGAAGATCAGCACTCATCTGTCCAGAAGGCATAGGATTTAAACGGCTTTCTAACACTGCAACACGCACAGCTGGCGCCACAAGCATCTGTGTTTCAAGCTCTTCTAAATTGAAACGCCCAAATTGACAGGCACAATCGCGCACATCCGGCAAAGCCCTTTTAAGGCTCCTTATTACCGCCTCACGAAACGCATTAATACGCCCTGCTTGTGTGATCGTTTGTCTCATGAAAACATCCTTCCCAGCCAATCTTCTGCCGCTTTGACAATTTCCACTTTATTGTGTTCTGAAAGCCCTAAATAGGGGCGCGCCAGCATGGTCACTTGCGGCACACAAATAAAGTGCTGTGCCTTGCTGCTTTTAAGAAAGAAGCGCAGGGTTTTGCCATTTTTCGGGCGAATGACGCCACCCAATTGATGAATCCGCGCATAAACCAACCCAGAGCCAATCACCACCTTTTCTGGTGAGGCTTTCATATCAATAGAGCGTGAGAGCGCCCCACTGGCATAAAGAATGGAGGTACGAGCATAATTGTTTTTCCACTTCTCTCCTTGGGGGGAGATTTTTTCGCTTTGAATCCGCCGTCTTGTGCTTTCTTGAATGAGGCGCCCAACCCCTTGTGCTAGAGTTTCCATCGGCGGATGGATACCCTTTTGTAAAAAGGATAAAGCCGCTTCAAGCCCGCTCTCTTTAATCTCAATATGGCTTGAAACAGACATGTTATCTTCCCATCACACGCGGTTTTGCGTGAAAAAAAGCCCCATCACGAAGCGGTCCATCTTCACTCATAATTTTAGGTTCATCGACCCCCAAACCCGCTTTGCCTTCTGCAATGCGTTTTAGTAAATCAACCGCCTGTTTGTAGCGATCTTCAATGGTTGTGGTCAGTGCCGTATGGCGTATGGCTAAATTATAAACAGCAATATTGACACAGATCATGCCAAGAGCCGCCGGCTGTCCAGCAATGGGGACCAAGTAGCGATGAGAGAGATGCACATCAATCTCACCACTTGCTTGGTTTAGAGCAAGGGCAATGGCTTGATCTAAAAGCACTGGATCAGACTTCTCATCATCAAAAGCACATAAGTCTTTCAAGAAATCATCACCCCAGAGCTCTTCAATCAATGTTTTGCTTGCATAGGCCATTAAGTCTTTTCCTTAAACAACATCTTGCAGCAACACACCGGCATCTTTGGCGGCGACCAATTCGCACACCCGTTCACCCACACGCACCCGTTTACCACCTGACAAACCAATATCTGGATCAGAGATCACCCCAGAGATACGCTCACCCAACTGAGCACTAAAGCCCCAACTGATGACCGAACCATCCGCCTGTTGCTTGGTCGGATCAATGTAAAGCAGAGCAATCTTATTGCCCCAAACGCGTGCCAATTGCGCTGTGCGTCCTTTGCGGGCTAAATTCACTTGCGATTCACCAATGAGTAAACGATCGGGGTGTATTTCCATCAGATCAGCAAATTGCGCTTTGGTGACAAAACCATCAGCAGTGCCACCCCCCTTAACGGCTTTGATGATTTTGGGATGGCGTTTGAGTTTTGACCAAACAACTTTACCCATCACAATGGTGTTGGGCGTATAGACGAGAGCTTTATCCTTCGCCTCATCTAAGGTGGCATAAGGGTCTGATTTGTCATAATCACTAAATTTATTCTCACCTTTAAGGGTCATCACCCGCTCTGCTGCATAGTTTTTGCTGTCTTGCACAAGTTCTGCCACACGCACTTCACGCCCCAATTCCAGCAAATTGGCAAGTCCCTCTACAGCGGTCTTTTCAGGGTTATAACGAGAGCGCTTTTCTGCCCGTGCGCGGGCTGCTGCTTCAATATCTGAATTGGGAATAAGGTCATCAAGCCCGTAATCTCTCACACTGGCTTCCCGTTCAAAGGCAGAAAATTCCACCACATTCGGGCGTCCTTTACGCCCAATTTCAAGTTCAGGAACCGTAAAACTTTCCGCTAGAGGAAATTCACTATATTTAAACACTTCACTTAAAACACCAACACGGGGCAAAACTTTATCGCCAATAAGAGAACCTGCTGGATTGCGATACCCAATAGCAATAGCAGTAAGGGTTGGATCAATGGGAAAAGGTCTGTTCATCATAAGCCTCGATTAATTAATTTTAAAAGAAATAACATCACCAGCAGAACCATCACTCATGGCAATGCCAATGGTGCGGTCTGCCGCTTCTGCCTTAATAGCCTGCCCCTTGGGGTCAGAAGTTAAAAAGTCACCAAAGGAAACATTGCCTCCACACACCACTTCGCCCCAACCGCATTGAGCAACATCGATCATTTCGCCAGCCTTGGCTTTGCAAGAGCCGGCAGTGCCTAATAATTTATCAGCCTTCCCAGAAGCTGTTGCCACCATTCCATCACTGCGCGCTGCAACAATAAAATAAGGAGAGATCTCTGCTGCAGTGCGAAAAGATTTAATCAAAATCGTCGTACTCATGATTGGCGTTCCTTTTGTTCATAAATATAATCAACCGCTTGGCTAATGGTGATGTCGAAGCCTTGTGCTTTCTGCTCTTGTTGATAATGGCGTGCAGCAAGTGCAATATCTTCTGGCGCAAGCTGATGTTCTTGCACCAAAGCACATGTTTCTAAAGGGCTTGTCGATGCGAGAACGGGCAATTTCTCAACCAAAGTTTGAAAATGTTCCATGCCCCCTTCAAGGGTACAAAGGGAACGATATTCTTCACGCGCAGCTGGCAAAATCTTGCCCTCTTCAATCGCTTTGTCTAAAAGCCTCTCAATCGTCGCCTTTTTTTGCTCTTCGCGCAAAAGCGCTAGATCTTCTCGCGCTTTTGTTAATTGGGCATTTAATTCCACCCGTTCTTTTTCGCGGGTTGCAATGCTTGCTAAAATTTCTGCAGGTTTTGCATCTTCTGCCAGCTCCAAAGCACTGGCAATGGCTGTTAAATCCATCATTTTCTCCGTCAAAGTTGTTGGGGACACCACAAAAGGTGTTAAAGGGGATGTTGAGGGGTGTTCACGGCTTAAAGCCGTCATCACAAGGGCAGGACGGTTCACCAGCCCTGCCCCTGCCAAACTTAAAATCTCACCATTTTTAGAATGACGAAACTCAGGGGAAAGATAGCGATATTCCCGAGCCACAATCTTTTTAGCAGCCATATCGGTCCATTTAACCCGACCCCAAATCGCACCATCCCGTTCTGTGAGTTCTTCAATCCAACCGCTTGCCGGCGCTTCTAAACCGTTTCTCGCTCTGTGATGTTGCCCATGCTCATAATCAATCACAAGCGGTCCTTTATTGGCTGCAAAAGCCTTTAAAATCCTTTGCGGACTATAATGCCATTCTCTTCCATCACGTGCCTTCACATGAGGTGCTTTGGGCAACAGCTCGACCCATTCCGGTGCTTGGCTAACGGTGCCGTCTTGGCATAAAACGTCTTGGCAAAGATCAATAAACTTGCCATGAAATGTCTCGTCATGACATATCTCAGCCTGCCCTTCTTTTTGATCTTCGTAAAATTCTTGCTCCATACATTGCCTATTGCTTTACAATTATCATTGGCAATACAATGCACGAAATCCCCTTCAACGCATAAGCCTGACAGTGTCAGTCAAAAGAGCACTTCTTAAAAAAAGCACTTTTTCCCCCTCTTCTAGCTTATGAAAGAAACCCCAATACCAAACCTTCTCATAAAATCGTTTTCAAAGGCACTTCAAAGGCGATAGAGCGCCATTGTGAAGTTAGAGGTACAAATTATCACTCCACACAAAAAACCTCTCTCAAAGCGCGTTTTCTTAAAGATTGCTTTTGTACATTTAAACTGTTAGCGTACTCACGAGGCGTGAGCCAGTTATACCAGGACGGCTTTGCCGGATCTGCGAGGAGTTGACCGCCCTCCACGCCTTCTCATTCTCCCCACACACTGGTTCCTTCTTTACAAAGCCAACAAAGCTTTGCGGTGTGCGCTTTCTTGCCTTTACAAAAAAGCCTCTCTCAAAACGCGTTTTTTTTTTAAAAGATTGCTTTTGAATATTTAAACTGTTAGATTACCCGCGAGGCGTGAGCCAGTTTTGCCAGGACGGCTTTGCCGGATCTGCGAGGAGTTGACCGCCCTCCACGCCTTCTCATTCTCTCTCACACAACAACTCTTCTCACAAAAACCGAAAGAGCTTTGCGGTATTCTCTTTACAACAACCGTTCATCCTTCTTTTCAGCCGCCTCTAACAAACGTTGAATTTCGCGAAAGCTCTTTTTATGCATGGAAGTCAGCCACCATTCTTGTTTACTTGCCACAAATTTGACTGCAAAGCGCCACCATGCCCCTCCACTTTCACCAAAAAACAAAACACCCTGCGTATCTTTTCGCCTGATGATACCGTAAGGTTTTATGAAGGTTTGAATGGCACCACGAAAATCCTCCAAGTGAAGGGAACGCGCTTGATGCTCTAACAAAATATGTTTCACACTGTCTGAAGATAAACGAATAAGAGAATTGTCCCCACCAAAAACATCACGCACCTTTTGTATCATCGGGGCTATGGGAAGGATAACACATTGATTTATAATGAAAATCTAGCGTTGTTCATATTGAATGAGAGTCCCGAATAACGTAAGATTCTCTCATTTCAAAGCTGTTTATCTTGAATCAATCAAAATCATTCCCTTGCACATCAAAAGCGGGGCTGGCGTGTGGGTAAAAATTGTTAAAGAAAGGACTAAAAATGGCTCTTATGAACCGTCTTAATGCAAGGTCTGTCGCAACATTGGGGGCTGGCAAATATAACGATGGTGCCGGCTTGTTACTCCACAAACGTAAAGATGGTGGTGCTCAATGGATTTATCGTTATACCCTTCACGGATAAAGTGCAAGTTTTATATAAAAATAACCTACTGTATTTATAGATCTTTTTTATTGTAAGGGATAAATAAATAAAAGTTGGGGAATAGGATTTCGCAACTTGCTCTCAATTATTGCGAATCAAAACTTCTTTTCGAGGTGATTTTTTTGCGATTTTAAAGAAAAGATTTTGTAAATCTCTAACTCTTAGTTATCCATTTTTTAAAGTGTGAGAAGTGATTATCTAGCGCATCTATGAAACGGGATAAATCGATGACAAACATAAAGACAATGAAGGCTAACCACTTCATAATGCGTGACATCATCTTTAAGCCTTGATACGTCTCTATCATCTCATGAAGAAGCTGTTGTTCTGTCTCCGTGAGATCTTGTTCCGGTTTACGCTTTCTACTCATTTGACCAACCACATAAGCGTGCTCCCTATTTTGCGCCCCCAAATCACAAGCGCTGTTCCTTAAAACGTTTGGCAACAATCACCAGTCCTGTACACGCCGCTAAAACCATAATCCCTGCTAACGCCCACTGAATTGGTCCATTACCAACAAAAAAGCCTCCAAATCCTGAACAAGACCCTATAATCGGGGCTAGCGCCTCTATCTTGAAAAGACCTGTTCTCTCCTTCGTTTCTACCCTGTGATAGTTCGAAGCAATGTAAGACCCTTTCGCCCACAAACCGGCTTCGGCTGCTCGACGGTTGGATAATCCCACAAAAGGCTTACCCCCTATCTTATTCCATTTCTGTAATTCACTAGGAACAGCTTCATAATCCCCTTGATTAAGCTTCTTCAACAACGTTGACTTGCTAAAGGCTTTCGTTCCTACGTTATAACAAAACGATACCAATGCCGCGAATTGGCAATCCGTTAATGAAACGGTCACCGATTCCTCTACCGTCTTCTCAAATTGCTTTAAGTCTTCACAAAGAATTTCTTCTGCTTGCTCTTGTGTGATACGCATGCCTTTTTTAACAAGCGGTTGACCGGCATTGCTGGTGTGACCATACCCTATCGTCCAGATACATGCTACATCTCTATAAGCCTCTAAACGTAACCCTTCCCACTGTTTGATAAGCTCTAATCCTTCCTTTGATATCTTTCTCATCTGACCCTCCATAAAAAAAGCCCCACATCTGTGAGGCTGGATTAAAATCTTCTTTTATGATCTTCTATTGGCTATGCTCTTTGATCAACTGCTCGACTTCTTCAACACGAAAGCCAAGTTGAAAAAGCGGTGCATATTCGCTTTCCTGTAATTCATACTGACAACGCTTTTTGACAAAATCTCCATTGAGATCAGACGGCATTTCGGTTATGAGAGCAACCTTATGCGTGTCATCTTCTACCCCCTCTTCTCCTTCACTGAGCTCTTTGATAAAGACCCAATAAAAACGCGTTGATAAAAGCTGCTCTAGCCTTTTTACCGTTTCTTCCCTATCAAATTCGAGCATATTTAGATAATCTTGCTTCGTATTTAAGTGTTCTGGATAAGAAAACATTTTAACCTCTCAAATAAATCTACGTGAGCGGCTGCATCCACGCGCCGAAACTTGTTCATTTGCAGCATTGATAGATATATATCCTCGACCAAATCGGTGGCTATCCCCTTCAATATTCCAAGTCCCTCCAGCTACCATTGCCTTAAGATCTACATTATCTGCTGTTGAGAAAAAAATAGATCCTGACAAAAACTGCCACATATAGCCGCAACCATCCTCACATCCTATATGAGAAATCATACGACGATTTGCCGTATCCCTATGTCCTCCGGAATATTTTGGAGAAGGTGCCTTTTTACCTTGAATACTTGTCTTATCATTACTCCCATGCATAGCAGAAGCAAATTCTTCATCACTTAATAATGACTTATTTACAAGCATCATATCTGTTGTATGCTGCATATAACTACGGTTAGTTGTTACATTTGCACGATAAACCGATTTCGTATTTACACCGTCGCCTGACTGAAGATAAATATCAACCCAAAGATCTGTAGAGAAGTCGTAAACCATTCCTTCTGGTGAACTATAAGGGCGGTGATTGAGACACCAAACAGAGTGGGGTAATATATCCCCTGCACGATAACCCGATAAGAGATGACCAGAAATCGTACCAACATCCGCACAAAGCGTGTGAAACCCTCCTATCTTGCGCGAATTATTGACGGTGTAATTCCTTGGATACGTAGAGTTTTCCGATACAACAAATTTATGAGACTGTCCTCCATCAGAAACCAAATAAACATAATAATCCTTGCCCGCAGAAAGAGAAGAAATATCTATTCTCGTGTCTACCGTATAACTTACAACCAAAATATCATTGCCTACTCCCAAGGTTAGGGTCGTTCCTTTTTTTACCGTTAATTGCGCTTTGCCTGTAGCAACAAGAAACGGGGTAGAATTTGACAAAATCGTTAAATTAGACTGTTTCAGTAAAGTATTTATCTTTTCTGCTAGTGCTTTTGCTGCTGTTGCTGTTGTTTGAGCTGCCGTTGCTGTTGCTAAAGAACTTTTGAGACCTCCAAGCTCTTGCTTCGTTGTATCGGCGGTTTTCTTTGCTTGATCTGCAACTCCTTTGGCTTCTTCCGCTGTCCTTTTCGCTCTATCGGCTGTTTCCTTAGCTTTAGTGGCTTCGCCCTTGGCTTGATAAGCTTTTGAATCTGCTGCTTCCGCTTTTTTCTTGGCTTCGTCTGAATACATCCGCGCTAAACTTACGGGGGCTTTAAAATTCTCAACCACTTGATTGATATCGATAACCCTACTTACCGCAGACGAGGCTGTTTTCTCTGCCTTTTCTGCTATTGACCGCGCCTGTCCTGCTTCATGTTTTGCATAACTTGCTGTATCTTTTATAGCCTTTACCGCATCATTCGCTCCATCCGCCTTTGACCATGCTGTATTGGCTGTTTTCTTAGCTTCTTCAGCCGCTCTC
The DNA here is from genome assembly GCF_944801835.1 of Bartonella sp. B1099. Lineage (GTDB taxonomy): Bacteria > Pseudomonadota > Alphaproteobacteria > Rhizobiales > Rhizobiaceae > Bartonella. The sequence continues at coordinate 1,404,481 of NZ_CALYLN010000001.1, read as the reverse complement.
TCCGCAGATTGGGCTATGGACTTCGCACTCTCCGCTAATTCCTTGGCTTTCCCTACTTCACCTTTAGCTTCATACGCGCGGTTATCGGCTTTCTCCGCTATTTTCTTGGCTTCTTCACCTGCCATTTCCGCTAAGCTTGCTGTAGTCCTAGCATTATCTGCCACTTCCTTCGCATTATAAGCTGTACTACTAGCGTTATAAGCTATATTTTTTGCGGATTCTGCCTCACTACGGGCTTGTCGCGCATCATGTTCAGCGTAGCCTGCTTTTTCCTTGGCTTCCTTAGCTATTTTTTGTGCCTCTCGCGCTTCTGTTTCTAAAGAATCTGCTTTTTTACCCGCTGTTTCTGCCGCTTTCTGTGCTTGTTCGGCTGTATATTTTGCACTATTAGCTATTTCCTTAGCTTTGTCTACTTCACCCTTGGCTTGATAGGATTGTGAATCTGCTGTTTCGGCTTTTTTCTTGGCTTCATCTGCGTACGTACGCGCTAAACTTGCTATAGTCTTAGCGTCATCGGCTACTTCCTTCGCTTTGTGAGCTGTACTCCACCCTTCATGAGCTGTACTTTTTGCCTTTTCTACCTCACTGCGCGCTTGTTCCGCCTCATGGTTGGCATAGCCTGCTGTCTGTTTGGCTTCTTTCGCTATCTTTTCAGCTTCACCCGCTACTGTCTCTACCTGTGATGCCTTCTTTTGTGCACCATCGGCTACCTTTTTTGCCTCTTCGGCGGTCGACTTCGCACTATTGGCTACTTGTTTTAGACTATCCAAAGCTCCTTTCGTTTCTTCTGCTACCTTCTCTGCTGCTTCCGCTTTGCTCTTCGCTGCTTCCGCTATGCCCTTAACGGCTTCTGAACTTACCTGCCCTGCCGCCTCTCCTGAACGCGCTGCCGCTTCTGCTGCTGCTTTGGCTTCTTTGGCTATTCGCGTGGCTTCGGTTGCACTCTGCTGGGCTTGCTCTGATTTCGCCGACGCACTATCCGCAGAACTTTTCGCTTCCAAGGCTATCGTTGTGGCATTGCTTGCTTCTTCTTTTGCTTCCTCTGATAGGCTCTTCGCAGATATTGCTGTCTGTGAAGCTTCATTCGCAACTGCCTCTACGCTTTCGGCTTTAGCCTTTGCTGTTTCTGCTGCCTCTTGTGAGCTTGATGCCAACCGTTGTGCCTCTTCCGCTTTAGCCTTTGCTTCACCAGACTTCGTTAAGACTTCTGAAGTTTGCTGGCTTATCTCATCACCTTTCTGCTTAGCTGTAGTGGCTGTCGATAATGCCGTGTCTGCAACGCTTTTAACATCTCCAAGCGTTTGTTTAGTTTCCTCAGCAATCCCCTTGGCATCATGAGCTGTGCTAGATGCCGTATCCGCCATTGTTTTCGCTGCATTTGCTTCTCTTAATGCTTCATCGGCGGTTTTTTGCGCTTCTGTAGATGATGTCGTTGCTTTTTCTGCTAAACCTTTAACTTCTTCAGAAATCCCCTTGACATCATTGACTGATGTAAGCGCTGTAGAAGCTTTCTCCTTCGCATCACTCGATTCTCTAAGCGCACTTGTAGAGGCATTTTTAGCTTCTGTTGCGAGCTGTTTGGCTTCTTCACAAACACTCTTACTTTCTTGTGCAACTCTCTCTGCTGCCTCAGCTTTCTTCTGAACGGCTTCTGCTAAACTTTTGGATGCTTCACTCCCTTCACGAACCGCTTGTCTATCGGCTTGTAAGGCTTGCTCTGCAACTGTCTTAGCCTCAGAAGCTATTTGAGATGCCGTTGTTGCTGCCTGTTGTGCCTGCTCGGCTTTCGTGTTTGCACTATCTGCCGCGCTTTTAGCGTCTAAAGCTGTGGTCTTTGCAACACCGGCTTCTCGTTTTGCTTCTTCTGATAGACTCTTTGCTGCTGTCGCTGTTTGTGCTGCATCATCACTCGTTTGTTTTGCTGCATTAGCAATAGTCTCTAAACTTTCTGCTTTATTCTTGGCTTCTTTTGCATTCCTCAACACTTCATTAGAACGCGTTTGGATTTGCTCTGCTGTTTTTGTCAGTTCTGTAACTGAAGCCGTCGCACGTTCCGATAAACCTTTTGCCTCTTCCGCCATATCCTTGGCATCATCGGCTGTCTGTTTGGCTCCATCTGCCTTAAGACTGGCTTGGGTCGCTACCGTCTTGACTTCATGACACGTTGCTACCGCTGTCGCGGCTACTTGGGACGTCTCTGTCGCTGTTTGGGAAGCTTCTCGCGCTGTTTGTTCTGCACGTTCAGCAATCGATTTCGATTCATCAGCTAACTTCTTGGCTTCTGTCGAGACATTCACTGCACTGTCACTTACCTGCTTGACCTCTGCAAAACTTTCCAATGCCGTAGCCAGTGAACCTTTCGTACCACTGATTTCCCCTGAAGCTCTATCAACCGCTGCTTTGGTCTCTTCTGCTATGTGCTTTGCAGCATCAGAGGCATTTTGGGCTTCTTCGGCTAAGCCCTTGGCGCTATCCGCTGTCTCTTTTGCTTCATTGGCGATTGCTGTTGCTGCTGTAATCGCTTCCTTCGCTTCACTGGAGGTTGTAAGCGCTACATTAACCGTTTGAACCGTTTTTGTTACCTCTGTGAGCGCTTGATCTGAGCCCCTCTTAGCTTCTTCTGCAACCTGTTGCGCACCATTTGCACGCGCCATCGCTTTTTCTGCCTCTTGCCTTGCATTCACAACCTGTTCTAACGGTGCAAAAGTCTCATACGAATACAAAGAGGCTGTCCCTAAAATCTTCGGAACAACAACGCTACTTTGCGAGGTGCCTTCTCTGATTTCCTCTTCAGTTGCCACCGGTATCAAATATTCATGACTATGATCGGGGATCTTCATCTGCTTTCCTCCTTACTCCCTCTAAAGAGCTTCATCCAAAGAACACTCTTTCAAATCCTCAAGATCTGCGCTTAAGCTCTCTAAGCGTTTCTCCATCTCTTTCTGCGAACCATCAAACTCTGTTTTCAAAGCTGTTGTCACTAAATCAACAATCCCTTGAAGCGGCGTATGCAAAAAGCCTCCCCCTGAATACAAAACGACCCGTACTTGGGACGGGTCGCTAAGCTCTGATATCGCAAACGGTTTTAAGGTCATTTCAACTCCTCATGTTTTAATCCCATAAATTACACTCACATTAACGGGGCGCGTTTCAGCGCCACCAACCCTCTCTGACATAAGATGATGATCATGATGCGCCCTATCATGAATGCCCTCTTTGAGAGGCGTCGAATAATATAAAAAGTTCGCAAAGGGGCTTCGAATAAACCAAGGCAAGCGCGGCGGCTTATCTTTATCGGTAAACCAAAAGGGAACCTCTACTTGTGAACTTCCTGCGATTTGATCAAATTCTTGATTACACATTTCCAAGGCATCACCACTCAACCCTAAACACTCCTCTTCATCCAGTGATCTCTTTCGCCTTGGCAAAGAAGCTTCAGAAGAAGAAACATCTCGTTTCTTGCGTGAAGAACGGTCAACCGAAGAAGCCGGTCCTATTAAATGTTCATGCGCTTTTAAAGAACACGCTTGCTGGCTGGCAAAAACGCCAAGGGTCTAGACCACGTTCATAATCTGTGCCCCGTAAAAACATCCCCCGAAAATCGGGAACATTAAATGTCGAAACGCCATCTCCCGCGCCCCATGTCGTTCCTATCGCGTCAAACAACGCTCTATAACTGCTTCGCAAATAAGCACGCCCATCACAGACTAACCAGCCTTCCGGCAAGCGTTCCATTGCAAAAGGACCAATAAAACCAGACGGTAGGCGTTTTAAAGAAGACGCTTTTCCCCTTGTTGGATTGAGAATTTGCCAACCGCTTATCTCTTCATCATACATAACAGTATAAAGACAGCCCTCTTGGATCTCGCCTCCCGATAAGGCTAATAAACCGCTTTCTGTCGCCTTATAAACGGGCTTAGCAGCCAAATTATCCAAAGCAATCGTGGTCGCCCCAACGTTTTTACCTTTCGCTTTAAAACAAACCGTGATACCATTCTTATACGCTAAAAATTTCGATTGACTTTGAAGACGTATCGCACTCGTCTTTTGTTTTTGATCAACTGTAATAATACCCTCAATACCCCCCCCCGTATCGGATAAATACTCACTGACTCTTTGCATCATAAAACGCGCGCTGTTATTGACCGTGTTAGGGTGCTGTCCCTCTGACCAATTAATCAAGCTATCTGCCCCACCATTCTCAGAGGCGCTCAAAGACCAATCATAAATCGTTGACATCTTGACCTCACGTCTTAATCCCAAACACAACACTCATATTAATCGGGCGTGTTTCACTGACACCTGAACGAGCCCAAACAACATCACGCATGTGAAGATGGGAATGGGGAAAGGCAAGCACATGATGCAACCGTATATCCTCTGCACGCACACCCAAACGCTCGGCAAGCTTTTCCCTTTGCTGCTCATTCAGCACATACCCCCAGATAATCATCATATTTCCATACCAACTCTCTTCCTCATTGGCATCATTCAAAATCGTAACCGATTGACCTCCATGTTCATGCTTTCTCATAGTGTCATGCTGTAATGTGCCAAGATAACGAAAACGGTCTATCTCGCGATCATCATCAACACCCCGCAAAAACACGCCACGCAAATCGGGAACATTAAACTTCGTCCAACTATCACTGCCACCCCATCTTGTTCTTATCGCTTCATAAAGTGCTGGATAATCACTGCGCAAATAAGCAGCCCCATTACAGACTAACCAGCCTTCTGGCAAAACTTGCATTCCAAAAATCCCTATCGTACCGGTAGGATAAACTGAAATCATTGGTTCTTGTAATAAAGGCAAGGGGGTAGGATTCAAAACATGCCAACCATTATCCCTATAAACCAAACGATAAATGCACCCCTTTTGAAACTCGCCTCCTGTCAAAGCACGCATGCCTAATTCCGTCGCCTTATAAAGAGGCTTGGCGGGTAAAGCATTTAAAGCAATTGTTGTTGCCCCAACATTCTTGCCCTTCGCTTTAAAACAAACCGTGATACCATTCTTATACGCTAAAAACTGACAGTGGCTTTCAAGTCTTATCAACGTCGTTTGTTGTTCCGCATCAACCGTAAAGGTATTTGCAATCATACCACTCGTATCGGATAAATATTCCTTTACGCGTTGCATCATCACACGCGCACTATTATTCACGCTGCTAGGACGCTGTCCTTCTGACCAATCAATCAAATCATCACAATAGGCATTCTCAGAAGCTCTCAAAGACCAATCATAGATCGTCGACATCGTAAAACCTCATGTCTTAATCGCATACAGAACAGAAACATTCACTGGACGCGTCTCTCCTTCACCAGAGTTTCTCAAGTCAACCTCTTGATCTTCATCAAGAGCATAGGGGCTTGCAATATAGCTCCCTAAATTCTCACGCTCTATTCCCATAAAGTTTGCAAGAGCCCCCCCTCCAAACAATCCTAGACGGTACCCCAAAACAGCCGTCGTATTCCCATCCCAAAAATCTTCATTGCTCGTAAAATGGGGAAAGGAAAGACTTTGCCCCTGATGTTCGTGTGACTCCATTAAATCTGTTTGCACACTTGCAAAAGAACGCCCTTCATCAATATGACGACCGCTATCAACACCTCGTAAAAACATCCCCCGAAAATCCGGAACATTAAACGTCGTAACACTATTCCCTTCTCCCCAAACCGTCCCTATCGCAGAAAACAGATCACTATAATCAGTCCGCGAATAAGCCTTTCCATCACAGAGTAACCAACCTGTTGGAAGATCACGCATCGCAAACGTTCCGATAAAACCAGTAGGATAAAGACTGAGTTCTTCTTCTAAAGGGATAGAGGTGGGATTAACAAGGTGCCAATGATCTCCACTAAATACCAATGTATAAATGCATCCCTGTTGGATTTCGCCGCCCGATAAAGGACCAATCCCTAAGGCGGTCGCTTTATAAACCGGCTTGCCCTCTAAAGCATTCAGAAAAACTGTCGTCGCTCCAATATTCTTATCCATCGCCATAAAGCGTAAAACGATACCATTCTTGTATTCTAAAAACTGTGATTGGCTTTCAAGCCTTATCGTACTTATTCGTTGGACATGATCATTCGTCACAATCCCTTCAAGTGTTCCACCCATGTCTAACAAGTATTCCTTGACACGCTGCATCATCACACGCGCACTGTTATTGACTGTGTTAGGGTGTTGTCCCTCTGACCAATCAATCAAATCATCTGCGCGCGTGTTATCCGCCGCTCTTAGCGACCAATCATAAATCGTTGACATATTTGTGACCCCTAAACTCCGTAAAATGCCCGCATGAATTGCGTCATCAAAGGATTATCATCTTCACGCTCTTCTTCTTCCAAAGGCTCTTCCTGTGACGCTAGTAATACCCGTAAAACCTCCAGCAAGTTCTCTCTATCGCCCATACCACCCCGTGCGATAGGGCTTGCTCTATAAGGCTGTCCACCATACATCTGAAATACACGATTAACAAAATCACTTGCGCGCATTGCGTTATTGCCTGCATTCAAACCAACCGCATTGCTCCCAACCAATTGCGCTGCATTGGCATGGGGATTTTGCAAAAGCCGCGCTGCTCCCCCTGCTCCTTGTTGATGGGCTAAATACAGTTCCGCATCTGTAGGCGCCCTTCCCAACAAACGGCTTAAATGGTTGCGATTATCAAGCGTAAACCGCCCCATGGCATCGGCTGCCTGCATGGGGTCAAAACGGTCTTGTAAGCCATATTGCTTAGCGGTGCTGTCTATGAACTGATACAACCCACCCGCAGAAGAACGGGGATTCCTTGCATTGGGATTACCGCCACTTTCAACTTGCGCAACACGGTATAAATAGCTTTCCGGCAAGCCATACCGCACCGCTGCTTGACGTATCGCTTGATCAACTGAAGGGTTATATCTAGCCATAGATTTTGCTCCTTGCAAATCTGCCCGCTTCTCCCATCAATGCCGAAGAAATGAAATGCATTGTCTTCTCAGTCAAAACTCCCTTTTTATGCCAATTTATGAACCTTTGTACCATTTGAGCTACTTCTTGCTGGGTCATACCTTTAACGCCAAAAGTTGCTAACTTTGCTATATCACTTTCAAATATTTGTCTCTCTTTTTGAGGCAATTTTTTAATCGTATCAGATAAAATATTTTGAGTAATTTTTGCCCCTTCATGTGCTGCACTAACTTTTCCGTGCGGTAAGCGAACTCCTTCTAGAACAGAAGCCTCTGGTGTTCCTTGAAACGGCTTTAGTGATCTTTGCGCCGCATCTTGATAAAATCTTTCATCATCTAAAGCTTTTCTAAACGCTTTAACGTTTGTAGGACTTAAAGATCTGCTAAGATTTTCAGACATGCTCTCCGTTTGTAAAATATTCGAAAGTCTATTAACAGAGCGGGATTTCTTTAATATATCATCGATATAATCCCTTATCCCTACGTGATAGGTATTAAGACCATTCGGCATCGCTCCTTTACGAAGTCCTTCGGCTATTCCCTCTCCTGAAATATCTTTTTCTGCAATTCTTTTGCCTTGTTGTATCGCTTCTTCAAAACCTTCATATTTTGCTACACTACTACGGGCTGCTTTATAGGTAGGAGAGATTTCATCCGTTATCTTTACCAAATTGTTCTTAAGCATTTGGTACCCTGAAGACTTTTGATTATCACCAAAATTTTTATACTTGTCGCGAAGATCATCAAGAGACTTCTTAGCTTGATCTAATAATTCCATCGTAGGCTTATAGTTAATATGGGGAAAATCTTTATTATAAAATCGTTGAGCAATTGCTTTTCGTGGGTCTCCTTTTAAAGTATCAACTGCTTCTTTGAGAGCATCTTGAAACCATTGATTTTTAAAAAGCCTATTAAGAGCTGGATAATACCTTTTTCCTATTGGAGTACGATAAGCTTGTGCATAAAGAGGTGTATATTCTCTTTTCCCTTGCTCTTCAAGCGCCCTTTTTAAAACTTTCGTATCTTGGAGAGGAGTAATGTTTTCATCTGCCGATTGACCAATACGGCGGATAGCGTTCTGTACCCTTTCCCCATGAGCATGTTTCAAAAGTTCAGAAACGCGCGTATTTGTTTTTCCCATATTAGCAAGTGATACTTCTAAATTCGGACTAATATCTGTCAAAAATGCGTGACGCGGCGCACTTGCAAGGCGTTCTGCAACATTCTCAACACCATCATCATATAATGTTTTTGCAACTTCTCTAACCGCTTTGGTTTGAACGTCTTTATAAGCAGGATTAAAATGCCTTCTTACAAAAGGAACCTGTTGCAATCCATGTCCCGCTTTTCTTAATCCCCAAGAAGCTCCTGTACCAGCAAGAGAACCAACAGGACCAGCAACTGCTCCAATACCACCACCAATCCCTGCCGAAGCAAGGCGGTCATAAAGACCATCTCCCGCACCAGAACCATGTAAAGCACCAGAACCCGCTCCTAAAATTGCCGCCTTACCAATATTTCCAAATGTTGATGCCGCAGCACCTACTCTCAAAAGTCCAAGCCCAGGGACAAATGAAAGTGCTGTTGGTACAAACGAACCAGCAATATAACCAATAGAAGACAACACTGGATGTTTCTTTTCCAAGGCTTTTAGGTAAGCGCGCTCTTCTGCTATCCTTCTGTTGTAAATCTCTTCTGCCCGTTTATCGCCTCTCCAATAATCCATAAAACCCGCTTCATTCGCCGCTTGTATCTCATCACTATATCCTGCTGTCAAACCAGATGCACCATGACTCCTTAGTGCATCCCACCACGTAAGATCTTTATCATCAAATGAAAAATCATCTGTTACTCTTGATTGATTTGCTGTATTTTGTAATCCTTCAACATATAAAGGATAGTCGGCTACATAAACATCATCACCAAGCTCTGGTACACGATCTCCTGGTCGATAATGTTTTCCTGAATTGCTGTGTTTAAGAGGATAATCAGCTACATAAACATCATCACCAAGTTCTGGTACACGATCTCCTGGTCGGTAACGCTTATTGTTCATCATCTTTTTGCCTCCCTATATACTGGAGTACCATTATAATCAACCACTGTTCCAGGAGGATAATTATATAGCTCTTCCCTGCTACTTATCGTTGGCAAGTTTGCACCGCCTCCTTGCGATATCGACTGATTAGAATATTGAGCAGAGGGATTTGAACGCGGTCTTACTTCCATTCCTTTTGATAACCTATAAATTTCCTCATCATTGAGTTGTTTAAAAAGATCAAACATATCTTTAATTTTTAAGAGCGTTTTATGTAGTTCTTCAGGTTTATCGCTAATATCCAAAGAACCATAAGATGCTACCAACCGCGCGCTTTCTTCATTAGATAACGGTCCTACTCCCAATGAGCCATTTTCACTTTGTTTTTTGATTGTTTCAATCACTCGAGTAAAGATACCACCTTCAAGCTGTTTGAACTTCTTTTTTAATGAGTTTGCATCAGATCCTGGAACAAGCAGAGCGAGTGAACCAATTATACCTGCAACCTTATCGGGGTTCTCATCTATAAGTTTAAGAGCATCATTAACTGTACCCATAATGTTATCAATTTCTTTTGCTGCTATAGCAGCAGCGTTTCTCTTATTTATTTCCCACTCTTCTATTTCTTTTTTCTTCTGATTATATTCAAGTTCCTGCATAGACCCCTTAACCGGTCTATATTCAAGTTCACCTGTCTCTGGATTGGTATACGATTGAAAGCCTTCTGGGGTCTTACCACCTGTTAGCAGTGCACTAAGCATTTGAGGGTTACGTGCCATGACAGCAGCTTCTTCTTCACTGTAGCCTTTGGATTTTAGATACTCGACGGTTTGGTTAACCTGCCCTCTTTGTTTATCGCCTTCATTAAGATGCTTCACACCACTTGCAAGCGCATCCCATCCAGAACCACCGGAGGGTGCTGCCGACATGCCTGCAAAAAGATCTTGAAGCTTTTTATAAGCATCTGATTGAAAAAACTTATAAGTATTGGATTGTAAAAACTTTTCTAAATCTGTTGGTTCAGAAGGCGGTGTTTGTGATGTAGGTGGCAATGGTTGTGTTTGGGGAACATCAACTTTAGGTGTAAGTTCTTGTAAGGATTCCTCCAGTGGATTTGGCATAGGTGGATGATTGCCTACACCAAGAGGCATTTCCGTTTTAAGAGCCGTAGAGGGCATAAATGGTCCATATGGCTGCTGCATATTTTGTAAATAGGGGTTGGAGGGGGCTTGAACCTCCTCTGGTGCCATCAAAGGGGCGAGAGTCATCCCCGCAGCAGTAGATATAACACTCTTTGGATTTGCTTTCATGAATTGTCCCAATCTTTGCGCCCCTGTAACCGCTTTTGGAGCCAATCTGGGATAAAGATATCGCATAATATGCGGTGCAAATCTCGCTCCTGCCACTAAAGCCATTGGGATTATCGGTGCAACCATCACACTCTCCTACAAAGCTATTGTTTAATTATTCTTCAGTTATTGTTTCTTACGAAGAAGTTCGATGACTTCTTTCGACATTCCTGCTGCTACTGCCGCTCCTGCTGGACCACCCATCATATAACCAAAAGCCATTGGTGCTGCCTGAAGCGCTAGAGAACCTACAGTTCCTACATTCCTCCAAGGATTATTGCCTTGCACCAGAGAATTCGTACTGTTATTCGTCGTCGTACCGTAATTTCTTGCAAAACCATGACCGGCATTCATCAACATGTTCAGTCTGTTCCAACCGCTATTGTCCTGCTCCAGCCAACGTTCGCGATTGGCATCAACAAGCCGTTGATTATAATTATCAAGCACGCCTCCTCCCTGTATGGCATTAGAATAGGCATTACCATAACCTTGTAAGAAGTTATTCGAAGCTCCCAACTGGTTTTGATTGGCTTGATCAATCATTGCATTGGCTTGCATCATGTTCTGTACATCTTGATTATACTGGTTTGCTGTAGCACTTGTAGACAAAGCACTAAGTTCATTTGCCAATACATCTGTATGTGCACCAGATCCATAACGACCTGCACCTGCAAAAGAACTGTTAATCGTATCTCTTACACGGTCTAAACTATTTTGAAGAGCGGCATTAAAAGAGGAATTCTGTCCAACCATACCGCCAGAAGCCATTCTTCCAAGATTATTTGCTGCCGACGTTGGATTGTAGATCGTATTCATCAAAGAACGGTTTTGATAATGATGAGGTATACTTCCAAGTCCACCAATGGCATAGCGCGTCTGATCACTTAACGGCGCAACACGCGGACCACCATAAACATTACCACCCATCCCTGTGTTATACATTTGATAGGCATCTGCACCACCACGCTTAAAAACATTCTGCATCCAAGAAGGCGGAGCGCTCGTCTGCACCTGCTTCTGTTCTGTCGTTGTCGGTGTCTTGCTCCCCATGTCATAATTCCTTCCTGTAATAAAGCATCGTTATGCCATAACCTTGCTTGTCTAAGGCGCGCTTCCAACCAAGACGCCCTAAAATCTCTATCTCGAAGGCGCCATTCTCACGCGCCCAATCCTCTGCAACTTTCAAATTGTCAACTTGATCAAGAACGCCCTTACCACTACATTCACAAATCAAGGCGCGCTTCTTTCCTAAAACTGTCTGTTGTATCTGGGTTGTAACAGCCGCTAAAAATCGCTCGTCATCATCCAAAACAAGCCACAACTGTTTCTTGCCACTGCAAATGGCTTCAATCAGTTCTTGTAACGTAACTTCATGTTTGAAACGCTCTACATAATCACTCAATGACGCAATGATCTCTTCAAAGTATGGGGCTATACGCTCCAAATCCCAAGAACTGGTCAAATAGACTTTTGCCATTATCCTCTGCCTAAAGGACGTAAATCAACATTAAAACCCGTAATCATCGTCCAAGATTCATATTCGGGAATGCGCAATTTAAAACGGTGATAACGATTGCGTGAACGTCCATGATAAGCACCTGTGACATAAGAACATATCCTCTCCTTATGCCATGTGATCGGCGTATCGTGATTGCGCAATCTTCTTTCCCCAATGCTTAAAAGACCTTGCGTCGTATCAACTTCTGCAAACATTTTTGTAATAAAGCTAAAACTTCCATCCGGTGCCCCCATCTCTTGCGAAACAACCGTTGCCTCCATTGGGGCTCCTGTAAACATAACAAGATGATTTTGATCATCAAAAGCCCCAAGGATAGGCGCACCACTTTGCCAACGAGGGCTATCTAAAGAAGCCGGTAAGGACTCAAGATTGATCGAAATCTCATCCAATTGTTCTAAAGTATAACCTGTCGTAAAGACTGGAAAAAATGTGAAAGGCTTTCCTTGTATCGTCGACCACTTTTGCAAACCCCAATCATAAATAAAGGTAGTTTGCTCGTTGTTACCTCTCTTTAAAGACCAGTAAATCCGGTTATCAACGGGGTCTATAACCCCTTGCATCTCATCAAGAGCAAACTTATCAAATGTTTTAAAAACCGTTCTATCAACCTTTTCAAAGCCTATCGGCAAAAGTTGACCATCCAAACTCATCTGATAAAAGCCACCATCACTCGCAAAAAAGGTGTCACTGCCTCGACAAGCTATAGAGGCTGCACTGCGCGCGCCTCGCTTGTCTTGAATCTTTTGAAACGTAAACACTATCTTAGAACCTGGAACAAAGGTTCCTGCATAAATAGCAGAACGCATAAAAATGAGCGGATTGGTCGTTTCTGTTGCCCCTTGGACATATTCTCCATCCGGAAAATCTTGAAAATCACAATTTTTCTGCTTAACAGTCCAATGGGTTGCATCATCCAAACCAGACCAATGAATGCGATTGGGATTATCTGTCAATTGCATCAAACAAACAAAAGGTCCCCAAACCTTCACCAATCCGGCTTTCGGTGGATTGCCCCCTAAATCTTCAAATCTTTCAGAACTGTGGGTATTAAAGACTTGCGGTTTGTCATTTTTATTCACCGCAATAACTCTTTGACCAAACAAAGCAAATGACCATTGATTATCTTCATGCGCATGATACGTCACACCACTTTGACTGATGTCTTTCCAACCCTGCGTTTGACTGTCATAACTATAAAGCTTTTGCTTACCTCCAACAATAATCTTAACACCATTGCCACTTCTAAAAGCTATACAACCCAACGGCTTTTCTTCCAAAGGAACCTTAGAAACAATCGTTGCACTCGGCATAGGAATGTAACCGCCATCTGCCGGTAAAACATTCACAAGGCTATCTGTAAAGCTGCCATTGACAACCGAAATATCCGGTCGATAATCGGCTATAGGAAAATAAACCATGTTAGAAATCCGTTGGAATTATGCGGGTGACGTTATGACGTTGAGAGGTCTCTGCACGCAATTCATGCAAATGCTCCTTAAAGTCATTGTAAGCTGCCGTTGCACAATCGGGATCTTTAAGGATATTCTTGTACAACTCATATTTTGCACGCGCCTTAATCAAATCAAACGCGTGCACAAACCATAGATGCTCTTCATCAACACTCTCTATCTCTGCTAAGCGCAATGGAGAGAGAATGAGTTGAATTTGATAGGCTCTGTCCGGTGTAGGATAAAGATGCAATTTCCTATCAAAGTAACTGTAACAAACCGGCGTTCCTTGCTGTTCTGATCGCAATAAAGGCTCTAAAGAAACATGGTCCTTACACGCCAAGGCAAACTTATGATGTTCATCAGAACCCAAGTAAACGCTTTTGATTTTAACAGCTGTTTCGATATGGCGGGTATCGGTTGCATCATAAGCCCCTTGCCCCGCCCTTGTTTGAAATACCACATCGCGGCTTTCGTTAAAGTAAAAAGTTTCCCTCTCACAAAAACGAATGGCAGCAAAAATACTTTCTTGGATTTGCGCTACATATTCATCCGCAACGTCATCAATCTCATCTTGAATGACTGACACCATGTGTGAAAGCGTTTTTCTATGACGATAAACATTTTGACCAGCAGGTATCGGTCCGCCCGTCCTAACCCGAATATAATGACGCGCCATTAAAATACCTTTCCCTAATTGAAACGAACTTGACACTCCATATTATGTGCATTATAGTGCACTAATGATACTCATTCATAAAACGATAGAATTTGATACTTGGCTTAAGAAACTTAAAGATAAAAGCGTTAAGGCTATTATTCTTCAGCGTGTTGTACGCTTAAAACAAGGACTTTTCGGTGATGTTAAATTCTTTAATGGCATAGGTGAATTACGTATCCACTATGGGGCTGGTTACAGAATTTATTTTACCCAAAAAGGCTCTGATTTTATCCTTTTGTTATGCGGTGGAGATAAATCAACGCAGCAAAGAGATATTGAACAAGCGTTAAAATTAAAAGAGGAGTACAGTGATGAAAATAACCCCATTTGAACCTGAAAAATATCTTAAAGACATTGAGTCACAACAAATTTTTCTCAATGAAGCTCTTAAAACCGGTGATGCCGCTCATATCGCAGATGCCCTTGGTATCGTTGCTAGAGCCCAAAATATGAGTGCCTTAGCAAAAGAAACCAATCGTGAACGTAGTGGATTATACCGCTCCTTAAGTAAAACGGGAGACCCCAAGCTTTCTACCTTAGTTGCTGTCTTATCTGCCCTTAATTTGCAACTCTCTGTACAATCTTGCAATTCATAAAATAAGGGGAAATTAATAGATCTTTCCCCTTAATTTCAGTGATTTGTCACAAATTCAACGACTATACTTGCTTCACCTGCTTGGACTGTCTTATCAGCTTTAGCATAGAGAGTAAGCTCTTCATCATAAGGAACAAATTCCTTTTGGTTGGTGGGTTTGACCTCTTTGACTGCCTGTTGTTTGATTTCTGCCTCACCAAACTCAATCCCTCCAGCCGTGCTGCCTATTTTCACTTTCGTGTCCGAAAAGGCTGTTTTAACAAATACCTTAATCGAAGTAATTAAAGCCCCTCGAGGCAAAATGCCTATTCTCAGTGCATTCTCTTTATCTTTGTAGCTAAAATTAAGCCGCAAAAAGCTTACTTGCTGGGTATGAAGATTTCTCCCCTGTAACGGAGGTGGTAAATGATCTGCCATGTCTGATCCCCTTAATGATTTGTCACAAATTGTACGACCACAACACATTCACCAGCATCCGTGGTTTTATCACGGGTGGCATAAAGAGTAACCTCCTTATCATTCGCAATAAAAACCTTTTGATCTGTTGGTGTAAAATCTTGTGTTCCTTGGGCTTTGATATCCTTTTCACTAAAATCATTGCCCCCATCGGTACTGCCAATCTTCAACTTCGCTTCTGAAAACGCCGTCTTAACAAATGCTTTCATCGACGTGATCAAAGCACCACGAGGGAGAGTTCCTATTTTCGTTGTGAGATGTTTATCTTTATGCGATATGTTCAACCGTAAGAAACTCACCTGTTGCGTGTGAAGATTTCTCCCTTGTAATGGAGGTGGTAAATGATTTGCCATGTCTTTTTTCCTCCTTAATAATTATGCTGCTTCACCGCTGTAGGTAGGAATGACAATCGTTCCAAAATCTTGTGCTGTTTGTGCACTATTTGGCATTTGGAAACGAGTTTTCTTCATTCCTATCAAGGTCTTCGCTGCAACACCAAATTCACGTTCATAATCAAAATATTCTTCTTTGAGTGTGTAATGCGTTGCACTGTGATTTTTACCAAAACCTATAATCGCACTTTGCGCTCCCAAGAACACTGCACGACGCACGCTTTTGACCGCTGTATGATCGGTCGATTTAACACCATGGGTGACATGGATTGCTTCGCGTAAAACAACCCCGTTATACATGCCAAGAGAACCATCAAAGATTGGGTTCTTCGCACGAGAGGTTGCATAAACCGATTTTTGAATATCTAACCATTCACCGGCTGCTGTATTGGTTCGCAACTGCATCACTTGAGTGGGATGCAAATAGAGAACGTAAACATCATCACCATTAACATGAACCGGAGAAATTTGAGGATTAGCTAGTTTAGCTTGTTTAACCGCTTCATCAATCAATTTAAGGCTAAAGCTATGTTTGGCTTTCTCATTGAGATCTTCATCATTGGTTTTGCCATCTGGACGAATAATGCGCTTACTGCTTGGTGCCATGATTTCATTAAAGCCGTAATGAACCGGTTTAATGTACACTTCTCGACCATCAACATTGATCGTACGCGCTGTATAACCACACACCTGTAGGAAGAACATGATGCTTAAACGATTGGCATACCAGCGAACCAAGCCTTCTTTGGCTTTCTTGCGTAAATTCGGGAGTATTCTCTGTTGATCAATCGAGTCATCATTGGCTACACGCGCTGCATGTAAGAGCTCGTTAATGACCAGCCTATCATTCATAAATTGAAGCGCTTCTTCATTGCCTTCTAGGGTTTCACCTTGAGTGACACCATCCCCAAACAGATTCACCAGCAAACTGAATGTAACGCTATCCCCTGCACTCTTATGGGTTTCATTATAAAGCTGGATAATGCTGTTTGAACTTTTGCCAATCAAGGGGGCAATTTTCGTTGCCTTCAAAACTTCATTACTTAATTTTTGTGACCACAATTTCACTGATTGTGGATCATGGGTTCCTATATGTGTTGTTGCCATTTATTTTACCTTTCTTTGCTGTAAAAAAACCGGCTTAAAGCCGGTGGAAAACCCGCATCAAAGGCGGATTATGCTGTAAAACTTATTGCCTAATCGGGATCTGCACCCATAATTTCATAAAAACGTGCTTCATTCTTTGGATTGGCTATCCAAGCATCAAATTCCTTCTCTGACATATTGGCAAGAGTTTGTTTAGTCATAGGACCTGTTACACCCCCACCACCAGATGCCGTTAAGGTTCTCGCAGAATTCTGCCGACTCTGGAGCGCTGCAATTTGATCATTGACTTGCACCGCTTGGTTCTGATACCCTAGATTTTGCGCTATCCGATAAAGCTCTTCTGCCGGATTAACGCCTTTTTGTGCACACGTCGCGACAATGGTACGTAATTCATCCCCTATAATCGCATCTATCGTGCTTTTTTGCGCATAATTTGGATAAACAGAAGACCATGCATTTAACTGCTTTGCACGCGTCTCATAAAGAAAGTCTGCCGCTGCATCAAAATCACTGTATTTATCCTTAACTGACGCAACAGAATTTTCTAAAAACTGATTCAAATGTCCATTGAATTCTTGATATTCAATCGCTTGTCTTTGCACATCTTGTTGTGCTCTAATATACGCATCTTGCTTTTGAATCCTATCTAACATCCACGACACTAAACGGACAGGGTCCTCACGTAAATCTGGAGGCGCACCTTCTCCTTCAACCATTGGCGCTTGGGGTTGCTGTTCATAAAACTTGACAAGTGCTTCACGGGCTTGATTGGCTTGTTCTACAGCGCGCTGCCGATCTATAGGGACAATTTCTGAAGGCTGTTCAACGGGCTCTGCAATCGGCTCCGGAGCCGTGACATCATGGCTCTCAACCGTTTCCACATCATTGACGGCATCAAAAGAGCCTTCATCATCAAACACCGGTGCTCCAACTCTGTAGTCCTCATTTAGTCCTTCATTCATTTCTGCATTCATTCTTTCACCTTTCTCAAATGCTTCTTCCTCTGTACGTTGCCGCTCGCTCTCGCATGATCTGATTTTGCATCTGTTCATTGATTATGCGTTGCCGTTCAAGTTCATGTTTCTGTTGCATCAACTCTGAATCCAATTCTGCTCTCTTTTGACGCATGAACAATTCAATCTGCTTTCCTTGTAAATCCATCTGTTGCATTTGGCTTTTCGCTGCTATGTCCTGCTGCTTTTCTTGCAACTTCATTTCTTGTTCTGGAGTCATCTGTTGTTGGGCTTGGTAAGCCATTTGCTGCTGTTGTTGAACCTTCTCACTCACACGATTAAGCAGTGACGCAGGCAAGGGTGAATAACGCAACAAATCAAGCATGATATCCGGTGTAACCGCATTTTGAAGCAATGGTAACAATTGCGTAATAATGCCAAAGGTCCGTTCTTTCTCATTCGGACTGGTTGGCGCATCATCTACCACAATATCGTAATCAACACTCATCACTGCTTCACGAGTTAAGGGAATGTATTGCGCATTCTCCTCTCCAGAAATTCGCACCAAACGACCATCAGACAGATAATTCTGGATCAAGTGCAAAATAAGCTTGCCTTGCCTTTTGCGATACAAACGCAAGCCATCAAACAGACAAGCAAGCAGATTTAAACTGGACTGACGTCGTTGTGCCTCCAAAACCCCTGCTTGTGAAACTTCTCGCGTTCCTATAAACTCTGGTGATAATCCTGTGACTTGGTTAATCGCTTCTTTCGCCTCATTAAACAATTGGAAAAAACCCGTTGGAAATTGTGCTACGGGCTTGGGTTGGATCTTGCCACCTGCTAAAGCACCATTTTTTAAAACCGTAATACTATCTGCCCTACTCCAACTTTTTACTGCTTCTCTTTCATCTTCAAAAGCCCCCCTTTCTGCCATAATCCCGCCTTTGGATTGGCTATTGAGAATATGCATCACTTGACTGAAATATTTATTCGCCCACCGTTGCGGATCTTTTGTAGGACGCACAACCCCATAAAATTGCCGCTCTACTTTATCAAAATAACCCGTGATACATTCCCAGCCCAATTGACCAGCAGGAACCATCGGTTGATCGGGGCATAGTAAAACTTTTCTGCCTAAAAAAGCGCGCTTGACCACCTTTTTATTAAAAGCCGCTCCTTGAATATCGGGCATTATACATTGAAGTTGCTTAAATTCTTCCTCGCTATAATCACGAAGTTCTCCAGTGCTTAAATCGGGTGCTTTGTAATATGGCTCGTTTTCAAACCAACGACATTCAACGAGCGTGACCATCCGTCGACCGTTTTCAACATCAATGCCTCTCTCATCATCATAAGCCTCTGAGTCGTTATGATGAACCCCTTCATAAATATTCCCATCCTTCGCCCAATCTGCACTCAGTTCACTCCAATGGGATTTTGGAAACATTTGCCTTGCAACTTCCAAAGGCTTGCGGTCCACATACCACATACGTTGTGCATCCGTTAAATTCGGTTGCACTGCCGCGCTGTCCCAAACCATCTTTAATGGATCTAAACGCGTGATAACCGGCTCGCCATCAAGGCTATTCTCATAATCAAGACGTGTATCAGTCCACCCCATGCCACAAATGACAGCATCTTGGAAAGCATCCGAGTCCGCATATTCGGCTTGTGCCATATCGCGAAACCATTCGGCTGCCCCCGTAAGCAATTCACTTGGCAACGCTTTTCCTATTTGACGGGGAATAAACTGTACTTCACGTTTGTTATTACGCTCTGACCCCACAACCGCATTGACCAATGGTGCAATACGATTAAAAGTCATAACGGGGCGGCGTTGCTCTTTTAATGCCGCTAAATCCGCTTCATTCCACTGGTCTCCATTGTAAAAACGAAAATCTTCACGCGCATGCTCACGCCATTTGTTCACATGCTCAACATCTTCTTTGTACCAACTCACAAGCTTGCGAAACAAGCCTTCTATCGACAGATCTGAAGCGTTGCTATCTTGCTCTAAATGCTCTTCATCATGCATCATTCTGCCATCCATGACGTACTCTCATAAGCTTCTCTACCGCTATAAGCTTGTCTCTTATGTTTCTGTATCGGTTGCTCATAACCCACACACATTAATCCAAAGGCATCTGCCCCATGACTCGACCAATCATGCTCTGCCCCCAAACCAATCCCCCGCTTCTCATCCCATTTTTCATGATACCAGTTCAGTGCCTTACGACCCGCTACCGTTGTTTCCTCGTGAAACCAAACGGAGGGCAAGATACGGCGCACTGCCTCTATCCGCATTTTGACTGCACCAGCCCCTTGATTGGGAATGACTTGCGTTTCAAAACCCGCATCATTAAGAGCACTTTCAAAACTCACATTATGCACACGGTCTCTGGTTGCACCGTCATGGGGGAGAACCATCAGTGCCTTCTCGTAACCATTGTCTCGTAACCAACCAATATGCTCTGAAAGGGGCTGCCCTTGTGCCTCGTAATAATCCAGCACTCTGATCTCTCTGCCAACAAATTGTGCTATCCATATCGCTGTGGCATCTGCTTTGGCTCCCGTTCCCCCAATATCCCAAAACGCCCGTATCTGCATTAATGGGTCACGGGCAACACGCCCTATCCGCCCCTCTTGCTCGGCTGCTAACATTTCCTTTTGGTAGTAAGCACCTTGTACCGCTGTAAGATAAGCCCCTTCCCATATATGCTTATAGGTTTCGGGGCGGGATCTCAAATCATCAAGCCGTGCTTCATTCAAGATCTTGGGAAACTTCGGATTATCGGACCAATTGATCTCTACACGTTTAATCGCTTCATTGTCTGAAAAGCGAAATCGTTTCTCAACCGGTGCGTTATCCCGTAATGGGTTCCATGTTACCCATAACTCGGCTCTCCAGCCCTCTCCTTCTTCACGCAATGTTGGAATAAGCGTCTGCCAAGCTGTCTCTGTAACCGGTTCTGCCTCATCAACCCAACAGAGCAAAATACGCCCCATGGATTTGATACTCGCAATATTGCGGTCTAGTCCAGAAAACTGAAAAGCTATACGACCATCATTTGACTTAATCGAAGCTTCCCCAACTTTGTAATAATCTTTTAAAAAATCATGGGCTTCAATAGCGCGCTTAATTTCCTCCAAGGAACTTTCTGCCAACGAATTTTGAAACTGACGCGCACAAAGAATAGTGCCTGATATCCCCTGCATACCAAATTGATAGCCTTTTAAAGCCGCCATTAAGGCAAATGATCTTGTCTTTCCAGACCCTCGTCCACCCCAAGCTGCCCGCACCAAAGCATCTCCTGCAAAAAGTGGAATAAGCTTTGGTACAATCTTAATCTGTCTTGTCGTCATTCATTGTTAAAGGAGCAATTTCTACACGCCCTATGATCTTAATCGCGCCCCCATTCTCACCCGTCACTTGCAAAGGCAAGATCTTACCCAGCAAGGCTAAATAAGCCGCGGGGCATTTGAGTGCTTGCTGTTCTAAATAAGAAATTAGCCCTTCCTTGCCATACTTATTGCCTGCCAATTCAGCTGCTTTAATAATTGCCTCTTTAAGAAGACGTGTATTTTTATTCGGAACGCCTTTGACACGCCCCATACCTGCCCTCGCTGGTCTCAACTTTTTTGCTGTTTGAAAAACCTGTTCTGTATTTTCAGATGTCATAAAATACACCCTCCAGATAATAAAAAACCCCGCATTTGCGGGGATTTTTGACTGTACATCACCCTCATTAGACACAATACACCTAAGTACAGCAATGTCATTAAATACGATTTGCTACACTTTGTCAACATAAAAATAACACATATTGATAATTTCAAAGGGAATCGATATTAGATGAAAATGTAATTAATAAAAAAAGATAAAATCTAATGTTAATGCCATATTTAAAGAAAATTGTCTTATTCGGGATAATAAGTATCTTATTCACTGGTCATGTAAGTAGTCAACCGTCAACAAAAAATGCTTCTTCGGAACATCTATGTCTAGATGGCAAAATTCCTGTTTTCCGTGACATACAAAATCGATCATCTTTTGTTACTTGTGCTTCAGAAGAAATTCTTGATTATATTTATTCTAATGAATTAAACGAGCTCCCTAGAGATAAATTTACAATAACTGCTATAGAGGAAAAAACATATAATGAATTCTTAAAACATTATTTTAATAGAAATAAGATAATAGAATGGTTCGTAATAGGCTTCGTAATCGTTACCATAATGTCTCTCCCAATTAACATACTCTGGCGATTTAGACTAAAGATTCCTGCATGTTTATTCGCAATAATGACGGCATTATCTGTTATTGCCATTCCCTATATATTGGGTTGATAGTATCTACTTTTGTAAAAAGTGCTTCTGAAGCGTATTAAGAGCCACCCGTAGTGAACTCACAAGTGGTAATTCTTGATCTTCTATAACAAGGTACTGTAGCGCAGCATAAAGATTGTACTGTCTATAAAGATGTTGCGCTTCTTTTATTGCCTCTTGCGTGTTTAAAAACTTCTCTGTTGCAAATTTTACCCATTTATCCCTTGCCTTATCATCAGCAGATGACGGCATTTCGTCATAAATCGCGCTTGGCAATCCTTTTGCACATAGATAATCGTTCCTTATCTGTAGGTACTGTTGCGCGGTGTCATATTGCTCTTGTGTAAGTATACCTTGCAAGCAAAGCCGCCCTATATAAGACCCAGCAAGTGGATTTTTTGCCTCATGTAAGCTTAAACCGAAGCGTTTTGCACGCATTTCTATAGCCAATTTATCAATGGCTTCACGCGGTTCTTTTGCACGTGATATACGACCATTGGCTTCTCTTGTCTGCCCTGTAATCTTAGGGCGTCCCCTCTTTTTATTTTTTTTCACAACACCGCCTTCTGTTTAAAAAGGAACATCATCATTTAAAGCGTTTGTAGACATATCAAGAGGTCTGTGAATGCTTGCATAAACTGATGACGGCTCTTGATCATCGTTATTTTTACCATCTAAAAGCTGTAATTCACCTTTGTAAGGAGGCAATATGACCTCTGTTACATACCGTTCACTACCGTTTTTATCTTGCCATTTACGGGTTTGTAAGCGTCCCTCGATATAGACTTTGCTACCCTTCTTAAGATACTGAAGAGCCACTTTTGCAAGATGTGGATTAAACACCACAATGGAATGCCACTCTGTTTTGTCTATTCTCTTATTGGTTGCCTTGTCTGTATAGCTTTCAGACGTTGCCATGCGAAAATTGACCACCTCGATACCAGATGACATTGTTTTGCTTTCAGGATTTGCACCTAAATGACCAATTAACATCACTTTATTAAGCATTTGCTTTGCTATCCTTTTTATGGGAAATAATACTTAGAAACAAAAATAACTGATACATAACAATAATATAGCACATTATGCTATATTATTACAAACAAAAATAGTTTTAATAAACTGAATCTAAAGAATGAATCCCATTTTTATTTTACTTATTTGCTTGCGTTTTTACACGTTTTGTGCAATAAAAGAGATGTTCTTTTATTGTGATTAATCTAATCGCTTATTGGAATCGTTAATTATTTTGAGCATAAAGACCGTATCAATTCATTTTGATGCGGTTTTTATGTATTAAGGCTTGTGATTTTGCACGCTTTGTGTAATAAAAGAGATGTTCGTAAACTTGTGAATAACGATAACAGAAATGCATTGCAAAACAGAAGCCGTGTTCATAAAGGGGCGCGGCTTTATTATTTGAATGTAATAAAAATCTATAGCTAGTACAAAAGAAAACCCTGTTATGTAAAAAACATAACAAGGTCTTCTCCAATTTCTCAGATCTCAGACAAAATATAGCACATTATGTGTAAAAATACAAGCGTTGAGATACAAAAAAAACCGCATCTTTAAAGACACGGCTTCTTTTGTAGCGATTTTTAAAAAGTATATTGTTTTAAACCTAAGGAACGGTTTAAATACAACGCCATTATGACGTTGCAACAGAAAGTTTTTTTACGCTTTCTATGTTTTTAATATAGAACAATATGTTGATTGGTTCAATTTAAATAAAAACAAACTTGCGTTTATACACAAAGTATGTATTTTATAAATTGATCTATTTGATTATGAATTTTATTTTGTTTGATTCATTAGCTATAAAAGCCGTATCAATTTATTTTGATGCGGTTTTTATATATTAAGGCTTGCGTTTTTATACGTTTTGTGTAATATGTTCTCTAGTATTTAGAAGATGTATTATTGGAATCCTATTCTCAAAAGCCGCGTTCTTTATGACACGGCTTTTTTGCTATAAAACAGCCCCCCGCCCCTTATTTACGCTGTTTTATCTAAAGTTTGTTCACTACCATCGATATCTTTATAAATTTTTCTATTGCCTTTAATAACGGTATTGCCATTAATTTTTACAGAGAAATAAACTTTTACTTTTCCTTGAATGCACGCATTATCATAAATCTCTGCCTCGGGATAAATACAAGCTGACCCCGATATTTTTGCATTCCCATAAATAAAGCCAGCAACACAAGCGCTATTTAAAATTTTTGCATTGTCATAAATTCTTGCTTCTTGAGATACCATAGCTTTATTACAAACAATGGCATTCCCATAAATTTCACCACAAATTACTGCATTATCGCATATTTTTGCATTGCCATGAACATAAGCAGTCTTTTCAAGAACCCGCGCTTTATCACTAACCACTGCATTTCCTGCTATCCTTGCTTCCATAACAACACAAGCGTCATTACGTATTTTTGCATTTTCACTAACAATAGCATCATATGCAACTATAGCATCATCATATACCCAGCAATTGCCATCATGAGAGAGGTTGCTTTCATTTTCAATAAAACCACCTAAATCCCCAGCCTTAACATCATCAAAATCCCTTAATGCACGAATGCGATAAAAGTGTTTAGGTTGCCGAGTCTCATCATCGTAAACTTGTTGTGTTTCATCAGTAATTTCATATTTTTTAGATACATTTATAGTGGTCATAGGTAGCTCCTAATCTAATATTCGATTAATTTGTAAATGAAATGAGATGTTTTAAAGAGGCGCCCCCGCACCGCCGCTGTTTTATTACGCTGCTTTTGCAATAGCGTTTGTTAAAACACGCTTGGCTTCTGTTGTAACCAATTTGTAATGATCAAGTTCTTTTTCGATTTCATCTATTTTCACAAGACGACTAAATATGATGCCCATGATTTTAGGATAATTCGTCAAAACATACTGACGAAGATAATTAAAATCATCAAAATCATGTTCTGTAGAAAATAAATCACGATTTGTTGATTGGCTTTTTAATTCATAGAAAGCTTTAACAAGCGCCTTTTTAAATGCACGCACCGTGTCATTATTGCGCATATACGTCATCAGTAAAGTTGCTTGCGATTCATTAAGAATGGCAACTTCTCTTTTTTGCCAGCCACCCTTTGTTTTAAAGGGTACGATTTCAAATCCAACCCTTCCAAACTCTTCAAAATCTTTAATATTTTTACGCACAAGCCTAATAACAGTAGCATGGCTATTTCCAACCCCTGTTGCAATAGCTAAAGAAGTTGTTACAGCAATACCATTATTGTTGACTGTTACTAAATTGTTCATAGGGAACTCCTTATCAAAAAAAGGTTTCTATTGACGACCCTATAAGGGCGCCGGGCGCTAGAAACACGGTGATAAGTCCGCTGTATGCTTTCCCCTCGGAAGGGTATTGTATAACATAACCACACCCGGCAAATTCATTATATACTCTTAAAGCATAAAAGACAGCCAGTATTTTTAAGAAATGGGAGAAACCTTATCGTAGTTTATCCGCTTATCACAAGTGTTTCTACACACTTGATGCTTTCTTAAACCAGCCTTCCCTTAAAGTCAATACGTATTTTTTATTTTTTTCACTTTTTTTCATTTTGATGCTTACCTAATTGAATATCAAGCGCTTTTTCTAGCTCTCTGTCCGTCTCTTCACTCGATAATGGGTAGCCTCTCTCCAAATCATTCGTGATCTCACAAATCAAACAATCATTCTTTGTACGTTCTTTAATTTTCATATTTACCTCGTCTATCAATGCTTCAAAATTCAAAATGTTTTTTGGTAACAAACCACCATAAATCCACGCTTTCACTTGAGCCTTCGTGCTATAATCTACATTCGCAGGCGTCTCATGATACTGACCGCCTTCAAATTCCTCATATTCCCTCATTCCATCACCATATTCGTAAAGATTATAAAAATACTCAGTAACCCCTAATCCCCATGGTGCATATCCAACCGCTGTTGCAATAAATTTCTTTTGCTGTCTTGATTTACGATTTCTTAAAAACATTTGATTTAATATCCCCTAGTCTAAATCCATAACTTTACCTATGGGTTTATTTGCCTCAAATTGGACCGTACAGTAGCGTTTTTATTTTCAATGTGGTTTTTATCATAAAAATCTAAAATCGTTCTGTACGGTGCTTTTTTAGCTATTTAAACCCATATCTAATCTCAAAACCATCAGCACTTTTCACTATTTTGCTGTTTATCATTCAATACCCTTTAAAACCTCTTCCATGCCATTTAAGAGCTCTTCAAGGCTCTTTTCGGTTCTTTCTGTACGGTCTGATGATATCGTCGTCTCTTGATTTTTGCTCTTGATTTCTGGCTTTTGAAGATTCTTAAGAATGCGATTTGCTTGGTAACGAATATCGCTTTCAAGCTTTTCGCAGTAACGATAAAAATCTGCTGTTGATGGCATAAAAGTTGTGTTTAAGCCCTCTGCTTTGCCTTTCAAAACGTTCTTTGTTGCTGTTTGCAATATCCAGCTGCTTATGCCTTCAAGAGCATAAAAATACGCAAGCGCCGTTGCTTTCTCATCTGATCCCATGGGGCTTTTGAGACCATTTGAAAGGACAAGAAACGCTGTTTGGATTTCTTCTTCAGTTGCTTTTCTTTCAAGCTTTTGCAAAGCATCAGTAACCAATGCTGTAACTCTCTCCGCTTCTGCACTCAATGGCTTTTGCCCCGTTTTCCAAAGAAATGGTGGTTCTGTCATCATCCTTGAATAAAAATTTGTACACACTATCTGAATTTTTGATATGGGACATGTGCTGTGCAGCTCGATAACTCCAGCCGCGCTGTTGTTCTGTTTGATAATTGGTTTGTTTTCCATAGTTTTTTTCTTTCTCTAAATCTTCAATTTTTTTTCTTACCCAGTTACGCCATGTTGCTTGCCAATCTGTTTTGCGTGCGTCCTTGCCTGCTTTGGCATTCCAATAATCTCGAAATTTTGCGATTTCGACTTTCACACGCTCTGGAGGCAAGCCCTCTTCGATTGCAAAATCGTAATCGGGTTCAAAATCCGCAGGCAATCGACAACCTCGATTAGCTTTCGCACGTTTTGCTTTTTTCGGAACGCTTTTTTGCTCGTGAATGATTGGTTGGTTTTCTGATGATGTTGCGTTTTGATCTGATTGAACATCATCACACTCGATTGGCTCGTCAACCAAATCGCTTGTTTCTAAATCTTCAAACTCAGTTTCTTTTTTTGATAAAACGATAGTTTTATTTTTTTTATATATATTGTTAATGTTATTGTTAATGGCATCATTTCGCATTGCGTTTGCATTGCGTTCGCATTGCGTTTGCATTGCACTAACATCATAATTACTTTTATCTTTATTTTTATCCCATCTTAATTTTGCTGCTTTTGCTGCTTTGGAAGCCTTTTCTGTAGCTTTATCTAAATTTTCACTACAGTTATTAAGCTCTTCTTCAACTTTTAAACTCCACAAACGACCATCGTCTAAACGTATGATCTTCTCATCACGTAATAAGATGTCTAATGTCTTTTTTAAAATTCTTACTGAACAGCCAGCCCACCGTGCTAATTTTGGAGCATCTTCAATAATAGGGCGGCGTTCTTCATACATATATAAAACAAGAGTCATATAAAGACCCTTCTCCACTATACTCATGCCACTAACATCAACAATCCATTGTGAAGAAAATAGCCTCGTCCATGGCAACTTAGTTGACATGCATTGCCTCCTCTCTTTTCTTACCCCATCTTGCTAATGCTGCTCTCGAAGCGTTCTCTGAAGCTTTGTTTACTCTCTCAAAATCAAAAGCGAGTGACTTATGCCATAAGCCACCATTCTCTAAACGCGTAATATGACCCGTGCTTATTAAGGTCTCTAATGTCTTTTGAAACGTTCTTACTGAACACCCACACCAACTTGATAAATAAGACGCATTATTCATAAGAGGCGCTTTCTTATCATTCATAAGCAACACAAGGGTTGTATAAACTGCCTTCTCTGTTGCTTTTAAACCCATAAGCTCTTTTAAAAACTTATCTGTACTAAACTTTACACACGCTACTTTATTAATAGATATCATTCGTGCTCTCCCTTTCTTTAACTAAATGTAAAATTGCTAAAGCATCCGCTTCGTTATCATCACAAGGCGCGTGTCCTTTTGCACGCATTGCCTTTATCATCTCTTCTTTCGACGCATTCCCCTTGCCTGTTGTCGCTTTCTTAATCGTACAAACCGGTATCCCCTCATACGGTATCTGATGATGTTCACACCACGCCGTTAACGTTGCTAATAAACCACCCTAAACATGCGCTGCATCGGTTCCAACATGACGCCTCACCTCTTCAAAATAAACCGCGTCAATTTGACCTGCTGTCTGCTTTATTTCTGTAAGCCATCTCTTAAAGCGTAAATAACGCATCCCACCGCCTTCAAAACGGCGTGATTTAAAATCAACGGTGCCACTAAATATGTCACCACTCCCTCCACACATCGCCCACCCCGTCTTCGTCCCTAGATCAAAACAAAGAATCGTGCTAATCACTTCCCCTCTCCATACATAACGTGTTTTATAAGATTGTTTTTTTCTAAAAGTAGCTAGAAAAAGGTGTCTAAATTGAATATTGAACACACTTCATCAAATCATCCAGAAAGAGTGCTTCAAACCAAGTTTTGGACAGAGTTTTTACTCGCTTTTGAAGATGAGAATTCTCAAGAATAAGGTAATTTGTAAATTTTCTCTTCTTGTTTTTCTATTATTTTATCTCTTTTATGTACCTCCTTTCTAAGTTTTTGAATTTTTTTATCAAAACAATAAAGTTGAATAGCTAGTTGAATATTGACCGCCGTAGATAAACAAACTGCTGTTATTAAAGCCATTTTTTTCTCCTCACTTACTTTTCTTCTTATTCTTCTGAGACTTTTCTTTTACAGATTCATCACGCTGCTTAAGTTCGTCTTTAAGCAGCTCAATCTTTTTATTAAGAGATTGATTTTCATCAAATTGACAGAGTAGAGCTATGTCTTTCCGTTCAAGCGCTTCTTTAAGCTCGTCTTTAAGCCTCTCAATTTCTGCATCACGGGATTGAACTTCTTTAAATCGCCTGTGTAGAGCTATGTCTTTCTGTTGAAGTGCTTCTTTATGCGCTTGTTTTAGCTTCTTAATTTTTTCATCACGCTGTTTAAGCTCGTTTTTAAGTTTCTCAATTTCCTCATTACGCGATTGAACTTCTTTTTCATCCTCTGGATTCAGTTTATTCTGTTGGTTCAATTTCTCAATTTCTGCATTTAGCCTGCATATAATATCATTTTTCCGTTTGAACGCTTTTTCATACTCATCTATCTTTTGATTCAGTTCTTTAATTTCCTCTTCATACTTTTCTATATTCTCATCATATCCACTAATGATCTCCCTAATTCCTTCGCGTTCTTCTTTTAAAGCCCTAGCTGCAAATTCTTCATCTTCAATATGCTCTTTAAGCGCCTTAACTTGGTTGCGATAATACAAAACAAAACCCAACATCACGACGTCGATAAGTAACATTGCAATAATTGTTATTGATAAAATCTCTGATAAAATTTCATTTAAAATCATTCTGATCTCCTTAAGGCTGCAAAGTATCGCCGGTGTTCTCAACACCGCAGCTCTTGCAAATTTTCGTAATTGGGGGGCGCTGCTCTTGCATTAATGTCTGCAAGCGCTCGGGATAAAAAAAATCATCAGGACGTAAATCTATCCCATGTTCACGCGCGTAATTTAAAAGCATAACTTGGTATTTAGCAGGTATAATTCCGCCTTTACCCTCTCGCTTTTCAAAAGGATAAGCCCATTTTCTAACCACAATAACATTGCGATTAACAATATTGGCAACTTTTTTATGTCCACCTAAATACTCAATTATGAGTTTTGCGGTTTTCGTATATGTTTTTATCATAGCGATAAAAATACGATATCCAAAATATTTAGTCAATACGAAAAACGTATCATTATATTTTTTATATTGTAAGAACTTTAAAAATAAGGAATAAACTTAATTATGATTAGGCAAAAAGAGCTAAAAATTTGGATAAGAAAAGAGCTTGATAAAATGGGACGAGGGAGCCAAGCTAAGCTCGCCGCCCATCTTGGTATAAGAAGACCAGCTATATCTAATATGATTAATCTTAATACAAATAGGGAAATGAGAGATATTAAGGCTGATGAATTAGTGAAGATTATGGAGTTTTTTAAGGATTCTTCACCTATTTCTGGACCTTATTCTGATGATTTTCTTTATTTATATTCACAAGCGAATGATTCTGAAAAGAAGATTGTCGAGGATCTTTTAAAATCTCTGCTCGCAGCAAGAAGTTCATAAAAGCTTTTTTTTCACATTCAGTTAATTTATTTAGCATGATGCATAGCTGCTTTTCTCTTATATTTTCTATCATAAGCACCTCATTAACATTAATGATAATAAACAAATTTGAATAGGTTTATAAAAATAAAAATACGTTTTTCGTATTTTATCTATTGACACATCATTACGAAAAACGTATTAATTTCTCCATATCGTAAAAATTAACGGTTGCCAATAGGCTCTATGGAGGTAGTTGTGAACAAACCAGTGCTTATAAATTCTAATGAAATTTTATTACTTGCCTGCGATGATGATCAAAACATTGCAGAGTCTGGACCGCTTGATGCAAGCCAAATTCTAAGCATTGTTGATGGGGTAGATGATGTTATACAAATCTTCCGTATAAATCCTTCTGAAAAGAGTTGTGAAGACATTTCTGAACAGATTGCAGAAGCATATGTAAAAAAAAATATCGACCATCTCTATGAGGAGAGAGAAGTTCATTACTTTATACGCGAAAGTGATATCTACAATGAAATTTTAGAAGAGATTGCAGAAGAAAAATATGAAGATGAAATGTACGGTACCTATGAAGAACAGCACCGTTTAACTCCTTGGGATGTCCTTCCAAACTACCCAAGCTATACGGTACGCTTCTAAAAGCACCCCTTTCCTCAAAAAATTATCACACCAACCAATACCGTTCTTTTGAAGAGCGGCAAAGGAAGAGTCTAACTTAAAGGAAATAAATCATGGAAAAAAATACGAATTAACTGATGAGACAACCGAAGTTGGCTTTAAAACACTTTATAGAATTAAAGCATTACGAGACTTTGGAGATGTGAAAAAAGGTGATCTAGGGGGCTTTATAGAAAAAGAAGATAACTTAAGTCATGAAGGCAATTGCTGGATTGGTGATAATGCCAAGGTTTGTGGTCATGCACAAATTTTTGGTGATGCCTTGGTTTCTGATGATGCCAATGTTTGTCGTCATGCCCGTATTTATGACAATGCCCGTGTTTACGGGAACGCATGGATTTATGATGATGCACATGTTTCTAGCAATGCCAAGGTTTGTGGTCATGCACAGATTTTTGGTGATGCCAAGGTTTATGGTGATGCCAATGTTTGTGATAAGGCAAAGGTTCTTGGTGATGCCAAGGTTTATGAATACGCCCAAGTTTCTGATGATGCCGCGGTTTCTGGCAATACTGAAGTTTTTGGCAATGCCGTGGTTAATGGCAATGCCGCAATTTTTGGCAATGCCAAGGTTTATGACAATGCGCAGGTTTTCGGTAAAGCGAAGATTTCTGGTAATATGAAGATTTACGGCAAAGCCCATGTGTTTGGTAGTGCATGGGTTTTTGGCAATCACTGTATTTATGGCAATGCACAAGTAACCGAAAATACAGAAGAATCCGGTAACGACACTGTTTAAGGTCGGGGGTAATCATGGAAAAGAAATACGAATTTACTGATGAGATAATCGAGTTTAATGGTCACATTCTCCAACGCATTCGTGCCTTAAGAGACTTTGGATATGTCAAAAAAGGTGATATCGGCGGTTGGGTAGAGAGTGAAGATAACCTATCCCATGAAGGCGATTGTTGGGTTTTTGATAGTGCACATGTTTTTGGCAATGCCAAAGTTTATGATGATGCTCGTGTTTATGGTTATGCCAAGGTTTATGCTAATGCACAAGTTTATAATTATGCAGAAGTTTCTAGTGCCTCTATTAAAGATAATGCTAAGATTTATGGCTATGCGCGGGTCTATGGAAATTCTGTTATAGGGGAAAGTACACGAATTTACGGAAATGCTAAAATTTACAATCAAGCATATATTTCTTGTAATGTAGACATTGCTGGAGATTGTAAAATTAGTGGCTCCACCGTGATCGTAGCACGTGAGAAAGAGTAATCATGGAAAAGAAATACGAACTGACAGATGAGACAACCGAAGTTAATGGAACAACGCTTTATAGAATTAGGGCATTAAAAGATTTTAGAGGTGTTAAAAAAGGTGATCTAGGGGGCTTTATTGAACATGAAGGTAATCTCTCTCATGATTATGGCTGCTGGGTTGGCGATGAAGCCAAGGTTTATGGTGATGCATGGGTTTATGGGAATGCCAAGATTTTTGATGACGCCCGTGTTTATGGTAGCGCATGGGTTTTTCATAATGCAAAAGTTTTTGGCAATGCCAAGGTTTATGATGCTGCTCATGTTTTTGAGTGTGCCGAAGTCTTTGGGAATGCGAAGATTTTTGGGAATGCACGGATTTTTGGTGCCTCCGAAATAACTGGAAATACAAAAATATCCAGAATGGACCCTCTTTTAATGGAGGAGGAATAATCATGGAAAAGAAATACGAACTGACAGATGAGACAATCAAAGTTAATAAACGTACGCTTTACCGCATACGTGCATTAAAAGACTTTGCAGATGTTAAAAAAGGTGACTTTGGTGGATTTATTGAAAATGAACGCAACCTATCCCATGGTGGCAACTGTTGGATTGGGGATTATGCCAAGGTTTATGATGATGCACATGTTTATCAAAATGCGCATGTTTACAGTTATGCCCATGTTTATGGCGAATCCCGTGTTTATGGCAATGCACACGTTTGTGGTGAAGCAGAAGTTTACGATTACGCAGAAATTTACGGTGACGCAGAAGTTTACGGTTACGCTAAAGTTTTTGATAATGCACATGTTCATGGGGATGCAAAAATTTACGATGATGCACGCGTTTATGATAATGCGCGCGTTTATGGAAATGCGAAAGTTTATGGTAGTGCACACATTTACGGAAAAGCTAAAATTTACGGTGACGCAGATGTATCTTGGGATCAATGGATTGGCGGCGATAACAGAATCTCAACTGGAGGAAAAACCAGATGAAAAAATACGAATTAACTGATGAGACAATCGAAGTTGGCTTTAAAACACTTTATAGAATTAAAGCATTGCGAGACTTTGGAGATGTAAAAAAAGGTGATCTAGGGGGCTTTATAGAAAAAGAGAGCAACTTAAGCCATGAAGGCAACTGTTGGGTTGGTGATAATGCCTATGTTTGTGCTCAAGCACAGATTTTTGGTGATGCCAAGGTTTATGGTGATGCCAATGTTTGTCGTCATGCCCGTATTTATGACAATGCCCGTGTTTACGGGAACGCATGGATTTATGATGCTGCTCATGTTTTTGAGTGTGCCGAAGTCTTTGGGAATGCGAAGATTTTTGGTAATGCACGAATTTTTGGTGACGCCGAAATAACTGGAAATACAAAAATATCCAGAATGGACCCTCTTTTTACGTAGGGCGATAACCGCGAACCTTCAACAGAGGATTACAATCCTTTCTAACAACCAAACCAAACAACTTTTAACACATGCGTGATTCACGCCACGGGGGAATTGCGCGTAAAATAAGGAAACAATAATGACAGATTCACCATTAGCTATTATGGCAAACAAATATGGGTTTTCTCATGAGGAATTTAGAAAAACTCTTATCAAAACATGTATTAATTATAACTCTTCTGATGAAGAATTTGCTGCTTTTATCTCCGTTGCCAACACTTATGGTCTTAATCCCCTAACCAAAGAAATCTATGCTCTCCCTAAAAGAGGTGGCGGCATTATACCCGTGGTCTCTATTGATGGATGGATTAAGATCATAAAATCTAATCCTAACTTTGATGGTATGACCTTTCAAGATCAACTCGATAAAGATGGGAAGATCATTGCTATAAAATGTGCTATTCGTCTCAAAGGCATTAAAGACCCTATCGAGGTCACCGAATATTTAAACGAATGCCTACAAGAAAAAAGTGACCCTTGGAAAAAATATCCAGCACGCATGCTCCGTCATAAAGCAACTATACAATGTGCACGCTACGCTTTCGGATTTTCTGGTATTTATGAAGAAGACGAAGCAGCACGTATTAATAACATCACACAAGGACAACTTGTTTCTTATGACATACTTGAACAAATCAAAGAGTTAATTAAAGAGACTGAAACCAATGAAGATAATCTTCTCACTTACGCAAATGTAGAAAAACTAACAGATCTGTCTTGTGAAAAAGCACAAGAAGTTTTGGGACTGTTGGAAAAAAAGCAAAACATTCAAAGAGAAAGAGCTCTACAATCTCTCCCACAACAAGAGCAAACAGACGCCTCTATACAAGATGCCGAATATATTCATATCCAAGATATTGAATATACACCCACAACCTCTCACGAACAACAAAGGGCGGTGTGAAATGGAACAAAGAACAGCAGAATGGTTTCAAGCCCGTTTAGGTAAAGTCACCGCTTCAAATATTTACAACGTTATTAGTAAAACAGCAAAGGGAACTCCTACAAGCAAATATGAAGACTACAAAATCAAACTCATTACAGAGCGTCTGACTGGTCAAACAAGCCCCTATTATGAAACAGAAGATATGAGATGGGGAATTGAACATGAAGAAGATGCCTTGAGAGAATATGCATTCATTTATGATACTGAAGTCACAAGGTGCGGCTTTATTCAACACCCCACAATAAAAATGGCGGGGGCTAGCCCTGATGGTCTGATTGATGAAGATGGGTTAATCGAAATCAAATGCCCTAGATCAACTAATCATATGCGTTTCATTATCGATAACGAAATCAAACCTGAATATCTCGCACAAATGCAGTTTCAAATGGCTTGTACGGGGCGCAAATGGTGTGATTTTATCAGTTATGACCCACGTTTTACGGGCGATTCATCTCTCTTTCGTATGAAAATCAAACGCATCCACCGTGATGAAAAGAAAATTGAAGAGATTAATCAAGCGGTTGAAAGCTTTTTAGCAGAAATAGAACGAGAGATACAAAGAATCTCAACAAAAGCCGCATGAACTTTTGGGGGCTTTGTTTTAGCATATCTCCTAGCCCCCCCGCCCTTTCCTAACAATTTTCAATCAATTCGTGATTCACGATACGAGTGAATTGCATCTTAAATGTAAGGAGAAAAGAATGGCGCCTCGTCCTGCTACCATAACGCAACCAGCTATTGCACGCGCTTTAAGAGAAGCAAAAAAGCAAGGGTGTGAACTCATAGAAATAAAGCCAACCGGTGAACTGCTTATCTATCTTAAATCCGATATCCCAATACCAAACTCAACAACACACCCAGACAAACTTTTAGATTTCTCCACCAATGAATATTACGAAACCGCGCTCTCTAAGATGTAAAATACCATGCCTAAACCACGCCCTCCTCATCTTGTCAAAGAAGTCACACGTCATGGTAGAATTATATGGTATGTACGCATTGGTCATGGAAAACGCATTAGAATCCGCGGAACCTATGGAACACAAGAGTTTGTTGATAAATACAAAAGCGCACTTGCCGAATTGCAAGGGCTTATACTTCCTAAATCCAAAACCGGTAAACTTACTGAAGGTTCGTTTGCATGGCTGCTTAAGCAGTATTTAAACAGCTCTAATTGGCATAGTTACTCTAATACGACAAAGAAACAAAAAGAATACATTCTTATGAAGGTGTGCGATACAATAGGCAACGTTCCATACCAAGCAATTGAAAAGAAACATATCATAGCCGGTGTTGAACGACGTAAAGAAACGCCAGCAATGGCTATAAGCTTTCTGAAAGCCCTTAATGGACTTTTTAATTGGGCGATTGACCAAGATCTTTTAGAAAATAATCCAGCTTTAGGCATTAAAAGACCAGTCCTTAACAACAAAGATGGGTTTGCTGTTTGGACAGAAGAAGATGTCGAAAAGTATTATCAAAAATGGCATCATGGTACCCATGAACGTGTCTGGATTGATGTTCTTTTATATACGGGTTTGCGTCGTGGTGATGCCGTTCGCATTGGTTGGAAAGATGTAAAAGATAATATTATTCATCTCAAAACAGAAAAAAGCAAATTTCAAACAGATGTTTTTCTTCCGATTTTGCCTGAATTAGCCGAAACCCTTAAAATTGGTCCTATTGGTGATGAAACATTCATCTGTAGTAAAACTAATAAAAAACTCGTCAAAGAAAGTTTTGGCGATGCATTTAGAGAGGCTTGTTATACAGCAGGCATTAAAAAATCAGCCCATGGTTTAAGAAAATTAGCAGCAACACGCGCAGCTAATTCTGGGGCAACAGTATCACAACTGAAAGCACTCTTTGGCTGGACAAATGATGCTATGGCATCTCTTTACACAAAGAGCGCAGATCGTAAAAGATTAGCTCTTGAAGCTATAAAAAAGCTCCAAAAAAGTTAGGGATAGAGGAAAAAAAACGTAATAGAATCAAGATTCACCTATTCCCTTATATTAGACATAACTATTTTATTTTACTTGCTTTTTATATACCATTCATGGTCGGCGCCGTGAAATGGGCTTGGGTGCTTTAAGAGATGTCTCTTTAAAGCAAGCTCGCGAATGTGCAAACCAATGGCGTTCTGTTTTACGTGAGGGTCGTGACCCTATTAAAGAACGCAACAAACAAAAGCGTGAAGCAATGCGTAATCTCCATTACTTAAAAGATATTGCGTTGGATGCTTTTGAAACTCGTAAAGCTGAATTAAAAAATGATGGTAAAACTGGGGATTGGTTTTCACCTTTAAAACTGCATATTTTACCAAAACTAGGTTGTGTTCCCGTTTCTGAGATTACGCAAACAGAGATACGCAATGTTCTTGCCCCTATCTGGCATATAAAAGCTGGAACTGCTCGAACAGCATTGATACGTCTTAATCTTTGTCTCAAACATGCGGCTGCATTAGGATTGGATGTTGATTTACAAGCAACAGAAAAAGCACGCGCGCTCTTAGGTAAACAACGTCATAAAACGCAAAATTTACCAGCAATGGATTGGAGAGATGTGCCCGCTTTTTATAAAACACTTTGTCAAAAAGCAGCTATAACACAACTGGCTTTGCGCTTGCTTATTCTGACAGGCGTTCGTACCAATCCTTTATGTCATATTCATAAAGACCAAGTTGAGGGGGATATATGGACTATTCCCGCTGAGAATATGAAAGGAAAACGGGATACCACAAAAGAATTTCGTGTGCCTCTATCATCAGAAGCATTAGACATTTTAAAACAAGCGCGTTTACTTTCTCGCAACGATTTCTTTTTTTCTGCAACCGGTCGGGGTCCCCTTGCTGCAAATTGTATGTCACAATACATGCAACAGACTGGAGTAAAAGCCTGCCCGCATGGTTTTCGCTCTAGTTTACGTGATTGGCTCGCTGAAACAACCGATGCCCCCTATGAGGTTGCTGAAACCATTCTGGGGCATGTGGTCGGGGGGCAAGTAGAACGTGCCTATCGTCGGACTGATTATTTAGAACAGCGTCGTGTCTATATGGATAAATGGGCGGCTTATGTTACCGGTCAATCTTAAGATATGGGGTGCATAACCCCATTATCTGTGGATAACTTTCTCTCTCTTTTCTCTCATTCTTTCTCAATTAAACTCATAAATTATCACATGAGAAAATCTATAATAAAATACTGTTTTCTATGAATAAAATACTTTCAAAAATAAACCAAAATGTGTTTAATAAATAGGCATGATTTGTTTTCATTTTTTTATATTTGAAAGGATTTTAGAATGAAAGAAAATGATATTCTTTTAACAGACCGTGAAAGTGCAAAACTGCTTCATATGAGTGTCTCAACTTTCCGCCGTCATGTGACCAATGGCTCTCTTCCAAAACCTTTAAAATTTGGTTTTTTATCGCGTTGGTTACAATCGGATCTTACCAATGTAATCGAACAAGCAAAACAGCAGCGTCAAAGTGATGCGGCATAAAAAAAACCTTGTCGCATAAGGATGGACAAGGCTTTTCATTTTCACACGATGATTATGAAGTGCAGAGTCCGTCCTATGATGCAATCATTATAGGATCAAAAATATGTTTTCTTTTACGAATGCTTGGGGCATCACACGTGCCTTGCGTGGGGTTTGGCATGGGCGTTATGGACTTGCCCGTTGTCCAGCTCATGATGATCAATTGCCTAGCTTATCCCTTGCCAATGGAAATGATGGGCGTCTCTTACTCTACTGTTATGCTGGCTGCTCTTTTAGAGAGATCA
The DNA here is from genome assembly GCF_944801835.1 of Bartonella sp. B1099. Classification (GTDB taxonomy): domain Bacteria; phylum Pseudomonadota; class Alphaproteobacteria; order Rhizobiales; family Rhizobiaceae; genus Bartonella. The sequence continues at coordinate 1,366,195 of NZ_CALYLN010000001.1, read as the reverse complement.
TACAAGCGCTCAGAAGAATTGGCTTGCTGGGGAAACAAGCTTATGATCACATGCTTTCTTTCTCAAAACAGTTTTGTGCTGATTTCAAACGAGCAAAAGCGATTTGGCAACAAAGTCAACCGATCAAAGATACTTTAGCAGAAACCTATTTACGCATGCGGGATATTTGTTATGACTTATTTCCTTATTTACGATTTCACGACAACTGTCCACACCCCTTAGGAATGACACTGCCCGCGTTGGTGGCTCTTGTTAAGGGGGCTGGTTCCTTTGCCATTCATAGGACCTTTTTAAAAGCCAATGGCTGCAAAACAGATCAGAAACCAGCAAAAGCCATGTTGGGTTCTGTCATGGGCGGTGCTGTGCATTTAAGTCAAGCCAATCCAAAACATCTGGTTATTTGTAAAGGCATTGAAACGGGGCTGTCTCTACTGTCTAGTTTATTATCAGAGCCCGTTAATTTATGGGCGTCTCTTTCAACCCTATGAAAATGCAGAATAGATATAAAATATCTATTCTAACAGTAGCTATTGAAGAAATAGTAAAAATGTATTACATTAGAATTATATTGTAACACATTAAATGGTCGTAAAATGGCTGAAACAACATTTACCTTTCGCGTTGATGATGTATTAAAAAATGAATTTTCTAAAGCAGCAAAGGCGTGCGATAGATCTGGTGCACAATTATTGCGGGATTATATGCGCGATATCGTAAAAGAACAAAAAGAAAAAAATGCACACGATTTATGGTTTCGGGAACAAGTTCAATTAGGGATAAATTCTGCTAATGCAGGCGATATAATATCTTCTGAAGAAATTGAAGCAGAAGCAAAGGAATGGCGCTTAAAAACACAAAGTAAACTAGATAGATCAACTCTATGAAGCTAATTTGGACACAAGTAGCACACGTTGACCGCAAAAAGATACGTGAATACATATCACAAGATAATCCTTCTGCTGCCTTAAAGTTTGATCAACTTTTATCTGAAAAGGTAGAAAAACTTGTTAAATTTCCTACTCTTGGTCGTTTAGGACGAATTGTAAATACACGTGAACTTATTGTAAATCCAAATTATATCATGATTTATGATATTTCAAATGGCGTTGTACGTATTTTACGTGTGCTTCATACAAAGCAAAAATTTCCTTAATAAACTGTATTTTTATTTTTGGTAATTGAAGAAAATTATTTTCTACAATACTACGCTCTGTATCAGTAAGTAATGATAAATTATTATTTTTCTAATGTTGCGAATATGATTAGCATAATTATTTTGCACACCACTTAGTTTTTTACTCGTAAAAATGATGATGACACGCTTAATAAACGACGTCTGATTGTCAACGATGTCACGGTCGAAAAGCTTGGGGAATTGTTAAAAGAAAACCCCCGTGGTCTCTTAATGGTCCGTGATGAATTGTCTGGTTTTTTAGCCAATTTGGAAAGAAAGGAATATCAAACAGACCGTTCTTTCTATTTAACAGCTTTTAATGGAGATGATCAATTTACCTATGACCGTATAGAGCGTGGAACCATTTTTATTCCTAATGCAACCCTTTCTGTCATTGGGGGCATTCAACCTTCACGAATTATTCCACTCATTCAAGCCATGCACCGTGGAATAAACGATGACGGTTTATTACAACGATTTCAAATGCTGGTCTTTCCTGATGAACGAAAAGAGCGTAACTGGGTTGATAGACCTCCCAATCAAAAGGCATGGGAAAACTATCAAGGGGTCTTTCGTTCTCTTTATGATAAACCTTTAGGATCACCAAAACACCCCATGACTATACGCTTTTCTTCTGAAGCTCAAGAGATGTTTCGTGAATGGTGGGAAAATTTTCAAAGAACGATCAAAGGGGGAAAATTCTCTACAAGTTTACAATCATATCTTTTGAAAATGGATAAAACTATCCCAACCCTTGCGTTGATTTTTGAACTGTGTGAAGGTGGGCGTTTTGAAATTGGACTCTATGCCATCACAACAGCATTGTGTTGGGAAAAATATCTGATAAGTCACGCAAAACGTCTTTATGCGGCGCATGATACATTAACAGCAGAGCGTGCAAAATTGATTGTCGAACGCTGTGATTGTTTACCCGATGTTTTTACGGCAAGGGATATCTATAGACGATGTTGGAGTTCTTTAAAAGATAAAGAAGCTGTGAAGCAAGCTTTAGAGCTTTTATGTCGTTCTAATCACCTGCGAAAAAAGTTTATAACACATCAGACAAGTGGACACCCTAGCGCCTATTATGAATGGCATCCTTTGGTCAAAAACAACAGCATAAAACAATAACACCTCTTTTGAAGTTTTTAAAACAATCACACAAAACTCTTTTTATAGCATTCTCATTAAGTAATTTTTTTCCAAAAAAAATGATCTGAATGACTTTGTAAAAAGAGTTTTGTCAGTGCTGTCAGTCTTGTCAGTTCTTTTTAGCCCCCCCTTTCTATATATTTTTTAATCAAAAATAAAAGTTATTATATTTCAATAGATTAATGACTTTAAAACACAACTCATATCAATGGTGCAATCTTTAAAAATAACCAATGATGTAAATTGATTAAAACCTGTCAGTTATCTGTCAGTAAATTGAACTGACACAAATACCCTTTTCAATGATTTATAAAACTTATCAAAATAATCATTATGATATTTTAAGCGCCCATAGTGAATTTGTCTTGAGTAACACATCAAATGAATAGCAAATTTCACTATTTTGCTGATCTGATCTTTCTCATAGGCTGTTGATAAGTATCCTTTTAAAAACTCTTTTGAAAAAATTATCGGCTTTTTAGCAGTTTTTTCCCATTTTTATCGATATTTGTTTTAAACGCATTTAATTGAATTCGTTTTGATTCTTTTGATGGTTATTGATCATCTTATAAGGCAAGGGATTTTTATTGTAATATGCTGCAATCTGTTAAGTCTGATAATAAACACGTCACGCTACGTTCTCTGTTGGAATATTATCGTCAACAAGCAACTTCAAATGCTAAAAAGGGAAAAATTTTTGAAGATTTTATTAGCAAATATCTTATGCATGACCCTATCCATTATGGACGCTATGAAAAGGTTGAAAGCTATTTTGAATGGGCTAAAGAGCGTGAGGATTGGAATAAAAATGATATCGGCATTGATCTGGTTGCAAAACTTCGCAATCAAGAAGGCTATGTGGCTATTCAATGTAAGTTTTATAAAGCAGACCATCAGATCAGTAAAAAGGATATTGATAGCTTTATCGCAGCCTCTGGAAAAGACATCTTTAAATATCGCCTTCTCGTTGATAGCACTGAAAGTGAATTAAGTGACAATGTGAATGCCATGATTAAAGGACAAGCGATACCCGTTTATCGCATTGACCTTCGTCATATGGAAAACAGTCGTATAGATTGGCAAATATTTGCAACAAAACAAAAAGTTGTTCTGAAAGTTACAAAAGAACCTCGTCCCCATCAGAAAGAAGCCATCAAGAAAGTCTGTGAAGGTTTAAAAGAAGCAGACCGTGGCAAGCTAATTATGGCATGTGGAACAGGCAAAACGTTCACAAGCCTTAAGATAGCAGAGACCATAGCGGGAAAAGGCAAGCGTGTGTTGTTTTTGGTGCCTTCTCTTGCTTTAGTCTCACAAACAATCCGTGAATGGACACTGGACACACAAATTCCCTTGCGTTCCTTTGCGGTGTGTTCGGATACAAAAGTAGGAAAGCGTCGTAAAAACCAAGATGACATGGTTGGCATGGAAACATCAGATCTTGTTCTTCCTGCTACAACAGATGCAAAAGCCCTTGCCAAAGAAGCTTGTGAAAACTTCGCAGAGGCAATGACGGTCATCTTTTCAACCTATCATTCCATTCAAGTGATTTCCGATGCGCAAAAGGAATATGATTTACCCGAATTTGATCTGATTATTTGTGATGAAGCACACCGTACGACTGGTGCTTCATTGGGAACTGATGACAATGAATCTGAATTTGTCAAAGTTCATGATAACAGCATTATTCGAGGTAAAAAACGTCTGTACATGACAGCAACGCCTCGTATCTTTAGTGAGACTGCCAAAAGACGGGCTGATGAGATTAATGCCGTTTTGGCGTCCATGGATGATGAAGCGCTTTTTGGAAAACAACTCCATCATTATACCTTCACTGAAGCTGTCGAGAATGAACTTTTAACCCCTTACAAGATTGTGGTCTTAGGCATTGATGAAACCTATATCACACCAGCCATACAGAAGATTATTGCCAATGAAGACCGTGAAATTGATTTAGATGATGCGGCAAAAATTATTGGCTGTTATAGAGCACTGACTAAAATAGATAAGGAAGCAGCTGTTGATGATGATGATACAGAGCCCATGCATTGTGCCTTAGCTTTTTGCAAAGATATCAATACTTCTAAATATGTCACAAAGCTCTTCAATAAAATTATCGAATCTCATATCAATGATTTCCTTAAAGATGTACCCTTTTTGAATTGTGAAGTAAGACATATTGACGGAAAGCAAAGCGTCAAAAAACGCAATGAAGAATTGGATTGGCTGAAACAAGATGCTGGTCACAATGTTTGTCGGATCTTAAGCAATGTTCGGTGTCTTTCAGAAGGGATTGATGTTCCTGCTCTTGATGCCATCATGTTTTTACACCCGCGCAATAGCCAAGTGGATGTGATACAGGCGGTGGGGCGTGTGATGCGTCGTGCCAAGGGAAAAAAGACAGGCTATATCATTTTACCTGTTATCATTCCCTCGCATTTAGAAGCCAAAAAAGCTTTACGGAATAATAAGAAGTACCATGTTGTTTGGCAAGTTTTGAATGCTTTACATTCTCATGATGAGAGGCTGGCTCGAACGATTAATCAAATGTCTTTAGGACAAGATAGCAGCCATACGATTGAGATTATAGAGATTAAGCGTGACAATGAATTAAAAGAACTCACCACAACAGTTGATGAGGTCCAGATACAATCAAAAGGAGAAAGTTCTGGACATGTTATTGGAACAGCAGCAAGCAACTCTCAATCGACTACAGAGCAAGGAGAATTATTCCGCCCTTCTGAATTTGTTGATTTTATCAAGACAATTTTTCTGGATAGTTTTAAAATCACGGATTATTGGGGCATATGGGCTGGCAATGTTGCTGAGATTGCACAAAACCATATCAATCGTCTTAAAGATATGCTTGTGGACGAAAAGAGTGAAACTTTTCATGCTTTTGATGCCTTTCATAAGGAACTAAAAAACAACGTAAATAGTGAAATCAAACAAGAAGAAGCTGTTGAGATGTTAGCCCAACATCTTGTAACGCGTCCCGTGTTTGAAGCTTTGTTTGATGGCAATAAGTTTGTACAGAACAATGCTATCTCTCAAGCCATGGAAAAGATTTTAGCGAAACTGGATAAAACCAATATTGAGGAAGAAGCAAAAGATCTTGATAAATTCTACAAAAGTATCACGTTCTGTACAGCAGGGATTACCGAACCTCAAGCAAAACAGAATCTTATTATCAAACTTTACGAAGATTTTTTTGCCAAAGCTTTTAAGAAAACCACGGATAGGCTTGGAATTGTTTATACCCCCGTTGAGGTTGTTGATTTTATCATTCACTCTGTTGATGATGTCTTGCGCAATGAATTTGGCAAAAGTCTAGGATCACGGGGTGTTTCTATTCTTGACCCTTTTACGGGTACTGGTACCTTTATCACACGGTTGTTACAATCCAATCTCATCAAACTAGAGGATCTGGAATATAAATTCTGTCATGATATCCATGCCAATGAGATTGTTCTCTTAGCTTATTACATAGCCGCCATTAACATTGAATCGACCTATCATAGTCTTATGAAAGGAGAGTATATTCCCTTTAAGCATATTGGTTTGGCTGATACGTTTCAGATGCTTAAAGAAAAAGACCTTATGGAAGGTATACTCAAAGAAAACAGTGAATATTTAGAACATCAAAAGAAACTGGATATCAAAGTTATTTTTGGTAATCCCCCTTATTCGGTAGGACAAAAAAACGAAAACGACAATGCAAAGAACAGTCCTTATCCCATATTAGATAACCGTATTCGTGAAACTTATGCCGCTCAATCAAAAGTCACGAACATACGAGCGCTTTATGATAGTTATATTCGTGCTATCCGTTGGGCTAGTGACCGTATTGGTGATGCGGGGGTAATCGGTTTTGTTTCTGGTTCTGGTTACGTAGAAAAGCCAACAATGGACAGCTTACGAAAATCTTTAGCTAAAGAATTTACCAGTATTTACGTGCTCAATTTACGGGGTGATATTCGTAAAAATATGTTAAGCAATGGGAAAGCGAAAGAAGGAGAAAATGTTTTTGGTAATGGAAGTATGACCGGTATCGCCGTAACACTATTTATCAAAAATCCTAATGTCTCTGGAGATTGTAAAATTTACTATCATGATATTGGTAATAACCTTACGACAAAAGAAAAACTTACAGCTCTCGAGTATTTGGGTAGTATTGATGGTGTTACACGAAGTAAACAAGGTTGGCAAATCATTACACCAGATGAATATGGGGATTGGATTAATCAACGTGATGATAGTTTTAAAACATTCCTAGCTTTAGGTGATAAAAAAGGTCATAGTAAAAAATTATTTGCAATATTTTCTCGTGGCATTATGACGAGTCGTGATGCTTGGGCGTATAATTCAAGCCGTGAAGTAGTGGCAAATAATATGCATCATATGATTGCTTTCTATAATAGTGAAGTAGAGCGTTTTAATTATGCCTATTCACATGCTGATCATAAGTTACGTGCAAACTTTGCAAATGATTTTGTTAATTCAGATGAAAGAAAAATCAGTTGGAGTTATAATCTTAAACGAGATCTAGTAAAAGGAAAGTCTTTCAATTTTGAGGCAAATTACCTTACTAAAAGCTTGTATCGTCCTTTTATACGACAATGGCTTTATTATAGTCGAGATCTTAATGATGGTGTTTATCAAATGCCGCAGATATTTCCTATGGGAAAAGCAGCAGAAAATAGAATAATCCAAGTTACAGGCATAGGAGCAAGGTGTGGTTTTTCTGTACTTATGATTAAGACTGTCTCTAATCTTCACGTGATAGAGAATGGTCAATGCTTTCCAAGATATTTTTACGAAAATACTACGGTTTCAAAAGGTAAAAATAAGCAACAATCCCATTTGTTTACGAATTCTACAGAAGAAAGCAAAAATACTGGTTTACAGAGGCGTGATGCCATTACAGATGAAGGTCTAGCCCATTTTAAAGCAACTTATCCTAATGAGAATATAACAAAAGATGATCTATTTTATTACGTTTACGGAATCTTACATTCGGAAGATTATCGCGCCCGTTATGCTGATAACCTCTCTAAAGAATTGCCTCGTATCCCTTGTGTAAAGAGTGCTGATGATTTTTGGAAATTTGTTACAGCAGGGCGTGAACTGGGTCATTTGCATGTGAATTATGAAGATGTGGAGCCTTATCCAGTCACATTTAAAAAAGGCAATCCAAAACAGACTGATATTTCTAATCCAGAAAAATTTTACTACGTTACAGAAATGAAATTCGCAAAAATTAAGAATAGTAAGGAAAAGGATAAAACAACGGTTATTTACAACAGCAACATCACAATGACAGATATCCCTCTTGAAGCTTATGAGTATATCGTCAATGGCAAGCCTGCTCTTGAATGGGTTATGGGGCGTCAATGCGTAAAAACCGATAAAAAGAGTGGCATTGTAAATGATGCTAATCGCTATGCTGTTGAAACCGTTGGAAACCCTGCCTACCCTCTAGAATTGTTTCAAAGGGTTATTACTGTAAGTTTAGAGACAATGAAAATCGTTAAAAACTTACCAAAATTAGAAATTAAAGAAACTGAATAAGCTTATAAGACCTTATAATCATAAGGGGTATAGAGTATAGGATATAGCTATATAATCTATACCTCTTTGTTAAGTTGATTAGATACAATCTTAAAAGGAATGTTTATATGCGTTATTCTAAAAAGGGATTTGCACTTTTAAACACTCTTAATTTGTATTACCTTTAAGACTTTTAAGAAATCCCATTTTAAATAGAATACGCTTCTTTTGGATTTGCTTTAAGAGGTTATACCGTAATCTCAAATGATAGCTTTATTCTTTTCAAAAGCTCTGTTTAAAAAGAGTTACATATATTCATTTTGCTTATAGGTTTTGACGGTGCAAAAATTGTCAAAACCCCCTCGAAACATATACTCTTGATTGAATTTAGAGGTTGTATTGTTGATATAGGTTGTTTTTTAAAGATCTGTAAAATACTAACCACTTGAAATATAATATTTTTATTTTTTACCATTTTTTTATCTAAAAGCAGCAACCGTCAAAACTCAAAACCCCTTCAAAACTCATAATTATAATGATCTTGATAGCATGCCTTATGATTATAAACTGTCTTTTAAAAGGCTTTAAAGGATCATATGCTTTTCATAAATAAGACTATGATAGGTCGCTTCAATATTAATGGCAGCTATGTAATAAGCTAAGAGAACAATTTCGTTGGCTTTGATTTCATTTCGGAACTTATATTCCATATCCTCTGGTTTTATGAGATTGGATTGTAAAAGTCGTGTAATAAAGGTCCCAGTTCCAGTAAAAGGGTCTAGAATAGAGACGCCTCGAGAACTTAAGCTTTGTCCAAACTCTTGCTCTAAAACATCATTGACGGAATGTAAGATAAAATCGACTATTTCAATGGGGGTATAAACAATTCCAAGTTTATCTGTTGTCTTTTTGAATGCCTTGGTAAAAAAATCTTCATAAAGTCTGATAATAAGATTCTGTTTTGCGCGCGTTTCAATAATACCTTCTGTATCCTCCTTTACACTTTGATAAAATTTATCAAGATCTTTGGCTTCGTCTTTGATATTCATCTTATCAAGTTCAGCTAAGATCTTTTCCATAGCTTGCGAGATGGCGTTTTTACTCACAAACTCATTTCCATCAAACAAGGATTCAAAAATAGGACGCGTCACAAGATGTTGCGCCAACATCTCAAGTGCATCTTCTTGCTCGATACTGTCATTTAAACCGTTCTTTAATTCCTTGTGAAAAACATGAAAAGCACGATAAGCTTCACTCTTTTTATCAGCGAGTATGCTTTTAAGACGGATAATATGATTTTGTGCAATTGCCGCAACATTACCCGCCCAGTTTCCCCATTGATTAGCCTCCCCACATTTTCTGACAATGATTGGCTTAATAGCACGCGATAATTCATCAATATAAAAATAGAATTCTTCTTGTACTTCATACCTATGAGGGTTTTCATTCGCTACTGAACCAATATGGAGCCCAGCACTTTCAGACTTTGCATGGAAGGATAGTTCGTCAACAACTGCGGTCATTGCTTGTAAAGCAGGGTCAAAAGTTACCCCTACAATCTCAAACAGATGACGAACATCTTGGTCTAGCTCTAAGGCTTTCATTTTGTTTTTGAAGTTGTCATCATGAGCACGCAAAGCATTGAGAACTTGCCAGATGACATCATACTTTTTATTGTTTTCTAAAGCCTGTTGTGGTGGAATATTGAAGGGAATACCAACGGGTAAAATGATATAGCCTGTTGTTTTACCTTCTGCGCGACGCATCACACGCCCCACCGCTTGTATCACATCTACATGACTTTTACGCGGGTGTAAAAACATAACCGCATCAAGAGCGGGCACATCAATCCCTTCTGAAAGACAACGCACATTGGTGAGCACACGGCAGTTATTTTCATCTGTATCTTCTTTAAGCCAATCAAGTAATTTGTTACGCTCTTTACCATTAAAAGTCCCATCAATGTGCTTAACATCAAAGATAAGAGATGTCTTACTTTCAGGAACAAATTTATGATATTCATCAATAGCATCATTGAAAATCTCACTAACGCGTTCAGATGTATTGATATCTTTACAAAAAGCCAGAGAACGACGCATAGGTTTTATGCCATCGTCTTCCTTCTTTTCTATTTGAGCCAGTGCTTTGTAGCAGCCAATGATTTTGGTTGTATCATCAAGAATAAGTTCGGAATTTTTATCTTTAAGACGTTTCTGAATTGTTGCGTTGATAATTGCTTCATCAACAGCTAAGACGATAACTTTATAGGGTGCTAAAAGTTTATCTTGTAGAGCTTTTGAAAAAGTATAAGTGTAAAGATTTTTCCCATAGAGCGCTTCATCATCCATGGACGCCAGAACGGCATCGGATACGTCAGCCTTCTTTTTCAGCTTGTCAGTAAAGATCTTAGGGGTTGCTGTCATGTATAGACGTTTTTTACCTTGAATGATGCTGTTATCATGAACCTTGATAAATTCAGATTCATGCTTGTCTGTTCCTAATACAACACCAGTCGTACGGTGTGCTTCATCACAAATGATTAGATCAAATTCGGGTAAATCATATTCCTTTTGCGCATCGGAAATCACTTGAATGGAATGATAGGTTGAAAAGATGACCGTCATTGCCTCTGCGAAGTTTTCACAAGCTTCTTTGGCAAGGGCTTTTGCATCTGTTGTAGCAGGAAGAACAAGATCTGATGTTTCCATGCCAACCATGTCATCTTGGTTTTTACGACGCTTTCCTACTTTTGTATCCGAACACACCGCAAAGGAACGCAAGGGAATTTGTGTGTCCAGTGTCCATTCACGGATTGTTTGTGAGACTAAAGCAAGAGAAGGCACCAAAAACAACACACGCTTGCCTTTTCCCGCTATGGTCTCTGCTATCTTAAGGCTTGTGAACGTTTTGCCTGTTCCACATGCCATAATTAGCTTGCCACGGTCTGCTTCTTTTAAACCTTCACAGACTTTCTTGATGGCTTCTTTCTGATGGGGACGAGGTTCTTTTGTAACTTTCAGAACAACTTTTTGTTTTGTTGCAAATATTTGCCAATCTATACGACTGTTTTCCATATGACGAAGGTCAATGCGATAAACGGGTATCGCTTGTCCTTTAATCATGGCATTCACATTGTCACTTAATTCACTTTCAGTGCTATCAACGAGAAGGCGATATTTAAAGATGTCTTTTCCAGAGGCTGCGATAAAGCTATCAATATCCTTTTTACTGATCTGATGGTCAGCTTTATAAAACTTACATTGAATAGCTACATAACCTTCTTGATTGCGAAGTTTTGCAACCAAATCAATGCCGATATCATTTTTATTCCAATCCTCACGCTCTTTAGCCCATTCAAAATAGCTTTCAACCTTTTCATAGCGTCCATAATGGATAGGGTCATGCATAAGATATTTGCTAACAAAATCTTCAAAAATTTTTCCCTTTTTAGCATTTGAAGTTGCTTGTTGACGATAATATTCCAACAGAGAGCGTAGCGTGACGTGTTTATTATCAGACTTAACAGATTGCAGCATATTACAATAAAAATCCCTTGTCTTATAAGATGATCAATAACCATCAAAAGAATCAAAACGAATTCAATTAAATGCGTTTAAAACAAATATCGATAAAAATGGGAAAAAACTGCTAAAAAGCCGATAATTTTTTCAAAAGAGTTTTTAAAAGGATACTTATCAACAGCCTATGAGAAAGATCAGATCAGCAAAATAGTGAAATTTGCTATTCATTTGATGTGTTACTCAAGACAAATTCACTATGGGCGCTTAAAATATCATAATGATTATTTTGATAAGTTTTATAAATCATTGAAAAGGGTATTTGTGTCAGTTCAATTTACTGACAGATAACTGACAGGTTTTAATCAATTTACATCATTGGTTATTTTTAAAGATTGCACCATTGATATGAGTTGTGTTTTAAAGTCATTAATCTATTGAAATATAATAACTTTTATTTTTGATTAAAAAATATATAGAAAGGGGGGGCTAAAAAGAACTGACAAGACTGACAGCACTGACAAAACTCTTTTTACAAAGTCATTCAGATCATTTTTTTTGGAAAAAAATTACTTAATGAGAATGCTATAAAAAGAGTTTTGTGTGATTGTTTTAAAAACTTCAAAAGAGGTGTTATTGTTTTATGCTGTTGTTTTTGACCAAAGGATGCCATTCATAATAGGCGCTAGGGTGTCCACTTGTCTGATGTGTTATAAACTTTTTTCGCAGGTGATTAGAACGACATAAAAGCTCTAAAGCTTGCTTCACAGCTTCTTTATCTTTTAAAGAACTCCAACATCGTCTATAGATATCCCTTGCCGTAAAAACATCGGGTAAACAATCACAGCGTTCGACAATCAATTTTGCACGCTCTGCTGTTAATGTATCATGCGCCGCATAAAGACGTTTCGCATGACTTATCAGATATTTTTCCCAACGCAACGCTGTTGTGATAGCATAGAGACCAATTTCAAAACGCCCACCTTCACACAGTTCAAAAATCAACGCAAGGCTTGCTATAGTCTTAGGCATTTTTAAAACATGCGATTGTAAGCTTTTTGAGAAATGACCACCTTTTGCCTCTCTATGAAGATTTTCTAGCCATTCATAAAATTTCTCTTGTGCTTTTGGCATAAAACGCATGATCAGCGGGTGTTCTGGAGAACCTAGTCGTTTATCACGAAAAGAACGAAAAACACCTTCATACTGTGGTCTTAAAACTAATCGTGATGCTTGGGCTTATAACTCAAGTCATGAATCTTTATCCCAAAATATGGGTAATATGATTGCCTTTTATAGGCATGAAGTAGAGCGTTTTAATAATACTTATGCATATGCTGACCGTAAAATACGTGAAAATGCTGTAAATAATTTTGTTAACATTGATGTTACAAAAATCAGTTGGAGTAGTACTCTTAAACGAGAATTGGTAAGAAGTAATTTTTCCAAATTTGAGAATAATTGCTTAGTTCAAACCCTTTATCGCCCCTTTACACATCAATGGCTTTATTATAATTGCATCTTTAATGAATCAGTTTATCAAATGCCGCGTATATTTCCTATGAAACAAACCGTTGAAAATAAAGTGATTCAAGTTACCGGCATAGGAGCAATGAAAGGTTTTTCTGTACTTATGTATGACTAAGGACATACCTAACTTTGATTCAATAGAAAAAAGCCAATGCTTTCCACGGTATATTTACGAAGAAACTACGGTTTCAAAAAGTAAAAGTGAAAAACAATCCCATTTATTTGCAAACTCTATAAAGGAAAGCAAAAATGCTGGTTTACAGAGGCGTGATGCCATTACGGATGAAGGACTAGACCATTTTAAAGTGGCTTATCCTAATGAAACAATCACTAAAGATGATCTATTCTATTACGTTTACGGTCTTTTACATTCGGAAGATTACCGTACTCGTTATGCTGATAATTTATGCAAAGAACTCCCACGTATCCCTTGTGTAAAAACTGCTGATGATTTTTGGAAGTTTGTGACAGCAGGGCGTGAACTGGGGTATTTGCACATAAATTATGAAGATGTAGAGCCTTATCCAGTCACATTTAAAAAAGGCAATCCAAAACAGACTGATATCTCTAATCCCGAAAAGTTTTATTACGTGACTGAAATGAAATCTCTGGAAATAGTAAAGAGAAAGATAAGAGCACTGTTTTTTATAACAGCAATATCACGATAACAGATATCCCTCTTGAGGCTTATGACTATATCGTCAATGGCAAGCCGGCTCTTGAATGGGTTATGGGGCGTCAATGCGTAAAGACTGATAAAAAGAGTGGCATTACGAATGGTACCAATCGCTATGCTGTTGAGACCATTGGCAACCCTGCTTATCCATTGGAGTTGTTTCAAAGGGTTATTACCGTAAGTTTAGAAACAATGAAAATCGTGAAAAAACTACCAAAATTAGAAATTAAAGAAACTGAATAAACTTATAAAGCATGCTTACATAATGGGTATGCTAATCTTATAAGGGGTATAGAATATAGCTATACCTCTTTTGTAAGTTGATTACATATAATCTAAAAGGAGTGTTTATATGTGTTATTCTAAAAAAAGAACATTCGCACTTTTAAACACTCTTATTTGGATTGCTTTAAGACTTTTAAGAAATCCCATTTTAAATAGAATACGTTTCTTTTGGATTTCTTTTAAGAGATTATACCGTAATCTAAAATGATAGCTTTTATCCTTTTCAAAGGCTTTGTTTAAAGAGAGTTATGTATACTCATTTTGCTATAGGTTTTGACGGTGTCTACCCCCCAAAAAAACCTACAAAACCCTCTTAAATATATAAGATTGTATTTACGTATTGTGTTTAATATAGGTTGTTTATTTGAAACATTAACATATTGAAATATAATGTTTTTAATTTTCTCTCAATTAAAAAAATACTATAGGGTCTAAAAAGAACTGATTAAACTGACAAAATCTATTAAAAGGGATTTTGCTAATCTCTATGATTATCATTTCTCTTATAAAAATGATGTGGTGGTTATAAAGAAGATAACAGCTATAAAACACCCGTGAAAAAAGCAGGCTTTCATAATCATAAGGCATTTTCATAATCATAATACAAATGAACGCGTTGATTATAAAAACAGTCCCTATAAAAAACTGTTGAGTTGAAAATGTGTTATTAAAGAAATTAACAGAAATCTTTAAAAAGCATTTAGTAAAAAATATGATAGGTTATAAAATTAAAAATACACATGATGAGAGCGTTTATAAATATTATAAATGTATAAATTCAAAAAATAACGCAATCGTTTAATAAAGACCATAATATAGCTTTAAAAGCATATAATAAAAAAGAAACAATTCATAAGCATATGATAAATATTTACACACAATGCATTTAAAGAAATCATAAAAAATATCAAAAAAGATAAAATATTATTTGACAATAAATACGTATTTTGTTATATAAATATTCAAGTGATCAAAACACTAAATAACTAGCGAATAGGTTACGCCTTTCCGAAGTCTTTAAAATAGTGGCTATCTTTTATACTGTGATTGGCGTATAATGATTTTGTCGGATGTGGTTATGCTATACAATACTCTTATGAGGAAGGCATAAAAACAGATTTATCACCGTGTTTTTCAGCACCTGGCGCTACGTAGTTCATAAAAATATAAAAAATAATATATTATGAAAATAATTTTATATGCCCCCCATCAGAATTCATCCTTTTATATGTGATTCATTTGACCATTTTTTATAAACAATTGCCATATATGAAAAGACCACAAAAAACAAATCATGATGTAAATATTATAACGCATATAAACATTCAAATGAAATGAAAACCAGCTATCATTCATAACAGTTCATAAATTTTATGATACGTTTTTTATCACAGCACAAATAGCATTAAAAATTTAATTGTGCCAAAGTTTGGGGTCGTGCTTATGGCAATGCAAAACTTAACAAAAAAAGCAAAGTAAGGTTGATTCCAAAAATTGTGAGATTTATGAAAGTGATAATGTTATCAAAAGAACCGTAAATGATGGGTATAATCTTGATAGTATTCATTTGAATGAGAGAGTGAATTTAGAGCCTATAAACACTTTTATGACTATCAAACGTATTAATCATAACGTCTTTATCTCTAAAGAGATTTGTTTAAAAAAAAGCACATGATCAAAACGCTTCTTAAAACGTTTAAAAGTACTGACCTCGAAATCGAGCTGAGTGAATTCAAATAACGCATTGTATAAAATCAAATTTATCAAGCAAATCAAAATGCTTTGTAGGTTCATCAAGACAATCAAAAGCAAATATGTATTAAGTGAAATGTCTATAACAAAACCCGTTTTTACATTTACGCGCGTTGGTTTTTAAAAGTAGCTTTTCATAAGACAAATAAACAAACGCTTTTATCAAATGTAAGGTTTCTAAGATTGGCTCTGCTGTAAAATCTAGATCTTTGTTTTTTCGTAAATGAAACGTTCTTAAGAGCAAATGATAACTAAGTTTATAGCTGTTATAAAACATCAGTTTCAAACGTTTAAACATTCATTTAGTGAGGTTCTTATAAGCGTATTTTCACTTTTCTTTAAAAATTAAACACCCCAATTTTGGCGTTAACTTTAGAATAGAGCATTTTTTAAAACATTGTCGCTTTTTTCTAAAAATTGAGTAAAATCCCATGTCTTTATGATGTTACAATGACTTTGAATTTTGCTTGCTTACCTTTGTCTTAATAGCTTCCCCCCCAATTTTGAGATAACTAAAATCACTCAATCCAAATTTGGATTAACCCCATTTGGTTTCGTATTTTTAAACGATAACTTTTAAAACGTTTTTTGATAGCTTTCTTACATACGCCATAAAAAGGCTTTTGATCTCATATGACATAACGTTTTGAATTTCATATTTGTTGTGATGGGACCTGTATAATGCCTGCCTATTATTTTCTAAATTTTTAGAAAGCGTTTTAAAATCGATCTTATCTTTAATTCTTTTATGCGCCCTTAATAAATGAAAATCTATAAGCTTATAACAGTTTCAAATGATTACCCTCTTATAGGATGATCTAATGTTGCGATAACATCTTTAGATTTTATGCTTCTCAATTTTGAGAACCATAATCTTATGCTTGATAATGCGATTAACAATCCAATCATTTAAAAAACAAGGTATGATCTTTAAATGTATGTTATCGATAATTTTAAACGATTGCGTTTTTAACAATGCGATTTGTAAATGATAAAAACGTATCATAAAATTTATGAACCGTTATGAATGATAGCTGCTTTTCATTTCATTTAAATACACACATACGTTATAATATTTACCTCATGATTTGCTTTTTATGCTCTATTCATACATGACAATTGTTTATAAAAAGTGATCAAATGAATCACGTATAAAGGGTAGATTCATATAAAATAATTGCAAACAATTTTTTGACTTTATTGTGTTTTTATGTATGATATGTTATCATTTGCATTCTGTTTTTCATGGAAATTTTGAAAATATTTTTAATGTATATGCTAATTATTTATTTTAAATTTTTTTGCCGGTACAAGAAATTTTAAATAAAAGTTGGAAAATAAGATTTTCTGAGGTCCCTTTTAATTATTGCAAATTAGAGTTTCTTTTCAAAGTGTTTTTTCGCCATATCAGATGTCTAAAAGGTTTCTACTTTTAAAAGCC
Organism: Bartonella sp. B1099; assembly: GCF_944801835.1. Taxonomy (GTDB): domain Bacteria; phylum Pseudomonadota; class Alphaproteobacteria; order Rhizobiales; family Rhizobiaceae; genus Bartonella. The sequence goes on along the minus strand of NZ_CALYLN010000001.1, from coordinate 1,349,120 downwards.
ATAAAATTCAGCTAGAAAGTGATGACAGATTGATCACTCATTGTACGTGTCGCTTTTTTATTTTTTCCAATGAGACTACTTTTTCATTTCAGAGACAAATCAAATAGATATAAGCAATACTCTCCTTCAAATCTTGCAAGAAAAAGCTATTCCTTGTTCAGAAAGCACGAATTCGCCTCAAATTTATCCTAAGCATACTGCTGAATTAAATTCGAATTTTGATTTATAAGCAACAAAAAACATAAGCTTTCTTAGGAAGAAAAAATGCGATACTTCCCCAACGAATCCAGTTACGGATTGAAGAAATATTCCAGCTCTTAACAAGATATTGCATTGACTGCGAGACCACCTTTACTTGTTTCTTTATAGCGTTCACTCATATCATGACCCGTCTGACGCATTGTTTCTATACAAGCATCAAGAGAAACAAAATGCTCTCCATTCCCATATAATGCAAGAGAAGAAGCCGTTACTGCCTTAACCGCCCCCATTGCATTACGCTCAATACAAGGAACTTGGACAAGACCTGCAACCGGATCACACGTCATTCCCAAATGATGCTCAAGCGCAATTTCCGCTGCATTTTCAATTTGAGCCGGCGTTCCACCTAACGCCGCCGTCAAGCCCGCCGCGGCCATTGAAGATGCCGTTCCAACTTCACCTTGACATCCAACCTCTGCACCAGAAATAGAGGCATTATGTTTGATAACACCGCCAATCGCTGCTGCCGTCAATAGAAAATTATGTATTCCCTCTTGATTTGAATCATCATTAAACTGAAGATAGTAGCGTAAAACTGCGGGAACAACACCAGCAGCCCCATTTGTTGGAGCGGTAACAACACGACCACCTGCTGCATTTTCCTCATTGACTGCCATAGCATATACCGAAAGCCAATCATTTGCCCAAAGTGGATAATTGAAATTTTTCTTTTGATTTTTCAAAAGCGTTTCATGCAGCTTTTTAGCACGCCTTAGAACACGTAATCCACCAGGCAACTCACCTTCTTGTGAAAGACCTCTATCAATACAATTTGTCATCGCTGAAAAAATTTCATCAAGTCCTGCATCTAGAGAAGAACGCTCAATCTTTGTTTCTTCATTTAAGCGCTTCATTTCAGCAATCGAAAGTCCGGATTTTTCCGCCATTAATAACATTGTACGCGCAGAATCAAAAGGATATGGCACCTCAAATGCTTCTGGTTGTATATCACCATTCATATGGCTTAATTCATCCTCAGTCACAACAAAGCCACCCCCGATAGAATAATAAATCTGCCTTAACAGAACATTCCCACCCGTATCAAGTCCTTCAAATGCTAACCCATTCGTATGTCCAGGTAAGATTTCTTTTCGTTCAAAAATAAGATCACTTTGCAAATCAAACTGATAAGCGGGATGCTCTTCTGGTTGCACTTTTTTTTCACGGATAACTTTTTCTAACAAAAATTCCATATTATCAGGATCAACAGTAGAAGCTTTTTCTCCTAAAAGCCCTAATACAATAGCCCTATCTGTTGCATGACCAATACCCGTAAAAGCTAAGGAACCATGGAGATAAACTCGTATACGAGAAACTTGAATATCAGATGACTGAGAAAAATCTCGTATCTTTTGCAAAAACATATTAGCAGCTGTCATCGGCCCCATCGTGTGTGAGCTAGAAGGACCAATTCCAATTTTAAAAAGTTCAAAAACAGATAAAAACACGTATCACCTCAAAACTGTAGTATGGTTTGAGCATACGCTTTTTATAACGTTTGTCCCACTTAAAATCAAATTGTGAGATAAACTAAAAAAATGACAGCAATAAACACAAATGTCGCTCGTCTTGCTACCACCCAACACTTTCTTTCTATAGTGCTTTCCATAGTCAACCTTTAAAATGAACAATGCCCCTAGAGTCATCACTCTCTTAACTTTTCAGACATAGTAAAATAAGTGTTAATATGCAAGACTATAATTTAATGAGAATGTGAAATTTTTACCGGAAATATTTCTTATAAAGTCATTCAAAATGTATGCTTAATTACACAAAATATTTTATGGATATGCTTCAATGAAACGTACAAAGTTTTCTAATGGTTCTCGTTCTGTATCAAAGTTATTTTCTGGAGCATTCATATCGCGATAACCAAGTGCCATACCACAGATAATATGACGATCAGAAGGAATCGATAAAAGTGTACGAATCTGTTTGTGATAATCAGCAAAAGCCGCTTGAGGGCAAGTATCCAATCCAAATCCACGTGCTGCTAACATAATAGTCTGCATAAACATACCCAAATCAAGCCAACTCCCCATTTCCATGTCGTGATCCATTGTAAACAAAAATCCTACAGGCGCATCGAAAAATAAAAAATTACGCGCCTTTTGATGAAGCATTTTTTCTTCATCACCTTTTTGAATTCCAAGACTCTGATAAAGATCCAAACCAACTTTTCGACGCCTTGAAAGATAAGGCTCACGCCATTGACGTGGATAATAATGATATTCACGTTCTCCTTTTACACCTGAAAGCACAAGTTGTGAAAGCTCTTGCCCTACTTTATGTAATACACTTCCCGTAAGCACAATCACTTGCCATGGCTGAATATTTGTTCCAGATGGTGCACGTGCTGCAAGTTTTAAAATTTCTTTGATTGTTTCCAAACTAACGGGCTGGTCAGTAAAAGCGCGAATTGACTTTCGCGATAAAATAGATTGAAAAATACTCATGGGAGAAACTGCCATTGTCTTTACTTTCTTTAATTGAAAAATATTTTTTGCTTATTAAGGACAATATATTGCGAAAATACCTTTGCTGCTTTTTGCGCATGCTCTATTTTTTCAAATGACTTACACATTTCACGCAGCATTAAAGACCATCTACCTATTAGGATAGCATAACCTGTCTCTTTTAATAGAAAGAAAATTTTCCAAAAATAGATGAAATAAATTTCATAATTAACGATTAACCCCCAACTCTGCTAAGCTCTCAAAAAAATTCTCCTCAATTCGTTCTAAATCCTGTAGAAGATCATCAATATCATGCTGCATCTTCTTTAAATCAGCTCGCTTTTTATGAATTCCTGCAATTAACTTCTTAAGCTTTTTCTCATCATCAGGTGGATCTCCAACCATAGACAACATCTCAAATATTTTAGACAATGAAAATTTAACTCTTTTAGCACGTAGTATTTGTTTTAACTTATAGACCGGTCCGTTTGTGTATAAAGCCGCGTACTTCCACGCCGTAAAGGAATAAGAAGCCCTTCTTCTTCATAATAACGCAAAGTCCGAACTGTTATTGAAAACTCACGCGTCAATTCTCTCATTGAATAATATTCGTACATTTTATCATTCTGTCTTCATAGAGCACATTGTTATAAGAAATATACCTGTTTTTTTTATAAAACTTTAGTAAGAACCCTATCCTCTACTTTCCCATACTCTAAAATATAAAGACATGCATTCTCATCATAAGACTTTTTAAATCTTTGCAGAAAATATCAATCAAAAAATTTTCTAAAAAATCAAAATTAATCGTTATTTCACTTATAGATAATCCTCTCTTTTTCTTGAAATATGGCTTTTAGGCTTTACATATCCTGAAAAGAATTTTCTATACTGCCTTCAGAAATAAGAAAACTTTAAAATGAAGCAACAAAAAAAATAAGCATCATTACAAAATAATAAACGACTATCGGCTTATAATTTTTTATGATTATTCTGGGAAATATGCAGCTTCTACATTTCGAGATAAAAAAACGTCTGAACTTTCTATTCAGACGTTTTTTTATTATGTGACGTTGTCTTTAAATTATTCAGAAACGGTTTCGGCTGTCATATTTGTCAACATAGCCTTGGCCACTTCGTTATTACTAGACTTACGCTGCTCATCTACAATCAAATCATCACGAACTGCAGCAATACGACGGATTTGAGAAATCGTACCGCCTGTACCAGCAGGAATAAGACGACCGACAATAACGTTCTCTTTAAGTCCTTGCAAAGTATCAATTTTACCAGAAACCGCTGCTTCGGTCAGAACACGTGTTGTTTCCTGAAATGATGCTGCTGAAATAAAAGAAGGCGTTTGAAGAGAAGCTTTTGTAATTCCAAGAAGAATGGGATTACCAGATGCAGGCTTCTTTCCTTCTGCAATCAAATTGTCATTGATTTCATCAAGTTCAATACGATCAACATTGTCACCTGGAATATAACCAGAATCTCCAGATTCAGTAATTTCAACCTTTTGCAACATTTGACGAACAATCACTTCAATATGCTTGTCATTGATAAGAACCCCCTGCAAACGATAAACTTCCTGAATCTCATTAACAAGATAAGATGCCAAAGCTTCAACACCCTTAATCGCTAAGATATCATGAGGGGCTGGATTACCATCAAGGATATAATCACCCTTCTCAATTTGATCGCCTTCTTGGAAGTGAAATAACTTACCTTTTGGAATCAAATATTCTACTGGCTCAAGAGTTTCATCATTTGGCTCAATAATAATACGGCGTTTATTCTTATAACCACGACCAAAGCGAATTGTACCACTGACTTCAGCAATAATTGCATGATCCTTTGGACGACGCGCTTCAAAAAGTTCTGCCACCCTTGGTAGCCCCCCTGTAATATCTTTCGTCTTAGCACTTTCCATTGGCAAACGAGCAATAACATCACCAGCTTTAACATGAGCACCAAGCTCAACAGAAAGAATAGTTTCCACTGACATCATATAGCGGGCTTCACCTCCTTTATACAATTTAGCAATGGACTTACCTTCTTTATCTGCGTGGATAATAATGGCTGGTTTGAGCTCCGCACCACGTGGATTAGCACGCCAATCAATCACCAAACGTTTCGTAATCCCTGTAGATTCATCAGCTGTTTCAGTGACTGATAAACCATCAACCATATCCTCAAAACCCACATAACCTTCAACTTCCGTTAAAACTGGACGTGTATAAGGATCCCATTCTGCTATACGCTGGCCACGTTTAACCACATCACCATCATCAACAAAAATATGCGCACCATAGCTAACACGATGCACAACGCGTTCTTTTCCTAACTCATCCTTGATAAGGATAGCCATATTACGCCCCATAACAACCAAATGACCTTCAGAGTTACGAACTACATTACGATTACGAATCTCCACCGTACCTTCATAAGATGCCTCTAAATACGATGAATCAACAACTTGTGCAGTTCCTCCTAAGTGGAAAGTACGCATAGTAAGCTGCGTTCCCGGCTCACCAATGGATTGAGCAGCAATAACACCAACGGCTTCTCCCTGATTAACCGGTGTTCCACGTGCCAAATCACGACCATAGCATTTTGCACAAACACCAAGACGTGTTTCACATGTTAAAGCAGAACGAATTTGAACAGATTGAATTCCGGCTTCTTCAATTTTCGCAACATCAGCCTCCTCAATCATCGATCCACCTTCAAGAATAACCTCTCCAGAGACAGGATGTAAAATATCAACAAGGGCTGTACGACCAAGAATTCGTTGCCCAAGAGAGGCAACAATTTGTCCTGCATCAACAATTGGCTGCATCGTAAGCCCTTTTGCAGTACCACAATCAACGGCTGAAATAATAGCATCCTGTGCCACATCAACAAGACGCCGTGTGAGATAACCAGAGTTTGCCGTTTTTAACGCAGTATCCGCAAGACCTTTACGCGCACCATGGGTAGAGTTAAAGTATTCGTTAACAGTTAGACCTTCCTTAAAATTTGAAATAATGGGAGTTTCAATAATCTCACCCGATGGTTTTGCCATTAATCCACGCATACCAGCCAATTGTCTCATCTGGTTAGCTGAACCACGAGCACCAGAGTGCGACATCATATAGATTGAATTCATGGGCCGTTGACGACCTGTTTTAGGATCAAAATCGACGGCTTGAATTCGCTTCATCATTTCATCCGCAACACGGTCTGTACATTTACCCCAAGCATCCACAACCTTATTATATTTTTCACCCTGTGTAATCAAACCATCATTATATTGCTGTTCGTATTCCTTCGCCAAAGCTTCTGTTTCTGCGACCAAACGTGATTTGCTATCAGGAATAACCATATCATCCTTCCCAAATGAAATTCCTGCACGACAAGCATAAGAAAAACCAAGCTGCATAATACGGTCACAAAAAATAACCGTCTCTTTTTGTCCACAGTGGCGATAAACGTGATCAATCATTTTAGAAATATTCTTTTTTGTCATTTCTTGATTGACAATATCAAATGAGATATTTGGATTTTTAGGTAAAAGCTCACCGATAATCAAACGACCAGGTGTCGTATCATAAAGTTTAGCAACTTCTTTTCCATCCTTGCCAATATTCTTAACACGGCCTTTAATCTTCGTATGAAGCGTTACGACCTTATTTTCCAAGGCATAATGAAGCTCACCAATATCAGAAAAAGCCATTCCTTCACCTGGTTCTTTTTCAGAAACAATTGAGAGATAATAAAGACCAAGAACCATATCCTGTGATGGAACAATAATAGGGGCACCATTCGCTGGATGAAGAATATTATTGGTCGACATCATCAAAACACGGGCTTCAAGCTGTGCTTCGAGAGAAAGTGGAACATGAACCGCCATCTGATCTCCATCAAAATCCGCATTAAAAGCGGTACATACCAATGGATGAAGTTGGATAGCCTTCCCTTCAATTAAGATAGGTTCAAAAGCCTGAATCCCCAGACGGTGTAATGTTGGGGCACGATTGAGTAAAACAGGATGTTCACGAATAACCTCATCTAAAATATCCCAAACTTCTGGATGCTCTTTTTCAACAAGCTTTTTTGCTTGTTTTACAGTGGAAGAATATCCTTTTGCATCAAGGCGCGCATAAATAAAGGGCTTAAATAATTCAAGGGCCATTTTTTTAGGAAGACCACATTGATGTAACTTTAATTCAGGACCTGTCACGATAACAGAACGACCCGAGTAATCAACACGCTTTCCAAGTAGATTTTGACGGAAACGGCCTTGCTTACCCTTTAACATATCTGAAAGAGATTTTAATGGACGTTTATTGGCTCCCGTAATCACACGCCCACGCCGTCCGTTATCAAACAATGCGTCAACAGCTTCTTGCACCATACGCTTTTCATTACGCACAATAATTCCAGGAGCACGCAATTCAATCAGCCGTTTCAAACGGTTATTACGATTGATAACACGACGATAAAGATCATTGAGATCTGATGTTGCAAAACGTCCACCATCAAGCGGAACCAATGGACGTAAATCCGGTGGAATAACCGGAATTGTTTTCATAATCATCCATTCTGGCTTATTCCCAGATTCAAGAAAATTTTCAACGATTTTAAGTCGTTTAATCAATTTTTTCTGCTTTAACTCTGAAGTTGTTTCAGCTAATTCGAGACGTAAATCATTGGCGATTTTATCGAGCTCCATACTCGCTAAAAGCTCGTAAATAGCTTCAGCGCCAATCATCGCTGTAAACTGATCTTCTCCAAACTCATCAATCGCCAGCATATATTCTTCTTCAGAAAGAAGCTGGTGGAGCTTAAGAGAGGTCAACCCTGGTTCGGTTACAATATAATTCTCGAAATAAAGAACACGCTCAATATCTTTTAAAGTCAAATCTAAAAGTGTAGAAATACGGCCTGGTAATGATTTAAGGAACCATATATGCGCAACAGGCGCTGCCAGCTCAATGTGCCCCATACGTTCACGACGTACGCGCGAAAGAGTAACTTCCACACCACATTTTTCACAAAGAATCCCCTTATATTTCATGCGTTTATATTTACCGCATAGACATTCATAGTCTTTAATCGGGCCAAATATACGTGCACAAAAAAGACCATCACGCTCTGGTTTAAAAGTCCGATAATTAATAGTCTCAGGCTTCTTAATCTCACCATATGACCAAGACAAAATTTTCTCAGGACTCGCAATCGAAATACGAATAGAGTCAAATGTTTGCGCTGGCGCTTGAGGATTGAAAAGATTCATGACCTCGTGGTTCATGCTGTTCTCCTTCAAAGATTCTTAGAACCTGTTGTAATATCTCATTCATTTTGTAACAGATCTTCTTTAAAACACATTTACTTTCAAAAATGATCTGTAGACCTTAAATAAGGTTATTGAGCCTCTTAAAGTAATCAGAGCGCAACCTTTTTCTCGTGCGCTCCTTGGATTATTGTTCTGCCGTATCAGATAACACACGCTGTGCAATAAGTTCACGCGCATCATCAAGTTCTACATTGAGAGCAAGTGAACGCATTTCTTTCACCAACACATTAAAGCTCTCAGGGATACCGGCTTCAAATGTATCATCACCACGCACAATCGCTTCATAGACTTTCGTCCGACCAGCGACATCATCCGATTTTACTGTCAACATCTCCTGCAAAGTATATGCAGCACCATAAGCTTCAAGAGCCCAAACCTCCATTTCACCAAAACGTTGACCACCAAACTGTGCCTTACCTCCTAATGGTTGCTGCGTAACAAGTGAGTAGGGACCAATAGAACGTGCATGAATCTTATCATCAACAAGGTGATGCAATTTCAACATGTAAATATACCCCACCGTTACTGGACGATCAAAGGGCTCTCCCGTACGACCATCATAAAGCGTAACCTGCCCTGAACTATCCAATCCTGCATCTTCCAGCATCATGTTGATATCAGACTCATGAGCTCCATCAAAAACAGGCGTTGCAATTGAAACCCCTTTCTTCATCTGAAGTGCCAATTTGTAAAGACTTTCGTTATCATACTGACGCACAGGTTCATTATGATTATCATCAGGCATAAGATTTTCAATACGTTGACGTAAAGGAAGTATATCTCCTGTCTCTTGATATAATTCTAATAAATCACCAATCTTTTTGCCCATCCCCGCACATGCCCAACCAAGGTGCGTCTCAAGAATTTGCCCAACATTCATACGACTAGGCACACCAAGGGGATTTAAGACGATGTCAGCATGCGTTCCATCTTCAAGAAATGGCATATCTTCTACAGGTAGAATACGTGATACAACACCCTTATTCCCGTGACGTCCCGCCATCTTATCACCTGGTTGGATTTTGCGCTTCACAGCCACAAAAACCTTTACCATTTTCATGACACCAGGAGGCATTTCATCACCTCTTTGGACCTTTTCAACTTTATCCATAAAGCGACGTTGTAATGCTTCTTTTGATTCATCATATTGCTTGCGCAAAGCTTCAATTTCATTTTGAAGCTTTTCATCCTCAACTGCAAATTGCCACCACTGCGAACGTGGATAACGCCCCATTACCGTACTATCAAGCTTTTTGCTCTCCGAAAAGCCTTTCGGACCTTCTACAGCGACTTTACCTGTTAACATATCGGTAAGACGCGCATAAACATTGCGATCAAGAATCGACTGTTCATCATCACGGTCTTTTGCTAAACGCTCAATTTCTTCACGTTCAATGGCCATAGCACGCTCATCTTTTTCCACTCCATGGCGATTAAAAACGCGAACCTCAACGACAGTACCAAACGTCCCAGGAGGCATACGCATAGAAGTGTCGCGAACATCTGATGCTTTTTCACCAAAAATTGCACGCAGAAGCTTTTCTTCTGGCGTCATGGGACTTTCACCCTTTGGTGTAATCTTTCCAACCAAAATATCACCCGGTTGAACTTCAGCACCAATATAAATAATGCCAGCTTCGTCAAGATTCCTTAAGGCTTCTTCCGCAACGTTGGGAATATCGCGGGTAATTTCCTCAGGCCCAAGTTTTGTATCACGTGCTGCAACTTCAAATTCCTCAATATGAATTGAAGTAAACACATCATCCGCAACAATGCGCTCAGATAACAAAATGGAATCTTCATAGTTGTATCCATTCCAAGGCATAAAGGCGACAAGAACATTCCGCCCAAGAGCCAAATCACCCAGATCCGTGGATGGACCATCCGCAATGATATCACCCTTCTCTACCCGATCACCAACATGCACAAGAGGGCGCTGATTAATACAAGTGGACTGATTAGAACGCTGAAATTTTTGTAAACGGTAAATATCAACGCCCGATTTTGAAGGATCTAAATCTTCTGTTGCACGAATAACAATACGGGTCGCATCCACTTGATCAACAATACCACTCCGTTTTGCGCTGACCGCAGCTCCTGAATCGCGTGCAACAACGGATTCCATGCCAGTCCCAACAAATGGCGCTTCAGCGCGCACAAGAGGCACTGCCTGACGCTGCATGTTCGATCCCATAAGCGCACGATTCGCATCATCATTTTCTAAAAACGGAATAAGTGCGGCTGCGACTGAAACCAACTGTTTTGGTGAAACATCCATCAAATCAACATGATCGCGCGGTGCCATTAAAACTTCACCAGCATGACGACAAACAACAAACTCTTCTATAAAACGACCTTCACTATCTAATGAAGAATTCGCTTGAGCAACATAATGCTTTGCTTCTTCCATCGCTGAAAGATAAATAACTTCTTTGGTGACTTTACCGTCAATAATTTTACGATATGGACTTTCAATAAAGCCATATTTGTTAACCCGAGCAAATGTTGCTAAGGAGTTAATGAGACCAATATTGGGGCCTTCTGGTGTTTCAATCGGACAAATACGACCATAATGCGTAGGATGGACGTCACGAACTTCAAAACCCGCACGCTCACGAGTCAATCCCCCTGGACCAAGAGCAGAAAGACGGCGCTTATGGGTGATTTCCGACAATGGATTGGTTTGATCCATAAATTGCGACAATTGTGAAGATCCAAAAAATTCACGAACGGCTGCTGCTGCAGGTTTTGCATTGATTAAATCCTGCGGCATCACTGTATCAATTTCAACCGATGACATACGTTCTTTTATCGCGCGCTCCATACGAAGGAGACCAATGCGATATTGATTTTCCATCAACTCCCCAACGGAGCGAACACGACGATTGCCAAGATTATCAATATCATCGATTTCACCACGACCATCACGCAACTCAACCAACATCTTAACAACAGCAAGAATATCCTCTTGACGTAAAACGCGGACGGTATCTGGACAATCAAGATCCATACGCAAATTCATCTTAACACGTCCAACAGCTGAAAGATCATAACGCTCTGGATCAAAAAACAATGAATGAAACATTGCTTCTGCTGTATCGATTGTGGGAGGCTCTCCTGGACGCATTACTCGGTAAATATCAAATAATGCATCCTGTCGACTTTCATTTTTATCCACCTTTAAAGTATTGCGGATATAGGCACCAATGTTCATGTGATCAATATCAAGGATATTAATTTGATCAGCACTAACATCAAGCAAAATTTTTAATACTTTTTCGTCAATTTCATCGCCCGCTTCAAGGTAAATCTCACCTGTTTCATAATTGACGATATCTTCAGCAAGATAACACCCTAATAAATCATCTTCACTAACTTTAACCGCCTTGAGGCCTTTTTCTGCCAAAGACTTCGCAGTACGAACTGTCAGTTTTTTACCAGCTTCCGCAACAACTTCACCACTCTTTGCATCTATAAGGTCAGAAATGAGCTTCATTCCTTTAAAGCGATCAACAGAATAAGGAACACGCCATCCTTCTCCATCACGCTCATAAGTCACTTTATCGTAAAACGTCGATAAAATATCTGAGGCATCCATACCTAATGCCATTAACAGACTGGTAACAGGTATCTTGCGCCGCCGATCAATACGCGCATAAATGATGTCCTTAGCATCGAATTCAATATCCAGCCAAGAACCACGATACGGAATAACACGAGCAGCAAAAAGAAGTTTTCCTGATGAATGAGACTTGCCCTTATCATGATCAAAAAAGACACCAGGAGAACGATGCATCTGAGAAACAATAACGCGCTCCGTACCATTAACAATAAAGGTACCATTGGCCGTCATTAAAGGCATATCGCCCATATAAACGCCCTGCTCTTTAATGTCTTTGATATCTTTGGAGCCAGTATCCTCATCAACATCAAAAACAATCAAACGTAATATCACCTTCAATGGGGCTGCATAAGTTAAATCACGTTGACGACATTCTTCAACATCAAATTTCGGTAAATCAAATTCATAACCAACAAACTCAAGCATAGCTGTACCGGAAAAATCGGAAATAGGAAATACCGATTTAAAAACAGCTTGCAAGCCTTCATCTGGTCGTCCACCTTTCGGTTCCTCAACCATGAGAAACTGATCATATGACGCTTTTTGAACCTCAATAAGATTCGGCATCTCTGCTACTTCAGGAATCTTACCAAAAAATTTGCGTACCCGCTTACGACCATTGAATTGAGACATCATTGCGTGAGTCTGAGCCATCATCGCTCCTTGATCCTTACTCTTCAAGGTAGACCAACCTTGAAAGCCTTACATCATTAACCTGCATATGCAGACCAGTTCACCTGACACCCAATAATGAGCATCGTTGACTTTCCCCACCAAGACAAGCCTTTCATTGACTTGACTCTATGATAAGGGATGAGTAGCCAAACCCTATACCCACTATTGCGATTAGACCGTTGGTAAAAGGTTTTTTTACTCATTACTTTTCCTCTTTTTAGAGAAAGAAAATCGGCGAACATAAATGTCCGCCGATAAAATTAAATTTATTTAAGTTCAACTTTAGCACCAGCTGCCTCAAGTTGAGATTTAATTTTCTCTGCTTCTTCTTTAGAAGCCCCTTCTTTAATAGGCTTAGGGGCTCCTTCAACCAGATCTTTCGCTTCTTTAAGACCAAGTCCAGTAAGGGCACGAACTTCTTTAATAACATTAATTTTTTGCGCGCCACCTTCAACAAGAATAACATCAAATTCTGTTTTTTCTTCAGCAGCTGGAGCAGCAGCACCAGCAACAGCAGCGACGGCTACAGGAGCAGCAGCCGAAACACCCCACTTTTCTTCAAGTAACTTAGAAAGCTCAGCAGCTTCCAAAAGAGTTAGATTAGAAAGGTCTTCTACGATCTTCGCTAGATCAGCCATTTTTAAATTCCTTTAATTAAAAGATTTGAACCATTATTAAAACTTATTCAAAAAAACAGAAAAACATGAAAGCTTTTCCATCAACGTGAATAAACAGCCTTAAGCCGCCTTATCCTCCTGAGCATATGCGCCAATGACACGTGCAACCTGACCGCCAGGTGCATTAACAACCTGTGCAATACGGGTTGCAGGAGTAGAAATCATACCTACAAGTTTTGCCCGCAACTCGTTTAATGAAGGCAACGAAGCCAATGACTTCACAGCATCTATAGTTAAACTTGTTGCACCCATTGAACCGCCAAGGATGACAAATTTGTCATTGCTTTTTGCAAAATCAACAGCAACCTTTGGTGCTGTGATTGGATCTTCTGAATAAGCAATAAGTGTTTGTCCTGTAAACAAACCCATTATCGATTCAGATTCCGTGCCCTGAAGAGCGATTTTAGCAAGACGGTTTTTGGCGACTTTGACGGCACCGCCAGCTTCACCCATTTTCGAACGCAAATCGTTCATCTGTGAAACTGTCAGACCGGAATAATGTGCAACAACAACAGAACCAGACTTTTGAAAAGCCTCGTTAAGCCATGTAACAAATTCGCGTTTTTCCGCTCTATTCACTGTCTCTCTCCATTTAACAGATTTATTTTAAAACAAACCTGTTGGTTACCTTTGATAACATAAAATATTTCATGTCACCGACGAGGATCCTGTCCCCTTTTTCACGCACAGCATTCAAAGGCAACCTTGGCTCAAACCCTTTAAGTCTTTTAACTCTCAGTTTTTACCCCAGTCTCATGCAGGTTTTTTTTGATTAAGATACTTTAAATAGTATCACCTACAATCTCGGACAGGATATTCCGGAATTTCTTCCGGTATAACCTAAGCCCTATAAAGCTTAGATGGCTAAATGCCGGATAAAACCGACACTTAAAATATAATTTTGATCGTCACTTACCTCAAAAAAATTACAAATCAGCTTATACTGACTCTGAACGAACCGTCGCTGGATCAACTTTAACACCAACCCCCATCGTTGAAGAAACAGCAACGCGTTTAATATACTCACCTTTTGCACCTTGCGGTTTCGCTTTAATAACTGCACTTGCAAAGGCTTTAATATTTTCTACGATTTTTTCAACGCCAAAAGAAGCCTTCCCAATACCAGCATGCACAATCCCTGCTTTTTCAACACGAAACTCGACAGCACCACCTTTAGAAGCCTTGACAGCACCAGCAACATCAAGTGTTACAGTCCCAACTTTTGGATTTGGCATCAAACTGCGTGGACCAAGAATCTTACCAAGACGACCAACAAGAGGCATCATGTCTGGTGTTGCAATACAACGATCAAAGTCAATCACCCCCCTATTAATGCTTTCAAACAAATCTTCAGCCCCCACAACATCCGCTCCTGCTGCCTTAGCTTCCTCAGCCTTATCTCCACGAGCAAAAACGGCAACACGAATATTTCGTCCCGTCCCATTAGGCAAATGAGCAACACCTCGAACCATCTGATCAGCATGACGAGGATCAACACCCAAGTTCATTGAAATTTCAATTGTTTCATCAAACTTAGCTACGGCACGCTCCTTGACCATTGAAACAGCGTCTTTTAAAGCGTAAAGTTCATTAAACTCAATATCTTTTCGGATATTTTTTATTCTCTTTGCTACTTTTGCCATAATATTAGCCCACCACTTCTAAGCCCATCGAGCGTGCAGAACCCTCAACCATACGCATTGCCGCCTCAATGTCATTCGCATTAAGATCTTTCATCTTTGATTCCGCAATCGAACGAATTTTATCGCGAGAGATACTTCCTACAGACACCTTACCAGGCTCTTTTGAACCAGATTTCAGTTGTGCCTCCTTCTTTAAAAAGAACGATACAGGAGGTGTCTTAAGAGAAAACGTGAAAGACTTATCTTGGTAATACGTAATAACAACTGGAATCGGTGCTCCCTTTTCCATTTCTTGTGTTGCTGCATTAAACGCCTTACAAAATTCCATGATATTAATACCACGTTGCCCAAGAGCCGGACCAATCGGTGGAGATGGAGTAGCAGCCCCTGCAGGAACCTGCAACTTGAGCTGACCTATACTTTTTTTTGCCATAATAATCTGCCTTCAATTTCACTGGTATGCTAACAATTTATCTTGCTCGCTACCCGCTGCAGTCATGTGGTTCGGATCATTAAGCCGACAAAAGCCGTAAATCACCTCCCACTCCTTCCTTAAAGTAATTAAAATCACTCTAAGTTTAATCAGAGTTTTTCAACCTGACCAAATTCCAAATCAACAGGCGTAGGACGCCCAAAAATGAGCACTTCAACCTTAAGACGAGAGCGCTCTTCTTCAACCTCTTGAACAATTCCATTAAACGAAACAAAAGGACCATCAGCAACGCGAACTTGCTCTCCAACCTCAAACAATACAGAAGACTTTGGCGATTCAACTCCTTCCTGAACTTGTTTGAGAATTTGCTCCACCTCTCGATCAGAAATGGGAACAGGACGTGCATCCGATCCTAAAAAACCTGTCACTTTAGGCGTATTCTTAATAAGATGATAAACCTCATCTGTTAATTCAGCGCGAACAAGAACATAACCAGGAAAAAATTTTCGTTCAGTATCAACTTTGCGTCCTCGACGAACTTCTACGACACGCTCCGTTGGAACAAAAATCTTTTCAAACAGATGGTCAAGCCCTTTTTGCTTTGCCTCCTTATCAATAGCTTCCGCTACTTTCTTTTCAAAATTTGAATATGCCTGAACAATATACCAACGAGCCGCCACAGTCATACTTCCTTACATTCTCAACCAAAAAGATATTTCAGAAGATCAATAACCCGCCAAACACCAAAATGCATAACCTGATCCACAATAAAAAAGAAAGCCGAAGCTAATGCCGTTACCAACAAAACCATAACAGTAGAGATAACCGTCTCGCGACGCGTAGGCCACTTTACTTTGACTGTTTCTGCATAAACTTGCTTCAAAAAGGCAATTGGGTTGGTTTTAGATGCCATCGTCACACTATACTCTCTCTCGCCCTATTATACTTCTATTATACTTCTTTTAGTACTATTGTGTTTTATTCAACAAAACAAACACGAAAAAAATGCAAAAGCCACCTTTTAGACTGATGCAATTCTTTACTTTCTATTCAATAGCGTTTCACACACAAAAAAACAAGCCCTAGATAAAAAAAAGCGAAAAAGACAGTAAGATCCGCTCCCCCATATCTAAAATTCTGTTCTCCTTTGGCAGGGGCAGCAGGACTTGAACCCGCGACCTGCGGTTTTGGAGACCGCCGCTCTACCAACTGAGCTATACCCCTAACTCTCAAAACTAAAACACCTTTAGTAGCCTTTCAACAAGCATTATTTATTCAATGATCTTAGAGACGATACCGGCACCAACAGTACGACCACCTTCACGAATAGCAAAACGAAGCTTCTCTTCCATTGCTATCGGCACAATCAGTGACACATCCATCGCAATATTATCACCGGGCATAACCATTTCTGTTCCTTCTGGAAGCGTAACAATACCTGTAACATCCGTCGTACGGAAGTAAAACTGTGGACGATAATTCGTGAAAAAAGGTGTATGACGACCCCCTTCATCTTTCGTCAAAATGTAAGCCTCGGCTTTAAAACGTGTATGCGGGGTAACCGACCCAGGCTTCGCCAATACCTGACCACGCTCAATCCCTTCACGATCAACACCACGAAGCAGCGCGCCAATATTATCACCAGCTTGACCTTGATCTAAAAGCTTGCGGAACATTTCAACACCCGTCACCGTCGTCTTAGATGTTGGACGAATACCGATAATCTCAATTTCCTCGCCAACTTTAATAATACCACGCTCAACACGACCCGTAACAACCGTTCCACGTCCCGATATCGAAAATACATCTTCTATCGGCATCAAGAATGGTTGATCAACAGGACGTTCAGGGGTTGGAATATAATTATCAACCTCACTCATCAAAAGACGAACCGCATCTTCACCAATGCTTTTATCCTTGTCCTCAAGGGCAGCTAACGCAGAACCCTTTACAATTGGCACATCATCACCTGGAAAATCATATTTGGATAAAAGTTCCCGAACCTCAAGCTCTACAAGATCCAAAAGCTCTGTGTCATCAACCTGATCAACTTTATTAAGAAAAACAACAATCGCCGGAACACCAACCTGACGGGCAAGCAAAATATGCTCACGTGTCTGAGGCATTGGACCATCAGCCGCAGAAACAACCAGAATAGCACCATCCATCTGCGCTGCCCCTGTGATCATGTTTTTCACATAATCCGCGTGTCCGGGGCAATCAACGTGAGCATAGTGACGATTTTCCGTTTCATACTCAACGTGTGCTGTAGAAATGGTAATACCACGGGCACGCTCTTCTGGTGCTGCATCAATTTGATCATATGCTTTAAACTCACCAAAAAATTTCGTAATCGCTGCTGTCAATGAAGTCTTCCCATGATCAACGTGACCAATCGTACCAATATTAACATGCGGTTTCGTTCGTTCAAATTTGCTCTTCGCCATCGCTATTAATCTCTTGTTTTATTCTCTATCTTTGTTAGCACCTAGAAAAAGGCCTGCAGAACTGAATTCAACTGGACCGTACTCCAGCCCAATCACTACAACTCTTAGACGGAAAATCCCGCCCACTTTAATAATGGAATCCCTTCCATTATACCTACTTGCCTAATCATCAACAACTATTTGGAGCGGGTAGCGGGAATCGAACCCGCGTATTCAGCTTGGAAGGCTGCTGCTCTACCATTGAGCTATACCCGCTTGACCCACGTACTAACTCTCCTTCGATGAATGGTGGAGGGGGTTGGATTCGAACCAACGTAGCATACGCAACGGATTTACAGTCCGCCCCCTTTAACCACTCGGGCACCCCTCCATTACACCGGCAAAGTCGCGCGATGAGGCATCACGACAATCATCTCGAACACCCATTCAATTCAATCTGATTGCGAAGTGGTTATGACGATTACGATTGTATCTGTCAACAGAATAAATACAGTTCTGTACAAATTTCCTGCTCATAATGTTAAATCATAGATTTTTTCTAGCTATTTTTCTTATTAAAAAGTTATAAAGGAGTTATGAAAGAAAAAACATCACAAAATTCTCATTATGCTCGTTTACGTCGCCGATATCGCGATACAAAAGGCTTTCTTTCTCGATCTTCTACACATCTGAAGAAGGAAGCCGCTTCTTTACCGCAAGGAATAATCCATCTTTATGGCATTCATTCCGTCCAGGCTGCTTTAAAAAACCCAAAAAGAACTTTTAAATGTCTTTACGTTACACAAAATGCCTTAAAACGATTAAATATATCCGAATCAGATTATCCTTGTCCTGTTACATTATGTACCCCCAAATATCTTGATTCGCTCGTTGGAAGTGAAGCCGTTCATCAAGGAATTGTTTTGGAAACTTCTCCTCTTAAACCATGCAAACTATCGGAACTCACCAATACTGATCTGGTCATTGTCATGGATCAAATTACTGATCCACATAATGTTGGCGCTATTATGCGCTCTGCTGTTGCATTTAAAGCTACGGCACTTATTACCACTTGCCGTCATTCTCCCCAAGAAAGCGGTGTCCTTGCGAAAGCAGCATCAGGGGCTTTGGAAATGATTCATTATATTACCGTACGAAATCTCTCTGAAACTCTTCAAGAACTCCATCAAACAGGGTTTACAAGCTTTGGCCTCGATTCAGCAGGGGGTCAACCTCTAGAAACAACATTAACAGGGAATAAAATTGCCCTTGTTTTAGGTGCAGAAGGGAAAGGCTTACGGAAAAAAACACGCGAAACCGTTTGCACTTTAGCACGTCTTGATATGCCCGGAAATATTAAATCATTAAATGTTTCAAATGCAGCAACGATAGCACTTTATGTGACACATAAATATCTTAGATTCTAGTCTTTATTTTTTGTGAAACATCAAAAAAGCCAACTAACAAAAAACCCATAAGAAACCCGCCAATATGTGCTTCCCATGCTATTGAAATACCATTTTCTTCAAACAGAATGGAAGAGATACCTATGATAAAATCAGCCGCCAGCCATACACTTATGTAAATAAGTACGCTCTTGGAACAAAGGGCTTTTTTGATAGATAATAAAGTCCCCAAAGGTTTTTCATGCTGCGCATTGACACCTAAACCGTTGGGAAATCCGTAACGTGCAATAGCCCCCATCATTCCAGATACAGCACCTGACGCCCCAACAAGTGATATGACACTTTCTTGATGAAATGTAAAATAAGTCAAAACAGCAATGACTGCCGTTAACACCCAAAAAATTAAAAAACGCAAAACACCAAAATGCCTTACTAAAGGAGAGCCAAAAATCAAAAGCCAAACCATATTAAGAGTCACATGTTTAAAACTACCATGCACAAATGAATAACTCACCATAGTATAAAAAAATGCGATAGGATCCCTCTTAAACAATGCTGGTGTAAATGAAAAAAACTCTAGACTTTTAATATAAAGCTGATGAGAAAAAAAATACTGAGGAATGCAATAAAGACACAAACAAAATACGATCAAGACAACAATAATCAATGGAACATTCAATAAAGATTCTTTAGGTTCTCTCGGCAATCGGGAAACATTCTTATATTGATGACCAGAAACTTTCATTGGATAAAATCTCTTATTCTTTAGAAATAACTGGTTACTCTTTACAAAAAATAAAGATAGCACTCCTAGTGATACAGAATCTTTTAACGCCTCTTTAAGATTCCTTTTTAAATTTTCAATAACTCACAGTAAAAACCACTTGTCTTTTATACAAAAGATTTTAAAAAGCATGGATATCAAAAATACGATTTTAAAAATGAGTGATATTCTGCTTATTAAAATGTAAAGTTTATCATACCGTATATAAGAGCTTATAAATAAACAAACTGACTTATGAATCACTCTATCATAAAAATATCAAATATATAAATGTTGCTTTTTACTAGAAATATACCAATTTTGCATTTTTTTAATCACACTATACTTTAATTGAAACTCTAAATAATCTTAAACCTCTATTGTTTTAACAACCGAGCATGAATTGCTACTACTCTTTGAATGAAAAAATCTCCATGTGCATAAAGGCCTACCAAAACATTTGTTTTCTCTCAATATCATCATTGGTATTTCATAAATTACGCATTTGACAGTCTGTATTCTCACAAAGGCAATATTTTGATTTATAAGGATAATTTAATTTTATTTATATTGAGTTAAACCTCTCAATATCGTAGGATTTTCTCAATCCAAACTTAGTTTATATTGACCATTCGCTTACACGTTACAAGCGGGAAGAGTTGTGGTGATAAAAACAGTACAAGAGAGGAATAAAAATGCCTCTTATCAAGAGTCTCAAGTGCCAAAAATGTCAAGCAATATTGGGGACCGACCTAAGTATGTGATAGTATCTGCTTGCTCCTTCACAAACATAAAGATGAGGATACTTTATGGATTTATCATTATACCGCTTACAAACGCCGTCACAAAATGGATGTGAGCAGTCTTAAGAGGAGTTCTCTAAAACAAGCCCGTAAAATATGCAATATAATGACGTTCTGTTCTTCATGAGGGAGATGACCTTATTAAATGCTAGAGAGTCAGTTCATCTCCTGAACAATATAAACAAACCTTTCATTTCCACCTCTAACAGATATAACTTAAGAAGTGTTTCCTATGGAATACTCGCAAAAACAATACGTTGATTCGTATAATGCATCCTTGGATTTAAACGATTTATGAGAAAAACTTCATTCCTTTCTTAAACAGTCTTATCCACACGTCCGCCGCTTATAACGAATAAGGCAATCGTTTTGATCTTTCCAATATAAGAAAGTTTACAATGAGAAAATCATAAAAATTCAAACCTCTCATTCAAATTTTAAAATGATAAACCATCCTTACAAATCAATGTATTACAAATAAATAACACATGATTACTGAAGAGGTAGGTTTTGAGAACTCTGCTTACAATCTTTTAACCACACATCATAAATAGGATGCTCAACAGCGTTCAAACCAGGACTATCTGCAAACATCCATCCTGTAAAAATACGCCGTATTTTTTTATCTAATGTTATTTCATTGACTTCAACAAAACCTGTTGTACGCGTTGGTTCATCTTTAGAGCTCGTATAACAAGCACGAGGTGTTACCTGTAATGCACCGTACTGATAAACTTCACCAAGAGAAACTTCAAAACGTGTCGTTCGCCCCGTGATTTTATCAAGACCTGCAAAAACAGCAATTCCATTGCTAATACGTTCAGCGCGCGCCCCACTATTTAAGGATAAAAACATTAAAATTCCCATTAAAAAAATATATATAAAATGCCTCACCCCTAACAATAAAAAAAACCTCATCATATCAAAACCAATCGCACCTTAAAAATAACTCTTGTTATAACGTAGAGCCAAATAAGACAAAAATACACGCGCCCATTAAAACATTTTATTTTTTAGGTGACCACGCATCATAATCTTTACGTACACAAGGATGCTCATCATTGTAAGGAATAGCCCCCTTTGGTCGATAGGCCTCTCTTGTTCCTGTCATATTTGCAACGTGAGGCTTTTCCCATTCATAGGGATGATAATCCTCCTGTGTCGGTGGACGCTCACAGCGATGATGAATCCAGCCATGCCAACCTGGTGGAATAGTAGAAGGCTCAGAATAGTCTTTATAAATAACCCAACGGTGCGGATAACCATCCTTATGAAGCCCCCCTTCATAATATATATTCCCAAATTGATCTTCCCCTATCCGCTTACCTTTGCGCCATGTAAAAAAACGCGTACCAACGGTATTACCATCCCACCAAGTAAAGATTTGCTTAAAAAAACGAGCCATTTTCTATTCCATTTCTTCAGTATGCTCATGAAATCAATCGCTGGAATAAATTTGTTAATGCTTGAAATTACCGAAAAAGTTGCTGGTAAATTCAGACACAACTCCAATTGATAGGATAACTTTTCATCCCTTAATTTCGAGAAGATATCATATTTATAAATTCTTCTCCACCCTATAAAATTTAATCTATGCCAAGTTTCATCTTAACTAATTCATTAACAGTTTGAGGATTTGCCTTGCCGCCTGTTGCTTTCATGACCTGTCCAACGAACCACCCTGCTAAAGCAGGCTTTTGCTTTGCTTGCGCAACTTTATCAGAATTATTGGCAACGATCTCATCAACAGCTCTTTCAATAGCCTTTGTATCTGTTACCTGCTTCATATTGCGCTCTTCTACAATTTCGCGTGGATCTCCCCCCTCATTCCAAACAATCTCAAAAAGATCTTTAGCTATTTTTCCAGAAATAACGCCTTCTTTTATAAGATCAATAATGCTTCCCAATTGATTTGGCGATACTGGTGACTCTTCAATTTCACGATTATCTTTATTTAAAGCCCCTAAAAGATCATTTATCACCCAATTGGCAACTATTTTTCCATCACGCCCATACGCTACTTCTTCAAAATAATCAGCAATAGCTTTTTCTGTCACAAGAATGGAAGCATCATACACTGTCAATCCCATTTCCTTAACAAAACGTGCTTTTATAGCGTCAGGCAATTCTGGTAAATCCGCTGCCAAAGCATCCACAAATGCTTGATCAAATTCTAATGGTAAAAGATCAGGATCAGGGAAATAACGATAGTCATGCGCTTCTTCCTTTGAGCGCATAGAGCGGGTTTCACCTTTAGTGGCATCAAAAAGCCGAGTTTCTTGCTCTATGACGCCTCCATCTTCTAAAATTGCGATCTGACGACGCGCTTCATACTCAATCGCTTGACCAATAAAGCGTATAGAATTAACGTTTTTGATTTCACAACGCGTTCCAAAAGCTTCACCAGGACGACGAACCGATACATTGACATCTGCACGCATAGACCCTTCATCCATATTGCCATCGCAGGTCCCTAAATAACGAACAATCGTACGCAATTTTGTCATATAAGCTTTGGCTTCATCTGATGAGCGCATATCAGGTTTGGAAACTATCTCCATAAGCGCAACACCAGAGCGATTAAGATCCACAAAAGACATCGTCGGATGTTGATCATGCATCGATTTTCCAGCGTCCTGTTCAAGATGTAATCTTTCAATTCCGACTTCGATATCCTCAAATTGTCCATTTGAATCTGGACCAACAGATATGATAATCTTTCCCTCTCCTACAATGGGATAGCGAAACTGAGAAATCTGATATCCCTGCGGTAAATCTGGATAAAAATAATTCTTACGATCAAAAACAGATTTTAAATTAATACGCGCTTTTAATCCCAAACCTGTCCGAACTGCTTGACGAACACATTCTTGATTAAGAACAGGCAACATCCCTGGCATAGCCGCATCAATAAGAGATACATGATTGTTCGGCTCTGCACCAAATTTGGTTGATGCACCTGAAAAAAGTTTTGAATTTGATATGATTTGCGCATGAACCTCCATGCCAATAATGACTTCCCAATCACCTGTAATGCCAGAAATAAAACGCTTAGAATCAGGAGTACGCGTATCCATGATGCTCATTGCCAATCCACTACCAATATTTTAAAACATATGTCATGGTTTATTTCAAACCACTCACAGTACAAGCTTAGAATATAACATCACAACAAACCTGACCCCATCAGGCTTGTTTTGTTTGCCGAAATATTAAGCTTTTTTAGGAGCCTTTTTCTTAGCCGATGTTTTCTCTGCAGACTTCTCTTTCACTGCAGATTTTTCTTTCGCAGCAGATTTTTTCTTTGCCGGCTTTTCCTCAGAGACATCTAACTCGTCATATTCTTTCATTAATTCTTCAATCGTCACTTCTTTATCTGTGACTTTTATCTGTGCTAACAAATGATCAATGACTTTTTCTTCAAAAATCGGAGCACGTAGATTTTCAACAGCTTCCGGAGTCTTACGGAAAAAGTCCATAATCTCTTTTTCTTGGCCAGGATATTGACGAACTTGCTCAAAAACAGCTGCTTTTAGCTCATCCTCACTAACTTTAACACCAACCTTCATTCCAATTTCAGAAAGCACCAAACCAAGACGGACGCGACGTTGCGCAAGGACACGATATTCCTCCCGCGCCTTTTCTTCTGTAACACCCTCGTCCTCAAAACTACGCCCAGCCTTTTTCAAATCATCATTAACCTGAGCCCATATATTATTGAATTCAATTTCTAAAAGTCCTTCAGGAATCTCAAAATTATAATCAGCATCTAGAGCATCAAGAATTTGACGCTTAACTTTTTGACGTGTCATTGAACCATATTGACTTTCAATCTGTCCACGAACAACCTCGCGCAAGCGGTCTAGAGATTCTAAGCCGACCTTTTTCGCCGCCTCATCATCAATTTTTAATTCATCTGGTCTAAAGACAGCTTTGACAGTAATGTCAAACTCTGCTTCCCGTCCTGCTAAATGTGTTGCACCGTAATTATCTGGGAATTTAACAGAAATCGTTTTTGCATCTCCAGCTTTTACACCAACCAACTGCTCTTCAAAACCAGGAATAAATTGTTTTGATCCAAGAATCAGTTGTGCATCATTATCGGCCCCACCTTCAAATGGAACCCCCTCAAGCTTACCTAGATAATCTATGGTAATACGATCACCTTCTTCGGAAGATCCCTCTTTTAGGGAATAATTACGCGTAGAAGAAAGGACGCGATTGACTTGCTCATCAATATCCTTTTCAGGAATAGCTGCAATTTCACGAATAACTTCAATATGTTCAAAGGCTTTAATTTCAATTTTTGGCAAAACTTCATACTTTAAACTAAAAGTAAAATCGGCTTTTCCATCTAGAATTTTCTCATCTTCATCTATATCAATTTTCGGTTGCATCGCTGGGCGTTCATTGCGGTCCGCTAAAACAGAACGTGGTGCATCAGCGAGTATCTCATTGAGAATCTCTGCCATGAAAGATTTACCATACATTTTTCGCAAATGCCCACCGGGCACTTTACCAGGGCGAAAACCATTAAGCTTGATTTTACCCTTGGTATCATCCAATCGTTCATTCAACTTTTCTTCTAAATCTTTCGCTGGAACCACGATCTTAATTTCGCGCTTCAGTCCTTCATTAAGCGTCTCGGTAACCTGCATTAAACACCTTCATTTTTCTAAGGAGAGGGATAACCCCTCTCTAATCATCATTACTTACATTCTAACACTTCAAGTGTTACCTTACTATGAAGCGGAATTCCAGACACGTAGAAATCCGTAGCACTTAAGGGATTGCTTTGGTGCGGATGGAGGGACTCGAACCCCCACGGTTTCCCGCCAGAACCTAAATCTGGTGCGTCTACCAATTTCGCCACATCCGCTCAAACTTAGCAAGCTAATAACCTTATACAAGCGGCGTTTCTATATCATTAATTATAGAAAAAAAGCAAACAAATATATTAAAAAAAACTCAATACACGTCTTTCTTACAAAGAACAAAAACAAAATCTATGCTTTTCATACACGGCGACTTACGCTAATAAGTCGACTATGTTAAAGACATTTGATACTCCAATTCATATTATCGGTGGCGGTCTTGCAGGATGTGAAGCAAGCTGGCAAATCGCTCAATCAGGAATTCCTGTTATTTTGCATGAAATGCGTCCCCAAAAAAAATCAGATGCTCATAAAACCGATAAATTGGCAGAACTGGTCTGTTCAAATTCCCTTCGTTCTGATGATTCATCAACAAACGCCGTAGGGCTTTTACACGCTGAAATGCGATTAGCAAAATCGTTAATTATGAAAGCAGCTGATGCCAACAAAGTCCCCGCGGGGAGTGCTCTTGCTGTTGACCGCGATGGATTTTCAAAAACCGTGACATCAGCCCTTGAAAACCATCCGCTTGTAACAATCAAACGCGAAGAAATTCAAGAGATTCCTAAAGATTGGAAACATGTTGTCATTGCAACGGGGCCCCTTACCTCACCTGCACTTGCTCAAGAGTTACAAGCAATAACCGGTATAAAAGCCCTTTCTTTTTATGATGCTATTGCACCTATTATCCATACCGATAGTATTAATATGAACATTTGTTGGTATCAATCGCGCTATGATAAAATTGGTCCTGAGGGAACAGGGAAAGATTATCTTAATTGTCCCCTTAATAAGGAACAATATGAAACATTCGTTGAAGCACTAAAAAATGCAGAGAAAACAGAGTTTCGTGACTTTGAAAAAATACCCTATTTTGATGGTTGCCTCCCCATTGAAATTATGGCTGAGCGCGGACTTGAAACTTTAAGACACGGTCCTATGAAACCTATGGGCTTAACCAATGTCCATAATCCCACCGTTAAACCCTATGCTGTCGTTCAATTACGCCAAGATAATAAACTCGGAACGCTTTACAATATGGTTGGCTTTCAAACAAAACTAAAATATGGAGAACAAGTTCGCATTTTTAGAATGATTCCCGGTCTTGAAAAAGCAGAATTTGCACGTCTTGGTGGTCTTCACCGCAATACCTATCTCAATTCTCCGATCATTCTTGATCAAACCCTTCGTTTAAAACAAAAAAAACAACTACGCTTTGCAGGGCAAATTACCGGATGTGAAGGCTATGTAGAATCAGCCGCTATAGGACTTCTTGCCGGACGTTTTGCCGCTGCCGAATATCATCATAATTGCCCTTGTATCCCCCCACAAACCACGGCATTCGGAGCTCTTTTAAATCATATTACGGGGGGGCACATTATAGATGAAAAAGCAGAAAAAACGTCTTTTCAGCCAATGAATATCAATTTTGGACTCTTTCCCCCTATTGCTTCTCTTAAACACTCAGGAAAAGGCTTGCCAAGTAAAGAAAAAAAATTAGCAAAAAAACAAGTTATAACAGCAAGGGCTCTCAATGATTGTATTCAGTGGTTAATGGATGAAGAATCAAAAAGCTCCTGTTTATAAAAAATACATGATTCGCCTCTCATCTACTGAAAAATTTCTATGACTGTCGTGAAAAAATCATTCTAAACCCTTGTTAAAATACTCTCTCAATCAATAGAGGCTGCTTTACACTTCATCGTTTATTTAACAATGTAGGAGTAAAGTATTTTGTGTCTATAGAAAAAAATACTGTTATACACAATTTAATATATTTTAACGATAAAAATGAAATAAAAAAATAAATATATTATAATATAAAAAAATTAAATAATACTTTAGTTTTTATTACTATTAATATTTTTATACTATATATTATTTAATCATAAGATTTTTTAATTCCTTAATATTTATGACGGTCTCTTATTTTTAATTTTTGTATTATGAAAAAAATATTCTCTTGCATATCAGAAGTGAAATAAAGATATGAACCTAAAATATTTAAGACAGAGCTGAATATATCTCTTCCATCTCAAATGACACAAAAAATCGCAATATTGAAATGACGAAGCCGCTTTATAAAGTCACAATGCATTATAATTCATCATAACAATTTATGTCTTTCTATAGTGAATGAGAAACTTAAATATCGTAAAATTCTTTTATTTCAGACTCTCTTATAGTCAATCAATAAAGGTGATTTGCTTAATTAGTTAAGCACTGGGCTCACACAAGCGAAGTTAGTGTTGTAAATTAAGAGAATTATTAAAAAAGGAATAAAACTATCCTTTATGCACCCGCCTCAAATGCCGCGAGCTGATCGAACCATTATAAAAACTAAGAAAATAATATGGTGGCATCAATATGCACTTCTATTAAGCAAAAAAGGTGGTTTAGTAGGTTTTACACATTTCACAGCATTTTTTTTGTTTTATATTTATAACTACTACTGTTTTTGAATAAAAACTTTAGCCCTTCCACATAACAAAAGTTAACGTCATACTTCATAAGCTATGTAATGCCCCATTATTAAAATGGAATATTTATTGAAACGGCTAAAAATATATATACTTCACGCCTATGGCATTTTATGCAATTCATGAAATGAGAAAAATGGTACGAAGACTCAAAATTTTTATATGAAAAACGTGTATAATATCCCTGTCTAAAAAATACCTGTAAAAAAACCCGCTTATAAATAAATCGGGTTTTTTTAATGTTGTTTAAATTATTTTTTATTAACTGCTTCTTTAAGGCTTTTTCCTGCAGAAAATTTGGGTACAGAACGTGCTGGAATATCGATTTCAGCGCCGGTTGAAGGATTACGCCCCTTTGTCGCAGCACGATGAGAAACTTCAAAAGTGCCAAAACCTGGAAGACGCACATCTCCCCCTGAAGCCAAAGCTTCTGTTACAGAAGCCATAAAAGCATCAACAACAGCACCAGCTTGCACTTTCGAAACACCTGCCTTTTCAGCAACGAAACTAACCAATTCACTTTTATTCATGAGATATTTCCTTTCCCTATATTAGCTGACAACATGACTTACTCATGTTATTGGTCAGTTTATTGAAAAGTACAGCAAACAGAAATCTTATTTTTATCCAAAACATTGTTTTTTTAGCAATAATCACAGTTATTCACGGAATTTTTCACTTTTTTTAAACAAAAAACAAAATAATAACCGCGACACCACCTTCTGTCCTTCAAAAAATGCCGCTATAAATGAAATGAGTGAATCAGTGGGCAATCTGTATTCCTTCACTATCGCTGTTCTCTGACCGAATAGGGACAGCCACTGTAGAAGGTTCTTTCCACTCAATAGTGTCAGGAAAACGAACCAAAGCATGTTTCAAAACTTCACTCACATGATTTACCGGAATAATTTCCATGTTATTTTTGACATCATCAGGAATATCAACCAAATCTTTTGCGTTTTCTTCAGGAATAAGTACTTTTTTTATCCCTCCTCGAAGTGCAGCTAAGAGTTTCTCTTTTAATCCACCAATTGGTAAAACACGTCCACGTAAAGTAATTTCACCAGTCATGGCTATATCTTTATGTACAGCAATCCCTGTAAGGACCGAAACAATTGCTGTCACCATAGCAATCCCAGCAGAAGGACCATCTTTCGGTGTTGCCCCCTCCGGAACATGAACATGGATATCGCGTTTTTCAAAAAGTGGAGGTTCAATCCCAAAATCAACAGCACGAGAACGTACATAAGATGCTGCCGCGGAAATAGACTCTTTCATAATATCACGCAAATTTCCAGTTACAGTCATCTTGCCTTTGCCGGGCATCATCACACCTTCAATGGTCAATAACTCTCCACCCACTTCCGTCCACGCAAGGCCTGTCACAACACCAATGTGATTTTCTCCTTCAATCTGATTATAGTGATAGCGTTTAACACCCAAGAAATCATTGAGATTACTTTCTGTAACTTTTACAGATTTTTGATGCGTTTTGAGAATTTTTGTAACAGATTTACGGGCAATTTTCATGAGTTCACGTTCAAGATTACGAACACCTGCTTCACGTGTGTAAAACTGAATAATCGATCTTAGTGCTCCATCAGAAATGCTGAGTTCTTTTTTAGACAAACAGTGGTCTTTGAGTGCCTTTGGTAAAAGATGCTGCTTAACAATTTCCATTTTTTCACATTCAGTATAACCAGCAATACGAATAATTTCCATTCGATCCATTAACGGACCTGGAATATTAAGCGTATTGGCAGTTGTGATAAACATGACATCAGAAAGATCATATTCAACTTCCAAATAGTGGTCAATGAATGTACCATTTTGTTCAGGATCAAGAACTTCTAATAAAGCAGAGGAAGGATCTCCACGAAAATCTTGTCCCATTTTATCAATTTCATCAAGTAAGAAAAGCGGGTTAGATTTTTTTGCTTTTTTCATAGACTGGATAATTTTTCCAGGCATCGAACCAATATAGGTGCGGCGATGTCCACGAATTTCCGCTTCATCCCGTACACCTCCCAATGAGATACGAACATATTCACGCCCCGTTGCTTTTGCAATAGAGCGCGCTAATGATGTTTTTCCAACACCCGGAGGACCTAACAAACAAATAATGGGACCTTTTATCTTTGACGCACGACTTTGTACAGCCAAATACTCAATAATTCTCTCCTTAACTTTTTCAAGACCGAAATGTTCATTATTCATGACCTTTTCTGCAAAATCTAAATTGTTTTTAATCTTAGATTTTTTACCCCAAGGCATTGCTAATAACCAATCAAGATAGTTACGGACAACTGTCGCTTCCGCAGACATAGGAGACATATTCCGTAATTTTCTCAATTCTGCTCCAGCTTTTTCCTGTGCTTCCTTGGAAAGTTTTGTACTCTTAATACGGTCTTCTAGTTCAGAGAGCTCATCGCGACTATCATCTCCTGCTCCTAACTCTTTTTGAATAGCCTTCATTTGCTCATTGAGATAATATTCCCGTTGGTTTTTTTCCATTTGCCGTTTAACGTGCGAACGAATACGTTTTTCAACCTGCAAAACAGAAATTTCTCCTTCCATGAAAGACAGAACACGTTCAAGACGAGCTCGTACAGGTAAGAGCTCTAATATTTCCTGCTTTTCTGCAAGTTTAATCATTAAATGAGAGGCAATCGTATCAGCAAGCTTAGAAGGATTATCAATCTGGCCAATCGCATTGACAACTTCAGGAGAGATTTTTTTATTAAGCTTTACATAGTTTTCAAAATAAGCAATCACCGACCTTGAAAGAGCTTCAATCTCAACATCACTCTCTCTAGGTTCTTCTGTAACAGCTGCAAAAGCCTGATGATAACCATCACTTAAAGAAAATTGACTAATTTTTGCACGTGCAGTCCCTTCAACCAAAACCTTTACAGTGCCATCAGGAAGCTTTAAAAGTTGGAGAATATTCGCAAATGTACCAATATGATAAATATCTTCTGACTTTGGATCATCGTCAGACGCATTTTTTTGTGTCACTAAGAGTATTTGCTTATCAACCGCCATTGTTTCTTCAAGAGCACGAATTGATTTTTCGCGGCCCACAAAAAGTGGAACAATCATATGGGGGAAGACAACAATATCGCGAAGAGGTAAAACAGCATAAACACCATCTCTCACTTCATCTGTCTTTTCATCAATATATTGCATAACTCTCCTTTCTGGAGCCTATGAGCTATCTACAACACCAAGCCCACCCTTAGAAAACCTCAGCTCTCCACAATACATGAAGTGGTAATTGCTAACACATAAATCAAGCATTATAACGATATTATTAGAAACGCCTATTAAATACCGTTTTACCCACTTTTTATATTATATACCGCACAATGTCATGCTGATACATTTTCTTTATCTTCTGCTCGTTCTGAGTAAATATAAAGAGGACGCGCTTTCCCATCAACGACATCGCTCGAAATAACCACTTCTTGAACCCCTTCAAGAGCCGGTAGTTCAAACATCGTCTCAAGGAGGATCTTCTCCATAATTGAACGTAAACCACGTGCACCAGTCTTACGTTCAATAGCCTTCTTCGCAATAGCGCGTAAAGCATCTTCGTGAAATGCTAACTCAACATTTTCCATTTCAAAAAGACGCTGATATTGCTTTACCAATGCATTTTTAGGTTGTGATAAAATTTGCACGAGAGCATTAATGTCTAAATCCTCTAAGGTAGCGACTATAGGAAGACGCCCAATAAATTCTGGTATTAAACCAAACTTTATAAGATCTTCAGGCTCTAAATCACGAAAAATCTCACCAACACAACGTTCATCAGGAGCCTTAACAGTTGCAGAAAAACCAATAGAAGTTTTTTCACCACGCCCTGAAATAATCCGCTCTAAACCTGCAAAAGCTCCTCCACAAATAAATAAAATATTTGTGGTATCAACCTGAAGGAACTCTTGTTGCGGGTGTTTACGTCCACCTTGTGGAGGAACAGAAGCAATCGTTCCTTCCATAATTTTTAGCAATGCTTGCTGAACCCCTTCTCCAGAAACATCCCTTGTAATAGAAGGATTGTCAGCCTTACGAGAAATCTTATCAACCTCATCGATATAAACGATACCACGCTGTGCTCGTTCAACATTATAATCCGCCGCTTGAAGAAGTTTTAAAATAATATTTTCAACATCTTCACCCACATAACCTGCTTCAGTCAAAGTGGTCGCATCCGCCATCGTAAAAGGGACATCGATAATACGTGCTAATGTTTGTGCGAGATAAGTTTTACCGCAGCCCGTTGGACCAACAAGAAGAATATTTGATTTAGCCAACTCAATATCACTGCTTTTAGACTGATGCGCCAACCGCTTATAATGATTATGAACTGCAACAGAAAGAACACGCTTTGCATGCTGCTGACCAATAACATAATCATCAAGAACGGATATAATTTCCTGTGGAGTAGGGACTCCATCACGCACCTTAACGCCAGAAGACTTATTTTCTTCCCGAATAATATCCATGCAAAGCTCTACACATTCATCACAGATAAATACAGTAGGCCCCGCAATGAGCTTACGCACTTCATGCTGACTCTTGCCGCAGAACGAGCAATAGAGAGTATTTTTTGATTCGTTCCCGCTATTGCTAATTTTGCTCATTTTTCTTTCCTTTCACCACGATATATGAATACTTCGCCTTTTCAAAGAAAGCTTTTCATCATGAAAACTAAAAGACATATAGAAAACCATGGATGTCTCAATATTTTTAGGTGTTTCTCTTAATTTTTGCGATATTTTATAAAACTCTTTAATTAAAGTAGCTGTTTTTTCTATAAAAATTCTTAATCTTTTTCTTCTTTTTCAGTTTCTGCACGATACTGTATAACATCATCAACTAAACCAAACGCTTTTGCTTCTTCTGCTGTCATAAAATGATCGCGATCAAGCGTTCTCTCAATAACCTCGTAATCTTGACCTGTATGTTGAACATAAATTTCATTTAAGCGCCGTTTCATCTTTATAATATCTTGTGCATGTCGCTCAATATCTGAAGCCTGACCTTGAAAACCACCAGATGGCTGATGCACCATAATACGCGCATTGGGCAATGTAAAACGATGACCTTTTGCTCCCGCTGTGAGCAATAATGATCCCATAGATGCCGCCTGCCCCATGCAAAGCGTAGAAACAGGAGGGCGAATGAACTGCATAGTATCATAAATAGCCATACCAGATGTCACGACACCCCCTGGAGAATTAATATAAAGGCTAATTTCTTTTTTAGGATTTTCCGCTTCCAAGAAAAGTAATTGTGCACAAACAAGCATTGCCATACCATCTTCAACAGGACCATTAATAAAAATAATCCGCTCCTTTAAAAGACGGGAAAAAATATCATAGGCCCGTTCACCACGATTGGTTTGCTCAATAACCATAGGTACAAGGCTTAATGCTGTTTTCATTGGATCACTCATATTTTTACTTTCCTTGTCATATACCAATCGCTTTTTACACATTCAATATTTTTATCCATAGGCTCATATTACTCTCTTGTGCAAGAGACAATCAAGAGCCCTTTAGGATAGACTAAAATCCCAATGGTTAAAATAGCGATAATAACTCTACCTAAACAAATTATGAACTTCAGGAATGCGAGAAACTGCCCAATGATAAAAACTTCCTTCCTGAGGTCTTTGCGTGGTCCTAATCTTTCTGTGAATATGAAATCCTATCAAGCGTGAATCTGTAAGCGGTTTTATGCCAAAAGCTGGTTCAAAGATGTACTCAGTTTTTCGCCCAGTCCAATAATAAAAAGTTTCCTTTGCCTCGTGAAAAAAACCATACTGTTTTGCTAACCGTGAAATACCGTCATTGCCAAATATCGTAACGCCAAGATTTCCCGGTAAAATTGGTATTTTTTTTTCTCTTTAACCAGAATGGTCTCCAAACACGACGCTTAAACCCAAGCCAATGCGGAATAATTTCTCTGCCTGCCCAATAATCTTCAAATACTTTTATAATAGGGTTATCTGAAGGAAAATAAAGGGCAGAAACACCTACCCTTCTCTTATTTTCTCTTGCCAACCAAACCTTATTCGCATCTGGATGAAACTGTTTAACGAGATAAATATCTGTATCTAACCACACACCTTGTTGATATTTCATCAGCATAACACGAAAAAAATCCGAGAACTGAACAATTGTACATCCTGGTTTATCATCAGAAAAACGGGGATCAAGGCGATAAATTGCTGAACGTGATAAAATTGATTCGGCTTTATGCAACTCAACACCAGCAGGGAGATTGTCTATTTCTTTATCATAACTAAAAAGCTTAATGCGCTGTCCAGTTTTAACCATTGAGGGCAAACAAAGCCTATCCACCAATCTTAACTGTCCGCTATACCAAAAAGTACAAATATCCATCAATAATATATCAAAAATATTCCAAACTTACACGAAAAAGTTGTTCAACATCACGAACTCTATCAGCAAGAGCAAAAATCACTATTCTATCACCAGACAAAATACGCGTCTCTGCTGAGAGCTGTATAATTGTCTTATTACGATAAATTGCCCCAATTCTCAAACCATCTGATAAATTAAGCTCTGATAATGATTTACCAACCAATGAAGATGTTTGCATCACTTCAGCTTCAATAATTTCTGCTCGACCATTAAAAACTGAATGAACGGAACGAATACGCCCACGGCGCATTTGTTGCAAAATTTTCGATA
Source organism: Bartonella sp. B1099 (assembly GCF_944801835.1). Lineage (GTDB taxonomy): Bacteria > Pseudomonadota > Alphaproteobacteria > Rhizobiales > Rhizobiaceae > Bartonella. The sequence goes on along the minus strand of NZ_CALYLN010000001.1, from coordinate 1,314,535 downwards.
TTGTAACGCTATGGGGATTAAGATAGGCATCCACACCAACGGCGCGGCTAAACTCTTGGTAAGCAACATTATTAATCAACACCATATTAGCTTTACAGCCCAATCTTTTAGCAATGATAGCACTTAAGAGATTAACCTGATCCTGATTGGTCAATGTAATCATTAAATCGGCCTGATCAATTCCCGCATCTTGAAGAATCACTGGATCTAACACGTTACCATATAAAACGGTTGTTTTTTCAAGCTGATCAGCAATTGTAAGGGCTCTTTCTCTCTGCGTTTCTATAATCTTTAATTTTAATTTATGGAGACGCTTTTCAATCGCCTGAGCAACATAAAGGCCAATGTGCCCGCCTCCTGCAATAATCATGCGGTGGGCATCTTGTTCTTTATGACCAAAAAGCCCAACAGCACGACGCATCTGCTCACGAGCAACAACAAGATAGGTTATATCACCAACGCGTAATTGCGTTTCTGAATGTGCAATCAATAATTCCGAACCACGTTTAATAGCGGTAACCGTCGTGTGAAGATCTGGAAAAAGCTCTGTTAATTGACGCAAAGGTGTATTAATAACAGGACAATCTTCCATACACTCCAAAGCGAGCGCAACAATATCATCATTACAAAAATAAAGAACATCTATTGCACCAGGCAGAGCAATACGACGTAAAACCATTTCCCCGACTTCAACTTCTGGCGAAATAACCACATCAATGGGAATATTCTCTCTGGAAAAAAGCGTCTTATAGCGGGGTTCTAAATAAGATTGTGAGCGAATACGAGCAATTTTTGTGGGAACATCAAATAATGAATGGGCGACCTGACAAGCGACCATATTCACTTCATCAAACAAAGTGACAGCAATCAGCATATCAGCTTTGTCTGCATCTGCAGCCAAAAGAACTTCAGGACGAGAACCGTGACCAACAAAACCTCTCACATCCAATGTATCGCGAATTTTTTCAATTAATCTGGTTTCAATATCAATAACAGTAACATCGTGATTTTCAGCAGCAAGACGCTCTGCTATTCCATAACCAACCTGTCCTGCACCGCAAATAATAACACGCATTGTTTTAAGAAACTCCAAGTGCTTTCAGCTTACGGTGTAAAGCTGAACGCTCCATGCCTATAAATTCAGCGGTACGCGATATATTTCCACCCAAACGCCCAATCTGCGCCACTAAATATCTCTTTTCAAACAATTCTCGTGCTTCACGCAACGGTAAATCCATGATACTTTCATCTGAATCCATTTGAAGACGTGGCAAAGGATCACTCACTTCACTGGGAAGAAAATCCGCTGTTATAGGACCATCACCATCCCGCACAAGAATAAGAAGACGCTCAATATTATTACGTAATTGCCGTACATTACCCGGCCAAGCATGCGTTTGCAAAATAGCGATCGCATCATCACTGATTTCACGTGGCTTAATTCCAAGCTGCTGTGATATTGTTTTTACAAAATGATGTACAAGTTCTGGAATATCTTCACGACGCGCTGAGAGAGGCGGAACAGCAATAGGAATAACAGAAAGGCGGTGGAAAAGATCTTCTCTAAAGCGCCCGTCAGAAATGAGGTTTTCAAGATTTTGCGCTGTTGAAGAAATGATACGAACATCCACCTTAACACGTTTTGTACCACCAACTCTCTCAAATGTCTGCCCCGTTAACACTCGCAGAATCTTACCTTGAGTCTCACGGGGCATATCAGCAATTTCATCAAGATAGAGTATCCCACCATGGGCTTCCTCTAAAGCACCGATCTTGCGCTCTCTTCCCTCCATTTCGCTGCCAAACAATTCTATTTCCATTCTTTCCGGTGTAATCGTTGCTGCATTTATTGTAACAAATGGCCCATTCGAACGTGTTGAGAGCGCATGAATCGTTCGGGCAACTGTCTCTTTTCCCGCCCCTGAAGGACCTGTTATCATGATGCGACTATTGGTTGGCGCTACTTTTTCTATGATGTGACGCAAATTTCTTATAACGGTTGATTTTCCCAGTAGCTCCAATGTCTCATTCGAACGTTTTCGCAATTCTGAAAGCTCACGTTTTAAATTTGAGTTTTCAAGTGTTCTTTCTGCAACCAATACAAGTCTATCAGCTTTAAAAGGTTTTTCAATGAAATCATAAGCCCCGCGCTTTATAGCTGAAACAGCAGTCTCAATATTACCATGACCAGAGATCATAACAACTGGAAGAGCTGGATATTGCGCTTTAATTTCATCAAGCAGTGCTAAACCATCAAGGCGACTCCCCTGTAACCAAATATCTAAAAAAATGAGCTTTGGAACACGCTCACTAATTTGAGCTAAAGCTTCATCAGAGTTACAAGCAACACGCGTTTCATAACCTTCATCATCTAAAATACCAGCAACAAGCTCACGAATATCTGCTTCATCATCAACAATCAAGATATCTGATACCATACTATTCCCCTATCTTATGATTTATAGCTTGTATAATACTACCCTGCTTCCCCCCATCTGAGGGAAATATCAAACGGATCATCGCACCGCGACCTTCATAAAAACTCTCCGGTGCATCATGAAGCTCCATAGAACCACCGTGATCTTCAATAACTTTGCGCACAATGGCTAGGCCTAGTCCTGTTCCTTTCTCCCGCGTTGTTATATAGGGTTCTAATAACTTTTGTCTTTGCTCTTTAGGAAGTCCTTTCCCGTTATCAACAACATCCACAACCACCCATTCTTCTTGCCGGTAAGAACGGACAAGAATATGACCGTGAATATTTTCCTCTCGCATAACCGAATCGATGGATTCGCTTGCATTTTTGATAACGTTGCAAAAAGCCTGGACGATAAGACGATTATCAAATGCACCCATAAGGGGGAAACTTCCTAAGTCTTGCTCAAATTGAATATCATGTCGCGTCACTTCTATCAAGAAACATGCTTCACGCAATAATTCACGTATATCTAAAACATGCATTTGTGGTTTTGGCATACGTGCAAAAGAAGAAAACTCATCAACCATACGCCCAATATCTCCAACCTGTCGAATAATTGTGTCAATACACCGCTCAAAAACCTCTCTATCTTGTATAATAACTTTGTTATAACGTTTACGAATACGTTCAGCGGATAACTGAATAGGCGTGAGGGGATTTTTAATTTCGTGTGCAATCCGTCGTGCAATATCCGCCCACGCCGCTGTACGTTGCGCTGCAACGAGGTCCGTAATATCATCAATTGTTAAAACCCAAGATTGCCCCTGTCCATCATCTTCTTCCATCGTAACTTGAACATTACAGACGCGTTCTTTTCCTACAACGTTTAAAGTGACCTGCTCACGATAATTTTTACGGTCCAATGAACGCGCAAACTGAAAAACCTGCCAAATTTCAGCACTTAAAGATAAAAGACTTTGCCCAACAACCTGTTCAAAGCGAATATCAAACATCGTTTCAATAGATCGATTGATAATTGTAATATCACCATTATCATCGATTCCTGCGACTCCCGCTGTTACACCCGATAACACAGCTTCAGAAAAACGCCGTCTCTCATCAATTTGATCACGTACTGCAATCAACTCATTGCGCCGACTTTTCAATTCACTGACCATGTAATTAAAAGTTTTGGATAATTGCCCAATATCCCCATCTTTTGCTCGCACTGGCACAAAAATCTCCATATTCCCAGATGCAACATCATCAGCCGCACTAATGAGAAGACGAATAGGACGAACCAAACGATCAGCAACAGCAATAGCTGCCCAAATAGCGGATAAGAATAAACTAAAAAAAAGACATAAATAAAGCATACCAAATGCAATTTGTGTCAACAGGCGATTTTCATTTAAATCACGGTAACGATCTGTATTAACTTCTGTCAAACGCAAAGCCGATAAAACGCCTTTATCAACGTCACGCACCAAATATAAAAATGTATTTGGAATATTGTTAAATTTTAAAATAATACCAAAATAATCATGAACACCTGGTTGAAAAGAAAAAGGCCTCGCACTGGTTGCACGCTCGATAAGGTGCGAAGGAGGAATTGGGAGTTTATCCTCATCCCCAAGAGCACTTGATACAAAAATCGTTCCGCTAGAACTTAACAAAAATGCACCACGCAAATTGCGTCCTAGAGCATGACGCGTTAATTGCATCCGATATTCAGCGGGATTACGCTCTAAAAGTTTTTTGTTATCAAGAGCAAATGCCATCGCGTAGGATAAATTTTTTAAATTTTGAAGCATTTCATCCGCATACGCATTTGCTAAATCAATAGAAGAACCTACAATTTGCCGCGTTGTGGTATCAAACCATCGATCAAGTCCTAAATTTAGGGCTGGACCCGATACAAGAGCGACAGCAACAGCTGGCATGGTCGCAACAAGTGCAAACAATGAAATAAGGCGCACATGAAGACGCGAGCCTGCACGCCTTGAACGCCAAGCTCGAATGATGGGAATCATCTCATAAAAAACGATGACAACAAGCCCTAAAACCCAAAAACTATTAATCCCTATAAGAATAAGGGTGACTGTTCTACTCGGAACAACAGGGGTCAATCCAATAAGAATAATAAACGAAATAGAAGCTGTAAGTAAAGCCAATACAATAATTGCAATCCCTAAAAAGATATATACCTTACTTAAACGATACAACTCATCGTTATAAGCATTTTTATCAATATCTTGAGAATTCGTCACAGATGTTGCATTCATCATAAGCTTACAGACCCTTATCGTATTATTCTCATATAACCTTTTGTGACAAAAATTGACAATAATAATACTCCATTTAAAATAGGGCAAATAAATATAATCAATAAGGAAGAACTTCTGCATTTTGCAAAATATCTTTAAAATAAACTGCACTCAATGATACTTTACAAAGGAAACAAGATGCGATTAACAAAACAAACAAATTATGCTCTTCGAATGCTCATGTATTGTGCAGATAATCAGGGATCACTCAGTCGTGTTCCAGAAATTGCTAAAACATATGCTGTTTCAGAACTTTTTTTATTTAAAATCCTTCAACCGCTTGTTCAAGCAGGTTTTATACAAACAGTGCGTGGACGCAATGGTGGTGTTAAATTGGCTAAACCCGCAGAAGAGATTTCTATTGCTGATGTTTTGAAAGTAACAGAAGATAACTTTTCCCTCGCAGAATGTTTTGATAATGCAGAACCCAATTGTCCATTGATTGATTTTTGTGGTTTGAATACCGCACTTCAAAAAGCATTAAATGCTTTTTTTGAGGTGTTATCCGTGATATCCCTTGCTGATCTACAACGACCATCCTTTCACAATCATTTTAAAGTGAATAAATAATAAGCTAAAGTTATAACATAAGGAGATTTCAGTATTTCTATTGCAGCAATCATACTAGCCGCTGGACGTGGTGAAAGAGCCGGATCTCCTCATGAAATTCCAAAACAATATCGGCTTCTAGGACAAAAGCCGATTATTTATCATACCGTCCATTGTTTTTTGCAACATCCAGCGATCACAACAATTATTCTCGTTATTCATCCAGAAGACCATCAAATCTGTGAACAAACACTCGCCGAATTTAAAGAACGTCTCATTATCGTTGAGGGAGGCAATACACGTCAAATCTCTACCTTACATGGACTTCAGGCACTTAAAAAATTCAATCCCCAATATGTGCATATTCATGATGGTGCACGTCCCTTTATCGAAAAGAAGCTTCTTGATAACATTCATAACACTATCACACCTCAAGAAGGTGTTCTTCCTGTTCTCCCCATTTCTGATACCCTTAAACGCGTCAATCATCAGCATGTTTTAGAAACAATTCCCCGTACCCATCTTTATAGTGCACAAACACCACAGTGTTTTCCCTTTGAACATATCTTAGCGGCCCATAAACAAGCAAAAAAAGTTTGTAAAGAAGACTTCACTGATGATTGTGCAATTGCCGAATGGTTTGGGATTCCTATGCTTACGATTCTAGGTGATCCTCATAATATAAAAATTACATGGCACAAGGATTTTGATACCGCTCATTTATATCTCCAGAAAAAAATGCAAATGTTTCCTGATATCCGTACTGGCAATGGTTATGATGTTCATTCTTTCGAAAAAGGAGAGTGCCTTATATTATGTGGTATAAAAATTCCTTTTCATAAAAAATTAAATGGACATTCCGATGCAGATGTTGCTCTTCATGCATTAACAGATGCTCTTCTTGCAACTCAAGGTGCAGGAGATATCGGTACACATTTTCCTCCTTCTGATCCTCGATGGAAAAATGTATCATCAGAAATCTTTCTTCGTCATGCTCTTGATATTGTTACACAAGCGGGTGGTCGTATTGCTAATGTGGATATCACCTTGATCGCTGAAGAACCTAAAATCGGTCCCTATCGTCAAACAATGATGGAAAATCTTATGCGCATTCTCACAATTTCATCCGATCGAATTTCCATCAAAGCAACAACGAACGAAAAGCTTGGATTTATTGGTCGTGGTGAAGGCATTGCGGCTTTGGCAACAGCAAGTATTCTTTATCCAGGAGAAATTCCCAAATGACATATTTTTGCGAAAAACAAGCATGTGAAGTTCTTAATACCTGTCGCCAAAAGGGTTTGTTGTTAACAACTGTAGAGTCTTGTACAGGAGGGCTCATTGCTGCAAACCTCACAAATATTGCAGGATCATCAGATGTTCTCGATTGTGGATTTGTTGTTTATTCAAATGAATCCAAAACACGCCTTGTTAGCGTGTGTGCTAAACTTATAAAAACCTATGGTGCCGTTTCAAAAGAAGTTGCTCTTGCAATGGCTGAGGGTGGATTAAAACATTCACAAGCTGACATTGCGGTTTCTGTAACAGGAATTGCTGGTCCAGGAGGTGCAAGTCTGAACAAACCTGTAGGACTTGTGCATTTTGCCGTTGCTTACAAAAATCACTCCCCCCTGCACAAAGAAATGCACTTTGGTCATCTTGATCGCGAGGCTATCCGCCATGCAACTGTTGAAAATGCTTTTCAAATGATTCTGGAGCGACTTCTCTGAATTCCCATACCAATTTCAAAACTCTCTATTCTACATTGGAGTCCATAATCATCAATATCGTGAAAAAAATAATTTATTGTCTCCCAACTTAAGAATGAAAGACCTGAATATTATCAAATCCTTTCCAGTCCTGTTTTATGATGAATCAAACGGAGTGGGAAAGAGAGAAACCTACATAAGAATTTTAATTCAATAAAAATAACACTAAACTATCATTATAAATCAATATCTTGTCTAATAATATTGTGATGCTCTGTTTAAAAGATGTGCCTCTAAAAAAGAAAAAAACCATAAAAATGGAGATCGATTTCCATCTCTATACCTTTACAAGCAATGGCTATTGTTTAAAAATAACGGAATAGATCATGTGACCGTAGAACCATAAATCTGATGGGCGCGCTTCTCAAAAGCATCGGTAAATTTACGAAATGCAATATCAAACATGGAGCCCATCACACGTCCAAGTATTTTACTTTTAAATTCATAATCAATAAAAAATTCTATATTACATGCATTGGTATTTTCAATATTATGAAAAAACCAACGATTTTCCAGATATTTGAATGGACCATCAATATAATTAACCTCTATCAAACCTTTCTTTGGCTGAAGAAAAACTTGGGTCGTAAACGTTTCTCGAATAACCTTATAGCCAACGGTCATATCTGCCAGAAGCAATGTTTTTTCGTCACATTCCTTGCGAGAACGTATTATTAAAGCCTCACACATGGGTAAAAAATCAGGATAACGTTCAATATCTGACACAAGATCAAACATTTCACGAGCACTATGAGCAACTTGCCGATGTGTTGAAAAAGTTGGCATCATTATCTCTGTAAGGCAAATTTTTCATCACGCGCTTTTTGCAAAATAGCAAAATCATCTCCTGCATGATGAGAGGAACGCGTCAGAGGATTGGAAGCCATATGTAAAAAACCTTTTACTTTACCAATTTTGGCAAAAGATTCAAACTCTTCAGGAGGCACAAAACGAACAACGGGATGATGCTTTCGCGTAGGCTGTAAATATTGTCCAATTGTCATAAAGTCCACATCAGCAGAGCGCAAATCATCCATCAATTGCAGAATTTCATTTCGTTCTTCCCCAAGGCCAACCATAATTCCCGATTTTGTGAAAATTGTTGGATCAAGTTCTTTAACGCGTTGTAACAGACGAACTGAATGAAAATAACGCGCTCCTGGACGAACCTTCAAATATTTAGAAGGAACTGTTTCTAAATTATGATTAAAAACATCAGGCTTAGCAGCGACAACAATTTCTAAAGCACCATCCTTATGACGAAAATCAGGTGTAAGAACTTCAATTGTTGTTTTAGGCGCTTTTCGACGAATCGCATAAATAACTTTTGCAAAATGCTCAGCGCCACCATCCGCAAGATCATCGCGATCAACCGATGTAATGACGACATGCTTTAATTCCATCCGCGCGACAGCATCGGCGACACGTTCTGGCTCGTTATCATCAACAGCAAGCGGAATGCCTGTCGCAACATTGCAAAATGCACAAGCCCGCGTACATATCTCCCCTAAAATCATAAAGCTGGCATGCCGTTGGCTCCAACATTCACCGATATTAGGACAACCTGCTTCTTCACAGACAGTCACTAATTTATGGGTACGTACAATACCATGTGTTTCCTTATAGATCGGTGATGTTGGCGCTTTTACACGAATCCAATCTGGCTTTTTCTGAACGCTTGTATCCGGACGATGGGCCTTTTCAGGATGACGCAAACGTCTATTCGTAACTCTATCAACAACCGTAACCATTTAAGCCTTTGCCTTATAAATACGAAGGAGTAATGAAAAATATAAAATCTTTCACACAAACCAAATCATCAAGCGTTTAAAACTTGACCATAAGCATCCAATACACTTTCTTTCATCATTTCCGATAAGGTCGGATGTGGAAAGACAGTATGCATCAATTCTTCCTCTGTTGTTTCAAGATTCATGGCAATAACAAACCCCTGTATCAGTTCTGTTACCTCAGCCCCTACCATATGGGCGCCAAGAAGCTGTCCTGTTTTTTTATCAAAAATGGTTTTTACTAACCCCTGATCTTCACCCAAAGCAATCGCCTTGCCATTGGCGGAAAAAGAATAACGACCAATACGTATATCATACCCTGCTTCTTTTGCTGCTGCTTCTGAAAGCCCTACAGATGCAACTTGCGGAGTGCAATAGGTGCACCCTGGAATTTTTTTCTTATCAAGCGGATGAACACTCTTTAAACCAGCAAGATGTTCAATACATATCACGCCTTCTTCTTCTGCTTTATGAGCTAACATAGGAGGGCCTGCCACATCACCGATAGCATAAATACCCGCAACCCCTGTCCAACCCCACTCATCGGTTACAATGCACCCACGATCGGTTTTTATACCCAACGCCTCTAACCCAAGATTCTCAATATTACCCTGTACTCCAACAGCGGAAATCACTCGATCAACCGTCATTGTCTCTGTTTTTCCCCCAACATCAATATGTACCGTCACGGAATTGGAAGCTTTTTCAACCTTTGTTACTTTCGCTTGGCAAAGAATACGTAAACCTTTTTGCTCTAACTGTTTACGAGCAAATGTTGAAATTTCAATATCTTCAGCGGGCATGATGTGAGGCATCATTTCAACAACAGTGACCTTTGCTCCCATATCACGATAAAAGGAAGCAAATTCAATACCAATTGCTCCAGATCCTATGACCAAAAGCGATTTCGGCATTTCTGTCGGTATCATCGCTTCAAAATAAGTCCAAATGAGCTTTCCATCTGGCTCAATACCAGGAAGGACACGAGGACGTGCTCCTGTTGCAATAATGATGTGCTTTGCTTGATAAGTCCCCTTCCCTAATGTTCCTTTAGGAATTGGATTTTGCGGTTGCATAACCGGTTTTGAGGACGAAGAAACAATAATTTCCGCAGGTTGGCTTGCCTTCGCTTCTTTCGTAAGTTTTGCTTCACCCCAGATAATATCAATTTTGTTTTTTTTCATTAAAAAACCAACACCAGCATTTAAACGGGATGAAACGCCGCGTGAACGTGTTACAACCTCTTTGATATTTGCTTCAATTGAACCATTAATTTTGAGTCCATACTCTTTCGCGTGTTCAGCAAAATGTTTTATTTCCGCCGAACGTAAAAGGGCCTTTGTTGGAATACACCCCCAATTTAAACAAATTCCTCCCAAATGCTCACGCTCAACAATTGCAGTCTTAAAGCCACATTGTGCTGCACGAATTGCGGTCACATATCCGCCTGGACCTGATCCAATCACAATTACATCATAAAGATTTACCACAGTCATTCCTCCATGGATATATATAAAATGGATATGCACTTTTGAACTTAAGATTGAAAATCAATATCATAAAATCGGCTTATGTTTTTATTCTACGCTTCACATCAATACTTTACCCAAACCAGAAACAGCAATAGCATTGCACTTCAAACTTTTTAAATTTGCTTTCACTCTCTTAACATACCCTCTCATAATTTACGTAAAGAGCTGTCATTCAAACCAACATTGCTAATGGATTTTCAATTATCTTCTTAAAGGTCCGCGCAAGCTCTGCCGCTAAAGCACCATCGACAGCGCGATGATCAACAGAAAGTGTAACCGACATAACTGTTGCAACGGCTAGTACACCATTTTTAACAACGGCGCGTTGCTCTCCTGCACCAATCGCAAAAATCGTCGCATGGGGTGGATTAAGGATAGCAGAAAAACTTTTCACACCATACATCCCCATATTTGATACAGCGGTTGTTCCTCCCTGATATTCTTCCATTTTTAACTTGCGCTCACGCGCACGCTTTGCAAAATCCTTCATCTCTTTGGAAATAAGCGATAACGGTTTTTCTTCTGCATGGCGAATAATCGGCGTAATTAACCCATTGGGAACAGAAACAGCAACCCCAACATCACAATGTTTATGATGAAGCATTCCGCCTTCAAGCCAAGAAACATTCGCATCAGGAACCGCTTTCAAAGAAAGTGCAACCGCTTTGATCACCATATCATTAACAGAAAGCTTATAAGTAGGCTTAGCTTCTTCCAGTGTCTTAACCATTGGTGCTGCAGCATTCAATTGTGTCCGCAACGCTAATAGCGCATCAAGTTCACAATCGACGGTCACATAGAAATGTGGAACCCTTTGCTTTGATTCCACCAAACGTGTGGCGATCGTTTTACGCATATTATCATGGGGTGTGAAGAGATATTCATTTTCTTTGAAGAGTTGCAATATCTGTTTGTCAGAATCACCTGCTGCAATCAGCTCGCCGATTGATGACGAATAAGAAGCTTGAGAGATATCCCCGCTCATAGCTTTTTCTACATCGCGCTTGATAATACGTCCATGGGGACCACTTCCAGAAATAAGGGATAAGTCAATACCTGCCTGAGAAGCTAACCGCCGCGCTAAGGGAGAAGCAAAAAGACGATTCCCTTCTTTATCTTGCTGTATTAATTGCTGTGCAGATGATTCATGAAACATTTTTATCCCCTTTGTGTCCGTCTGCTTCAGAGAATCTGCTTGTTTTTCGCCCTTTGGTTCTTGTCTTATAGAAGAAGAAGTCTCTTCTGCAACTTTTGCAGCTTCAGCTAAATCTTCACCCTCTTCTGCTAAAACAACAATCAAAGAATTCACTTTAACACCTTGTGTTCCGGCAGGAACAACAATTTTAGCAACTGTCCCCTCATCAACGGCCTCGACTTCCATCGTCGCTTTATCCGTCTCAATTTCAGCAATAACATCCCCAGAGGAAACCTTATCACCCTCCTTAATATTCCATTTTGTTAAATTTCCCTCTTCCATTGTAGGGGAAAGCGCTGGCATTGTAATTTTAATGGGCATTGTGCTTTCCTCCGTTATGCTCTGTATGTCACAGCCTTAACGGCCTCAATAATTTCAGCAGTATTAGGCAAAGCCAACTTCTCAAGATTAGCTGCATAAGGCATCGGAACATCTTTGCCAGAAATCGTCGCAATTGGCGCATCAAGATAGTCAAAAGCCTGTTGCATAACACGCGTTGCTATTTCAGTTCCGATAGATGACTGAGGAAAACCCTCTTCAATTGTTACCAAACGGCCCGTCTTTTTAACGGAAGAAAGAATTGTCGGAAGATCCATCGGACGAATGGTTCGTAAATCAATTAACTCAACGTCAATACCAAGTTTTTCAATTTCTGGTAATGCTTGAACAGCGTAATGCATACCAATCCCACAGGCAACAATCGTTACATCTTGTCCAGACTTATGAAGTCGTGCCCGACCAATAGGCAAAATAAAATCATCAAGTTGAGGAACCTCAAATTGATGCCCGTATAAAATTTCATTTTCAAGGAAAATAACAGGGTTATCATCACGAATAGCCGCTTTTAGCAAACCTTTTGCATCTGCAGCACTATAAGGCATGACAACTTTCAGACCTGGAATATGACTATACCAGGCAGCATAGCATTGAGAATGTTGAGCACCAACACGAGCAGCCGCGCCATTGGGACCACGGAAAACCATAGGAGCCGTCATTTGTCCACCAGACATATAACGTGTTTTTGCGGCTGAATTAATAATTTGATCCATTGCCTGCATAGCAAAATTAAATGTCATAAACTCGACAATAGGACGTAACCCTCCAAAAGCAGCACCAACAGCCAGTCCAGCAAAACCATGTTCTGTAATTGGGGTATCAATAACGCGCCGTTCCCCAAATTCTTCCAACAAACCTTGGCTAACCTTATAGGCTCCTTGATATTGGGCAACTTCTTCCCCCATGAGAAAAACCTTTTCATCACGCCGCATTTCTTCAGCTAAAGCCTGATTAAGCGCTTCACGAACTGTCATCGTCACCATTTCTGTCCCTACTGGAATATCAAAATCAGGAGGCGGTGCAAAAGCAAGAGACTGCGGTACTGATAAAGGAAAAGAAGGAGAGGACACTTTAGGTTTTTGTGCTGTATTGGTAGGGTGCGAAATATCTTCAGCACGCTCACCTTCTTCTAACAAAACTGCAATAACACTATTAACCTTTACACCTTCAGAACCTTCAGGCACAAAAACTTTACCAAGCGTGCCTTCATCAACAGCCTCTACTTCCATTGTCGCCTTATCCGTTTCAATTTCAGCAATAACATCGCCAGAGCTAATCTTATCACCTTCTTTCTTGAGCCATTTAGACAGTTTACCTTCTTCCATAGTTGGCGAAAGCGCCGGCATCAAAATATCAATAGACATACTTGCTTCCCTCGCATCAAACTAAAATATCCGTATAGAGCTCAGAAGAATCTGGCTCTTGATCACTTTGTGCAAAATCTGCTGCGTCAGCAACAATTGCACGGACCTCTTTCTCAATCGACTTTAAATTATCTTCGCTGGCCCAACCTTGTTTAAGAATCCGACTTTTTACTTGATCAATCGGATCGTGTTCCTCTTTTATTTTTTGGACTTCTTCTTTAGAGCGATATTTTGCTGGATCAGACATGGAATGACCACGATAGCGATAGGTCTGCATATCAAGAATGATCGGACCTTTACCCGAGCGTGCCCAAGAAATTGCTTCATCAGCAGCTCCTTTTACGGAGCGAACATCCATACCGTCAACAACAATACCTGGAATTTCAAAAGAAAGACCTCGGCGAGAAAAATCAGTTTCTGCAGATGCCCGTGAAACGGATGTTCCCATAGCATACTGATTGTTTTCAATAATATAAACAACGGGCAACTTCCAAAGTGAAGCCATATTAAAACTTTCGTAAACCTGCCCCTGGTTTGCAGCGCCATCACCAAAATAAACCAATGTCACATTATCTTTACCAAGATATTGATTCGAAAATGCCAAACCTGAACCTATGGGAACCTGCGCACCAACAATACCATGGCCACCATAAAAATTCTTTTCTTTAGAGAACATATGCATCGAGCCGCCTTTGCCTTTGGAAAATCCTCCTTGGCGTCCTGTTAATTCTGCCATGACGCCTCGCGGACTCATCCCAACAGCTAACATATGGCCATGATCACGGTAAGACGTAATAACTTGATCACCTTCTTTTGTTGCCTTTAATGTTCCAATAACAACAGCTTCCTGTCCAATATAAAGATGACAAAATCCCCCAATAAGCCCCATACCATAAAGTTGTCCTGCTTTTTCTTCAAAACGGCGAATTAAAAGCATTTCACGATAGGCATCAATTTCTTCCTCTTTTGTAAAATCTGCTATTGGTGCTTTCTTTGTGGTGCTTGATAATGCAGTGCGCGCCACCGACGCAGAATTTTTTTTAAGTCGTTCTGCCATATTAAACTCCCTTTTATGATTATTTAGGAATAACCTTTACGAACAAAAGTTACAAGCCTTATCAATCGGCTTAAACAATATCATTGCTGATTGTCGTTTAAATTAAGCAATTTTTCATTTACCTTTGGTATCATTTTAAGGCATTAAGACTGTCAATTCATTTGGCTTAGAAAAATTTAAATTCTTTCGGACATATTCATCCAACATATCCTTTTCAATATGTCCATTGCGTAAAAGAGAAATACGCTTTTCAATGAACTCCCGCTCAGCTTCTATTTTATGAAGCTCCTTTTCTAATTCGCTAATCTGCAGATTAACTTCACTGCGTGAATATAATCCATACTCACCATGATAAATATGGTAACTGAAATAGCTAAAAACGCCCACCGTCATAAGAGGCAGTACAAAACGCACTTTGATTGATCGACGTTTCTGCTTTGTCCACATAAAATAGCACAGTCTCTACAGCAAAAATTCCTTCATATTCTGCCTAACTATGCATGATTTTGATTAACACCTCATTACTCAATCTACACATGCAAACAATTTGTTATCACCAATTTATCCCCCCCTCAATATAATCAAAGTAAGCTGAATGCCTCACTTTTTATATTACAAATATTGGATATCCCACTAATTTGTGATTTTACACCCATCTTTGTTCTTAAAACTTCCTATTAAAATGACTATAAAATCAATCAATACCCAAGGTATAATTATAAAAATAATCCCTAGAAGCCCAAACCCAAAAAGTGGTATAGTTATTATACTTAGTATAGTTATAAGAAGCATTGCAATGCCCGTTCCAACTTTACCAACCATAAAACGATGAATTCCTAGTCCACCTAGAAAAAAACAAACGACCGCTAACGTCACTTTTGATTGTGATGACTGACTTTCAGTCAATATAGGGAAAATAGATTTAACGGTATCCCCTTCACACACAAAATCAACGACATCACCAACCTTCGGCGGCTTTTTTCCTGACCAATCCCAATTCGCAAACTGATAGCGCTTACCATCAGCCCCTGAAATGAAATAATCTCCTTGATCATGACCAATAATCTTACCTTTCATCTTCACCACCTATAAAATTGTTATTCATAAAGAAGTTTTTCTTCTAATATGATAATATGTTAGATAAACCTCACCGCATGAGTACGATCTGCACTCACCGTGATTATGACAATTTAAAAAGCTTAAAATCCCCCAACAACTTAAAATTCCCGCAATTATAAGTGGCAATATAAAGCACGCTGTTCGATTTGCACTTTTACTTTTTTCATATGAAATAGTACAGTCTTTTTCAATAGTTTTATTTAAATATTTATCATTTTATTTAATATTTAACATAAAAGACATAGACTAAAATAATTTACATTATTAAATTAATATATTGACAACATTAGAAGTAAAGAAACTTCCTCACTCTTTACATTTTATATTATTTTAAAATTTCTACCAATTTATAATTTTATCCCCATTTTCATCCCTAAAATATCCCGATAAAATGACTATAAAATCAATAAATGACCAAGGCCCAGTTATTAAAAGTATTCCTAACCCCATAGTAAATGGTATACTTAGTAGGCTTATAAGAAGCATTACAATGCCCGTTCCAACTTTACCTGCCATAAAGCGATGAATTCCCAACCATCCAAAAAACCAACAAACAAGTGCTATCGCTAACCTTGATTTTTCTGACTGCGATTTACTCAAAAGAGGGAAAACAGATTTAACAACATTATCTTCATATACAAAATCAACGGTATCCCCTACCTTTGGTGCTTTTTTTCCTAACCAATCCCAACTTGCAAATTGATAGCGCTTACCATCAGCCCCTGAAACGAAATAATCTTCTTGATCCTGACCAATAATCTTACCTTTCATCCTTACCCACCTATAAAGCTGCTCCTCATGTGTTATTCATAAAGAGATTATTTCTAATTTGATGATATATTGATTAACCTCACGGCATAAATCAAATTTGTAGAAGCCGTGATAAACGTGAAATTAAAATCATTCAGAGCCCCCCAATAATCCAATGTTTTCTGCTGCTATAAGCAGCAATACAAAACACACCTTAGTTGATTTACATCGTTGCTTTACCCATATAAAATAGCACAGTATTTTGCAATACTTTTACTTAACTGTGCATATTTCTCTTAATATCTCACATTAAAGAAATGGAGTACAATAATTTGGCATGATGAACTTGATATATTGATCAAAGTAAAAAATGAACTAAATTACCTACTCCTTATTATAAAAATTTACAGATCTGTAATCTGATTCCTATTTTTATCCGTAAATTTTCCAGAAAGAATGAGTATGAAATCAACAGTTGCCCAAATACCAGTAACCATCAATCCAACAACCGATAAAGATAAAACAAGCATTAAAACAGCCGTCCGAACTCTCCCAACCATAAAACGATGGACACCAAAAATACCCGCACACCAACAAAGGAGTGCAAACATTATCCTTGAGTTCTCTGTACCTAGTCTCAATAATGGAAAAACAGAACTGACTACACCTCCTTCACAGACAAAATCAACGGTATCACCAATCCTCGGGGATTTCTTTCCCAACCAATCCCAAGTCGCAAACTGATAACGCTTACCATCATCACCCGAAACGAGATATGTTCCTTGATCTTGACTAATAATTATACCTCTCATCTTAATCCCTATAAATTTAAATGCCTATAAAATGATTGCTCTATGTCTTTGATAAGACATCTCAATTTCATAATCTAAATGATTTTATACTTTCATATTTTGTGCTCACAACAATCAACGATATACATCACCAGCATAACGTGCTTGGATCCCTAGTATTTCTTCAATACGAATAAGTTGATTGTATTTTGCTAATCTATCCGAACGTGCAAGAGAACCTGTTTTAATTTGTCCGCAATTCGTTGCAACCGCAAGATCTGCTATGAAAGAATCCTCTGTTTCGCCTGAGCGATGAGATATAATGGCACGATAACCCGCTTTATGTGCTGTTTCTACAGCATCAAGCGTTTCACTCAATGTCCCAATTTGATTAACTTTTATGAGGATAGAATTGCCTACCCCCATTTTAATACCATCATGCAAACGCACTGAATTTGTTACAAATAAATCATCGCCCACAAGCTGACATTTTTCTCCAATTGTATCAGTAAGAAGCTTCCAACCTTCCCAATCATCCTCTGCCATTCCATCTTCAATGGTAACAATAGGATAACTTTTCACAAGGTGCGCCAAATAATCTACCTGTTCTTGGATGTCACGACATTTTCCCTCACCTTTATAAAAATATGAACCATTTTTATAAAATTCAGTGGAAGCACAGTCCAAACCAATGGCAATTTGTTCACCTGGTTTATAGCCACATGTTATGATGGATTCCATAATAAAATCAATTGCTTGATCTGCACTTTTAAATTGAGGTGCAAAACCACCTTCATCACCAACATTGGTATTATATCCCGCATCTTTTAAACGCTTTTTCAACGCATGGAAAATTTCAGCACCATAACGGATGGCTTCTTTCATGGTAGGAGCTCCTACCGGAATAATCATAAATTCTTGAAAATCAATCAAGTTATCAGCATGAACGCCACCATTAATAATATTCATCATAGGTGTTGGAAGAATATGCGCTTGCGGTCCACCAATATAACGATACAGAGGTACATTTAATGAGTCTGCGGCGGCTCTTGCAACAGCCAATGAAACACCAAGAAGTGCATTAGCACCAAGACGGGCTTTGTTTGGCGTTCCATCCAAAGCAATCATTGCTTGATCAATAGCGATTTGGTCTCTTGCATCCCGCCCACCAAGTTCTTCAAGAATTTCGCCATTGACTGCAGCAACCGCTTTTTCAACACCTTTCCCTTGATATCGCGGACCACCATCACGAAGCTCTACAGCCTCATGTGCCCCCGTTGAAGCTCCTGAGGGAACCAGCGCGCGACCAAAAGCGCCATTTTCCAAATGAACATCAACTTCTACCGTTGGATTACCGCGGCTATCAAGAACTTCACGTCCAAGGATATCGACAATGATCGTCATCTATGTCTCCTTATCCAATAAAAGTTGCGATTCATTTCTAATGTCCTATTCATGAAATATTTTTTCTCTTCTTAATTCAACTTCTTTGACAAATGATCAAATTTCATTAGAGTCTCAAGCAATCTTTGTAAATCATCAATTTTAACCATATTGGGCCCATCAGAAGGTGCATGATCTGGATCTTGATGTGTTTCTAAAAAAATACCGGCAACCCCAACAGAAACAGCTGCACGCGCTAAAACTTCAACAAATTGACGCTGTCCTCCAGATGACGCCCCTTGCCCTCCAGGTTCTTGAACAGAGTGTGTTGCATCAAAAATAACAGGCGCCCCAAATGAACGTAAAATTGGCAACGAACGCATATCCGAAATAAGTCGATTATAGCCAAACGATGTGCCGCGTTCGCAAAGCATAACATTTGGATTACCACTGTGAACAACCTTTTTTAAAACATTCTCCATATCCCACGGCGCTAAAAACTGCCCTTTTTTAATATTAATAACACACCCTGTTTTGGCGGCAGCAATCAAAAGATCTGTTTGACGACATAAAAAAGCAGGTATTTGTAAAATATCAACAGTAGAAGAAACAATGCTACATTGCTCTTCGGTATGCACATCAGTCAATATGGGACAATCAAACTCTTTTTTTAAATCAGAGAAAATGACCATTGCTTTTTCAAGACCAATGCCCCGTGTTGCACTCAAAGAAGTTCGGTTGGCTTTATCGTAACTTGATTTATAAACAAACCCAATACCAAGCTGATCGGCAATTGTTTTAATACGACCAGCCATTTCAAAAGCATGATCACGACTTTCCATCTGACACGGCCCCGCAATTAATGAAAGGGGAATTTCATTTGAAAAAATAACATTTCCAACTTTTACACGAGCATTTGGTTTTGTCATTTTATTCCTCAAAAGCAAAGTAACCAAATTTATACCTTAAACCAATCGACTTTGTTCTACAGCAGCTTCAATAAAAGAAGAAAAAAGCGGATGTGGATCAAAAGGACGTGACTTTAGTTCTGGATGATATTGAACACCAATGAACCATGGATGATCTGCATATTCTATCGTTTCCGGCAAAATACCATCAGGAGACATGCCAGAAAAAATCAAACCACACTGCTCTAGCCTGTCTTTATAATCAATATTGACCTCATAACGATGGCGATGTCGTTCAACAATCTTTGTCATCCCATAAATTTGAGCAATATGACTTTCTTCTTTTAATTCAGCAGCAAAAGCACCAAGGCGCATGGATCCACCGAGATCACCATTTCTTGTTCGTTTTTCAAGAACATCGCCTTTAACCCATTCTGTCATTAAACCTACAATTGGATTTTCTGTTTCGCAAAACTCACTTGATGATGCATTCTCAATCTGTGCAATATTGCGCGCAGCTTCTATACAAGCCAATTGCATGCCAAAACAAATCCCTAAAAATGGAACTTTACGCTCTCGTGCAAATTGAATTGCTCGAATTTTTCCTTCTGCCCCTCGAGCCCCAAAAGCCCCAGGAACTAAAATTCCATGCGCTTTTTGTAAAGTTGAAACGGAATCTTCTTTTTCAAGAAGTTGCGAATCAATCCACTCAATATTAACTTTTACTTTATTCGCTAAACCACCATGCGCAATCGCTTCAATAAGAGATTTATAAGCATCCTTTAAGCCCGTATATTTTCCTACAACAGCAATCGTAACTTCTCCTTCAGGATGGTGAATACGCTGCGTAATATCTTCCCACCGATCCATCTGAGGCGGAGGGGCCGAATCAATTCCAAAAGCGCGAAGAACTTCAGAGTCTAAACCCTCTTTATGATAGGCCATGGGAACATCATAAATTGTTGGCATATCTAATGCCTGAATCACAGCATTGGCGCGAACATTGCAAAAAAGTGATAATTTGCACCGCTCTGTTTCTGGAATAAACCGATCTGCACGCACAAGCAAAATATCAGGAGAAATACCAATTGATTGCAATTCTTTGACAGAATGTTGCGTTGGTTTCGTTTTTAATTCACCTGCCGAGGGAATATAAGGCATTAATGTAAGATGGACATAAACAACATTTTGTCGGGAGAGCTCATTACCAAGCTGTCGAATTGCTTCTAGAAAAGGCATGGCTTCAATATCACCAACTGTTCCACCTATTTCACACAAAACAAAATCAAATTCTTCATTTCCCGTCATAATGAACCGCTTAATTTCATCTGTAACATGCGGAATAACTTGAACTGTTGCCCCCAAATAATCACCTCGCCGCTCTCGTTCAATGATATTGCGATAAATACGCCCTGTTGTAATATTATCTTGGCTATTTGCAGAACGCCCCGTAAAGCGCTCATAATGACCAAGATCAAGATCCGTTTCCGCACCATCATCAGTCACAAATACTTCACCATGTTGATAAGGAGACATCGTCCCTGGATCAACATTTAAATAGGGATCAAGTTTGCGAAGGCGTACACGATAGCCTCGAGCTTGTAATAACGCTGCTAACGCCGCCGCTGCGATGCCTTTTCCGAGGGAAGAAACCACACCACCTGTAATAAAAACATAACGTGCCATGGGCTTATGGTGATAAGCAATTTATTATGATTTTTCCAGCAAAAAATGCAAAAAAAAACAATTATTTCTTCTGAAATAAAAAAGGTGAAAAAATCACCTTTTTAACAGTCTATATTTTCTTTAAAGAACTATTTTGTACTGTTATCTGGAACTGTCTTTTCAAAAATTGGTGGAACTGGGCTTTCCTCTTCAGGATTTGTAGACGATTTTTGTTCCTGCGGGGAATCCGACGTGCCTCCTAACTGTTCAAGAATAGAAGGTTGAGACTCACTATTTGATGATGGAGCTGATTCTGAGCCTTTATTGGTAGAATTCTGTTCTGAATTAACCGGTATACGCTTTAAGATATCAGAACTCGAATTTGATATACTTCCCACAACGGTAAGTCCAATGGACACAACAAAAAAGCAACAGGCTAAAATAGCCGTCAACCGTGTTAAAGGATTTCGAGATCCACGGGTTTTCATCAACCCTGAGCTATTACTCACACCGAGCCCACCGCCTTCTGAAGGTTGGATTAAGATAACCCCAACCAAAGTAATTACAATCAATAAATGAATAACAATAAGTACTGTTTGCATAAACCCTGCTCTTCAAATAACTCTTTCATAAGCTCTTTACACATAAATAACACACAATCCAAGGGGGAACTCAAATTTCTCTACTTATAATTTACGACAAACATCGCAAATCGTTAAAAAATCAATCGCTTTTAAGCTGGCTCCACCAATCAAAGCCCCATTAACATGCGAAATACTTAAAAGCTCAAAGGCATTGGATGGCTGTACGGATCCACCATAAAGCAAACGTATCTTATTTCCTTCATCACCAAAACGAGAGTGCATCTTATCACGAATGAAGTGATGCACTTTTGCAATATCTTCTGAAGTTGCCGTATTACCAGTACCTATCGCCCAAACAGGTTCATAAGCGATAATGGTATTGTCTGCTGTTGCATCATCTGGTAAAGATCCTTCAAGCTGCTGCGAAAGAACATCCAACACTTTATTATTATCACGCTCCTCCAATGTTTCCCCAATACACACAAGCACCACAAGACCTGCGCGCCACGCTGCTTGCACTTTAGCACAGACAATTGCATCATTTTCCTGATACACTGTACGACGTTCCGAATGTCCAATAATAACATGACTTGCTCCCGCTTCTTTAAGCATAAAAGCTGAAATATCTCCTGTATAGGGACCATGATCATCAAAGTGACAATTTTGTCCTCCTAAAAGAAGATTTTCACCATCTAGCATATCAGAAGCACGCGACAAAAGCGTTGCTGGAATGCAAATGAGCGCTTCAAATAGATGACCAAAATCAGAGCTAAGGCCTGTAGCAATAGCACGCAACTCTCCAAGCGATTCTCTCGTTCCATTCATTTTCCAATTTCCAGCAAGAAAAGGCCGAATAGTTGGAGACATATTTTTACCTCACAAAAGCTCTTATAAAACTTTATTTGTCTGTAGTATCAAATTATAAAACGAAAGCAAGTCTTTAAAAGCTTGCATCTTTCGTCTCTTTATTGCAAATTCCATGACTGCTTTGATAATAACTTATATTAAAAATGGAATTGAACAATGCTTGACGTCATAAGAAGTGCTACAAATTCTTGGATTTGCAGAGTTTTTCTTGCTATTTTACTCTTATGCTTCATTCTTTTATGGGGGATACCACACTTACACACAAAAAGCGAAAGAGATCTTATTACTTCTGGAAACTCCATCGTAACGATCGATGATTATCGTTTCGCACTTGCCGATCAAAGCGCACGTTTAGCACAGGCTGCTCATCTTGGACGGATGTTTACACCACATGAAATGCAGCAATACCAAATTCCCGCTTTTGTGTTTAATCAATTACAACAAAATATACTGCTGGATGAACAAGCCCGTAAAATGAAAATAAATCTTTCAAAAGATACAATCGCTCATACGATTGCTTCTGATAAGATGTTCCAAACAAATGGTACATTTGATAAAAATTTATTTTATAACTATCTTCAGCATTTACGTATCAATGAAAATGCTTTTCTTAATTATTATACCAGACAAGAAAAGCGTAACCAACTTATTGCAGCCTTACTCTCTGATATGAAAGCCCCCAATCTCTTTTATAAAGCACTTGCTCTTTATCAAGGAGAAATGCGGAGTGCTGATTATCTCATTATTGATCTAAAAGAAAAACAAACAATTGCTGATCCTGATCACGAAACACTACAAAAATGGTTTGAAGCACATCAAAGTGAATTTCGCACTCCAGAATACCGTACTGTCTCTTTGCTATCGATGGAACTTAGTGATTTCGTAAAACCTAAAGATATCTCAATAGAGGAGGCAAAAGCCTATTATACCCAAAATGTTTCACGTTTTGTGACGCCTGAAAAGCGTACTTTCGAAGAACTGCGATTCCCCACACGCGAAGAAGCCGATAAGGCAGCAAAAAAAATAGCCGATGGATTGCATTTTGATGAACTGGTAAAAGCTGAAAAAAAGACTCTTAAGGACATAAAAAAAGGACCTCTTGCAGAAAATGAACTTCCAAACCATCTCGCATCTGAAATTTTTGAACTCCAACAAGGGCAAGTCAGTCCTGTAATAAATGATTTACAGGGACCTGTTCTCATTCGCGTCACACATATTGAACCTTCAAGCTTTCTTCCTTTTGAAAGTGTAGAAGAAAATATTCGTCAAACACTTGCTAAAAATCGTGCTACTGATGAGATCCGGAGCAATTATGTAGCCATTGAAAATGCTCGTTTTGAAGGCGCTTCTTTTAAAGAGCTTGCTGACCAATACAAGTTATCTCTGCGCACAATTACCCTTGATAAAACGGGCAAAACGCTTGAAGGCGTAATTCTCACGGATTTGCCTCAAAAAGATACTTTACTAAATGCCATCTATCAATCAAATGAAGAAGTCGATTTTGATCCTCTTTCTTTTCAAAATGGTGGATATCTCTGGTATAAGGTCAATAAAATTATTCCTGCCCGCGATAAAACACTAGAAGAAGCTAAGCTAGATGTTCTTTCTCAATGGAAAAGTGAGGAAATACAACGTCTCCTTGATGAAAAAGCCCAAAATGCTCTCAAACAGCTTAGGGAAGGAAAAAGTCTGGTTGCTCTTGCCCGGACACTTGGTATTATAAAACAAACAACGCCCCTCCTCCAACGTCAAGATCCCTCTGAAATCCTTGGTGTTGAAGGGGTTCAAGCGTTATTTTCTGGTTCCCAAGGTCATTATGGCATCATAAAAGGTCCGGTTGCAACAAACCGTATCGTTTATCAAATAAAGTCTGTAACGATGCCTAAAGATATCACACCTCATACTCTTGCACCTGAAGTTCGGGCCAAGATAGATATGATGATAAGAGAAGATCTCAAGCTAGAAATGCTACAAATTGCCAATCAAGAACATCCTTTGGAGATTAATAGCAAAAATTATAATCAGATCTTTAACGCTCTCCAATAAAAAGAGTCCACATAATTAAAGAACCTATTTGATAGAGTTTCTATCAGTATTTTGTCTATCGTTGAAACGATAAGTGTAGCTTGTCAGCAGGTTTTGTATATTTTGACACCAGGTTTTGTACCAATTTATTTTGTTTCACATGATTTTTAAGGGGTTCTCAAAGGGTCTTCACAGACCTTTCAAAGGGTGTTTTAAGATTCGTCATTTTTTGTGAGAATCTATGGAATTTTGCTTCTCAATCATCGGATCATTATTTTGAGCTCAAGCGGATATTTCTGGAAAGTTGTCGTTATCCGTTAGGTCACTAAAGCATGTAAAGTCAGATTGGAAAGCCAAAGGGATGATTCCTGTTGGTCCATGGCGTTGCTTGGCTATGATAACCTCAGCTTTGCCCTTAACTTGCTCCATTGCTTCTTTCCATTTGTGATATTCAACACTGCCTTCTTTTTGTTTTTCATTGTTGAGATAATATTCTTCACGATAAACAAACAACACAATATCGGCATCTTGCTCGATTGAACCTGATTCACGTAAATCGGAGAGTTGTGGACGTTTATCTGTTCTATTTTCAACTTGTCGCGATAATTGCGAAAGCGCAATGATGGGAATATTGAGTTCCTTTGCAAGCGCTTTAAGACCCATAGTAATGACCGTAATCTCTTGAACGCGGTTTTCAGAAGAACGCTTTGAACCGCTTGTCATCAATTGAATATAATCAATGATCAAAACATCTAGACCATGTTGTCGTTTAAGACGCCTTGCACGCGCGGCTAGTTGTGCAAGAGATACAGCTCCCGTTTGATCGATATAAAGAGGAATGGTTTGAAGGGAACGCATAGCATGAATGATATTGGTAAATTGATCATCAGAAAGATTACCCCGTCGAATATCAGAAGAAGAAACCTTTGTTTGTTCTGAGATAATACGGGTTGCAAGCTGTTCTGTTGACATTTCAAGGGAGAAGAAACCGACAATCCCCCCTTCACTGGCTTGGCTATCATCATGATTCTTGCAAGCATTGGCAATATTAAAGGCAATATTGGTTGCAAGGGACGTTTTACCCATCCCAGGGCGCCCTGCTAGGATAATCAAATCAGATGGTTGCAACCCGCCCATTTTTTCATCAAGAGTTTTAATATGGGTTGCCATGCCAGAGAGCTGTGAGGAACGCTGTTTTGCAGCACTTGCCATGTTAATGGCTTTTACAATAGCTCTATCAAAGTTTTCAAAACCCCCTCCATATTTGCCTTTCTCTGCCAATGCAAACAACTGATTTTCAATCGCTTCAATTTGTTGCGAAGGGGTAAGTTCTAGAGGAGAATCAAAAGAACTATTCACAATTTGAGTGCCAAGGTTAATTAAAGAACGCCGAATAAACAGATCATAAATAACCTGTCCATAATCTTGAGTATTGATGATTGTGACAGCTTCTTTGGCTAAACGAACAACATACTGGTATACAGTGATATCTCCAATTTTCTCATCATTTGCAATAAAGGGCTTCATGGTAATGGGGTCTGCAACTTTTCCCTTTTGAACAATTTGTAAGATGATATCAAAAAGCCTTTGATGGAAGGCTTCAAAAAAATGTTCTGGTTTGAGAAAATCAGAAACGCTCTCAAGAGCATCATTATTGATCATGATGGCCCCGAGCAACGCTTGTTCTGCTTCAATATTATGGGGAAGTTGCCGAAAAGAAGGGGCAAAAGTATCTCTTGGGTTTTCTATTTCTAACACGTTTAATTTTCTCATGCCTCTTTTCCTTGATTTGGCGCTTCTAGGGTTATTTCTGTGGTATAGCCGCTTTGCTTTTCATAGCGGTGAGTCACGGTTGCGGCTTTCCATGGTCCATTGATTTGCATACGAAATCCTTGGAGGAGAAGGGGTTGATCGGCCATGACTTCGGGGCGTCCCGCAAGGGTCAAAGAACCACTGCCCACAGCACGACACAGCCTGTCTGATTCTGATGCAGCAGCAGCTTGTGCTTCTTCTTTACAAGTGTAACAACCACGCAGACGACGCACAGGACCGCTAAAACCTGTCTGATGCTTGACTTGGCATTGCTGCCCTTGTGAGCGATCAAAATAAGCAGCTTCAATGATGCCATATTGGGTGCGTGGCTCGAGGGTAAATTCCCAGTTGGAACAGTCGTGTTTATGGATGTCGAGTGCTGGTAAGTTATCGCCGCTTAAAAATAAAAACTTATTGTCTTTGATCAAAAAACGTGCCTGCATCCGATCAGCAAGGCGGGTTAAAAAATCAATCGCCGATTGATCGGTACGAATCGCATAAGGCAAGGTTTGTTTGGTAAATTGTGGACTGACCTTTGCTTGATAACCATGACGTTTGGCAAGGCTCTCAACAATCTCAGCAATGGTTTTGTGGTCAAAATGTTCGCTCACCTGTTCTTTGATCTCCGCACGCATGGAAGCGCTTTTGCCACAAAGGCGCAAAATCTCTCCATCACTGCCCCCACAACTGATCACCGATTCCACAACAAAACGCCCCATAAAGGCACGGATGCTGTCCTCATAACCAAAGGTGACATGGAGCGCACTGTTACTGGAGGGAATCTATAAATCATTGCCGCTATCATCAAACTCTGCTTCAAATGTATCGGCTTCATTACCGGCATGATCTGTGATAGTTGCGGTTAAAAGACGCTGGTAAAAAACCTCATGAACAGGTTTGTCTCCCACCTTAACCACAATAAAAGGGTGTGTGCGCATTAATCCCATAACCGTTTCACCATACTTTGGGGATTGTGAAGTGCAAATTCAGGCAGAATGACCGTTAAGCCTCGCGGTAAAATTGGACCATATTTGGCAATCTCTGGATTGGCTTCCAATGTGGCTTCTAAATAGCCGTTTAGTGCCCCAACTTGCGATCTGTCTCCTAACACAGCCATGGCATGTTGAAAGCAGAGGAGATCGAGACTCATATCCTCCAGCTCTACAACAACACGCTTTTCTGGTATCTTCATAGAGTTTGCCCCACCTGATATTGTCCTTGCGGTTTTCCGCCATTAAAAAAGGGTAAGAGACTGATGGAATAGCGGATACGCTGGGATTGACCGGAGCGACTGATAAAGTCGTGGTCTTTCGTGATACTGGTGATCACCACGGGTCCATGGAGAAGGACACTATAGGTGGTATCATTGATCCAACGAAGCATCTGGACCGGCTTTGCTCTTTTGATCGTTGTGGTGATGGCATCAATGGCTACACGATCACCAAATTCTTCTGGAAATAATACCCCGTGGATGGTTTTGGGATCATTGCCATAACCGGTAAATTGCAAACCAGGGGCCCCACCAAAACGCTCTAAGCAAACCCATGAGGCAGAAAACTCTTCCTCAAAAGATTGGAAGTTCAGCCAGTCCACATAAAATTGATGCGGTCCTAACATCAGCAAAGGATCTTGCATACTCCCTCCCCTTATTCTGTTCCGCCATGCAAGGCATTGGCCCCTGCCCGTTGCAAGGCATGACGAACCGCATAACCAGTTGCAATGGGATCACGTGCACCATTGACATGCACCGTGACATTTTGATTGTGCGTGATGGGGACGCGCTCTTTGTCTTTTGCTTCTGGAACAAAGCTATGGCCATGCCCTGCTCCCGCAAATTGCACAACAGGCTGAGGCGTTTTGCCTCCTAAAAAACTTGGCAAATAATCTCTTACATCAATCGACCCAATCCACCCCTTTATGCGGTGAGGTAAAGATTTACAAAAATCTGTCAATTGTGAGATGGTCCCCGTAAAGCCATCGACAATCCAACTCGCCAAATCTTCTCCGATTTGTTCCATACCCGCTTTGGCGCTCTCTGAGAGCTTTTCCCTAGTAAAAAAACTCCCCAACCACTCCCAAAAGTTGGAGAGACTTTGTTTAAAACCCTCCCACACATTGCCAAACCACTTAGAAACAGAAGAAAGCCCTTGTTTAAACTTTTGCCAGTGGGCAGAAAAATCAAAGGCAGCGGCAATGATGTTTTTCCAACGTGTAATGGTTGCTGTGTCAGCACCAAAAAAACGCATGACGGCTTCAAAGGCACGACCAAAAGCGCGGATTAGCCCCCGTGCAAATCCTTTGACAAAGGAAGAAAAGCGATCCCAATATTTCCACAAAACAAAACAAGTCGCAATGATGACAGCCACAACAGCAGCAATCAGAGCACCGATTGGGGTAAATACAGCCCCAACAACAGAAGCAATACCTGCCCCAACCACCTCGATCGCTGTCCCTATCCAGCCAAAAGAGGCAGCAAATGCTGTACCTGAAATTGCGATCCCTCGCAAAGCTCCCATCAATAAAGTTATGGGGCGTAAGAGTCGCAGTGAACTTGCCCCAAGACCTGCAGTTAACAAGCCCAGTGAGCGCCCTGAAGCCAAGAGCCCGCGCCAACTTGCCTTCAGCGCACCGCTCACAGCCCTCATCTTGATAAAAGAGGCAATCAATTGCAGGATCCCAAGGCGGGTTCCCGCCATGGTAAAACGTACAACCCGTAAAGCGATGTTAAAAGCCATCAGGGCGGCAATGGTTTTGATAATGGCGCTTGTTAAAGCTGGATGAGCATTAGCCCATGCCATAAGAACATTGATAAAACCACCAACACTTGCCATTAAACTGTTGACAGGAGGCAGAAGCACTTCACCAATGGTAACCCCTAAAGCCACAATGCGGTTTTGCAACAGTTCAAATTGCCGCATGGCACCGGTTGCCTGTTTGTCTGCCTCTTGTTCGACAGAGCCTTTAAAGACTTTGGGATCTTTCACATAATCTAAAGCTTGCCCTAACAGTTCGGGATTGCCAACCAATTTGGCAAAATCACCGGTAAAATCGCGCCCAGCAATAGCAATCAGCGAGCGCATTCCCTGTTCGGATTTGCCCAAGACATCAAAAAAACGCACCAAGGTACCGGTGGCATCTTTCTCCAAATCTTCCATAAATTTTTGACGAGAGAGACCAATATTGGTAAAAGCATCTTCAATATGCTTTCCTCCCGCCTGAATACGGGCACTGATAGAGTTAAAACCACGAGCTGCACTCTCTGGAACAATCCCAGCAGAAATCATCGCCGTCCCAAAGGCCGCCGTCTCACGGGCTGTCAGTTTAAACATGGTTGCCGCACCGGTCGCCCGATTGGTAAAGTCAGACACCTCACTTGCCTTGGCCGCCATGTGGTTGGAAAGATGGTTGATAGCATCGCCTAAATCTTCGATGCCTGCTTGATTAAGCTTAAAGACATTGCGCAATTTGGCAAAGCGTTCCCCAATCTGGTCCCCCGTCATATCAAAGGCGACCGCTGCTTTGGCGGCATAAATGCTAAAAGCCTCGAGATCTTGTTCACCAATCCCTGCTTGGCTGGCACTGGTCATCAGTTCTAAAACTTCACGAGCGGCGAGAGGGATTTTGGTGGAGGTTTCAAGCGCAAAACGACGCAATTCTTTTAAACGATCAAGGGGGGCATCCAGAACCTTTTCCAAGCCTTTCATCGATTGATCAAATTGCATGGCTTTATAAAGAGGCGCAATCAAGGTTGCCGTTTGAGCAATGGCGCCTACCATGCGCCCACGCGCATGAATATAAGCATTTTGCGCTTTTGCTGTAGCTTCCTCCAAGTGCTCAGGGTCAAACCACCCTTTAAAATGCTTTCGTGTTTGGTTTTGGAAATGCGCAATATCGAGGCTAAAGGCTCTTAAGTCTCGCTTGGCAGAGGCGATCCCTTCTTGGAGATGATTCACAAAACGCACAACAAGGGAAACATCCATGATCGCATCTCATCCTAACATTTGGCTTTCATATTCTTGGGCTTTCAAGCGCACTAATTCTTCGCGATAGGCAATCACTTCCAACCAATCCATCTGATTGATCTCTAGAGCCGACCAGTGGTAATAAAGAGCTAGTTCGGCTCCAAATTGCCCGGCATAGGGGATTGGTGTTTGGGAAAAAAAGCAAAAAAAACCTTAAACACGGCCATAACATCAACAATATCAAGACGATTAATCAGTTCAACAGATTCATGAGACATCTCTGCCAGAAGCGCGGCGATTCCTTCCATGGCTTCATGGGTAAATAAAGCCTCACAAAGTTTGGCAATGAGAATATCATTGCTCAAAGGTATTTTATCTTCTTCTACAGCGGGCAAAAGTATCTTTGCCAGCTGTGGTCCAATCAGCACGGCTAATTGGCGTGCTTGCTTGAAGTTTGGGCGATAAAAGATCAATTTTTGCCGTGTTGTTTCTTTGCCATCCTTGTCTTGATAAACAAGGGGAACCTGCAATTCCACTTCAATACTTGTTTGTAAACTTGTCATGATCAATTCCTATAAATTGAGAATAGAGCGGCGACGCCCACCAATATCTTGCCCATTGCGCACAAGCCAACCGCCCCGTTTAAAGGAAAAGCGGTGCAAAACAGAGCCATCCCAAAATTCTGTGTAATCCCAAACATTCTTGATCTCGCAATCATAGCCTGTGGCTTTTCCTGCCGTTAAGCTTTCGCTATCGACTTTGACCAAGCGCCCCGTGACATCAATGGAATGTTCATGCTCGCGCCCATCTTCTTCAGATACCACATGTTTTTTGCCGGTAAATTTATGACGAAGACCAGGAGGACCACCAAAGATACCAATGATTTCTGGAGTGTGGCTGCGGATTTTCATTTGCAAGGTTAAAGCTTTCACACCAAGACCACTCACATCAATTTGCATGTCAGAGCCCCCTGGTTGATAGGTTTCGGTGATTTCTTCTAAAGTTGGAAGTTTGAGCGTTTCAAGATCAAGGTGAAGATTGACATCATCATCAACAATCAGGGTAAAACCACGAACAATTCTTAAAGTCATACATCACTCCTTGCTGCCTTGCGATAACCCTCAAGCGTATCGCCAAAAGTATGGGTCATTTTATTTTGGATATCTTCAGAGAGCCGATTAAAGTAAGCGCCATTGCGCCGGCTTCCAAAGCTTAAATCTTCGAGAGGAGGGACTTCTTCTGCATCAAATTCCACCCGCAATTTTCCCAATTGCAAATTGCTGTTTGAATTCAAATCGCGGTCAAACCAGACACGTCCTCCTAAAAGCGCTCCACGGGCAATCATATCATCAAGAAACTGTGTAAGGCTGCGGGTAATGGCAATAACATGTTGACCGGTCAGGTTTTCGTCATTCGCCCAAGGGCGTAAATTGTTAATGATGGTTTTTTCCAAGGCTGCGCGGGTACGTACCACATTGACAAAGCGCCAGAGTGGATCACTGGAGGTGGTGTGATTGCCCCATAAAATGCGTCCATTGGCAGCCAATTGACCTTGGGCATTTTGGCTAAGGCGCGCGGGAATAAAGGTGGCAATATCAGCTTGATTGAGACGATTAGCCTCATGATCAATTTCCCCATCAAAATAGCTAATGGGGCGTGCTGTGCCTAAAATACCTTTGACATCTTGGTTGGAGGGAGACCAAAAAACACCTCCCTTTTGTTTGTCCCGTTTGATAAACATGGCTGCCACAAAGGGGCTTGCCGGTTTAATGCTAAAGCCCCCATCAACATTTGCTACCCGCACAAAGGGGTCAATGAGATAACAAAAGCGTGAGGAAAAATCCGCCCGAAAGGCAAGGCTTTCTTCCGTATTTTTGCCTCCCGTATCAAACACGGCAATGGCTTGTAGCTTTTCGGCAACCTGCTCTAGAGCATCTGCTAGTGGATTTTTAGCATTATCAAGCCGCCCTGCACTATAAGCTGGTGCTAAAAGAATTCCAGGTTCCACACCTAAATGCCCTCTAGCATGCGCTAGGGCATGAACACCGGTTAAAGAAACACTTGACCCCACCATTTCGGTTTGTGTCTCAGCAATGGTGGATTTTTCTTCCACCCGCACGAAGATCACTTGTGCCTCAATCCCTTGCGCGCGAACGGCGTTGATAACATCAAGGGCAGTGCCTTTTTTCCCAAGCTTTTGGATTTTCTCTGTCTCATGGGTAAAGACCAACACGGGTTCGTTAAGGGGATAGGTCTGTGCATCCGCATCAGGGGCTGTAACAACCGCCCCAATGGCGGTTTGGCTAAACATTTCTAAAGGGCGAGAAGCTTGACCATCCTCAATGAGGCGAATACCATGAACACTGCGTGTATGCGGGCGGGTCGCGCGGTAATAGCGGCAAGTTTCCGTTTTGCCACTGCCCGCATCAAGGGTAATCATCACCATATCCCCCGTACTTTGCGCCAGTGTTAGCGTGTCAATGATTTCACTCGCTATACGGTTCTTTTGAAACGCTGGCTTTTCAGGAATCATCTCCAAAAGCCCTGCCGTTTCTTTTAATGTTTCAACCCATTGTTGAACTTTCGCATTTTGCTTGCCTAATTGCCCCGCATAACTACCCGCATACCACTGCGAAAAGGTGCCATCCGGCATGCCAATACGCCGCGCTACTTCTGCTTTAGTCCAGTCATTCGTCCGTCCTAGAGCGCGCACTGAATCCACAAGCGTATCCCATAAAGCAATATCATCACTATTGCGGTTTTGTGCTGTCCCATCGGGCTGTTTTTTTGGTCGCTCCCAAGGATTTTTATCAACGGTTGCATTTATCGCGTACTTCATATATATTCCCCTTTCGTATTGATTTAGACTATTGGTAAGGGGAAGGGCTTAAACCTTGCCCCTTATCTTTTGTCTCTCAATAAACTCTCCAAGCCGTACGCGATACAAAACCAGCCCCCCTTGTAGGCACTCTTGTAAGTCCCCCCCCTTCCTTTCCTATCTTCTAGGAAACTTGATCACTTCACGCCCCTCACTTGAAGCGCTAAGGCGTCTTAAAGCTTGGTGCAAATGTTGACTAAACTCTCGGGAATCTAAAGCCTCATCATCCCCTAAAACCGCATCAGGGGCTTTTAAAGCAAGATTCCCCGCATTCTTTGGCATCAAGCGGCTTACCTTTGGGGAAACAGAACGCTTGGATTTTGCATCATCATCCCTCCGTGCAACTTTTGCATAAACATCCGCCAATTGATCCGGCGCAAGTTTTGCCGCCAACTGCTTTTCTGCTTTAACTGCCTTCACATATTCTTTACGCAAACGCCCATTCAAACGCGCTGCCTGCTGGTCATAAAAACCCACATCCGCAAGGCAAGGCGCTAAACAAAGCAACTGATTATTCAAATCATAAACCCGCAAATCTTGGTGCAAATTATCTGGGTCAAAGCGCACAATCACCTTTTCTCCCGCATAGCTATTCAACGCCCGCGCCCAATAGCGATTGCCATAAAAATGAATCTCACCCGTCCCCTTTTGCGTACGCAATGCTTCTGAGGTCAAAAGCCATAAAGCCCTCTGTGCCGCTGTTGCTTGCCGAACAATCGTCCCTTCTGCCTTTAAACTTTCTGCAAAAATCTCATCAAAACTGCGCCCCGCACATGTCAGCGCCTTACGTCCTGCTTGCGCATTATGCGCCACAATCTGCGCCCCAACATGGGCTTTGAATTCTTCCAATTCCATCGCCCGCTTACCATAATCTTCCGGTTTCGCATCGGGCTTATTACCCGTATAAGCTCCAGCACATAACGGATGTTTAGAAATCGCTTCTGCCAAATCACGCCATGCCCGCTCAATCGGTTTTGACTGTCCGCTATAAGGTGTGGTCCATTGTAATTGAATACCCAAACTGGTCAAAAGACCCTGCGGTTCATCCGCCTTAATCTTAAAACGAAAGCGGTTTTGCACACCCCCAGAAATCCATTTGCTGGTAAAAGCACGCCCATTATCCAAAGTCATACGCTCCGGTATCCCATAAGTCTCCACCATATCCCCAATCACCAAGCGTACGATTTCCCAAGTCTCAGCATCTGATAAGCGCCACGATAAAATCTTGCCTGAATAAAGATCTTGAATGGCAATCAAATAAAGCCGTACAGGCTTCGAGCCCCAAGGAACATTCACAAAAACATCCAACTTATGCCCGTCCATATTCACCGCTTCCATTGCATGCAGTGCACGCCGATCACGCCGTTGGGCGGGATAAAGCTTTTTTACCATCTCCTCGCCCTCACGCGCTAATGCTACAACCGCCTTGGAAACTTGCGCCTTAAAACGACGGCGTAACGCCCGCTCTGAAGGGATCGGCGCCCAACCTTTCTCACGCGCAACCCCAACCATCCGCCGATAACATGCCGAAAATGCAGGGCGAGAAGGGCGTA
The DNA here is from genome assembly GCF_944801835.1 of Bartonella sp. B1099. GTDB lineage: Bacteria > Pseudomonadota > Alphaproteobacteria > Rhizobiales > Rhizobiaceae > Bartonella. The sequence continues at coordinate 1,279,900 of NZ_CALYLN010000001.1, read as the reverse complement.
AATAATCCGAACATAAAACCTCAAAAGCCTCTTCATGACAGGGCGCAAACGGCGAAACAGTCTCCTCGCCATAACAAGGCGCCAGCGCTGCTAACCAATCACACCGCGCGACCCCTTCAACCATCTGCCGCCAATTAAAAAGCGACATCCGGCTAACCCCAAACTGAACCGCACACAAACTTGCCGCATCATGCACCCCCATACCGGCATGGAGTAAATCTTCCCAAAAACAAAGCGCCTTCAAACGCTGTTCACAACGGCTTTTATGCGCCTTTGAAAGCCCTTCATAACGCGCCCAAAGCGCTTCTTTTTGTCTCTTTTCCTCCACCCTTTGCAAAACATCAACACTCCCCTCCCGCAACAACAATGCCATCCGCGCCCCTTCGGGTAATAAAGAAACATGGTACTCCCATACCGGCTTGGTCTTACTTTCCACCTTCCGTGAGAGTTCAGAATTTTTTCTCCAATATGCCCGTCCATGGTTTTCAAGACTTTTATAGGTAGATGGCAACCCCGGCAAAGCCGCCTTAGCCAATTCAGCAATACTAAACCACTCTTTCATGGCTGCCCCGTCTAATACGCACCGGAACCGCACGCATCGCTTTTAATTGTGCGGCAATCTCACGCTGTTCCTGCTGCAATCTTGCAATTTCTGCCAATCGCGCTTCATCCCCTTGCAACAACAGCAAACCATCCTCACTCACCACCTCATCCCAAAGCCAAAAGGCGCCCGTCGCCCGTACAAAAGCTTTAAATCGCGGCAAAGAAATATCCATATCCACCTGCTTACTTTCAGCAACATAAGCATCCAAACTCGCCTTACTCAAACAACCAATACCTAAATAATGCGCCATACGCTCTGCAATCTCACTGCGCTCATAGCGACATTCTCGCAAAGCCCGCGCCATAGCCCGCTTAATGCGAGAGCGAAACCGCTCTAAATCAATCTGCGCAACGGGCTCACGACAGGGGAAAACCGGCTGTTGAAAAAAATCAAGTTGATGAGAACCACGCGTCTTCATGCCTGCTCCTCCCCCGATTGCTTGTTCAAATAATCATAAAACCGCGCCCGTGTCTGTGCATCCGCTCTCTGCCACACCCCCAACAATTGAGCAAAAATCCGTTCCTGCTCATTAACTTTCGAGGGTATATTAATCCCATTGACCAAATCAACAGCTCGCCGTAAATCCCCCTCAACTTGTTGCAAAGCAATCGCCACCCGCCGCTGCGCAACCGGCTCCATCTTTGCCAACTTCAACAACTGTGCTTGATTATCCGCCAAAGCGGTCCCCCGCAAAACAGACCGCAACTCCGGCTGTAGATGCCGTGCAATGCTGTTAAGACATCTTACTGATTTTGAAGACAAACCAATACGGTCCGCCACATGTTCGGCAAAAGATAAAACTGTCCCTTTGCCATCCTTTCCCTCTATTTGAGCAATAGGTGCAAGTTGCACCTATTGCTCAAAATCTGTCTCACCACCGATCAAAGGTGCAACTTTACCCTTTGCCACTTTGTCCTTTGTATATTGATTACCATGGTCACCACCACGTTGAATCTCCCCATACTTCTTTTCCCACAATTCGCGGTACGTCTGCACAAACAAAGCGCGGTCAATCACTGACAATTCATTGCGAAACAAATTTTCCGCAACCTCTAAAAGCGCAGCATTTTCTTTATCGGCTTGCACCACAACCGCTTCAATGGCGCCATACCCTAAAAGCTCCGCCGCCCGTAACCGATGCGCCCCCGCAATCAACGTATAATGCCCCTCTTTCGCATTGGGTGTATGGCGCACGGTAATCGGATTCATCAACCCTTCTCGTGCCATCGATTGGGCAAGCGCCTTGGCATGCTCATCATCAACAGGGCGTATACGCTCCGGTACAACAATCAAATCTAAAGCAATCTCTTGAAACCGTGCCATTATCCAACCGCCTTATCCATTTCTCGTAAAAACAAATCCATCGCACGCCCCGCCCATCTTCGATAAGCCTTGGCAAAAACAGACTCCATTAACCGCCGATTAATTACTTGGAGTGACAGAGAAATAGAAGTCCGTTGCCGTTCTTGTATAGCGACAATACGCCGCCGTGGAACCTCAAATTTATAATGTAAAATATGAATAGCAATCTGTCGTGCCAACATCGCATCAAACAAATGACGCGGCGGATCTATAATGTATCGAATTGGCAAATGCCGAAATCCACCACTCACCGCTTTTAAAGAACAAGAAAGCATGATTTGTAATCGTTCAACTTCTGAATAAGGATTAACGATATCGCGTTTGATATCTGGGGTCCATAAATTATAAGCCGCAACCATAACCACCCCCGATAAAGAAAACTTGACCACCTAACCTTAAAAAACAACCCATCCAATCGGCTGCTTGATGAGGCAACAGTGTGCAATCTTTCTTGTCTATTTTGTATTGATCTTTAGACATTGATAAACCTTTTTATCTTATGGTATCTAAATACATGGCAAATGCGCTAACACGCAGAGCCTAAAGCTCAAGCAGCATTACCACGTGATAGGGTAGAAACAACACAATCCGTATTGGCATGTTTTGCTGCCTTGAAAATACGACTGCGACTCTTAGGGTAACGGTCGACAAAAACCTGCTCAACGGGTAAACCGATAAAGTCTGCAATTGCGCGCTCGGCTTTCTCGTTAGACCGCGTCCAAATGTTTTTGACACTGGATGACGATAGTTGATAAGCTTTTGCGAGCTCCGCCAAAGTCATGTTCCGGCGGCGTAGCTCAGCTAAAATACTATGGCGATCCCATACTTGAATGCATGTTTGTGTGGTTGTCATAAACTTTCGCTCCTGCTTAAAACGGATACTCCAACTATCCGTCTTTTGTCGGGTTAATTGTGTAATAACTGCCCTCTATAGCGGGCGGTAATAAGAGATATAATTCCCTTTTGTGAATTAGTAAACCTAAATGTGGATTAGGAGTGATTTTTTTTTGGGACGCCCTAAAAAAGAACCTAAAACAGAACTAGCAAAACGATTACGTAAAGTACGGCTTGCCCTTGGTTTTTTGGAACGCAAACAATTTGCTGATCATCTTGCGGTACCTGAAAGTACTATGAGTAACTATGAGACTGGCTTGCGCGAACCACCTGTATCGATGTTGGTAATTTACAAAAATATTTGTGGTGTATCTGTAGAATGGCTAGCTACAGGTGAAGGTGAAATGTTTACAGACGTAGCAAAAGCGAAAACAGCGGTTTTAAAAGCACCTACTATTCCTGCTGGTCTCATGAAAAAACTTGGTCGCATAGCTTATACAACCTATCGCGATGCAAAAATTAAACTCCCCCCCGAAGATATAGCGGAACTCGCGGCGGAACTTTATAAAAAACTGCAAGAGCTTGTTCAAGACATCAACGACAAGGAAGAAATAGAGCTTACTTTGCCTCTTCTAAAATTGCATTTAAAGCGTCAAATAGAAGCTGAAAAAGAACATTCCAAAACTACACAAGATACGGCTTAATGCTCCTCTAAAATAAAAAATCGATATGAAAATCTTTTTACATTAGAAAATGTTATGTAACAATTTGATTTATAAATATAAATTACCTCTAAAAATAGATAATCACCTATAGGTGAAAATCTTTTTTGCTTTTTTGGTTATTTTTGGCTGATTTTGCAATGCGCTTCACATTTTATCGGATTTTTTTCAAAGGGTCTTCAAAGGCGGTTTTCTGGGCTTTCACAGACTTTTTAAAAATCTTCAAAGCATTTTCAAAGACCTTTCAAAGCCTTTTCTCATTTTTACGCTCAAATTTCGATTTTCACTCTTTTTGTCACTTTTTTGCAATTTTAGGTGTCAAAATCTATTTTGACAAAACACGCATTTAATGCTAAATTTTATACATAAAAACAATAAATTATCACGTATTCCTATCTAATCCCACTTAGTACAAAACCTAGTGTCAAACTACAATGATAATATAGCATTATTCATATTGAATAAAAATCCTAAATACCATAAGATTCTTTTATTCCAAACTTATTCCATGTTGAATCAATCAAAACCTCTTGCTTGCACATTATAAAAGGACATACCTCTTATGAAGAGTTTCAAGTGCCAAGAGCTGTCGCAATATTGAGAGATGGCTAATATAACAATGGTGCCAGCTTTCCTCTCATCCATCCAATACACTGTATTTTCAAGGTCTTAAAATTTCTCACTCTTTTGCTTTCAAAAACCAACACATCAACGTTTTTTATAACAAGAAAATGGACAGTATTTCCTATTATCTTCAACATGAAAAAATCAGTCTAACTCTAACGTCATCATATTTTTTATAATATTTTTGGAAAATTACCGCTTATTGCTGCTCTTGTTATCAACCAATAGCGATGTATCAATGGCAAAGTTGCACTTTCTTGAAAAATAGCAGCTCCCAGCTGTAGAGCCTTTTGAAGAGAAGCCGGTATAATGACTAATGGAAGAAAGGCTGGCTTAAGAGCTCTAGGTAAAGCACGAGAATATGAATAAAGTTGGGTATAATGATCGCGCGATAATGCGACCATAGCTTCAACAATGCGGTCCTTTTGTTGATCACTGAGACGATGAGAGTCTAAATCCTCCCTATTTCCCCCTACAGCCTTCAGCATATCAGTAGGTAAATAATAGTGATAGCGTGATTGCATGAAGGATAAAAGACGCAATACGCCGCTTAATCCTTGAGCAATCCCTCCTTGTTCATAGATATCTGTAAAATCTTGTGCAGTATCAGGATCTAATATCTGACAAGAAAGCTGTAAAATTATGCTTGCTGTCTCACGACAATAATGCTCGAGATCATGAAGCGTTTCTAGTGGGGTGTGGTAAAGATCTAAAATTTGTGCATCACAATACCGTAAAAAAGCTGTCTTAGGTAAATTAAAAAGAGTCATTGCTGTCAATAAATCATTCAAAATTGGATGACTTCCACTCATTTGTATTTCACCATGCGCGATAGAATCATACCACCAGCGTAATCGTATTTCTCCGATGAGTGGATCATGAACACTTTCACGAATACGAGAAATCTCAGCATTAAATGCGTAGAGAGCAGCCAATGCTTTGCGCTTTTTTTTAGGTGTAAATAAAACCGATATATAGCGATCACGATCTATGGTACGTAAAATATCAAGACAATAAGGAAGAGAACCTATCATTCTATGAACCTATTAACGTCCCTTTTTTAGCCATTCAATTAATATTCTCTTTTTATTCATATTAAAAAATGAGAGATAAGAAAATACATTTAAAAAAATAAGATTTTTAAATGTATCTCTTCATGTCTGGTGAATGAAAGTTTCTTTTTTAGTGACTTTTCTTTTCAGAAAGAAAATTTTCTAGAATTAAAGATTAAATCAATCATTTTTTTGATAAAAATTTATCTTATAGGATTTAAGTGTTCATTTGTCATAAAAAAAGATAAAATTAATCGTAACATGTGTAAAGAAACTTAGGATAACAGACAAAGAAAGATACTTTTTGACTGAATAAATGCACTGAACACCAAAACTTCATCAAATGATTGACCTCTTCTCTTTTCTAAGAAACAAAGATTTCTCTCCGCACCAGTCTGGCAAAAATCCAATTGTTTTTGATAGGTTCCTATTGCTCATAACAAATTAGTTGATAATAATACTTTATCGTTTTGCCTGTTGAATTAGAAACCCTAAGATCATATCATTCTCTCATTTCAAACCTATTCCCTTTCACGTGACACACAGAGCGGATGTGTAGATATTTTTTTGGTAATACTTTGATTTATAATGATAATATAGCGTTGTTCATATTGAATGAGAGTCCCGAATAACGTAAGATTCTCTCATTTCCAGTCTGTGTATGTTGAATCAATCAAAACCACTCATTTGCACATAACAAGTGGGATAAATGTGTGGATAAAATTTGTATAAGAAAGGACTAAAAATGGCTCTTATGAACCGTCTTAATGCAAGGTCTGTCGCAACATTGGAGGCTGGCAAATATAATGATGGTGCCGGCTTGTTACTCCATAAGCGTAAAGATGGAGGTGCTCAATGGATTTATCGTTATACCCTTCACGGGCGGCGCCGTGAAATGGGCTTGGGTGCTTTAAGAGATGTCTCTTTAAAACAAGCACGTGAATTGGCAAACCAATGGCGTTCTGTTTTGCGTGAGGGGCGTGACCCCATTAAAGAACGCGATAAACAAAAGCGTGAGGCAATAAGCAATCTTCATTATTTAAAAGATATTGCTTTAGATGCTTTTGAAAGTCGGAAAGCTGAATTAAAAAATGATGGTAAAACTGGGGATTGGTTTTTACCATTACGCCTTCATATTCTCCCTAAATTAGGCTGTCTGCCGGTTTCTGAGATTACCCAAACAGAGATACGCAATTTTATTTTTTCTCATATACGTAGCCATACACTTATCAGCAAGAGGACCACGACCGGTTGCAGAAAAAAAGAAATCGTTGCGAGAAAGCAAACGCGCTTGTTTTAAAATGTCTAATGCTTCTGATGATAAAGGCACGCGAAATTCTGTTGTAGCATCACGTCTACCTTTCATATTCTCAGCAGGGATAGTCCAGATATCACCCTCAACTTGATCTTCACGAATATGACGCAAGGAATTGGCACGAACCCCTGTAAGGATAAGCAAGCGCAAAGCCAGTTGTGTTAGGGTTGTTTTTTCGCAAAGTGTTTTATAAAAAGCCGGTATATCTCTCCAATCCATGGCTGGTATATTTTGTGCTTTATGGAGTTGCTTTCCTAAGAGAGCGCGTGCTTTTTCTGTTGCTTGTAAATCAACATTCAATCCTAAGGCAGCCGCATGTTTGAGACAAATATTAAGACGATTCAGTGCTTTACGCGCTGTATCAGCTTTTGTATGCCAGATAGGGGCAAGGGTATTGCGTATCTCTGTTTGTGTAATCTCAGAAACGGGCAGACAGCCTAATTTAGGGAGAATATAAAGCCGCAAAGGTGCAAACCAATGTCCATCTTTCCCATCCCCTTTTAATTCAGCTTTACGACTTTCAAAAGTATCCAAAGCGATATCTTTTAAATAATGGAGATTACGCATTGCTTCACGCTTTTGTTTTTCACGTTCTTTAATAGGGTCACGCCCATCATGTAAAACAGAACGCCATTGGTTTGCCAATTCACGGGCTTTTTTTAAAGAGACATGTCTTAAGGCACCCAAGCCCATTTCACGACGGCGCCCGTGAATGGTATAACGATAAAGCCATTGAGCACCACCATCTTTAGCCGGCACCATCACACTATTTGCCAGCTCCCAATGTTGCGACAGATCTTGCATTAAGACGGTTCATAAGAGCCATTTTTAGTCCTTTCTTATACAAATTTTATCCACACACTCATCCCACTTGTTATGTGCAAATGAGTGGTTTTGATTAATTCAAGATAGAGAGATTTGAAATGAGAGAATCTTACGTTATTCGAAGGTCTAATTCAATATGAATAACGATAGATTATCTTTATAAATCAATATCTTGTAGATATGAGATGGGGAATTGAACATAAGAAGATGCCTTGAGAGAATATGCATTCATTTATGATATTGAAGTCACAAGGTGCGGCTTTATTCAACACCCCACAATAAAAATGGCGGGGGCTAGCCCTGATGGTCTGATTGATGAAGATGGGTTAATCGAAATCAAATGTCCTAGATCGACTAATCATATGCGGTTCATTATCGATAACGAAATCAAACCAGAATATCTTGCACAAATGCAGTTTCAAATGGCTTGTACGGGGCGCAAATGGTGTGATTTTATCAGTTATGACCCACGTTTTACGAGCGATTCATCTCTCTTTCGTATGAAAATCAAACGCATCCACCGTGATGAAAAGAAAATTGAAGAGATTAATCAAGCGGTTGAAAGCTTTTTAGCAGAAATAGAACGAGAGATACAAAGAATCTCAACTAAAGCCGCCTGAACTTTTGGGGGGCTTTGTTCTCGCATATTCCCTAGCCCCCACCCATATAAGGAAATTAAACATGTGTAATACCAAAGATGAGAAGCCTTGTTTTTTTACCATTGGTTATGAAGGAAAATCACTAGACCATTATCTGAATTGCCTCATAGAAAACAATGTTAAAATTTTGTGTGATGTTCGTAAAAATCCAATAAGTAGAAAACATGGTTTTTCAAAAAGGCAATTAGAGAAAGCTGTAAGCAACATTGGCATTGAATATATACACTTGCCTGAACTTGGAATTGCCTCTGAAAAAAGACGCAATCTGAAAACACGAGAAGATTATGAACATCTTTTTGAAGATTATCAAAATACAACTCTTAAGGATAATCTTCATGCAATAGAAAAATTATACCAGATTTTTTTAGATAAAAAACGTGTTGCTATTACTTGTTTTGAATCTGATGTGTGCATGTGTCATAGGGGAGAAATTACGACGGCTATTACACAACTAACAAATTGGAAATATGAAATTAAACACATCTAACACATAACTTGCAATTTTTTAAACCGAAGGTGCTCTATAACACCTCTATCTCCACCCTTTCCTAACATTTTTCAACCCATTCGTGATTCACACCACGGGTGAATTGCACCTAAATTAAGGGGAATAGACATGGCACACCGCCCACCTACCATAACACAACCAGCCATTGCACGCGCGTTAAGAGAAGCCAAAAAACAAGGAGCAGAGGTTGTAGAAATCAAACCTACTGGAGAGTTATTAATTCATATCAATAAAACTATAACACCACCAACAACAAGGAATAATGCTTACAGTATTGAAGACTTTCCACCTCTTGAAAACGAACAAGAAGAATGTAGTACTCACCCTTCTTGCCCCTCTGTTGACGGCATAGAATTCTAACCATGCCAAAGCGTCGTCCACCCTATCTTGTTCGTGAACGTACACGCCATGGTAAAATCATATGGTATGTCCGTATTGGTCATGGACCACGGCTTCGGATTGAAGGAACTTACGGAACACAAGAATTTGTTGATAATTATACGCTTGCCCTTAAGCATGCGCAAAATGGCTCTTCTAAAATAATAAAACGCACTAAGCTTACAGAAGGATCTTTTGACTGGTTATTGCATCAGTATTTACAAAGCATGCAATGGCATAATCAATCAGAGTCAACGAAAAAAGTTAAATATAGAATTCTAAACAATGTTTCTAAACATATTGGGATTGATGTGCTTTTGTATACGGCTTACGTCGTGGTGATGCCGTTCGCATTGGCTGGAAAAATGTTAAAGATAATATTATTCATCTCAAAACAGAAAAGAGCCAATTTAAAACAGATGTTTTTCTACCTATTTTACCAGAACTTGCAGAAACTCTTAAAATTGGTCCTGTAGGTGATGAAACATTCATTTGTGGTAAAAGTGGAAATAAGCTTGTAAAAGAAAGTTTTGGCAACTTGTTTCGTGAAGCGTGTAATCAAGCTGGAATTAAAAAATCAGCCAATGGATTGAGAAAATTAGCAGTAACACGTGCTGCTAATGCTGGTGCTACAGTTTCACAAATGAAAGCGCTTTTTGGCTGGACAGAAGATAAAATGGCACCCCTTTATACCAAAACAGCCGATAGAAAACGTCTAGCAATAGAAACAATTAAAAAACTTCAAAAAAACTAAGGCAATGGGTAGCAGCTAAAAACAAAGAAAAGCACCAGAAAAATTATGAATAAAATCAAATGTGTGTTTGATTATCCTCAGAAACTAGAGGAGAAATAGTTGGTTGTGCCTGTTGCATTGTTTGCCATAAATTATAGTTTGTTTGCATATCTAACCAAAATTTTGCTTTACTAAAACCAGCTAATTCTAATTTAATCGCAAGCTCGGTACTCATAGAAGCATGACCGTTAATCACTCTTGAGAGAGAAGCTCTTGTCATATGGAGGTGATCAGCTAATTTTTGTATTGATAGCCCCATTTCTTCCAAAAAAGCGACCTTTAGAACTTCACCCGGATGTGCAGGATTATGCATCATTTTTTATTCCTTTCATCAATGGTAGTCTTGATAATCAACAAGCTCCACATCTGTTCCTATAAAGCGAAAAGTAACACGCCAATTACCATTCACCCATATAGAATAATATCCTGTAAGTTCACCTTTAAGAGGATGCATTTTAAAGGCAGGTGCTTTCAACATTTCGGGCGTAGTAGCACTTGTTAAAGCCGTTAAGATAACGCGTAATTTCTTTACGTGATCTGCTTGAATAGCTTTTGTAAACCCTGTTGTATAAAATAATTTTAAGCCCTTATGTTTGAAACTCACAATCGCCATTACCGCCCCTTATTGTATACTGATACTATACGATTAATAAAAATAAGAGTCAAGTTCTATACGACCAAATTTAGTTTCATATTTGGACAAAATGATTGAGAATAAGCTATTAAAAGGTTCGGGACAGACATAAAAATAAGCTAATAAAATCAATAACCATAAAATTCCCTTACCTTTATATAAGTTATTGATTTTATATAAACATAGCATTCCCACTTAGTACAAAACCTCGTGTCAAGCTACAACCTTAATCACATAAAAATGCCTCATCAATCAAAACCACACCCTACTGCATCAAAGAACAGAACACCTTTGTGTTTGCATATTCACGCACTTGTTTTAAAAGGGGTCTTTTAACGCTCCTCGCTACACCCATTTCGCGACAGCACTCGTGAATGATATATTGTGAAATCCATTGAGCACCAACCTCTTTACGCTTGGAACAACTCAGCACCACAATCATTACACTACCACACCCTTTCCCAGCCCCCCAATGTTGCGATGGCTCTCGACATTTGAAACTCTTCATAAGAGTTATTTTTAATTTTTTCTTGTAGAATTTTTATCACACGTTAATCCAGCATGTAACATACAAGCGAATGGTTGTGATTAATGAGATTTAGAATGAGAGAACGTACGGTATTTGGAGCTCTCATTCAACATACAAAACAGTTAATAATGATTATTAATCAATATCTTAGTCAATTAAAACCACAAAAATAAAGTAGCTTTAAGAGTTGAATGACATATTTCTTAAATTTGAATCCATAAAAAAATATGCCTTTGAAGAGATCAAAAAATTGTTCTACGGATAATGCAATAAGTGTTTAAATATAAACTAAAGTTCATACAACGACATGAGGAATAAAAAATGTGTTCTAATCCCAATTTTATGGTTGGTTTTTACGTTTTTTGCGCAATTGTTTCCACCATTCAAGACGCTTCACAATTTCACGCTCAAATCCACGCTCAACTGGTTTATAATAACTCTGGCGCCCAAGTTTTTCAGGAAAATATTCTTGTCCAGAGAAAGCATCCGGTTCATCATGGTCATAACAATAACCCTCTCCATACCCTTCCTCCTTCATCAATTTCGTCGGTGCATTAAGGATATGTTTAGGAGGCGGTAAAGAACCATTTTTTTGTGCGCAACGCCGTGCAGCTTTATACGCGAGATATGTCGCATTTGACTTTGGTGCAGTTGCAACATAGAGACATGCCTGCGCCAAAGCCAATTCTCCTTCTGGTGATCCTAAGTAATCATAGGCGTCTTTTGCTGCATTACAAATGACAAGAGCTTGAGGATCCGCCAAACCAACATCTTCAACAGCCATACGAACCAATCTTCGCCCAATATAGAGAGGATCTTCACCAGCATCCAACATACGAGCTAAATAATAAAGTGCCGCATCAGGATCAGAGCCACGAACAGATTTATGCAACGCTGAAATGAGATTATAGTGCCCATCTCGTCCTTTATCATAAATGGGTGCACGACGCTGAATAACTTTTTGCAACGCACCAGCATCAAGAATCTCTCCGGGATGCACGACAGACCAAACTTCCTCTGCTAATGTCAATGCTACCCGCGCATCACCATCAGACATCCCTATCAAAACGTCTCTGGCCCCATCATCCAAAGGAAGTAACTTTCCTACCACTTTTTCAGCACGCTTCAAAAGCATGCCTAAACTTTCATGATCATGAGAAAGAAATGTTAAAACCCGCGCACGCGAAAGAAGAGCAGCATTAAGTTCAAAAGAAGGATTTTCAGTTGTTGCACCGATCAGGATCACCGTACCATCTTCCATCACAGGAAGAAAACTATCCTGCTGTGCACGATTAAACCGATGAATTTCATCAACAAAAAGAAGCGTTTTATCCCCAGACATAAAACGCCTCTGTGCAACTTCAAAAATCTTTTTAAGTTCAGAAACGCCTGTAAAAATAGCAGAAACTTGTTCAAATGCGAAATTTGTTTCAAGTGCTAACAAACGTGCAACCGTTGTTTTTCCGGTCCCTGGAGGCCCCCAAAAAATCATCGATCCAATTGAGCCCGCTGCCACCATCCGTGAAAGCAAACCATCCTCTCCAATTAAATGTTTTTGTCCCACAACGTCATTGAGAGAACAAGGACGCATTCTTTCTGCAAGTGGATGATTTTTATTAACTTTAGGGTCGATCGATGAAGTAAAAAAATCTTTCTTCAAAAAAAACCTCAACGAATAAATTGGCGAATATACATACCATCACGTTCATATTCCAATTGCCAAGTACGCGAATGCGTTTGCATAAGAATCTTTTTCAACTGATGAACTGTTTGAATCTTATAGCCATTGACAACACGTAAAATATCTCCGGGCCGAAAAATTCCCGCAGCATAGCTCATTTCATCAAGATTGGTAATCACAACACCCTTTGCCGATATAGGAAGATGAAAACGTCGACTATTTTGCGGTGTTAAATCTAACACTTCAGCACCGGCGAGAGGACTGTCACCTGTAATTTTTTCAGATTTTAAAAATGCAGTTTCCGATATCGATGCAACCTTTATCTGTGTTTTTAAAGTTTTTCCACCTCGTAAATATTCTAAAGCAAGACTATGGCCAACGTCCGCTGTCATCAAACGATAGCCAAGACTATCTGGACTATCAACGCGCCCCCCCTGCACACTCAAAATAACATCACCTACTTTCAAACCAGCTTTTTCAGCAGGACTGTCTTTGATAACTTCGATAATAAGAGCACCATAGGGCCGTTCTAAACCTAAACCACTAGCAATATCAGGTGTAACATTTTGAAAGGATGCCCCAATATAAGGTGGCACAAAATATTTTCCACCGCGTTTAACGGTATCAAGCATCACTTTTACAAGATTAACTGGAATAGCAAAACCAATCCCTACAGAACCACCGGAACGTGAATAAATAGCCGTATTAATTCCGATTAATTGACCTTTCATATCAATTAAAGCGCCACCAGAATTTCCTGGATTAATGGCAGCATCTGTTTGAATAAAAAAGTCAAAATCGGAAATCCCAACACGTGTACGCGCTTGCGCTGAAACAATACCACTTGTAACCGTTTGACCAACACCAAAAGGATTTCCAATAGCTAGAACAAGATCACCAACTTCAACAGTATCAGAATCCCCCAAAGGAAGAACAGGAAACTGAGTATCTTTTACATCAACTTCCAAAATAGCAATATCCGTTGCTTCATCTTTGAGCACGACCTTACTCTCAAATTCTCGCCCATCAGAAAAAGCTACTTTAATTTCGCTTGCATCTTTAATGACGTGGTAATTTGTAACAATCAAACCACGTGCATCAACAATCACCCCTGACCCTAATGATGATTGCTTACGGACAGGAAAATTATTTTGCAAACGACCAAAAAACTGCTCAAAAAATGGATCACCCTCAAAAGGTGATCGCGCTCTAATTTGTCGAGCCGCATAAATATTGACAACAGATGGAACTGTCTTTTTAACTAAAGGAGCAAATGAAAGAGTGATTTCTTTTTGTGTTTGAGGAACATGAGCATAGATATGATCAAACGATATCAGCATCATAACCGCAAAAAAAAGCCGCACCCAAAAAGAATACCTCATAATCTACTCCTTATAAAATCAGCCCATTCTGTTGAAGATTCATAGAATTTAAAAAACAACCCCGCAAATGAAGGATATCTATTAATATTTCATAATAGAGAATAAAAACAACCTACTTAAACAGTAAATATTATAAAAATCAAATAATTCAATATCCTATAATTTTCTTTCACCATCTATTTTTCAAGTAAAAAAACTTCAAAAATACGCATAAAAAAACCGCCTAAGAAAAGGCGGCCTTTTAAAATGCAATAGAATAAAAAACTTATGAGGACGTACCTTTCTCATTCTCTGAAGCCTCGATACGAGCACGATCCGCTGCCCCCTTTGCTTCGGCATCACGATCAACAAATTCTATGACAGCCATGGGCGCATTATCACCGGTACGAAAGCCCGCTTTCATAATACGCAAATACCCACCGTTGCGTGATGCATAACGCGGCGCCAGTGTATCAAATAACTTTGCAACTTTCGCTGTATCACGAAGTGCTGCAATTGCTTGTCGACGCGCGTGCAAACCGCCACGCTTACCAAGAGTAACAAGTTTTTCAACAATAGGACGAATTTCTTTAGCCTTTGGAAGTGTTGTCACAATCTGCTCATGCTCAATCAACGAAGTTGCCATATTTGCAAACATCGCTTTACGGTGACTGGCAGTCCGGTTCAACTTGCGGCCTGACTTACTATGGCGCATAAGCCCTCTCCTTAAATTCTAATTTTAATACTGATCTTCATAGCGTTTAGCAAGATCATCAATGTTTTCAGGCGGCCATGCAGGAATTTCCATTCCAAGATGTAACCCCATACATGCCAAAACTTCTTTAATTTCATTCAATGACTTACGACCAAAATTTGGTGTCCGAAGCATTTCAGATTCTGTTTTTTGAATAAGATCACCAATATAGACAATATTATCATTTTTAAGACAATTTGCCGAACGAACAGAAAGCTCTAATTCATCCACTTTTTTGAGAAGTGCCGGATTAAAGGAAAGCTCAGAATCCGCCTCTTCAACAGGCTCTTTCTGTGGCTCTTCAAAGTTAATAAATAACGATAATTGATCCTGAAGAATGCGCGCTGCAAAAGCAACAGCATCTTCTCCATTAACAGCACCATTCGTTTCAATCGTTAACGTCAATTTATCATAATCGAGAACTTGACCTTCACGCGTATTTTCCACTTTATAAGACACTTTACGAATTGGCGAATAAAGACTATCAATTGGAATAAGTCCTATACGACCATCATCAACATAATTACGATCAGATGGAACATACCCCTTCCCTGTATTGACAATAAATTCCATACGAATTTCAGCCTCTTCATCAAGGGTACAGATAACATGATCTGGATTGAGAATTTCCATATCCCCAACCGTATTAATATCTCCTGCTTTCACCACACCAGGACCTTCTTTATAAACGACGAGACGTTTAGGCCCTTCCTCTTCCATACGAAGCGCAATTTCCTTTATATTCAGGATGATATCCGTCACATCTTCACGAACACCTGGAATGGATGAAAATTCATGTAAGACGCCATCAATCTGTACAGCAGTAATAGCAGCCCCACGAAGCGAAGATAACAACACACGACGAAGTGCATTTCCTAATGTTAAACCAAATCCTCGCTCCAGAGGCTCAGCAATTACGCTTGTAATATTCGGATTATCATGCGCACATGATTCAACCTTATTGGGTTTAATAAGTTCCTGCCAGTTTTTCTGGATCATATTTTTATTCCCGTTCTTTAGTTCCGTTACCATTCAATCGTAACGACCAATGTGAACATCAGAGAAATCTCCGACAACAAAAAACAACACCCAATTAAACACGCCGCCTTTTCCGCGGACGACATCCATTATGAGGAATTGGTGTTACATCACGAATAGAAGTAATAACAAAACCAACAGATTGCAACGCACGTAGAGCAGATTCACGCCCTGCCCCAGGACCACAAACTTCAACTTCCAAAGAACGCATACCATGTTCTTGTGCTTTTCTCGCACAATCTTCCGCAGCGACTTGAGCGGCAAAAGGTGTAGATTTACGTGCCCCTTTAAATCCCTGAGCACCAGCAGATGACCATGCAATCGCATTCCCCTGAGCATCAGTAATCGTAATCATTGTATTATTAAATGTTGAATTGATATGCACAACACCCGATGAAATATTTTTGCGTTCGCGACGACGAACACGTGTGGTTTCCTTGGCCATATTTTTCCTTTCAATGATCTCAACACTGCCGTAATATCAGCAGCTCCACCCTCTTTTCCTTGTCAAACGGACTTCAACAAGAAATAGAATATACAAAAAAACCTCTCACAAGGATCCTTATTTCTTCTTACCAGCGATTGCCTTAGCAGGCCCCTTACGCGTACGAGCATTTGTATGTGTACGCTGTCCTCGGACAGGCAAAGACCGACGATGACGCAATCCACGATAACAACCAAGGTCCATCAAACGCTTAACATTCATAGCAACTTCACGACGAAGATCACCTTCAACTTGATATCCCTGATCTATCGCCTCACGAATCTGCAACACCTCAGCGTCTGAAAGCTCATGCACACGACGCCCCGTGGGAATGCCAACCTTTTCAATAATTTCTTGAGCGAATTTTGGTCCAATCCCGTGGATATATTGAAGCGCGATAATTACACGCTTATTTGTCGGGATATTGACGCCAGCAATACGAGCCACGCCTACTCTCCTTAGTTATGTTGACAAATTGTTATAAAATACCTGATGTACCTTACAGAAAAAAGTAGACTCAGAACAAAATCCTTCCGAATCCGCTTAATTAACTGAAATAAATTAAAGTTGTTTGTGATAGATTTTATCTCAAAAGTCAACTCTTTTCATTTACTTCTAAAAAAAATCTTATGAAAGAAAACCTTTAATCATACGTGTCACCTCAGCAATACCAATCATTCCATCAATGACCTTCAACATTCCTCTCTCTGAATAAAATTTTGATAAAGGGGAGGTTTTTTCACGGTATTCTACTAATCTTTTTGCAAAAACAACAGGGTTATCATCCAAACGGACCTGTCCACCGGCCGCTATTGTCTCCTGAACACGCTTCGCCATACGTTCAATCAATGCGTCTTCATCAACGTGCAATTCAATAACAGCATCAAGCCGCATATTTTTGGACTCAAGGATCTGTTGTAACGCTTCTGCCTGTCCTACAGTCCTTGGATAACCATCTAAAATAAAACCGTTTATACAATCAGCTTCATCAATCCGATCTGATACGATTTGATTAACAACACTATCAGGGACTAAAGCACCAGAACTTATAATAGCTTTAGCTTTTTTACCAACTTCCGTTTCTTTGGCAATAGCTTCACGCAACATATCTCCTGTTGATAAATGAGGAATATTATATTCCTCCGTCAACATTTTAGCTTGCGTCCCTTTCCCTGCTCCAGGAGGACCTAAAAGAACCACTCTCATCGATTTCTTCGACCTCCACGAAGTTTTGATTTTTTTATCAACCCTTCATATTGGTGTGCAACAAGATGCCCTTGGATTTGAGCAACCGTATCAAGAGTAACAGTCACAACAATCAACAAAGACGTCCCCCCAAGATAAAAAGGAACCTGGAATGCAGATATCATAAATTCAGGGAGTAAACAAACCAAGATAATATAAATAGCGCCCACAACAGTAATACGCGTCAAAACATAATCAATATATTCCGCTGTACGCTCACCTGGACGAATTCCTGGAATAAAACCAGAATGTTTTTTCAACTGATCCGCAGTATCACTCGGATTAAACACAATAGCCGTATAAAAAAAGCAAAAAAACGCCATTAAAAATGCATAAACAATCATATACAGTGGCTGCCCATGACCAAGAGAATAAGAAATAGTTTGCATCCATTGTGGCATTTTATCAGAAAAATTATTAATAGTGGCGGGTAATAACAATAAAGATGAAGCAAAAATAGGTGGAATAACACCAGCAGTATTCAATTTTAAAGGAAGATGCGACATATCGCCTTGAAACATTTGATTACCAACCTGACGTTTCGGGTATTGAATAATAATTCGCCGTTGCGCACGCTCTATAAAAACAATAAGTCCAATAACCAAAACAGCAATAAAAACGATTGCGATTAAAAGAAAAGTTGATAGATCAGCCTGACTATGCGCGGTCAAAAGCTGAGCAAAAGTAGAAGGAAAATTGGCTACGATCCCTGTAAAAATGATGAGAGAAACTCCATTACCAACACCGCGTGAGGTAATTTGCTCACCAAGCCACATGAGAAACATTGTCCCGCCAACAAGTGTAATAACAGAAGAGACACGAAACATGAAACCTGGTTCTACAACAATTTGAAGCCCTGTCCCTATACCACTTTCAAGGGCAACCGCAATACCAAAAGCCTGCAAAATAGCCAATACGACTGTTACATAACGCGTATATTGATTAATAACCTTACGACCAACCTCTCCCTCTTTTTTAAGAGTTTCCAAAGAAGGAATAACAGACGTGAGTAATTGTACAATAATAGATGCCGATATATAGGGCATAATACCCAAGGCAAAAATTGCCATACGCCCAACAGCGCCTCCAGCAAACATATTAAAAAGTCCTAAGACACCGGATGCATGATGCTCAAATGTTTGTCGCAAAACGTCGATATTAATACCTGGAAGAGAAATATAAGTGCCGAAACGATAGACAAGAAGCGCCGCCAGAGTAAACCATATGCGTTTTTTTAATTCAGTTGCACGCGAAAAGGTACCGAAGTTTATATTGGAAGCAAATTGCTCTGCTGCTGATGCCATAAAACGTCTCCACTTCACACTCCAGTTCTTTAAATCACAGAACTATAACTCTAAAATTCATATCTTTATACATAAATAATTGCAGAACTTAAACAATTCTCCACAAAATATTCAAAAGAATAGATATACCTCTTCTTGAAATCACGACTTATATCAAAAAAAACTATTGAACAACATCAAGAAAAATAACCTGACCGCCCAATTTTTCAATCTTAACACGAGCAGCCTGTGAAGCACCAGAAACATGAAGGATAACCTTAGCTTTCAAATCACCATCAGAAAGAAGGCGAACCCCATCTTTCTCGCGACGAATAATACCAGCCTCTTTCAAAGCAATCATATCAACAGGCTTTTCAATGTTCAACTTACCTGCATCAACAGCCAACTGAATACGTCCCAGTGAAACTTCATTATAGACTTTAGAAAAGAAATTTTTAAATCCACGCTTTGGTAAACGTCGATAAATAGGCATTTGCCCACCTTCAAAACCATTAAGAGAGACGCCAGAACGGGATTTTTGCCCTTTCACACCGCGACCACCAGTCTTACCAGTCCCCGAACCAATACCACGGCCAACACGCTTACGATTTTTTGTTGCGCCTTTGCAATCACGTAGTTCATTGAGTTTCATATCTAATACTCCTGCAACCCTTAATCTTCATCTATAATGCGAACAAGATGCCGAACCCGAGCAATCATACCCCGTACACAAAGTGTATCTTCTAAAACGCGCCGGCGACGCATTTTATTGAGCCCAAGCCCCTTCAAGGTTGCACGCTGAATCTGTGAATTTCGAATAGGGCTTCCAATTTGCTCTACCGTCACAGTTTTACCACTCTGAGATTTTTTCTGAACCATTTCCTAATTCCTTTTCTGACAATCTCAGAAACTACCCTTCTACGTCGACTAAATGGCGACGACGCGCCTGCAAAGTCGAATATTTTATACCACGCTGAGCAGCAATATCTCTCGGATGCATTTGATGTTTTAGTGCATCAAATGTTGCACGAACCATGTTATAAGGATTCGATGATCCTAGTGATTTTGCAACAACGTCCTGCATACCAAGAGCTTCAAAAATAGCACGCATCGGTCCCCCAGCAATAATACCAGTACCAGCAGACGCTGAACGAAGCAAAACACGCCCAGCCCCGTGACGACCTTCAAGATCATGATGCAATGTACGTCCAGACCTAAGCGGGACATAAATCATTCCACGCTTTGCAGATTCCGTTGCTTTACGAACGGCTTCAGGAACTTCACGAGCTTTACCGTGTCCAAAGCCCACACGCCCTTTTTGATCTCCAACGACAACGAGAGCAGCAAAACCAAAACGCCGACCACCCTTTACAACTTTAGCAACACGATTAATATGAACAAGTCTATCGACAAACTCATTATCGCGTTCTTCTCTTTCACCACGTTCTTTTTGTGCCATTCCTCATTCCTTTTTCTTTTCCGGAAGCACGATAACAAAGCTCTTCATCAAATCGGAAAAACTTAAACGAAATACTCTAAAGTATCCAGCCCCATCCGTAAGGAGGAAACTTTAAAAGTTCAAACCACCTTCACGAGCAGCTTCAGCCAAAGCTTTTACTCGACCATGGTACACATAAGCGCCACGATCAAAAACCACTTCATTAACACCAGCTTGCTTCGCACGCTCAGCAATTAACTTACCCACAGCAAAAGCGGCTTCTTTATCAGCCCCACTTTTTAATGATTTTTTCAAATCACTTTCAAGAGTAGAAGCTGAAACAAGTGTACATCCCCGTAAATCATCAATAACTTGCGCGTAGATGTTCTGATTTGAACGATAAACGCTAAGCCGAAGACGATCATGAGAAACCATCTTGATTCTACGACGAACACGTCTTGCACGACGCTGGATAATGTCCTTAGATGAAACCATAATACAAAATCCTTATTTCTTTTTACCTTCTTTACGGAAGATACGTTCATCTGCATGCTTAACACCTTTACCTTTATAAGGCTCAGGTCTACGATACTCGCGAATTTCCGCTGCAACTTGTCCAACTTGCTGTTTATCAATTCCAGAAATAACAATCTCTGTGGGCTTAGGAACAGTTACAGTAACACCTGATGGAACTTTATAAACCACATCATGCGAAAAGCCTAGAGAGAGTTGAATATCCTTACCCTGTAAAGCGGCACGATAACCAACCCCATTGATTTCTAACCTTTTTTCAAAACCATCTTTTACACCACAAAAAATGTTTTCAATCATTGAACGTGACATACCCCATTTAGAGCGCGCATCTTTTGACTGATCCCGCGGCATAACGGATATGACATTGTCCTCGAATTTAACTAAGACTTCATCATTAACGACGTAACTTAATTCACCTTTTGGACCTTTTGCCTTAACAAGCTGACCTTCAACAGTAGCAGTAACTCCAGAAGGAATTGAAATGGGCTTTTTTCCAATACGAGACATTGTTCTAACCTACTTTTCTTCTGTTTTCTTGGACATAATTAGAAAACACGACAAAGGAGTTCTCCACCAACATTCTGTTCGCGCGCTTCATGATCAGCCATAACGCCTTTAGGAGTCGATAAGATCGAAATACCTAAACCATTTGCCACCTGTGGAAGTGACTTAGCAGAGACATACACACGACGACCAGGCTTTGACACACGCGAAATCTCACGAATAGCAGCCATCCCCTCAAAATACTTCAATTCGATTTCAAGTTCGGCTTTTCCATCACCCAAATCAACGCGATTATATCCGCGAATATAACCTTCCGACTGAAGAACATCAAGAACGTGCGCACGAAGCTTCGAAGCTGGAGTAACCACTTTGCCTTTTTTACGACCAAGTGCATTACGAATACGTGTTAACATATCACCAAGAGGATCTGACATAGACATTAAATAATCTCCTCTTACCAACTAGACTTTACAATACCAGGAATATGGCCAATAGAGCCAAGTTCACGCAATGCAATCCGTGACATTTTTAACTTACGATAATAAGCCCGAGGACGACCCGAAACCTCACAGCGATTACGAATACGAACTTTCGAAGAATTGCGCGGCAATTCTGCCAACTGAACAGAAGCTTTAAAACGTTCCTCAAGAGAAACTTTCTGATCCATAACGATTGCTTTCAAACGTGCACGACGTGCAGCATAACGCTTCACCATCACCTCACGACGTTTATTTTTTTCAACGGCACTTACTTTGGCCATAATTTTACCTCGCTACGTTTGCCGTTACGAACGAAAAGGAAAATTAAAAGCACGCAATAACTCACGCGCTTCATCATCCGTTTTTGCTGTCGTACAAACGATAATATCCATGCCCCAAATTTGATCAACTTTATCATAGTTGATTTCTGGAAACACAATGTGTTCTTTAATACCCATAGCAAAATTGCCACGACCATCAAAACTCTTTGGATTTAAACCACGAAAGTCACGAACGCGCGGAAGAGCAATCGTAACAAGACGATCCAAAAACTCAAACATACGATCCTTACGCAATGTCACTTTAGCCCCGAGAGGCATTCCTTCACGAACTTTAAAGGTCGCAATAGAATTACGCGCACGAGTAACAACAGCCTTCTGACCTGTTATGAGACCTAAATCCTCAGCAGCAAGGGAAGGCTTCTTTGAATCAGCAGTTGCTTCACCTATCCCCATATTAATTACAATTTTATCAATCCGCGGAATTTGCATCGCATTTTTGTAATTAAACTTCTCTTGAAGTGCTTTACGAATCACCTCAAAATAATACGCTTTCATACGCGGTATTTGTCTTTCCTCAGCCATTAATCAACTCTCCCGAACGCTTGGCAAAACGTACCTTATTACCATCTGCATTCACACGAAAGCCTACACGCGTAGGCTTACCATCTTTAGGATCAGCAATCGCCAAATTAGACAGATGAATCGGAGCTTCTTTAGAAATAATCCCAGCTTCTTGCTTCTGTGTTTGACGTTGATGACGTTTAATCATATTAATCCCACGAACAAAAGCCTTATTCTCTTTTGGACTAACCTTAATTACTTCACCACTCGATCCTTTATCTTTACCGGATAAAACAACAACTCTATCACCTTTTCGAATCTTCTGCATAACATTAACTCCTTACAGCACTTCAGGAGCGAGTGAGATGATCTTCATATGATTCCTCCCACGCAATTCACGGGGGACAGGCCCAAAGATACGCGTACCGATCGGCTCTTTTTTATTATCCACTAAAACCGCAGCATTACTATCAAAACGAATGACACTACCATCTGCGCGACGAATATCCTTAGCCGTACGCACCACAACAGCTTTCATAACATCACCTTTTTTAACACGTCCACGAGGAATAGCATCCTTAACCGAAACAACAATAATGTCACCGACCGAAGCATATTTCCGCTTTGAACCGCCTAACACCTTGATGCACATGACACGACGAGCACCAGAATTATCAGCAACGTCGAGGTTTGTTTGCATCTGAATCATGACTGGCCACCTTTTCTTAACATATATATCCGCTTGTATCTTTTATACACTCAGACTTGCCTGCCAAATAAACACAAAGTCATCATCTTCAAATTTATCAACGAAAAACCACTGTTAAATTCTAAAACAATAAACTTAGCTCATTACGCTACATTGTCTTTTACAACAATCCAACATTTATCTTTCGAAATTGGTCTAGATTCCTGAATAGAAACTTGATCCCCAATCTTGAATTGGTTGTTTTCGTCATGCGCTTTATAATTTTTAGACTGCCGAACAGTCTTCTTAAGAAGCGGATGAGAATAACGACGCTCAACTTTAACAACGACAGTTTTATCGCTTTTGTCGCTAATAACAACACCCTGCAAAACGCGTTTAGGCATCTCTTATTTCCTTAAACCTTACTTTCACTTAACTTTTGACGAAGAAAAGTCTTAATGCGCGCAATATCACGACGAACTTCTCTAACACGTGCAGTCTTTTCTAATTGACCTGTTGCTTTTTGAAAGCGCAAATTAAATTGCTCTTTCTTTAGTTTAGCCAATTCATCTTTCATTTGGTCGAGCGTTTGCGCCCGTAATTCTCTGGCTCTCATCGCTTAACCTCTTTATTCAGCAATCCGCTGGATGAAACGCGTTTTGATAGGCAACTTTGCAGCACCCAACCTTAATGCTTCACGTGCAACATCTTCAGGAACCCCATCAAGTTCAAACATGATGCGCCCAGGAGCAACACGTGCAGCCCAATAATCAACACTTCCCTTACCTTTACCCATACGAACTTCCGTTGGTTTAGATGTAACCGGAAGATCTGGAAAAATGCGAATCCATACACGACCAGAACGTTTCATATAACGTGTAATCGCACGACGTGCCGCTTCAATTTGACGAGCAGTAACCCGCTCCGGCTCAACAGCTTTCAAACCGTAGGCACCGAAATTCAAATCCGTACCACCCTTCGCAACACCGTGAATACGGCCCTTGAACTGCTTACGGAACTTTGTGCGCTTTGGCTGCAACATTGTTCTCTACTCCAAATTTTAGTTCAATTTCAAAAACTAAGCATTTTCGCGGCGACGATTCGATGAAGAACCAGATTGATCAGCTTCCGTAGCACGACGTTCTGAAGCCATCGGATCATGTTCAAGAATCTCACCCTTAAAGACCCAAACTTTAATACCACAAATACCGTAAGCGGTCTTAGCTTCTGCTGTACCGTAATCGACATCAGAACGCAAGGTATGAAGTGGAACACGACCTTCACGATACCATTCCATACGCGCAATTTCAGCACCACCAAGACGACCAGAACAATTAATACGAATACCTTCTGCACCAAGACGCATAGCAGACTGAACAGCACGCTTCATGGCGCGACGAAAAGCAACACGACGTTCTAATTGTTGAGCAATTGACTGTGCAATAATCGTCGCATCAATCTCTGGTTTACGAATCTCTACAATATTCAACGAAGTCTCAGCATTCGTCATTTCTGAAAGCTTACGACGAAGCTTTTCGATATCAGCACCCTTTTTACCGATAATCAAACCAGGACGTGCAGAATGAATCGTAACACGACATTTTTTATGAGGGCGCTCAATAACAACCTTAGATATCGCAGCCTGTTTAAGCTCTTCAAGCACATAAGAGCGAATTTTCAAATCTTCATGAAGAAGACGTCCATATTCACCACTATCAGCATACCAACGAGAATCCCAGGTCCGATTAACACCAAGACGAAGTCCTATTGGATTGATCTTCTGACCCATTACGCGGCCTCCACTTTTTCGCTAACTTCACGAACAATAACAGTAAGATGTGAAAATGGACGCTCAATTCGACTCGCACGCCCGCGACCACGAACATGAAAGCGCTTCATCACGATCGACTTACCAACATAAGCTTCTGCTACAACAAGCGAATCAATGTCAAGATCGTGGTTATTTTCTGCGTTTGCAATTGCTGATTCAAGCGTTTTTTTCACAGTAGCAGCAATACGTTTACGCGAAAACGTTAAATCAGCAAGCGCTACATTAACTCTTTTACCACGAATCATTGCAGCAACCAAATTAAGCTTCTGCGGACTAACACGAATTGTTCGTGTGACAGCCTTTGCTTCATTATCTTTAAGCTGGCGTGGAACCTTAGCTTTTCCCATTCCTACTTCCTCTTCGCTTTTTTATCGGCACCATGACCATAATAAGTCCGGGTAGGAGCGAACTCACCAAACTTATGTCCAACCATCTCTTCAGAAACAGAAACAGGAATATGCTTATTGCCGTTGTAAACACCAAAAGTTAAACCAACAAATTGCGGCAAAATAGTAGAGCGACGACTCCATATTTTTATAACTTCATTGCGCCCACTTGCACGTACCTTCTCTGCTTTACCAAGAAGATAGCCGTCAACAAACGGACCTTTCCAAACTGAACGAACCACTTCAGACTACCTTTCTTATTTCTTGCGCTGATGACGCGTACGCATAATAAATTTATCAGTGGCTTTGTTGGAGCGCGTACGCTTACCTTTCGTAGGCTTACCCCAAGGAGACACTGGGTGACGCCCCCCCGATGTACGACCTTCACCACCACCGTGTGGATGATCAACGGGGTTCATAGCAACACCACGAACATGGGGACGCTTACCACGCCAACGTGACCGACCTGCCTTACCATCATTAATATTCCCATGATCAGGATTTGAAACAGCACCAACCGTTGCAAAACAGCTGCTAGAGACCAAACGCTGTTCACCAGAATTCAAACGAAGAATAGCCATGCCATGATCTCGCCCAACCAACTGTGCATAAGCACCCGCTGAACGTGCAATCTGCCCCCCTTTTCCCGGCTTCATTTCAACATTATGAATAATTGTACCTACCGGCATATTACCAAGGGGCATAGCATTTCCTGGTTTAACATCAACATTTAAACCAGCAACAACACAATCACCAACACCAAGACGCTGTGGTGCAAGGATATAACTTAATTGTCCATCCTCATAGCGAATGAGTGCAATAAAAGCAGTGCGATTAGGATCATACTCTAAACGCTCAACTTTCGCTGAAACATCACGCTTAAGACGCTTAAAGTCGACAAAACGGTAACTCCGTTTATGGCCACCACCCTGAAAACGAGCAGTAACACGACCGCGATT
This sequence comes from Bartonella sp. B1099, assembly GCF_944801835.1. GTDB lineage: Bacteria > Pseudomonadota > Alphaproteobacteria > Rhizobiales > Rhizobiaceae > Bartonella. The sequence goes on along the minus strand of NZ_CALYLN010000001.1, from coordinate 1,253,554 downwards.
ATTACGTCCACCCTTTGAAGACAAACCTTCTGTCAACATCTTTACAGGTTTTCCCTTATAAAGACAAGAACGTTCCACAATGACAAGCTGACGCTGCCCAGGTGTCGTTGGATTAAATTGCTTAAGTGCCATTATTCCTATCTCCGAGCCTCTTTAAAGACCTGTCGAAACGTCGATAGTCTGACCACTGGCCAGAGTTACGATCGCTTTTTTGACATCACTCTGCCGACCAACAATACCTTTAAAACGTTTCACTTTACCCTTACGGACTATCGTGTTAACTGCTTTTACTTTCACGCTAAAAAGCGCTTCAACAGCAGCCTTAATTTCAGGTTTCGTCGCTTTCGGCGCGACATTAAAAGCAACTTGATTATATTCAGAAATCATAGTCGACTTTTCAGTAATAACTGGACTAATAATTACATCATAATGGCGAAGATCTGTCATTTAAAACGCTCCTCAAGAGCCTCAACAGCTGCCTTTGATAAAACAAGTTTGCTGCGACGCAAAATATCATAAACATTAATTCCCTGAATGGGCAAAATATCAATATTAGGGATATTCGATGCTGCACGAGAAAAGTTAATATCAATCTCTTTACCACCAATCAACAGAGCATTATTAAAGCCAAGTTTAGAAAAATGAGAAACAAGCTTTTTCGTTCTAGCATCTTTAACAGTCAACTCATCCACAATAATTAAATCTTTTGCTTTTAATTTTGCAGATAAAGCAAGACGCAATCCAAGAGCACGAATCTTTTTAGGAAGGTCATGCGCATGGCTACGAACCACCGGCCCATGTGCTTTACCCCCACCTCGAAACTGTGGTGCACGTGCAGATGAATGTCGAGCACGCCCAGTTCCCTTTTGTTTAAACATCTTTGCCCCCGTTCGTGACACATCAGATCGCCCCTGGGACTGATGCGTTCCCTGTTGACGACGAGCAAGCTGCCAACGAACAACACGTTGTAAAATGTCCTCACGCGGAACAAGATCAAAGATAGATTCAGAAACTTTTAATTTACCAGCTTCATTGCCATCAAGTGTTTTAATTACAAGATCCATTATTAGGCTCCCTCAACTTCAGAGGTTTCCATCACCGGAGTAACCATTTCCGTTTTCTCCTTCACAAGACGGCGAATACCAGCAGGCTTTGGAGCATTATCAGGAAGAGGTTTCTTCACGGCATCTCTTACCAAGATCCAAGAACCCTTCGAACCAGAAACAGCACCACGCACTAAAATTAAACCACGTTCAATGTCAGTGGAAATAACTTCAATATTTTGTGTTGTTACACGCACCTGCCCCATATGGCCAGCCATTTTTTTCCCTTTAAACACTTTACCAGGATCTTGGCACTGTCCCGTAGAACCATGCGCACGATGTGTAATCGAATTACCATGGGAAGCACGATGCCCACCAAAGTTATGCCGTTTCATAACACCAGCAAACCCCTTACCAATACTGGTACCAGTCACATCAACTCTCTGTCCTGGAACAAAATGTTCCACTGTAATCTCTGTACCGATATCAAGAAGATTATCGGGGCTCACACGAAACTCTGCTATTTTGGCTTTAGGCTCAACAGAAGCCTTAGCAAAATGTCCACGAAGAGCTTGTGAAGTATTCTTAACCTTAGCAAAGCCTACACCTAATTGAACAGCAGTATAACCATTCTTTTCAACTGTACGCTGAGCAACGACTTGACAATTCTCCAAACGAAGTACTGTCACCGGCACATGCTCACCAGCATCATTATAAATACGGGTCATGCCCAGCTTCTGTGCTATTACACCTGAACGCATCGGGTCTGTTCCTTCTGTCCTCAAACCTCAGAGCTTAATTTCTACATCCACACCAGCAGAAAGATCGAGCTTCATAAGCGCATCCACTGTTTGCGGCGTTGGATCAACAATATCAAGAAGACGCTTATGCGTACGCATTTCAAACTGCTCACGACTCTTCTTATCGATATGCGGTCCACGATTGACCGTAAATTTCTCAATCCGCGTCGGAAGCGGAATAGGACCACGGACATTTGCACCAGTCCGCTTAGCAGTCGATACAATCTCACGTGTCGATGTATCAAGAATTCTATGATCAAACGCTTTCAAGCGAATACGAATATTTTGACTGTTCATGCTCTTTATTTCCCTGTCATATAAAACGCCTTCAATAATTAAGGCGCTCAACAAGCATTATTTATTCAATGATCTTAGAGACGATACCGGCACCAACAGTACGACCACCTTCACGAATAGCAAAACGAAGCTTCTCTTCCATTGCTATCGGCACAATCAGTGACACATCCATCGCAATATTATCACCGGGCATAACCATTTCTGTTCCTTCTGGAAGCGTAACAATACCTGTAACATCCGTCGTACGGAAGTAAAACTGTGGACGATAATTCGTGAAAAAAGGTGTATGACGACCCCCTTCATCTTTCGTCAAAATGTAAGCCTCGGCTTTAAAACGTGTATGCGGGGTAACCGACCCAGGCTTCGCCAATACCTGACCACGCTCAATCCCTTCACGATCAACACCACGAAGCAGCGCGCCAATATTATCACCAGCTTGACCTTGATCTAAAAGCTTGCGGAACATTTCAACACCCGTCACCGTCGTCTTAGATGTTGGACGAATACCGATAATCTCAATTTCCTCGCCAACTTTAATAATACCACGCTCAACACGACCCGTAACAACCGTTCCACGTCCCGATATCGAAAATACATCTTCTATCGGCATCAAGAATGGTTGATCAACAGGACGTTCAGGGGTTGGAATATAATTATCAACCTCACTCATCAAAAGACGAACCGCATCTTCACCAATGCTTTTATCCTTGTCCTCAAGGGCAGCTAACGCAGAACCTTTTACAATTGGGATTTCATCTCCTGGAAAATCATATTTGGATAAAAGTTCCCGAACCTCAAGCTCTACAAGTTCCAAAAGCTCCGCATCATCAACCTGATCAACTTTATTGAGGAAAACAACAATCGCTGGAACTCCAACCTGACGAGCAAGCAAAATATGCTCACGTGTCTGTGGCATCGGACCATCAGCTGCAGAAACAACCAAAATGGCACCATCCATCTGCGCTGCCCCTGTGATCATGTTTTTCACATAATCTGCGTGTCCAGGACAGTCAACGTGGGCATAGTGACGATTTTCCGTTTCATACTCAACGTGTGCTGTAGAAATGGTAATACCACGGGCACGCTCTTCTGGTGCTGCATCAATTTGATCATATGCTTTAAACTCACCAAAAAATTTCGTAATCGCTGCTGTCAATGAAGTCTTCCCATGATCAACGTGACCAATCGTACCAATATTAACATGCGGTTTCGTTCGTTCAAATTTGCTCTTCGCCATTTGAGCTCTCCATTTTCCGTCCAAGCCAAGGACTAAGTTAAAAATTAATCTACCAACCTGAAATTACGCGTATTTCTTTTGAATCTCCAAAGCAACAGCCGAAGGGACAGGCTCGTAATGATCAAACTGCATCGTATACTGCGCACGCCCCTGGCTCATAGAGCGAAGAGTATTCACATAACCAAACATATTTGCCAATGGAACCATCGCATTCACAACTGTTGCAATACCGCGCGCTTCAGTTCCTGAAATCTGCCCCCGACGAGAATTGAGATCACCAATAACATCACCAACATAATCATCTGGTGTAACAACCTCCACCTTCATGATTGGTTCAAGAAGCTGTGCACCAGCCTTCTTTGCTCCATCACGAAAAGCCGCACGAGCAGCAATCTCAAAAGCCAATACAGACGAATCAACATCGTGATAACCACCGTCAATGAGTGTCGCCTTTACGCCAAGCATAGGAAATCCCGCAAGAGGACCTGACCCCATAACACTTTCAATCCCTTTTTGAACGCCCGGAATATATTCTTTAGGAACAGCACCACCAACAATCTTCGATTCAAAAATAAAATCATCACCTTCATGAGGCTCAAAAATAATCTTTACACGAGCAAATTGACCAGCACCACCTGATTGTTTTTTATGGGTATAATCAATTTCCGCCATTTTAGTAATTGACTCACGATAAGCAACCTGAGGCTGCCCAACATTTGCCTCAACCTTAAACTCACGCCGCATACGATCAACGATAATATCAAGATGAAGTTCACCCATTCCAGCAATAATAGTCTGACCTGACTCCTCATCCGACTTAACGCGAAATGAAGGATCTTCCGCAGCCAAACGATTAAGAGCAATACCCATTTTTTCCTGATCTGCTTTTGTTTTTGGTTCAATTGCAATTTCAATAACAGGTTCTGGAAATTCCATCCGCTCCAAAATAACAGGCTTCAAAGGATCACAAAGCGTATCACCTGTTGTTGTCTCCTTAAGACCAGCAAGAGCAACAATATCACCAGCAAATGCCTCTTCAATATCCTCACGAGAATTTGAATGCATTTGAAGCATACGTCCCAAACGCTCTTTCTTCTTCTTCACAGTATTCTCAAGAGAAATACCTTTGTGAACCTTACCAGAGTAAATACGGCAGAAAGTCAACGAACCAACAAAAGGATCATTCATAATTTTAAAAGCAAGCATAGAGAGCGGAGCTTCATCAGAAGATTCGCGTGTCGTCTCAGTTTCAGTCTTCACATCAATGCCCTTAATCGCTGGAATATCAATCGGAGAAGGAAGATAAGAAACAACAGCATCCAAAAGCGGCTGTACACCCTTGTTTTTAAAAGCTGTACCACAAAGAACAGGATGAAACTGAACCTCTACGGTTCCCTTACGAATAAGAGAAACAAGTTGCTCGTTGGTTGGCATAACACCTTCCAAATAAGCCTCCATAGCAGCCTCATCGACCTCCACAGCCATTTCAATGAGTTTTTCGCGATATTCTTCAGCCTTTTCCTTTAAGTCAGAAGGAATTTCACTTATCACTGCTGAGGCACCAATAGAACCATCCCACTTTAAAGCCTTCATCTCAACAAGATCAACAACACCTTCAAAGTCATTTTCAGCACCAATCGGTAACTGCACAACAAGCGCCTTAGCCCCCAACCGAGTACCAACCATCTCGACACTGCGGTAAAAATCAGCACCTATTTTATCCATTTTATTAACAAAAACCATGCGCGGAACACGATACTTCTCAGCCTGCCGCCAAACAGTTTCTGTCTGAGGCTCCACACCAGCATTCGCATCCAATAATGCTATCGCCCCATCAAGAACACGCAAAGAACGCTCAACCTCAATAGTAAAATCAACGTGCCCTGGCGTATCAATAATATTAAAGCGCCGCTTGCGACCATCACGCCCTTCCCAAAAAGTCGTCGTCGCAGCAGATGTGATGGTAATGCCGCGTTCTTGTTCCTGCTCCATCCAATCCATCGTAGAAGCACCATCATGGGTCTCACCGATTTTATGATTCTTACCCGTATAGAACAGAATACGTTCAGTCATCGTAGTCTTACCGGCATCAATATGCGCCATAATACCAAAATTACGATAATCTTCAATTTTATATTCGCGAGCCATTATATTTGCCTTAGTTTAAAACTTCTACCAGCGATAATGTGAGAACGCACGGTTAGCTTCAGCCATACGATGAACATCTTCACGCTTTTTCACGGCAGAACCGCGATTATTAGCCGCATCCATGAGTTCACCCGATAAACGCTCAATCATCGTCGTCTCATTCCGCCCACGCGCCGCCGAAATCAACCAACGAATAGCAAGAGCCTGACGACGATCAGGACGAACATCAATCGGAACCTGATAAGTAGCCCCCCCAACACGACGAGAACGAACTTCAATATGAGGAGCAACATTCTCTAAAGCCCGATGAAAGAGATCTACTGGATCTGTTTTTACTTTTTTCTCTACAGAATCAAGCGCACCATAAACAATACGCTCTGCAACTGATTTTTTACCATCAAACATAATGGCATTCATAAATTTTGTAATAACCAAATCACCAAATTTAGGATCTGGATTAATTTCACGCTTTTCTGCTCTATGACGACGGGACATTGGCTTTGTCTCTCAATATTACTTTGGACGCTTCGCGCCATACTTTGAACGACGCTGTTTACGATTCTTAACACCTTGGGTATCAAGCAAACCACGAATAATGTGATAACGAACCCCTGGCAAATCTTTCACACGACCACCACGGATCATCACAACAGAGTGCTCTTGAAGATTATGTCCCTCTCCAGGAATATAACCAATCACTTCAAATCCATTCGTCAAGCGAATTTTAGCAACTTTACGAAGAGCCGAATTAGGCTTCTTCGGCGTTGTTGTATAAACACGTGTACAAACACCACGCTTCTGTGGATTCGACTGCAGAGCAGGAACCTTATTACGTTTAACTGGCGCCACACGCGGCTTGCGAATCAACTGGTTTACGGTAGGCATGCAACCTTCCTCTTTTCGATTTACATTCGTCTCACCCAATCGGGCTTTTCTATTTTATCTCCACCCACACCAACAAAATTGGTATAGATATCTTACTCTACACACAAAATCGGGCACAGCTGCTAAAAACAGTCTACCCGATCATAAGCAGAGAAGGCAATAGCCTTTTGCACTAGCATTTGCTTTTAATCTTTTCAACACCCGTCTGAAGGACCTTTTGGGTTATATCCAAAACAAAAGATCATTTCTACATCGGTTACGCTCGTGTCTAATAGCGAGAACACAGACATTCGTCAAGAACTAAACAGCAGAAAGTTTTCAAAAATGAAAATAAATTAAATTTTAAAACTTTAAATTTGCCTTTTTTGCTTTTTGGGGGTCTCTTGATAAATCAATTTACCATAGTAATATCGCCCTAGTAAATAAAAAACAATAATGTGACTGCGATAAAATATTAACGCAGCAAATTGAATTGTATATTTGATATCGAATGATGAGTACCATGAAAATAGCAACGTGGAATATTGCCGGAATAAAAGCACGACACGAAACATTATATCAATGGCTACAGCAAAATCAGCCAGATATAGTCTGTCTACAGGAAATTAAAAGTATTGATGAAAATTTTCCACGTGATGCAATTGAAAATCTAGGTTACCATATAGAAACACACGGACAAAAAAGTTTTAATGGCGTTGCGATTCTTTCTAAAAAAACACCGGATGAAATAATCCGTCGACTACCTGGCAATAATAATGATGAACAAGCACGTTATATTGAAGCTGTTTATTCAATAAATAAAGGCGTTATTCGTGTTGCATCGCTCTATTTGCCAAATGGAAACCCTATTGAGAGTGAAAAATATTCCTATAAGATGGAATGGATGGAAAGGTTATATGCACATGCAAAATCATTGCTTGCGTATGAGGAGCCCCTTGTTCTAGCCGGTGATTATAACGTCATCCCTACCCCACTCGATGCAAAAAAACCTCAAGAATGGAATCAAGATGCCTTATTTCTTCAAAAAACAAGAAAAGCATTACAGCGTATCCTTCATTTAGGTCTTTACGATGCTATCCGAAATGTCACCGATACACCCTCCTTTAGTTTTTGGGATTTCCAAGCTGGAGCATGGCCTAAAAATAATGGGATTCGCATTGATCATTTACTCTTATCACCAGAAGCAGTTGATCACCTTATTTGCGCTCATAGTCAAACAGAAGTAAGGGGATACCAAAAACCATCCGACCATGTTCCTGTCTGGATTCATCTTAATATCAATTAAGAAAGTATAACTCTCACCTCATAAGACAACAAAAAAAATTCCACTCAGAAGAATAACTATGCTACACCGTTCAAACAGTATATCTTAAGTAACTAAAATAAAAATCAATGAATGGAGGACATAAATGAAGAAATCATTGTTAATGTTTATTGCAGCAGCAGCCATTGGGCTCACAAGCGTCGCGCATGCTGAAAATGATACGCTTGAAAAAATAAAACAAACAGGGGAAATCACTTTAGGTGTTCGTGAATCATCTGGTTTGGCCTACGCCCTTGGTAATAATAAATATGTAGGCTTTCATACAGAAATGGCAGAACGTATCATTGATGATATCTCAAAAAAAATTGGTAAACCGATTAAAATTCATTATCTTCCCATAACATCTCAAAATAGAATTCCCCTCTTAAAAAATAAGACCTATGATTTTGAGTGCGGCTCAACAACAAATGATATTGCTCGCAGCAAAGAAGCAGCATTTGCTTATACAACATACGTTGAAGAAGTTCGGATTGCTGTAAAGAAAAATTCTAACATTAAATCTCTTGATGATTTAAATGGAAAAACAGTTGCAACGACCACCGGTACAACATCTGTTCAACTTATTCGTAAAAACAAACGTGCAAAAAACATTCACTTTAAGGTCATCAAAGGAAAAGACCACGGAGATAGCTTCTTATTACTCGAATCGGGTCGTGCCGATGCATTTGTTATGGATGCTTCAATTCTCGCAGGACATATTGCAAAATCAAAAAATCCATCGGATTTTGTCATTCTTGACACCGTACTTTCAGTCGAGCCTATCGCCTGTATGCTGAGATTACATGACAAACAATTTGAACAAGCAATCAATGATAGTATCCTACGTCAAATTAAAGACGAATCACTTGAAAAGCTTTATAATAAGTGGTTTATGAAACCGATTCCGCCTGCAAATACTGTTATGAACCTTCCCTTATCAAAACAAACAAGATATGCTTGGGATCACCCAAACAATAAGCCTCGGGAAAGCTACACTGAAAAAGATTTATAGAATTTGAAAAGAAGAACCACACTCTTTAAAAATTGAGTGTGGTTTATATTTTAGTTCACTTTTTAATAAATTCTGCTTATGTAGATACGCTTAATTTATTGTCCTTGTGAATGACTAATTTGAGGGAATATCAATTAATGGACTTTTCTTTCCTTTGTAGAGATGACCTTACTCAAACACTGGTAACGGGATGCTTGGGCACGCCCGGCGTAAGTCATACCTATTTAGATACACTTCTTGATGGCTTAAAAAATACGGTTATATTGTCCATCACTTCACTTATATTAGCTATATTTTGTGGTGTTATTATAGGAACAATGCGCACTTTACCTAAAACGTCTATCACCAATTGCGTCGTTCGCACGATCGGGACTATTTGGGTAGAAATTATGCGTAATATTCCCCTTCTTGTACAGGTATTTTTATGGTATTTTGTTGTCCCTAAGATTTATCCACCAGCGATGAAATTTTCCCCTATTCTCTTAGTAACATGCGCGTTGGGGTTCTTTACATCGGCACGTATTGCAGAACAGGTTCGTTCAGGCATTGAAGCGATTTCTTCAGGGCAACGCTATGCTGCTATGGCAATGGGGTTTACAACTTATCAAAGTTATCGCTATATCATATTACCACGTGCTATTCGTACAATTATGCCGCCGCTTACTTCAGAAGCAATGGGCATTGTGAAGAATTCATCTATAGCATTCGCCGTTTCAATAAATGAACTCATGCAATTTCAATACCAAGCAATTGAAGAGATAAGTCATGTTTACGAAAACTATTTGCTTGTTACGATTCTTTATATTTTTATAGCCTTATGCGTATTCATTGTGATGACAGTTATTGAACAAATACTCAAAATTCCCAATTTTCAAACAAAGGGAAATTAAATATGATAAATTTCATAAGCTCTCAGTTTGGACTTTATTTCCCTTTCAATTTTTCCGACTTTAATTTTTCCTTTTTTACCTTTGATGTATTTCGTTCTTACATTTTATCAGGTTTACTCTTTAGCGTTTTTCTAACGCTTTTTGCAACGGTATTGGGATTTATTTTCGGTACGCTTTTAGCAATGATGCGCCTTTCTTCCATAAAACTTCTTTCTTGGTTTTCAATCGTTTACATAACAGCGATGCGTTCAATACCACTTGTGATGGTTATCTTATGGTTTTTTGTGCTTCTACCTTTTTTAACGGGAACATCCATCGGTGCTAATAAATCAGCACTTATTACCTTTACTGCATTTGAAACGGCTTATTTTGCTGAAATTATGCGTGCTGGTATCAATTCGGTTCCGCAAGGACAAAAATATGCAGGACAAGCCCTTGGGATGACCTATTGGCAAAGTATGTACATTGTCATTCTTCCTCAAGCCTTTAGAGATATGCTTCCTGTCTTTTTAACACAAGTTATTATCCTTTTTCAGGATACAACCCTTGTTTATGCTATCAGCGGTCATAGCCTTTTGAATGGTTTTGATATTGCTGCTAATAATTTTGGTGTAAAGCAGGAAGCTTACATTTTAGCAGCTATTTTCTATTTTGTTATCTGTTTTACACTGTCACAAATCGTTTTATATTTACAAAAAAAAGTATCCATTATTCGCTAACAGGAAAAAAAATGTCTACGCATATGATCGAAATAAAAAATGTTTCTAATTGGTATGGCGAAATTAACGTTCTTAAAAATTGTACAACCAATATTAACAAAGGAGAAGTGGTTGTAGTTTGTGGACCATCAGGCTCAGGGAAGTCAACACTCATTAAAACGATTAACGCTCTCGTCCCTTTTCAAAAAGGCGAAATTTGGATTAATGGAACACCAGTTCATTCAAAAAAAACGAATCTGCCTAAATTGCGCAGCCATGTGGGAATGGTCTTTCAGCACTTCGAACTTTTTCCCCATTTATCGGTCACAGAAAATTTGACAATTGCACAAATTAAAGTCCTAAAACGAAGCAAAAAAGAAGCACTTGAACGTGGTTTGTTGTATCTTGAACGCGTTGGACTTATTGAACATAAAGACAAATATCCGGGACAACTTTCTGGAGGGCAACAACAGCGTGTTGCTATTGCACGTGCCTTAACCATGGATCCACTTGTTATGCTTTTTGATGAACCAACCTCTGCTCTAGATCCTGAAATGGTAGGTGAAGTACTCGACGTCATGATCAGTTTAGCTGAAGAAGGGATGACAATGATTTGTGTAACCCATGAAATGGGATTTGCACAAAAAGTCTCTGAGCGTGTTATTTTCATGGACCAAGGAACAATTCTTGAAGACTGTTCATCTAAAGAGTTCTTTTCTAATCCGCAATCTAGAACACCAAGAACGCAGGAGTTTTTGTCTAAAATCCTAAGTCATTAGCTTTATATCATCGCAAAAAGCTCTCTCTACTATAAACTTGAACACAAAAAATAATAGAGTTTAATAACGAATGAGAGAATGTGAAAAATATTACAATCAGATAGTTAAAAGTTCTTATTTTTTAAAATATCAGCAACCAGTGAAATTGCTGTACGTCTCTCAAATTCATTACAAAGAGCAAATGCCTTTTCTTGCAAAGGGTAAATCCAATTTTTGTCTTTTACGTCAGCTTTTTCATAGGCTGCAGTTAACATTGCCGTCCCGCGAATGATTTTTCCTTCTTGAATCAGCATATTTCCAAGCATCGCTTGAGCAGAAGAGTTTCCTTTTTTTGCTGAAAGTTGAAACCATCGTGCTGCTTGTATAAGATTCTTCTCCTTTCCCTCTCCCTTTAAAAATATTTTTCCTAATTGATACTGAGCTTTAGAATTTCCATAGTTCACCGCAGCCTGCATATAAAGACGAATGGCATAAGAAGGATTAGGTTTCACCGGTGATTGAGGAATACCTTTTTTTATATATCCCGCAAGTTTAACCAATGCATCAGAGACATAACTTTCATCCTCTGAACCAAGATCAGCACCTTTTTCAACGATGTATGCAAAAAAATGATAGGCCTTGTAATCATCTTTAGGGACACCATCACCGTTTGCGTAAATAGAGCCAAGTTTCCAATTCGCGCCAATATGACCTCTCTTAGCGGCACAACGTAGCGCTGAAATAGCCTGATTGATCTGCCCATTTTTATAAGCAAACATGCCACGTTTCAAAAAATAAAACGAACCATCATGCACTTCCTGCAAACTATTAACATCTATGGCATAAACAGTCGAAAAAAATCCCCCTAAAATCACTATAATCGTAGCTTTTTTCCATATCTGAAAACTCTTGATCATTTCCCCCCCTCTTTCAATGTTAATTGTTCTATCTGTTCAAATTTCTTTGTAGACCTTTAAAATCTTTTTCTTAGTAAGAAATACGAGAAATTCTAAAGTAAAATTTTTAAAAGAAAAGACCAATAAATGAAAACCATTCAAAGTTTTCAATAAAATTAAGCGTTCGTTTTTATATACAACAAATTGATTTTTAAAGATAAATCATCAATTACAATTTGAATAACACCTTCCAATACAGGAATCTTCCTTCCCCTTTTTATATTGAAGTAATTAAAATCTCTTGCGCATAAGCGATGAATGAGATTTGCAGATGAGCTTAAAAGAGGATTTAAAACACCTCTTATGAACTGTCACAAGTGCCAAAGACTACTTTCGCGCAACACTAAACACTGACAAAGTGTGTAATAACACCGATCCATTACTTCACAAGCGTAAAAATGAGAAGACTCAATGGATCTCCTTTATACCATTTACGGATACCTGCGTGAAATGAGCTTTGGGTACCTTAAGAGATGTCTCTTTAATAATGAACACAAAAACGCTGGTTCCCTGTAGAGGTTTTATGATCGCATTCACGAAAGACGAAAAAAGAAAAAGCTTTCTTAAAAAAATGAATACCAGCCGTAACGTGATGAAATCATCCATCAAAAAAAGTGAGAATCAACCCAACCGCTCTAAAGCAATAGAGATCTTCTTTTGCGCAGCACGCAGTTCTACAACCCTATTTTGTTCACTTTCAACAATTTCTGTTTTTGCATTTGCTATAAATCTTGGATTATTTAACTTAAGCGATATTTTTTCAATATCTTGTTCAATTTTACGGGACTCCTTCCTCAAACGAACACGTTCAGCCTCCAAATCAATCAACTGTCCTAATGGCAAACAAAAAACAGCCTCTCCCAAAATCATTTGTGCCGATACTTCCAGAACCTTATCAGAGAAATCAATGACTTCAATACGCGCTAACTTTTTAAGAAGTGCATCATAACGCTGCACACGCTCTCGCGTTACTTCCCCTGCTTCGACAACGACAAGAGGTGCTCGTGTAGCGGCTGGAATATTCATTTCAAAACGTACAGACCGAATCCCTGTGACCACATCAATAAGCCAATTAATATCAGCAGCAGCCTCTTCATCGATCAATGTTGCCTCTGGCCATTTTGTCAATGCGAGCATATCTTCACGCTTGATCTCTTGTGTTTCCGTAAGAGACCACAATTCTTCTGTCATATGCGGCATAAAGGGATGAAGAAGTTTATAGACTTCATCTAACACCCAAGCAGTACAAGCTTGAGCTTCATTTTTAACATCTTCACATTCCTCCTGAAAGATAGGTTTGAGAAGTTCTAAATACCAGTCACAAAATGTATTCCAAATGAAACGGTAAAGTGCAGCTGCCGATTCATTAAACTTATAGTGTTCAATACCCGTCGTCACTGCTGCAATTGTTTTAGAGAGTTCTGTTAAAATCCAACGATTAAGCGCCAGCTTTGCGTGTTCTGGCTTAAAAGCAGAATTACGCTTTACACCATTCATCTGTGCAAATCGGGTCGCATTCCATAATTTCGTAGCAAAATTACGATAACCAGCAATGCGTGAAGTATCAAGTTTTACATCACGCCCCTGCGCTGCCATAATAGCCAAAGTAAAACGAAGGGCATCAGCGCTATACTGATCAATAAGCTCTAAGGGATCAATAATATTTCCCTTTGATTTTGACATTTTTGCACCCTTTTGATCTCGGACAAGAGCGTGCACATAAACCGTTGGGAAAGGAACTTCACCCATAAAATGAAGTCCCATCATCATCATACGAGCAACCCAGAAAAAAATAATGTCAAATCCTGTCACCGATAAAGATGTTGGATAAAAAGTAGATAATTCAGTTGTTTTATCGGGCCATCCCAATGTTGAAAAAGGCCAAAGAGCTGATGAAAACCAAGTATCTAAAACATCCGGATCGCGGATTAATTCAACCACCTTACCGTAATGAGCAAAAGCCGAATCTAAAGCCTCTTTTTCACTTTTTTCAACAAAAACTGTCCCATCAGGGCCATACCAAGCAGGAATCTGATGTCCCCACCATAACTGGCGAGAAATGCACCAAGGCTGAATATTTTGCATCCAATTGAAATAGGTTTTTTTCCAGTTATCGGGAACAAACTGAGTTTTTCCTTGTTGAACAGCCTCTATCGCTGGCTTCGCTAACTCAGCAGCATGAACATACCATTGGTCTGTCAAAAAAGGTTCAATAGGCACACCACTGCGATCTCCATGAGGAACCATATGGGAATGATCATCAACAGAAGCTAAATACCCTCGTTCTTCCATCAAAGAAATAATCTTCTGGCGCGCAACAAAACGATCGGATTTATCGAGATTTTCCACTAACATTTTTAATTCATCTGATAAAATCAAACCATCAAAAAACGCTTCATTCTCACGGAGAAAAATCTCGGCATTTTGGGTAAAAATATTGATTAAGCGTAAATCATTACGCTGTCCTACTTCAAAGTCATTAAAGTCATGAGCGGGAGTAATTTTTACCGCACCACTTCCAGCCTCAGGATCAGCATGCGTATCACCAACAATTAATAACCTACGACCAACAAGTGGCAAAAGAGCATTTTTACCGATAAGATTTTTATAACGCTCATCTTCCGGATTAACAGCAATTCCTGTATCACCAAGCATTGTTTCTGGACGTGTTGTCGCCACTATTATAAAAGTTGTCGCATCATTTGGATCAAAAATTTTACCCTCAAGTGGATATCTAAAATGCCACAAATGTCCTTGAACTTCTTTTTGTTCAACTTCAAGATCCGAAATAGCCGTCAATAATTTAGGATCCCAATTGACGAGGCGTTTATCTCTATATATCAATCCTTGTTTATAAAGCGTGACAAAGACTTCACGAACAGCCTGCGACAACCCCTCATCCATTGTAAAACGCTCACGTGACCAATCACATGAAACGCCAAGGCGACGCAACTGGTTTGCAATAATACCTCCCGTTTCATGACGCCATTCCCAAATACGCTCAATAAACTTTTCTCTCCCCATTTCTTGACGCATTGGCTCTTGGCGTTCTGCAAGTTGACGCTCTACAACCATTTGTGTAGCAATCCCAGCATGATCCATACCAGGCTGCCACAAAACATTTTTGCCACGCATCCGCTGAAATCTAACCATTATATCTTGAATTGTCGTATTGAGCGCATGCCCCATATGAAGTGAGCCTGTAACATTAGGCGGTGGAAGCATAACGCAAAAAGGTTCTGCACCACTTTTAGAACCCGCTCCCGCTTTAAAAGCCCCACGAGTCTCCCATCTCTTTGCAACCCGTTGCTCTATGGAAGCAGCATCATAGTTTTTGTCTAACATTCTATCCATCCATAACGCCGCTGAAAAACACAATATATGATCAAACCCCGATCAAAATCCCGCAAACTCCATCCCTCACTAGAGAGCCCGCAAAACCTCAAACAAATTTTTCATAAAATAAAAAACATAAAAATAATTAAGACGATTTTTTTATCGCCTTCACAATCTCTTCACGTAAAATATCTTCCAGCAAAACAGGCAATTTAGACTGCAACCATTCTGCTATAGCTGGACGCAACACATCCTTTGCAATCTTTTCTGCAGAAGAAATACAATACGCCGGCAACTCTACACGACCAGTCCTTCCAGCTTCTGACGGCGACTTCCTGATCTCATCTTCATATTCTTTTGCTTTATAAACAGAGTTTCGTTCTTCAGAAGCAAGCTTCATCTTTTGCACATCCACACCAACTGTATCATTTTCTCCCCCTGTATCCTCCTTCTCTTGTGCTATCCTTCCCCCTTGATTTTCTGTAGAAAGACCAATGCGATCAGCTAAGGCTTTCATAGCATCATCAACCGATAGGGTTGTATCATAAACACCTTCTGATGCAACTTCCAAACGATCTTCCGAAGCATTTACTGCGACATCTTCATTTAAAAAGTGATCAGATTGAACCGCATTTTCTTCGATTATTTCACGAATAGATGTTAAAATTTCATCCATACTTGGCTCACGTAACACGCTTGAACTCTGTACCATACTTTACAACCTCTCAAAGACGCAACAACAAATAGAATCACATTTTCAGTGTATGCAAAAGAATCATAAGATCAACATGCCTCTCATGATATTTTCAAATATGCGTGTCATAAAGAAGGCGCTACACACAACTTTCTACACTTAAAAAACATATTACTGCTCTATTTTTCAACCTATCCAACGACTGATTAACCGATTTTTTAAAAACTAAAATGATCTGAGATCAAAGAGCGACTTTTATGCGTTATCGAATATATTGAATTGTTTTTAAGCCGAGATAATTTGCTGTCAATTTACCAATAGCAGATTGAACACTATAGCTTGCCACAACAGCATTACGCTCTGCCATTACAAGCGCAATTTGAGCATTAATCAATTGAGTACGAGAATTTAAAACATCTAATGTCGTTGCCTGTCCTACACGATTTTCTTGAACACGACCTTTAAGAGCAATTTCAGCAGCATGAACACTTTCACGGTAAGCAATAACAGATGCACGTGCCCCTTCCAACTGGAACCAAGCAGAAGTGAGGGCTTGTCTCGTATTACTATGCGCCAAATCGAGTTGAAGCTGCGCCTGTCCAAGCAGTTCCTTCGATTGGCGAATCTGCGCAGACGTACGCCCCCCTTCAAAGATTGGAACACTCACGGACAATCCTATTGATTTAGAAATACCATCCTGACCAGCACCGCTGTAAATTCGATTATAAGAGGCTGTTGCAGAAAAATCAACCTTAGGGAGCAGTTCTCCCTCTTTCGCCTTGACATTGTAAACACTCGCATCGACTAAATATTGAGCATAAAGGATTGCTGGATGCATCACAACACTCATTTGGTAAGCCGTATCAAGATTGACGGGAAAATCTGTAGCGATGGATGGGCGTTTTAACTTTTCAGGATCAGAACCAATAATTTGTCGATACACGGCCTCTGCTGCTTTTACATCAGCACGAGCAAGACTTAGTTCTGAAACCGCCACGGAACGTGCCGCTTGAGCTTGAGCCAGATCAACACGCCCTCCCTCACCCACATCAAATTTTGCTTTATTGGAACGAACTTGCTCTTCAAGAGCTGCCAAATTTTCTCTCCGAAGATCGGCAACACGACGTGCTTGATAGACATTCGCATAAGCTGTCACAGTTTCCAGAAAGGTATTTTGTTCAGCATTACGAAGATACTCACGCTGCGCCTGGAGCTTAACTTGAGATGAAGAAAACATATTTTGCGTGATAAAACCGTCAAATAATCTTTGATTTAATCTCACACCTATAGATCCAGAAGTGACATAAGGACCTGTAAAAGACTTATTCCGCCCATAGCTTCCAACCCCTTCAACTTGTGGTAAGAACCCTGATCGCGCGATGACAACGTCATCACTGGCTATACGGACAGCCGCCCGTTCACTATTCAACTTAGCATTGTGTTTATAAGCTTTCGAAAAGGCATCCATCAATGTTTCAGCACAAACAGTCTCTGAGAGTAAAAGACTCAACACCAGCAAAAAATACACCTGAAACTTCTTGTTTATTTTAAACACAATACACACAATAACAAACCCCAAATAAATGACAAAATTATCTTTTATTCATAAAACGAACAAGCACTAAAATACAAAATCAGGTGTTTTTAAAAAACAAGGAAGAGGCTTTACGGCGAGATTAAAAGCTCGACGGGGAGAAATGATTCCATCTTCTTTTATATAGATTCGTGCTACAGCAGCATTTCCATCCCCTTCAACCACAACAAGACGTCCACTGTCTTTCATTTGATCAAAGATACCTTGTGGAATAAAATCGACAGATCCTTCCATAAAAATCACATCATAAGGCCCTTCAACAGCGTATCCCTGCTCTAATGGACCATGAATGACAACCACATTATCACATTGATTACGTTCCAAAGCTTCAAGAGCATGTTCAAAAAGAGACTGATTACTTTCCAACGCAATCACAGACCCTGCAAGTTTTGAAAGCAAGGCTGCACAATAGCCACTATTTGCACCAATATCTAAAACAACATCTGACGATTTTACAGCAGCAAGCTGTAACAATTTTGCAAGAGACGCAGGCTTCATCAAATAGCGTGCAAGGACTTCATCTTGCATTGGACATAAAACAATATCGGTATCAAGATAGCTTAATGCTTTCATATCTTCCGATACAAAATCTTCACGAGATATCGTTAAAAACGCTTCAAGAACTGATAAATCCGTTACATCGACTGTACGAATTTGATTGTCAACCATTTTGCGACGAAGCTCAGCAAAATCTGCAACCATAACGACTATTTTCTCCTAACCTACAAAAAACAAACAAAACAGCAATAATGAGGAACTAAGATCTCTTAAAAAGATGGGGATTACAAAAAAAAATACGACAGTCAACAACTCGATTCTAACAGGACAAACCTCTCATACAAAAGTGTTTTTACCACTGTAGAGGGAAATAATCTATCTTCCTAGTACCCCCTTAAAAGCCGTTTCGCTTAAAATCGGCTGGAGGCCTCGCCCGGAATCGAACCGGGATACAAGGATTTGCAGTCCTCTGCGTAACCATTCCGCCACAAGGCCTCATCAACAAATATAAAGGCTTCAATAAGGGAAGGTAAAGCATCCGTCAAGGTTTAGAAATCTTCTCTCGCTTTTTTTTCTCTTATTACACAATTTATCATATTTTAAAAAAAAAAATAATTTTATCCTTTGCAAATCAGTCTTGCTTTGCTATAGCCTCTTCAGATAAATAATTGAGCATCGTTCCCCGGTAGCTCAGCGGTAGAGCAACCGGCTGTTAACCGGTTGGTCGCTGGTTCGAATCCGGCCCGGGGAGCCACTTCTTTTTTATTCCATATAACGGATTCTTTTTATTCACATTGTAGCTTGCCAGCAGGTTTTGTACCAATTTATTTTCTTTAAAATGATTTTTAAGGGGATCTCAAAGGGTCTTCAAAGACCTTTCAAAGATCATTTAAAGCCTCTTTAATGAGTCTTTATTTTTCCTCTCTTAAAGGTCGCAATTTCTGATGATCAGTCATGAGCAAGAATCGCATTAAAAAATCGTATTATTTGAGAAGAAGCATGCATAAAATGGTACCTTTTCTTTAGCATAAACTGCATGACAGCTTTTCGGTTTTCTGAGGCATTATTAAAAAACAAAAGAAGCTTGGAGGAATTCGGTCATGTTGACCGTATTGCACTTCTATATGCAATTGCGCAATGTTTGCACTATTACTTGTTTGAGGAATTGGGTAAACATTACCCTATTGCTGGCCTCATGCAATTGGATCAACTTGATCCTATTGCTCCTTTAAGGTATAGGGACAACTTGTCCCAATTGCTCTCTCCCACCCAAAGTGCAAACCTTGCACTTTAATCTCAAGAAACATCACTACCGATCAAAGGAGCAGGCTGCACCTTTGATTTTCTGTTCTGATCAAGTTTCCTTTTCTCCTGTTTCCTTTCCTTGATCTGGTGCCTCAAAGGTGATTTCTGTGGTGTATCCGCTTTGCCTCTCATAGCGATGGGTCACGGTTGCAGCATGCCATGGGCCATTGATTTCGTCTCGAAACCCTTGAAGCAAAAGCGGTTGCCCCGCCATGATTTCAGGGCGCCCCTCAAGGCTTAAAGAACCACTACCCATGGCTCGACAAAGCCTATCCGACTCAGAAGCAGCCGCAGCTTGTGCTTGCTGCTTACAAGGGTAGCACGTCCGCAGACGGCGAATGGGCCCCGTATACCCTGTGCGATGCGTAACAACGTGCTGTTGCCCTTTTGCGCGATCAAAATACCGTGCTTCTATCATGCCATATTGGGTGCGCGGCTCGAGAACTAAATTCCCAATGGGAACACTCCTGTTGATGGATGGTCTGAAGCGGGAGATTGTCCCCGCTTAAAAATAAAAACTTATTGTCTTTGATCAAAAAACGCGCCTGCATCCGATCAGCAAGCCGGGTTAAAAAATCAATCGCCGATTGATCGGTGCGCACCACATAAGGCAAGGTTTGTTTGCTAAACTGTGGACTGACCTTTGCTTGATAACCATGACGTTTGTCAAGGCTCTCAACAATCTCAGCAATGGTTTTGTGGTCAAAATGTTCGCTGTCCTGTTCTTTGATCTCCGCACGCATGGAAGCGCTTTTGCCACAAAGGCGCAAAATCTCTCCATCACTGCCCCCACAATTGATCACCGATTCGACAACAAAACGCCCCATAAAGGCACGAATGCTGTTCTCATAACCAAAGGTGACATGGAGCGCAGTGTTACTGGAGGGGATCTCTAAATCATTGCCGCTATCATCAAATTCCGCCTCGAATGTATCGGCTTCATTACCCGCATTGTCTGTGATGGTTGCCGTTAAAAGACGTTGGTAAAAAACTTCATGAACAAGTTTCTCCCCTACCCTTACCTCAATAAAGGGATGTGTGCGCATTAATCCCATAGCCGTTTGACCACGCTGTTTTTTTCTTGGGAAATAAATTCAGGCAAAAGAACCTTTAAGCCCCGCGGTAAAAAAGTATCATACCCCGCAATCTCTGGATTAGCCGCCAGCGTGGCTTCTAAATAACCCCTCAATGACCCAGCTTGCCTCCGGTCTCCTAAAACAGACAAGGCATGATGATAACAAATCAGGTCTAAACTCATATCCTCTAATTCGACCACAAGCTGTTTTGCGGGGATCTTCATGGGCTATCCTCCTCTTGCCCCCCTTGGTATTGCCCTATTTGATATTGCCCCACTTGATATTGACCTTGTGGTTTTCCCCCATCAAAAAACGGCAACAGGCTAATGGAATAGCGAATACGCCCCGATTGACCAGAGCGGCTAATATAGTCATGGTCTTTCGTGACACTGGTAATCACCACGGATCCAAGCATTAAGGCACTGTAGCTATCATCACTCATCCAACGGATCATCTGAACGGGTTGAGCCGCACGTATGGTTCTGGTGATGGCATCAATGGCAACCCGATCCCCAAACTCTTCTGGAAATAATACCCCGTGGATGGTTTTGGGATCATTGCCATAACCGGTAAATTGCAAACCAGGGGCCCCACCAAAACGCTCTAAGCAAACCCATGAAGCCGAAAACTCTTCCTCAAACGATTGGAAGTTCAACCAGTCCACATAAAATTGATGCGGTCCCAACATCAGCAAAGGATCTTGCATACTCCCTCCCCTTATTCTGTTCCGCCATGCAAGGCATTGGCCCCTGCCCGTTGCAAGGCATGACGAACCGCATAACCAGTTGCAATGGGATCACGCGCGCCATTGACATGCACCGTGACATTTTGATTGTGCGTAATGGGGACGCGCTCTTTGTCTTTTACTTCTGGAACAAAGCTATGTCCATGCCCTGCTCCCGAAAATTGCACAACAGGCTGAGGCGTTTTGCCTCCTAAAAAACTTGGCAAATAATCTCTTACATCAATCGACCCAATCCACCCCTTTATGCGGTGAGGTAAAGATTTACAAAAGTCCGTCAATTGTGAGATGGTGCCCATAAAACCATTAACAATCCAACTCCCTAAATCTTCTCCGGCTTGTTCCATGCTTGCCTTGGCACTATCCGTGAGCTTTTCTTGAGAAAAAAAACGCTTCAACCACCCCCAAAAATTGGAAAGGCTTTGTTTAATCCCATCCCACAAATCTTCAAAGCTTTGAGCAACAGAGACAAGACCTTGTTTAAACCTTTGCCAATTTTGAGAAAAATCAAAAGCAGAAGCAATGATATTCTTCCAACGGGTGATGGTGCTGGTATCAGCACCAAAAAAACGCATGACGGCTTCAAAGGCTTGCCCCCAAGCCCGTGTTACCCCCCGTAAAAAGCCCTTCATAAAAGAAGAAAAGCGATCCCAATATTTCCACAAAGCAAAACCAGCAGCCAATATGACAGCCACAACAGCAGCAATCACAGCCCCTACCGGGGTAAAAAGCCCTCCCACAACAGAGGACAGGCTTGCCCCAACCACTTCGATCACGGTTCCTATCAAACCAAAGCTCCTCGCAAAAGCCGCCCCTGAGACGGCAATCCCCCGCAAAGCGCCCACCAACAAGGTCATGGGGCGCAAAAGTTTGAGGAAACGTGCCCCAAACCCTGCGGTGAGCAAGCCCAGTGAGCGCCCTGAAGCCAAGAGCCCGCGCCAACTTGCCTTCAGCATGCGGCTAATAGACCCAAGCTTGATGAAAGAGGCAATCAATTGCAGGATCCCAAGGCGGGTTCCCGCCATGGTAAAACGTACAACCCGTAAAGCGATGTTAAAAGCCATCAGGGCGGCAATGGTTTTGATGATCACACCGGTTAAAACAGGGTGTTCATTAGCCCATGCCATCAGCACGTTTAAAAAACCACCAACAGTTTCCATTAAACTGTTCACATGGGGCAACAAAACCTCACCAATGGTAACCCCTAAAGCCACAATGCGGTTTTGCAACAGTTCAAATTGCCGCATGGCACCGGTTGCTTGTTTATCTGCCTCTTGTTCGACAGAGCCTTTAAAGACTTTTGGGTCTTCAACAAATTTTAAGGCTTGCCCTAACAATTCTGGGTTGTTGACCAGTTTGGCAAAATCACCGGTAAAGTCTCGTCCTGCAATGGCAATCAGCGAACGCATCCCCTGTTCGGATTTGCCCAACACATCAAAAAAACGCACCAAGGTACCGGTGGCATCTTTCTCCAAATCTTCCATAAATTTTTGGCGAGAGAGACCAATATTGGTAAAAGCATCTTCAATATGCTTTCCTCCCGCCTGAATACGGGCACTGATAGAGTTAAAACCACGTGCTGCACTCTCTGGGACAATCCCAGCAGAAATCATCGCCGTTCCAAAGGCTGCGGTTTCACGGGCTGTCAGTTTAAACATGGTTGCCGCACCCGTCGCCCGATTGGTAAAGTCAGACACCTCACTTGCCTTGGCCGCCATGTGGTTGGAAAGATGGTTGATAGCATCGCCTAAATCTTCGATGCCTGCTTGATTAAGTTTAAAGACATTGCGCAATTTGGCAAAGCCGCCTTGGCTAATTCAGCAATACTAAACCACTCTTTCATGGCTTCCCCCATCTAATACGAACCGGAACCGCACGCATCGCTTTTAATTGTGCGGCAATCTCACGCTGTTCCTGCTGCAATCTTGCAATTTCTGCCAATCGCGCTTCATCCCCTTGCAGCAACAGCAAACCATCCTCACTCACCACCTCATCCCAAAGCCAAAAAGCCCCCGTCGCCCGCACAAATGCCTTAAAGCGTGGCAAAGAAATATCCATATCCACCTGCTTACTTTCAGCAACATAAGCATCCAAACTCGCCTTACTCAAACAACCAATGCCTAAATAATGCGCCATACGCTCTGCAATCTCACTGCGCTCATAGCGGCATTCTCTCAAAGCCCGCGCCATCGCCCGCTTAATGCGAGAGCGAAACCGCTCTAAATCAATCTGCGCAACGGGTTCACGACAGGGGAAAACCGGACGTTGAAAAAAATCAAGTTGATGGGAACCACGCGTCTTCATGCCTGCCCCTCCCCCGATTGCTTATTCAAATAATCATAAAACCGCGCCCGTGTCTGTGCAGCCGCACTTCTTCGATTTAATGTAAATGTTGGAGCAATAGACTTTTTTCCCGTAATTTCATCGGAAACTTCCTCTTCTCCACGCGGACAATAAATCAGCGAATGAATCGTACAAGCATTGCTTGCACCTTTAGAACGCAAAACCTGCGCCGCCTTGCCCGTAAAAGCAGCAAACTGAACAGAACCATCAACTGTCTCTGCAAAATAGCGCGCAAGCGTCGTCTTACCCGTTCCCGCATAGCCAAAAAGGCGAAAAAGAGGAGAACGCCCTTCCCTCAACCATGCGGCCACAGCCTTCAATGCATTATTCTGTTCTGACGAAAACTGCATAGCTTACCAATATAAGATTTGCATAAAAAAGCAGTATTTTGAAAAAAAACGACGATCAAGAAAAACTTTTTTATCAAGAATTGCTGACACAGGCCCATCTAACAACTTTCGTAGCACAATTATCAATTACTTACCCATTGCTTTTTCAAGATATTGTAACAATCTAAATTTTATCTATACATCGATCTCCTTGATAACACCCTTATACTTATCAAATAAAATATCATTTTCTACAACAGTAACACCAACAATGAGAATATGCATATCTTAAATTTACAATAACACCTATAGATGCTTTTTCGAACCAAAATTTAGAATGAGAAAAAGAGCATTGCAAGTGCAAAACCCTCGCGAGAAAAAATGTCCTTAACAGGGTAAGAAGTATGTAATTTTCTGAATACCATTTTACACAATCAATTAGCTTTCTTGCACATAAAATAAAGTATATCCACTATTACGAAATAATAATTAAATATATCAAAAACCTTTTGGCATAAATAGCAATATCTCTCAACAAAACTCCTTAATCCTATGATGATACACCTATAAAGTTCCTATCTCGCTCTTACCATGATTTTAATAAATTTACTCTTCATACTACAAATAAGTTATATCACAACGAATAAAGAGAAACATCACGCTTATATGAAGCAGGCTTTATCTCGTACAGATATGTGGGGGAGATTTAAATTGAAAATATTAATTCCAGATAACTATCAAAAAGCCACCCTAACATTACATATTACAAAATTAATGAAATCGCATGAAGTGCTGGTTATAAATAATTTAGCTAAAGAATGTAATTTAGAAGATAAGCTCAGAGAAATAGATATTCTTATCTTAATCAGAGAGCGGACTATTGTTGATAGAAATCTTCTTCTGAAACTGCCAAATTTAAAATTAATCTGCCAAATAGGTCCTATAGGTTCACATATTGATATAGAAGCTTGTAGAGAGTTCGGAATTGAAATATTAGACGGTGGTGGAAATCCAACTTCTGCTGCTGAATTTGGTCTAGCTCTTAATTATGTCTGCGCGTAGAAAACTCTGTCAATCTGTGTCTGATATGAAAAAAGGACGATGGCAAACAACATTTGGCAACCAAATGAAAGGGGCTACTCTTGGAATATTCGAGTTTGGGCGTATTGGCAAAATGGTTGCTCAATATGCTCAAGCTTTTGGCATGTCCATTTTTGTTTATGGGAGCGAGCGTTCAACACAAGAAGCAAAAAATTTAGGTTATCATTTTACGCATTCAAAAGATGAATTTTTTACACGTCCTGACATTATATCTCTACATTTGCGTTTAAGCGATAAAACCAGAGAAATCATTCAATTAGATGATCTATTGAGTATGAAACCTCATGCTATTTTTGTCAACACAGCGCGTTCAGCTTTGGTTGAAAAAGGGGCAATAGAAAAAATACTAACTTAAAATTCAACTTACTTTGCACTGGATGTTTATGACAGCGAGCCAGTATATGAGAGCAAATTATTGCAATCAGACAGAGTTCTTTGCACACCGCATCTGGGCTATGTGACTAAAGAAAGTTTTGAGAATTATTTTGAAAAAGCTTGCGAAAATATAGCATCTTTTATGAAGAGCGCTTAATGCCAGCTGAGTCAATGTTTGTAAAATTTATTCTTTATCGCTAGCATATCAAATTTGCACAACACATCATAGGTTATTTTCTTAAATTAAGCGTATTTCTTAGCTTTCATATGAATACCAATCGTATTGACAGATTTTTATGTAATCAGCATAAAATACCAATTTATTGTTGTAATCATGATTTTAAAAGGCTATCGCGTTGGGATACCCTTTAATCGGAGGGGGGCATAGTGAGCAATAATGAACTTATAGAAAAAAATTATTATCGATGGATTGTATTGCTTGTTGCCACTATCGCTCAAACATCAGCCTGCTTCTTTGTTCAAGGGATTGGTCCTTTAGCTGAATTTTTTAAGAAGGGTTTCTTGTTGAGTGACTCTCAGATAGGTTTGCTGTCTTCAGCAGCGCAGTTCCTCCCTATTATTGGATTACTTGTAGCTGGCGAATTACTAGACAAGTTTAACGAGCGCTATATTGTTGGCGTTGGCGCGGTCGGCGTTTCTGTCGCTCTTTTGTTGGGAGCAATCGCCAATAACTATATTTCCCTTTTGATTTGTTTGCTCATTGTAGGGGGATTTTATAGTTCTGCTCAACCTGGTGGCGCTAAATCTGTTTCTTCATGGTTTCCACAATCGCAGCGCGGATTTGCAATGGGAATAAGACAGGCGGGGCTACCATTAGGTGGAGCTTTGGCTGGGATAGTTCTTCCTGCGAGTGCGCTTGTCTATGGCATACAAGGTGCGTTTTTGGTCGGTGCCATCGTTTCTTTTCTAGGTGGATGTATATTTATTGTTTTTTATCACGCACCAGCAAAAGTTGTCGCTACCGTTCCCAAAAGCAAAGCAAGGGTTTCGTTCTATGCAACTGTAAAGTCTCGTCTTGCAATGTTAGCTGCACCGCATATGAAGAATATTATTTTTTCAGGCATTTCACTTGTAATTGTTCAATATGTTTTAACCATATTTTATAACGATTTATTTTCATAGAATCTATCACCTATCTCTAGATAAAAGTGTTTATTTGTTTTTCGTTTTACAAGCTTCTGGTACCTTAGGAAGAATTATTTTAGCAGCGTGGAGTGATCATTGTAGAAAAGGACGATTTTTTCCTGTCTTGTTTTGCATGATTGCAATCGTTTTTGGATTTTTAATATTAATTTTGGGCATGAGTGGATCCATAATTTATCTAACTCTTTTATCTGCTTGGTTAGGTTTTTTTGGCATGGGATGGTATGGCCCTTGGGTTGCTTATATTGCAGACTCTTCGCCAAAAGAAAGCGTTGGCTTTTCTCTGGGCTTAGCCATGTCTGTAAATCAAATCGCAATTATTACGGCTCCACCATTATTTGGATTAATCCAAGACTTTACAGACACTTATTTACTAACATGGCTGATTTTAATTTTAATGACTGTTTTTTCGCTTTTCTTAATAAAAAAGTAGGAAAATATAATTGGGTAGAAAATTATCATGATAAATGAAAATACTTTTGAGTTGAGCAATGTCGAAAGAGACAAACTTTGGGAGGCTTTAGACCATGTTATTTATGATCCATACGGTGTATTGAATATTCGGTTGAGCTAAAAAAAATAGCATTTTCACTGCTACCACATAGAATATTGACAATTCTTATGAATCAAAAGATGTCTATTACCCCTAGACCATATTTAATCTTTGAAAATCTTCCAATTGATAGACAAATTAATACGTCACCTAATCCTTATAATTTAGATGCGTCTTGTAAAAGTGGCTATATTAGCGAAAATTTAATCATGATGTTTTCTTTATTGATCGGAGAGCCTTATTCCATTAAGTTTGAAGGCGAACATATAGTCAATAACCTAGTTCCTTTTGAATTAAAAAAACAAACATCACGTACACATAAATTCAAACATAATTGGGCACACAACTTATAACATTTTTTAGATGAACAAATAATAATACACCCCCTGCCTTTAAATAAAGCCCTATGTCTTTAAACAAAGAATGAAAATCATAAAATGAGCTTTAAGGATAATAGGAACGCTCCACAAAGAAGAGACAGAGATGAATCTTCCAAAGACTTCATCATCACCGTCCTTCACCATTTTGCTAACATATTCATTTTATACAAGAATTTTCCCCGCAGAAGAAACAGCATTTGCAACAGTTTCCTCGCTTGCTTCATCAGATAATAACATCTCATTATGGGCACATCCCGATGGGATCATGGGAAAACAATTTTCTAAATGATAAACACGACAATCAAAAAGAACAGGCTTATCACTGTCAATCATTTGCTGAATTTTATCATCAAGTTCATCGGGTTTTGAACAATAAATCCCCACCGCTCCATAAGCTTGTGCCAATTTCACAAAGTCAGGCATCGATTCCGTATAAGAGTGAGAAAGACGATTACCATGCAGCAATTGCTGCCACTGGCGAACCATTCCCATATATTGATTATTTAAAATAAAAATTTTCACGGGTGTGTCATGCTGAATAGCTGTTGCAAGCTCTTGAATATTCATCTGAATGGAAGCATCACCAGAAATACACATAACAAGCGCATCAGGATGGGCTATTTGCACACCAATCGCCGCAGGAAGACCATACCCCATCGTTCCAAGACCACCAGAAGTCATCCAATGTTTTGGTTCATCAAAGTGATAATATTGCGCTGCCCACATCTGATGCTGTCCAACATCCGTTGTAATATAAGCACGAGCATCTTTGGTCAGTGCATAAAGCCGTTCAAGAGCATATTGGGGCATAATAACATCTTTTTTTTCCATATATGCCAATGAATTACGAGATCTCCAGCGATTAATTTGCGTCCACCATATTTTTCGACTTTCTTGATCAAACTTTGATTGATCTCTATGCAAATGTTGCATTATATCTGCCAAAACATGCCCCACATCGCCAATAAGTGGAACTTCTGCTTTGACGATTTTATTGATTGAAGAAGGATCAATATCAATATGAATAATACGTGCATGAGGTGCAAATGCATCAAGGCGCCCTGTGATACGATCATCAAACCGAGCTCCAACAGCCAACATGACATCACAATCATGCATAGCCATATTAGCCTCATAGGTTCCATGCATTCCCAGCATTCCGAGCCAATTTTTTCCAGAAGCAGGATAAGCACCAAGTCCCATTAAGGTTGAAGTAATGGGAAAATCTCCCCATTGAACTAAATTACGCAAGAGCTGGATAGCCTCCCCCCCCGATGAAATAACACCACCACCAGAATAAATAACAGGACGTTTTGCCTCAACTAAAAGAGAAACAGCAGTTTCAATAGCCTCACGATTACTCCCTTTCAACGGTAGAGAAGAACGCGAAGACTCTTGGACTTGAGGCTCCCTATAAAATCCTGAAGCAAATTGAACATCCTTGGGAATATCAATCAAAACCGGTCCTGGGCGTCCCGAACGCGCAAGAGAAAAAGCTTCATGAATAATATTCGCAAGATCATTGACATCTTTAACCAACCAATTACGCTTCGTACAAGGCTTTGTAATTCCAACTGTATCAGCCTCTTGAAAAGCATTTGTTCCAATTAGCGTTGTCGCTACCTGACCAGAAAAACAAACAAGAGGGATAGAATCCATGAGAGCATCTTGCAAAGGTGTCACAGCATTCGTTGCCCCAGGACCAGAAGTTACAAGCATAACACCAACCTTTCCAGTACTGCGTGCATAGCCTTCAGCGGCATGCCCCGCTGCTTGTTCATGACGCACCAAAATATGCTGGAGTGTATCTTGGTGATAAAGAACGTCAAAAATAGGAAGAACAGCCCCACCAGGGTAACCAAAAATATGTGTAACCCCTTGATCTATAAGAGCCTGAACCACTATTTCAGCCCCCGACATTACTTTTCCATCTGCACTCTCTTGCTGTCTTGGATCATTTCTCATTTTTCCCACTCACCTACTTGATAGGACAATAAAAAAGCCCCTAACGGAGCCCATAAAAAAAGACTCTCAAGGAGCCCACTACACAACACATATTGTATGATCTCCCCCTTTATTCCAACGCATAAAATATATAAAAAAATTCCTTATAGAGAAATTTTTAATTCCATTGAATCCATTCGTCAATAAAAAATTAATATTTTCTCAAAAATTTCTTCTTAAAGCTACAGTTCTTTCATCAAGAAGTAAGAATCCATTCTTTATCAAATTGATGACGAAACCATGTCATTTGTCTTTTTGCATATCTTCTCGTTTGTGTTTTCACCGCTTCCAGAGCATTTTCAAAGCTTCTATCTCCATCCAAATAAGCCATAAATTCAGATATACCAATCGCTTTCATCGCTGGTAACGAAGGGGAAAGCATAAGTTTCTTTATGGCCACCACCTCTTCTAAAGCCCCTCTTTCAATCATAGAGTCCAAGCGTTTATGAATGCGTTCATAAAGCAAAAGGCGGGGTGGCATGAGAAGAATTTTTTCAGCACAATGGGACACAATGAGAGGCGTTGTTTTTTGCTTCTGCCACCAACTGAGCTTCTCACCGGTTGCATCATAAACTTCTAAAGCACGAACAATACGCTGTCCATCTTGCGAAGAAATCTTTTCAGCAACAACAGCATCAATCTGTAACAATTGGCGATAAAGACTTGCAACGCCCTCTTTATCAAGCAGCAAGCGCCATTTCTGCCGCACAACATCTGGAACATGAGGGATTTGCGAAATCCCCTCCAAAAGAGCACGAAAATAAAGTCCTGTTCCACCAACAAAAATAATGGATCTCGATGTAAAAGTAACTAACAGCTTCTCAACATCACACAACCATTGTCCTACTGAATAATTCAAACGAGGACTCACATGACCATAAAGATAATGGGGAACAATCGCGGTATCAGCCGCCCTCGGCCGTGCCGTTAAAATATTTAAAACGTTATAAACCTGCATTGAATCAGTGTTAATAATGAGAGCATTTCTTTCTTGAGCCATTTGCAAAGCAAGTTCTGATTTCCCACTTGCCGTGGGCCCTGCTATCAATGTAATTGTTCTCTGTGTCATGAAGAGCAATTCCTACCAATCAGAAACTTATTGCAACATGCATAACCACCTGCAAAGCCCCTGTATTTTTTCTCCATTATTATAAAGTAAAAACTTTATAATAATACGAACAAGACTTCACCTTTAAGATAAAGAAAATCCTTATGAAAATTATAAAAAAGAAAAAATGGACTTAATAACAACATCAAAGGAATTTCCAAGAACCTTTTGCGATCATACTTCAATAATAAACTCTAGCCATAATCATTCCGTCCATTAGGCCCTTTGTCTTCATTTATGACAATAATACTAAGCTAAACTTATACAATCAAACAGATTTATTTTTCCTATAACAACAGCATATTGCTTTAGCTTAAGAATAAAAGCCCCAACAACTTTCTTCTTCACACTTTCTTTGGTATCATTATTTTTTTTCATTCATCACAAAGAAAGATGTCAATATATCGATAGCTTATTGAGTCTAACACCATTTTTCTATGGAATGACTTTTTCAACCTGAAGAGAAAAAACATTCTCTACAGCATAAAAAGTATAATTACAAAGTGCTGAAAGTCTCCCTAGATAAAACATAATTTATAATAATAATTGAGCGTTTTGCAGTTTACCTGCAAGCTCCATAAGATTGATTTATTTTGCTCCCTCTCTCACCAGAGACGATATCAATACCATTCACCTGCGCGACAGAAATTATAAAAATCTCTTTAAGAAAGATGGAAAATATGACTGCTAACTTGTACTTTTATTTAGTGCAAAAATGGAGCCGTCCAATGGACTTTATGTCATACAATCCACACTCTCCATCGTAAAATAGGCTTTTAAAAAATACTAGATAGATATCAGGTTGAGCTACTTAAATATCCTTATATTAAGGCTAATAAAAACAAAAAAACGAATTCTCCAAACATCAATCCTATAAGGCATCAATCCATTGGGATCGTTACGAACCGTAACTCTCCATCTGGACGCGCTATGATGAATAGAGCGTTTTTGCGCCCAGCTTCACGTAATTTATGAAGACGTTTTTTAGCCTCATCAATTGTTGTTATAGCACTCTGATTGATATCAATAATCACTTCACCAACGCGAATACGCTTTTTATCCGCAGCACTATTTTGTGCAACAGATGTCACAACGAGTCCTCGAAGTTTATCTGAAATTGAATAATGATGACGCAAATCCTCTGTCAATTCAGATAACATCATGCCCATCAATTGCATTGTCACACTTTTTGGCAGATCATTACCTTTTTTATCATCGACTTCTTCTTCTGTATCTTCATTATCATCGGTCTCAATCAAACGTCCAAGCTTAACTTTTACGGTTTTTTCTTGCCCATTCCGAAAAATAGTGACATCCACAACTCTTCCTTCTGAACTCTCCGCGACTAAACGGGGTAAATCACGTGCATGCTTAATTTTGGAATTCCCAAAGGAAAGAATAACATCTCCTGTTTGCAACTGGCTATTATCGACATCATTTTTTTCCGCTTGTTCTATTTTTCCAGCCACCAACGCTCCCACAGCATTGTCTAGTTTTAAACTTTTTGCAATATCCTCTGTCACCGGCTGAATACGAATAGCCAACCACCCACGCCTTATTTCTCCAAAATCACGCAACTGGTTAATCACAGAAAGAGCCATATCCGATGGAATAGCAAACCCAATACCAATTGATCCTCCAGAAGGGGAAACAATGGCTGTATTAATGCCAATGACTTCACCATTTCTATCAAATAACGGGCCACCAGAATTACCTCGATTAATCGCTGCATCTGTTTGAATAAAATTATCATAAGGACCAGCATTAAGATCACGGTTACGTGCAGAAATAATACCAACCGTTACACTCCCACCAAAACCATAAGGATTACCAATAGCCATAACCCAGTCACCAATACGCGCTTTTTCTGAGTCACCAAAACGCACAGCTTTTAATTTTTTACTTCCCACATCCACCTGAAGCAACGCCAAATCCGTTTTGCTATCCTTGCCAAGGAGTTTTGCCTTGAGTTTTGCACCATCCGTAAAATTCACTTCAATATCATCAGCATCAACGATAACATGATAATTTGTAACAATAAGCCCTTTTTGCGCATCAATTACAAAACCAGACCCCAAAGAACGCACCTTTTGAAATTGACTATTTTTTTCCCCTTCTTTGGGGGTTAAAAAATCATTAAAATATTCTTCCAGCAATGAATCTTTGGGAATAACGGGTATCGAAGTATTTTCATCCTGTTCTGTTCCTTCAACAGTCTGTGCCGTAGAAATATTCACAACCGTCTCCAAAAGCTCAGAAGCTAAATCAGGAACAGAAGGCAATGTCTTATTTGTCTCTGCGCTCCAAGACAAACGCATGGATTCTAATAAAAGCAAAATCACACAAAAAACAACTCTTGTGATAAAAGACTTCAAAAATATATTTCTACTCACGATACTTCTACCCATGACATGCCTTTAAACCAAAGCTGTAAAGAGCCTTACTCAATATTTATTATGCAAAATCAGTACGGCTTAACATTCTCTTACATTCATCATAAAAACAAAGAGCTATAGAGGATACTGCTCATACGAGTACCCTCCATACATTGTTTCATCTATTCCCCACTGGACTTTGAATCAGTTTTATTCAAATTAGGACTCATTGTTGATGAAAGTTTTTTCTTTGCTTGCGGAGAATTTCGAAAATAAAAAAAGAAATCCTCATTTGGTGAAATCACCATCGGTATTCTCTCTAAATTCTTATACTGCTCCATGGCTAACCAAAAATCGTAAAAAGATGGATTAGCTTCTCGCGCTTTGAGTAAAATGCGAATACTTTCAGCCTGTCCTTCACCGCGGGTAATTTCAGCATCACGCTTTGCAGCCGCCACAATTTCTTCATATTCACGATTTGCCTCTGCAACAATACGATCTCGCTCTTGTTGACCACGAGCGCGAATATTTTCCGCAACCGCTTCCCGCTCCGCAGCCATTTGCCGATAAACATCTTCTGAAACAGCATCGGTTAAATCGGTTTTCCGAATACGTACATCAACAATCTTAATACCCAGCGAACCTGCATCTATAGAAAATTGCCTTTGAACCTCAGCCATCATCGCGCCTCGTTCATCCGATAAGGCTGCTTTAAATTCTCGCTTACCATAAACAGCCCGCAAAGCGTCAATAAAGCGTGGTGCAAGATTTTCACGTGCTGCAATTTGCGGACGCCCTGAAGCAATACGCTGTAAAAACAATTTAGGATCCGTAATACGATAAATAAAAAACGCATCCACTTCATAATAAGCCCCCCCACGAACTTGCACAGATTGTGTAGGAACATCGTAACGCAACAACCGATTATCCACGACAATCATCTTATCCACAAAAGGTATTTTCACATAAATTCCAGGATTAGATTCTACCTTAACGATCTGTCCAAAACGCTTAATAGCGACTTGTTGACGAGGATAGACAATAAAAAATGACATCCACAACATGATCAAAAAAATTATTATGGTACTAAGAACAAACAAAAAACGAGACTGCTGCATGATTAACGTCCTCCAGAAATCTGAGTATCCAAGAGCGATGTAGAACGTGCTGATTTTATTTTTACTTTCTCTGATAAATTATGACGCAGCAATTCATTCAAAGGAAGATAAGGCACCGCAGGAGAATTAATTTGATCAAGAACCAATTTATTGGGTGAAGAAAAAATACGCCCCATCGTCTCCATATAAAGACGATAACGCGCAGCCTCTGGTGAAATTGCAGCCTCACGAGCTATGGCCTGAAAACGTTCAGCACGCCCTGTCGCCTCTTCAACCATTTGTGCTTTTTCACCTTTTGCGATCTCCCGTGTCCGTGAAGCTTCACCATTTGCTAAACCAATTTTTGTAAAACGCACACGATTTCCTTCTTCAATCATCCGTCCGCGTTCTTGCTCCGCCTGCTGCACAGAATTAAACGCCGCAGCAACTTTGGTAGGAGGAGCAGCTTCACTGATCGATACACGGCTTATTTCAACCCCAAGTTGATACTTATCGACAGTCAACTGGGTAATCTTTCTCACATCGTTAGCAACTTCTTCTTTTTTATCACGCAAAACATCATCAACAGGTCTTGAGCCAATGACCTCTCGCATTGCACTTTCAGCGACCTGACGAACAGTTCCTTCTTGATCATTCACATTAAATAAAAATTGCCCTGGATGTGAAATGCGATAGTAAACAGAAAAATTGACATTCACAATATTTTGATCACTCGACAGCATCAAGCCTTCACTTTGTTGTCTCTGTCCAGGCTGTCCACCAATTGCAATTGTTTTTTCCGTTAAAGGGACTTTCATATAAGTCTCAATAGGCCAAAAATGAAAATGCAACCCATCACCGATAATTTCTTCCTTAGGCACGCCGAAACGTAATTCTACGGCTTGCTCATTTTGTTGAACAATATAAAGTGACTGATAGAGGAAAAAAAACACAGCAAGCAGAAGGAACAAGACAAAAACGCCCCCTCGACTAAGTTGTTTAAACTGATCCTGTCCTTTACGCAAAATATCATCAAGATTGGGGCCATTTCCGCCACCATTATTGCCACCAGAACCAAAAAGATTCTTAGCCGATGTTTTTTTATCACCGCTGTTTTTATTTTTATCGCCACTCCACGGGCCACCACCATTTTGATTTGTCCAGGGCATTATCACCTCTTTAACTAACTACCATTCATTCAAATACCAACCCTTCACTTAAAGCCTATAGGGTTCCTCTTATCTCAATTACACAACGGATAAACCCTTTCCACTTCATATGACAAAAAATTATTTCCGCTCATAAACAACAAAACGTGTCGGATGACTATCTTTATCCCCTTTTGGAATATCTTGTGTTTGCACAATAGTCCACTTTTCTTTATCAAAAATAGGAAAAAAACAATCACCATCTATAGAAGCTAAAACTTCTGTAAGGAATATTTTATCAGCAATCCCCATCCCTTGTTGAAAAATTTCACCCCCACCAATAATAAAAATTTCCTCTACATCATTTTGAGCAGCAGCATTTGTTGCAAGAAAACATGCCTGTGATAAAGAATGCACAACAACAGCCCCTTCAGCACTGAAGGTACAATCGCGCGTAATGACGATATTTGTGCGCCCTGGTAAAGGTCTCCCGATAGAATCCCAAGTTTTTCGCCCCATTATAATAGGCTTACCCAACGTCAACGCCTTAAAGCGTTGCAAATCTGTCGATAAATGCCACGGCATTGCACCTTCACGACCGATAACACCATTTTCTGCAACAGCAGCAATTAAACAAATGGAAATCCTCATATTGCTACCGGCGCTTTAATATGGGGGTGTGCATCATAATTAAGCAATTCAAAATCCTCAAATTTAAAAGAAAAAAGATCTGTTACCGCTGGATTTATACGCATATAGGGCAAAGCATTTGGTATACGAGACAATTGATATTTTGCCTGTTCAAAATGATTAGAATAAAGATGCGCGTCCCCCAGCGTATGAATAAAATCACCAACTTTAAGGCGACTGACTTGCGCAATCATCATCGTTAACAATGCATAGGACGCAATATTAAATGGAACCCCTAAGAAAATATCTGCCGAACGCTGGTAAAGCTGACAGGATAATTTCCCCTCAGCAATATAAAATTGAAAAAAACAATGACAAGGTGGCAGAGCCATCTCTTCTATCAATGCGGGATTCCATGCTGATACAATCAGGCGACGAGAATGAGGCGTCTCTTTAATCATCGTCAACAGATCACTGATTTGATCAATATGGCGTCCATCAGGAGCAGGCCAAGAGCGCCACTGATACCCATAAACAGGACCAAGATCACCCTTTTCATCAGCCCATTCGTCCCAAATAGACACACCATGCTCCTTTAACCATGCAATATTTGTATCGCCTTTAAGGAACCATAAAAGCTCATAAATAATTGAACGTAAGTGTAATTTCTTTGTCGTCAATAATGGAAATCCTGCTTGTAAATCAAAGCGCATCTGATACCCGAAAATAGATCGCGTCCCCACCCCCGTTCGATCTGTGCGATCAATACCCTGATTTAAAACATGCGATAAAAGAGCAAGATATGATTTCATAGAGCTATTATGTCCGATTCTTTTCATTATAGAAAATAAAAACTATAAAATCCGTATAAACATAATTCAAATCTTTTTCCGAAAACATCTTACACAAGAAATTATCATGATCTGACTAAAATTTTGATGCAAAAAATAAAATATTATAGACAGCTTCTAAGAAAATAACATAGAGGGATAATGAACAAAGATGGATGAACGTAAAATGAAGGGATTGACTATGGAAAAACAAGAATCTTTAGCACCACATGATACAAGAAAACGTGTTCTTTCGATCATATCGAGTGCATCAGGGAATCTGGTGGAATGGTATGACTTTTATGTTTATTCTTTTACATCTATTTATTTTGCCTCACAGTTTTTTCCCTCCAATGGAGATGTTGTTACCGAACTTTTAAAATCTTCCTTCGTCTTTTTTATAGGCTTCCTCATGCGTCCAATTGGCGGTTGGCTCTTTGGATTTATTGCGGATCGTTATGGACGTAAACGCTCTTTGCTGATTTCTGTTTTTATGATGTGTGGTGGTTCGTTTCTCATCGCTCTTCTTCCTACATATGAAACGATTGGAGCAGTAGCACCAATTCTTCTCATTTTACTCCGCATGCTTCAAGGGCTCTCAGTCGGCGGTGAATACGGAACAACAGCGACTTATATGAGTGAAGTTGCTCTTAAAAAACGTCGTGGTTTCTTTAGCTCGTTTCAATATGCCACGCTCATTGGAGGTCAACTCCTTGCAAGTTTGGTTATGTTTATTCTAGCCCTCTATCTTTCTGAAGATCAATTAAAAGCATGGGGCTGGCGTATTCCTTTTGCGATTGGTGGATGTGGCGCAATTGTTGCGATTTATCTGCGTCGTTCACTTCACGAAACAACCACGAAAGAAAGCCGCTCTAAAAAACAAGCTGGTAGCCTTAAAGAACTTCTACGCAATCACGGAAAAGCGTTCCTTTTAGTTATCGGTTTTACAGCAGGAGGATCGCTGACATTTTATACCTGTACGACTTATATGCAAAAATATCTGATAACAACAACCGGATTTGATAAACATACTGCGACAACAATAATGACTGCTGCACTATTTGTTTTTATGCTACTCCAACCCCTCTTTGGTTCTCTCGCAGATAAAATTGGCACAAAAGCTTCACTGCTTATTTGGAGTTCCTTATCTATCATTTTTACAATTCCTGCACTTAAAGTTATTGGAAGTACTAATGATATGTGGGTTGCTCTCTCCATTATTATTGGCATGCTTTGTATTATGAGCTTTTATACGTCCGTCTCTGGTATCGTAAAAGCAGAAATGTTTCCCGCTTCAATCCGAGCAATGGGGGTTGGTCTCTCTTATGCTATTGCTAATGCGCTATTTGGTGGCTCTGCTGAAGCTATCGCGCTTGAATTTAAAAAAATCGGCTATGAATCTATATTCCATTTTTACATAGCCGGCATGATGATCATTGCCTTCATCGCAATTCTCTTAATGCCAGATGCTCGTAAAAAAGGATATTTACAAGGAGATGATATCGATTAACTTTTGATCCTAACAAAAAAGCCCAGAATACTGGGCTTTTTTATATCTTCTCTACGGGAATTTAAAACTTACAATTTTTTATTTTTATCCCTCTAAACACGCTAAAGAAGAAATTTTCTCTCCTCCCGCATGGGACACTTATAAAAAATAAATGGCTCCACACTGTTATGAAGAGAGGCTTCTTTAGCTGAATTGAGTTTACTGAAAACAAAAAACGTTTGATTTATTTTAATACTTCTATTCCTCATCAAAATCAAAGCCAAACAATTACCCTCCAAGAAGTTTTATCAATAATAAATGACACATTATCTCATGCTTTTGTTTAATACATTCTTTTATGGTCCCCTACATGCAAAACAAAGCCCCCATGAAAAATAGAAAATATCCATTATGTTATGAACTTTCGCACTTTTTTAAGATACATTTCTCCAATATACTCAAGTCCATTTCACGGCGGCACCCGTAAATAGCATAACAGTAAAGCCCTCTGAAAAGGGTAAAATTGCACAACACATTGATTTAAAATGATATATCTAGCATCTTTCAACTTGAATTAAGACCCTGCATCGCGTAAGATTTTCTCACTTGAAGTTTGTTTTTATGTTGAAACACTCAAAACACCTCTCGCTTGCACATTACAAGTAGAGGAAAAGCCATGGCGGATAAAACTGTACAAGAAAGAGCTAAAAATGCCTCTTATAAACCGTCTCAAAAATTCAAGGGCTCAAGAGTTGCTTAACATTGTGAACGCCCCTCTTCACGCTTAATACTAATAAAAGTGCAAGCCGCTATCATTATACTATATTCTCTAGTCCTTAAGATTGCACATTCCCTTGATACTTGAGAGAGTTCATCAAGAGATTTTTACCCACACACCAACCTCACATGTAATAGCCAATAACGCCATTTTACGACACAACATCAAACCTATAAGCCCAAAACAGCATTAATCACTCTAGAAAAAATCTTACCGTGAAAGCACTAAAATTTAAGTGTGCAAGATCATTCTTTTATCATTGTAAGTTTTTAACCTCTCCATTAGCCTCTATAAAAGAATATTTAATTGATTACCAAAAGTATAAATTAAATTATAACTCATAATATAATTTAATTTAAATTTACTTTAGTTATTTATATTAACATAAATATTATTTATTATTTTTAATCTACAAAGAAAAGCTCTTTAAAAAATAAAAATACAACAAATGAACTTAAAGTGTTTTCCTAAGAAATTATCATGATACAATTGCGTTTTTATGATACAGATCATCAACAACTTTAACGAGCAGAAAAATTATCAATGTAAAAGGGGAAAACATCATGAATCACCAAACAACTTTAGATCCACATGATACAAGGAAACGTATTTTTGCTATCATATCCAGTGCATCTGGAAATCTGGTAGAATGGTACGACTTTTATGTTTACTCCTTTGCATCGGTTTATTTTGCATCACAATTTTTTCCTAAAGATAATGATACCGTTACACAACTATTAAAAACCGCAGGAATATTTTTTATTGGCTTTCTTATGCGCCCTATTGGTGCATGGTTATTTGGATACATTGCAGACCGTTATGGACGCAAACGCTCCATGCTGATTTCTATTTTTATGATGTGTGGGGGATCTTTTCTCATTGCCATACTTCCCACTTACGAAACCTTGGGAATAACAGCAGCATTCCTGCTGCTTTTAATCCGCATGTTTCAAGGACTTTCCGTCGGTGGTGAATATGGTACAACAGCAACTTATATGAGTGAGGTTGCCCTTAAAAATCATCGCGGATTCTTTGCATCTTTCCAATATGCCACACTCATTACAGGACAGCTTCTTGCGAGTTTCATTATCTTTATTCTAGCACTTTATTTCACTGAAGATCAGTTAAAAGCATGGGGCTGGCGTATTCCTTTTGTCATTGGTGGCTTTGGAGCAATGGTTGCAATGTATCTGCGCAGTTCGCTCCATGAAACAACGACCAAAGAAAGCCGCTCGACACAATATGCTGGAAGTATTAGAGAACTTTTACGCAATCATACAAAAGCTTTCTTTTTGGTTATTGGCTTTACAGCGGGAGGATCGCTCACATTTTACACATACACCACTTACATGCAAAAATATCTGATCACCACCACCGGATTTGATAAACACACTGCGACGACAATAATGACTGCCGCACTCTTCATTTTTGTGTTACTTCAACCCCTCGTTGGTTCTCTAGCCGATAAAATTGGCACAAGGATTTTGCTCATTAGCTGGAGTGCCTTATCCATTATCTGCACAATTCCTGTCCTTAAAATGATTGGCAATGCTCACAATGCATGGGCTGCGCTATTAATCATTATCGGAATGCTGTGTATTATGAGTCTCTACACCTCCATTGCTGGTATCATCAAAGCAGAATTGTTTCCTGCTTCAATCCGAGCAATCGGTGTTGGACTTGCTTTTGCCATTGGAAATGCACTGTTTGGTGGTTCTGCGGAATATGTAGCACTTGGATTAAAAAATATGGGATACGAATCTGTTTTCTTTTTTTACATAATTGGCATGATGATTATTGCACTTATCTCAATTCTTTTAATGCCAGATATAGACAAGGGGGGATATCTGAAAGATGATGAGATGCATTAAATTTTACACACAAATAAAAAGCCCAAAGACTTGGGCTTTTTATGAATGTTATAAAGTCTTTAAAAAAAACAACAAACATAAAACAATTCATTTTCGACCGTTTACCATACAGGAAAAACTCTTATGCTTCTTGCACAAGGTGGAGCATCTATAAATCTATATTATTGAGATTTTTCAAAGATCTTTAATCACGAAGCGACAAGATCATAAAAAATTACACAACTTCTTTGCACTGTTCAAATATCCTATAGGAAATCCTTAAACCTGTTATTTAAGCACTCTTTTTACCAACACTTCATCCCGCTTAAATCTTCTTTTCAATGCCCCCTTCCCCCTTACATACGCTGTGATGCACTTTATCCTACAACGCAATAACGCCCTCAAAAGGCACAAGCCTATATACAAACAGGCTCTCTTAAATAGCTTTCATAAGAAATTACTATGATGATACAATTAAATTTTAGTGACAAATTATAAAACAAACTTAATAATAAAAAAATAAATTATAAATCTAAAAGGGGAACATTTCATGAAAAATGGAACAACTTCAGTATCACAGGATGCAAGAAAACGTATTTTTGCTATTATAGCAAGTGCATCAGGAAATCTCGTAGAATGGTATGATTTTTACGTTTATTCATTTGCATCAATTTATTTTGCCTCACAATTTTTTCCTTCAGATGGTGATGCGATTACGCCCCTGTTGAAAACTGCGGGGGTCTTTTTTATTGGCTTTCTTATGCGCCCTATTGGAGCTTGGTTTTTAGGATTTATCGCTGATCGTTATGGACGTAGATTCTCGATGCTTGTATCCATTTTTATGATGTGTGGAGGCTCTTTTTTCATTGCCATACTTCCCACCTATAAAACCTTGGGAATAACATCAGCAATCCTTTTACTTTTAGCTCGGATGATGCAAGGACTTTCAGCAGGTGGCGAATATGGTACAGCAGCCACTTATATGAGTGAAGTTGCCCTTAAAAAGCATCGTGGACTTTTTGCTTCTTTTCAATCAGCC
Source organism: Bartonella sp. B1099 (assembly GCF_944801835.1). Taxonomy (GTDB): domain Bacteria; phylum Pseudomonadota; class Alphaproteobacteria; order Rhizobiales; family Rhizobiaceae; genus Bartonella. The sequence continues at coordinate 1,211,689 of NZ_CALYLN010000001.1, read as the reverse complement.
ACCCTTATTACAGGTCAGCTTCTTGCCAGTTTTATTATATTTATTTTAGCCTCTTATCTCTCTGAAGATCAGTTAAAAACATGGGGATGGCGTATTCCTTTTGTGATTGGCGGATTTGGAGCGCTCATTGCAATTTATCTACGTCGTTCGCTCCACGAAACAACCACGAAAGAAAGCCGCTCTCACAAACACTCTGGAAGTCTTAAGGAACTTCTCACCAAACATACAAAAGCCGTTGTCGTGATTGCCTGCTTTGCATCAGGAGGATCACTCACATTTTATACCTTTACGACTTATATGCAGAAATATCTGATCACCACCACTGGCTTTGATAAACATACCGCAACAACGATTATGACAGCTGTACTGTTTATTTTCATCTTGTTCCAACCCATAGCGGGCATCATTGCCGATAAAATTGGAACAAAAACTTTACTCATCATTTGGAGTATACTTTCTGCCATCTTTACATTTCCTGGGCTCTGGATAATCGGGAATACCCATAGTATATGGGTTGCCTTATCTGTTATTATTGGTTTGCTCTTTATTATGAGCATGTATACATCCATCTCTGGTGTCGTAAAATCAGCCATGTTTCCCTCTTCCATACGTGCATTAGGCGTTAGCATCTCTCATGCTATTGGCAATGCCTTATTTGGTGGTTCTGCTGAATACGTCGCGTTTGGATTAAAAAAAGCTGGATATGAATCACTCTTTTATTTTTACATAACCATCGTGATGATCATGGCTTTCATTGCGCTTCTCTTTGTTCCGAGTATGCGTAAAGGAGGATACCTCCAAGACGATGAAAAACGTTAACGCCCTCTATAAACGCAAAAGCCCAAAAAATTGGGCTTTTTATCATTATCACAAATTTAATATTGTTTAAATTTTATCAAGTGCATTGAGTTGCTTAGCGACTAAATAATAAAAAGTTACACGACTTTTTCTGCGTTCTCCAGCCATCATCTGAGCAACTTTTGAAACAGCCATTTTAGCACTCTGCTCATCAGCTTCTAAAACATCTTGAACCCATTTTTCAACACGTTCTAACTCTTTTGGATCCGATGTTGCAACAAGCGCTGCATCCTGCTTTTTCATCACCAAAGCTAAACGCTGACTAAGTCGTTCGACTGCTGCTGCATCAGGGTTTGAATCATATACTTTAATATCTGCTAGATTATTTGTCATTTTGCATCATCTCCTCTTCAAAAATGAGCGGCTATACTTTTATAGCCGCATCATATAGCTCCATAAATAATTAGAGGATTAAAAATATTAACAACCCCCCTTTTCCTAAGACTATTCTTCATCTATATTTAGAGAGCTGGCTTTCCAGCTATGGTAATAAATGGACGGTGAAATAAACCTATTGGACCCGGGGGCGGTACCCGGCGCCTCCACCAAAATATAAACAACCAAAATTATATTTTGGTGGGGGCGAAATAGGATCGACAAGGGTGTAAAGATCGCTCTTTTACTCGGCATTGTACCACCGTTATCGGGCTAAATGAGTAGTTGCAAATGACAACTATGCGGAAGCACGTCTCGCCGCCTAAGGTGGTGCGAATGTTTCAAATTGACTCTTAAACCGTCGCAGGTTTAAGCGGGGTTGGAAGGCACCTGGCAACAGAAGCCTTCACTTTTTAAAATGTTATTGATTGATCTTTTAAGCATTATCAGACATTATTTTTCTTATTTTTTTGATTCAATGAGGTACCTCGTAGACAAAATATTTCTGGTTTTTAAATATATTCTATTACACAATATTAACACATCAATACGACCCATTCTGCTACGTGAAATAAAAGGAATAAACTTCGATGGTTAAAGATCAAATCCGTTACGATATTCTCGTTCAGGATGCGCTTCGTGGAGTTATCCGTAAAGTTTTATCGGAAGTTGCTAAAGCAGGACTTCCGGGAAATCATCATTTTTTTATAACTTTTTTTACAAATGCCCCAGGCGTTAAAATTTCTCCTCGGCTAAAAAATCGCTATCCTGAGCAAATGACGATTGTCTTGCAACATCAGTTTAGAGATCTCAGTGTTTCAGAAACAGCCTTCGAAGTGACCCTCTCTTTCAGAGAAATTACCGAAAGACTCGTGATTCCTTTTACTTCCATTCAAGTCTTTTACGATCCTGTAGCAACATTTGAAGCAGCATTTGATCTGCCCTCAAAACTTCCCGCTGTAGAAAGTGAAAATTCAGAAAATACCTCTTCTACGCCCATCGCTCCATCAAACAAACAAAAAAAAGAAAATACGCTCACAAAAGAACAAAATCTCAGTACCAATAAAGAACCCTCCAATAACGATACAAAACAAAGTGCTGATGTTGTCTCTTTAGATTCTTTTCGGAAAAAATAATTTTTCTTATGACTGAACCGATAAATCTTCGCCAATTTCGAAAACAAAAAAAGCGTGCAGAAAAAGCTCTTCATGCTGCGGAAAATCGTTATCGTTTTGGACGAACAAAAACTGAAAAACTTTTCGAGCAACAAAAATCTTTCAAAACGCAAAAATTTCTTGATCAAAATCGTTTACGAAACGACGAGTAAAGGGGAAAAATGAACAAAAGTAATTTTATTGATTGGTCAAAAGTCATTCCGCAAAAGATATCTGTTCGCGTTGATGGACATGCAACCAGTGTCTCTTTAGAACCGCCATTTTTAGATATCCTCAAAGATATAGCCCGCAAAAAAGGACAATCTTTAGCCTTTATTATCACTGATATTGATAGCCAAAGACCACAACAAGTCAATCTTTCAGCCTCGTTGCGCGTTTACGCCCTTCAAAGTATTCTTACTCAACGTCTTTAATATTTGCTTTTAACATCTCTCGTTCAATTTAAGACTGTTGTAGCCTTTAAAAGAAAAGTTTTTTAAATCTAGCACTTTAATGAAAAAAAGATTACAAAAAAGGTATAATGAATAATTTTTCCGATCACATACCTTTCTTTGACGAAGATGCCCCCCCAGCCCATGATGAGAAAAACTCTGGGATTTCTTCCCATATTCTAAATGAAAAAAAATCATATAACACAGACTATTTAGAACAGCTCAATCCAGAACAGCAACAAGCTGTTATGAATACGGAGGGGCCTCTTTTAGTCCTTGCAGGTGCTGGTACTGGAAAGACACGCGTTTTAACAACCCGTATTTCTCACATTCTGCGCTCTGGACTTGCCTCTCCTCAACAAATACTTGCTGTCACTTTCACCAACAAAGCAGCCCGTGAAATGAAAACACGTATTGGTGAACTCATTGGTGAAGTGGTCGAAGGAATGCCTTGGCTTGGAACTTTTCATTCTACTGGTGCTAAAATTTTACGCCGCCACGCAGAGCTTGTTGATTTAAAAAGAAATTTTACAATTCTCGATAGCGATGATGTTCTCCGACTTTTAAAACAGCTTATTCAAGCTGAAGGATTAGATGACAAGCGCTGGCCCGCACGAAACCTTGCCATGATGATTGATTCTTGGAAAAATCAAGGGCTTTCACCAGAGCATCTCTCACAAAGTGATGCGCATTCCTTTGGCAATGGCATGGGACGCGACCTTTATCACAGTTATCAAAATCGATTAAAAGATCTTAATGCTTGTGATTTTGGCGATCTTCTGCTTCACTCTATCTCTATCTTCCAACACAATCCAGATATTCTTCGCGAATATCATTCTCAATTTCGCTATATTCTTGTCGATGAATATCAAGATACAAATACAGCACAATATCTTTGGCTTCGCCTTTTGGCGCAACATCCTCAAGGTCATCATGTTAATCTTTGTTGTGTTGGTGATGATGATCAATCCATTTATGGATGGCGTGGTGCAAAAGTCGAGAACATATTACGATTTGAAAAAGATTTTCCTTCTGCCAAAATTATTCGTCTAGAACGCAATTATCGCTCAACATCTCATATTCTTAAAGCCGCCTCTTATCTGATTGCTCATAATGAAGAAAGACTGGGCAAAGTTCTTTTTTCTGCTCACATAAAGAGTGAGGAAGAAAAAGTAAAAATTCATTCAGCATGGGATTCAGCAGAAGAAGCGCGAGCCATCGGAGAAGAAATCGAACGGGCTAAACTAAACGGTCATGCCTTAAATCATATGGCTATCTTGGTACGCGCATCATTTCAAATGCGTGAATTTGAAGATCGCTTTGTAACGCTTGGTCTTAACTATCGCGTCATTGGTGGTCCCCGTTTTTATGAACGAATGGAAATACGTGATGCCATGGCTTATTTACGCGTTGTTGTCCAACCCTCTGATGATTTAGCTTTTGAGCGTATTATCAATACCCCTAAACGCAGCATAGGCGACACAAGCTTACGCATTCTTTATGAGAGTGCGCGAGCACGTGCTGTTTCTCTCTTTTCTGCGGCCGCTGACATCATTGAAACAGACGAGCTAAAGCCTAAGGCACGCAGTGCTTTACGAAACCTTATTGAAAACTTCCGCCGCTGGCAAAATATGCTGCAAGACACCCCCCACAGAGAACTTGCCGAGATCATTCTTGATGATTCCGGCTACACAACCATGTGGTTAGAAGATCGCTCACCAGAGGCTCCCACACGATTAGAGAACCTTAAAGAAATGATCCGTTCCATGGAACAATTTGAAAATCTTCAAAGCTTTTTAGAACATGTTGCACTGGTGATGGAAACGGAAAATAATGAGAACATGGATGCCGTCAACATCATGACACTTCATTCAGCCAAAGGGCTTGAATTTGAAACCGTTTTTCTTCCAGGTTGGGAAGAAGGCCTCTTTCCCCATCAGCGCTCATTAGATGAAGGTGGACGTTCAGGATTAGAAGAAGAACGACGTCTTGCTTATGTGGGGCTTACAAGAGCAAAAAAATATCTGCATATATGGTTTGTATCCAACCGAAGAGTTCACGGGCTTTGGCAATCTGCTCTTCCCTCCCGTTTTCTAGATGAACTACCAGCAGAACATATAGAAGTCATAGCCATGGAAACATCTTATGGTGGTTATGGAAAATCCTCCTTTCAACATCACAATTGCTTTTATAATGACTATGCAACACCAAGACAAAAGCGTGCACAAAAAAACAAAAATATTGAAGGGAAAATTATTGCTCAATCAATCTCTCACGCACCATCAGATTTTTCTGTCAATGATCGAATTTTTCACATAAAATTTGGTTATGGTCGTATTACAGCGATAGATGATCATAAATTGACAATAATGTTTGAAAAAGCTGGAGAAAAGCGTGTCTTGGATAATTTTGTAGACAAAGCTTAACGAAAGAAAATCACAACCCATTTTTTCAAAAGACCTCTTTATTTTATTCTGAATGTCGTTTCCATTTGCGAACAAAAGCTTCAATGGGGAGGCTTTGCATATCAGGCAATGCATTGTAAATTTTATCAAGTGGCCAATCCCACCAAGCCATAACTAAAAGATCTTCTATCACATGATCGGGAAAACGCATCCGCAATTGTTGAGCTGGAACCCCAACAACAATCGCATAAGGCATAACATCTTTTGTTATAACAGCATTAGCTCCAATAATTGCACCATGTCCAACTGTTACCCCAGGCATAATAACAGCTCCATGCCCAATCCACACATCATGCCCAATGATAACACGTTTTGCACAACGCTTTTCGCGAAAAGAACAATCGAGTGTTCTATAACGAAAATATTCGTTTGGACGATAGGTTATTTTATGCGTTGAAACGCGCTCCATGGGATGCTCCAACGCATTCATCCGTACATGAGATGCAATCGAACAAAAACGACCAATATCGCTATAAATAGCCTCACTGTTACGTTCTAAATAAGAAAAATTCCCAACGGTCACATCTCGCAAAATTACTCGCTCATTAATTTCCACATAGCGCCCTAATTTACAACCATGCAACCGTGCCGTTGTGTGAATGCGCGGTTTACTTTCATGGAATCGAAGATCGTTGTCAATATTCATATTACCTTCCATCAATTGTTTCATCAAAAGATATGAAAAGACATACCAAGCAAACCCATAAAATCAACCGTGAAACAAGCATTGCAAAACAAACCAACCAATGCTAGATTTTTTTGACACTTTTAAGAAAGACAAGCGATGAAAAATGTAATCCGCATCTTAGGACTAACAGTTATATTTCTTACGGGAATTTTTATTTATGATACATTGATCAATAAGCCTTTAGGTGATGACTTTACTCTCACCGATTCAAATGGACAAACTGTTACGCAAGCTGATATTCGCAGTAAACCTTCAATTATTTTCTTCGGTTTTACGATGTGCCCTGAAATCTGTCCTACGACATTAATGAACCTTGATCGATGGCTTACAGCCCTTGGTCCCGAGAGTGATAAATTAGGAAAATGGTTTGTAACTGTTGACCCTGAACGTGACACCCCTGAAGTCCTTCATGAGTATCTCAGTAATTTTTCCAATAAAATTATTGGCATTAGCGGAAATCCTGAAAAAGTTCATAAAATGATCAATTCTTTCAACATCGTTGCTGAAAAAGTGCCTGGGACAGATGGAAACTATACTTACGACCATACGGCAGCAATTTTTTTACTTAAAAAAGGCGGAAAGTTAGCAGGTGTTATCCGTTATCAACCCAACGAGGACGATGATGAATTAAAAGACCAAATCGCCATTGAGCGACTTAAAAAACTTGTCTCAAATTAAATAAAAAGCTGATTATAAAGAAAGAACAAGATGTCACAGCAAATTCGTCTGTATTATACTGCTTCTAAAAGTGAAGCAGAGCGGTTTTATATGCTTATAGAAACAGCTTTTGACGAAGAAGGATATCCTTTGGCTCTTACAGAGATAGATGAAAAAAACGCCATCTATGAAATTTCACTCTATGTAGACCAAGATAATCAAGAGCGTGTTTCGAAACGTTTTGCAGACATTCTTTCCATAGATTCTGATAAAATTAATAGGGAAGTTTTACCCAATATTGATTGGGTACAAAAAAGTCTAGAAGGATTACAACCTATACATGCTGGTCCTTTTTTCCTTCATGGAAGCCATAACCGTAACAATATTCCACAAGGTGTTTTTCCCATTGAAATTGATGCAAATCAAGCTTTTGGCACTGGACATCATGGAACAACTGCCGGTTGTTTAGAAATGATTGCCAAAATAATGCAACACGAAAATCCACAAAATGCCCTTGATCTTGGAACTGGCAGCGGCGTCTTAGCCATTGGCATGGCAAAGCTCAAACCTATTGCTATACTTGCATCTGATATTGATCCCATTGCTATTAAAGTTGCACAACACAATATCGCACTCAATGGCGTAGAACAATATATTACAGCAATTACAGCAACAGGTTTTGCCCATGATGAGATTGCATCACGTGCGCCCTTTGACCTCATCATTGCCAATATCCTTGCTAATCCGCTTATTGAACTTGCTCCAGAAATGATTCAAGTCCTTCAAAAAGGTGGATCACTTGTACTTTCTGGAATTCTTGAAGAACAACATGATCTTGTATTGGAATCTTATGTAAAACAGGGACTCAAACATCTTGAAACATACCACCGTCAAGGATGGGTTACGATACATCTTAAATAAATGAAAAGGACGTTGTTATGTATCAATCTTTTGAAGCAACAACAAATCCCGCCCATGCTCTCGAGCGCATTTCCTCTCTTCGTAAAGAACTCGATCGTCTTGGGCTCGATGGTTTTCTTGTTCCCCGTAGCGATGAACATCAAGGAGAATATGTTCCCCCCCATGCTCAACGCTTAAGCTGGCTCACTAGCTTTACGGGTTCTGCAGGGATCGCTCTCATTTTAAAAAATAAAGCTATTATCTTTACTGATGGACGCTATAAACTCCAAGTTCGCCAACAAACTAATCCTCATATTTTTGAATATGAAGATCTCGTAACGTGCCCCCCCTCACAATGGCTTGAAAAAAATGGAACACAACTTTCTATTGGCTTTGATCCATGGCTCCACACCATTGCCGCTACAGATACACTGAAAAAATCCTTAGAGATAAAAACAGGTGGAAAGCTTATAGCAGTCCAACAAAATCCTATTGATCTTATTTGGCATGATCAACCACCATCACCACAATCTGCCTTATCGATTCATCCTCTCCAATATGCAGGATGGGATAGCGATGAAAAGCTCTCTTTAATTCGCAAAACCATACAACAAGCCAGTGCAGATGCTTTTATTTTTACAGATCCCTCCTCTATTGCATGGATGTTCAATATCCGTGGCAATGATGTTTCCAACACACCTTTTTCTCTTTGTTTTGCCCTAGTACCCATAAACGAAATACCAGCCTTATTCATTGATAGCAAAAAGCTTGGTGAAGAACAAAAACAATATCTGGAACGTTATACAAAATTATATGAACCAGAACAGCTTATTGCCAAGATTAAAGATTATAGCCAAAAAGGCGTGATTTTTGCTTTAGATCCACAGTTAACATGTGAAAAGTTACACACTGTCCTTGAAGAAAGTGGCAAATCTTTCATCACACTGACCGATCCTGCAGCTCTACCCCGAGCCATTAAAAATGACACAGAACAAGAAGGGGCGCGCAGAGCTCATCTGTGCGATGGTGTTGCTCTTACCCGTTTTTTTGCTTGGTTAGACAAACAAACACCAGGCACAATAAATGAAATTTCTGCTGCTCAGAAATTAGAAGAATTTCGCATAAATACAGCAAAAGGCATGGGAAAAAAACTTGAAGATCTCTCTTTTGATACGATCTCAGCAGCAGGCGCAAATGGAGCTATTATCCATTACCGTGTAACAAATGAAACCAATAAACCACTCAAGGCTGGTGAACTTTATCTTGTGGATTCAGGTGGACAATACCGTGATGGCACCACAGATGTCACACGCACAGTAGCAATTGGGAATATTGGAGAAGAAGAAAAACGCTGTTTTACTCTCGTCCTTAAAGGCATGATTGCTCTTTCAACCGCATGTTTTCCAAAAGGAACACGCGGACAAGACATTGATGTTCTAGCACGCATTGCTTTGTGGAAAGCCGGTTGTGATTATGCCCATGGTACGGGTCATGGCGTTGGTTCTTATCTTTCTGTTCATGAAGGACCACAAAATATTTCGCGCAAAGGCTGCCAAGAATTGATTCCTGGAATGATTGTTTCAAATGAACCTGGATATTATCGCGAAGGTGCTTTTGGTATTCGTCTTGAAAATTTACTCATTGTGAACCCAGCACAAAAAACTGCTGGTGGCGAGAAAGAAATGCTTTCCTTTGAAACGCTCACCCATTGCCCCATTGATCGAAGACTCATTCTTCCAGAGCTTTTAACACAAGAAGAGCGACAATGGCTCAATAATTACCACGCGCGTGTTTATCAGATGAATGAATCTTATTTAAATGAAGAAGAGAAAGAATGGATAAAAGAAGCAACTATGCCTCTTTAAGTGAAAAACACAAATATCTCTTAAAGCTTCCAACAAGAACATCCCTGCCCTTTTTCCAAGCAAAAATATGCACTGAACGTAAGGAAATATTAAAATTCCTTATTATCTTAATAAAACAATATCTTACAGCATTAAAAAATAAGTATAAATTGACTTTCAATATCAGTAAATTGCCTCTGATGAGGAAAAGTAAAAGACGAGCATATCCATCATGCTTGAGAAATCATCCCTCTTAACCATAATGTCCCTCAATCAGCTGTAGCCAAGCCTCTTCATCGATAATCTCAACACCTAACTCCCCAGCTTTAGTCAATTTTGATCCCGCTCCAGGCCCTGCAACAAGAAGATCTGTTTTTTTAGAAAGTGAACCGGAAGTCTTTGCCCCTAATCGCTCTGCCAATGCTTTTGCTTCATCGCGAGACATACGCGTCAAAGTTCCTGTAAAAACTATGATCTTTCCCGCTAACGATGAAGATGCTGTCAAAACAGCCTCCTCATCGAGAGGAGTCACTTCTTCAAGCAAAACAGCCAAAACCTCACGATTATGCGCTTCTTGATAAAAATCAACAATTGCACTGCCTACCTGTGGTCCAATCCCTTCGATATTGGTAAGTTCCATCCAAACTTCATTGCCTTCTTTATTTTCCTTTTCACATGGCATAAGTGCTTCCATCGCCGCAGTTTCAAAAGCTGTATAAGTTTGATAAGCGCGTGCAAGCCGGCGTGCATTGACCTCTCCAACATGACGAATCCCCAACGCAAATAAAAAACGACTGAGAGGAATTTTGCGGCGTGCATTAATGGCATCGTAAAGTTTGCGCACTGAAACAGCACCAAAACCCTCCATATTTTCCAAACGTACCAACGAGTTTTCTTGGCGTCGTTCTAAAGTAAAAATATCAGCAGGTGTATGAATCCGAAGCGTTTCTTCTTGAATATGAAAGAAAAACTCCACCTGTTTTTTACCCAAGCCCTCAATATCAAAAGCATTGCGTGCAACAAAATGACGAATACGCTCAATCGCTTGTGCAGGACAAATAAGCCCCCCAGTACAACGACGCACTGCTTCTCCTGCTTCACGAACAGCATGACTGCCACAAGCAGGACAAAGGTGAGGAAAAACAAAAGCAGAAGAATCTTTTTTACGTTTTTCCACAACGATATCAACAACTTGAGGAATTACATCGCCAGCACGTTGTATAATCACCGTATCGCCGATACGAATATCGCGCCCCTCACGAATGAGCTCTCCTTTATGACCAATTCCTTTAATATAATCCTCATTATGCAAACTAGCATTGGTCACCACCACCCCACCAACAGTAATAGGCGTAAGACGCGCAACAGGTGTTAATGCTCCCGTGCGCCCCACTTGAATATCAATAGCTTCCAAAAGCGCCATCGCTTTTTCTGCTGGAAATTTATGTGCGATAGCCCAACGCGGCGAACGAGAAACAAATCCCAAACGCTTTTGGAGCATCAAATCATTAACCTTATAAACAATGCCATCAATATCATAGTTTAAAGAATAACGGCGTTCTTCGATATCATGATAATAGGAAATAATTTCTTCTACTGTCTTAAAAACTTTTGTTAATGGATTGATAATAAAGCCATATTCTTCGAGATTTTTTATCATCTCCATTTGGCTTTCTGCAAATATTTCGCTCACCTCACCACAACCATAAGCAAAAAATCGCAGCTTTCTGCTAGCAGTTATCCGTGAATCCAGTTGACGCAGTGATCCAGCCGCAGCATTTCGAGGGTTGGCAAAGATTAACTTACCCTTCTCTTGCTGACTGATATTAAGCGCTTGGAAATCCTCCCGCCCCATATAAACTTCACCGCGAACTTCAAGAATATCAGGAAATTTGCCTTGCAAAACTTTTGGAATATCAGCAATTGTTCGTGCATTCGCTGTCACATTTTCACCAACAGCTCCATCACCCCGCGTTGCGGCACATACAAGCCGCCCCTTTTCATAGCGCAAAGACAACGATAAACCATCAATTTTTGGCTCCGCAGTTATTTCTAATATTTGTGTTTCTGAAAACCGTAAAAAACGACGCACACGTTCCACAAATTCAGTAACATCTTCAAAGCTAAACGCATTATCAAGGGAAAGCATCGGTTGTGTATGAACAGATTTTTCAAACTTCTCCGAAACCGGTGCTCCAATTTTATGTGAAGGAGAATCTATACGAATGAGTTCAGGAAAGAGAGCTTCAATTTCTGCGTTACGCCGGCGAAGAGCATCATATTCTGCATCAGAAATTTCAGGTTGATCATCACGATTATAAAGCACATCATGACGTGCAATCTCTTTTGCTAACCACTCTAATTCACTTTCTGCTTCAAGAGCAGTGAGGTTTTTAATTCCGTCCTTGTTCATAAAATCTATTCCAAATGATGGGCTATAGTCATAAAAATCTCAACTCTTTAATTATAAAGTGAACTCAAATGAACACACGCTTGTCAGTAAAATAATTAATAAGCGATATTTTTATCGTTAACTCACTGAATTTTTATGCAAGAAGCTTTTGAGCAGCAGCTCGTGCCTCCTCAGTAATCTGTTCTCCTGCCAACATACGAGCAATTTCTTCTGCACGCTCATGCTCTTCCATTTTATGAAGAACAGTCATAAAGCGCCCTTTATCATGACTCTCAATCTTTGAAATAAGAAAATGACTATGCGCTTTTGACGCAACTTGGGGTGCATGCGTAATAGCAAAAACCTGAATCTTTTCTGACAAACGTTGCAACCGTTGCCCAATAGCGGCCGCAACAGCGCCCCCAGCACCTGTATCAATTTCATCAAAAACCAACGTGGGAGCTGATCCGCGATCAGACAACACAACCTTTAATGCCAATAAAAAACGAGACAATTCACCACCAGAAGCAACACTCAGCATGGGTCCAGCCCGTGTTCCAGGATTGGTCCGCACCCAATATTCAATACGATCACACCCCTCTGCACTTCGTTTTTCAACATCAGTCTGCATTTCAACAATAAATTCTGCCTTTTCTAATTTCAATGCTGGCAACTCAGCCATAACACTTTCAGATAAATGCTTTGCTGTCTCTTGACGTTTTATTGTTAAAGTTTGTGCCAATGTATCATAATTTTTCTGTGCCTCTCTTGCCTCATCTTCAAAACGCATTAACGTGTTCTGAGCCTCTTCAAAATCAGTAAGTTCAGCATCCATTTTATCGCGTAACTGAACCAATTCATCCGCAGAAACTTGATATTTACGCGCAAAACCGCGAAGGGTAAAAAGACGTTCTTCTATCCGTTCCAATTCATCAGGTTCAAAATCCAATGCACGTATTGCTGTCTCAATGCCTTCTTGTGCTGTTGCAAGTGCACACAATGCCTCATCAAGAGATTTCACCACTGGTGTAATGAGCTCTTCTGCCTCAGGAATTTTCCGCTCCAAACGCCTTACCAAATTAGATAACACCGGAATTGGCGATTTTTGACCACTTAAAAGATCATCCGCTTCTTTAATATCCGTCGCTATTTTTTCTAACTTAAGCATATCAGCACGACGCAAAGAAAGAGCATCTTCTTCACCAACTTGAAAATCAAGTTTTTCAAGCTCTTCTACACACGCACGAAGATAATCCATTTCGCGTGTTGCATTCTCTACTTTAAGACGCTGTTGTTGCAAACGCTCTTCACATTCATGCCATACCCGATAACATTGACGTAAATTTTCTACTTCACCGTCAAGCCCACCAAAGACATCTAATAATTGGCGATGTGTAGCAACATCAACAAGCGCACGATCATCATGCTGTCCATGGATTTCAACCAAGTGACGGCCAACACTCCGCATTAAAGAAACACTCGCCACCTGATCATTGATAAAGACACGACTGCGTCCATCACTTGATTGCACACGCCGTAAAATAATATCCCCCTCATCATCAAGACCATTCTCACGAATAAGCTGACGTGCTGGATGTGAAAGAGGAACATCAAAAACAGCGGTGACCTGCCCACGATCAATACCATGACGCACAAGCGAAGCATCACCCCGTCCCCCAAGAGCAAGCGACAAAGCATCAAGCAAAATAGATTTTCCTGCCCCTGTTTCTCCAGTTAAAACCGTTAACCCCGCCGTAAAATGAATATCGAGCGTTTCGATCAAAACAATATTATGAATCGAAAGCTGTACCAGCATGAGAGAATCAACGTGCCCTCTTCTTATCACCACCTAAAGCATTTGAGATCCAAGAAGATTTATGCTCATGTGGCGATATTTTATTCTTCTGCAAGAGATTATAAGAAAATTTATACCACTGACTTTTGGGATAATTACGCCCTAGAATAGCTGCTGCCGTCTGTGCTTCCGCCGTTAAACCAAGCGCCAGATTAACTTCCGTTAAGCGGAAAAGCGCTTCTTCAATTTGATTTGTATCGGAATACTCTTCAACGACGGTACGAAACCGTCTACTTGCAGCAAGATAGCGCCGCCCTTCTTCATAATAACGGCCAATCTGCATTTCTTTACCAGCCAGCTGTTCACGCCCGAAACGTATTTTATCCTTAGCATCCTTGACATATTCAGAATTTGGATAACGCTCTATAAGAAGCTGCATCGCAGCAATAGCGCGTTTCGTATCCCGTTGATCACGCGTAACATCAGGAATCCGGCGAAAAGAAGAAAGACCAATAATATAGTACGCATAAGCTGAGTCACTAGACCCTGGATAAAGAGTAATATAGCGTTGAGCCATACTAATTGAATCATCATATTTCCCAAGGCGATAATTTGTAAAAGCACCCATGACTAAAGATTTACGTCCCCAGTCTGTATAAGCATACTGTTTTTCAATCTTCAAAAACTTTTTTGCAGCGTCTCCAAGCCGCCCACTCTCAAGGCTCGCAAGCCCCTGATTATAGAGAACATCTGGTGGATCTATTTTCAAAACATAAGCAGATGGATCAAGGGTATTTTTCTCTTTAAAGAGACATCCCGCTAACATACAGGTGCTTCCCAAAAGAACCACCCCTAATATCTTGCGTACAATGTTAGATTTTCTATATACCATATTTCTAATGCACACATGAGATTTTTTCATAGTTTTTCCGGCCTCCACAGAATACCACCTTTGCAGCAAAAATAATTTATTAAAAGCCTTTATACCATATCACTTTAAAATGCACATAACCAATTTAGCAGTTTAGGTCAATCATCCCCTTAAAAATCAAATAAACGATAAAAAAGTCTTGTCAATTTTCTTTTATTCTTCCTCTAAAGAGCTTTTTTCGTAATATGATTCGTCTGCCAAAACAGCTTGCACTAACTTTGCATTAATTCTATGTCCACTACAGTAAGAACGAAATAATCCAATAAAAGGACCCCCAAGTAAAGCAGTATCACCAATCGCATCAAGCATTTTGTGCCGGACACATTCATTTTCCCAATAAGGACCATCGGGATTTAAAATTCTGTCATCAAAACCGATAACAAGAGAATTTTCTAAAGAAGCGCCTCTCGCCTTTCCAGAAAGCCGTAATTTTTCCACGTCTTTGATAAAACCAAAAGTGCGTGCACGTGACAAATCATCTCGAAACCCTCGTGTGGTAAGATCAAAACTGAAATGTTGCCTCCCAATGGCAGAAGAAGGAAAAGAAATCGTTATATCAAAACGGCGCCCATCAAATGGCAAAAGCTCTGCAAAACCATGAGCGTCTTCAACCCGTAACGGCTTTTTTATCATGAAATAAGAGCGGTATGCATTTTGCTGGACAATGCCAACATCTTCAAAAGCTTGGCAATATTGCCATGCAGAACCATCTAAAATAGGGATCTCATTATGCGACACTTCAATAACAAGATTATCTAAATTATAAGCAGCAATAGCTGCCATCAAATGTTCAATTGTTTCAACCCTTACTTCTCCATCTCCAAGCACCGTTGATAACTCAGTTTCTCCCATTTGCGATGCATGGGCTTGAAATATTTTCTCTGTACCGTCTAGTCCACGACGCTTAAAAAGAATACCACATCCAACATCGGCTGGACAAACTTTTATCTCCGACAAACAGCCACTGTGAACGCCAATCCCCTTAAATGTTACTGCTTTTTTAAGAGTAGACTGATATTTTGGCACCAAATTCATCATATTATTTTATTGCTTTTCTTTTACATATTTTAACAAAATTTATAAAACTATAAAAAAAATATTCATAGTAAATAATAAAAAAAAACCGCTTATTATAAGCGGTTTTTAAAAAACAAAGTATTTTATCTAAAATAACAGTATATTTTACTTTATAACTTCTGACTCATCGCCAAAGAGGGCATAAAATTTCTTACTTTACCTCATTTTTTACCAATTAATTTGCCTGACGACGTAAAAACGCCGGTATTTCTAACTGATCTTCTTCACTGATAAAAGTCCGCTGATCTTGTGGAACCTGAGGATGCAATTCACCAGAACGGCGTGGAACATAAACAGAAGCATCTTGAGAAAGCGCCTGAGAATTTTTATTGTAAAGAGAAGACTCTTGCTGCTGTGACGATCTCACAGCAGGTTCCAACCTTGCTTCTGGCTCTTCATCTTCACGATGTGTCAAGCTCTGTTTCAAACGCTGCCAAAGATTACGAGGACCTTGATCAGTCACAGATGTTCTTTGTCTCTGTCCATGAGCAACAGGAGGAAAATCCTTTAACTCAGGCATCCGCATTGGAGCGCGCGCTTGGATCTGTTGCGTTTGTTTTGGTTGCACTAGCTTTTCTTTTTGCTTTACAACCCCTGTCATCTCATCAAGAACATGTGCTGTAGCCTCCATGCTCACAGGAGCCATCATAGTTTGTTGAGAAATACGACTTCCTTGCATACGTGGAGCATTTGATACCTGATCTTGCCCAACATTTGAACCATAAGCAACAGCTTTTGTCGCATTTCGTGTCATCATTGCTTCTGCAGGCTGTGCAAAAATTTGACTTTTGGGACGAAACTGTTCTCCTGTTGGCTTACTCTTTTCTATTTCAAGTGATTCGATGACTTCTACCATTGATTCAGAACGCAAAGGCGGTGACTGCACATGAAAAGAACTGTGTGGCGTTCCAGGATCGTTCTTGCGCATTGAAGAGGTTGGTCTTTGGAACTGAGGCTGAGAGGGCTGAACCACATCACTAACCTCACGATCAATACCGGTGGCAACCACAGAAACACGAATAACACCTTCCAATGACTCATCATCAATGGCCCCAAAGATCACATTCGCATCAGCATCCACTTCTTCACGGATACGATTAGCAGCTTCATCAACCTCAAAGAGGGTCATATCACGCCCACCGGTAATAGAAATCAATAAACCACGTGCGCCACGCATAGAGGTATCATCCAACAATGGGTTCGCAATAGCCGCTTCAGCAGCAGCCAAAGCTCGTCCCTCACCAGATGCCTCACCCGTTCCCATCATGGCCCGACCCATTTCGTGCATAACAGAACGAACATCAGCAAAATCGAGGTTAATCAAGCCCTCTTTAATCATCAAATCCGTAATGGAAGCAACACCAGAATAAAGTACTTGATCCGCCATAGCAAAAGCATCAGCAAATGTTGTTTTATCATTTGCAATACGGAAAAGATTTTGATTGGGAATAACAATCAATGTATCGACAGACTTTTGTAATTCTTCAATACCAGCCTCTGCCGTTTTCATCCGACGTGCCCCTTCAAACTGAAATGGCTTTGTCACCACACCAACAGTCAAAATACCTTTTTCACGCGCTGCACGAGCAACAACGGGAGCAGCCCCTGTTCCAGTTCCTCCCCCCATACCAGCAGTAATAAAAACCATATGAGAGTCTGCAAGATGATCGATAATTTCATCAATACATTCCTCTGCTGCAGCTTGTCCAACTTCTGGTAAAGCCCCAGCACCCAAACCTTCTGTCACAGCAGCACCAAGCTGGATAACACGTTCAGCCTTTGACATAGCCAAAGCCTGTGCATCCGTATTTGCAACAACAAAGTCAACTCCCTGAAGACCAGCATTTATCATATTATTCACGGCATTCCCGCCACCACCTCCAACACCAAAAACGGTAATGCGTGGCTTCAATTCCGCGATATCTGGCCGATGCAGATTAATCGTCATTTTCTTTTCCTTCTCATAAGACACCGCAAGCCAAAGCGATGAAATTTATCCAACTAGACTTAACTAAAAACTCTCACGCAACCACTGACCAACACGCTGAAAATACCCACGCGTGCCCATCGATAAATGATTTCCTGCCGACTGCATTGTTTTTTCTTCAAAACCCACCAATTGCGGATAAATTAACAACCCTACAGCAGATGTAAACGCCGCCCCTTTTGCAAGAGAAGGAAGCCTCGAAATTCCTAAAGGCCGCCCGATACGAACATTTCTTCCTAATATAGTACGTGCCATTTCTGGCAATCCTGTTAACTGGCTTGCCCCTCCAGTCAAAATAACACGCTTACCAATGATGTGACCAAAACCAGAACGATTTAAACAATCACGCACCATTTCTAAAATTTCTTCAACACGCGCACGAACGATGCGCCCAAGAACCGCGCGAGGATATTGAATTTCACGCTGTTCACTCCCAATTTCTGCTACATTAATCATTTGCCGCTCATCGGCACTTGTTAAAAGTGCTGAACCATAAACAACTTTTAAACGTTCCGCCTCTGTTAGAGACATAGAAAATCCACGTGCAACATCAAGAGTGACATGATGCCCACCAACAGCAAGAGCATCCGCATGAACAAATTTTCCCTCAAAAAACACTGAAAACGTTGTTGTTCCACCACCAAAATCAATACATGCAGCTCCTAAATGTGCCTCATCATTCATCAAGACAGCAAGACCACTTGCAAAGGGAGTAGCAACCATTGCTTCAACACTCAAATGGGCACGATTAATACACGTTTCTAAATTACGCAAAGAGGCTGTTTCTGCGGTTACCACATGCACGTCGACACCAAATGTTTCCCCTGCCATGCCAATAGGATCAGAAATTCCTTTATCTCCATCCAAAATATAAGAAACTGGAACTGAGTGCATAATATGACGTTCAGCATCAAAAGCTTTACGCGAAACATCTGAAAAGGCCATACGCATATCACGCTTAGTAACTTCACGACCATTCAAATGAACTTTTCCTTGAATCAAAGAACTTTGTAATCGACTTGAGGAAAAATTCACAATTACTGAATCCACCACCAAACCAGCCATTTTTTCTGCCGCATCAACAGCCAAGCGTATGGATTGTTCTGCTGCAAACATATCCATGACAACACCAGATTTAATACCGCGTGAACGCTGTACTCCAAAGCCTAGAATTTCCATAGAATGCGTACGACCATGCAAATAGTGCGCATATTTCAAAGGACGCAAACAAGCAATAAGACAGACAATCTTACTTGAGCCGACATCAAGAACCGTTAAAAAACGTGTCTTACGCCCCCCCCGATGATGTGATCTGAACAACATCATGGGTTTCCTACCTTTCGCACCTTTAAAATACGCTCTTCTTCTGCAACACGAGCTTGATAACGCTCCAACGTTTCATCTGATAAAGAAACAGTAATTCGATCAGCAAGACGTAAATCAACACTGAGAATATCGCGCGATAAAAGATCTTGCATTGTACCGGATGAAATAAGAGAAGAAAGCCTTTCAAGGGCACCATTTTCAGGCAACATAAGGCGCATTCCATTATCCAAAACAAGATCCCAACGCCGATCCCCTACCCGCACAAAAGCACGAACACGATCATACACTTGCCGATAAATTGACAGCGCTTGAATAAATCCTTTAGCGGCATTTTGCGCACCCTGCCCAACCACAAGAGGCAAACCCCGAACAGTTTCTCCTTTAAAAGGCACAATAACACGCCCCGTATGATCAACAATATCCATTATGCTATCATGTTGCCAAATAGCATAAGGCTCACGCTCCACGATGGAAATACGCATTCTATTGGGATAAATTTTCTGAACATTTGCCGATTGAACCCAAGCCTGTTTTTCCAAAAGAGAACGAGCTCTTTCAACATCAAAAGTGAATATAGAAGGTGCAGCATCAAGTTCTAAAATTTTCAAAATATCTTGCTTTGTCAAACGCTTATTACCACTGATGTCGACTTGCGTGACCACAAAGCCACTATCCGATATGATCGTGTTTACGATCACAGCCATCTGACCACTTGATGAAAGTCCATAAAAAGCTGTTACAAAGAAAAACCATACAACAGCAAAAGAGCCGAAATGACGCGGAATATGAATATTGACAAAAACAAACTCAAATATAAAGCGAAGAAAACGACGATAAAGACGTGGCAAAGTCGGCACTGAAAGCACCTCCATCGGAACATTTGTTTTATTAACATTCAACGCATACATGATGCGTCCTCCACCATCCATTGAACAATATCGCCGTAAGTACGACCGCTCGCTTTTGCAATATCAGGAAGAAGAGACGTCGATGTCATACCGGGTTGCGTATTAATTTCAAGCCAAACCAATTCTCCTGTTTTCTCATCAAAACGAAAATCAGAACGGCTAACACCTCGACACCCTATCGCCTGATGGGCTGCTAAAGACATTCTTTGCACACTTTGGTAAATATTTAGTGAAAGTTGTGCAGGACAAATATGAAGAGAACCACCCGTCTTATATTTTGAGTCATAATCGTAGAATGGAAAATGTTGGCTGGGGAGAATTTCACACACATCCAGCACTTCATTTCCCAAAACAGCACAGGTCAATTCGCGACCAGGAATATATTTCTCAACCATCACCTCATCGGCATATCCCCACTCAACACCCCCAATATTATGCGGTGGTGCAGCTTCATTTTCTTGGACAATGACAACACCAAAACTTGATCCTTCACACACAGGTTTAATAACATAAGGAGGCTCCATGGGATGCGTTTGCCCAACAGCAAAGCGATTCATAATACGAGAAGGAGCGACACAAACCCCAACACTTGCAACAATAATTTTTGCACGCCCCTTATCCATAGCCAAAGCAGATGCCATCACACCAGAATGGGTATAAGGAATTTTTAAATATTCAAGAATACCCTGAATCCGACCATCTTCACCAAATGGACCATGCAACGCATTGAAGGCAATATCGGGCTGCAACTGTTCAAGAACAGAAGCAATATGAGCGTCAACATCCACGCGACTTACGCGATACCCCTGCGCCTCAAGAACATCAGCACAAGCCGTTCCTGAAGATAAACTTACAGACCGTTCAGAAGAAAAACCTCCCATTAACACAGCTATATGTTTATCTTTCATAATAAATCACCCTCTTTCGCATACTATATGTATGCCTATATAGAAGACATCAGCACCACATATAGGAAAAACAAAGTTTATCCTTGCGAATCAATAACCTAGCATTTTGCATAATGAATCAGACTCAAAAGCCTGATGCAAGAGATTCTTTGTTAATTTATTGATTCTTAATAGAAATTTTTTATTATCTCTTTGAAATGACTCAATTTTTTATTTGCACTTTTTTAGTGAACAATAAATCAATAAAATGGATCAAAAGGAGAAACACTTCGCCCCTGCTCAAATTGACCGATACGCTCTATTTCCCATTGTAAAAGGTAGGCTGAATGTGCAAAAACACGCGCACGTACTGTTTCTCCCAATGCTTCAAGATCATAGCCTGTTGCTTGTCCTGTATTAATCATAAAATTACAGTGCATTTCACTCATTTGAGCGCCACCCATCCGTAAACCACGACACCCTGCTTCATCAATCACGCGCCACGCGGATGTATTCTCAGGATTTTTGAAAGTTGACCCCCCTGTCTTTTCACGAATAGGCTGCACTGTTTCTCTGTGGAGGGCAACTTCATCCATAGCAGCACGAATAGCATCTTTATGACCGGGCTCGCCTTCCAATAAAGCAGCCGTAAAAATAAAATCTTTAGGAATATCACAATGGCGATAAGAATAATGCATATCTTTCAAACTCAAGGTATGACGTTGCCCTTTACGATCCAGCGCATAGACCTCAACAACGCGTGCTGCGGTTTCAACACCATTTGCACCCGCATTCATTTTGAGAGCCCCTCCAAGACCACCAGGAATACCATGATAAAAATGAAAACCTGCAATTTCTGCCTTTAAAGCAGCAGCAGCTAAATGTTTATCCGCCGTACCAGCGCCAACTAAAAAGCTTTTTGGAGAAACTTGCTGCACTTGTCCAAAATTTTTTGGTGAAAGACGAATCACAACCCCCGGAACGCCCCCATCACGCACCAGAAGATTAGAACCAATACCTACAATTGTTACAGGAACAGTTTCAGGCAATTTTTGAAGAAAGAGAGCCAAATCTTCTTCATCAACAGGCTGATAAAAAAGCTCTGCCAACCCGCCTGTGCGAAACCACGTCACCTTACGCATCTCAACATTCGGGATAAGCTTGCCTCTGACATTACCCAACAGCGGTTGCAGTTGCGCCAATAACGCTTCACCATCAATGTGCTGAAAATTTATCATGACCATCAAGTCCCGACAACTGATGAGGCAACGCACAAGCCCATTGTGTGATATTGCCAGCACCAAGAAAAACAACATAATCCTCTGCCTGAGCAAGTTTTGAGACAAGAGACACAACATCTTCCAGACCGTGTATCAAACGCACATCACGATGACCAGCCATTTTAATATGCTCTACCAATTCTTGCGAACCAAACCCTAGGATAGGCTCTTCACCAGCCGCATATACGGGGGTAATCAACACTGTATCGGCATCATTAAAACAAGTAGCAAACTCATCAAATAAATGATGCAAACGTGAATAACGATGGGGTTGTACAATGGCAATGACACGCCCTTTTGCACTCTCACGTGCTGCGCGCAAAACAGCCTTTATTTCAACAGGGTGATGTCCATAATCATCAAATATTTCAATGCCACGCCAACTTCCTGTTCGCGTAAAACGTCGTTTTACGCCCCCAAATTCCGCTAAACCCTTCTTTATCAATTCATTTGAAATGCCAAGTTCATGCGCAATGGCTATCGCTGCTGTTGCATTGGCAACATTATGCTCTCCTGCCATAGGCAAAAGCAAATTTTTTAACTCAATCTTCCTTCCTGTTTTGCGTGAACGAACAAGAACATCAAAATAGGTTTTTTGACCATCCATCGAAAGATTAAGAAAACGAACATCTGCTTGTGGATTTGCACCATAAGTAATCACCCAACGATCATCAATACGGCCCGCCAATGACTGGACCTCTGGATGATCAAGGCACAAAACAGCAAAACCATAAAAAGGAACATTTTCTACGAATTGCCGAAAAGCCTCACGCACAGCATCAAAACTTCCATAATGATCCAAATGCTCAGCATCAATATTGGTAACAACAGCAATATCAGCAGGCAGTTTTAAAAATGTGCCATCGCTTTCATCGGCTTCAACAATCATCCAATCGCCCTCTCCTGTACGAGAATTCGTACCATAAGCATTAATAATACCACCATTAATGACCACCGGATCAAAACGACCAGCATCAAGAAGCGCTGCGACCATTGATGTGGTCGTTGTTTTACCATGTGTACCCCCCACCGCAATTGCACGCCGAAACCGCATCAGCTCAGCAAGCATTTCTGCACGTCTGACAAGCGGCAAATGCCTTTCTTTTGCAGCAATATATTCAGGATTTGTTTTTTTAACGGCAGTAGAAAAAACAACAACCTCAGCATTTCCTAAATTTTCAGCACCATGACCGATATGAATGTTAATTCCTTTTCTCCGCAAACGTTCAACATTGGCACTCTCAACTTGATCGGACCCTTGAACTTTATAGCCCAGATTATAAAAAACCTCCGCAATTCCACTCATACCGATCCCCCCGATTCCAATAAAATGGATAACGCCTATATCAAGTGGCATTTTCATCAAAAAGCTCCTCTTTTATATCTGACAACAATCGCCCTGCAATTAAGGCTTCAGCCATATCAGCAAGGCAACGGGTTGCATGAGGTTGCCCAACTTTTTTTGCAGCAAGCGCTTGTTTTTCCAATAAATGGGGTGCACAACAAGCTTGCGTTAGAAGAGCAGAAAGCTTTTGTGCATTTAAATCTTTTTCTAAGATAATTTGCGCACCACCCACACGCGCAAGAAGGGCAGCATTGGCGGCCTGATCATGATCCAAAGCATGAGGATAAGGAACAAGCAAAGCAGGTCTACCAATCACCGCTATCTCACAAACCGATGAAGCCCCAGCACGCGACAAAATAAAATGGGCATGTGCCATACGTTCAGCCATATCATCAAAGAAAGGAGCAACCTCCGCTTGTACACCCATATCACGATAGGTTTTAATCAACTCTGCTGCTTCATCACGAACTTGCTGTACAATGCGCAAGCGTTTACGGTTCTGATCATCAAGCAAAGCAATCGCTTCTGGAACAATATGTGAAAAAAAAGATGCCCCTTGGCTACCCCCAAAAATCAAAAAATAAAATGGCTCATCACCTGTAGAAGGCTGATAGGAAATTTCAGCCGCTTTCAACACAGCCTCACGCACTGGATTCCCCGTCAACAGCGTTTTACGAGCATAAGGACCATATGGGGACAACAAACCACCAGCGATTGCACGCACAAAAATTGCCAACACCCGGTTGGCACGTCCCATAACAGCATTTTGCTCATGAATAAATGTTACACGCCGCATTAAGGCCGCAATAAAAAGAGGAGGAAAGCTCGGATACCCCCCAAAACCACCAACCAGAACAGGACGTAATTTATAAAACAGCATCAACGATTGCCCCATACCTTTAAGCAAAGACCAAAACGTTTTTATCAAAGCAAAAGGATGACGTCCTGTAAATGTTGCCGATGAAACGATATGTGTATGTTCCTTATCAAAACTCCGTACAAAAGATCGCGCTCTTTCATCTGTTATTAAATGAACATCATATCCACGTCGCCTTAACTCAACAGCAAGTGCTTCAGCAGGAAAAAGATGTCCACCTGTACCCCCCGCCACTAAAACAATAACTTTTTTATCATTCATGAAGAGCCATCCAAGACAGAAGAAGAAAAAGCTGAAAGACGCGCTTCTGGCCAACGACGTGTTAAACTGAGTAAAATTCCCATTGAAAACGCAATTGCCACCATTGATGAACCACCATAAGAAATAAACGGCAATGTCATGCCTTTGGGAGGGATTAAGTGAAGATTAACAGCCATATTAATAGCTGATTGAAAGCCTATCATCATGGCTATGCCCGTAATACCTAGACGTATAAAGGAATCACGTGTGTTCATAGCTATATACAATGAACGCATAACGATAAAGCCAAAAAGCATCATAATTAACAAACAAAGAATAATACCATATTCTTCAGCAGCAACAGAAAATACAAAATCTGTATGGCTATCAGGAATGATCCGTTTTACTGTTCCCTCTCCGGGACCTTGCCCAAACCAACCACCATTTAAAATAGCCTCACGTCCTACATCCACTTGAAAGGTATCTCCTTCCCCTGTCAAAAAACCATTGATACGATCGCGCACATGAGGCAGAAAAAGATAAGCGAGAATAATTCCTACAACGCCAAAAATGAGAAAGAAAAAAATAACCGTAAGAGGCACACCAGCAATAAAAAACAGCCCACCCCATGTTGCACTTATTAAAATTGTTTGCCCAATATCAGGCTGTAAAACCAGAAGAACACAACAAATAGCATAAAGTAGAGTTGCTAACATGTAACCTGAAATTCCCCTCTTGCGTATCTGTTCTGAAAAAAGCCAAGCGGACATCACCACAAAAGCTGGCTTCATAAACTCTGAAGCTTGTACAGAAAAACCAAAAAGCAAAATCCACCGCCGTGCTCCCTTTAATTCAGGACCCCAAAATAAGGTTGCAACCATAAGAGCAAGCGTTACAATGAGCAAAAGAGCACATAAACGACGAATATTAGGAAGCGAAAAAAAAGAAATGGTAACCATCATAAAAAATGCTGAAATGCTAAAAATGATATGCCAGCGAACAAAATAAAAACTATCAGCAATTCCAATTTTTTTTGCAATAGTGGGGCTCGCAGCAAAAGACAGCATAATGCCAATCCCCATTAAAATTAAACAAGCCGCAAAGATAGAGCGATCAATCGTCCACCACCAATTCGCAATTGGGTCCCTATCTGCACGCGTAATCATTTATAGCCACCTTATCCGTTTTATAAATTGTCTTAAAGTGATAAGGTTCCCCAACCTATTCAACAAACACTTTAAAAACTAAATTACACAAAAAAAGATTCTGGAGTCTTAACGCAAAAATATTTTTTATAAGTGATGCTTCTTGTTATTGTAATTGTTGTAATTGCATCACCAAAGAGATAAATGCTTCGCCCCGCACTTCATAATTTTTAAATTGGTCATAACTTGCACAAGCAGGTGACAAAAGAACCACCACCTCCTTTGCCTTGCAATGCATTGCGTCAATGGTGGCTTCACACACCGCATTTTCTAAAGTTAAGCTCATAGAAAAGGGAAAAGCAGATCCAATAATGCGCGCAAATTCTTCTGCTGCACTCCCAATCAAATAGGCTTTACGAATTTTAGGAAAAAATTCTCTAAGAGACTCAATTCCTCCCTTTTTTGCCTGCCCCCCAACAATCCAAAAAATATCATTAAAAGCGCAAAGTGCTGGCGCTGTTGCATCTGCATTCGTCGCCTTGCTATCATTAATAAATAAAATCGCCCCCATTTTACGGACTTGCTGCATACGATGAGGCAATCCTTTATAGCTTGCTAAATGCTTGCTCATAGAGGAATCAGTTATTTTTAAAGCTTGCAAAGTTGCCAAGGCCATAAGAGCATTTTGCACATTATGACCTCCGCGCAAAGCAGACATAGAAGCAAGATCTGCAAGCATATGTCGCTGTCCTTGACGAACAGAAAAGAGCTTGGTCCCCTCTGCATAAAAACCATTTTCAACAAAATGATCCTTGGAAATAGCCTTAATTGGATGCCCCTCGTGAAGCAATTGTTGATACAACATCTCACAAGCTGCATCATCAACGGAAATAAAAGCCTGAGAAGCCTGAGCAACCAGATGCCTTTTGGTTTGCACATAACAAGCAAAACTCCCATGACGATCAATATGATCAGGTGTCAAATTTAATAAAAGCCCAATGGTTGGCTGAAGAGAGGGCGTAAGATCAATTTGAAACGATGAACATTCAATGACATAGATACGTTTTTTAACAAAGGGCTTAAGCGTTAATATCGCCTGTCCAATATTTCCCCCCATTTGCACATCATACCCCATTTTTTCCAACAAATGTGCAAGCAAAGCCGTTGTTGTCGACTTTCCATTCGTCCCCGTAATCGCAATGAAAGGAACATCCTCATCACAAAAACCATAACGCTGTAAAAAATGATGGCGCGCACGAACAAATAACTCAATATCACCGATAATTTCTATATTTGCTTGACGTGCTTTTTCAACAACCCAATGGGGTTGAGGATAATTTAAAGGAACGCCAGGTGCGAGAATCAATGCTACAAATTCTGACCAATCTTCACCGTGAAGATCTCTTGTTGGAATATTTTGCCGAAAAGCTGCTTGCACGCTCGCAGGATGATCATCCCATGCCACCACTTCTGCACCACCACGTATCAACGCTTGTGCCGTTGCTAATCCAGACTTTCCCAATCCAAACAGAGCAACTTTTTTCCCCTTATAACACGCAACAGAAATCAAAATCTCACCGCAATTTAAGTGTTGAAAGACCAATGAGAGCAAGAACAATTGAAATAATCCAGAAGCGTATCACCACTTGGCTTTCAGTCCAGCCTTTTTTCTCAAAATGATGATGGATTGGCGCCATAAGAAACACGCGTTTTCTTGTCAATTTGAAATAACTAACCTGAATAACGACCGAAAAAGCTTCCACAACAAACAGCCCACCAATAAGAGCCAAAACAATTTCGTGTTTTGTAGCAACCGCAACAGTCCCCAATAGACCTCCAAGAGCCAACGAACCAGTATCCCCCATAAAAATAGCAGCAGGCGGTGCGTTAAACCATAAAAAGCCAAGCCCTGCCCCCACAACAGCTCCCAATAAAACAGCCAGTTCACCTGTTCCCGATACATAGTGTATTTGGAGATAATCAGCAAAATTCATATTACCACAAAGATAAGCAATCAAAGCAAAAGATAAAGCCGCAACCATCACAGGAACAATCGCAAGCCCATCAAGTCCATCCGTCAAATTAACCGCATTCCCCGTCGCAACAATGACAAAAGCAGAAAAAGGAATGAAAAACCAACCTAAATCGATAAGATAATCTTTCAAAAAAGGCAAAGCGAACCCAGATGAGCCAATTTGTAAGATGATAAAAGCAGCAATTGCTGCAACGACAAACTCCAAGCTCAGCCGTGCTTTCCCAGAAAATCCTTTGTCTGTTTGTTTTGTGACCTTAAGATAATCATCATAAAATCCAATGGCCCCAAAAGAAAGCATAACCAAGAGCGATACCCAAAAATAAATATTCGATAAATTACACCACAAAAATGCCGATACAACAATGCCGGTTAAAATCATCAATCCACCCATTGTAGGTGTTCCAGCCTTTTTAAAATGTGTTTGAGGACCATCGGCACGAATTGGTTGCCCTTTGCCCTGCCGCAACTTAAGAGAAGCAATGATGCTAGGTCCAAACAAAAAAACAATGAGCCCTGAAGTCAACATCGCTGCTATCGTACGAAAAGTAATGTAGCGGAAAACATTCACACCTGGAAGCCAATCACTCAACGAAGAAAAAAACAACATCATGGGACAAAAAAACCTCTTAAAACTATGAAGAAACCGCTTTATAGCGCTCAAGCAATGCCGTCACAATATTTGATGAACAAAGGCTATTGGATGATTTAATCATCAAGAGATCCCCAGGAGAAATTTCTGTCAAAAGAAGCGGTAAAATTTTCTCAATATTTTCAGCATAATGAACCTCAACATCAGCAGATAAATCACTGACTAAAGATTTCATCGCCTCACCAAATAAAAAAACGGGATTAGCACCAGAAAGACATATTGGCTTTATTAAATCACGATGAAGCTTTTCACTATACCCCCCTAACTCTAGCATATCCCCTAAAACAGCAATTCGCCGCCCCCCTTTCCCGACTGGTCCTGTCGCAAGAAGCTCAAGAGCCGCACGCATAGATGCGGGATTAGCATTATAGCTTTCATCAATGAGATAAAATTCACCGCCATTCGATAAAGACAATCGATAACGAACACCCCGCCCTTTTTGAGAAGAAAAATGGCTCAAAGAAAGAAAAACAGGCTCTAACGCAACCCCCATAGCATCACAAGCTGCAATAATCCCTAAACTATTTTGCACAATATGGCGTCCAGGAGCACCAATTTGGACCTTGCTCTCCTGTCCTCCAATGCGCACCATCATAGAAGAATGATCGGTTAAAAGACGTATATCCCGCGCTTGATAATCAGCATCTTCAGTCTCACCAAAGCTTAAAATCTTTTTCACACCGCATTGCTTTGCTTTTTGAACGAGATAAGAAAAAAAATCACTATCTGCATTTAAAATGGCAATGCCTTCCTCATCCAATCCTTCAAAAATTTCAGCTTTTGCCTCTGCTATTTCTTCAAGAGCCTTGAAAAAACCCATATGTCCTGCACAAATATGCGTAATAAGAGCAACATGCGGACAAACCAGTTTAACCAGAGGACGAATTTCATCTTTATGATTCATGCCAATTTCAAAGATACCATAATCACTCTCCATCGGCATCCGCGCTAAAGTAAGCGGAACCCCCCAGCAATTGTTTAAAGAAGCGAGATTCGCATGAACGTTCCCAGCCGTTGCAAGGACTTGTTTCAAAGCTTCTTTTGTTGTTGTTTTTCCCACCGATCCTGTTATCGCGATAATTTTAGCTCTTGAACGTTTGCGTGCGGCTTTCCCGAGTTTTTCTAGGGCTTGTAAAACATCAGGAACAACAATCAATGGAGCCGATATCTTTTCCATATCCTTCAAACGATGTTCTGCAACAATAAGAACGCCTGCACCTCGTGCATAAGCTTGCGCAGCGAAATCATGACCATCAAGATGATGTCCCTTAATACAGAAAAAAATATCGCCTTCTGCAAGAGTACGACTATCAATGGAAACACCAGGAAAAGTTTCTGGTACGCTTCCCATTACAATACCATCAATGGCCGCAACAATTGCTTGTTTATCCCATAAAGCTGTCATCTCCTCCGGTCCTCTAGAGCTTCTATCGCTTTCAGACGATCTGAAAAAGGATAAGTTGTCTTCCCTATAATTTGGCCATCTTCATGACCTTTTCCAGCAATGATGAGTGTATCACCAGCTTTCAAAAGCCCCACCGCATAAGAAATAGCTTCACCACGATCTGCTATCTCTATGGCTGTTGGGACCGCCTGTAAAATATCCTTGCGTATTTTTTCTGGTATTTCTGTGCGTGGATTATCATCCGTTACAATAACAATATCCGCTTTATCTGCTGCAATTTTTCCCATCAAAGCTCTTTTTCCTTGATCTCGATCCCCTCCACAACCAAAAACAATAACCAAACGGCCTTGCGTAAAGGGACGAACAGACAGCAAAACCTGCTCCAAAGCTTCTGGTTTATGCGCATAATCAATATAAACAGGCGCATTATTTTCTGTCTTTCCAACAAACTCTAACCGACCGGGTGCCCCCTGCAAAGTTTCAAGCGCAGAAAAAACCTTATCAGGAGAAAGTCCTGTTGCAAGGGCTAGCCCTGCCGCCACAAGTGCATTAGCCACTTGAAAATCTCCAGCTAAAGGCAAGTCAAATGTATAAATCTTATTTTCCACACGACATTCGATACACTGTTTTGAGCGTTGATGTTCAACGCGATTAATTGTGATAAATTGTCCCTTACGTCCAATTGTCAAGACACGGCGGCGCGCTTGTGTAACAGCATCAATAACTTTTTGTGAATAAACATCATCAGCAAAAATCAAAGCAGGAGCAGATACAGGCAAAAGTGTATCAAACAACCTCATTTTAGCCCGTAAATAATCCTCTACGCATCTGTGATAATCCATGTGATCTCGCCCTAAATTGGTAAAGGCACCAGCCGTTAAACGGACTCCATCAAGGCGTCCTTGATCAAGCCCATGTGAAGAAGCTTCAAGAGCTACATGAGTCACACCTTCATGAGAAATTTCACAAAGAAGACGATGTAAGACAACTGGATCAGGTGTTGTGAGAGAACCATAATCATTCCGGTGAGGTGAAACAACACCAACTGTTCCTATACTGGCAGCACACAATCCAACATGAAGCCAAATTTGCCGAAGAAAAGAGACAACAGAAGTTTTACCACTTGTACCGGTCACAGCAACAACCGTTTCAGGCTGAGAGCCATAAAAACGGGCAGCGGCCAACGCGAGACTATGACGAACATGAGAAACACGTAAAATTGGAACAGATAAATCCTCAAGAACAGCCTCGCAATCCGTAACGATTGCACGTGCGCCCCGCTTTATCGCATCATTGATATAGTCTCTTCCATCCCCTTGTTTTCCTTGAACAGCAACAAAAACATAGCCCGGCAAGACTTGTCGAGAATCTGCACTGATTCCTGTTATTTCCATTGAAGAAAGCTTCTGATCTTCAAGACATTCTGTAAAAACTGTTCCAAACAACATAACGACGCACCTTTATATTTATTTTACCGCTGTTTAACGAAATTTGAATGGCTCTTTTGACCTAAAAAAGGCTCATATTCTTTTTTAAAATCGGGCTTTACACCAAGAAAACTGGCTGAACGACGAACAATATTCGCAAGCATTGGTCCAGCATTCATCCCTGCTGTTGCGGAATGTTTTCCTTCCTCTGGCTTAGGTTCATCAATAATTGTTAAAACAACATAAGCAGGATCATCAATCGGAAAAGCAGCCAGAAAACTATTGAAATTTTTTGTTTTAGAATATTTCCCATTTTCAACTTTCTCAGCTGTTCCTGTCTTTCCCCCCACCCGATAGCCTTCTACTTTCGCATTACGTCCAGACCCAATATCACTATTTAATTTATAAAGGTAACGCATATTTTGACTTGTTTTGGCCTTCAAAACCTGTTTTGCATGATGCAAAGTTTGTTCTTTTGTCCGTTTTAAAAATGTTGGTGTAATCAACCAACCACCATTCATTAAAGCAGCAGCCCCAACAGCTGTTTGCAAGGGTGTTGTTGCCATACCATGCCCAAAAGAAATTGTCATAGAATGGATATCCTTCCAATGATGGGGCACAATAGGATGGGCAACTTCAGGCAATTCTGTTGTAAGGCGATCTAAAAGCCCAAGTTTTTGTAAAAAATCACGATGTTTATCAATCCCTATCGCCAATGCCTCTTTAGCAGAACCAATGTTGGAAGAATAAATAAAAACCTCCCATAACGTTAAAGGACGGTTTTTTCCGTGAAAATCATGGATCGTATAGCCACTACTTGCTTTTATGGGCTTTGAGGCATCAATAATACTGTTTAAGTGAAAAATATCGGAATCAAGTGCCATGGCGGTTGTAAAACTTTTAATGATCGATCCCATTTCAAAGGTTCCAGCAGTCATCCGATTAAGACGATCACTTTTTAAAGCTTCAATAGGATTTCCAGGATCAAAATCTGGGAGTGATGCCAAAGCCAAAATTTCCCCCGTATGTATATTTAAAATAACAGCGCCTGCAGCAATTGCCTTATAACGCTTCATAGCCTGAATAAGTTCATCATGAACAATTGCCTGAAGTCGCACATCAATCGAAAGCTGAACTTGTTTTAACGATTCTTCCACGGCAAGACCAGCTGCACGCAGAGCACTCAACCCCGTATCATCAATATATTTTTCCATACCTGCAATGCCCTGATTATCTACATTGACCATGCCGAGAATATGGGAAGTTATAGGTCCATCGGGATAAAAACGACGAATTTCAGTCCGAAAACCAATTCCTGGAATACCAAGAGCCATAATTTGCGTTTTCTGCATGGGGGTTAACCCACGCTGTATCCAAGAAAAACCGGTTTTTCTTTTTAAACGCTTATAGGTTTCCTGCCAATTTAGATCAGGCAAAACTGTTGAGAGCAATTCAATTGTTTCATCCACATCAATAATACGTCGTGGCTCAGCAAAAAGTGAATAGGTTTTAATATCTGTTGCTAATAAACGTCCATTACGGTCAACAATATCAGGTCGTGCCGTCAATTGAAGAATGCTTGGCCCTTTTGCTTCTTCAATCTGTCCACCTTCCAACCCATAAGAAATCAGGCAAGCTCCCATGATACCATATAAAACCAAAAAACAGAACAATGAAAAAAGTAAACGAGGACGACTAGAATACGAACGACGAATAGAAACATTAGGATGATTCAACGAATCCTTTAAGCGCTTTTTTTTCTGTGAGGATAAAAAGGCTGATTTCATTGCTGTATGCCTTTTTGAACAACGCGATTGACTTGAGAAGCCCGATTATTTGCTAAAATATCCTGATGATCTTCCAAGATATTTCGTTTAATTATTTCTTCAATTGGATCGTGTTCCCGTACCGGAATGTCTTTAAACTCCACGATTTGATGCGGCTCTATAACCTCTAACCCAAGTTCTTTTTGATAACGTTTCGCAAGTTTTTGCATGCGTGAAGGCTTTATCATGACAGCCCACTCAGCATGAAGCAAACTCACGGTATTTTTTGCTGCAGCAATTTCATGCTCTAGATGACGAACCTCACTCATTCGTTTTTGAACATCATATTTTACTTTATAGGTAAGACCTGCCATACAAATCATAATCATTACTAAAATCATATCAAATGTACGGAAAACTGTCATTTCTTGCCGCCTTCAAAACTGACAATTTCTGCTAAACCAAATAATTTCATATCTTCCCCAAGAGCTTCTGCTTCAGTCCGCACCCCCATACGCAATCTCGCAGAACGTGAACGAGGATTTTGCTGTAATTCCTCTTTATTTGCCGTTATTCCTCCTTTAAACAAAGGGAAAAATGTTGCAGGAGAATGCTTTATTTCAGGCAAATAGCGTGATCTCATACCTTCTCCAGAACGAGAGACAAAAAATCTTTTGACCATACGATCTTCAAGAGAATGAAAACTGACAACCCCCAAACGGCCTCCAGCTTTTAAAACGCGTTCAGCAGCAAATAAACCACGCGCTAATTCACCAATTTCATCATTAACATAGATACGAAGAGCCTGAAATACACGTGTTGCAGGATGAATGCGATCTCCAGGCTTTCGCCCTACCAACACCTCAATGGCATGCGCAAGATCACCTGTACGCAAAAAAGGCTGAACAACACGACGCTTTTCAATCATTCGTGCAATTCGCCCTGCATAACGCTCTTCTCCTAAGATCTTAAAAATACGCGCTAAATCCCTTGCTTGTAGATGATTTATAACATCGCTCGCTGTAAAACCCGTCTGTGCCATTCGCATATCCAAGGGACCATCTTTTTGAAAAGAAAAGCCTCTTTCTGCTTCATCAAGCTGCATTGAAGAGACACCAATATCCAAAATAACCGCATCTACCTTCTCTTCAACGACACGATCGAGCTGTGAAAATTCCATATGGACCAAACGAAGTCGTGGAAAAAATTCATCAACGAGGGGTTGACCGGCACCAATAGCATGCGGATCACGATCAAGAGCAATCACTTGTGCCCCTGCCTTTAACAAGGCACGCGTATAACCACCAGCTCCAAAGGTGCCATCAATCACTTTTGCTCCAACCAATGGCATAAGCCCAGCCAAAACTGGCTGCAACAACACTGGAATATGGCGTTCAGCTCTTTGATCCTGTTTTGTCAAAATAATCCGTCTTGAAGTTATGCTGTTTCAAATCAACAGCTCTCTCATAGCAACCAATATCAGAATAACCCAACCCTCAACTTTCATATTAATAACTATGAACGAAAAAAGCTAAGGTTATCCCAAGACACATCCTAACGTATTATACTTAAAGAAATGTTATAATTTTTTAAAACACTCTTTATTCAAGTGCCCATTTCAAACACAGACTTCATAAAAGCCCATACGTCATTGAACGTGTAAAATATCGCGGATTATCATGAAATATCAGTCGGCCTATAAGCCGGGTTCTGTATAGTAAAGCTCATACTTTACATGGCAACCATTCATCTGGGACGGATGTTACCATCCGCCTCGTGCAACCTACCCGAATGACTCGCCCGGAAATCGGCTGCAAATTAAATCTTGCACGTCATTTCTATTTGGTCTTGCTCCCGGTGGGGTTTACCTTGCCACATTCATTACTGAATGCGCGGTGGGCTCTTACTCCACCCTTTCACCCTTACCTATAAAAATAGGCGGTTTACTTTCTGTGGCACTTTCCCTAGGGTCACCCCCGCCGGGTGTTACCCGGCACCGTCTTTCCATGGAGCCCGGACTTTCCTCACCTGTCGCTTTTCAGCATTGGACAAGCGCGGCTGCCCAGCCGACTGACGTATTAACTTATAAAACATTTTCTGCTCCGTGAAAATAGCATCTTAAAATATTTTATAGCCAATCCCTTTTAAAAGACGTTGTTATTTTGCTGTTATTTTAATGAAGCTAAATACATTTTCACTTTTGCGCAATATTTCGCCGAAATGGAATTCATTTTTTTTGCAGCATGACCTGCGTTATATTTAAGAATTGTACCACACGTACTTCCACCACTGAGCTTATAGGCCCGCGCCAAATAACGCATACCATATTCAAGATTGGTCGCAGGATCGTACAAATCTTTTACAGAACCACTAAAGCCCAACCCTCGCGCCGTAGAAGGTTTTATTTGCATCAAACCTATTTCGCCCGCTGCCCCTTTTATGCTTGCCTTATAATTACTTTCAACTTTTACAACAGCATGAGCTAAATTAACGGGAACATTATGCTTCGTTGCAAATTTCTGAATAAGAAACTCATAAGGACGCGCAGGTGTCTTAGAAGCAACAATCACTGAGCCTTCTTTTGATTCCGCAATATTTAAGGCACTATGAGTCCAGTTTATATCAAATATAAAAAATACAGCACACGCTGTACTTAACAAGATTTTTAAAAATTGCATTTTCTTTCTCTTCACAACATTCTCAAATTCTATCCGCAAATAGTTTGCAAGCGTATTGTACAAAAAAAGAAAGCAAAAGAACGGCTTGAAAAAGGAAATACTAAGACAATTTCAAAATAAAATTCTGTATCAAAAGAAAATCTCTTTTATGCACAAATTATAGATTGCCCTATATCATAAAATAAAAAAAATAAAGAGACTATAGTTAATCTTATAACATATTCAATAAAATGATATACTCGATCCATTGCTGTTATTGCTTTTGTACTACAAACTTTTAGAGTACAAAGATGGAAATTTAAATAGACATAATATTTTTTTACAGACGATGATTAAATTCTTTATTGAGATCAATTCCACAAAGCAATAGAGACAGAATCATCTTTACAAGAGAGCCTCGATATCGCAAAAGTTTCACAAAAAATAAAAACCGTTATCCATGCTTCTCACACGCCAATGAATGACCGCAACACTCTTTATCCTCAATAAACCATTAACCAAAACCAATCCCTCATTCCACCATCGTGCATAAAAAGCTCATAAATATACCAAAACCCTCATACTCTTTAGCAATTCAAAATATGGTAACAGCCTTTGGTCTTTGAGATAACTCAAAGAAGCTTTTTACTTTTTTCTAAAAAGGGCTTTTATCCGCAAAAGCTCCTTGCTTTGTGTTGTGTAAAAAACTGATTTTGATTTCTTTAACAGATTGAAAACAAAAGAATTCCACAATATTTGTGATTCTCATTTCACATATAAAAGGATAAATGACCCTTATAAAACAATATCTTAGAAAAAAATCATATTCCTCTTTATTTCTAAAACAAAGCTTAACGATTATTTTTGTCTATTTTTAAAATTCTCGAAAATACCCCCCAAAAAAGCCCTTTGAAGGAAAATGGATCTCTCCTCCTCATCTAAATATTTTTTACTTAATTCCAGATTGGCATCTTATCAGTCTTGCACCTTATCTTTACAAATCATACCAATGAATAAACATCCTAAAATCGGCTTAACATGTTTTGTTATAACAATTCATATCTTTGCTTTTCTAAAAAATATAAGCTGTTTTTTTATTCCTTTGTCATTGTAGCCATTGATAATGCAGTTAACCTGAAGTGCCCTCAATAAACTTGCGATCACTCTTGTAATGATCGCAACCTTATCCTTATGTTCTGATTATTTCCCTCGTGCTCTTCAAAACTTTACAAAAAGCTTCGCTCCTAAAACAAAATTCAAAAGCGCAATTAAAAAAAACAGTTAAAAATAAGCATTTGCCATGGAAGGACGAGACATTGCCTTTGAGAGAGCCATAGCAACAGTTTCTCCAAACTTGTAAGCTTCCTCACGACTCTGACCACTTTCAGAAGCAAATGAAACCGCATCGCGACGCACTTGCTCAATAAAAAGCTCTTGCTGCTGAGGACTCATCTTAGAAAGCTGCACGATAATATCTGGAAAAGCCATCGCCCATCTCTCTAGCAACAACGCCTCTGTCACCTCAACCTGATGAGAAGAAGAAGAAGATACGTAGCCGGAAAGAAACTTATGAACCACAACGCTGCGAGAAGCGAAAATACTCACACCAAAAATAAAAAATATAAATAAAATAAAAGCAATACGACCGGAGAAAAATCCCATTATCTCTTACCTAAAGATTACAGAATCAAACACAGATTCTTCTTATAGCATTCAACGATTTCTCAATAAAGAAAAACTCTCATTACTGAAAATGAATACGATAACACTAACCACTCAATGAACTCTTATCCCCCTAGTACTCCATGCTACGTAATAATAAATTTTTACACCTTTTAAGGCCCCTGAAAACACCTTACCAAGCCCTAAAAATAATTTACAAAAAACCTGACTGAGGAAATCCTCAGTCAGGCCAGACAATCTAGGGGATCCACGCGGGGGGGGGGGAGGAGGTTCCCCGATCGTCTTCTCGCATCAACCACTAAGATAGCCGATGCAATATTCTTGCTATGGAATAAAATGCTTTAAACAACAAGAAATTCTTATCATCTCCTACGCAAAAAAACACAAAAGAATTATAAATTGTTTAAAAATGGTGAAATTTAGGCAAAAAAAATTCAAAATGCACCAATTTGAAGCAATTTTATTTCTATAAGCGTCAATCAGAATCTACAACCATTATAATTTTTATAATAATTTCTTTTACAGCTCTGATGATCATCATTAAAAAATAAATAATCTGTATATATTCGCCCTATAAAAAATAGAATCAGCAGAATCACTTGCCCAGCAGCGATCACCACAAAAGAAAAATGTCGTCTTTAAGCCTTATACAATAAAAGCAGAAACACCTGTTCAAAAGAACAGATGAATTATTTCAATAAAAACAATAAATTAGAGAGAAAAAGTCTTATCTATCTTCATGAAAATTTCTGAAAATGACCCTTTAAAAATATTGTCAAATCTCTTGACTGCTAGCATCAATAAAGAATTGAAATAGCTTACGAAAAAAAATGAAACCTCTGAAGGTATTTATTTCGAATCATACCCTATAATCATTCCCAATAACGATAAACTACCTTACAATAGTCAACACATCCCTATATGTTATTTAGAGAAATCTGAGAATACAGCACATTAACAAACGCGATTTATGCAAAATCGATTTGTTTATCTTGAATATCATCAACCAATAAACGCGGATCACGAGCAAGCCAAATTGTCACCATACATGCCTCACTGTTTTTACTTTGTATAGAAGTAAGGCAAACTGTTTGTTCTAAAACAAGTCCCGTATTTTTAAGCCACTGTTCTATTTGTAAAGCGGAAAATCCAAGGTGCATAGGCGCTTGATCAGAATGTGAAGACTGAACTTTATGATAAGCATAATCCACAATCAATAAACGCCCATGAGGACGCAAAATACCTGATATCTCATAAAAAACCATTTCAGGATTTTCAAGAAAATGTAAAACCCAATGGAGAATAACCAAATCAAAAGTTGTCTCTCCAATAGGCAAGTGCAAAATATCACGATCAAGCACAACTTCAACCGCATGCGTATAAAGATCAGAAAATAATTTTAAGATAGAATCTCCCCCCATTCCAATATTCAGCATCGTCTGAAATGGCTTATCACCCACGATTTTAAGTAAAGCACTTTCCACACCATGATCTGCCCTACAGGATGACCGTAAAACATCCCATTGCGACGTATTTTGTAAGAAATGCTTTTTCCTCGTTTTTTGACGCTGCGTTTTGATATCCTTCAAACGTTCTAAATCGTGCGCTAACAACATATCATGCTTTGGCAAAGCCGAAAGAATGCTCATTACAATGTCTTTACCCCAAAAATCATGACAAAGCTTAAAATAAAGATAACCTCCCTTCTGATAACGCTCAATCAATCGAGCTTCGTACAATAAACATAAATGTCTTGATATACACGCTTGCGACTGATCAAGAATAAAAATAAAATCAGGAATTGTTAAATCTTCATGATTTAAGAGTCTGAGAACACGTAAATGACCCACTTCTGCAATCGCTTTCAGCAGCACAATCATTGCATCTAAATTTGCACTTTTTTTCATAATTATTCCCTAAACTTTCCTATAAAGATTTGTTTATAGGAACAAAAGTCAAGCACAATGCGCATATTCTCATCTATTTCGTTCCCGCTATTTTATCACCCTACGAAAAAAACAGGCCACTGTAAAAGATGAACAGATCTTATCCAATTGCCCCCTAAATAATTCTAATACATTGATTTATAATAGTTATTTATCATTTTTAACTTAAATAAAAGGCTACAATTCAGAAACAGCGACCGATGAATAAAAAAACATAAAGGTAAATGAAATACTATCTCAAAACACAAACAATCCAACATGGGAAGAGAATAAATAATAGGATTTTACTTGTCGCTTTTTAAAGAAAGACGCACATACTCAATGACCAGAGCATTTATAGAATAGCACTTTCCATAAAAAGATTTTCCCTCTTCATGGTAATTTTACAAGTAAGGATAGCTATATATCACGAGTAGAATGGCGTTATTGACAACATGGGCTCATAAAGAGTCTCTCCTCTTTCCAATGAATCAAAACCTCCACGCAATACACACCACTTTATCGATGATAATCATAAGCAGAAAGACGTACTCTTTTTTCTCAATAAAGTTCCAATAAGATTAAGAAATTCTAGCGTGTAAGAGGCTTATAATTTGCATGCTTAGGATTAAGGGATTCAGCCCCAAGACGGCGAACTTTATCAGCTTCATATTCAGCAAAATTCCCTTCAAACCATTCCACATGGCCATCACCTTCAAAGGCTAAAATATGCGTTGCTAAGCGATCAAGAAACATACGATCGTGCGATATGATCACTGCACAACCAGCAAAATTTTCTAAGGCATCTTCCAGTGCACCCAACGTTTCAGTATCAAGATCATTTGTCGGTTCATCAAGAAGAAGCACATTGCCCCCCTCTTTTAGAAGTTTCGCCAAATGGACGCGATTACGCTGCCCTCCTGATAAATTTGCCACCTTCTGCTGCTGATCGGTCCCCTTGAAATTAAAAGCCCCACAATAAGCACGACTATTCATCTCATACTTGCCTAACTTAATAATGTCATTTTCACCAGAAATCTCCTCCCAAACAGTCTTATCTCCTGCTAAGGAATCGCGACTCTGATCCACATAACTCATGTGAACTGTTTCACCGATCCGTATTTGACCTGAATCGGGCTGTTCTTGTCCTGTCAACATTTTAAACAAAGTCGACTTTCCCATACCATTGGCCCCAATAACACCGACAATACCCCCAGCGGGAAGTTTAAAAGAGAGAGAATCAATCAACACACGTTCGCCATAAGCTTTAGAGAGATGATCAACTTCAATGACAACCTGTCCTAATCTTTCTCCAATAGGAATAATGATTTGCGCCTCTCCTGGACGGCGCTCACGTGCCGCCTGAACCAACTCATCGTAAGCTTTAATCCGCGCTTTTGACTTTGCTTGTCGCCCTTTTGGACTAGAAGCAATCCATTCTTGCTCACGCGATAAAGCACGTTGACGCGCAGCCTCTTCACGCCCCTCTTGAGCCAAACGCTTGGCTTTAGCGCCCAAATAAGCAGAATAGTTCCCCTCATAAGGGATACCTTTACCGCGATCTAACTCTAAAATCCACCCCGTAACATTGTCGAGAAAATAACGATCATGGGTTATCAAAAGCACGGCGCCAGGATATTCACGCAGATGCCTTTCAAGCCAAGCCGTCGTTTCAGCATCTAAATGGTTTGTCGGTTCATCCAAAAGCAACAAATCAGGTTTTGACAAAAGCAATTTGCAAAGCGCCACACGCCGCTTTTCACCACCCGAAAGTTTTGTCACATCCCCCTTAGCTGGCGGACAACCAAGAGCAGCCATCGCCATTTCCACTTGGCTTTCTAAATCCCAAAGATTCTGACTGTCAATAATATCCTGAAGCTTTGCACTTTCATCAGCCGTTTCCTCACTATAATTCATCATCAATTCGTTATAACGCTCAAGAATAGCCTGTTTATCTGCGACACCTTCCATCACATTGCCACGCACATCTTTGCTTGCATCAAGAAAAGGTTCTTGTGGTAGATAGCCACAACGTGCCCCTTCAGAAAGCCATGCTTCTCCCGTATATTCCTTATCAAGCCCAGCCATAATCCGTAAAATAGTGGATTTACCTGCACCATTTGGTCCTAAAATACCGATCTTCGCATCTGGATAAAAAGACAAATGAATATTTTCTAAAATTTTTTTATTGCCGTAAAACTTGTTGAGCCCAGCCATATGGTAGATAAATTGACGTGCCATAAATTTCTCTTTATATGAATCTCTTTTTATATTGTGCGATATTAAAGATTAGGATTTTGAAAAAACTGCTTTCGCTTTTTGAAACTGTACAGTAAAAAGAGCTTACATCGTCTCAAAAGCTTTTCGCTTTAATATTGGTACATTTTTTCTCATCTCACAAGCCCCAGTATGGTTCTAAATGCAAAAAAACATCCCCTTAAGAAGCAAAAAGCAAATCTTTTTAGCTGTCCCTGAAACGTGTTATCAAACATTGCCCCTCTTTTCCATACCAGAGATAACAGTGTATTTTTACCGTATTAAACCAACCTATCAGTGTAATATGGGACCAGAAAGAAAAGCGATTCTCTATGCGCCTTCTTTTTTTGCTTTATGGGCTTTATATTACGCAGTAAAAAAACCTTACCTTTTTTCATCGATTTTTTGTTACGGAAAACAATGGACTTCACCCCTTGCCTTGATGTGGCTTAAATTACGTTTACAAAACGACCGCCGCCTTATGGGATCTGACGTCCCAAGCCCAATGATCATGAAAGCTTTGCGTCAACATGTCGCAACAAATAACGACAGTGCACTTCCCATTGGTACGTGGTTACACTTCGTAAAAAACTATAAAATGAATTGTAAAAACTTATCTATCCCCCTCTTTTGGCTTGATAATTATAAAAATAAGATCAATATTCAACAAATCATTTCAAAACTTCAAGACGAAATATAGCTTTTTAAAAATGCGATAAAAGCTCATCTTCTATAGGAATATATTTATGGAAAAAAAAGCCTTACTCGTCATTGATGTTCAAAATGACTTCTTACCCGGTGGAGCACTCGCAGTACCACAAGGTGATGCCATTTTACCCGCCGTCAATAATCTCATCAATCATTTTGATCACGTTATCTTAACCCAAGACTGGCACCCCCAAAACCATTGCAGCTTTGCTTCCTGCTATCCTGAAAAAAAGCCCTATGATACCATCAATCTTAACTATGGTCCGCAAATACTTTGGCCTGATCATTGCATAAAAGGAACACAAGGAGCAGAGTTTCATCCATCTCTTAGAGTGGAAAAAGCACAACTTATCCTTAGAAAAGGCTATGATCAACAAATGGATAGTTATTCTGCTTTTCTTGAAAATGATCAAAAAACACCAACAGGTTTACAAGTTTATCTCAAACAACATGGTTTTACCAAGATCGTTATATGTGGCTTAGCAACGGATTTTTGTGTTGGGTTTTCTGCTCTTCACGCCATACAATGTGGTTTTAAAGTTAGTGTTTTATTAAATGCCTGCGCTGGTATTGATGTAAACGAATCTCTGAACACAATGCTTAAAATGATGAACGAAGCTGGTGTCGAACTGTTAATGGTCTCCTAGAATATTGTATTCTCGCAATCTATTATAAGATATTGATTAATAAAAAATAAATTATTTTTTGCATATTCTAAGTGATAAACTACAATAGAATAAAATTCTCTCATTTCAAACCTATTCATAATGAATA
The DNA here is from genome assembly GCF_944801835.1 of Bartonella sp. B1099. GTDB lineage: Bacteria > Pseudomonadota > Alphaproteobacteria > Rhizobiales > Rhizobiaceae > Bartonella. The sequence continues at coordinate 1,168,821 of NZ_CALYLN010000001.1, read as the reverse complement.
AACTACTCTCTCACACATCACAAATAGGATCAATATGGAGATAAAAATCATTCAAGAAAGCAATAAAATGCCTCTTATGAATTGTTAAAGACAAGAGCTTTCGTCGTTCTAAAAGCGTGTAAAAAGTACAATGCCGGTTTGCACCTTATATTTCAGTCAAAGCACTCCAAGAAATTTTACATTATTCTCTTCATGGGGAAAAACATGTCATGGATTCAACTTTAAAATAAAGACGCCAATAAGAAGAACAATAGCATTTTGTTTTGCATGAAAGATCTCTTCTATTAAGGATATGCGATAAACAAAAGCATGAAGTTTTAATGACTTAAGACGCAACATGTTTATCCAATTGACGACGCTTAAAACGAATCGAAGAATACAATGCCATTCCAATAATACAGACTCCCACAAGTCCTGTTAAAACTTCAGGAACCGATATAATTGTTTGCAGATACATAATCACGGCAAGAACTAAAATTGCATAAAAAGCACCATGCTCCAAATAACGATAATGCAACAATGTCCCTGATTCGACTAACATAATTGTCATAGAACGAACGTAAAATGCACCGATCCCAAGACCAATTGCGATAATAAAAAGGTTGTGTGAAAAGGCAAAAGCACCAACCACACCATCAAAAGAAAAACTTGCATCAAGAACTTCTAAATAAAGGAATGCCCCGAGTCCCCCTTGAGCCACTGTTGTCAAAGTCCTCTTAGGAGCATCCAACAGATGGCCGACAGCTTCAACACCGATAAAGGTCAAAAGCCCATAAAGGGCTGCTAATAAAAAAGTGACTTTATCTTCCACATCAATCCGCCCTGACACGAATAAGATCAAAATTAAAACAATTGCAATATCAATCCCCATAAGCGCCCCAAACTTTTGAGCAGGTCTCTCTATAGCATTAAGCCAATGGATCTCTTTTTCAGAATCAAAAAAATATTTTAAGCCAACCATCATAAGGAAAGTTCCTCCAAAAGCGGCAATTCCCATATGCGCATCAGTTAAGACTTCGGCATATCGATGTGGTTCCCCTATTGCTAATTGAACGGCCGCAATTGGATTAATTCCAACAGCCACGACAACCACCAACAACGGAAAAACAATCCGCATCCCAAATACAGCAATCAAAATACCCCATATAAGAAAACGGCGACGCCATAACGGATTCATTCTACCAAGAACACGTGCATTGATAATAGAATTATCAAAGGATAAAGAAATTTCCAAAACCCCTAAAACACAGCAAATGAAAAAATATTTAAGAAAACCAGTAATGCTTCCCGTTTCATACCAACCAATAGCCCCTCCTAAAAAGACGCCAATAATCGTGAAAAAAAAAGCAAACCCAAAATAACGTAATAGGGCCATAATCATTCCTCAAAGTTTATTTTCTAATTCATCTACAGCACACATATAAAATCAAAAGCTTGTATTTCTTTAAAGTTGCATCTCTTAATGTAGAGGTGTATAGAATATATGGTAAAGTTACATGAAAAATTTCTCAAAAAAAGCAACAGACAAATGCAATAAACAGAGAATTTTGTTTTGAAATGAATACTAATCGTTAATACAATAGAGTTGAGAGATTGTTTTTTATCCATTAAAATAAAAAAATAAAGAAAAATTAAAACGATAAATATTGACATTATGTCATAGTATATTAATACATAGTGTGCTTTTATTATTTAATGATTTATACCATGATGATTTACTGAGGGAGATAATTCGTGGCACGTCCTGAAACTGAATCAAAAACCATATTTGGAAAACGTTTACGTTATGTACGTCTTGCTTTAGGCGATCCATCACGCGAGACCTTAGCTAAAAGTTTTAGCATGACAAAAAATTCCATTGCTTTTTATGAGCGTGGAGAAAGAGAACCCAATCTTAGTGTCTTACAAACATACCGCACATTATATGGTGTCAACATTAATTGGCTTTTAACCGGACAAGGAAAAATGTTTGATGCCGAATATACAAAAGGTGATTTTGATTGGAATTATTTTATAAAAAAAATTGAGGGGCTAGAAGAAACACTTGCCAATAGTGATCGTAATGAAAAACTCAATCAAGAAAAAATCGACAGCTCTTATGAAAAATTGCAGCAATATTTGTCAAGACAAGGTTTATCAAATGGCCTTAACCCTAAAACTGCAACATCACTGATCGATATGAAAGCCAAAATGGCTAATTCTTATACCCTTAGCTTATTCATTGATTTACTCATTCGAAGCGTATCCCAAAAAGAAGTTATCGCTAATCAATAAACGTCTATTTCAAAAGAAAAAACAAGAAATGATTAAGCGCCACCAGTATGGAAAAAAATATTTTTCCTTTATCCATGCTGGTGGAAATTTATATACTCTATAAAATTTACTTCTGTAAAAGAAAAATATTTGTATTGTAAATGGACATATAGTTTTATTAAATTAAAAAAATAATTTTATAGTATAAAATTCTCATTCACATCTTATTGACAAGAAATTTTTTCTTGTTAAAAGGATAATAGCTCTCATAGAAATTATTTTTTAGGTCAGAAAATTTGAGGAAAATATATTGACGACTTCCTATAGAGACATACATTAGTATTCGTAAATGGGTTAGTTGAGTATTTATCCTGAAAATTATCAGCTATTTTATGAGGTGAGAAACATGTATTTTGAGGTGTTTCAAGGAGTTCACAATCAGTGGTACTGGCGTTTAATCTCAGGAGATGCACAAAAAATTGCTTTTTCGAGTAAAGGATATCCAACAAAACAAGATATCCTCATGAATATTGAGCAAATCAAAGAAATTACCCATAAAGCTCTTATTAAAGAACTGCAGTCTTAACGTTCTTTACCATTAAGATAAGAGTTTAGTTTTTATAATGGGATTTTTGGTTACGTTTCTATAATGAATAAAAGGTGACTGATTTTTTCTCAATGGATGAAAATTTTTTGCGTTATTTTTGGCAGAGTATGTGTTTATATTCAAACATAATTGAGTTTTAATAGAATCTATCAGACAGAAAATCCCTCAAGTCTTATATACTTTCATAGAACAAATACCTATGAAAAGAAAATAAATCATAAATTAGAAATGTAAATGCTTTTCTAAGTATCGATATCGTTTGCATTCATCACCCTATTTTATATCGGATCATCATAACTGACTTATGCCCTTCGTCTTCATCAAAATCAAATATCTCTTTCTTTCTATTATCATGCAATTTTTTATGCCTATTCCTTGAAACTATCGCAACATTATACCTAAAATCTAAAAGGAACGCACAAAATTGTTTTTTACAATAATATAAATCACCACAACAATAGCTGAATCGTATAGATCTCCTTTTAAATACCTAGGATAACCATAAACTGGGATATCATCATAAACTTTTATTTTGGCGCCAACGATTACCTTTCTATCAACTTTAACGATTTTATAAATTATAGATCAGAGTAAACTTGAATATTCTCTTCCAAGAAAACCTCCCCACAAGCACCATCATGGACTTCATAAAAGTCTATCTTTTTCTTATTATTTTCAATCTTTCTAACCCACTTCCAAATTCTTTAATGCATAAATTCGATGCACAATATGAATACAATCACTCTTTATCATCTTCAGATTTAAGCATTTTTTGATATTTTTTTTCATTTTCTTCATATTGCTTAATTTGTTTTTTCAATTTTTCAATTACTTGATCGCGTCTTTTAATCACCATATTTTGCTCTCGAAGAGTTCTGTCTCGTTCTTCGGTCATCTTCATAGAATCCTTTAAAAACTCATGCTTTATCCTTCTGGATTCCTCTTTTAGAGCTTTAATTTGACTGCGATAATATAAAGAAAACCGAAATATAACTCCACTGAATAACAAAATAACAATCATTGCTCCCAACAAAATTTCGTTTACACTCATTTTGATCTCCTTCATTGCCGGCTCAAGTAATCATCTCAAGCAATTTGTTTTTATTCATCCTCCATCAAAAGAGAAGGCAATAAAATCCACATTCCAAGTGCGAATAATCACCCTCGGCTTTCGTATTTTTTTCCATTAACACATTGATAAATAACGCAAAATACTCTGAAAGAGGCTAATCCACACGCTTACACCCATTAATTTGCGACATATTTATTGATCAAAAATAAGGAACTTCTGACAAAACGAACGACATGATAAAACCAATACCTGTCTTCTCCGAAACACTCCTATCTTCCTCTTTTACGTTATGTGGAATATGGCTGTATGTGGAAGCTTTTTTATTATTACAAAAATCTTCAGTGTTACAAAACACAGCTTTTCTGTAGAAGTTTTACCTTCCCATAAATCTTTACATCACCACAAACCAAAGCATTATTATAAACACAAGCCTTTCCATAATTACGAGTATTCCTACAGACCTCAAGATATTAAGCAATCAAAATTTGGCTAAAAACAACTACATTAGTAAAAACACATTCCTCTCCTGTTATATTCAAATGACAATAAAGTTCTCCCCTCTCATAAACATGCAAATTCTTAGCCCTCTAGACGACCATATATTAGCGCATTGCTATAAACAAAAATATCATCGTAAACACAAAGTTTATTATAAACCGTTGTATCATCAAAAGCACCCCCATCTTCATAGAAGCATTGATCGTGTGTATCACATTCTACCAAACGACCACCTTCGTACTCCAAATTATTTTTGTGTTCTATAAAAACACCAAAATCATTTTTTTGATCTTTCCAAAGTTTTTTAATACACACATACGAGATACCATCTGATAGTGACCTAATTTATTACAAGAAATAGGCATTTTTAACCTATGAATTTATTTTTTCTACAACCACAATATTATCTCTTAAGGCTGTAAAGCTTCGTTATATGCTCACATACCAACTTAACGCAGAATTTTTTACAAATGCTGATGTTGGGGTATATCTTGATTTATAATGCTGCTACGTATACTATCGCAGCGAAATCTCATGAACACACACGTGCGCATCACCGTTTCTGGTATACGCAGTGATTTTTTCACAACCGTGGAACTAGGGAACCATTTTTATTGATTCGAATCTAAAAGTGTATGGGGACATTTTGTTATTAGTTAAAAGCAACTCTATATGCTTCATTAGCGAAGAGCTACACATGGATATTTTCACGCTCCTTGTATCATATATTCTGGATTCGCGACGCAATATTAACGCTATAGCGTAAATGTGTAAAGGTCTAAAAATGACAAAGACTGAAAAAGATTGGTTCCAACGCTTAATTGATTTAATAAAAAGTGACGGACGGACGATGATCGAAATAAGCAGAGCAGCAGGCTGTGGGCAAAACTATGTCCAACAAATGATAAAAGGAGGAAAAAGACCTTCAGTCGATAAACTTATGGCGATTCTAAACACACTCGGAAATGCTAGTGCCATATATGTTATAACTGGCTTCAACATCTCTGATGAAGACTTAAAACTTATAGCTTTGATTTCATCGGGAGATAAAAAGAAGATTGAAGCTTTAAATGTTCTGTTGAATGAGAAGCAGTTGTAGAATTTTCCACGCTATCCAATATTGCTTGCTTTTGAGACGTCGATAAAGACTCCCATTTCACAATAATATCCGATAAAACCGCCTCAAACTTTTCATCATTCTTCATAGTCACACTCCATATTGTCAAACTATATAACGCTAAAGCGTTTAAATATATCTCATACCTTAGAAAAAAATATTTGCAATAGGCAGTATGGAGGCAATTGTGCACAAACTTATTTTATAAAATCAAATGAAGTTCTATGAGTTATGTAGCATGGTGAAAAAGAAAGCATCGCTCGATCCAGACCTTCTTATGAAAATTGGTATGACCTATCAACAACGCGAATAATGTTACACAAATCTTGTGATTCGAACCAATAACAAATTAGTGTGAAAATATCCCTGAACTCTTTATAAGAGAATACGAAAAAGCTTATTTCAAAAGAAAAATATATCAAAATTTTATTCTACCTAGCACCATCTATATTTTTTTAACAATATTACAAAGCAAGAATATAACAATGTTATAGGATAAGTCCTTATAAACAACCACGTCCCCTAAAACCCTGTAATACCTTGACAAGGCAACCTCCCCTTTAAAAACACTCTTTAAATACTGATTCTCTATCATGAATAAAAACGGTGATGTAAAAAAAATAAAATGAATCATCACCCATGATCTCCAGAGGTAAATTGTATGTAGATTTACAACAAGGAAAAAAATTCTCTCACATCAATAAAAAATTATGATCTTTGAAGAAGAAGTATATTTTTCCAAAAAAAATCACTTCCCTTGCCAGTCATTTTGTAGAAAAGAAAAAACTCTTTTTACAATCAATACGAAAAAAATTTAGCAATAAAAAAAGTAAGGTTTACGAAATACAGCCAATACCTTATGAGCGTAAAATCAAAAAAGACCTCGTGACTTCAATTGAATGACATAAAAACTGTAATTTGAGCATGAAGCAGAAAATGCACAATGGTAAAAATAAAAATGCAAACAGCAACACATATCAAATTAATCCAGATGCACTAATCTTGCAAATGAAAGCATTTTTTTAATGAGCCTGAAAATTATATTATCACTTTATATATTAAAATGATTAATAGAAAAACATTGCAACAAAAAATGATAAAAAAAATTTAGAACAAACGGAGAAATAAATCAAAAGAATGAAGGATGCAGAATCCTCAAACCTTTACTCAGCTATTCATTTTTCTCTTGGACAATTCCCTATTGGTGGGCCCGGAGGGACTCGAACCCCCAACCAAGCGGTTATGAGCCGCTGGCTCTAACCAATTGAGCTACAGGCCCCATATAGGTGGTCTCTCTCTAAACTAAAATGCTCTATGATACAAGAGCTGACCGAGATTATAACCCATCTTTTTCTCTTTTCTATTGGTTTTTTTTCTAATGCTCTAATTTCTTTACAAGAACTCCCAAAAATGAGAGAGTCGTCATGATAAATGTAAAGGAATAGATATGATAGAAAAGAAAATTCAACCACTGAAGAGTTCTTTGGTTAAAATAGCTATATTAACATTCACACTCTTAGCCACTTCATTGACTGTTGTCCATGCTTATGCTGAAGAAAACAAAAGAGATGCAACGATTACAGTGACTGCAATCGGAGAAAGTCAAGCTGCACCGGATATGGCAATTATTAATCTCGCCGTTGTTACCTATGACAAAACAGCTCAGAAAGCATTAGCGTCCAATAATCAATCGATCAATGATATTATAAAAGCTTTTAAAAATAATGGCATCCAAGCAAATGATTTGCAAACATCAGGTTTATCTATTTATCAGTCATCCCACGAAAAAAAGAATAATGAAAAACTCTATCACGTTTCAAATTCTTTAACTGTACGCATTCGTGATCTTAGCAATGCTGGTAAAATCTTTGATCAAGCGATGGCACTGGGAATTAATTCAGTGAATGGCATTACTTTTACCAATGCAGATACGAAGCCATTTTATCAAGAAGCACGTAAAAAAGCCATTACTGAAGCCATTGAAAAAGCGCAAACAATAGCACAAGCGGCTGATTTAAAATTAGGAAAAATTATTGAGATCAATGAAAAAGATGATTACTATCGTCCAACCCCACGTCTCATGAGTAGAGCAGCAGATGCAAGCTACGCAGATACAAATTTTGCAGGGGGTGAATTAAATTATAATGTGAGTGTCACTGTCGTCTTTGCGATCGATTAAATCACCAAGCATTGTATAAAACGCTCATATCACTGGCCTTCACAGAGAAGACCAGTAATATGAGTAAGGTAATCTTCCTCAGATGATAATTCATCCTCGTAGATCTCTATGGATCCACGTGCAGAAATGTGTGCTTTATGCACCGTCTGACAATCTCCTGATACCAATGGATGCCACCATGGGAGATCTTTTCCTTCATAAATTAATTTATAAGCACAATTTTCTGGAAGCCAACGCGCCGTTTTAACTGTTGTAATGTCTAACGATATACAATCTGGTACAATTGATTTACGATGAACATAGTCTCGACACTGGCAAGTTTCCCCATCTAAAAGACGACAAGCAATACTGGTTGCATACAAATCACCCGTATCATCATCCTCAACTTTGTGGAGACAACAACGACCACAGCCATCACAAAGGCTTTCCCACTCAGAGAAGGAAAGCTCTTCTAATTTTTTTACTTTCCAAAAAGGAAGTTCTCCACTCATACACTTAAGCACACCTTTTTTATGAAGACGAACGATAAAAAATTAAAAATTTAATTTCTATAGTTTCATCTATTACTGTCTCTTAAAAAGCCTCAACTCAATGCGCACTTCATACAATTGTCTTAAAATTGATCTGAAGAAAAAGGGAGTATTGAAAAAATAGCCTATATAAATAAACATAACCTATTGAAAAATTCCTTCGTCAATTGAGAAAAAAATACATCCTCTAAAATAGTAGAATAATTTTGCAAAGAATACACCTTTTTCATCAAAAAGACAGGACACTGCACTATAGTTTATTCTTGAGTATCCTATCTTTAAAAAAACGAACCGCTCTAGGGAAAAGAATATTTTACCGTTCATTTATCGACAGAGCCTCCCTCACCTCTCTGCTCCATACCCACTCTTTGCCCTATATCTGTTTTTTTGAAACAGAGAAGCACAAAGTCTCAAAGCTACGAAAAACGTCAAAGACCGTAAACTTCTAGATTATTCAAAGCCTTACTATATTTTTCTCAAAAAAATATCCAAGTACACAGTAACAAACCTTCCCCTCTATGAAGAAAAAAGGGAATGATTAAAATGTATCAATTTCTTTATTTAAGAATCGAGAAAACTGCGTAATTTTCGTGAGCGACTAGGATGCTTCAATTTACGAAGTGCCTTTGCTTCAATCTGACGAATACGTTCTCTTGTCACTGAGAACTGTTGTCCCACTTCTTCCAAGGTGTGATCTGTATTCATCCCTATCCCAAAACGCATCCGCAAAACACGTTCTTCCCGTGGTGTTAATGAAGCAAGAACGCGTGTTGTCGTATCGCGTAAGTTCGCTTGGATAGCAGCATCAATAGGTAATAATGCATTCCTATCCTCAATAAAATCACCCAAATGGGAATCATCTTCATCACCAACAGGAGTCTCCAGTGAAATAGGTTCTTTTGCAATTTTAAGAACCTTTCGCACTTTTTCTAACGGCATAGAAAGCTTACTCGATAATTCTTCTGGTGTTGGCTCTCGTCCAATTTCATGGAGAATTTGACGTGAGGTACGAACAATTTTATTAATTGTCTCAATCATATGAACAGGGATACGAATAGTGCGTGCCTGATCCGCAATTGAACGTGTAATGGCTTGACGAATCCACCATGTGGCATAAGTTGAAAATTTGTAGCCGCGCCGATATTCAAACTTATCCACAGCCTTCATCAAACCGATATTGCCTTCTTGAATAAGGTCAAGAAACTGCAAACCACGATTCGTGTATTTTTTTGCAATTGAAATGACAAGACGTAAATTAGATTCGACCATCTCTTTTTTTGCAATGGTTGATTCGCGTTCACCTTTCTGCACTTGCATAACAATCCGGCGAAATTCACCAATTGAAATAGCCGTTTCTTGCGCAAGATTTTGTATTTCACTCCGTAGCTTTTGAATTTCTTTTGCCTCACGCAGTGAAAATTCTTTCCAACCCGGTGTAGGCAAAGTGGCAATATAATTCATCCAATCTGCATCCAATTCACGCCCTTGGTATTCTCTTAAAAAATCTTCATGGCCAATGCCATAGGTGTTAGCGATTCGTTTTAGCTTACCTTCATTATGAATGAGTCTCTTATTGATGTCATAAAGCTGTTCAACCAAAGCTTCGATACGATTTTGATTCAAAGAGAGAGACTTTACGGCTTGAATCAACTCACCCTTTAATTGAATATATTTTTTCTTCTGAGAGGCTGTAAGAGCCCCCTCTTTACGCTCTGCTAAACTGCTTTCAACGTGCTGATCTTGTAATTTGCGTAATTTTACATAGGTTTGAGCAATAAAATCCAATGTTTCCATAACTTGAGGACAAAGCTCATTTTCCATTGCAGCAAGGGATAAGTTAACATCATCCTCGTCTTCCTCATCATCTTCTTCAATGCTTCTTTCTCCTACATTTTCCCCCATATTACGTATACCAGAAGACATCTTTTCTTCTTTTATCTTATCAACTTCACTTCGCTCAATAACAGGAGCCTGCTTTGCTTCTGGCCCCGCATAAGTTGTTTCAAGATCAATAATTTCACGAAGAAGAATACGCTGTTCTTTTAGTTCATCACGCCAAATAATCAGGGCCTGAAAAGTCAAAGGACTCTCACAAAGTCCGGCAATCATTGTCTCACGCCCTGCTTCAATACGCTTGGCAATAGCAATTTCGCCTTCCCGTGAAAGAAGCTCAACAGCTCCCATCTCACGTAAATACATACGTACTGGATCATCCGTACGATCTGTTACTTCACGTTTATTCGTTGTCGTTGCAAGGGCGTGGCTAGAGGCCTCTACTAAGTCCCCTCCCTCTACCGTAACTTCGTCTTCATAATTTTCAGACTCAACTTCATCCTCATCATCGACAACATTAACCCCCATTTCAGAAAACATCGCCAAGATATCTTCAATTTGTTCGGACGTAACCTCATCGGAAGGAAGAACGGCATTGAGTTCATCCATCGTTACGTAACCATTTTTTTTGGCAAGTTTAATCATTTTCTTGATGGCATCATCAGAAAAATCAAGAAGAGGACCATCCAAACTCGCTTGGCTTGTTACTTCCGCATTATCTTTCTGTTTAACCTTTGTTGCCATACCATAAACTCCACTCGATCACTTCATAGCTTCCATGTAACCATAGTCTTCATGTGACCAGCTCTTTTTGTTCTCACTTAAATCGACCAACAGTTTCTCATATATACTTCCTTTTAAGAGATTACTATTGGAAAGAATACATTTTGTATACGCCTTAATATCCAGATAAACTTGCCATCCAGACAAAAACGCGGGAAAACTCCAGAAGTTTCCCCGACACCTCTCAGCCCTTCTGAGATAATCTCTGTACCCTATCGTAAGAACCAATTTCCCGCTTTTCCTAAAATTTATTCTAAAATTTAATTGTCATCTTTATGAAAATGTTACTCCACATACACTTCCTCATCTAAAATTTAAGTGACTGATTCGCATTAAAAAAGCGAATCATTTTATCGTATCTTGTATGTTCCCGTCTATTTTTTCATCCAACCAACTTCCAAACCCTTCAATTAACGCTTCTGTTGCCTGCATCTGCTCCAGTTCACTTTTTATCTCCCGAAGCAGATCAAAAACCTCACTCTTAGGATTTTCTACAAGTTGCTCTTCAATATCCTGTAACCTCTTATGTAGGTGGTGTTCCTGAAGATGCAAGTAGACAGCTTGTTTTAATATAGCACGTGCATCTTCTATAGGAGCTCCAGCAAAGATAATACGCATACCAATATTCTGCACAAGATGTTTCATACGCTCTAATAAAGTCTTTTGCCCTCTTTTTTCTAAGAACGCAACCATCGTTTCTTTATCATGAAGCGGCTGATTGCCGAGAATGTCCAACATCGTTTGGTGAAAATACATTAATTGTGTATTTTTTAATTCTAACTCAGAGAGAATTTCAAAATTTTCATGCCATAACTCAGGATAGTAAGCTAAAGTGAGTAAAATCACAGCTTCACGTAAAGGAATAGCCTGCGAAGAATTTCGTACTATTTCAGAATTTTCTAACAGAGAAAAGGATTGATCTTTAAAGATCCTATTGAGTGAAGTCTGTTCATAGCGCCCTCTTCCTTTCTTTTTTGAAAAAGAGGGACGAAAAAAATCAAAAAGGCGTTGTTTTATATCTTGCAAATAATAACGACGGACATCTTCATCCTTAATCGTAAAAATTTGTTGTTTGAGTTGTTTTTCAAGCGCCGCTCGTGTCTCTGGGGTTTCAAAATTCTTTCCATAGGTAGCCCGCCACCATAAAAGCTCAATCAAAGGAATGGCTTTTTGCAAAAAAGAAGAAAAAAGGGGCGCACCACCAGCACAAACAATTTCATCAGGATCTTTTCCTTGTGGCAACAAAACAAAGCGGACACAAACCCCAACCTTTAAAAGAGGCAATACCCGATCAGCAACGCGAAAAGCAGCCTTTAAACCAGCATCATCACCATCAAAACACAAAATAGGCTCCTTGCCCATCTGCCATAAAAGCTCAATTTGCGCTTCCGTTAATGCAGTCCCTAAGGGCGCTACGACTCCTTCAAAACCGGCTTTAGTCAATGCAATGACATCCATATACCCCTCGACAACCAGAAGTGAATGAATTTTTTCATCGCCAACAAAGCGACTATTTTTGCGCGCTGCTGCCGCATTGTAAAGTATATTGCCTTTATGAAAGAGCACTGTTTCAGGGCTGTTGAGATATTTTGCGCGTGTCTCTTTCTCTAACGCACGCCCTCCAAAAGCCACCACACGTCCGCGCAAATCTTCGATAGGAAACATAATGCGATTTCTAAATCGGTCATAAGAATCCCCACTCTCCTCATGAACTGTGAGAAGTCCACATTCTTCCATTTGCTTTATTGAGATACCCCGCGCTCTTAAAGCTTCTTTCAAAGCTGTACGCCTTACCGGTGCAAAACCAATTTTAAAACGCTCTATAAGCTTTTGCGGAACACCACGTTCCTCCAGATAACGACGTGCCTGCACACCTTCTTGATCACGTAAATGATATTGAAAAAAATCTGTCGCAATTTTCATCACGTCATAAAGGTCAGCTTTTTCCATTTGACGTTGATGACTTTGTGGATCCAAAATAGGGAGTTTCATTCCTGCAAAATCAGCCAAACGCTCGACACTTTCTGAAAAATGCAATCCATCAAGCTCGCACAGGAAGGTAAAAATATCTCCGCTGACCCCACAACCAAAACAATAATAACGCCCTTTATGATCATCACAATGAAAACTGGGCGTTTTCTCACCATGAAATGGACAACAACACCAAAAATCTCCCCGTGAAGGCTTACTTTTTCGAGGATCAAAGTCTACCCGTTGACCAATCACTGTTGAAATTGGGAGTCTGCTACGTAGTTCATTAAGGAAATCAGGCGGAAAACGCATTATCTCTCACAGAGTTTAAAAATTCTTTTTTGCATATTTAACGACTTTAGAGCATAATTCCAAGACTTCCTCTTAAGCAGTTGTAAAATTTTAATCTCTTGAGAGCCTATAATTTTAGAAATGGAGAGTAAAAAAAGTGATCGAATTTATTGTTCAATATCCGTGGTTAGAAGCTATTTCTTGGCTTGTTATTCTTACTATATTTGCCCTTTTAATCAACTTTGTAGGACGAAAATTACTTATTCACGGAGCAAAAAAGCTTTCTTCTCTCCTCCCCAAGAATACAACAACCGATATTAAAAATGCTATTCAATACCTAGCAAATATCATTTCAGCTTTTATTCTTTCAGTCGGTGTTAATTTTATACCAACATTGCCCGATGCATTCAGCACTGTCATCAATAATGTTGCCAACGCCTTCATTATCTTTTTTGTTGTTCTAACAATTTCTGCCTGTCTCAATATCATTAATATCCTTTACGAACAACGACCAACAGCACGACTAAAACCGATAAAAGGTTATATTCAAATTGCTAAAATTGCACTTTTTGCTATTGCCGCCGTTTTAATGGTCGCCATCTTAATTGATCGTTCCCCTCTTATTCTTTTCTCCGGTCTTGGTGCAATGGCCGCGGTTCTCATGTTAATTTTTCAAGATACACTTCTTTCTCTTGTTGCCGGTATTCAAATTTCATCCACCGATATGGTTCGTGTTGGTGATTGGATTGAAATTCCCAATCTGGGTGCTGATGGTGATGTTATTGAAATTGCCCTTCATACTGTTAAAGTTCAAAATTTCGACAACACCATCACCTCAGTTCCGATCCGCAAACTTGTGACCGACCCTTTTAAGAATTGGCGTGGAATGCAAGAATCAGGTGGCAGACGCATCAAACGCTCCCTTTTTATTGATCAATCCAGTATCCATTTTCTCACAGAAGAAGAACAAAAATATCTTTCCCGATTTAATTTATTAGAAAATTATTTCACGCAAAAAAGAGCAGAAATTGATCAATGGAACGCTCAATTGGATAAAAATCATGATGTTGTAGCCAATACGCGCCGTTTAACCAACATTGGAACTTTTCGTGCTTATGTTTTTGCTTATCTACAACAGCATCTCAACATCAACCCCAATATGACCTTTATGGCCCGACAATTGCCCCCTACAGAAAATGGTTTACCCTTGGAAATCTATTGCTTTACGAACACCACCGTTTGGCTAGACTACGAACAAATTCAAGGTGATATTTTCGACCATCTTTATTCCATTCTTCACTGTTTTGGTCTAAAGGTTTTTCAAAATCCAAGCGGTTCTGATTTTAATCAAATATTAAAAGCAAAGTAAAAACAATAAACTTCAAGTTATCAATTTTGAGTTAACCCTATTCATAAACAAAAGAGAAAGAAAAAGTATCATGAATGGCTCATTGGTACTCCTCCATCTTGCTGGCGCTGTTTCTTTACTTCTCTGGGCGACACGCATGGTGCGCACAGGAATTGAACGCGCCTATGGTGACAGACTTAAATATAACCTGCGCCACGTCATTTCAAAACCATTGTTTGCTGTAAGTTTTGGACTTTTTACAGCAATGATCTTACAGAGTTCTACAGCCATAACGCTCCTCGTTGGTTCTTTTGTTGAATCTGGTTTTGTCTCTGGCGTAGCGGGACTTATGGCTGTACGTGGAGGAGAATTAGGATCAGCACTCGTTGTTAAGATTCTCACCTACGATCTCACACTTGTTGTACCCCTTTGTCTTTTAATTGGCACTTGTATCTTTATGACAACACAAAAACGTGAGTGGCGCCAAATAGGACGTATTGTTATCGGTATTGGTCTTTTGATTTTATCTTTACAAATGATTAGTACAGCGACAGAACCTTTGCGGGATAGTGAAATTTTGCCGAGTATCATTCGTTACCTTTCAACCGATCCTGTTTCAACTTTTTTGTTGGCTGCGGCTTTAACCTATCTCTTACATTCATCCATTGCAGGAATCATTTTGCTGATTAATTTTGCCAACTACGACCTTATCCATACACAACTTTGCGTTATCATGGTTCTTGGTGTCAACTTTGGCTCTTCTCTTATAGCACCGCTTTTAACACGCAACGCTTCTCCCAATACCCGCCTTGTTCCCTTGGGAAATTTACTCATGCGTGGAGCCGGTTCAATCCTTGTGCTGATCTTATTTCTGTTTTTTCAACCACCCATCACATGGCTTGGCAATGACGCCCCTACTCAAGTAATCAACGCCCATATCATTTTTAATGTTTTCATTCTCCTCGCTGGAATACCGCTTTCAAAATGGGTTTTAAAATTGACCACTCAAATCGTTTATATGAGTACAAAAAAAACGCACGCCGATAAAACGCTCAATTTATCGGATCAAACAGCTCTTGATGATAGCGTTCTTGAACGCCCAGCTCTAGCGCTCTCGAATGTCATGCGTGAAGTTATTCATATTTGTGATCTTGTCGACATCATGCTAGAAAAAATCATGGGACTTTATGAAGAGCCAAATCCCAATATTATTGCTGAGCTCAATCAACTAAATACCATATTGGACAAAAAACATATCGCCATCAAACTTTATCTTGCGCGATTAGCGGGACAAAAATTATCGGATGAAGAAGCTCTTAAAACACAAGAGCTTCTAGGCGCCTGTATAAAATTAGACCAAGCAGGCGATATCATTATTCACAATATGCTAATGCTGGTAAAAAAGAAACAACAAAAAAGTCTCAAGTTCAGCAATGAAGGTTGGGATGATCTCCTTCGTTTCCATGCCATTGTGCTAGCCAACGCGCATATCGCATTTAATGTTCTCGTCTCCCGTGACACCCACACGGCCCATCTCTTGGTGCAAAAAAAAGATCAACTACGAAACTTAGAAAAAGAGATGAGTTTAAAACATTTTAAACGCTTGCGGGAGGGAGATCTCAAAAATGTAGAATCATCCAGTCTTCACCTTGATACTGTCCGTGACCTTAAACAAATTAACTCTCTGTTGACCTCAATGATCTACCCTATTTTAGAAGAACAAGGGCTTCTTCAAAGTTCGCGCCTACGCAATCCTGCTGAAGAACAGATAGAAAAATCTTAAACTTATAAAATAAATCAAACAAGAAACACATCCCATCAATTATTCAATTTTGAACCTTCAAATATCTTGCTTAACATATTGATTTAATAACTTTTAAATGAGCTCTCTTCAATAGAGTAAATTTCTTTTATTGTTAATCTATTCATAATGAATTTCTCAAAATTATTTGCTTGCACTTAAGCGGTTTGCCCCATACCCCATGTAGAATAAAACTCTTGAACAAAGAATGTCTCGCCCTCTTAAAGCAAAAACTGTATTTCATATAAAGCAATAGATTGATTTATAATGATAATTTACTCATTTATATTGAATAAGCCCCAAAGATATTGTAAGATTTTCTCATTCCAAAGCCGTTCCTTGTTAAATCAATCAAAACCATTCACTTATACATTAAAATGTGGATAATTCCGTATGGAATAAGATGATACAAAAAAAACTTAAAACACCTCTTATGAACTATCTTAAGAACCAAGAACTGTCGCAACATTCGGAGCAAGTGTGTGATGCTATCGACTTGCTCTTTTATGAAGCCCAAGGATGAGGGCGCTTAATAAATTCCTCCCTTCACAGACATCATCATAAAAATCATAAAATAGGGCTTGAGAGAGGTCTCTATAAGGAGATGGCAGAAAGTATGATCGTACCAGCCTAAATTCACCTTGTAAAAAAGCGACCACCTCACAGGAGTAGCAAAATAAAGAAATATCCGATAAGAAATGCAAAATGCTCCCTAATTGCAACGTTTATGTCCATAAACATTTATATCAATATTTGTAGAGATTGAATTTATACAGCATTTTATAACGCATTAACAAAACAGTTTTAATCTCATTTCAAACAATGTTGATATTAATTTGCAAGCGCCAAATCTTTAAATATCCATTTATCTTATTGTTTTAATGTCAATTATTTTTTAAAAACTTTGTAGAAAACAATAGTTTTAAAAAAAAGTGATAAATACACTTTATGTATTATTAAAATATTTTTATAAATATTTTCTTTTAAAATTAAAATTTGTTATATATATTTATAATAATTAGATATTATACTGATATAAATAGCAATATTGTTTTAATATACAGGAAATTAATAAGTAAAATCTCTAACAAAAATATCCTTTCCACTGGGTAAAAAGGGAATAAACCTTGATCTTTACAAAGTTTACTCTAGTTACAATCTAAATGCAGGCAAAGGAGAGTATCATGGAAAATGCAAACCTCGGTTGGATTGCAGCTATTATTATCGGCGGAGTTGCTGGGTGGGCTGCACAGTATATTATGAAAAGCCAAACAGGAATATTGTTAAATATTATCTTAGGGATTATTGGCGCTGCCTTAGCAAGCTTTCTTTTTAGTCTTTTAGGCGTAAGTTTTGCTGGTTGGCTCGGTTATCTTATTTCAGGTTTTATAGGAGCCTGTATTCTTATATGGATAGGACGAAAAATTCGATCATAGAGCATTTATTTATTCAAACACCTTTTGGTATTCAGTAAAACAATTGGAATATTTTGAAATATTTCCCCGTAATGCGTTGATATCATTTTGGGTATGATGGTGAAATGCTTAAGTTACGATTTCTGGCATACACCATCATACATCTAAAAAAACAACAAAAACTTTTATAATGCGCCCTTCCATATCTATATAAGCCTACGCATATCAGGAAGGGTATATGCATTATTTTAATGAAATACGAACTTATTTTTGTACCGTGTTTTTGCACCAAACGCGCAAATCCAGCTCATCACACAATCATCGTAATCTACAAGGTTACAAAAACCAATAATAATAATAATGATTAAAGATCCTACCGCATAATATTTAACGCCTATACACTTCATCAGTAAGGCCATTTTTACTAAAAAAACTGAAGAGCTCTTTTGCATTCTTAAAAGATAAAGATAGGAAGTAAGCGCAAAATGATAAAAATAATTTTTCTAGTATGAAAAATAAAAAAATAAACGCGATAAAGTTGATATCTTTCTTTTTCTTTTCAGTATTTTTTATTATTTATCAATTAAAAGGATCAAAAGTATTGAATATAAAAATTTAAATGATGATATATTCTTTTACATTAATTTATAACAGTGAAAACATATTAATACTTATTACTATAACTTAAAATCTATCTAATTAATGCTCCCTGTATTATAAAAAATACGATCACCTTTCCACCTTAATTCAAAAGCTCTGAGTATCCCACTTTTAAAACTATAATATAAGGGTTTTGCTCCTTTTAAAATTTCCTCTTTATATCGTCTTATATAGATGAATCCTTTCCCCCTTTTTCCTAAGCGTTACAAACGAATGCTAAAACACGAAATATCTACTCATTCCCCTTGTGTTATCAAAAAACTCTATAATCTATTGTCTACATATCTTCTTTTAAAGATCTTTTCTTTCGGTGTTCCCTTTGATATTTTTCTGTTAAAATTTTGCTGCTTTTATACGCCTGTACGACATAAAATCATCTCTTTAGCGCACTCAGCATAACATATGGAATAGGATTTTAGATGTGGAGTAAAACGATGTCTGATCTTGAAGATTCCATCTTACCACCTCTGAAGTGGCTCTTTGATCAAAAGCCTCCCATACCAGAAAACATACGGGATTGGCTCATGGAATCGGGCTCGATGACGCTTCGATTAAAAAAATATTGCACCTGTTTCCAAGTTCAACAACAACGCGAATGTTTTATTACACGCGATAAATTAAAGGAAGAAGCAGAACATCTCCCCAAAAGTGCACGTTATTGGCTACGAGAAGTCATATTGATGGGCGATAATAAACCTTGGCTCCTTGGACGCACTGTCATTCCACAAGAAACCCTTCACCACAATCAAGCCTTGATGCATTTAGGAACAATCCCCTTAGGTCTCTATTTGTTTAACAGTGACAAACTAACCCGCGATTACATTCATATTGGCCAACAAGGTGCGTTATGGGCACGCCGTTCCCGTTTACGGCTAACGGGTGAGCCATTGTTGCTCACTGAGCTGTTTTTAACAGACTCACCACTGTATACCCATAAATAGAGGATACTCATTTTATTCTGCATAATGTATGGATTTTACATAGCTTTAAAGGGGTATATGAGAAAATAATTTTCAAAATCGTCTCAAAACAAATTACAAACAAAGCCTTCTGTTCGAAACATTTCTTTGATCTCAGCTTAAAAATGTCCCCCCACAAAAAAGCGTTTTAAAGTTCTGCCTTCCTTATCACAATCGCGAAAACCAACGCCTGACTTAAGCAGATCCGCACCATATTGATAAAACCATCTGCAATTTAAACTTCTTGCCAAATAATCACCACTCTTGGAAAATAACAACAACTCTTTATCAAAGAAACGCTTTAAATCGTCAAAAAAGACAACAATAAATCCTTTTAAAAGTAAAAAAACTATAATCTTTTTGTTTTGTAATGATGTAACAGCTTTCAAGAACAACAAAACATGAGACAGAAAAAATATTTTATTGCTCGCTGAATCCCAAAAAACAGGTTTGTTCATTCCAAAGAAATATTTTTTTATAAGAGTTTTATGTGTAAGATAATACCGTTGACCAATATTCTACTGACAGACAAAGGCCTTGCATAATAAAAATTACTTTCCAATTCCTTTAAGTTGATAAGATCTATTGCAATTTTTTACGAAGACTATTGCACACTTTAGAAAAATTCATTTGTCCTGCGTAGCGTTCCTTAAGCCACGCCATCACCTTACCGATATCACGTAATTTTTTAGCTTTCGTTTGTGCCAAAGCTTCACAAATAACCTGTTCTACTTCCATCTCTTTAAGCTGATAGGGAAGAAATTCACGAATAACTTCTATTTCGGCTTGTTCTTTCTCTGCTAACTCCAAGCAACCAGACTCTTTATACACACGCATTAACGCTTCACGCTGTTGAAGCATTTTCGTAAAAACAGACTGTATCTGCTGATCATCGACTTCTAGCTTCCCTTCATCATAATAAAGAATATCACGATCCCTAACCGCAGCATTCATTAAACGAAGTGTAGCAAGACGCGCACTATCCTGCGCTTTCAAAGCAGCCTTAAGAGCCCCATCAATCTGGTCACGCAACATAAATTTATCCAATTTTGTTCAAACGGAAAATGCTTTTTAACCAATCTTTATCCATCTTGCAATGGAAGATAAAAAAATAATTGAGAACTCGATTTTAGAAAAGATAAAAACAAGACTTTACCTCTTCATGGAATGTCCTTATACTCTCTGCTTTAAGCAAAACATGGCTAGAATAATAGACACAGCATCTGTTAGAGGTATAATTTTTGTGTAAAGTTAATCATTATACCTTTCAGAAAATAAATTGTGGATACACACTATGATACAAACAATTTCATCGAGCAGCCCTTGGAGTGTTAGCAAACCTACAGCCCTCTTAGTTCTTGCTGATGGAACTGTCATTGAAGGCAAAGGAGCAGGTGCGACAGGTATTGCTGAAGCTGAAGTATGTTTTAATACCGCTATCACAGGCTATGAAGAAATCCTCACAGACCCATCATACACACAACAAATCGTTAATTTTACTTTTCCTCATATAGGAAATGTAGGGACAAATAGTGAAGATATCGAAGCTCTCACGCCTCTCAACGACCACGGTGCTGTTGGCGCTATTTTCAAAGCAGATATTACACATCCTTCAAACTATCGTGCCAATGAAAGCTTTCATCAATGGCTTAAAGCCCGTAAAATTATTGCACTTTGTGGTATTGATACACGCGCGCTCACAATTCTTATTCGTGAAAAGGGTGCGCAAAATGCTGTCATTGCGCATGATCCTGATGGGAATTTTGATATTCCTTCTTTGAAAAAACGTGCACAAAAATGGCATGGTCTTGTCAATCTTGATCTTACAAAAGAAGTGACATCTCAATCGTCAATGCAATGGGATGAAGAACCGTGGAGTTGGAATAAAGGGTATGGCACAAACAATGTGCACAATCTTCATATCGTTGCCATTGACTATGGTATTAAACGCAATATTCTTCGCCTTATGGCAACACAAAAAGCACGCATTACTGTTGTGCCCGCCCACACAAGTGCAAAAGAAATTCTGGCAATGAATCCTGATGGTATTTTTCTTTCTAATGGGCCAGGAGATCCCGCAGCGACAGCTCAATATGCCATTCCAACAATCAACACATTGATTGATCATAATTTACCAATTTTTGGAATATGTCTTGGTCATCAACTTCTCGCTCTGACAGTTGGTGCAAAAACCGTAAAAATGCACCAAGGACATCATGGTGCAAACCACCCCGTTAAAGACCTTAACAGTGGAAAAGTTGAGATTGTATCGATGAATCATGGTTTTGCTGTCAATGCAACCTCTTTACCAAAACATGTTCAGGAAACACATATCTCTCTCTTTGATGGTTCAAATTGTGGTATTCGAATCATTGGAAAACCCGTTTTTTCTGTTCAATATCACCCAGAAGCTTCTCCTGGACCACAAGATAGTCACTACCTCTTTCAACATTTTTCTGATCTCATTATGAATTATAAAAAAATATCTTAAAATAAGATGCCAATAAATATACGCAGTATTTTACTTCCAGTTTGAGTATCAAAAATTTGAAATTATTCGTATAACACTGATGCATCTAACACTGGAGCATTTTTTTAAACATAATGCTCCATGAATACTGAATGTCACTAAGCAAAAAAACACAAGCTTTACGATGCATACCCATATTAGAAAACAAACATCACAAAAAAATTATTGCATTCTCTCGCAAAATATTTTTACCAACCCCCTTCAACAAATTAACGTACCCGCAAGGTAAAAATGACCGTTGCAACGACAAGAAGCAAAAAGCCCCCAACAAAAGGAGCACCAGAAAAATAAAACAGTGCATTTTTATCTGTAAAACATTCAAAGAGAAATACATAAAAAGCAGAACCAAATATTAAACTCAATGAAACAACAGATGTCATGGCTCCTTGGAGCTCTCCTTGTACATTTGTCGGCACCTGTGCTGAAGCAATAGCACGAATAGGTGCATGAACAAGATATTCAAGCATTGTACATGCACAAACCATATAAACCATCCACCCCTTTGTTGCGAATGTATAGCCTAGCATAGCAACGGATGCAAACAAAAGCCCCACTATTGTAATACGCCAATCGCTCCATCGTTTAGAAAAATAAGGCAAAATAAGAGCAATAACAATCAATTGGACTATCCCAAAAACGCTATAGGATAGCCCTATGGAAAACGAACTCCACTCATAGCGTTCTTTTGCAATAAACGCCCAAATGCTTAGCCATACAGATTCCGCAAACCAATAAAGAAAAAAGACCAACAATACCCAAAGAACCATCGGATATTGCTTCAGTTGCCAAAAAGCGCCTAAGGGATTTGCCCGCTTAATATCAAAAAAACGCCGATTCCATAAAGAAAGAGTTTCAGGAAGCATAACCCAAACAAAAATAAAATTAATGAGCGAAAAAGCAGTGGCAAAATAAAAAGGAATACGCGGACCAAACTGACCTAAAAAACCACCAATAAATGACCCCAAAATAAACCCTAATGCGGATGCAACCCCTAATAGACCAAAATTGCGTGTACGATTTTTTTCATCTGATATATCAGCAAGATAAGCTGTACAAGTTGCAAAACTAGCCCCACTTATTCCTGACAAAAGACGCCCGATAAATAACATAGAATAGCTCCATGCTATAGCACATATCAAATTATCAAGAGCAAAGCAGATAATAGAGACAAGCAAAATAGGACGACGACCATAACGATCAGAAAGATTACCAATAACAGGAGCAAACAAAAACTGCATCACTGAATAAGCTGCAAGCAATTTTCCTCTTTCTACAAAAGATGTACTGATATCTTTTCCAGTTAACTGAGAAAAATATTCAGGCAAAACGGGACAAATAATTGCAATGCCAAGAATATCTAACAATAAAGTGATAAACACTAAAATGAGCCCACGTCGAACAAATTTCGGATTAAGCCTGTGATCTTGCATAACATACATACTATTTTACACTCAGTCACTCATTTTACACGCACAGTTACGCCCCCGCTTTCTTTTACCCTCTTCTTGTTAAGTACTCTATACCATATAAATTTCACATAAAAAATAATAACAAAGTAAAAAATTTAAAAAGAGTCAAGATAAAAAATATAAAATTATTTTTTACTTGGTATATAATTATCGAAGTATAAAATTTATTTTTTTACATTAAATGAACAAATATTTATGAGAGAAAATTATGAATAAGGTCTCCGAAGATATAGAATATCCTAATAATTTTAGAGACATTATATAGTCTTCAAGAAATTATAATTGACTTTATCAATCATTATTCCCCCCACTCATACCACACCTTTCAAAAAGCGCAATTTTATTGAATAGCTCAGAGATCCTATAATCATTAAAACATTACAAAAGATAAGCTCTTAAAAATTTTTCTCATCCTCAAAATATACGATAAGATTAAAGAAGCATCATCAGAATAGCTTAACACTGTAAAAATGGATCATATTTATTGAGACCATCAATGATTATATGCTATTATTAAATCCAATCATGATCTAACGAATAAGCATGAGGCAATACCCCTTTTAGTGAGAGTTGGTCATGAGCTGTGAATTTAAAAATAGTGTATAAAATGCGAAAAATATCCCTATTAATTCTCACTTTAATATTCGTGACAGGATGTGATGTTCAAAATTCTGATTCACAAAAGGGTATTTTAGAAAATAAAAGAGAAACCCAACAAACAACCAACATAGAGCTAGATCCCTACACTTTAAATAAATTAAATGCTCTTCTCAAAAAACGTTCAGAAATAAATGACCCCGAAAAGGGAGCCCTGATTGATTTTTTTTCTAAAGCTTTTTTAGGGACACCTTACAAAGCAAATATGTTACAGGGCTCAGAAAAGATACCAGAAAAACTCATTATTGATTTTAGAGGCTTAGATTGCTTCACGTATCTAGATTATGTTGAAGCATTGCGCAAATCAACATCCCCAAAAGAATTCATCAATAACGTCATAAGAACGCGTTACATTAAAGGTAATATTCATTTTTTAAATCGAAAACATTTTTTTACAGACTGGGCTTATAGAGAATATAAACGCGCCGCTGATATTACCGCTGAAATAAGTCCTCATGCCGTCAGCATAGAAAAATATCTCAATAAAAAAGCTGATGATGGAAACTATCTTCCTGGACTTTCTGTTGTAAAACGCACAATAACGTATATTCCAAGTAACTTTATTAATGAAGAGGTTATAAGCCGTTTAAAATTAGGTGATTTCATTGGCATTTATACAACACTTGCCGGATTGGATGTAACACACGTGGGGTTCTTTATCATGACAGACAAAGGCCCAATGTTACGAAATGCCTCTTCACGAAAAACAAATGAAAAAGTCGTTGATTCCCCTTTTATGGATTATGTTGCAAAAACACCAGGAATCATTGTCTTAAGGGCTCTTTAATAACATCATAGTGATATGAAAACATATTTGGGGAAGAATAAATAAAGCCAGATATGTTATGATTGTGATCTCATAAAGTATTTTATACAAATTATACCTTTTATATAAAAGGGATGATTGTTGTACCGGGAGGCAATTTTGCTTCATCTTCAGGCTCGACATGAATAGAAATACGCACATTATCAAATTCTTTTTGAAGAACACCTTCAATTTTATCACAAATTTTATGCGCTTCTCCGACCTGCATAACAGCTGGCACAACCAAGTGAAACTCTATAAAAGTAACCCTCCCAGCAACACGCGTGCGTAAATCATGAACCTCAAGTGCACCATCTGCATTGGCAGAAATCAGCTCCCGAATCCGCATGGTTTCATTCAATTCCACGCCAACATCCATTAATCCTTGAACAGCATTCCTAATCACCTTCCATCCCTGTAAGAGAATATTAACAGCAACGATTATCGCTAAAATAGGATCTAAAACGCCCCATCCCCCTATAAAACCAGCAATCAGACCAATTAAAATTGCAAGAGAAGTAAAAACATCCGTTATAAAATGTACCCCATCAGCTTTAAGAGCCGGTGAGCGATGATGTTTTCCCTGCCAAATCAGAACCATACCCCACATGAAATTTATAACAGTTGCAACAAGATGAATAACAAGCCATATTCCAGGTTTCTGCAATAATTTAACGGTGGCAAGTGCTATCCATGCTTCTCTTAAAATAACAATTGCCGCAATAATAATGAGAATTCCTTCAAGAATCGCAGAAAAATATTCCGCTTTATGATGTCCAAAAGGATGATCATGATCCGCTGGCTTCATACTCACTTTAACAGCCCACCATGCCGCCAATGACGCAAGAATATTGACAATTGATTCCAATGCATCAGAATAAAGTGCAACCGACTCTGTGATGTGATATGCCCAATATTTCAAAGCAAAAACAATACACGCAATAAAAATGGAGTATAAAGTTAAGCTTTGTATATTGATTTTCACATTCATGAAACGCGTCCTTTTCTTCAGGAAACAAGGAATAATATTTTAAACCCTATAACGATATTTGTGACATATCGCCAATATTTTCTCAATATTACAGAAGCTACCATACGCTAAACACCTCAACGCACCCTTGTTATCACAAAAGACTCCCCAGTTACACAGACATCAGCAATAAAGGATAAAGAGAACAAGGCATAAACAAACAGCTTCTCCCAAGAGCAAATAAACAAATCCCCTTCATGAATCGTCTTCTGAATAACGTAAGAGCATCTCGCCTTTTATGAACGAAAAAACTGCTTTTGCTCAAATGTGTCATGATCACGCATTCTTTTTCACATTTTATGATGTGCAAGATGACGCCATCTATAAGCATCTCTCACCTTAGAAAAAATAATTGAGCACTCTCCTGTACCCTTACAGCTTAAGGAAATTTTAAAATATGACAGCTAAAAAACTTAGAAAAAGAAAAAGATTTATGGGCCCCAAAAAGAATCTGGGCATTGGGGACCCAGATTCTTTTCCCTTATAACTAAGGGCATACAGAACTTGGGAAATAGCGGGGACCCAAGACACTGCACCCGATACGAAAATAAAATTTATTATCCCGCATCAGTATTTTTAAAATACACCCATTTATATAGTTTGTCAACAGAGATTCTACTATAAGTTTTAAAATAATATTTTTTCATCTCTTTTTTAAAATAAAGCAAGTTCTAACATCTGGAAATTGAAAGAAAAAAGCATTAAGAATCTCGCATGCATTTAAATATTACAACAATTGATAAAACAAATAACCCACGCCTAAAAGACTATCATAATATCCGTGAAAAAGATCTCGTTGGACGACAATAGCAATTTATTGCTGAAGGTAAAATAACGTTGTCCGCATTATTGCATTCGAAAGAATTTTCTCCTCTCTCGCTGCTTATCCTAGCAAAACGCCTTTTTGGACTTCTACCGCTTTTAGAAAAAACACAGCCTCGATGTCCCATTTATTGTGTTCCACAAAAGTCATAGATGATATCACCGGTTTCCATATTCATCGTGGTATTCTGGGTATCGGTAAACGCAAAACGCTCCCATCATTACAAAGTTTTTTACAAAATCTTCCAGAAAAAGCTTTGATTCTGGTTTTATGTGGTATCTCGAATCATGATAATATGGGATCAATTTTTCGTAATGCAGCAGCCTTTGCCAATCACGGCATTATTGTCGACAAAACCTCTTGCGATCCGCTTTATCGCAAATCAATCAGAGTTTCTGCTGGTGCTGCTCTAAAAGTACCCTATACGCAAAACGCTAATATAAATGACATTATAGCTTCTCTAAACGATGAAAATTTTATCTTTATGCACTCTCTCCTTCTGCCTCACACACACTCAAGCAAGCAAACAAAACCAAAAGAATAGCCCTTATTTTGGGAACAGAAGGTGATGGCTTACCCCCCATATACTACAACAATCACAAGCCTTACGGATTCCCATGACTGATGGCTTTGACAGCTTCAATGTTGCCACAGCCTCAGGGATTGCTCTCGCCCATTTTACCGACTTTGGCCATTCAAGATGATAAGATTTTAAGTTGTAACAAATATTCGATGATGTGTGTTCTTTACCAACCCCACAAGTTGCTATCCCCTAGCATTTGAGAGCATTTAACAAAGACATTTTTACATTTCTTTTATCAACTTCCCCACCATAAGCCCACTTGTCCACCATTATCCCCTTGTAATGTGCAAAAGACACGGATTGGATGGATTCAATCACAAAAAAAAATTTGCAATGAGAGAGCTCTACACAAGTCTTTCATTCAAGTTGAAGGATAAAAACTACCATTATAAATTAATTTACTATTTTTTTATGAAACTGTTGTTTTAAGTTCAGAAGAAACAGAAACTTTTGTTTCAAGATTGCACAAAACACGCTTCAACATCATTTCAATGTCAGCGGCACGCTCTGAATGCGTTACAAATCCTCCCCCAAGAATACGCGCCTCATGACCATTTCCATCATAAAGAACGCAAGCTTGCCCTGGTGCCACACCGTTTTCACATTCCAACAAATCAACGGAAAAAATACCTTCTTTATAATGCAAACGCGCAAGGTGAGGAGGACGCGTTGAACGGACCTTTACAGCCAGCTTAATACCTTGAGAAGGAAAATTATCTAACGACTCATCACCAAGCCAATTCACATCCCGTAAAAAAAGCTTATGTGTTTCTAACATTTCACGCGGACCAACAATAACACGGGCATTTTCGACGTCGAGATAAACCACATAAAGCGCTTCCCCCGTTGACACCCCAATACCACGACGTTGACCAACGGTATAATTAACAATCCCCGAGTGTTTGCCTAAAATCTTTCCATCGATATGAACAATAAAGCCAGGATTAGCGGCTTCTGGACGCAGCTTTGCGATAACATCTGAATATTTTCCTTGTGGAACAAAACAAATATCCTGACTATCATGCTTATTGGCAACGACAAAGCCCATTTCTGCAGCCATTTCACGAACACGCGCTTTTGGAAGATCACCAAGGGGAAAACGCAAATAATCAATCTGTTCTTGTGTTGTTGCAAAAAGAAAATAACTCTGATCACGATCATTATCGAGAGGACGAAAGAGGGCTCGATGTGCCCCATGAGAACGGGAACGAATATAATGTCCCGTTGCCAAAGCATCGGCCCCCAATTCACGAGCTGTTGCTAATAAATCAGCAAACTTAACTGTCTGATTGCATGCAATACATGGCACTGGAGTCTCTCCATGAGCATAGCTTTCTGCAAAAGGATCAATAACAGCTTCGCGAAAGCGTTTCTCATAATCAAGAACATAATGCGGTATTCCTAATGTTTCTGCAACACGACGCGCATCTTCAATATCTTGTCCCGCACAACACGCCCCTACCCGATGCGTTGCAGCCCCATGATCATAAAGCTGCAATGTAATGCCAATGACATTATATCCTTCCTTTTTTAAAAGACCTGCAACAACCGATGAATCAACCCCCCCCGACATTGCAACAACAATGCGAGAATCCTTAGGTTGTCCTGGTAAATCAAGACTGTTCAAAAACATGTATTCATTCTCTATTTAGTGCTCTATTAATGGATACCCATAATGAATACCCATATGTTACTTTCTGATATGCGCTTCTTCACCACTTTTATGCTATTGCCACTTTTATACTATTGATTGTCTTTTATATTGTTTTTTTATCCTTTCCACAACCATAGCATCACTTTTCTTAAAAGCAGCTGTAAATAAAGAAAGAGTGATAGAAATAAGGCACAATAATAATCACTTGGGGGAAATCAGTTAGAAAAATCATTGAGAAAAATTTTTTTCTCTTTTTTTCAATCTAGCAAAATAAAATCTGGCAAAATATTGCAAAAAACGCTTCTACACAGTTCGCTTAAGCCTCTTTATTACCCGCTCAATCACTTTATTAATTTTTTCTTTCAGCGCGTTTAGCTCTTTTTTAAATTTCATACTCTATAAACGAATCAAGTCCTTGACGAGAGGTAGAGGATACGAATGACCAATTTGATAAAAACACAAATGAAATATGTTATTGGGCCAGATGGAAGTCCACTGACAATTGCCGACCTACCGCCACAAACAACACGGCGCTGGGTGATTCGTCGCAAAGCTGAAGTTGTGGCGGCTGTCAGAGGCGGATTGTTAAGCCTTGACGAAGCGTGTCAACGCTATACTTTGACTGTAGAAGAATTTCTTTCATGGCAAAGTTTGATCGATGAACACGGTTTAGCAGGGTTACGAACGACCAAGATTCAACACTACAGGCATTAAGTTGCCATTGATCATGATTTGATAACATAAAGCACTTTATAAAAACAGCCAAACTTAATAAAAGTTTGGCTGTTTTTATATTATTTTCAATAGATAAATCCGAAAGAATTGCTTTTTCAATAATTGTTTTGATTACTCATTCATTAAATTAGCCAGCCATTGAATTAGATTGAATTAAAATATCTTCATCATCCATATCATCCGCGGCAGTCTTCTTTTCTCGTGCTTCCAAAAGCTGTGCATGTTGTAGCTCTGTATGCGCTTCATGAAGAGCAATTTCAGCATTTGTTCTTTGAAGCTGTAAATCACGAATGGAATTGAGCAAATTATCACGTCTTTGCCGAGCAGCACGCGCAAAAGCAGAATAAGCAAAATGGTGAACATCATTGTTTCCAGATTTACGTTCTTCATGAGAAATCTGTGTTTCCAGTTCTAACACCATTCGTTCAAATTCTGCGATCATCATCTCAAGCTGTGCAATTTCACGGCGCTTTCCACGCACTTGAAACATTCTCAATCGCACTATATTTTCCCGTGGCTTCATACTCACTACTCCTTGATTGTGCCAACTCAAAACGCGCATTCATACTCAATTCATATCGTTTTAATTATATGTCTATTCGAAAAAACAAACCCTTAACGAGACTATAACTTTGCTCTTCCTTAAAGCATCTACAAACACAACCTTCTTTAAAGAATCATAACTATTTCTTTGTTTTTCCCTCCCACTATAAAATGAAGAGGTTTAAAGCTCCGTAAATAAACACTGAAATTGTAAAAAAGTAATTTATAAGACTTTTTTTACAAGATTTTTTTAGATTACAGTTTATAGAAAAAAACCTTCATTTCTTAATTATGTTAAAAAATATGTGATTTTTTTAAAATAATTTTGTAGCCTCTTTCAAAAATAAAAATATTTTGTTAACCACTATCATGGATAGTGGGGAATTTGGTAGTGATTGTTACGCGTACTACTGAAATATTCATAAACGCTTTATTACTTAAGTGTTTGATTTCATGAATTGTTTTTATCAACAATGGTTTTACCAACTGTTGATAAAATAGAAATGCTCCTTATGATTCGGAAAGGAGCAAAGTGAGGGATCTAAAATGCGCGTATTATTAATTGAAGATGATAGAGCGGTTACTCAAAGCATTGAGTTGATGCTAAAGTCAGCCAATTTTAATGTTTATATCACTGATCTTGGTGAAGAAGGTATCGATTTAGGAAAACTCTATGATTATGATATCATTTTGCTTGATCTAAATTTGCCCGATATGTCAGGGTACGATGTCTTGCGCACTCTAAGGTTGGCAAAAATAAAAACGCCTGTCCTTATCCTTTCTGGTATGAATGCCATTGAGGACAAGGTTCGTGGTTTTGGCTCTGGGGCAGACGATTATATGACAAAACCTTTTCATAAGGATGAGCTTATTGCGCGTATTCATGCAGTTGTGCGTCGTTCTAAAGGACATGCACAATCAGTGATTGTTACTGGTGATCTCACCGTTAACCTTGACGCAAAAACCGTCGAAGTTGCAGGACGTCCTGTTCACTTAACCGGTAAAGAGTACCAAATGTTAGAGCTTCTCTCTTTGCGCAAAGGCACAACACTTACCAAGGAAATGTTTCTCAATCATCTCTATGGTGGAATGGATGAACCAGAACTCAAAATTATTGATGTTTTTATCTGTAAATTACGGAAAAAATTGGAAGCAGTTTCTTCTAATGTAAATTACATTGATACCGTTTGGGGACGTGGCTATGTCTTGCGTGATCCAGTTGAAGAGAACGTACGAAAAACCGCTTAAGCAGTGAAAATACACATTGTAAAATCTCGGGGTGTAGCGGACCGAGATTTTTCTCCAGATTTTTCTCTGTTACAAATAAAAAAACTCGCAAACAAAAGGTCTCATAAAGAAAGCGCTTAAAGCTTAAGAAATAACCACACTCTATTCGCAAATATAATTTTATCGCTCGTAAGTTTGATCGAAGTTTCTTTTTCCCCAATACGGCTTAAGCGCTTCTCTCTTAATTCAGAGCTTTTTCACACTTTCTAAAACAATACAATGATCCCTTTCATCAATATTTATTTTCATCTCTGTCATTTCAGCAAGTAACATTGTGTAATAAAATTGGATGACATGTGCATCAATAAGCTCTTCTTGAGCTTCTCCATGATATAACGCAAGAAAATGTGGAGGAATACGAAGAATTTCACCCACAATCTCAAATCGAAAAGAATGTTTATTTTCCTCTTGCACAATCATAACAACAATTTCACCGCCACGAGAAACTGTTGCATTTGCAATCAATAACAAATTCAGCAAAAGTTTAACTTCATCTTTTTGTAACAAAAGAGAGGGAACCTGCCATTTTAAAGTTGCTTTTTCTTGCCGCATATATTGTTGAGCAACCTGCTCTGCAGCACGTGTCTCTATTTGTCCTCCACTTGCACCAGCAAAACCAAAAGCCAATCGCGCAAATTGTAGACGTGCAGAAGCACTCGCAACAGATAAACGCACCAATTGCAAAGCCTCTTCTTCAGCGTCTCCC
The DNA here is from genome assembly GCF_944801835.1 of Bartonella sp. B1099. Lineage (GTDB taxonomy): Bacteria > Pseudomonadota > Alphaproteobacteria > Rhizobiales > Rhizobiaceae > Bartonella. The sequence goes on along the minus strand of NZ_CALYLN010000001.1, from coordinate 1,136,682 downwards.
TCGTCATAAAGCTCCATTGCATTTTGAATAGCCCCCACAGGTGAAATTAAATCATGGCAAATACGACTACAAAGCAAAGCAGCAAGATCCATAGGCTTCAAAGAAATAGCAAACGTCATACGATTGAAAACTCCTAGATTCAAAAAACAAACTTTATTTTAAAGAAAAACTCTTAACATCTGATGCATAAGAGAAAACATTAACAATCATGCTAAAAAATTTTCAGAAATAAATTCAAGAATTTAAATAACCTTACATCTTATTTTTTATTTGAATAGAATGAAAATCCTAATATTATCTTTTTGTTTGTCACTAATAAAAGGAGAAAACTCTATGGCTCTCTCTCTGCTAAAATACTGGTACAAAAATATTATATCTTTAATCTTCCTTTTATTCGTCACCATAAACACTACACATGCTCAACTAAAACCAATAGAGCAAAACGAGCCTCATTATTCACTTCAAGAAATAATTGATTCTGGTCATATTTTTTTTGGGAAAACAACCAGTGGTCTAGCAATCGCAATTCAAAATATTTTTTCACAATATGGCTATCCCAATGCCTATATATTAGGAGAAGAAGCTTCAGGCGCCTTTTTTGCTGGATTAACCTATGGCGAAGGAAAAGTTTTTACCAAAAGTTATGGTCAGCATAAAGTTTTTTGGCAAGGTCCTTCAGTAGGCTGGGATTTTGGTGGCCAAGGTTCTCGTCTCATGATCTTGGTTTACAATCTTAAGAGCATAAATAATTTATGGGGACGCTATGGTGGTATTTCAGGTTCGGCCTATTTAATTGCAGGTGTTGGTTTTCATGTGCTCAAATACCATGATACCTTGTTAATCCCAATACGGACAGGAATCGGTGCACGCCTTGGTATCAACATAGGATATTTAAAATTAACACCTAGACCGACGTGGAATCCGTTTTAAACGTCTTCTTATTTGAAAAGGGGTATTATGCTTATTCAATCGTTTCTTTTTTTTATTCTTGGGGTTGCCGCCACTTCTTGGTTATTGGTGCTTTTATCTCCTCTTATTTGGCGCAAAGCCGTTCATTTTGCGCATAAAGATGTTTGTGCACAAATTCCATTATCACTCACGGAAATACAAGCAAGCCACGATTTTGTCCGCGCACAACATGCTGTAGAATTAGCAAAAAACCAACAAAAGTACGAATCTTTGCAAAAAAAATACGCCCAACAAAAAATATACTTGAGCCAAGTTACAGAACAACTTTATCGGCTATATTTCCCCGCACAAAACACTTCTCTCAAAGAATCGATCGCGATCAAACAAAATATCGTCACAACAAACATCTTCAAAGGAAAGCAAAATGATGCATGAAAAAATTGCACACTATCAGCAACATTTACAAAAAATCCAAACTCATGAGCTTGATATAATGGCTAACCACCAACTGCTAGAAGAATTCCGTGAAGAAACAAAGGACCTTGCAGCAACATTAGCAGCTCAAATAGCGCTACAGGAGGGGCATACATCACCCATCAACACATTGATTCAAAAGTCCAAAAGTAAAAATGACCTCGCATCACGTATTCGCAAAAAAATAACTTATCTCTCCTCTAAAAGTCCCGTTAAATAAGTTATCTCTTAAAACGCCTTCAATGAAGAGTAAAATCAATAAAGGCTCATTGTGACTTTCAGACATGAAATACTTTTATTAAGCGTGATTTTCTCCTGAAGCGAAAGAAAAAAATCTTACCCTACACCATTTTATAAAAAATCCATCTTCTTGTTTAGCGATTTGACTTTCTTATCATATCACCGCCCTAAAGGACGGCATTTCATGAGTCCTAAAGCAAATAATACTTTAAAATATTCATCACACACTCTAACAAAAAATACCTTCTAAGATGGACCACCCATAAAGCTTTTACCATAAGTTTTAAAGGTAAAAGCACACTCTCAAGCGTGATAAAAATCTCTTATTTTTTGGATAATCATATCCTGATCCGTTTGCGCCAAGTAAGGATGCATTGGTAAACTTAACACACACTCTCCTAAAGACTCTGACACAGAAAGGGAATCTTTTACATAAGGAAAGCGTTTATAAGCTAGCTGTTGATGTAAAGGAGTTTTATAATAAACCATTGTAGGGATAGAATTTTTTTGTAAAAAATCTTTTAATTTATCACGCTCTTTTACCTTAATTGTATATTGGGCATAAGCAGAACGAATATTTTCTCCTATTTCTGGAACTGTAACAGTATCTCTTAACCCATTGGAATAACGTTGAGCAACGTCTACACGCTTTTCCATTTCATCTTCAAAAATCACAAACTTTTCGAGTAAAATTGCAGCCTGAATACTATCAAGACGTGAATTCATACCAATCCGTACATTATCATATTGTGTTTCACCTTTCCCATGAAACAAAATAGAGCGTAAAAGTTCTGCCAAATCATCATCATTGGTCATCATAGCACCTCCATCGCCATAACACCCTAATGGTTTTGCAGGATAAAAACTTGTGGCCGCCACGTCACCAAAAACACCGCACATCGTCTTACCGCTTCTTCCCCCCATAGATTGAGCAGCATCTTCAATGACAAACAGATTTTCCTTTGCAGCCACTTGAGCAATTTGCACATAGTCAGCAGGAAGCCCAAATAAATCAACAGCAATAATAGCCTTTGGCTTTAGCCTTCCCTCTTTTTTAACCATTTCGATAGCGTGAGAAAGTTTTTCAACATCAATATTAAATGTATCGGGTAAAACATCCACAAAAACAGGCTCAGCCCCCACCAAAGCAACGACTTCAGCCGTTGCCGAAAATGTAAAGCTAGGACAAAATACAGCATCCCCTTGACCAATATTTTTAGCCATAAGAGGCATCTTCAAAGCATCTGTTCCATTAGCACATGCGATGACATGTTTAACGCCAAGATACTCAGCCAATTTTTCTTCAAACTCTGTTACTTTTGGCCCCAAAATATACTGACCACTCGCGACCACATGCGCAATTGCAAAATTAATTTTATCTTCAATACGCGCCCGCTGCGCCCCAAGGTCGATGAATTGCATATTAACTCCATTGATCATCACTAGAATACAAAAGCACTACTTATCTCTTTTATTTATCATAATTGACACCAGCAGCTGTTAAAATCCGTAAAACCGCAATAGCATCATCACCATTTGTACGAGGCAATTGACGCGTTTGAATACAATAAAGAAAATGCCGTAATTCGCAAGTAAGTGGCAAATCTTCACAAACATCAATGTAACTCAGCTCATCCATGCTAAAAGCCCACTCTTGATTCTCTTTCCAAACGGCAAAATGGTGCATTGCCAATTTACGGCTCCACGGTTCCATATCATCAAAAACGAGCATAGCCTTTGTCCCAACAACAGTTAAACGCCTCTCACGATAAGGGCTCAAGCGTGAAGCAAAAAGATGACTCCGTACACCATTTGGAAAAGTCATATGAACATGAGAAAAATCAGAAATCTGATCAACGACAGCAGCCCCCTCACCACGAATTTGGGAAGGCTCACATCCTGTCAACGCTAAAATCATTGAAAGATCATGAGGGGCAAGATCCCATAAAGCATCACTGTGTGTGTGAAATTTTCCAAAGCCTAATCGATGAGAGTAAATATATCGCACCTCCCCCAATTCCCCGTTTTTCACCAATTCATACATTTTTTCAAAAGCCGGATGGAAACGTAAAATATGGCCCACCATAAAAACCCGCTCATAGTCCTTAGCCTCCTGAACTTGGCGTTTAGCATCAGCAACATTCAAGGCTATTGGTTTTTCCACCAAAACATCTTTGCCATTTTTAACAGCACGCAGCACATTTTGCGTATGAAATTGTGGCGGCAGCGCTAATACGAGCGCATCAATATTTTGATGAGTGAAAAGATCATCTGGTGGAACAACCTCTACACCATACATCGCAGCAAAATTGGCAGCACGATCAGTATTAATATCAGAAACTGCTACTAAAGCCCCAAGAGAGTGGAGAGTCCGTATATGGTTTTCACCCCAATGACCGCATCCTAAAACCGCTACACGTGGCACCATTTTTATGCCTTACCTTACGTTATCTATAAAATTATACTTTTACATATCGAGGATAAAATAGAATGACAAGAGAAAAGCTTAAAAACGATGCTTGACATCTCACTATTCTACCTCTTATATCCGGAGAAGATGTAATTATTTGCACTTATAATTTTATTTTGGCGGAGTAGCTCAGTAGGTTAGAGCAGAGGAATCATAATCCTTGTGTCGGGGGTTCAAATCCCTCCTCCGCTACCATTTTTTCACAGTGTATGTAGCTTGTCAGCAGGTTTTGTATATTTTGACACCAGGTTTTGTACCAATTTATTTTGTTTCACATGATTTTTAAGAGGTTCTCAAAGGGTCTTCAAAGGCCTTTCAAAGGGTGTTTTAAGATTCGTCATTTTTTGTGAGAATCTATGGGATTTTTCTTCTCAATCATCGGATCATTATTTTGAGCTCAAGCGGATATTTCTGGAAAGTTGTCGTTATCCGTTAGGTCACTAAAGCATGTAAAGTCAGATTGGAAAGTCAGAGGGACGATTCCTGTTGGTCCATGGCGTTGCTTGGCTATGATAACCTCAGCTTTGCCCTTAACTTGCTCCATTGCTTCTTTCCATTTGTGATATTCAACACTGCCTTCTTTTTGTTTTTCATTGTTGAGATAATATTCTTCACGATAAACAAACAACACAATATCGGCATCTTGCTCGATTGAACCTGATTCACGTAAATCGGAGAGTTGTGGACGTTTATCTGTTCTATTTTCAACTTGTCGTGATAATTGCGAAAGCGCAATGATGGGAATATTGAGTTCCTTTGCAAGCGCTTTAAGACCCATAGTAATGGCTGTAATCTCTTGAACGCGGTTTTCAGAAGAACGCTTTGAACCGCTTGTTATCAGTTGAATATAATCAATGATCAAAACATCTAGACCATGTTGTCGTTTAAGACGCCTTGCACGCGCGGCTAGTTGTGCAAGAGATGCAGCTCCCGTTTGATCGATATAAAGAGGAATGGTTTGAAGGGAACGCGTCATATGAACAATGTTTATAAACTGATCATCAGAAAGATTACCCCGTCGAATATCAGAAGAAGAAACCTTTGTTTGTTCTGAGATAATACGGGTTGCAAGTTGTTCTGTTGACATTTCAAGGGAGAAGAAACCGACAATCCCCCCTTCACTGGCTTGGTTATCATGACGCTTGCAAGCATTGGCAATATTAAAGGCAATATTGGTTGCAAGGGACGTTTTACCCATCCCAGGACGCCCTGCTAGAATAATCAAATCAGATGGTTGCAACCCTCCCATTTTTTCATCAAGAGTTTTTATATGGGTTGCCATGCCAGAGAGCTGTGAGGAACGCTTTTTTGCAGCACTTGCCATGTTAATGGCTTTTACAATGGCTCTATCAAAGTTTTCAAAACCAGCTCCATATTTGCCTTTCTCTGCCAATGCAAATAACTGATTTTCAATCGCTTCAATTTGTTTAGAGGGGATAAGTTCTAGGGGAGAATCAAAAGAGCTATTTACAATTTGAGTGCCAAGGTTAATTAAAGAACGCCAAATAAACAGATCATAAATAACCTGTCCATAATCTTGAGTATTGATGATTGTGACAGCTTCTTTGGCTAAACGAACAACATACTGGTATACAGTGATATCTCCAATTTTCTCATCATTTGCAATAAAGGGCTTCATGGTAATCGGGTCTGCAACTTTTCCCTTTTGAACAATTTGTAAGATGATATCAAAAATCTTTTGATGGAAAGCTTCAAAAAAATGCTCTGGTTTGAGAAAATCAGAAACACTCTCAAGAGCATCATTATTGATCATGATTGCTCCAAGCAACGCTTGTTCTGCTTCAATATTATGGGGAAGTTGCCGAAAAGAAGGGGCAAAAGTATCTCTTGGGTTTTCTGTTTCTAACACGTTTAATTTTCTCATGCCTCTTTTCCTTAATTTGGCGCTTCTAGGGTTATTTCTGTGGTGTAGCCGCTTTGCTTCTCATAGCGATGGGTCACGGTTGCAGCATGCCATGGGCCATTGATTTCGTCTCGAAACCCTTGAAGCAAAAGCGGTTGACCGGCCATGATTTCAGGGCGCCCCTCGAGGCTTAAAGAACCACTACCCATGGCTCGACAAAGCCTATCCGACTCAGAAGCAGCCGCAGCTTGTGCTTGCTGCTTACAAGGGTAGCACGTCCGCAGACGGCGAATGGGCCCCGTATACCCTGTGCGATGCGTAACAACGTGTTGTTGCCCTTTTGTGCGATCAAAATACCGTGCTTCTATCATGCCATATTGGGTGCGTGGCTCGAGACTAAATTCCCAATGGGAACGCTCCTGTTGATGGATGGTCTGAAGCGGAAGATTGTCCCCGCTTAAAAATAAAAACTTATTTTTTAAATATACTGAAAAATACATTATAAATTAAATTTAAATATTGCATATTTAATGATAAATTCAACTTTAACTTTGACAGAGAAAACAAAATAAATTACCAAAGTTATGCGTAATTAACGAAAAGCAATATCTATTTTCTGTTCTTCTTTTGAAGACTGCGGGGAAGTAAATATTGGGGGCTTTAAAAGGAGAGTATTCGTGTATAAAAAATCCCTTCTGTCATCTATGGCGACAGCCGCTATCGTGCTGTTTAATATCCAATTCAATGTTCACGCTGAATCTCTTGAAGTTTCTGGAGAAAAAAAAGAGATCAAAGAAGCCACTTATGAGACTCTTCATGCCCTAAAAGGTGGTCAAATCATTGGAACTGATTTAAAAGTAACCGGAAATAAAGACACAAACTCAAGCTCACACACAGATGTCTACGTTATAAGCGTTGAAGGCAAAGGCAGTGCAATTAAATTAACGGGAGATAAAACGACCATTAAAGGAACGGATTCTGACATCCGTTTGGGTCTTGAAGTAAAAGATGACGCGATACTTCAAATGACTGGGGGAATCATTACAGTTTCTGACACTGGCGTTCACTTCTTGAACAGTAACAGCCAAGAAAATAAATTGGAAAATGTGACCATATCGAGTGGTAAAAACGATGTGCCACTCAGAAATGGAATAATAACAGAAAACAGTACAGTTACTTTAAAAAATGTCACTGTCTCTCAAGTAGTTAATGCCATAGTCGGAGATGATCACTCTCAAATAACGATCACTGGAGGATCATTCGAGAGCACAAACGATAGCATATATGCAAAGCAAGGAAGTTCCATTACTTTAAACAATGCTACAGTCACATCATATGGTAACAATGGTGTCTATGCAGACGGTCTGGATTCAAAAATTATAATGATAGGAGGAAGTGCAACAACGAAAAATAAACATTCTTCTGCATTGCTTGCAAAAAACAAAGGGAGTATCGATGCCACGGATATTACGCTCACAACAAATGGTACAGGAACCGGCGCCTTTGCATATGGCGAGAAGAGCACAATTGAATTGCATGGCAATACAACGATTAACAATACTTTTAATGGTCTTGGAGCAAGCGTTGGTGGCAAAATCACCAGCGAAAATTTAACAATCATCGGTGGGACAGCTGGCAATCTCGAAAACCCTGAAGCACAGTCAGGTGTATGGGTAGGAGAATCTGGTGAAATTAATTTAATAGGCAAAACAATCATTAGCAACTTTGATGAAGGTCTTTATGCAGACAGTGGAGGAAAAATTGTCAGTGGTGATTTAACAATAACCGCTCTTAAAGGCAAAAATATAGGCATTGGTGTACTTGCTAAAGGTTCTAATAGTAAAATTGAATTAAAGGGGACAACAACCATTCAACAACTTACGAATGGAATTGAAGCAGAAAATGCTGCTACAGTTATTGCCAAAGATTTAAAAATAACCTGTTTTGAATCATCGGAAACTGAGTTTAATACAATTGGTTTCGGTATAAAAGCACGTGAGAGTATAATTGAATTAAATGGTAATACAATTATCGAAAATGTATTTAACACTGGTCTTGCAGCAGACCTTGGTGGCAAAATCACCAGTAAAAATCTAACAGTCATCGGAACAAAATCAATCAATCCAAATTCTGAACACGATCGCTATGGAATATCGACATGGAATCCTGATAGCGAAATTAACTTAACGGGCACAACGACCATTAAAAATCTTGATATCGGTCTTTCTGCAGATGATGGAGGCAAAATTGTTAGTCACGATCTAACAATAATCGGTGGTGAGAGCGAAAAAATAACTATTGGTGTCGAATCCTATGAAGATGGTATAATTGAATTAAATGGCAACACAACCATTCAAAATGTTGATCTTGGTCTTGTTGCAGATGAGAATGGTGTAATCAAAACGGGTAGTGGTACTAAAAATGAGATAAAAGCAAAAAAAAATGCATTAGCCGTAGTAAATGGCGGACATATGGATCTCACAAATGTTTCTGCAACAGCAGAAGTTTCAGGCTTACAGTTTGCAAATTTTTCTGATAATGATCCACTTGACCCAATGAATCCACAAGAATATCGTAACAATGAAATCAATTTAAACCATTCAATTTTTCACGTTGATAATGGTACAGGAATTTTTGTTGGAGCTGTTGTTGAAAAAAATATTGAAAATAGTCCTGCTCTATCAATCGGTACGCTCAATTTCAAAGATTCAGAAATATATGCCGATATATTATTAGATAATGGTATCTTTTGGGACAAAATTTCTTGGAAAGATAAAAATGTCTGGGATGGTAAAGAAGTTAAGGAGATACCTATCGGTAGCTTCACATTAAACGCAGATCATTCCACTTTAGAAGGCAGAGCAAACATTACAAAAGAGAGAAACGTACGCTTTGACCTGAAAAACGGGACACAATGGTTCTTAAAAAACAGTACACAAGAAAAAGATGATGACGGAAAACTCCTTGATATCGCTCAAAGATCACGTTCTGATATTTCTGTGCTAGATCTCGAAAACAGCTCTGTTATTTTTCAAGAGCCAACAGAAGGTCATTACCACACATTGTATATAGGCTCTGGAAAACCAGAGACCAAAGCCGTCTATAATGCAACAGGCAATGCACAGATTTCTTTCAATACTTGGTGGAGTGATGGTAAACCAATCGTTGACCAAAAAACAGATCGGCTTTTGATCAATGGAGATGTTTCAGGAACTACAAACATTTTTGTTAATTTAAAAGGAAATACCACTCAACAAAAACCTTCTGATGTTGAGAAAAATATACGGGGACTTTCTCTTATCCAAGTTTCTGGAACAGCTGAAGAAAGCTCTTTTAAATTAGCCCATGGCTATACCACAATAAATGGTTCACCAGATAAATATATGCTGCGCGTCTATGGACCAAACTCAAGCCAAGGCAAAGCGGATATAAAACAAAATCTCTTTGATGAAAAAAATGAAAATTTCTGGGATTTTCGTCTACAACCGGAGTTTCTTAATTCTAATCCAGAGACCGGCTCTAACCCAGAGGGATCTGGCTCTAATCCAGAGTCCGGTTCTCATCCTGAAGCAAATGTACATGCACCTGTCGCACAAATGGCAAGCTATTTGGTCATGCCAAATGCTCTCTTCTATAGTGGATTGACCGATATGGCTAAACAAAACGCTTTGTTGGCAAATATCAGAACATCGGTTGTAGATAAAGGACAAGAAAAACAGAATGGCTTTTTCTTACACACCTATGGAAGCACAGGAACCTTCTCCTCTGAAAGTGCACCACGTCAATATGGTTATAGCGGTGCTGATCTTCGCTATGCCGCTCTACAAGGAGGGGTGAACTTCGCAACACTGGAAGGACATAATACCACAACACGTTTCGGTCTTTTAGGAACCTATGGACAGCTTTCCTTTACGCCAAAAAATATGCGAGATGCTGGAAAAAACACCGTTGATAAATGGTCCCTCACAGCCTATGGAACCATACAATACGACAATGGCTTTTATCTTGATACGCTGTTATCCTATGGCTTCCTAAAAGGAGAGATCACCAATGCCCTCATTGGGACAACCGCAAAGTTGAAAAATGCCAAAATGTTGAACATCTCCACCACTGTTGGCAAACAATTTGCAACAGGAATTCAGGGTGTAACATTCGAACCGCAGGCACAACTTGCTTATCAACATTTGACGTTTGATACCATTGCAGATGCCGATAATTTTACCGTTGACATGCAAAATCCTCATCAATGGATGATCCGTATTGGCGGGCGTTTGACCAAAAGCATTTCCACTGAAAACAACCGTCCTATGTCTTTCTATGGAAAAGTCAACTTGATCAAAACTTTTAGGGATGATCAGTCCCTCCATATTGATAAGGATTATAAACTTGATGCTATGGGATCTGCACTTGAAGGAGGGCTTGGCATCAACGCGCAATTGTCCACGAACCTCTCCCTTCATGGTGATGTGAGTTATCAACAAAAACTGCAAAAAACGGGTATCTCTGGAGCAAGTTTTTCAGGCGGAATACGCTATCAGTTTTGAGGCAGAACTTTAACAACAGGTGTATTGTTATTCTATACACTTCATCAAACAAAAAAGGCAGCATGATATGCTGCCTTTTTTAGTTTATGACGATTTGTTTTTTAAACGGTTTTTAAAATAGAAAACAGCAAAATATTTGAAGACTGTCATTGACCGTTGAAAATTTTTTACAAAAAACTCTTCTTTTATAAAGCATAAAACTTAGCATTTTCCAATGAATAATGCCCAAAATTCTAAAAAAGAGAACAACTAAAAAATAAGATGATATTATAAAATAATAAGAAGCTTTTCCGGAACATACAGCCATTATTTTCTTCTGTTATTTCTCACCATTTAATGCTTAAAATTTTAAAATAAAATGATAAGCAAAAAACAGGACAACATTATCAAACAAAGAATGTATATTATAAATCACTTGTATATTTCACAACCAGAGTTCTAACAGGATTTAAAATATTATAGCTCACAAACTATCCAGCAAATTCATGACTAAAAAAAATCCTATTATTCTCCTTGCCCTTTTAACAAGGCCGCCAAACATCTCCAGAAACTTTAACACAGAAAAAACGACATTTTCTCTTCTGGAAAGTCAATCACGCTCTTTGTTCTCTATGAACGATAGGCTCAATACTGGCTTCAAAAAACGCCTTTGTATAATCGTTTTGTGCATGTAGATTACGCAATTCATCATTGCTAAGTTCTTCAAGAATAATCCCTTTATGCATAATGCCAACCCGTTCACAAATATGTGCGACAACAGCAAGATCATGGGATACCATTAAATAAGTAAGCTTTTTTCTCTCACGTAACGATTTCAACAAGTTTAAAATTTCAGCCTGTACCGACACATCCAATGCAGATGTTGGCTCATCAAGCAACAAAACCTCTGGCTCGATAATTAAAGCACGAGCAAGAGCAATACGTTGACGCTGCCCTCCAGATAATTCATGAGGATAACGATAAAGAAACGAAGAATTTAAGCCAACGGAATCTAAAGCATCCTCCACCCGCTCTCTTTGATTATCCATACCATGAATTTTGAGCGATTCAGAAAGAACCGTATGAACCATTTTTCTTGGATGCAGTGAAGCATAAGGATCTTGAAAAACCATTTGAATACGACGCAGAAAACTCTTGTCTCTTTTTTTTGCGACCTCTTCTCCATCAAAAAGAAACTTTCCACTATACTCTGGAATAAGTCCTACCAATGTATTCAAAATAGTTGATTTTCCACATCCGGATTCACCAATCAAACCATAAGCTTCACCACGCTTAATATGAAAATTAACATTTTTAACAACGGTTACGGCCTTGTGCCTGTGCCCAAACGTGACAGATAAATTAGAAACATCAACAATATTCTCACAATTTGCCATGAGGAACCTCCTCAACACCATTAACAATCGTAGGGTTATACAACCAATCAGGATCACGCTCAGGAACAGCCAAAACATCAACAGGATTATCAAGCCGTGGCAAACTTGCCAACAAAGCCTTCGTATAAGGATGACAAGCGTTAGACAAATCAGAAGCAGGCAATTCTTCTAGCACACGTCCCGCATACATCACCAAAATACGATCACAAAAATCGGCAATCATATTCAAATCATGACTGATGAAAATAAGCCCCGTTCCAGACTTTGTCACAAGTTCATCTAATACGGATAAAACTTGTCGTCTGACCGTAATATCAAGCGCAGATGTTGGTTCATCGGCAATAATTAAATCAGGTTTGGGAATGAGCATCATTGCAATCATCACACGCTGCCCCATTCCCCCAGATATTTCATGAGGAAAGAGACGCATCACATGTTCAGGATCACGAATATGAACAGATTCTAACATAGATATGGTTCGCTCCCGCGCTTCAACTTTTGAAACACGGTAATGAATACGGTAAGCCTCCATAATCTGCTCCCCAATCCGGATGAGTGGATTAAGTGAATATTTGGGGTCCTGTAAAATCATTGAAATACGCTTACCGCGGATTTTTCGCATCTGAGGTTCACTTGCAGTCAATAAATCGACATCCTCAAAGCGCATTTTTTTGGCTTTAACAATGGCTGATTTTGGACTCAGCTTTAGTATTGCCCGTCCAGTCATCGATTTTCCAGATCCTGATTCACCAACAATACCAATTTTTTCTTTTCCGACAGAAAAGCTAACACCACGCACAACTTCTGCAATGCCGCGCGTTGTAGGAAAAGAAATACGTAAATCTTCTACTTCTAATAATTTATTACCCATTGCGTGGATCCAATACATCACGAAGACCATCACCTAAAAGGTTGAAAGCAAGGCTTGCAAATAATATTGCACAGCCTGGTATTGCCGCCAACCACCAATTTGTCATCATAAATTCCCGCCCTGAGGAAAGCATCGCTCCCCATTCAGGACTTGGAAGTTGTGCTCCCAACCCTAAAAATCCAAGGCCAGCAGCTGTTAAAATAATCCCAGACATATCTAAAGTTAATCGGACAATCACTGAAGGAATACACATGGGCGCAACATGAAACAAAATAATCCGCCAAGCAGAAGCGCCCTGCAGGCGAACTACCGAAACATAATCAGAAGAACGTATCGTCAAGGTCTCAGCGCGCGCTAAACGTGCGATTGGTGGCCATGCTGCAATTGAAATGGCAATAGAAGCATTTTCAATCCCCGGTCCCAATGCCGCTGAAAAGGCAAGAGCTAAAATCAAACCTGGAAAAGCAAGAAAAATATCGACAATGCGCATGAGAACAGTATCAACCCATCCCCCCATATAACCAGAGACAGTCCCAACAATAAGCCCTATTGGTCCGACAATAATGGTTGTGAGAAAAACAACATAAAGAGTAATACGAGAACCAAAAACAAGACGACTAAAAATATCACGTCCTAATTCATCTGTCCCAAAATAATGGGCCATAGAGGGGGGCTGCAATCGATTTCCCAGATCATTGCTCAGAAAATCGTGCGTCGCAATCCAAGGAGCAAAAAGTGCACATATGACAATAATACAAATAATAAGCAGACCGAATACAGCCGAAAAGTTATGAAAAAACTTAACCAGTGCATGATAAATTCTTTGTATGTTTGCTTGAATTACGGACCTTGGAACAGGATCGTTTAACCAAGAGCTCAAAGAAGATGATGATGGCGTTTTATGATGATTACTGACTGTCATATTCAACGTGTCCTTGGATCAAAAATGCGATAAAGCAAATCAGAAAATAAATTAATGGCGACAAAGATAAATCCTACAAGTAAAGTACATCCGACAACTGCATTCATATCTCCAGCGAGAAGAGCATTTGTCAAATAATGTCCAAAACCAGGCCAAGCAAAAACTGTCTCCGTCAAAACAGCCCCTTCTAATAAAAAAGCATAAGAAAGTGCAACAACGGTAATAACTTGAACAGCAGCATTCCGAAAGGCATGTCCCCAAACCGTTCGCGCCCACGATAATCCCTTTACACGTGCCGTAATGATATATTCCTGATTGAGTTGCTCAATCATAAACCCACGAGTCATACGACTAATATAAGCCATAGCCCCGAAAGCCAAGATCAAAGCAGGCGTAATAATGTGACTAAAGACATTCCCAAAAGCCTCCCATTGTCCTTGGCTCGCGGTATCCCAAAGAAAAAATCCTGTTTTGGGTTCAAAAGAATATTCATAAAGAAAATCAAGTCGTCCTGGACCACCAACCCAGCTAAGTTTAGCATAAAAGATTAACAATGCCATCAACCCAAGCCAAAATGTCGGCGTAGAATAACTCAAAAGTGTAAAAATACGGACAACATAATCAATAAATGAATCACGATACATTGCTGCAAAAACACCAAAAGGGATTCCAAGAGTTGTGCCAATAACAATAGCAACCGTTGCAAGCTCTAATGTTGCAGGAAATACACGCATAATATCTTCTAAAACAGGACGCCCAGAAGTTAAAGCATCTCCAAAGTCAAATAAAAATACATTATGAAGATACTTCCAATATTGAACAATCAACGGCTTATCAAGACCCAGCTTATAATACATGGCATCATAAGCTTCCTGACTGATATTATCACCAAGAATAGATAGAACAGGATCGAGAGGAAGAAGATGACCAAGAAAAAAAGTGATCGTCACCAACCCAAGCAATGTGATAAAAACTGAAATAAGAAGTTTTAATCCCTTGAATAAAAAATCCCATAAAAATAATTTTTTCTGCTTTTCTGATACAGCTCTTTCAGTCTCTGAAAGTGGCAAAACCATTATAAAAATCCCCTCTGTAGCGATAAAACATAAAGCGAATACCTTTTTTTATAGAATGAAACAATTTCTTATTAAGCATGTGCTACAATGCTTCTCCCTAACATGCTTCTTTTTATTTTTCTGCTTCATTGTAGTAAAGTCTGTAACTATTCCAAACCCACTTTTTGACATCAGGTCCCATACCAACGGTATAATATGTCTGAAATAAATAAACCATAGGACCATGCTCTAGCACATAATGCTGTAAAGTACGATATTGCATAATACGCTTCTTAGGGTCTTGTTCAAACAAAGCATCCGTCACCATTTTATTAATATTTTCATCATAATAACCAGCGCGCCAAGCCAAATACATATTATGCTTTTTCGTAAATGTTGGATCAGGATTAAACACGTGATTTAATGAAGCAGGATGTCCATCAGGATCCGCACTCCCCCACCCCATAAGGGCCGTATCATAATTTCCACCGCGTACGCGACTCAATAATTGATTTTGTGCCATTTTTTCAAGTGTCAGCTCAACACCAATTTTGTGTGCATTCGCTTGAATAGACTGTGCAACAGACGACATATAACTAAGGCTACCCACTAAAAGATTAGCTTTAAAACCGTTAGGATAACCAGCTTCAGTAACTAACTGTTTTGCTTTTTCCAAATCTAACTTAAAGGGAAGACCTTCTTTTTCATCCAAAGCACCCGGAACACCTAAAGACATATAAGTTGCCCGCGGAATAGCAATCCCTTTCAAAACAGTTTTTCCAAGACCTTCATAATCAACCAAATAACGAAGTGCCAATCTGACCTTTTCGTTTGCAAAAATTGCATTCTTATTGTTTAACGATAGATAAATGATCTGCGGACGCAAAACACGATTAATTTTGGCTGCTCCCCCTTTTTTTTCAAGGTCTAAAATATCCTCTGAGGAAAGATCCCGCGCTATATCCACATCACCTTTTTCCAAAAGAAGCCTTTGACTAGCTGAATCCGCTACATGCCGCACAACAATCTGCTTAATTTTAGGTGCATTCCCCCAATAATGCTGCGTAGCTTTTAATACAACTTTATCCCCTGGAGACCAACTTGCCAATTTATAAGGTCCAACACAAGCCGAATGTGTCGCTAAATATTTATTCCCCATATCACCGTTAATACTCTGCGCTTCAATCGTTTTCCGATCAAGCAGAGCAGAAGCATAGGATTGCCCAATAACCGTCAATATGAGCTGAATAGGATAGGGTTTATCTAATTTTAATTGTAAAGTCTTATCATCAAGAGCCTGAATATTTGTTTCAACATTATCTTTAGTAAATCCATAGTCCATCAAAGATTGAGCATAGCTCAAACCTAATTTAATAATCCGTCGCATCGACCATACGAGATCTTGTGCCGTCGCCACTCTTCCATCATCAAACTTTAAGTCATCACGAAGATGAAAAACTATTCTTTTGCCATGATCTAAAACATCCCAAGATTTTGCCATAGCAGGACGAATTTTTGTAGGATCATGCTCATCATATTGCACAAGCGCGCTGCAAATATTCGTCAACAACTCACTCGTCACAACTTCAACGGTTTGCGCTGGATCAAAACCACTAATTGAATCAATATTCCAAGCCATCACCAATATATCTTTCGATGAAGCACTAAATGCTGAGACTATAGCCCCATTTAAAAATCCCATTGTGCTTAATAAAACGCAAATTCTTTTCAACATTCTTTTTTCCCCATTTTATCTCTTGCTTTTATATTTCTGTACCTTTTCACACAAAGTGATTTTCATTTTGCTTTTTCATCTTTTAAATAGCATAGTCTCACACATCAACTTCATTTCATCAAACGAAGCATCTATAAAATAATTCTCTCACATATTAATCTATCTTCAGGATGAAGAGAATCTGTAACCATAAACCCCAAAACTCCGCAATATAACTTTCCATATTCATCCCTCCCTATAAATGGCCTCGATCATATACGACATAATCTCCCACAATTTCATCCTCTAAAAACTGAAGGGCTTCTATGTGGGAGAATATTTTCATCATACAATTATGATCAAGCTCTTTTTATCTTTTATGACATGAAAAGACACGCTTATTTTTCAATTGCACTATAAAAAACACGCGGCGCACTACTCCAAACCCATTTTTTAACATCAGGTGTCATCGCTATCACATTATATTTTTGAAAGATAAATGCATAAGGTCCTTTTTGCATTAACTCACGTTGTAAATCAGCATAGAGTTGTGCCCGTTTTTGTGGATCTTTTTGAAATAAAGCCTCTTCAACTTTGTGATTCATCTCTGTATCAAAATATCCATGCTGCCAACTAGGATAGGCTGTATTTTTTACCTCAAACCGGTTATCCGGATTATAAACAAGACGTGAAGCCATTGTATGAGGATCCGTAGATCCGCTATTCCATCCGATAAAAGTCGTATCAAAAGCTCGAGCATCCACCTTTGAAAACAACTGTGTTCCTGCGACACGTTCAATTTTAAGACGCACCCCCGCCTGTGCTGCACTATCTTGGAGTGACTGAGCAAGAGCTAAAGTATAAGGAGTATTTGAAACAAGAAAATTTGCCTCAAATCCATTCGGATAACCAGCCTCTGCTAAAAGTTTCTTGGCTTTTTGAATATCAAGCTTAAAGGGTTGCCCTTCTTTTTCATCCAAAGCGCCAAAGTTGCCAAGAGGAACAAAACTTGCCCGTGGGATACCAACACCTTTGAGAAGCTTTTTACCAAAACCTTCATAGTCTATGAGATAGCGCATCGCCAAGCGTACTTTTTCCTTCGCAAAAATGGGATTTGTCGTATTGAACCCCCAATACATCATGCTTGGCACCAACACCTTTTCGACTTTAATATCTGTTGTTTTTTGTAGATCTGCAAGATCTTCAGAGGTCAAATTACGAGCAACATCAACATCGTGCTTTTGCAACAATAAACGTTGTGTTCCAGGCTCTGCAACATGACGAATGAGTATCTGCTTTAGCTTTGGTGCTTCTCCCCAATAATGGGAGCTTGCACGCAACAAAAGAGCTTCTCCAGGGCGCCATCTTTTTAACTGATAAGGACCAACACAAGCAGCATGCGTTTTTAAATACTGATTGCCCAGATCGCCATCTTTTTCATGTTTCATAATAGTCTCACGATCCAGCAAAGCCGTTACATGATTTGCAATAACATTATTAAGAATAAGCTCTGCTGGATAAGGCTTATCAAATTTTATCACCACTGTTTTTTCGTCAGGCGCTTGCAAAGCATCATCAATATTTTGCTCTGTAATGCCATATTCATTAAAAGTTGCCGCATCGGCCATTTTTAATTTGACAACCCGCTTCATCCCCCAAACAAGATCATTGGCGTTAGCTGCTCTCCCATCATTAAACTTTAAATCATCACGCAAATGAAAGGTAATCACCGTACTGTGATCATCCCCTGAAACATCCCAATGTGTTGCTAATGCCGGAACTATTTTCGTTGGATCATCTGTCGCAGTACTGACCAAATTATCACAAACATTTTCAATAATTTCACTTGCATAAACATCATTGCTTTGAGCTGGATCAAACGTACTGATTGCATCCATATTCCAAGCCATCACAAGAGTATCAGCGGGTGTTTTTGCTGAAGCCTGTTGTGCAACCACTCCCAATGCCATAAGAACAGAAATAAGAGAGCTGCTCCCTTTTAATATTTTTTTCTTTAGGTTCATAAAATTTCCCCTTTATTTTTTATTAATTAATGACACTGAAATGACATGCAAATTTTATAATCATAAAGGGCATCTTTATAATTATAAAGATTGAGAAAATATGTTCTGATCACTTATACAGAGTCATCTCCTTTTAAATTCCATACACTTTATAAATTCATTGATTGACAGTCTTAATCAAACCATAGTGAACATGGAATATATGTTTACCAACCAATATCACATCCTTTTCGTAATATCTCTTTGCACGCGACAATAAGCTCTATCACCTTCTAATTAATTATCAAAACAAAATTCATGATACAATTTTCCCCAAAGACATAATGAATATAAATCCTTCTAAACTTTAGTATACATCATTGCTTTGCCACTATAAAAATAGAATAGCAAACAACATGCTGTAATAAAACATTTGGTTTCAACAGCAACATACAGAGATTCAATGAGCAATGTCGTGAATACCAGCCTGTCTGAGCTTAAGTATCCTCCCCAAAACTGGAGCTCACACGCAGCAAACCCCCTCTCTAATAGAGGAAAGTTATCAGATAATAACCCCTAACACAAGCAGCTTGAGTTATTTAGCGTCAATTTTTCATCACTGCATTTTATTTTGTATCACCTATTTTCCATCATCCTTTAATTCAGCTTTACGACTTTCAAAAGCATCCAACGCGATATCTTTTAAATAATGGAGATTACTTATTGCCTCACGCTTTTGTTTTTCACGTTCCTTAATGGGGTCACGACCCTCACGAAGAATAGAACGCCACCCCGTTGCCAATTCACGCGCTTGTTTTAAAGAAACATCTCGCAACGCTCCCAAGCCCATTTCACAGCGGCGCCCGTGAAGGGTATAACGATAAATCCATTGAGCACCTCCATCTTTACGCTTATGGAGTAACAAGCCGGCACCATCATTATATTTGCCAGCCCCCAATGTTGCGACAGACTTTGCATTAAGACGGTTCATAAGAGCCATTTTTAGTCCTTTCTTATACAAATTTTATCCACACACTCATCCCGCTTGTGATGCGCAAATGAGTGATTTTTATTGATTCAAGATAAACAGATTTGAAATGAGAGAATTTTACGTTATTCGAGGATCTAATTCAATATGAACAACGCTAGATTATCTTTATAAATCAATATCTTGTAGATATGAGATGGGGAATTGAACATAAGAAGATGCCTTGAGAGAATATGCATTCATTTATGATACTGAAATCACAAGGTGCGGCTTTATTCAACACCCCACAATAAAAATGGCGGGGGCTAGCCCTGATGGTCTGATTGATGAAGATGGGTTAATCGAAATCAAATGTCCTAGATCGACTAATCATATGCGTTTCATTATCGATAACGAAATCAAAGATGAAACATTCATCTGTAGTAAAACTAATAAAAAACTCGTTAAAGAAAGTTTTGGCGATGCATTTAGAGAGGCTTGTTATACAGCAGGCATAAAAAAATCAGCACATGGTTTAAGAAAATTAGCAGCAACACGCGCAGCTAATTCTGGTGCAACAGTATCACAACTGAAAGCACTCTTTGGCTGGACAAATGATGCTATGGCATCTCTTTACACAAAGAGCGCAGATCGTAAAAGATTAGCTCTTGAAGCTATAAAAAAGCTCCAAAAAAGTTAGGGATAGAGGCAAAAAAACATAATAGAATCAATATTTGCCTCTTCCCTTATATTAGACATAACTATTTTATTTTACTTGCTTTTTATATACCATTCATGAGCGCCGCCGCGAAATGGGATTAGGTGCTTTAAGACATGTCTCTTTAAAAAAAGCCCGTGAATTGGCAACTGGATGGCGTTCTGTTTTACATACAAGATATCATCACTCTTTAACTCCAGATACAGGAGAGTTAAGATATTACACTTTTTTGCATTTTTTTTCATTCTCAAAAGTTACTTTTGTTATTTTGAAGGCTAACAACAATTAAAAAAATCATCACTATTGCATCGTTTGTATGCTTCAATTATCTTATACAAGTGAATTGTATCATTTGCACATTGATGAAACAATTCAATGATTATCCTATTGGTTATTGCCCTGCCCTTATGACAAAAATTTTACCAATTTATCGACAAAAGCACCCTTCAAGATGATCATTGACAATCCCTACAGCCTGCATAAAAGCATAACAAATCGTAGGCCCAACAAATGTCCAGCCGCGCTTCTTTAAGTCTTGAGAAAGACGAAGAGAAGCTGGAGTGATGGGATTTGCTAACAATGTTTGAAAATCTATCTTTTCATAACGCTCCGATTGTGGTGGCTGAAAAGACCAGAAATAGTGGGATAAACTCCCCCACTCGGTGATAATTTCCTGTGCTCTCAAGGCATTATTCAGCACTGAACGAATTTTTCCTTGATGACGAACAATGCCTTTATTCTGCATCAACATTTGCACCTTTAGCGCATCGTAATGAGCAATCTTTTCAAAGTCAAAATCATCAAATGCAATGCGAAAAGAAGAGCGTTTTTTTAAAATCGTAAACCAAGAAAGCCCCGCTTGGAAACCTTCAAGACAAATTTTTTCAAACAGAGGGATATCCTCAAAAACAGGTTTTCCCCATTCGTTATCATGATAAGCGCAATAAAGTGGATCCGTTCCTGCCCATGCGCAACGAACTTTTCCATCCACTCCCTTAAGAAGACCATCGGCAAGCATAATCTTCACCATATTAAAAGAGTGTTCCTTGGTCATCACTTGGCGACTTTATCTTCTTGTGTTTTGAGCGTATCGCGGAAACAGATTCTTGTGTTGAAACACGGATATCACCATCAAAAAAGCGTAAATTTATTTGTCCAGTTTCAGGAAACTGTGCCAACCGTTTAATAGGTTTATGACCTTGCCCCAAAGCCAAAACAAAACCACGCTCTAAAATATTCTGATAAGAAGTGCTTTTTAAAAGCCTACATGCCAACTCTAACGCCGCACGTTGTTTTTCTACACTGCGCATAAAAGCACGATGAAGACGTGCTGTATATTCCTTTGTGTGACGTTGTGCTTTTTCACTCTTTAACAAACGGGGCGAAAGACGGAGGTGAAGGGCATGAAAAGAAAAACGTTTTTTATCGTAGCTCACACAAAGAGCACGCTGTAATCGACTTGAAATTTCATCAAAACCACGCCGCGGTAGAGCAAAAAGTTGGTCAACAGTGGGAAGTCCTCGTCTGGCTGCACGCAACTTTTGTTGATGAAAATCAAAAGAACGTGCAAGTCCTTTACGCAAACGTGCTCCAAGTGATGCAACACTTACTTCAAGATCAAGCTTAACAGGAACAGCCTTTTCTGCGGCTCCTGTAGGGGTTGGAGCACGCCAATCAGCGACATAATCAATCAAAGTCCAGTCTGTTTCATGCCCAACAGCAGAAATAACGGGGAGGTCAGAAGCATAAACAGCACGAACAACAGCTTCATCATTAAATCCCCATAAATCCTCTAAACTTCCCCCTCCCCGTGCAACAATAAGCAGATCAGGTTTTGGAATGTGCCCTCCTGAAGTCAGTGCATTAAAACCTTCAACAGCAGCAGCCACTTCACTCCCGCTTGTTTCTCCCTGCACACGAACAGGCCAAACCAAAACATGCAGCGGAAAACGATCAGAGATACGATGAATAATATCGCGAATAACAGCCCCCGTTGGTGATGTTACAACACCGATAATTCGAGGCATATAAGGCAAAGGCTTTTTCTTTGCTTCATCAAATAAGCCTTCTTCTGCAAATTTTTTCTTACGATTTTCAAGAAGAGTCATCAAAGCACCAACCCCTGTTGGTTCAAGAGCCTCAATGACAATTTGATATTTCGATGACCCTGGATAAGTCGTAAGCTTACCGACAGCAACCACTTCCATCCCTTCTTCAGGAGGAAATTTGAGCTTTTCCATCACGCCACGCCAAATAACAGCTTCCAACCGCGCCTTATCATCTTTTAAGGCAAAATAAGCATGTCCCGAAGCATGAGCACCGCGGTAACCCGAGATCTCTCCACGCACCCGTACATATCCAAACTTTTCTTCCACAACACGCTTTAAAGCGCCTGCTATTTCGGAAACAGTAAATTCCGCAATATTCGTTGCAACTGGCTTTTCACCAAACAAACTTACCATTTTTCAACTCTTTATGCCCATTTTGTGGGTCTTTTCAAAACAACGCATCTTTAATTTTTAACGTATAGTTTCACCCAATATCCGTGGTAACAATGAGGGAACAGCCTCTACCCTTAATCTCAAACTGACGATCAAAATCATCAAGGCTTAAAATATAGAGATCAACTGATTATTCCATCTAAAATTTTATCAACGACAGTGAAAATATTCAATCTCAACATCCATAAAAATTTAATGAGAAAAAGGATACCTTTCGAAAAGAGTTATATCTTGAGAAAGTCTTCCCTATACAACAGATTAATTTGCTAGCGATAAACTTCAACGTTTTGCAAAATTTTTAAATTCTATGCAAAACGTCGAAGATATCGTGATCGTATTTTTCCATTTTGCCAATAAAAATTATTTTTCAATGGCAGCATAAAAAATACGTGGTGCACCATTCCATACCCATTTTTTGACATCAGGTGTCATAGCGACAATATTATATGTCTGATAGATAAAAGCATAGGGTCCTTTTTGCATAAATTCACGCTGTAAGTCAGCATACATTTGTGCCCGTTTCTGTGGATCTCTTTGAAAGAGGGCATCTTTCACCTTTTTATTCATATCTTCATCCAAATAGCCATGGCACCAACTAGGATAGCCTGTGTTTTTAGCCTCAAACCGATTGTCAGGGTTTAAAATAAAACGTGCAGCCATTGTATGAGGATCGGAAGAAGAGTTATTCCATCCTATAAAAATGGTATCAAAGCTGCGGGCATAAAGTTTTGAAAACAACTGCGTCCCGATAAAATGTTCAATCTTAAAGCGCACACCGACCTTTTTTGCATTATCCTGAATGGACTGAGCAATAGGCAAAGCAAAAGGGTAAGGAGATTTTCCTGCAAAAATATTGGCTTTAAAACCATCTGGATACCCTGCTTCTGTTAAAAGCTGCTTAGCTTTTTGAAGATCAAGTTTAAAGGGTTGCCCTTCTTTTTCATCCAAAGCTCCAAAATTACCAAGAGGAATAAAGCTTGCCCGTGGAATGCCAACATCTTTAAGAAGAGTCTTTCCCAAAGTGTCATAATCGATAAGGTAGCGCATTGCCAAACGCACCTTTTCATTGGCAAAAATAGGATTTGTTGTATTGAACCCCCATATTATCATCGATGGTGCTAATATTTTTTCAACCTTAATATCTGTTGTTGCTTGAAGATCGGCTATATTTTCTGGCGTCAAATTACGAGCCACATCAATATCGTGTTTTTCCAACAACAAACGTTGTGTACCAGGCTCTGCAATATGACGAATTAAGATTTTCTTCAATTTGGGCGCCGCACCCCAATAATGGGAACTTGCCCGCAATAAAATCCCTTCTCCAGGACGCCAACTTTCTAACTGATAAGGACCAACACAAGCAGCATGACTTGCCAAATAGCGATTACCCATATCACCATCTTGTTCGTGTTTCATAAGAGTCTCACGATCAAGCAAAGCAACAGTACGATTAGTAGAAATATTGCTCAGAATAAGCTCTGCTGGATAAGGTTTATCAAATTTCATCACCACGGTCTTCTCGTCGGGTGCCTGAAAAGCCTTATCAACATTTTTTTCTGTGATACCATATTCATTAAAAGTTGCCGCATTAGACAGTTTCAATTTGACAACCCGCCTCATCCCCCAAACAAGATCATGAGCACCAGCAGATCGACCATCATTAAACTTTAAATCATCGCGTAAATGAAAAGTAATGACTGTACTCTGGTCATCGCTTGCAACATCCCAACTCTTTGCCAAAGAAGGAACGATTTTAGTTCCATCATTTTTAGCAGAATCAACCAAATTGTCACAAACATTGACAACAATTTCAGCGCCATATCGGTCATTGAGCTGCGCAGGATCAAAATTACTAATCGCATCGAGATCCCAAGCCATCACGAGAGTATCGGCTGGTGTTTTTGCTGAAACTTGTTGCACCAACATCCCAAAAGCAATAATTGCAGAGGCAAAAGAACTGCTCCCTTTTAATATTTTTCTTCTTAAATTCATAGATTTTTCCCCTTAGAGTTTATTATATAAATTTTTCACGCAATAAAAACGTGCATAAATAAAAAGATCAGGCTTTTAAAATACACCTCCCAAAGACAAAATATCAAAGCCTTTAAACAGCAGAAGCAACCGCTTGAGCGATATTGGTAAGCTAAAACAAAAGAGACAACGGAAAGTGATCTGATAAACGATGAGTGATACCACAAATGACAGCGTCTATTGGTGATTTTACAACACCTGTAACTTTGAACATATAAGCCAAAGATCTTCTTTATCGCATCAAACAGAACTTCTGCTTTAAAAGCCTTTTTGATTTACCCAAAAGAATCTTCAGAGCCCCAACTTCGGTTGCTTTAAAACCTCAATCACCCTTTGATACCTTGATAATCCTCACAAGCATAGTTCCCCCAACAATGAACTCTCCTCTCCTTTCTCACGAGGAAATTTGAGCATTTTCACGACTCCATACAAAGGACAATCCCAGCATCTCATCATTTTTTAAGGAAAGGTGGTAAATTTGAAGCATTCGCTCCACAATAACCTCATATTCCCCCAATGCACCTGTACATAACCCAATTTTTTCTCAACAGCACATTTTAAAGTCCCCGCTTTTTCTAAAAAATACTAAATTCTGCTTATATTCAGTATGCCCACTTCTTGAATAAACAAATTTATTATTTTTTACTTCACTTAAGATTGAAATCTCCAATCTTAATACCTATATATATATGTATTTAATAAAAATTCATAGCCCTTCTTTCAAGAAGAGTATGTAAGAGTTATTCTATAATATATTTTAAATGCATTTTACCGATAAACTTCGATATTTTGCAAAGCTTTTAAGCCCTGTGCAAAACACCGAAGATATCGCATCACATTCATTGTTGTATGTTACAACATTGAAAACGTGTTTATTTTTCAATGGCATTATAAAAAATACGTGGGGCACTATTCCACACCCATTTTTTAACATCAGGTGTCATAGCGATAATGCTATATGTCTGATAGATAAAGGCAAAAGGTCCTTTTTGCATAAAATCACGCTGTAAGTCAGCATACATTTGTGCCCGTTTCTGTGGATCTTTTTCAAACAATGCTTCCCTTACCTTTTTATTCATATCTTCATCCAAATAGCCATGGCACCAACTAGGATAGCCTGTGTTTTTAGCTTCAAACCGATTATCCGGATTATAAACAAGACGTGAAGCCATTGTATAAGGATCTGCAGAATCGTTATTCCATCCCATAAAAATTGTATCAAAACCTCGTGCATAAAGTTTTGAAAACAACTGTGTCCCTACAAAATGTTCAATCTTAAAGCGCACACCTATTTTTTTTGCATTGTCTTGAATGGACTGAGCAATAGGCAAAGCAAAAGGATAAGGAGATTTTCCTGCATAAATATTAGCCTCAAAACCATTTGGATAGCCTGCTTCTGTTAAAAGCTGCTTGGCTTTTTGAAGATCAAGCTTAAAGGGTTGCCCTTCTTTTTCATCCAAAGCACCAAGATTCCCAATGGGAATAAAGCTTGCCCGTGGAATACCAACATCTTTAAGAAGAGTCTTTCCCAAAGTGTCATAATCGATAAGATAGCGCATTGCCAAACGCACTTTTTCATTGGCAAAAATAGGATTTGTCACATTGAATCCCCACATGATCACAGATGGTGCCAACACTTTTTCAATCTTAATATCTGTTTTTGCTTGGAGATCGGCTATATCTTCTGGCATCAAATTACGGGCCACATCAATATCATGTTTTTCCAACAACAAACGTTGTGTACCAGGCTCTGCAATATGACGAATGAGAACCTGTTTTAATTTGGGTGTTTCTCCCCAATAATGGGAACTTGCACGCAACAAAATTGCCTCTCCAGAACGCCAATTCACTAACTGATAAGGACCGACACAAGCAGCATGGCTTGCCAAATAACGATTGCCCATATCACCATCTTGTTCATGTTTCATAATTGTTTCACGATCAAGCAAAGCAGCAGTACGCGTAGTAAGAATATGCCCAAGGATTATCTCTGCTGGATAAAGCTTATCAAATTTCATCACCACTGTCTTCTCATCGGGTGCTTGAAGAGTAGAATCAACATTTTGTTCTGTAATTCCATACTCGTTAAATATTGCCGCTGCAGACAATTTTAACTTAACAACCCGCCTCATCCCCCAAACAAGATCATGGGCACCAGCAGGTCGACCATCATTAAACTTCAAACCATCACGCAAATGAAAAGTAATGACTGTACCCCCGCCCTCATTTGAAACATCCCAACTCTTTGCCAAAGAAGGTGCTATTTTTGCTGCATCATCTGTTGCAGAATCGATGAGGTTATCACAAATATTGGCAACGATTTCATTGCCATAACGTTCATTGATCTGTGCAGGATCAAAAGTCTCAATTGAATCAAGATTCAAAGCCATTACAAGAGTATCGGCTGGTGTTTTGGCTAAAACTGGTTGTACAACCATCCCTAGAACCATGAGAGCAGAAACAAAAGGACTGCTCCCTTTTAATATTTTTCTTTTTAAATTCATAGATTTCTCCCTTTAAAGATTATTGTATAAATTTCCCATGCTATAAAGATGCGCAAAAGAATAAAATGGAATGAACCATAGGCTCCAAGAGATAAAGTTTTAAAACCTTCACCTAAAAAAC
This sequence comes from Bartonella sp. B1099, assembly GCF_944801835.1. Classification (GTDB taxonomy): domain Bacteria; phylum Pseudomonadota; class Alphaproteobacteria; order Rhizobiales; family Rhizobiaceae; genus Bartonella. The sequence goes on along the minus strand of NZ_CALYLN010000001.1, from coordinate 1,109,398 downwards.
TCTTTTAATGTCATCAAAGCCCCCCTATTGGCTCAAGTACCTTAATAACAAAGAGCCTTCATAAGAATTTGAAATATCGATAAAACAGAAAAATTCGTTAATTTGCCAAGTGCAACGACTTTTACTCTTTCTTCAAGTTTTTGCTTCACTCCCTGTAAAACAACACCTTCCAATTACCATCTCATCATCTTTCAAAGAAAAAGAAAACACGGACATCATAAAAACTGATATTTTTCACCCTCCCGATATACTTCCATAAAGAATTTTTCTTCAACATTGCAAAGCCTTTTATCCTTTAGAAATAATAAATTATGCGGCATTGGTTGTACTGATTTTTTCAGCAAAGAAATTGCCTCTTTCCCATTCAGAGAAGTTGAAATGTTCAATCTTAACAGCCATGCAAACACATCCTCAATGAGAAGATAAAATCTTTCTTCACAGAATGTCTTGAAAAGATATTCAACAACATACTCACCCCTCACCCATAAATTCGGCATATTGTAAAGCTCGAAAACTTATGCAAAACGCCGAATATATCATGGCTATGCTCTTTATCTATTTAACAGCATTGAAGACACACTTATTTTTCAATTTTATTATAAAAAATTTGTGGCGCACTATTCCAAACCCATTTTTTGATATCAGGTGTCATCGCAATAACAGTATATTTCTGGAAGATAAACGCATAAGGTCCTTTTTGCATCAATTCACGTTGTAAATCAGCATATATTTTTGCCCGTTTTTGTGGATCTTTTTGAAATAAAGCCTCTTCAACTTTGTGATTCATCTCTGTATCAAAATACCCATGTTGCCAACTAGGATAGGCTGTATTTTTTGCCTCAAACCGGTTATCCGGATTATAAACAAGACGTGAAGCCATTGTATGGGGATCTGCAGAATCATTATTCCATCCGACAAAAATCGTATCAAAGCTACGTGCATAAAGTTTGGAAAACAACTGTGTCCCTGCCAAACGCTCAATTTTAAGATGCACACCTGCCTGTTCTGCACTATCTTGGAGTGACTGAGCAAGGAGCAGTCTATAAGGATCATTTGAAACGAGGAAATTGGCCTCAAATCCGTTCGGATAACCAGCCTCTGCTAAAAGTTTCTTGGCTTTTTGAATATCAAGTTTAAAGGGTTGCCCTTCTTTTTCATCCAAAGCCCCAAGGTTGCCAAGAGGAACAAAACTTGCCCGTGGAACACCAACACCTTTGAGAAGCTTTTTACCAAGACCTTCATAGTCTATGAGATAGCGCATCGCCAAGCGTACTTTTTCCTTCGCAAAAATGGGATTTGTCATATTGAAGCCCCAATACATCATGGATGGCTCTAACACTTCCTCGATTTTAACATCTGTGGTTTTTTGTAGATCTGCAAGATCTTCAGGGGTCAAATTACGAGCAACATCAATATCATGTTTTTGTAACAATAAACGTTGTGTTCCAGGCTCTGCAACATGACGAATGAGTATCTGCTTCAATTTTGGTGCTTCTCCCCAATAATGAGAGCTTGCATGCAACAAAAGAGCTTCTCCAGGGCGCCAACTTTTTAACTGATAAGGACCAACACAAGCAGCATGCGTTTTTAAATACTGATTGCCCAGATCGCCATCTTTTTCATGCTTCATAATGGTCTTACGATCAAGCAAAGCTGTTGCAGGACTGGCCACAATATTATTAAGAATAAGCTCTGCTGGATAAGGCTTATCAAATTTCATCACCACTGTTTTTTCATCGGGAGCTTGCAAAGCATCATCAACATTTTGCTCTGTAATGCCATATTCATTAAAAATTGCTGCATTCCCCATCTTCAATTTAACAACCCGCTTCATCCCCCAAACAAGATCATTGGCGTTGGCTGCTCTCCCATCATTAAACTTTAAACCATCACGCAAATGAAAGGTAATCACCGTACTGTGATCATCCCCTGAAACATCCCAATGCGTTGCTAAAGATGGAACCATTTTAGCGGGATTATCTGTCGCACCACTCACCAAATTATCACAAACATTGCGAATAATCTCACTTCCATAAACATCTGTAAGTTGCGCAGGGTCAAATGTACTGATTGCATCCATATTCCAAGCCATCACAAGAGTATTCGCCGGCGTTTTTGCTGAAGCCTGTTGTGCAACCACTCCAAGGGCCATAAGAACAGAAATAAGAGAGCCGCTACTTTTCAATATTTTTCTTTTCAAGTTCATAGACTTTTCCTTTTAACGTTTATTGTATAAATTCCCCACGCAATAAGAACGTGCAAAATAACAAGATTAGATGAACCATAGGCTCTAAGAAACAAAGGTTTTAAAATTCAGACAACACTCCTTAACTAACCACTCCTCCTGCCACCCTTATAAGCTATCCCCTCCCATATGCACCGAAAAACAATTTAATATACAATAAATGGTAGAACCGATAATAAAATCTACTGATGATATAACAACATCTACCCTTGAAGACTATAAAACAGAGATTTTTTCTCTCTTGTCGAGCAAGCTTATCTCTTCTTTTTTCTTCCTGCATTTTTTCTGTCATCAAAACACGCCCCTGTTAGCGCAAGCACCTTAATAATAACGAGCCTTAACAACAATTTGATCTTTCAACAAAACAAGAAAAATTCATCCATTTTTCAATATCAAGCACCTCTCCGCTTTCTGCAAAATGAATTTTGAATTCCCCGCTCAACAACAAGCTCCTCATTATATCTTATTTCAAAACAAAAAGAGCATGAGCACCGCAACCCCCTAATATTTACTCACGTGTTTATACAGCACAAAACTTTTTTCAACATCCTATTTTAATACCTTTGCTCCTTTAACAACACTCAGTTCATTGCTTGCATTTTTCAGCAAAAAGTATCTTTTCAATTCACTACGGTTGAATTATCTAAATATAATACCTATATAAGCACAGCATTATCAGAATAGATAGTCTTTTTTTAAGTAAATTTCCTTGAAATATTATTTCTATACACGGGATAATAATAAGTCCGTTACAAAATCTTCAACGGATGAGGGCTTTCACTCTGATGCAAAACATCAAAACGTTATAAAAATCCCCTTAGAAATTCTCAGAAAAAAAAGAAACTTCTCCATGTAATAAAAGAAGTCCCCTGAAAATATCGCGAAAATGTAATAAAATGCGCGTGTATTTCAACGACCCGCACCGGTATCACACCAGTACAAAGGTGTTAAAAAATAAGAAAATATTTTTCCTTTATGATAATAAAATCACTCTACGATGATAATACATCAAAAACACTAGAGATTCGAAAGTATATTTAAATGAGCCGAAAGAAAAAATTGTCAAATTCTTTTCATGTATTTCTTAAAGAAACATTCAGCCGTGTCAGTCTAAAATTACTTATCCTTTCATTCTTCATGGGTATTGTAATGAAATTTTTTGGATGGACACCTCACAACCTCATACAAAAAATAATAGATTTTCTTCAATCTTTATGGGGAACAGGATTTATAACGCTTAAAAACTTCTTCCACACAACCATGATGGGCGCTATTATTGTTGTGCCTATTTTTCTCATCTTGCGCATTTTTCACAAAAAATAAACACTTTAAATATTTTTCTTAGCATTAGTCTTTTCGAAAAATCAAACGACATAAAAATCCTGTGCTCACAGCGATAATCACCGCAACAATACCATAGAGGAAACGATACTTGTGCGCCGCATAGAAAATTGTATAAGCAATATGCGCTTTAACAATTTCAAGAGTCGTTGTTGCACTATCAATAAACTGCCCATCACGAAAAAGATAAGCACGAGCCTTATAATGCCCAACAGGAATATTGGCCGGTAAACGAAAATGTGCTGTGAAAAGTTTATCAGAACCAAAACGAACACCGCCTACTTCTTCATAATAAAGACTTTTAGCTTTTTGCAGTTTTATAAGTTCATCACGAAAGATTTGTACTTTTTTCTGATCCTTTTCATCTGTTTGTAATGGCAAATAGAGTACCCCTACCCCCAAACGTTTATAATCTTCGATGCTGGTAATATCATCAATTTCACGCGTTGTAACCATAGAGTAAAAAAGAGGAACATTTTTAAAAATAAGGGAATCCGTATTAACCCATACACCGGCATTGCGTTTTTTTTCCCGCATGACCATTGGCCGAGTTTGTCCTTCCAAGCTTACAACAACATCATAACGGTTCTGTTGAGAATATAATGGATCAATATTTTCCAAAACACCAGCAATATAAAGATCACGACCAGCAAAATTTGTATCCACCGTAATCGTGTTCGTTGTGACGATAATTTGGACAGTTTCGTGATCAATTTGATCAATGAATGTTTTTTCTGTCGTCCCCACATGTGACCATGTAGAAAAAGAAACAAAACAAAAGCAACTTGCAATGATGCATAAAGAAAATAATCTACCCATTTTTATCTCATAAGAATATCCAGAGAGAAAAGATTATCAGGGCGTACAAATAATTGAAAAGCAAGACGCATACACACAATCAACACCAAACATGCAAGGGCCATACGCAATTGTTCAGCCTTTAACTTCCGTCCAGCCCGTGTTCCATATTGTGCGCCAATACTTCCTCCAAGCATTAACAAGAAAGCCAAAACAATATCAACGGACTGATGAGTCATACTTTGCAAAATTGTCGTGAAAGAAGACACAAATGTAATCTGAAAAAGTGAAGTCCCTATCACAACACTGGTTGGAACACGCAGAAGGTAAATCAATGCCGGTATCATAAAAAATCCCCCACCAATTCCCATAATAGAAGACAACAACCCAACAATGAGACCAATCCCTAACACTGGAATAATACTGACATAGATCATAGAAGCTCGGAAACGCATTTTTAACGGTAAGCGATGAATCCAGTTATGTCGATGTCGACTTGCAAGACGAACATTGGCTTTTCCTAATCTACGCTTGCGTATCATATCATACCAACTTTCAACAATCATCAAGCTTCCTATACTTCCAAGAAGAATCACATAAAGAAGCGAAATCATGAGGTCTAATTGACCTAATTTTTTCAAAACAGAAAAAATCTGAATCCCGATTAACGAACCGATCCCTCCTCCAATCGCCAAAATAATACCAAGTTTGATATCAAGAGTCCGCCGTCTAAAATGTGTAATCGCCCCCGTTACAGATGATGCAATCATCTGGTTAGCGCCTGTTCCAACAGCAATAGCAGGAGGAATATTATAAAAAATCAATAAAGGCGTGATGAGAAAACCACCCCCAATGCCAAAAAGACCTGAAAAAAAACCAGCAACGACTCCCATACCAATCAAGATCAGCATATTGAGTGACATTTCAGCAATTGGTAAATAAATACTCACAGGCAGAACCTTTAAGATAATTTGAGGCTTTTTTAGCAATTGGAGGATCTTTCTCCAACTCTCCCTTTTCCAATAATCTCTGTTGCGTGTTTAAAAGGGATGATTTTAATTGCCATAGCTTCCGCACAATTTACGAATGCATAATATATTTCACATCTATTAACATCAACAGCGTAAAAACTAAAAAAAACGAGCTCCTTTTAAAAAGCTATAAAAACATAACGTTATCGCACCCATAAATGCAACGGTTAAAAAACAAAGGACACTTTTTTTTATAAAAACAGATAAAAAAGAGACATGTCTGCGAGACTGCGCCTTTAAGGGAGGAGAAAAATCATTCTCCATGCAATGATGAGATTCTGGGCAATGGTTAGATGCTGGAATCTCCATACTCTTTTCTTCTATCACAGTATGCTCCGCTGCTCCTTCAGTCTTTTTAAAAGAAGACTTCAGAGCATCCCTTGGCAAAAGGGCCTCACTTGGCAAAAGTGCATCACTGGATAGAGAGCTTTTATTTTCTTGCTGCAACGCATTTTCAATATTTATTTGACGTGGTGTTATACTGTTTTGTCTTGAAAAATTTTGTGCCTTTTGAAGGTATAAGCGTTCTTGATTTTCCTCACACTCCATATGAGCAAGTTTTTGTACAACAGAATCAGATAATTTTGAACGAGACATCCGTCGTGTTATCGCTGCTGCTTCTAAACTTTTTTTTTCACTCTGCAAACTTTGAATAAGTGTTTTAATCTGTTCTAAAGACTCAAAAAGTCTTTTTTCCCTTTGGCGACGAATATAATATTCAGCCAAAATGGCCCGACTAATATCATCTAAGTAAGATTTAAAATGTTCTTCGACAGCCCCGTGCTGGTTCAAAGGACGAGGTGAATGTTTCATTTGCATTTGTGCATAAACAGTGCGTAATTTTTGAGCAATATCCGACATTGTTACTTCCACAGGCGTATCCACTCTTGTATCCATTCTCCCCTTCTGCTCAATAAAAGAAGAGAATTGATCACTCCGAACCTGATTAGCTGCCTGGTCGATCGTATGACCCTTCGTATTCACAAATGCTTACCCCTCATTAACCTTTTTGAAAAGAATCACAAGAAATGATGAGAAAGTATGCTCTATTTTAGTAAATAGAGCTTTAAGAACTCCCTCAATTTTTTGTTAGAAATATTTTTCCCAATCTTTATCTACAATATTTGCTTAATATTCATCCCAACTATTTGAAAGAAAGATCTTTAATTTTTCTACCCTTAAGATTTGAAGCGTAAAATCATTTCCCCATTTTTATTTTTTTGCTTCATTTTTCATCGTATAAAGTCCCTATTGCACCATCATAAACAAAGCCTATGAAACGAAAAAAGAATATTCTCACAAGACAGATTATTTTTTTACTTTTTATTCAAGCAAATAAAGCAATTATAAAAATGCAAAAGAGATGACGATTGAAAATGACGACAAGAAAGTACAAGTAAACATAAAAAAGCTTATATGAAAGAGAACACAAGTTATAAATGAGATTTCATTCTAAACAATTTGGTTTCTTATGATTATTGCTATAAACTTGTGACCAGACAAACAAAGAGGATCATCATGAAGATAATTGTCGCTGTCAAACGTGTTGTTGATTATAACATCAAGATACGCGTCAAGCCCGATAACACAGGCGTTGATCTATCTCATGTAAAAATGTCTATGAATCCCTTTGACGAAATAGCCGTTGAGGAGGCAATTCGCCAAAAAGAATCTGGTAAAATTTCAGAAGTTGTTCTTGTTTCAATTGGACCAGAAACAGCCCAAGAAACTTTACGAACAGGACTTGCCATGGGGGCTGATCGCGCACTTCTTGTCACAACAGATCAAACACTTGAACCCTTAAGCATCGCTAAGGTTCTCAAAGCCATTGTTCATGAAGAAAAACCCGATATGGTCTTTTTAGGAAAACAAGCAATTGATGACGATAACAACCAAACTGGACAAATGCTCGCCGCTCTTCTTGGTTGGGGACAGGCAACTTTTGCCTCACATCTTAACATAGAAGATGGGCATGCTACCGTTACACGTGAGGTTGATAATGGAACACAAACCCTTTGCCTTCCCCTTCCCATGGTTATGACGACCGATCTGCGGCTCAATGAACCGCGTTACACCTCTCTCCCCAATATCATGAAAGCAAAAAAGAAAATCATTGAACAAAAAACTCTTGCTGATCTTGGCATTGATACGAAAGCACGCTTAACAATTTTAAGTGTTGAAGAGCCCAAACCCCGTCAGTCTGGGATTAAAGTCGCTAATGTGGCAGAGCTTGTCAGTGCACTAAAACAAAAAAGCTGCATTTAATATTCTCTAAAGTAAAAGCAATACTCACATAAAAGGGTAAAAATTTATGGCAATTCTTTTATTAGCCGATCATCATACAGAAGAAACCGCAAAAGCACTCACCGCTGCGCACGCACTCAAAAGCGATATCGATATTTTAGTTTGCGGAGAAAACATTCAAACAATAGCGGAAAAGAGTGCTAAACTTAACGGTGTGCGGCAAGTTCTTATTGCTGACGCTGACTATTTAGCCCATCAACTTGCCGAGCCTATGGCCAATACAATTATCACATTAGCCAATGATTATGATGTGATCATGGCGCCATCCAGCAGTACTGGAAAAAATGTGATGCCACGCGTAGCAGCCCTTCTTGATCTTATGCAAATTTCAGATATTACCGCCGTTCTTTCACCCGATACCTTCAAACGGCCCATTTATGCAGGCAATGCAGTTGAAACTGTCCGCAGCAATGATCACAAAAAGATCATCACCGTTCGCACAGCCTCTTTCCCACCAACGCCTTCTCAAAATAATTCTGCACCCATTAAAACAATAACACCAGCGCCCAATCCCAATCTTTCGTCTTTCGTAAAAGCAGAAACTAACAAAAGTGATCGTCCTGATCTTACTTCTGCACGTGTTATTATCTCAGGGGGACGTGGTCTTGGTTCACAAGAACGATTTATGGACCTTCTTCTTCCCCTTGCAAACAAATTAAATGCTGCTTTAGGTGCCAGCCGCGCAGCCGTTGACGCAGGCTATGCTCCCAATGATTGGCAAATTGGACAAACAGGAAAAGTCGTTGCCCCTGAACTCTATATCGCTGTTGGCATTTCCGGTGCAATCCAGCATTTAGCCGGTATAATGGATGCACAAATTATTGTTGCTATTAATAAAGATGAAGAAGCACCCATCATGCAAATTGCCGATTACGCCCTTGTCGGTGATCTCCACCAAATTATTCCAGAATTGGAGAAAGCTTTATAAACCATGAAAGCACCTCTGCATGACCAGCGTGAAAGTATGGAGTTTGACATCGTCATTGTCGGAGCAGGTCCTGCAGGGCTTTCTGCTGCCATTCGTCTGAAACAAATTAACCCTGATCTTTCTGTCACAATTGTTGAAAAAGGGACTGAAGTTGGAGCCCATATTCTCTCTGGCGCCGTTGTTGATCCCATCGGTATTGATACACTCTTACCGGAATGGAGAAGTGACCACGACCATCCCTTCACAACCCCTGTTACCCGTGACCAATTTTTTTTTCTAAAGCCTCAAAAAGCAACACGATTGCCCAATATCTTGCACCCCAAAATCTTATCCAATGACGGGTGTTATATCGTTTCACTTGGGAATGTTTGCCGCTGGCTAAGCAAAAAAGCCGAAGCACTGGGTGTAGAAATTTATCCAGGTTTTACCGCAACAGAAACCATCCAGAATGAGAACGGAGCCATCATTGGTGTTCTCACGGGGGATATGGGACGTAATAAAGATGGAACCCCTGGAAAAAATTATATGCCTGGTATGGCATTATTGGCAAAATATACACTAATTGCGGAAGGCGCCCGCGGCTCTATTGCAAAACAACTGATACAGCATTTTAACCTTAGCAAAAATCGTGAACCCCAGAAATTTGGTCTCGGTCTCAAAGAGCTCTGGACAATTGAACCGCAAAAACACCAACGCGGTTTAGTGCAACATTTCACCGGTTGGCCCTTAGACAATCATACCGGTGGGGGTGGTTTTCTTTATCACCAAGAAAACAATATCATTTCTATCGGTTTTGTTGTGCACTTAGATTACAAAAATCCTTATCTTTCTCCCTTTGAAGAATTTCAACGTTTTAAAACCCATCCAAAACTCTATGAAATCTTCCAAGGGGCAAAACGCCTTTCCTACGGGGCGCGTGTGATCAGTGAAGGAGGATGGCAATCTGTACCAAAACTCACCTTTCCTGGTGGAGTACTTATTGGCTGCTCGGCTGGCTTTGTCAATGTTCCTCGTATCAAAGGATCACACAATGCCATCTTATCAGGCATATTAGCCGCCGATAAAATTGCTACCGCTCTCGCACAAGGTCGCGCCCATGATGAAGTCAAAGAAATCGAAGAACAATGGCGAAAAGGGCCCATCGGCAAAGATCTTTATAAAGTGCGAAATGCCAAACCGCTATGGGCAAAATATGGGACAAAATATGGGATTCAACTTGCCGGTTTTGATATGTGGTGGCAACAACTGTTCGGATTTTCCTTATTTAAAACACTCTCCCATGGCAAGGAAGATTATGCCTGTCTTGAACCTGCAGAAAAATTTCAACCCATTGCTTACCCAAAACCCGATGGTATTATAACTTTTGACCGCCTTACAAGTGTTGCCCTTTCCAATACGCACCATGAAGAAAATCAACCTTGTCATTTAAAAATAGCCTCTTTAGAAAAACAAAAGGACTCCGAATATGCAATCTATGGAGGACCTTCTACACACTATTGCCCCGCCGCTGTCTACGAATGGCTAGAGTCTCATAATCATCTAACGTATAGGATCAATGCTTCAAATTGCATACATTGTAAAACGTGCGACATTAAAGACCCAAACCAAAACATCACATGGACCTGTCCGCAAGGCAGCGAAGGTCCCTTCTACCCCAATATGTAACCTCTCTCCCGCCAATATCATCATTGTTCGTTCTCCTAAAATTGAAATAGACAAAACGCAATGGATCAAAATATTTCCCTTAAGAATCAGAAATCTATCAATCACCTTCATGCATTAAGCTCTTTCACGATACAAAAAGTTATCCTCTTGTGAAGTGATCAACGATTTCATCAAGGAAGACTGAGCAAATAAGCCGTTGTAATGATAAAAATCTGCTGGTAAAAAGTGAGCAAAAATAACTTATGAGTACGGATAAAAATCTTATTGTGGTAAGGGAAATTTGATGAAGAGAAAAGAGCATGTGTGAAAAAGCATATTTTATAGGTACGCATGCTTATTCGGCCCCCATCATAGAACCAGGGCTTTATCTTGTAGCAACGCCTATTGGAAATCTTGCAGATATTACGCTTCGTGCTTTGCAAGTGCTGGCAGGTGTTGATATTTTAGCGTGTGAGGATACGCGGGTAACACGTATTTTGTTGCAACGTTACGGTATTCAAAAAAAAGCTTTTCTTTATCATGAATATAATGCGCAAAAAGCAGGTCCAAAGCTCTTAGCGGCTTTAGCGGAAAATAAAACGGTAGCGCTTATTTCAGATGCGGGAACACCGCTTATCTCTGATCCTGGATTTCGATTAGTTGAAGAAGCCCGTAAGGGAGGTCATAAAATTATTCCGATCCCTGGAGCCTCCGCTCTTTTAGCGGCTCTGATACCGACAGGGCTTCCGACCGATAGCTTTTTCTTTGCAGGTTTTTTGAGTGCCCGCAAAGCACAGCGTCAAAAACGATTGGAACAATTAAAAGAGATTCCAGCGACTTTGATTTTTTATGAATCACCGCATCGACTTGTTGAAACTTTACAGGATATGGTCGCTCTTTTTTCAGCGGATAGACCTGCCGCCATTTGTCGTGAATTAACCAAAAAATTTGAAACTATAGACGTTTCTAATTTGGGAAGTTTGTTGGAGAGTTATAAAAAACAGACACAAATTCGTGGGGAAATTGTCGTGCTTGTTGGAGAGTCATCATCGCCTTCTTTAAATGTAATAAGTGATCAAGAAATTGATGAAATATTATTAGAACACGCACAGACACATTCCGCGGCTCAAGCCGCAGCTTTAGTTGCAAAAAAGACCGGGTTTAAAAAGCAGGAACTTTTTCAGCGGTTAATTTTTCTAAAAAATGCGTAAGACAATACAAAAAAAACAGAGACAAAAGTCTTTTTATCGAGGGATTCGCGCAGAAAAATTGGCCGCTTGGTGGTTGCGTTTTAAAGGATTTCACATAGCCGAAATGCGTTTTAAAACAAAGTGTGGGGAAATTGATTTAATTGCACGACGCGGAAATCTTGTGTTAATTGTTGAAGTTAAAGCACGTTCAACGTTGATGGAAGCAATGGAAGCGGTTTCCCGTATGAATGAAAGACGAATTGAGGCAGCCGCCGATATTTGGCTCGCACGACAAAAAGATTATGCCCTTTTATCTGTACGCTTTGATTTGATTGCAATTTTACCTTGGCGTTTGCCACAGCATATCCCCGCATTTTTTACCTCTGATCAATAAGAAGCGCCCCACGTTTTAACCATACTCAATAAAAAACATTTCTCCTTTATGTATATATGCGTTAAAAAGTCTATAACCGTTTGAGCGCTATAAGGAGCGAAATATGGATGATTATGAAAAATTTGCAACAGGTTTGCTCATTGTTTTTGGAGCGCTGATTATTGGTGGTTTAATGGCAATGCATATTGTACTGATGAATAAACCAGGTTTTTTATTTGCATTAGCCGCAGCTATTGTTGGTTGGTTTTCTGCTTTTGCCGTTCTGTTTGACAAACCAAAAATCTATTTGGGGTTGATTATTCTTGCAATGCTCTGTGTTGCTTCTTCAATTAGCATTTATGTTAGTTAAAACACCTGAAATATTGATTGAGATTCCTTTAAAAATGCAAAACTGAGGAATAAAAATGAAACTTGGCTTTTTGGGAACAGGCACAATCAGCGCTTGCATAATCGATGGACTCATGACAAGCGCCTTTAATGTTTCTTCCATTATTGTTTCACCGCGCAATGCACAAACAGCAGAGCATCTTTCACGCACTTATGATAAGGTTATGATTGCAGAAAATAACCAAGCATTGCTCGATGTGAGTGATTGTGTTTTTCTTTGTTTACCCAACCAAATTGCAGAAGGCGTTTTACGCTCTCTTCGTTTTCGTCCAGAACAGTTGGTTATTTCCGTTCTCGCTATGGCAAAAGCAGCAGAAGTGGAAGCGTGGATCAACCATAAAGTTTATCGTGCTGTTCCGTTACCATTTGTCGCAGAGTGCAAAAATTTGACACCCATTTATCCTGATCATCCCTTTTTACGCAGTTTATTTGATGCATTGGGCGGTACCTTGGTGCTAGAGGAGGAAGAACACTTTAATCTTTTTATGACAGCGGGTTCTCTTATGGGGGTGTATTTTAATTTTATAGAAACAGCCCATCAATGGTTTATAACCCAAGGGTTAAAAAAACAGCAATCAGCAGAGTTTCTTACCATGATGTTTGGAAATCTTACGGATGAAATGCGTAAAATTATAGCAACGGATCGTTCTCCCTCTCTTAATTTTGCACTGCTTGAAAAAGAGTTTTCAACAAAGGGGGGAACAAATGAATTTTTGTCAAATTATTTTTCTCATCAAGGAGGAAGAAGAGCTTTAACCACAGCTCTTGAAGCGACTTTACAAAAAATGAACGCTTCTAAAAAGACTTGATCAACATTTTTCTCATCTCAATAAAGAGAGAATTATGGATCGATTCATTTAGCTTTTTGTAAACATGAATTGATAAAATTGCCTGCTATAGCTCTTTCAAGAGCAAAACAAACGGACTTTTTAAATGTCTATCTCTTTGAATTAACCCATCCATTTAATTAACATGAATAGAAATAAATTTTTTGACTCATTTTCAAGATACTTTTATAGTACCAAATTTCTTATAAGAAGATCATTTATCCTTTAACATTTGAATGAAAAGACTGACAAAGTCTTTTCCCATTTTTCTTTCTTTTATAAGGAGCAATTATTTTGATGTCTTTCATCGTTGTGTTTTAGCAAACTTTCTTAAACAAACATACATTTACAAGAGTTTATTTTTTATTTGATCAACAATTGTACGATACAGTTGAGTATGCTCGCCATCAGGCTGAGCAACAAAAATAGGGATTCCCTCATCTGAAGAAAATCGTAAAGCTGCATCAAGCGGTATTTCTGCTAAGAAAGGAACCTCTCGACGTTCCGCTTCTCCCCGCGCACCACCATGACCAAAAATATCGTAGCGTTTTCCTGTATCAGGAGCGATAAAATAACTCATATTCTCAATCAATCCTAAAATAGGAACATTAACTTTCATAAACATTTCTATCGCTTTACGTGCATCAACTAAAGCAAGATCCTGAGGTGTAGAAACAACCAACGCACCGGTTAATTGTACCTGTTGCGCAAGCGTTAGTTGTGCATCTCCTGTACCCGGTGGCATATCGACGACTAAAATGTCCAAAGGTCCCCATACAACATCTCGTAACAATTGCGTTACAGCGGCCATAACCATAGGACCACGCCATACCACCGGCTTTTCTTCCTCAACTAAAAAGCCCATTGACATTAATTTAAGACCGAATTTTTCAAGAGGTTGAATCTTTTTTCCTCCCATGAGCTGTGGTTTTTGGTTAACAAGTCCTGTCAAACGTGGCAAAGATGGACCATAGATATCTGCATCCATCACCCCTGTTTTAAAACCTGAATTTTGTAAAGCCAAGGCGATATTGATCGCCATCGTCGATTTTCCCACCCCTCCTTTTCCAGAAGCAACAGCCATGACATGACGCACACCTTCTATGGGCATTTTCACAGGCAAGAGATTCGCTCTACGTCGAGGCGTTCCCTTTATTGTTTTTTCTGCTGTAAGCGTGACAACAACAGATTGGACCCCCTCCAAAGCACACACCAACTCCTCAGCAGAACGGCGCAATGATTCCCATTCTTGTACACGTCCATCAGGAACTGTAATGGAAAAGAACACCTTGCCATCAGCAATTAATATTTCTGAAAGAAGTCCCAACGATACAATATCGCTTTCAAGATCTGGTCCTTTGATTTTACGTAATACGTTACGGACAGCCTCACTTGTGATAGGATCCACGCTCTTTCCTCTCTATAAAATACCAACAAATACAAGCATACGAACGAAAAAATACTGACAGGTTCATCACCGAACATTTTCTACTTTAGTTTAAGAGTTACAAAGTATAAATGACTTACATTTTATCTCTTTTAAAACACAAAACCACCCTTAAATAAAAAAAACTCAGGCACAAAATCTGCTATTATAAAGACTATCAGTCACGTTTGTGCGCCAACACTTTAATGAATATTTTGATAAGGATTTTATAAAACACAAAACTTAAAAAAAATTCTTAATATCAAAGTATTTTTTAAATTGAGCATACAATAATCTGTCATGCTTTCTTTAAATCTTTAACGTTCTTGTCATTCATTTTCTGTAGACTCAATCGCTATTTTCTGACATTTTTAAAGTATCATAAAAAAGTGTCACAAACAGTTATAAGGTGTTTTATATTTTTTCAAGCGTAATAAAAACAATCTAAGATTGACTTTTTTTATATTTTTTCTTATGAGTTAACAGCTGTCTGATAGGATAAAATTGTTCATCACGCGCAAAACTGCTCATAAAACGAAGATTAAGAAGGGCCGCACTCCGCGGTATTTAAATAAATGAAACGTACGTACCAACCCTCTAAACTTGTCCGTAAACGCCGCCATGGATTTCGTGCACGCATGGCTACAGCTGGAGGACGTAAAGTTATTGCTGCAAGACGTGCTCGTGGACGTAAACGGCTCTCTGCTTAACCCTTTAAATTTTCACAACCGTTGAGGACTGCTCATTATTTCTTCGTTGTGAAACTTTTGTTATGAACCTCTAATGTTTGGTCAGCCAAGCATTTAGTGAAATTGCGAAATGTTCTTTTATGAAGAAAAAACATCCCTGCCGCATTCGCAAAAGAGCAGACTTTTTGGCTGTCCGTACAGGAGAGAAACGACGTGGTCCTTTATTTTTACTCGAAGTTAAATCTCGTGAACAAACAACAGAAAGAAAATCTTCTCTTGTTGCGCGTGTAGGCTTCACTGTTACCCGTAAAAACGGTAATGCTGTAAAACGTAATCGTATCAAAAGGCGCTTGCGTGAAGCCGTGAGAGTTGGTGTAACAAATCACATGGAAGCAGGGACTGACTATGTCATTGTAGCGTATCGTGACGCATTACATGCACCTTTCACATCTTTAATTAGTGAATTGAATCGGCGAATAAAACCAAAAACAAAACATCAGCAACGACAACAAGGGAATACGAATGGAATATAACCGCAATTTCTTTATCGCTATTGGCTTATCTTTCGTAGTGCTCATCGCATGGCAGTTTCTTCATGTTGCTCCCAAACAAGCAAAGTTACAAAAACAACAAGTTATCGCGCAACAACAGCAATTGTCAAAACAACAGTCAGCCCTTTCTACGACCACGACGAATTCTTCTGACGATCCCTCAACACATCAAGCAACATCGATCATCGAACACCCAATGACTCCTGAAATCCGGAAAGCTGTATTAGCCAAAACAGAGCGTGTCGCGATCAAAACAGATGAATTGGAAGGCTCTATTAATCTTGTTGGTGCACAATTTGATGATCTTTACCTCAAGAGATATCGTATAACCGTCGATAAAAAATCACCGGAAATCGATTTGCTGAATCCTAAAGGGTTCAAAACAACCTATCTTGCTGAATTTGGTTTT
Source organism: Bartonella sp. B1099 (assembly GCF_944801835.1). Lineage (GTDB taxonomy): Bacteria > Pseudomonadota > Alphaproteobacteria > Rhizobiales > Rhizobiaceae > Bartonella. Next base: position 1,093,234 of record NZ_CALYLN010000001.1, on the reverse strand, counting down.
GCAAGTGCATCTTTGCCAGCAAAAGCCTTGCCACAACCCGATACACAGTGGCAAATAGAGGGAAACAATACAACCCTGACCCCTTCAACACCCATCACTTTAATTTATAATAATGGACAGGGACAAATCTTCCGCCGTACTCTTTCTGTTGATGATCATTACATGTTTACCATTGAGGATTCTATCAGTAATGAAAGTGATCAACCGATCTATCTCTCCTCCTATGCCCGCGTTGCACGTGCTGCACCACCAGAACATACCAATGCAACCTATTTGCTTCATGAGGGGATGATCGGTATTGCAGGGGATTCGCTCAAAACTGAAAAATATAAAACCTTAGCAGAACTTGATCCAAATCCTGATAATGGACAAAAGAGCATGACTTTTTCCAAAGTGACAGGAGGCTGGATTGGTATTACCGATAAATATTGGGCTGTAGCAGTTATTCCTCCGCAAGATAAAGAATATACAAGCCGTTTTATTTATTTTGATCGTTTGCAAACGCATTATCAATCTGACTTGCTAGGATCGCCTTTAACGATTGCCCCCAATGAAACAAAAACCGTTACAAATCGTCTTTTTGCTGGTGCAAAACAAGTTGAAATCATTAATCACTATCAAAATGACCTAAAAATCAACAAGTTTGCTCTCTTAATTGATTGGGGTTGGTTTGATTTCATCACAAAACCCATGTTTGCCCTCATTGACATTCTTTATAAGCAAACAGGAAATTTTGGTATTGCCATCCTTCTGGTTACAGTGCTCTTAAAAACACTTCTTTTCCCTCTCGCCAATAAATCTTATAAATCTATGGCGCGCATGAAGCTTCTACAACCGCGGTTGCTAGAAATAAAAGAAAAATATCCTGATGACCGGAACAAACAACAGCAAGCAATCATAGAACTGTATAAAACCGAAAAAATTAATCCCCTTGCCGGTTGTTGGCCGATGTTGGTTCAATTTCCAATATTCTTTGCTCTTTATAAAGTTCTCTATATCACCATTGAAATGCGCCATGCTCCTTTCTTTGGCTGGATTCAAGATTTAGCAGCCCCTGATCCAACGTCTCTTTTCAACTTGTTTGGTCTCTTGCCCTATACAACGCCAGCATTTCTGATGATTGGTGCATGGCCTTTGATTATGGGAATAACGATGTTTTTACAGATGCGGATGAATCCCGCTCCTCAAGATCAAACCCAAGCAATGATTTTCACATGGATGCCTGTTGTCTTTACTTTTATGCTCGCCTCTTTCCCTGTTGGTCTTGTCATTTATTGGGCATGGAACAATATATTGTCAATCATTCAGCAAGGTATCATGATGAAGCGCCAAGGAGTTAAAATTGAGCTTTTTGACAATTTGAGAGCCATGTGGAGAAAATCACCCAAAAAAGAAGTGCAAGAATGACAAGAGATTCTTCCCTTTCTGGAATTTTTTCGCGCAATTGGGTTTTTATTCGTGGTGTCCCCGCAATACGCTTTCTCCCCCCTGAAGGGCCACCAGAAATCGCATTTGCGGGGCGTTCCAATGTTGGAAAATCCTCTTTAATCAACGCACTTGTCCAGCAAAAAGGCTTAGCACGAACCTCAAATACACCAGGACGCACACAAGAGCTGAATTATTTTGTCCCCGATGGCTTCAGTGGACAACAAGGAGACCTTCCCCCTTTTGCATTGGTAGATATGCCAGGTTATGGTTTTGCTGCTGCACCTAAAAATCTGGTTGATGCTTGGACAAATTTGATTTTTAGCTATTTACGGGGACGCACAACACTAAAGCGTGTATATCTCTTGATTGATTCACGACACGGAATCAAAAATAATGATGAAGACGTTCTTGCACTCCTTGATAAGGCAGCCGTTTCTTACCAAATTGTTTTGACAAAAAGCGATAAAATCAAATCAAACGCTTTAGAAAAATTAATGATGACCACACAAACAAAACTTCTTAAACGCCCAGCAGCGTATCCTAAGATCCTTGCAACCTCTTCAGAAAAAGTATACGGTTTGGAAGAATTACGTGCTGTCATTTTGCAAACCATTGCATAAGAGAAAGCATTCATATTATTAACAATTTATTAAGCATAATTGCCAGCAGCTGCTAATGATCTTGTACTTCTCATCAAGCACCTTTATAAAAAAGGATGACTTGAAAGAATTCTTATCCACTCTATTTAATTGTGTAAATTATGCTGACACTTTTTCACTCTCCCCTCTCCACCGCTTCGCGCTTCATACGCCTCATTCTTGGGGAATATGGTGTAGCCACTCAACTGATTGAAGAATATGAATGGGCGAGAAGACACGAATTTCTCGCTCTCAATCCCGCTGGTCATGTTCCTGTTTTTCTCGATGAACACGAGGTTCCCTTATCAGGTCCCTTTGTTATCTGTGAATATTTAGATGAGACCCATGGAAGTTTGCGACAAGAAAATAAACTCTTTCCGGAAAATCCTTTAGATCGTGCGGAAGTCCGCCGCCTCAATGACTGGTTTTTAAATAAATTTGAAAATGAAGTAACACGTCATATTGTACGAGAACGGATTCATAAACGTGAAATGCCCCTCGCCATTGGCGGTGGCGCTCCCAATTCACAAATTTTACGCAATGCACGCGCCAATATCCCACCCCATATGAACTATCTCAATTGGCTCTGTGCCTCTCGCGATAGTTTAGTGGGTTCTTCCTTATCTTATGCTGACCTAGCCGCCGCCGCCGCTGTTTCTGTCCTTGACTTTCTAGGGGAAATTGACTGGGAACAATCCCCCGCTGCCAAAGACTGGTATATGCGGATTAAATCACGACCTTCTTTTCGTTCTCTTTTAACAGATCGTGTTCGAGGAATTGTTGCAAGTACTCACTATGCTGATCTTGATTTCTAATCTCCTCTCACAAACACAAGTAAAAGTGATATTTTACCTAAAGAAGACTTCTCCGTTTATAAATTTTTATGCCTGCCTATAAATAATACAAGAATAGATTGATTCATAATCCTATTGAACAAAAAATAAGAATCCATCATAATCTTTTATTTCAAGCCCTCTTATCCTGCACCCCCAAAATTATTTTTTGCTATATCCACAAAAAGACCAATTATAGAGAAGATATTTAACAAAGGGTTTTAAAGTCTCTCTTTCAAGACAAGAGCTGCAGCACCATTAGAAAGCGAAGCCAAATAAAATAACAATGCTTAATGCATAGTTCCCCTCCATTCTTCCCAATCTATGAAAAAACGCAGTGTATAATATGCACACCATTTGCTCTTAATAAAAAAGTACCATCATGATGCGTTTTTACAAAATAACAATTTTTTCAACTGGCCTCTCTAAAAAATAAAGAATCCGATCAACGCCCGTGTGTGAACAATCCAACTTCTCAGACATCTTCCTATTTCTTCCTCCTTTTTTTTATGTGTTTTATTCATAAATAACATATTGATTTAAAATGATAAATTTTAAAATTGGATCATGAATTTTAAATACTTTTCAGGCATGATCTTCTCCACTTTAAATCTCTTTCTTAGGCGTCATAAGGTGGCTTGGGGCGCGAAAAATTGCATAAGAAAATAATAAAAATACCTATGAATCATTCCAAGATCCAAAAGCGAGCAAAGCGTATGAGAGTACTAATTTGCGCTTTTATGAAAAGTAACCGTACAGAATAGATTTTATATTATTCATGGAGATTTTCTCGTTATACCCTTCAAGCGCACCATCATAAAACGAGCTTTAAGAGCATTGAAACATATTTCTTTAAGACGAACGCATCAGTTAAGTGTATTTTATTTAAGGTGTTTATTTTATATGAAGGACGCGCCCCATTAAAGAACGAGAGAAATAAAAACGTCAAGTAATGAATAAGCCCCTATTAGACTTTTCAAGCAAACCGCACCCTATCCATCACACACTTGAACAAAAAACATCTCTCTGTAAACTTGTAAATCTTATCCCACTTCCCCTAAACGATAGAATTTTACAGTACAAAAGGATAAATTAAAGCAGAAAAAAATTTTTTTCTATAAAGAAAAAGAACCGTTGGAAAGAAGGCAAGAATTTGCCATACTACGGGGCAGTAAAGCATCATAAGGAGATAAAAATGCGCCTTACAGTTGTTGGTGCAAATGGAAGAATGGGACGTGAGCTCATTACAGCAATCCGACAGAGGAAAGATGTAGAGCTTTGTGCTGTTCTTGTACGCAAAGGCTCACCTTTTGTAGGAAAAGATGCCAGTACCTTAATCGATTCAGATTCTCTTGGGGTGTGCATCACAGATGATCTCGAAAAGGCTTTTTCAAACACAGAAGGGATTGTAGATTTTTCACAACCCCAAGCCAGTATTCTTTATGCTCACTATGCTGCTCAAAGAAAACTTGTCCACATTATTGGCACCACAGGATTTAGCAAAACAGAAGAAAAAAAAATTGCAGAGTTTGCAAAACATACAACAATTGTCAAATCTGGAAATATGAGCCTTGGAATAAATCTTTTAGCCAACCTTGTAAAGAAAGCAGCCAAAGCATTAGAAGCCAATGATTTTGATATCGAAATTTATGAAATGCATCACGCGAACAAAGTTGACGCCCCTTCTGGAACAGCTCTTCTTCTTGGGCAAGCAGCAGCTGAAGGACGTCATGTTATGCTGCAAAATGTCCGTATCAACGAACGCAATGGCCATACAGGGAAGCGCGAAAAAGGCTCCATTGGCTTTTCTTGTTCACGGGGCGGAACAGTTGTTGGCGAACACAGTGTCATTTTTGCCGGTTCCCATGAGCGCATTGTTCTCTCCCATACAGCGCAAGAACGCTCCATCTTTGCTAATGGTGCATTAAAAGCAGCTTTATGGGCAAAAAACCATGGAAATGGCCTTTATTCAATGCTCGATGTTTTGGGATTAAACGATGAATTTTAAACAATCAATAAAATAGAGGCAATTCAGAATGGGACGCACACTTGTACTCATCCGTCACGGACAAAGCGAATGGAATCTCAAAAACCTTTTTACGGGTTGGAAAGACCCTGATTTAACGGAAAAAGGTCATGCCGAAGCGATAGCAGCAGGAAAAAAACTGAACGAATCTGGTTTGAAGTTTAATATAGCGTATACATCTGCTTTACAGCGAGCCCAAAAAACAGCGCAGCACATTTTAGAGCAAATGGGACAATCAAATTTGGAAATAATCAAAAGCTCCGCATTGAATGAACGTAACTATGGAGATCTTTCTGGTTTAAATAAAGATGAAGTGCGCCAACAATGGGGGCAAGAGCAAGTGCAAATGTGGCGCCGCTCCTATACGATTGCCCCCCCGAATGGAGAAAGTCTACGCGATACCGGTGCACGCATTTGGCCTTATTATCTTTATCATATCCAGCCTCATATTTTGCGCTCTCAAACTGTTTTGATCGCAGCGCATGGGAATTCTCTTCGTGCTCTTATTATGGCGCTTGAAGGTCTCACCAGCGAGGAAATTATATCTCAAGAATTAGCGACCGGCATTCCTATTCTTTACACTTTTAATTCCGATTCAACCATTGCATCAAAGACAATCATCACACTTTAAACTTTCAGAACCATGATGCCCTTCAAAAGTTTAATTCAATCATTTTAAACAGAGAAAATAAATTCTATAATTTTATTGACAGAATTGCTTCACACGCTTAGATGATTTTTATAAGCCCAGATGGCGGAATTGGTAGACGCGCAGGTTTCAGGTACCTGTGCCGCAAGGCGTGGAGGTTCGAGTCCTCTTCCGGGCACCATTTTTTGCTTTTAGCGCATTGAAATATATAGATTTCTCTTTAATTCTCTGTTTTTAGCCCACCTTTCAGTCCACCTTCTACGATTTATACAGTTTTACCTAATTTGTTGTTATTTGTTCCGTATTTTTCTTTGGAGTAAAGGCTAAAATCTCTTTTTTTCTCCACCTTACTGCTCTCCCTAGCTTATATGGCTCTGGAAATACCCCTTGAAGCACCCAATTGCGAATCGTTGTTGTCGATACACTAAAAAGCTCTGCACATTCACGGGTTGTTACATATCTATTGCCATCATCAAATATCATCTCATTGCCTTTCTATCTTTTTATGTTATGTAAATAAGTGGGCTGTTAAGAAACACCTCTGTATTTTAAATTTGCAAATTTATTTGTTAGATGTGTTTAATTTCATATTTCCAATCTTTGAGTTGTGTAAGAACCTTGGTAATTTCTTCCCTATGACACATGCACACATCTGCTTCAAAGCAAGTAATTGCAACACGTTTTTTATCTAAAAAAATCTGGTATAATTTTTCTATTGCATGAAGATTATTCTTAAGAGTTGTATTTTTATAATCTTCAAAAAGATATTCATAATCTTCTCGTGTTTTCAGATTGCGCCTTTTTTCAGAGGAAATTCCAAGTTCAGGCATGTGCATATATTCAATGCCAATGTCATTTACAGCTTTCTCTAATTGTCTTTTTGAAAATCCATGTTTTCTGCTTATTGGATTTTTACGAACATCACACAAAATTTTAACATTGTTTTCTATGAGGCAATTCAGATAATGGTCTAGTGATTTTCCTTCATAACCAATGGTAAAAAAACAAGGCTTCTCATCTTTGGTATTACACACGTTTAATTTCCTTACATAAATGGGTGGGGGTGCTGGGAGGAGAGAGCACCCCCATAACATCAAGCGGCTTTTGTCAAAATCTTTTGCATCTCTTGTTCTATTTCTGCTAAAAAATTTTCGACCGCTTGATTAATCTGTTCGATTTGTTCTTCATCACGGTGAATGCGCTTGATTTTCATACGAAAATCAGATGATCTGCCTACAAAACGCGGATCATAACTGATAAAATCACACCATTGACGTCCCGTACAAGCCATTTGGAATTGCATTTGCGCGTGATATTCAGGCTTGATATTACTATCTATAAAGAAGCGTAGATGGTTTGGTGGTTGCGGGCATTTAACCTCTACTAAACCGTCTTCACCAACAAATCCATCAGGACTTGCACCAGCCATTGGGATTGTGGGATGTTGAATGAAACCGCACCCTGTGACCTCTGTATCATAAATAAAGGCATATTCTCTCAAGGCATCTTCTTCATGTTCAATGCCCCATTGCATAGCGGGTGTTATATAAGATTGGCTTATTTCCTCTGTTAATCGCTCTGTCATAAGTTTTATTTTGTAGTCTTCATATTTGCTTGTAGGTATTCCCTTGGCTGTTTTACTGAGTACGTTATAAACGTTTGAAGCGGTGACTTTACCTAAACGGGCTTGAAACCATTCTGCTGTTCTTTGTTCCATTTTACACCGCCTTTTGTTGCTCTTGTTGTGCTTTATTCATTTGAGAGCGTTTCTTTTTTTTCAAAGCAAACAAAACGGTTTGTGCTTGTTTATAAGACATCTGTGTTAGGGTTTTTACTCCTATGAAAGAAATAATATCGCTTTCCTTTGCTTGTGTCTGTTCCATTAATTCTTTGATTTCATTCATCTGTTCAGAAGAGATACCAGCAAGAATTGTGGCTCCATCTGTATCGTCTTCTTTTCTTGCTACATTAAGAAGCATGCCTAGCAGGTATCTTCGTGCATAGGTAATTGTAGAGCCAACCGCTTGTATGCTGTTTTTGCTCCCTGTAGTGTCAAAGGGAAATGTTCCTTCTGTTGATATTTTATTCCCTGATTTATGTGTTAAAGTCATTTCTACGGTTATACCGTTTGAGTTCTGTGCTTTGATCTGAGAAAACAAGGCAAAGTGGTGTTTTGCAAGAGTTTCCTTGATTGCATCAATATATTTATCAAGTGTTGTATAGATACTTTTAGTATGTGTATTAAGGGCATTTTGTTCGATGTTTTTATATTCCATTTGCATAGCAGAAAGATCACGGACAAAGTCCTGGCGCTCTTGTCGTTCTATCTCCTTTTCTCGCAATTCAAGAAGGCTCTTGAGACGCTCCAGATCGACATCACTTTGTAAAGCTCTTTCTAAAATAAGCTCCATAGCTGTAGAGTTGGTTTCACAAGCGTTTGTTTTTTCCACTGTGTGGTACTTAGTTCTCTCATCTTGATTTCCTCCATTAAAGCGCAACTCACCCGTGGCGTGAATCACGCATGTGTTAAAATCTTTGTTTTTATTGCTAGAAACGGCTTATGTAGCTTATATCGCTTGCTGAATAGTCACTTTCGCAGATGATTGAATTGCGTCCACGAATTTCAAGATTACCAGAAATATTTACATTATCGAAAATATATACTCCATCTAGAATTTTCATATTTCCGAAAATGTGTACTTTATCACTTATATAAGCATCTCCATAGACACGGGCATTGCCATAAACATGGCCCAAAACTCGAGCCTCACCATAAATTTGTGCATTGCCGTAAATTTGCGCATCATATTCAACATATGCTTCACCGCAAACTTTTGCATTTTCATAAACACGCGCCCTGCCTGTAATTTTTGCGCGTTCAAATACTTGTGCATTGCCGAAAATCTTAGCGTCACCATAAACCATAGCTTTATGCCAAACCCAACAATCGCCTTCATGCGATAGGTTGTCTTCTTTTTGTATATAGCCGCCTAAGTAACCTTTTTTAATATTTCTAAAATCTCTTAATGCACGTATGCGATAAAGTTTTTTACTTTTATCGGTTCTTGCATCATAAAATTCTTTTATTTCATCAGTCAGTTCATATTTTTTTTGCATGATTTTCGCCCTACCTTAAAATAGCGTCACTTCCATAAAATTCTGTCTCGCCGGCTACTATGGCATTACCACGAACTTTTGCGTTATTATAAACTTCGGCATCATCATAAACCTTCGCATTTTCAGAGATATATGCATTTTGATAAATACAAGCATTGCCTCCAACCCAGCAATTATCATCATGGCTAAGATTCCATTCACTCTCGACAAAGCCTCCAAGGTCGCCTTCTTTGACATCATCAAAATCTTTTAAGGCGCGTATGCGATAAAGCGTTGTTCCATCAACTTTGATTGTTTCATCAGTGAGTTTATATTTCTTTTTTATCATGATAACCTCCTCTTAATGCATGCTTTGTCTTTTAAGCTCTTGAGACAGCAGCCCCATGCCTTTTGTGGTAATTTTTGCGCAAGGAATGACTTTTTCTATTCCACTGGCGGTTTGAAGTGTAATGGTTGGACAATCCATCAGTTGCTTTTGGATTTTGTCTTGATAAGGGAGTAAATTTCCCCCTGCTGCACGTCTGTAAATCCAACCTTTTTGCTGTAAAAATTGAATGAATTGTTTTGGTTGCATCTCGAGTATTTTAGCCGCTTCTGTAAGACCAAAGAGCCCATCATGGCGCTGTAAACTTTCAAGTGCCATGGCTTTTGGTGTTAAATCTTCAATAATGCTGTCTTTTTGATCTATTTGCCCTTGGAGGTAATTCAAAAAGCCAATCATAGCTTTTGGACTTGAATAGTCGATTTGTGGTGCTACCACTTGTTTTTCCAATTCTTGCCAACGGTCTATAATCTTAGCACGTAATGTCATGCTGTAACCCGAAACTAAGATGAGGCACTCACGTTTGGGTAGATGGTAGCAGTTTTGGGGCTTGCCTTGTTTGTCTAAATAGGTGGATCCAAATTTGGATTAACCCTCTTCAGGGTATAATTCCCCTAACATTTGCCTAATATCGCGCATAATGTGTGCGTGTTGTTTACTACATAGTTCAGCAATTTCACGACTGGACATAGTTTGAATGGTTTGGTTATTAAAATTGTTTTCTTCTACTGTCATAAGATTATGCATGCTTCACTCCATTCGTTGTGAGAACATTTTCATTGTGCTTAATTTGCTGTTTGAGATGTCTTAAGATTTCTTCTAATGTTTCAGGTTTTGAATAATCGATTGTTGCTTTTGCTTTTTTTTCACATTCCAAAAAATATTGACGTACTTGTTTACCTTTGAGATTAGGTTCACAAATGGCAATGTGTTTTGCTGCGTTTAAAGTGAGAGCATAATCTTTAGAAGGACCACCCCGTGATGGTAATTTTTTAGTAGATGTGACAAAATCGATATCTTCTCGAAAAGAAAAATCTTTAATACAGTTTGCTATCCATTTTCTAAACTCGGCTTTGACTTCCAAAAATGCATGCAAGTCACGAGCGCTAACAGTTTGAATGGTTTTTTGTTTAATTATGATATTATGAGTAGGGATAAAATTTTTCATTACGTACCTCATATGATGGGAAAAGGGGGGGCTTTTAGAAACGCCCTTCAGAATTTTAAAGCACATCACAAGGACGCAAACGGTGCTGTTGTTCATAAGTACCGTAGACCTCATCATTATATCTTTCTTTTGCTAAATCATCTAAAAGGTCATTGTAAGTATCACTTTCGCGTACAAAGTAATGAACCACACTCTCCTCATGGAGATGGTCGATATTTTTTTCTACATATGCGTCTGCAATCTCTTCAGAGATATCTTCACAACTCTTTTCAGAAGGATTTATACGAAAGATTTGGATAACATCATCTACCCCATTAACAATGCTTAGAATTTGACTTGCATCAAGCGGTCCAGATTCTGCAATGTGTTCATCTCTATCGAAGTAAACTAAATGAACTAAGAGAATTTCATTAGAATTTATGAGAATTGGCTTTTCCATAATTTCCCCTCCCTAACGCCTAATAGCGATTGTTTGTGTTAATTTATAATATATTTATATAACTATAATTATAAAATAGCAAGAGAAAAATTATAAAAAGTTATATTTTTTTATAAAAAATATTATAACATCTTGTAAAATAAGAAGAGAAAAATGTTTTTTAATATAGATGATAATTAGCGATAAGACCGAATCGGTTTACTGTAAGAATTCGTTGGTAAGATAGCAAAGATTTCTCCAATCCATGCAATTTTAACATTTTTAATGGGGAGTGCATTCCAAGAAAGCAAATCTATCTCTCCATTTATCCCTCTGCTAATCTGTTTTATATATCTTTTATTATCATGCGTGAGAATAACGGCTTCTTTGCCAAAGAAGGATTCTACTGTTTTGATTTGGCGCCGTCTTACAATAACCATATCCCCATCTTTGTATGCAGGAAGCATAGAATCGCCTTTAACTTCAAAAGCAACCATATCATCAGGTAAAGCAAACGGGATTTCTACTTGTTCAAGACCATCTTCTGGAATTTGTTCAAAGCTTGGATCTATCTGTGTTCCTGCTCCGATATACCCCATAAGAGGAACAAAAGTCGTTAAGTGATTGTCGCCTGTTAGTTCTTTATATAACTCTAAAATGGCGTCTCGATTAGAACCACGCGGATCAGAATCTTTTAACCACTTAGACACTGAAGCTTGCGTTACGTTTAGCCGCTTGGCTACATCTTCTTGCGTTAAGTTAAATTCAGTTAAAATCTTTTTTAACGTGCTTATGATGTTAGATTTATTACTCATACTTTTGTCTACCTTATTTTTTTATCGTTGATAAAGATAAATTTCCTTGACTTTATATAACTATAATTATATGAATAAAATAAGACAAAGCTGTAATTGGAGCTTTTAAATGGATCAACGAGAAGATTTTAAGAATTTGACTAAGTCAATACGAGGCAAATTTAATTGGACACAATCAGAAATGGCTAAAGTGCTTGGTGTAACTCAGGCAGCTGTTTGCAAATGGGAAACAAGAGGATCTATCTCTGTAATAAATTACCTAAAATTGCAACAATTGAAGAACAGTTCTAGCTCTATGCCTGCTTTCACACCTGCTTCTACAGATAATAACGAGCACCAGCAGCACCATTCACACTCTTAAGAAGAAAGATCAAAGACGATAGATGTCCCACAAATCACTATAAGCAAAGTTCAGTTGATTGATCTTGTTAATAAGATTGGACATGAAGACATATATTATGGTGTCCGCTCGCCTAATCGTACATGTGAAAGTGGCATAGATCACTCATCAACATGTTATCTTGTCTATATACTACAAAATATTTTTGAGAGTGATGATAGAAATTATTTTCCGTTATTGCCGTACGATGATTTTAAACAATGGTTTTCATCTGTCTTTACGCAAATTTTTACAGCTTGGTTTGATAATCATTTTTCTCAAGAGTTGTCATCTTTTTATCGCTTAAATGAGCTGCTTTTGTTTACAGCTTTAGTCGAAAGTAATCTTGATCTTTTAAGGGATGACCTCATCGAAAAAAGAAAAGAAGAAATCAAATTAATAAGTGATGCGTGCAGTGTGTGTCTGAGTTGAGTTAATCCAATTTTTTAAAGTCTATGAGGTCGGTTTGTGTAGTTACAGTCATTGTTGTTTCTGGTTGCAGTGGGGATGTATGAGTAATGATTAAAGTAACTTGGGCTTTTATATCTTCTTCACGCGCTGCCACAAAAATAAGGATTCTTGTGTACTTATCTTCTGAGGGAGCTATGGAAATATTAACATCGATTTCTTGTCCCGTTCGAAAATCCTTTGCTTCCTCACAGCGGCCGCGTGATTTGTGTGACGTTGGACGGGCATCAGGATTAACATATGGTGATTGCATTTGCCACCATCTTGTTTCAGGTTCGTATATGATGCCATATCCAAGAATAAAGCGAGAACCATCTTTTAGCTTTATATTTAAAACGTGGATGACAGTTTGTGCATTGTTTTTTATCTTTAAAAAAAGAAGTGTCCACTTGCCTTTTGTTGGAAAATGTGGGCCAGTTGTATATATGGAAGGGGGCAAACCCAAATCCTGTACTCTTTTGTTATCTAACAAAATTTTAATATGTTCTTCTGACCATTTGGCAAGATCTTTTGTCGATATCGCTTGCTCTTTAAGAGCTGTCGTCTGTTCTTGGCTTTCTGCAAATTGCTTGCTTATCCATTCTATATCTTCTTCTCGTTTTTTTGCAGCTTTTTCTAAATCATCTTTGCGGATTTTAGCTGCTTCTTTCCGGTCTTTATTTCTTAAAATAAGTGCTACAGAAAGCGACACAGCAAATGAAACAAAACCTGTAAGAAATATCTTTATCCATTCTTGCATCATAACTCCCCCCACTTTTTTAGAATCGTTGGGAGGATACTTTTTCACAAATATTTTTGCAAGACAGGCAATCACAACACGCTCTGTTATGACGCACGCATAAATACACAGCAACCTTAAGGGGGACTATGATCACTAACGCACAAACCATTCTTTGCCTTGATCTAGGAGCCAAGACAGGGTGGGCCATACATGGTACAGATCGTCACATCATCAGTGGTGTTATGAATTTCCACCCTCGATATTTTGAAGTCGGTGGAATGTATTATTTACGCTTTAGGAGATGTCTATCAGAAATAAAGCAGACAGTAGGCAGCATTAACGCGGTGTATTTTGAAGAAGTGAGGCGTCATAATGGTACTGATACAGCACATATTTACAGTGACTTGTTAGCAATCTTAACGGCATGGTGTGAACATCATAAAATTCCTTATGAAGGTATTTCTGTTAGCACAATTAAGAAAGCAACGACAGGAAAAGGAAACGCCTCAAAAGTAAAAATGATTAAGGCGATGTATGCAAAAGGGCACGCGCCTAAAGATGATAATGAAGCAGATGCTTTGGCAATTTTATATTTAATAAAAGAAGGGGGTACATATGTCCAGTAAAATACCTTGGACAAGACTTAATACAGACCAGTGGCTATTTAAACTCTCTGATTTACCACCTATGGAAGTCAATGTTTATGTGAAGTTGCGGATAAGAATGTTACACACACGTGAACCTCTTTTGAATGATTCACGAATATTATCTCATTTTACTTGTTGTACAGTAAAAAGATTTGAAAAGGCGTTAGATTATTTATTTAGGTCTGGGCACATCATTTGTTTAGAAGATGGTCGTTTATGGAGTTCAGATGTTGAGGAAGAACTCAATAACTCAAATGAAAATATAAATAAATTTTCAGAGAGAGCACAGAAGGCAGCGCAAGCAAAATGGGCAAAACGTCATAAAGAAAAAACAATTAGCGATGATCAAAATGCTAAGCATGATGCTAACGATATGCTTAAGCATGCTACAAGCAATGCTAATGCAATGCTTAATGATGCCATAATATATATAAAAAAAATAAAACTATCATTTTATCAAAAAAAGAAATTAATTCTGAAAATTTAGAAACAAACGATTTGGTTGAAGAGCCAATCAAGGTTGATGCTCTCAAAAGCCAATCAGAACAAATCGAAACGGTAGAAACCCAACAACACCCATTCACGAGCAAGAAAGCGTTCCGAAAAAAAACAAACGGGTCAAAACCGATATAGGCTGTCGATTGCCTGCTGATTTTGAACCCGATTACGATTTTGCACTTGCAGAGGGCTTGCCTCCAGAGCGTATCAAAGTCGAAATCGCAAAATTTCGAGATTTTTGGAAAGCCAAAGCAGGCAAAACAGATTGGCAAGCAACATGGCGTAACTGGGTGCGCAAGGCTATCGAGGATTTAGAAAAAACAAAAAACACAAACAACAATGGTGGAAACAATGGAAACTTTTCAAAAGATCAAAGAACTCGTGGTGGTACCGGAGAGACAATCCGTAACCTTATCCGTGAAGCAGGATTTAGTGAATCCACTTCAAAACATTGCACAACAGATGGCGCAATGCGTCACAATGGAATATCCATGGACCTTGATCAATGGCGTGAAATTGACACCAGCACTAGAGGAACAAGCTTTCACAACTTATCAGACAATTCAAAACTTACTTACCTTGAAAGCGTCTGTTGAAGACATTGCAGAGGCTCTTGATGTACTTGAAGGTGGTTTGACAATGCAAAAAGTTTCAAATGCACAAGCACGTGCAAAGGCTTATATCGCAGCTCTTAACGGCATTTCACTCTGGTCTTTATTGCAAGCTGTTAAAAATCTTATACGTGGAGAAGCCAAAGGCATGTCAACAACTTTTGTCCCTTCATGTGCTGATCTTGCGAAGTATTGTCGTGATTTAGAAAGCGGGCTTTTTGGAGCTGCTGAGAAAGCTTTTATAGCCATTGAAAATACCCGTAATTTGGCTTTAGGAGGCAAGCGTATTTCATATATGAGAATAGGCAAGCCTAGCGAAGAGCATCATAACGATGATCGTTCAAAAGCAGCTTAAAAACAGCAAAGTAGTGAAAAGTGCTGATCGTTTTGAGATTAGATGTGTGTTTTAAGAGTGACTAAAAAGTTTTTTTAAGGTATAATGCGTTTCTAAAATTGATAATAATTGTATAGTATCAAATTTATAAACTAAATGAATCCTCTAATATAAATTAAATTTTAGGATACGTAAATTTCAAAATATTTGTTAAAAAACACAAACAACCAGTATCAGTGTAAAAAATATTGTGCCGGTCATTAAGTTCTTTCGTGTATTTTTGGAATAACAGAATGTTTCTTTAATCTTTATGAAAGGTTATAGAACTTTAGTGTTTAGGGCTATCGTCAAATACAGATAAATCATAGACAAAGTTAACTAAAAGCAACTGGATGCAATGGAAGACACTGATATCAAAAGAAAAGGAAACGCTAAAAAACTAAAGGGTAGTTTGTATCTTATATTAGAAAATAATTTAAGAAATTGAGATCGTAATTTTATCACAGGAAACGAGTATGTTTACAGCTAAGCAGATAAGAGCCTTATTTGGCATTGGGGTTTTTATATTTTTATGTTTTTCGGGAATAAGAAAAAACTTTGACTTTATTCAAGGTGTTTTGACATTCGCGTCTATTTCTTTGATAATAGTAACAACTATTTTTGCAATTTTATGTAATTCTAATATTCCTTCCGAGTTGCAGAATAACTCAAACTATAGGGATGATGATACAACGGGCTGGATGAAACTAACACGTGACTTACAACGGTATATGCACAGACTCTTAAATATAATAATTTTAGCGCTTGTCGTTTTAATTTTCCCAAATAGTTATAAAGAAACTGTTTCTTTGCCTGTCATTTCTAGGTATATGGAACACAAGTTTCCTGTTTCATTAGATACCGTACTGTTGTACTCAGATATTGCTATTTGGTCTTTAAACATTGCACTTTGGTATTATTTTTTATGCCGTGTACTCTTTCTTATGTTGTATACACGCAGTTTAATAAATATATCCATCCTTACTCTACAATGTTCCATTATAAAGATACAGTGAAATCTTCGATTTCAAGCATTAATTCTTTTTTTACAGAATCTTCATTATATCTTCCATTATCATCTTTAGATGCTTTAATAGGGATTGTATGCTGAAAACTTTCAGTATTAAATACTAAATCGAACTTATTATATGTATTTCCCACAAAATTTAATTTGTGCAATATGGGATTTTTTTTATCTTTTTTTAAAAAATTCCACAAAAACTCACTTAAGTTATTTTCTTCTTTTAATTTGATATCTAAGGTGAGTGCTATTTCAGTAACATCATTAGTGGAAAATCCATCAAGAGCATTTTTAGCCAACTCCGTTAAGTATTTTTCTGATTGCGTTCCAAAAAGTTCTAATTGTTTTTGTTTTTTATATTCTAGTTTTATTTCTTTAATTGAACGCAATTTTTTTTCGAAATCTCGCTTATCAATAAGCTCAGGTAAAATATTAATTTCTTCCTTGAAATTTTCTTTGTAGTGTGACTGCAAGCATTGGTTTAGCTTTTTACTTGAAGAAAAAAGAATGAATTTTGTAGGAATCAAAACTCCAAAATATTGTTTATTTTGTTCAATTTGTTTTTTAGAACGTGGGTTAGGAATGCTTTGAAAGCCATTTTCAGAATCTATAACTTCAGGATTGTAAGGACTTTCTTCTCCTGTTAGAATATAAACCCAATAGTAGTTACTTGATCCCACAGAAAATTTCTCAATTGTTAAGGTAGAACATTGATTCTTAATGGAAAGATTGTACGTTCCTTCCTGTAAAAAGTTATCAATACAGTTTGTACTAACTAATTTTGAATCTGTATCTATTTCATATTTATAAGAAAGGAAGTTAATGGTATTCATAAAGCTAACACAATTACAACGTTTGTAGTCTTATGGGTAGGTGATTTGTATTTAAAATATCTCGTGTCTTTTAGAATCATTTAGCTAAAGGGTGAAAAATATAAAATTTTAATTGTAGAAGCAATACGAGTTTTAGAATAAATCTATTATAAATAGCTGTTTAGTTTTAAGTAAAAACATCCCCTTCTCCATCTTTATGGTGGGGAAGATGTTTCAAGCTGCGTTTTTGATTGTAATCACAACTTGCTTACCAAGAACAGTCAGTGCCTGCTCTAGCGTTTGAAGCTTAGTCGGATAATTTAGATCAAGAATGCGTCTTGCTTCTGTTTCTTTCTTACCCAAACGATTGGCTAATTCTGTTTTTGTAATATTCGCTTCATGAAAAGCTTCTACCACTGCCAACTTAAGAGCATTCCACGCATCTACCGTTACCTCTACAAGATCTTTATATTGCTGTGGTGTAGGTAGAGGCAAACCACGCATCGGATAGCTACGTAATGCCAACCCTAATGCTTCAACAGCATTCTCTAGTGCCTCTGCTCTATTTTCTCCAGCTGTTATTGCTTCGGGGACATCTGGAAAAGTCACCACAAAACCACCTTCTGGATCAGATTCCAATTTTGCTTGATAAGTATATTCCATATCTAAATCTCCTTTCTATTATCAAAATGCCTCTAAGAGAGGTATAAAAACATTTGAATGAAAACTTCACACTCCCAACTGTTTTTTGATTATTTTCACATAGAGCGGGGTTAATTCACCAGATTTTATAATGATCGTCTTATCTCCAAAAGTGACTAAATAATGGGACCCCTTGCCTGCATCTAGAGCCTCACTGTAATGAATACCTCTTTTTCTGGCTTCTTTACGTAACTCTCTAAGCAGTGCTTCTCTTTTCATTCACCCTCTCTATGTTTTTATAAAATCAATATCGCACAAAAAAGTTCGTTGATCAATAACAAATCGTACAAAAAAGTTTGATATAATCATTTATGAGAGGAGCTTCCTTAAAGAACTAGAAAATACCGAGAATTGCTTAATATGTTTTAAGTACAAAAAAGCTCAATCTCGTTTTTCATTTCTAAAGATGCTCTACTTGCTCTAAAGGTGAAATATGGGGGATTGGGCTGTTATGACGAGCTTGCCATAGATCATGCTTTTGTTGCAATTTAAGCCAAAATTCTGCATCATTTAAACCAGCCTTTTCTAAGCGTAAAGCAAGGTTAATACTGATTGCCGCATGACAGTTTAAAACACGTGATAAAGTTAAACGTGCAACACCGAGATGATTGGCAGCTTCTGTTACTGTTAACCCCAATTCATCAAGCAATTCTTCTTTCAAAATGCCACCAGGGTGTGGAGGATTGTACATCATAATAACACCTCAAAAATCAATGGTAATCTTGGTAATCAACCAGTTCAACGTCTGTTCCAATGAAACGAAAAGTAACACGCCAATTTGCATTGACACGCATAGACCAATAACCCTTTAAATCGCCTGTAAGCTCGTGGAGACGGTACGATTTAATAGTCATTTGTTCAGGAGCGGATATCGTATCTAAAATCACCAAAATATTTGCTAATTTGTTAGCATGTGCAGGTTGTATTCCTTTAACAATTCCTCTTTCGAAGAACAATTTCAACCCCTTATGCTTAAAACTAACGATTGCCATATATGACCCCTTTTGTTACTTGATACGATACACTATACACTTTGTCAATGGATTATTTATCACAGAGTGCTTAAAAAATATAATGTTATATGTTAATAAATAATAATATCATTTTGAAATAATTGAAAAAATAAACAAATTACGATAGGATTTTACGTATATAAAATGCAAATCAAATGGAACTTACAAACATGTTGAATAAAGTGACTTTAATTGGTTATCTTGGAGCCGACCCCGAAAGCAAAACTATGAATTCTGGTGCCGAAGTGGTCAATTTTCGGTTGGCAACTTCTGAGAACTATACAGATAAAAACACACACCAAAAAATAGAAAAAACAGAATGGCATTCCGTGGTGGTTTTTAATCCACATTTGGCAAAATCGCTCTTCAATACTTAAACAAAGGTTCAAAGGTTTATGTAGAAGGAAAATTACAAACCCGTAAATGGCAAGATAAAAACGGTATTGACCGCTTCACAACAGAAATTGTCTTGTCACAATACAAAGGCGAATTGTATTTACTTGATGCAAAGAAAGATCAATACACCCCTCCCTCTCCCGTTACTTCTCAAAATTATGCTATCGCCTCTGGTGCATCCGATTATAGCGCATCTCTTAATGACAGCATGCCATTCTGATTGAAAAAAATATGACAAAAAGAAAAAAACGAGCAAAACGTGGTCGTCCACGCATTGAAGGATGTATCAGAGAACCCAATGGTCGTATCTCACGGACAAAAATGCCCCATGATCCCATTGATCAATTGGCAATAGAAATGCGTGTCAAACACTTTGGTTTGACCATAGAAGAAGCTAAAAATCCGCTTTCCGGGACTTATATCGGACGGCTTTACTTACAAGGAAATCTCAATCAAGATCAATACGATGCTGCACAAAAATATCTTGAAGTAAGAAATGATTATTTATGTGCAAAAACATTGCCTAGTGCAATTTATAATGAAATGCCCTCATCTTCTGATGAAGCAGCAAGAGAGAAATGGGTTGAATTTGCAACAAAACAATTTTTTAATATGCAAGAGGTAATAAAAGAAACACAACACCTTTACAGACAGCACAATTTTTATGCTGCATTACAATATCTTGTTATAGAAGATCAAGAATTACCATATCTTATACCTTCATTACGTATCGTTCTTAATACTCTCCAAAAATATTTTGGTTATTAAAAAGATTGACTTAAAATAAGAAAAAGTACAGTATGTAAATATATACACATTGAGAGATTGGGGAATGGAACAAAACAGCCGAAAGATAATTGCAAAATTAAAACGCGACGGCTTTGAACTTGTTAAAGTAAAGGGTTCACACCATAAATTTAAAAAAGATGGTATGGTTGTTGTTGTTCCACATCCTAAGAAAAATCTTCCAATTGGTACAGCGCACTCTATTGCACTACAAGCAGGCTGGTTAAAAAAAGGAGAAGAAGAATGAAAAGATTTTTTGCTCTTGTTCATAAAGATGAAGATTCTGCTTTTGGTGTTCAATTTCCTGATTTTGAAGGTTTATTCTCTGCTGCTGATGAAGAAGAAAATCTTATCATAAATGCTACCGAAGCCTTACAACTTTATTGTGAAGATATGGATACAGTGCCTGTTCCTTTAAAATTTGAAGAAGTGATACAACAGAAAGCTGTTAAAAAAGCTTTGTCACAAGGAGCCTTTTTAATACAAGTTCCTTTTATTGAAAATGATGCGGAAGTCATACGTACCAATATATCAATTGAACGAGGACTGTTACGTGCAATTGATAATTGTGCACAAGAGAGAGGTTTAACAAGATCTGCTTTTTTGGCAACAGCAGCCCGCCATGAGCTTAATATTTAGCTATATATTAATGAAAATCAAAAAGCAGAAGATAAACAAAACGCTATAGTTAAGAGGGATATAACTATCATTGATATCATATACACGGCATCTAATATTTCTGGACCTGTCATTGCTCTTCCCTCCTATAATAATTGTCTAGTAATTTATAAATAAATTAGTTTCAAGCGGCATCTTGGATACTAATGGTAACTTCTTTGCCAAGAGTAATAAGAGTGGATTCTAAAGAGTCTAATTTTGTTGCGTGGTTTAAATCCAATAATCGGTCAATTTGTATTGGATTGAGTTTTAAAAGACGCGTAAGATCAGCTTTGCGTAAATTCTTTTCAACCATAGCGTTATGTATTGCAATTTTTAAAGTGACTAATGAAGATACTTCAACAAAAGGATAGGCAGTATCACGAGAACCAAAAGGAACAACTTCTCGATCTTGGAAACGCCCCATAATAACTGTTAAAAGGGCATTTTTAGCGTGTTCTAAAGCCTCTTTTTCGTCATTACCATAGGTAATAAATTCTTGAAAGTCTTTGGAAACGACAAGAAGAGTATCATTGTCATCTTTGATAAATTTAAGTGCATATTTCATTTACATCTCCATATTCAGACTTACCTTAGGTCAAGATCTTTAAGAATCTTTTTGAACTAATCCCGTTCCTAATTCTTTCCGCGTACCATGCATAGGTAAAACGGATTTTTTAGAACCACGTTTTACAAGCAAATGGCCACCTTTCCCTGAGGTAAAACTGCAACCATGTTTTGTAAGATATTTTTTTAATTCTTGACTGTTCATAAATATAATATAACATCTAAAATGTTTAAATACAACATAAATGTTGTTCTTTGTATAAAATTAAAGATTGGCTTTTAAAATACTAAGTTTTGATCAAAAAATAAAAAAAATACAAAATATAGATTTTTTCTATTGACAATACGTGAAAAATCGTATTTAGTGGCAGTACGGCACGAGTTGTATTGTATCTAAAATTCAAAAAAATCCCTTAAAATTTGTTAAAATATTAAGCTTTAAAAGTAGTTTAACTTACTGTTTTTATTGATAAAATTGGCTTATCTATTTTGCACACATCAAAAGCCATTAATTGACCAATGATGTCATTAATTAATTCCCTCAAAAGGAGTCAAGATGAAAGTAATCATCACCAAACCAATGTGTGTTGTTGGCGATAACAAAAGCACTGTTCGTTTTGAACCATCAACTTCAAGTAATCCATTTGTAGAGATTTCCAATCAAGTCTATGCACGCCTCAAGCGCGCCAATGCCGTAAAACCCTTTGTTGAAATCAAAACCACAACAAAATCTGAAAAGATAAATGAACCAATTAAGCCAATAGAAAAAGAAACCGTACAGATATCCTCTGAATCAAGTGCAGAAGAAACTTCACTTCAACAGACCGAAACACCTAAAGCTTCCAAGTCATCAACACCTCCTGCTAAAAAGCTTAAAAATTGAAATTAATCATCCATCAAGAATGGTATCTTCAACAGGTAAAAGATACCTTTACCAATCTTCAAGCACCACGCCTTAATTGGGCTTTACGGAATGCTGTTAACACCGCAGCAAAGCAAGTCGAGCGCTTTACTGAGAAGCAAGTTGCCGACCTCTCATCCGCCCAACCAAAGCGCGTTAAAAAAGGTGTTTATATTAAAGACAAGGCTACCGCACAGTTTCTCGAGACAGATATCATTGGTTCTGGAACACCCTTGCCTCTTAAATTTTTTAAGGCAAAAGAAACAAAACGCGGTGTGACTTACAAATTGTTTGGGAAAAAACAAATCTTGCCCCATGGTTTCATCAAGGGAGGAAGTTTTCCTAAGCGGGTTGATTTAAAAATGGGAGGGAATGTGTTTCAAAGAGCCGACGGGGACCAATTCCCTATTGCAAAACAAGAAGGACCATCAATTGCTACAGTTATGTCCAAACCAGAGATTACAAATGCTATTGTAAAAAAAGCCAATGAAAGATTAATCGAAAATATTCAAAGCCAACTTAAACGTCAAGAATACGCTGCCAATAAAAGAGGCTAGATCATGTTCTTAAGCTCTATCTCTATATTACATATCCTTATTGGTTCATACATTACATATTCTTATTACAATTTTAAAAACAGATCATCACTTATGCTTTGTATTGTCCATAAAAAAACCAATAAAATCAATGCAAAAGGTACTTTCCGGCGGGTTGGCTTCGTTGCGGGGCAGGCGAGCGCGAACTATCGCTAGCGACAGAATTTTTAAATCGACTGTACATTGTACACTTAACATATTGATAAATAACAAAATTAATGTGCATTAATATACACACTACAATCTATAATTATTTAAAAAATGTGAAGTCACCGCTTGACAATATGGCAATAATGTGTCTACTGTTGAGCTAGGTGCCTCAAAAACACCCAACGATAAGCGGATAGATTACCGAAATAATCTCTTCCCGCCGAGATTTAAAAACTTTGACTCATCACATGCTTTGTAGCATATAGTGATTTTGTCGGGTGTGGTTACACTATACAATACCTTTGCAGGGAAAGTGTAACGACGGACTTATCGCCGTGTTTTTGAGCACCCGACACTCTTTTTAGAGTGTCAATCAAAAACATCTAACGATAAGGAGTTCACATGAACACTCTCATAGAAACTAAAGAAAGCACTTTTAGCGAAGCAACAGTTCAGACTATGTCTAGTCGTGAAATTGCTGAGTTGTGCGATAAGCAACATAAGCATATCATGCGTGATATTAAGAAAATGCTTGAAGAATTATATTCTGAAAGAACTGCCCCCAAATTTGGGGTGAGTAATTTTACTGAGCCCAAATCTGGGCTGAGTGAATTTATAGGGGTCTATAAAGATTCAACGGGTCGCACCCTCCCTTGTTACAACCTCCCAAAGCGTGAATGTTTAATTCTTGTATCCGGTTATAGCACTGCTTTACGTGCAAAAATAATTGATCGTTGGCAAGAATTGGAAAAACAAGTCGCTGTTCCACAAGTTGACTATTCCAAACCAGAAGCCTTGCTTGGTGTATTAAATCACCTACAAAGTCAAATCGAGCAGAAAGATCATGTGATTGCTGAATTAACTCCAAAAGCAGAGGCTTTGGATGGTTTAAAACGCTCTGATGGTTTGTTCGGTCTTATTGAAGCAGCAAAGATGTTAGAGGTGCGACCAAAGGATTTAACCGATTATTTGCGCAAACACGATTGGGTCTATCGACGGGCTCCAGGGGCGCCTTTGTTGCCTTATCAAGATAAAATCAAGAAAGGCTTTATGGATTGCCCTGCGATTACCATTCAAAGACCGGATGGGACAGAAAAGGTCCTCCCTTCAACAAAAATCACCTCCAGAGGTTTGGCATGTTTAAGAGAGCAGATCCATGGAGGTGTACAATGAATACAAGTATTGATTTTTTATGTGATTTGTGGATGGCGTTGTATCAGTTTTCTGACCGTGATGATATTGAAGACAAGGCTTTTAATACACTCATTGAAACCATGGATGCGATAGAAAAAGCTTTAATTTTTAAGCTTCAAGATGAAACCCCAAATGCACTGAAAATTTTGGCAATGATTACAAATTTTGGAACTTTAAGACCACCTCCGATTATAGAATCTTTGTTGCGTGCTTATGAACCCAATTTAGATAACCCCATTAGAAAGGTTGCTTAAATAAAAACACTCCCCTTCCCCATCTTTTAAGGTGGGGAGGTGGCTAAAGATCAAGTTGTGAATGAGAACCAAGACGCACCAAAACCAATCGGTCTTGATCAACCAAGCGATAAATTAACACGAGATCAGGTCGAATATGACAATCTCGATAATTACTCCAATTTCCAGTCAGTGCATGATCACGGTACCGAAGCTCTAAAGGTTGATCATTCGCTAATGCTGTGATGACTTTACGTAAATCAGTATCTAAAAGATGCCGATGTTGCCCTTTCATCTCACGCTTAAAATCACGTTTAAAAATGGTGGTACGTTCAATCGTCCGCATAGAGATCATCAAATAATTCGTCTACGGAATGAAACTTTTTCAAATTGCCTTCATCAAGTTCAGCAAAAGCTGCTATCGTTTCTGCATTGGGTTGAAATAAGAAAGAAGGAATAGCTTTATCTTGCGCAATACGTGTCATCAAAACCCTTACAACATCACTCACTGACAAACCAGAGGCTTGAATAACTTGACTAGCAATATTTTGAATCTCTTCCGGTACACGTGCCTGAACCATGCGACTGGTAGCCATAATGATTTCTCCTCTCTTAATTGTATTTCAATGTAATACAATTGGAGTTTAATTTCAACCTGTAAAGCATTTTTTAGGATGGAGAAGTTGGCTTAACAACCGCTTACTTTTTAAAAGGATTCACCCACGTTTACGGCGCTCTTCTGCTACGTACTTAAAGAAAGAGGGTGGTAAAACATCTTTGGCTGGCTTTAGGCGTGCAAGTTCTTCATCCGTTAATGGTGGAAAATCCATGGCTTCCAAATCTTCTTTTGTATAGCCACATCGTATTTCAAAGTTTTTGTTAAGCGCCAATAACTCTTGTGTAATCTGGAGTGTATCTGTTTTCATACCGGAATACATACCCAATTATACCCAATTGTCAATTATTCGTAACACCGTAAAACCTTACTTCTTAGGGAACAGAAGAAAGCAAGGAGCATTATGACTAAGAAATCTCGAAAAGGTTTATCGCTTCGTGCCTTTGCAAGAAAGATGCGTGTTTCACCCAATGCGGTGGTTTCTCGTTTTAAAACGGGTAAATTTGATAAGGCTCTTTTTGAAGATGGTTCTGTTAATGAAGCGCTTGCAACAGCCATCTGGAATGAGAATCCAACAAAGCGCCTTGCCCCATTTTTAGCATCAGATGGTCAACCACGGACAAAAATCAAACAAGCCTCTACAGAGGGTGCAAATGAATACAAGATTAAACTGGAGCGAATGCAAGTTGCCCTTGAAAGCGAAAAGATTGCTCTTGAACGTTTGCGCGAAACAACCGTTGACCGTGAAGAAGTAAAGAGAGCAGCACGTGAGTTTGGAAGAGCACACCGTGATGCCATGTTGAATTTTCCTCACCGCTTTGGTGCAAGCATTGCCGCACAAGTTGGATGTGATGCTGCAAGCCTAATCGGTGCCATTGATTATTACATACGAAATGCTTTGCTTGAAGCTGTTCATATTCCAGTTCCTTATCATGATCCTCAACCTCCAGAATGAGAGAGTTTTGGGGCGAGCAAAGAATGAATAATGGATGAGAATGCTGTTACAGAATTTTTCGCCAATGCCAATGATGCAAGACAACCGGACCCACCGTATACGGTTTCTCAATGGGCGGATAAGAATAGATACCTTAGCACGGTAGCAAGTGCTGAACCTGGATTGTGGAGAACAAAACGCACCCCCTATTTGCGCGAAATCATGGATAATCTTTCCTCGTACGTGCCAATTGAAACAACCATTGTCATGAAAGGGGCGCAAGTTGGCATGTCAGAGGCGGGACTGAACTTTTGTGGTTATGCTATTCATTATAGTCCAGGACCAGCCCTTTATGTCATGCCCACCGTTGAGACAGCCAAAAAACTTTCAAAGACGCGGCTTAACCCCATGATTATGGCGAGTCCCGTTTTAAGTGAACGCATAGCCCCTGCTCGTGCGCGTGACAGCGGTAATACGATGTTTTCGAAAGAATTTGATGGGGGGGCGTTGATGCTTACAGGAGCCAATAGTGCTGCTGGTTTGCGCTCTATGCCTATTCGTTATCTGATTTTGGATGAGGTTGATGGTTATCCTCTCAGTGTCGATAACGAAGGGGATCCGGTGATGATTGCGGAAAAGCGCACATCAACCTTTGTACAACGAAAGATCTTTAAATTGTCCACGCCCACACACCGTGACACAAGCCGTATTGCCAAGGATTTTGTGCTAGGAGACCAGCGATATTACAATGTCCCTTGTGATAGATGTGGTACACTCCAACCTATTGTTTGGTCACAAATTAAATGGCCAAAAGGTGCCCCTGAAAAAGCTGTTTTTGTTTGTGCCCATTGTGGTCATGAGCATGCCGAACACCGAAAAACGGATTTGATGTGTGAAGAAAGAGGCGCATGTTGGGTTCCAACGAGTGAGTCAAGCAGACCCAATTTGCGCTCTTATCATATTTCTGCACTCTATTCCCCTTGGCTTACTTGGGGGGAATGTGCAAGAGAGTTTTTAAATGCCAAAGATGATCCAGCCCTTCTACAGCCTTTTGTCAATACAGTGCTTGGAGAACCATGGGAGGATAGAACCGGTGAAGTTGTTGATCCAGACAGTCTCTATGCAAAGCGCGAAGAGTATCCCCTTGCACCAGAACAAGCTGTCGTGTTGACAGCAGGCATTGATGTGCAAAATGACCGTTTAGAGCTTGAAGTGGTAGGATGGGGACGCAGCGAAGAAAGCTGGCATATTGATTATCAAGTTATCCCTGGTGATCCCTCTTCTTTTGAAGTATGGGACCAATTGGATAAATATCTTGCAAAACGCTGGCCACATCCAGGCTATAAAGAGGGGATTAAGATAACGGCGGCTTGTATTGATACCGGTGGTGGACATACACAGGCTGTTTATAATTATGTACGCCCGCGTGAGGGGCGGCGTATCTGGGGCATTAAGGGACAAGCTGGTTGGCGAGCGGTATGGCCACGCCGACCAAGCAGAAACAACAAAGGACAGATTAATCTTTATATTGTTGGGGTGGATGCGGCGAAAGATATCATTACAGCGCGCTTTAAAAAATCGGGTCCTGAAGCAACGGGGGCTGGTGCAACACACTTTCACAAAAGCCTTGATCGAGAATATTTTGACCAACTAACCGCTGAAAGAAAAGTAATCAAATATTTTAAAGGCTTTAAGCGTATTGAATGGCAAAAAAGTGAAAAGGCAAGGAATGAAGCCTTGGACTGTAGGGTCTACGCTTATGCGGCTTTACAAGGTCTGATTTCGGCAGGAATAAACCTTAATCGAGAAGTCGATATCTTAGAAGAACGTTTGGAAAAGCTTAAAGTTGAAGGCTCTGTAGAGCAGACAACAGCTGGGATTTCTTCATTCACTTCTCCAAGAAGATCTCAGACAGCACAGCCTAAAAAGAAGCCATTCAGAACAATGATGAATCCTTATATGCGAGGGGATTGGAGGTAATTTGTGAGTGAAACTTTAGAACCAATGAACAGCAAATTTTCGAGACTGGAAAGTTTAAAAAGGCGGCGTGAGCAAATTGAAGAGGCTCTTTATTCAGGAGCACAATCGGTACGCCATGGCGATAAGCAAGTCAGCAACCGCTCTGTTGAGGAACTTCGCAGAGCGCTTGAGATGCTGAATAGGCAAATAGCGGACCTTGAAGGGCGTAAAAGTGCACGCGTGTTCTATTTTAACATATCACGAGGCTATTAATGGCTGGTTTGTTCAATAAAATTACGGGCTTTTTTAAAATTTCTCGTCAACACAATCCCCATTTTGAAGCGGCAAGCAAAAGCCGCCGTATGAGTGGTTTTGACCCCGCAAAAAAACATATCAATAAAGCCATTGAAGAATGCGGAGATACCATTGTTGCCCGTTCAAGATGGCTTTATGACAATGAATCTCTTTATGGTTCTGCAACGGAGGAATGGGTCTCTGCGGCTGTAAGTGATGGGATTAAACCTTATCCTCGCATTGAAGGCTTTCAAGAAGAAAAGAAAAAGCTTTTAGACTTGTGGTGGCAATGGGTTGATGAAGCAGACTATGATGAAGATGCCAGCTTTTATGGTCTGCAAGCAACCATTGCACGAGAGGTCTTTTTAACTGGTGAATGCTTTGTAAGATTGCATTATGTTGACCTTTATGGACGCTCTGGTGTGCCTCTTCAGTTGCAAGTTTATCCTACTGAAATGTTGGACCTTGCCTATAATGGACCGGCTGAGATTGAAGGCAATTACATTCGTATGGGAATTGAATTCGATGCCAGTGGTAAGCGTGTTGCTTATCATTTTTGGAAACATCACCCCTATGATGATTGTTCTGCAAGCACAATCTTTGAGAGTCAAGAACGCATACGTGTACCTGCTGAAATGGTCATTCATATCAAAGAGCGCCGTATTGCCGGACAATTGCGTGGTTCTCCCAAAATAACGCGCTGTATGACAAAAATCTTTCAACTCGAATCCTATGACGACGCAGAACTTGAACGAAAAAAAACAGCGGCTCTTTTTGCAGTGTTTATTACAGGGAAGGAATCTCATGATGCCGAATTAGAGGGAAATCGCGAACAAACACCCCCCCCAAAAAAAGATTGAAGAGGTCCCCGAAGAGCATCCAATTTACCCTGGAACGGTTAACGTGGTCGATGGCGAAAAACAAGTTACATTCTCAAATCCTGTTGAGGTTGGAGGTTCTTATGAGGCTTTTCAATTTCGCAATATTTCAAGAATTTGTTCTGCTCTCAATATGCCTTATGCCGTTGTGACAGGGGATGTTACACGGGGGAATTTTTCCAATGTGCGAACCTCCATCATTCAGTTTAGACGCCATGTCAAACAATGGCGAGAACATATCATTGCCTTTCAGTTTAATCGCATTGTTTGGGCACGTTTTGTCGAAATGGCAGTGCTTGGCAGATGCGTGAATTTGCCAGGATGGGAAGAAAATTCCTTGCCATGGCTTCAATGTGAAAGCTTTGCACCACCCCTTGAAATGATTGATCCCATCAAGGATATCTCGGCAGAAAAAGAAGAAATTCGTGCTGGCTTGAAAACACGGCGTATGGCGTTGGCTGAACGAGGCTTTGATATTGATAACATTCATGCCGAACTCGAAGAAGAACGCACAGATGCGCGCACGCGGGGTTTATCCTTTGATACCGATAATGCGCTAGCGCCCTCAACAGCCAATCAACTGATTGATACGGAAGATTCAGAGACTTCTGAAACTTATGAAAGTAACCAAGACAGTAAGGCACATGCAAATGGCGAATAATCTTGATATGCCGTTTTTGGCATCCCGGCTTTTTGGTGTTCCCCTCATGCTTGCCTCCACAAAGCTTGATATTATTCTCAATGCTCTTGCACCACGGCTTTTTGCAGGAGAAAAGTTTACTGTGAGAGCATTGTTAGAAAAAGATGGTGCTCGTTTAAAACCACCAGAAACTTACGTGGTGCAAAACAATATTGCCATCATACCGGTTCACGGCACACTTGTACGCCGTGGTGCATGGCTTGGGGCTTTATCGGGTCTAACCTCTTATGAAGGTTTGAGAGCTTCTTTTCGTGAAGCCATTGAGCAGCCTGATGTTCGCGCGATATTGCTGGATATTGACAGTAGCGGTGGAGAAGCCGGCGGTGTGTTTGATCTTGTGGAAGAGTTTCAAGCACTCTCAAAAAAATATAACAAACCCATTTGGGCGCATGCCAATGAAGTTGCTTGTTCGGCAGCTTATGCCATTGCTTGTTCTGCTTCTCAAATCTGGATTGCACGCACGAGTGTTGTGGGCTCCATTGGGGTTGTTTGTGCGCACCTTGACCAGTCCCGTGCAGATGAAAAACAGGGGCTTAAATGGACTTTTATCTTTGAAGGAGATCACAAAGTTCATGGAAATTCTCACGAACCACTCGCCGATACAGCACAGATAAAAATACAAGCAGATTGCGCCCTGCTCTACGAGATGTTTGTGGATTTGGTTGCGCAAAACAGACCTCTGAATGCGGCTGCAATCCGCGACACAAAAGCAGAAACTTTTATAGGTGCCCGAGCCATCACGCTTGGCTTAGCAGATGCGCAGGGGACCCTTGCGCAAGCTTTGGAAGCCTTAACAACTTCCATTAACTCACCCCCAACAGTAACAAAAGAAGGAAAAAACACATGGCACGCACACACTATCGCGCTAGAGAAGACGATGATGAAAAGATTGTCGACGTCATCCATGAAGACGAAGAAGACACTCTCGACATTGACGAAGATGCCGAAGACTTCGACGATGATGATGAAGAAGAAGAGGAAGACAACGAAGATAAGCAAGAAACCATAAAAGCGGCTCTTGAAAAGGAAAGAAGACGCGCACAGGCACTTACAAACCTTGAAAAGCAAGCAAAGCGTTTGGGTGTCTCCTTTGATGCCGCAAAAGCCATTCAAAGCGGCATGAATGTTGAGAAGGCTAAAAATGTCGTCTTATCTGCTGCTGTCTCGAAAAGTTCCTCTTTAAAACTCTCGACCACAGCGCCCCATAGTGATGGGGCGAGCAAGGCAAAAATTCATACAAAATGGGAAGCAGCTTGGAGGGCAATAAAATGAATAATCAAGTTTTTTATGAAGATGTTCGCAATGGCGCTTATCTTGGACGCTATGATACGGATATGTCCAATGAAGAAGTGGTTTTTGCATCAGGGGCATTTGTTGAAGCCGGCACTGTTATGGGAAAAGTAACAGCAACAGGAAAATATGTTCCCCTTAATCCAGCACTATCAGATGGCAGTCAAACGCCGGCAGGGATTTCTTATGCCACTGTTGATGTAACAGAGGCAGATCAACGCGCAGTCATTACAGCGCGCTTGAGTACCGTAAAGGCTTCTGAACTGCTCTGGCCAGATGCCATCACCGATGAACAGAAAAGTGCTGCCATTCAGTCCTTAGAAGACAATAACAAAATACTGTTGCGATAGGAGAATGCGCACATGGATATGAACTTTTTTAAACACGACGCTTTCTCCGCAACCACCATGATGAAAGCGATTGAAAACTATGAGTTTCAACCTGGTCTGATTAGTTCTCTTGATCTTTTTGAAGAAGTGGAAACAAGCACCACAGTGGTTGGCATTGAAAGACGTGACAATACATTGTCCTTGATTCAAACCAGTGAACGGGGCGCCCCTTTGATTGAAGGAGATAGAGAGGGGCGTAATCTAAGGTTTTTCAAAACAACACGGATTGCCAAAAGTGATACGGTGAAATCTGAAGAAATCCAGAACCGGCGTGAATTTGGTACAGAAGATCAACTCGAGACAGCAATGAAATATATTGCTAGAAAACAAAAGAAACTGATTTCTGAAATCGAATTGACATGGGAAAACATGCAGCTTGGCGCTGTTCAAGGTGTTGTGCTTGATGCCGATGGCTCTGTTATTGTTGATTGGTACAAGGAATGGGAAATTACACCCCCAAAGCCAATTGATTTTAAACTGAATGTTGAGACAACAAATGTTGCCGACCATGTTGATCAAGTCATCATGAGAATGATTGAGGCTTCAAAGGGGGCATTTTCTGATCGTTCACGGATTATTGGGCTTTGTGGAAATGAATTCTTTTCCAAATTGAAAAACCATAAGACAATTCGTGAAACCTATCTCAATACAGCGCTTGCACAAACACTCAATAGTGCTGGAGGTGTTGCAACACCAAGTGCCATTGGTTCTGGAAGCTTTGGTAGTTTTGACTTTGCGGGTGTTACGTTCATTAATTACCGGAGTATTCATAACTATAATGTGAGTGCAAAAGCTGGGACAAAACGCGCCATAGGCATTAAACCTGATGAATGCCAATTCTTTCCTGCTAATGCGCCTGGGGTTTTCCAAAAAACCTTTGCACCGGGAGAAAGCTTGGATTTTGCCAATACCGTTGGAAGACCTCTCTACACCATGCTGATCGTTGATCACGACCGTAATGCATGGGTAAAACCAGAGGTCTATAGCTATCCGCTTTACATCTGCACACGCCCTGAAATGCTCTTTAAAGCGGTCAGTGGAGGAAAATAACATGCAATGGTACGGGTTGCTCAACAAAATGATTAAAGATGTACGCAATACCTTTGGGCAACCCGTCATCTACACGCGAAAAGACAATCAACAATCGTTTCGGATTACAGCGATTTACGGCATTAAACATTCAGAATCGGACGCTGGTGGGAGAATTCCCACAACAGTACCTAGAAAAGAACTTGATGTCTGTATCCATGATATCGGCGGCTTCCCCCCAAAGCCTCAAGATAGTGTTGTGGTCATTTCTCCTAAAGATACTTCTCAAGACCACTTCGTGGTCACAGAGGTACAAGCCTCTGAATCCGGTATGTATAAGCTTATTCTGCGGGAGATAAAGTAAGGGAGATTTATATGGTATACCTTTAAAATCAATAAGCTTGCCCAAGAACTCTAACCACTGCTGCAAACCTTGGATTTGGAATAGCCTTAAATCTGTAATCCCATGGTGCGCCAGTACGATGACTGATGTGACATCCTTGATATGTTATAGATACTGATGCAATTCTTGCCCAAGTAGTTCTTTCATTATCTTCAGGGCTTTCAAATACAATAGCTTGATTTGTTACTAAAAGACGTCCTAAAAGTGAAGCATTTTCGCCAATATTGAAGGTAACGCGTTCTTGAACTCCCAACAGCTTTTCATTGCGTGCTAAACGGTAACCATATTCACTTGCGTCAAGTGTTTGAAACATTTCACATGCTTCCTCAAAATTAGAAGGAGGAATATCTGATTGCCACAAAGCCACTTCTTCTTCAAAGCGTTTTTCCTTTTTACTTGCAATATAGACAGGGATAATCAAAGCTAAAACGATAAGTATTGGCACTAATAACCATAGTGTGATACTTATTATTACGACAATGCTCCCAATCAATAGAGCACAAAGGAGAAAGATCTGTACCCTCTTTTCTAACCGTTTTTTTTCAAGTACCGGCGACATTCTATTAACAACTGATAAATCAGAAGAGGGATGGATATGGGGAGGAGGTATTAAAGCCTGCTCTGAAACTTTTTCTTTAAAACGTTTTTTACGTTTATCTCGCCAATGAACAAAAATAGATAATGCAATAAACGCGAAGAAAATTAACCAAAACCATCTCCAAAAACCTAGACCATTATTTTCGTCTGACTTTTTATCTTGAACATAGATACTTTGCTTATCAGTATTCTCAAGTAGTGCCCGTGTCACGCTTTCATTTTGAGTAGCAATATTTATTAATAAAGTCGAGGAAGAGGAAAAAAATTCATTATTGTATGCAACTTGATCTGATTCGATTTTATGAAAAAAAACCGCACCTAATACTGCAGAGCCGAGAAATAATAAAACCCCAATGCCAAGAGTTCTTAATCCGTTTTTGCGCCATTTTTTGATACACACTAAAACAAGTCCGACAACCATCACCGATAACAACAACGAACATACGATCATTGCAATTACATCAAGTATGTCGAGCATTATTCTCCCCTCCGCTATAAATAAAAAGCGAATGGATTTAATGTGAGTCGGCAAACAAAATAAAGACGCTTTCATCATATTTTTAAAAAATTTAAGACACCTCTTAATAAGATGATACCAATGTGTCTATTATTGAATCATCTGTCTAAGAAACACTTACAAACAACTAGCTTATTGGTTGCCGAAACAATCTTTTCTCCGCAAATTAAAGACTTTGACTCATTGTATGCTTATGGCATATAACAATTTTGTCGGATGTAGTTACACTATACAATACCCTTATGGGGAAAGTGTAACGACGGGCTTGTGGCCGTGTTTGTTAGCACCCGGCACTCTTTTTAGAGTGTCATTAACAAACATCTAACCCACAAGGAGTTCACAATGGCTCTCATTAAAATATCGGAACAAGTGATCGGACAAGAAACTGTTCAAACTGTTAACGCACGCGAATTGCACGCATTTTTAGAGATAAAAGCCCGCTTTAATAATTGGATTAAAAATCGCATTAAAGAATGTAAGTTTTTGGAAAATATAAACTTTATAACGCTTTCTAAAAATTTAGAAAACGGTGGAAAGGTAAAAGAGTACCATATTACCTTAGACATGGCAAAACACCTTTCCATGATCGAGCGTAATGATAAAGGACATGAAGCGCGTCAATATTTTATCAAATGTGAAAAGCTTTTGAAAAAAGTAACAACACCCCAAATAAATCTTGCCAATGCTTTGGCAAATCCGCTTACGATTAAACAACTCCTTTTAGAGAGTATCAATCAATTAGAAGATTTAAGAAATGAGGTGAGTACACTCAAGCCAAAAGCAGAGGCTTTGGAAAGTTTAAAGCGTTCTGATGGGCTGTTTGGTCTTATTGAAGCTGCAAAGATACTTGAGGTACGACCAAAGGATTTGACCGATTATTTGCGCAAACATGATTGGGTCTATCGACGTTCTCCAGGAGCGCCTTTGTTGCCTTATCAAGATAAAATCAAGAAAGGTTTTATGGATTGCCCTGCGATTACCATTCAAAGACCAGATGGTACAGAAAAGATACTGCCTTCGACAAAAATTACCTCCAGAGGATTAGCATGTTTAAGAGAGCAGATCCATGGAGGTGTACAATGAAGATCGATACTAACTTTTTATGCGATTTATGGATAGCATTGTCTCAATTTTCTAATGATGAAAATGTGAGCGACAAAGATTGTACAGCTCTGGTGGATACTATGAGTGTCATAGAAAAAGCTTTGATTTTAAAGCTTCAAAATGAGATGCCAAGTACACTTAAAATCTTAACAGTTCTTACAGATTTTGGAGATTCAGAGTTACCGCATAGCATGGATTCTTTATTGCGCGCTTATGAACCCAATTTTGAGAACCCCATTAAAAAGGTTGCTTAAGGTAAAAACATTCCCCTTCCCCACTTCAAAGGTGGGGAGGTGGTTAAGAGGCTTCTTTAGGTAAGAATTCGAAGTGAACAGACTTAAAACCCGTTAAGTCATAATCTGTAAGATCGGCAGTATCAACAAAGTTCTCTGCTTCTTCATCCGTCTTAAAAACGGGCATTTGTTTTAATTGAGAGGTTTTCATAAAAATCAATCTTCTTTTGGCACATATAAACCTTTAAAAGTTTCAAAGTTTAGAAGAAATGTATCTGTTTAAGCTTACCCCATTTTCCGCTGCTTGAATTGCAAGTTGTCTGTGAAGTTCTGGTGGTATTCTTAATTGAAACTTACCACTATATTTGCCATATGACAAAGGTATCGGGACTTGTTCTCCATTATGGAGCATATCCTCAACAACTTCGGAAACGAGGTCCATAATACCTTTTAAAGCTTTCTCTGCTTGAGCATCTAACCATGAAAGGGATGGAAATTCTGCACACAAACCAACATATTCCTCATCTTCTGGTGACCAAAAAACACGATAGGTATAATGATTATTGTTCATGTTTTATCCTTTCTATTGCTTGTAAAACCTGCTTAACTTGATAGACTTTTGCCTTATTTCCAGAACCTTTCTGAATATTGACACGAGGATCTCCTACCCATGGGGTTTTAAAAACAAAATGACTTGAACCATTGTTCCTTGGTTCCCCAAAGAAATAGATACACACAGCCAACAAATCTGAGAACTTGATGTTTTTTGGTGATGCTTTCATCAAGCTGATTATTTTTTCAACTTTATTACTCATAACCAATAATAGTATTATTATTAATACTAGTCAATCATTTATATGCCTACTCCACAGGAGCCTTTATGCATCCGCGCGAAACGATAAGAGAAACATTTGTTGGATTGATCAAAGCAGCAAAGACAGCTGCTGGCGATAATGTTTTTAATATGCGTGACTTCAACTTATTTATTGAAACAATGCCGGCCATTAATATCTCAACGCAAAACGAAACCATTGAGGATGGACATGATTTTGGCTTAAGGCGGCGCGTCTTAACAGTGGATGTTGAATGTTATAGCACACAAGAAAACGGAGCTGGCTGTGTTGATCAATTAGCTTGGCAAGTTGAGAAGATTTTCCATGCCAATCCCAATCTTAACAATACTGTTGAGACGTGCCGCTTGCAAAATATTGCTTTTGCCTTTGGCGATAACGGGGCGCTAGCGCTCCATGGTGCCATTTTAACCTTTGAAGTCACTTATGTGACTAATATCCCCTCCCCTCATGAAGGAAATGCAACCACAGGAATTGTTGAACCTCTTGTCGGTTTTAAACCCGAAACCGGTGTGGGAAATGAAGACAAATACGCAAAAATTGAGGACTCCCATGTTAGAGCGGCGCGATAAAGAGATTACCGATTTAAAAAGACGCGTGGCCAATATGGTGGTGGTTGGGAAAATTAGCCATGTCGACCATAAAAATGCACGCTATCGGGTAAAGAGTGGTCATCTGATCAGTGATTGGATTCCAGATACACAAGCCCGCGCCGGTAAAACCTGTTCTTATGAAGGACGTGATGTTGGAGAGCAAGTCGTTGTCGTCTCTTCATCAGGCGATTTATCACAAGGGATAATTGTTGGTTCACTCCACACGGATGCAAACCAAGCCGCCGATAAAGGCAATATCCATAAGACACTTTATCCGGATGGCACTACCGTTGAATATGATGATAAACAAAATAGCTATACCCTTAATCTCACATCAGGAGGAAAGTTTAATCTCACGATTTCTGATGGTGTGTCGATAAAAGGAGATGGCAAGAAATTAGAGCTGCAAGCACCAGAAGGCATCAAAATTACCGCACAAGGTGATCTGAATTTAAACGCAGAAAAAGCCATTGCTCTGAAAGCAGGCAGGGGAATTTCACTCCATTGTGATGATGGCATTGCTCTTCATTCTAGTGACTTAAAGCATAATGGCACCAATGTAGGAGCAACCCATGTTCATGGGGGTGTTTCTCCTGGTGGCGCCATGACAGGAGGTCCAAAATGAACAGTGGAATGGACCGCACAACAGGAAAGCCCCTCTCCGGTATTGATCATTTGCGCCAATCAATTCTTGATATTTTAACAACACGGATTGGCACGCGGGTGATGCGGCGTGATTACGGTTCACGCATTGCGGAACTCATTGATGCACCAGTGAATAATGCGCTTACCGTTGCCCTTTATGCCGCCGTTGCTGAAGCGTTAGACAAGTGGGAACCCCGTTTTAAGCTCCAAAAGATTGACTGTAAAATGTGTGATGATGGAAAAGTATCCTTATCCTTTGCAGGCATCTATTTGCCATCCGGCAAACCCATTACCATGGAAGGAGTGCTGATACAATGAAAAGCCTTGCCAATCCCGAAATCATCTCAGAGCTTTCCTTTGAAGAAATCCGCGCGGCAAATATTGAACATTTAAAAGAACTTTTGCCCAGCTATATCTTTTTAGAAAGTGATCCCGCTTTAAAAATCATTGAGGCTTTTAGCTATCGAGAACTGCTTTTAAGACAACGCATTAATGAGGCAGCACGCAATAATATTCTTGATTTTGCAAAAGAGGAGGCTCTTGATGCTTTAGGCGATTGGCATGGTGTTCAACGCATGGACGGCGAGAGTGATGACAGATACCGTGAACGCATAAGACTTCACACCCGCAGTGGCAAAGGCAGTGGAACAGAGCCTTATTACAAATTTATTGCTTTATCCGCAGATAACCGCGTAAAAGATGCCATTATTTACCGGAAGGGGAAAAACCCAACCATTCATGTTGCACTTTTTGGCAACAATGAAGAAGAAGAAACAGCAAGCCAAGACCTGTTAGATAAAGTCTCACAAGCCCTTCACGATAAAAATGTCATCATGACCAATGACACCATTCTTGTGCATGCGGCTGTTGCAAAAGTTGTGGACTTAACAGCAGATGTTTGGCTGTTACCAGAAACGGCACTGACCGTTTTAACCCAAATGGAGGCACATTTACGTACCGCTTGGAAACAAGAACAAGCCCTTGGGCGTGAATTAAGCCTCTCGTGGTGGATTTCCAAACTGATGATCTCTGGTGTGCAAAAAGTCATTGCCGTTGAACCTACAACAGATAATGCCGTTTGTGATGAGGAAGTATTATCCATTGGCAAGGTTACCTTAAACTTTAAAGGGCGGGCGCGCTAATGGGTGGTGCTTTACTCCCAACAAATGCAACGGAATTTGAAAGGTGTCTTGCTGATGTTTGCGATTTTCATCAAGATGTTGATGGTTCTGTTTTGGGGATTTCACGCTCTAAACTCATCACACGCCCTCCCCGTTTCTTGCCATGGTTGATTGAAGAATATGGGCTTGGTGAACTTACCCCTTATGTTCCAAACCTCTATGATCTTCTTGACCAAGGTCTCCAATGGCAGCGGATACGTGGCTCTGTAGCCGCCGTCGATAGGGGTCTTCAATGGCTTGGACTCTCAGTACACTTTACACCCGCGTGGACAGAGCGTGCATGGTGGAATTCCTTCCAACTTGAATTTGACCAATTGCCTGAACGAGGTAATCTTGAGGCGATTGAAGCGATTGTCGACCTTTCCAAAAGTTTGCGTTCTGATTTTCGCCGCGGTGTCATTGGTTATGATGTGGGGGCTATGGAAGCTAATATGTCAAGGCTTGATGAGTGCATGCTGGATTTTGAGAGTGGCATCCCCGTAACAGCTCTTGGCACACTGTTTTCCTTTGGACGCACAACAGAAATCAATCACGTTCTCACAAAAGAAGAAGGCACATTGATTGGTAACTGGATTGATGATTTCGATGAGGAGTTAAGTTGGGAGAAACTTGATTATCCCTGGGATTTGGCAAATTTTCCGTGGTGTTCGGTTAAAAAACACGAACGCGATATATTGATGGCAGAGTGGTTCCAAAACCGTTCCCTTTATCTTGCTTTAAGAGATCCAGACAATGCTCTGATTGGCTATCGCCGCTGCTATACTGTAGCGCCTGTTGAACAAGCTTTAGAGGATGTTTACAGCCATTGTGGCAACAGATTTAAGCCCTCGAAAACTGGCACCATGCTGTTTCTTGCAGCGCGCACCGATTTTCGGGATGTTGAAGACAAACAAGCCGCCTCCATTTCCCTCCTCGTTCATGGCACGCCAGCAGAGCAGACACCTCCTGGTAAACTTTGGCTAGGAAATGATGAATTAACAAGCGGTGTGGAGATTCTCAAAACACCCGTCGATATTCCTTTGCGCGCAGATGTTCGCGAACAATTCAAGATTTTATTGAGGTTTTAATATGAAGCATGAAAGTGGCTTGCCTTTTGCAATTGACAGATCCGTTGGCAAAGATGAACAACAAAGCGTTGTGTTTTATGGACAGCGCCCTTTTCTGCAATCAGCTGAACTCAATGAAATGCAAACCATCATAAGGGGGCGCCATAACCGTTTGGGGCGCCTTGTGGCACAAGAAGGAGACCGTGTTGAACGGGCGGACGCCTTTGTCAATAAAGATAAGCAAACCGTCACTTTAACAGAGGGCAAGATTTATATCGCCGGCGATATTTTTCCTGTCTCAAATGCCGTCTTAGAGAATGTTTCCATGGTTGGACGGATGGAAATCGGTGTGAAGCTTCAAAAAAGCTGGATGACATATGAAGATGATCCACAGCTCTTAGGACAAGTTCCAGGGTCTTTAGCAGAAGGAGAGGGAGGTGCCGCCCGTGAGGTGGCAAAACTTGTTTGGGCTCTCAAAGATGATGGGCAGCAAGGCACATTTTTTCCGGTTTATATTTTGCAAGATGGTGTTCTCATTGATCAAAAATCACCCTCACTACTTGAACCAGCCATGCAAGCTATTGCGACGTATGACCGCGCCCATGGACATTATATCGTGAATGGTTGCCGTGTCACAGCTTTGGGACAAGAGGCACAAAAGCAAGTGTTCAGTATCCAAGAGGGAGAAGCCAATATCAATGGCTTTAAACGCAAGCGCTTAGCCGCTTTGCGCCATGAAGAACAAGAGGACTTTTCGACAAGCGTGGTTCCTAGTGAAACCCATATTTTCGCGCCCCCAAAAGGCAAAACAAGCTTTACTTTTAAAACTTATTACACCCCCATTGCGGCTGTTCATTCCATTTTATTGACGAAAGAAAAAACCGTTTATGTGACCCGCGGGGCTATTACATCTGGGCGTGACGGC
Source organism: Bartonella sp. B1099 (assembly GCF_944801835.1). Classification (GTDB taxonomy): domain Bacteria; phylum Pseudomonadota; class Alphaproteobacteria; order Rhizobiales; family Rhizobiaceae; genus Bartonella. The sequence continues at coordinate 1,052,911 of NZ_CALYLN010000001.1, read as the reverse complement.
GTTCCCGATAAAAGTATCACTGCTTTTCTTAAAATTGTGCAAGGGAACAAAGAATTTAAAGAAGGCAAGGATTTTAAAAAAACCGGAGACACCATTGATTGGGCTCCCGTTGGCGACGAACCTCTCCCTGGCAGTAGCTATAAAGTAACCTATCGATACCGTGCAAATGTGAAGGCTGATAAAGTCACAGCACAAGAAATCACTGTCTCAGGAGGTGCTGAGGGAGGTGATATTATTGTGAATTACTCTTATAAACTCCCCCGCATTGACCGTATTGGACTGAATACAGGAGGTGATGTTGTCTATATCAAAGGTGTTTCGACAGACCAACCTATGGCGCCAAGCGTTCCTGAAGATGTGCTCTCCCTTGCCACCATTACCAATAACTGGATTGATGTACCGCGTGTGAAAAATGATGGCACACGTGTTGCCCCCTATGATGAGATGTGGCGTTATTTTCAACGGGTGCTCTCCCTTGACCGCCTCATGCAATTAGAGCGCATTAAAAGCAATGTGGATTCCAAAGAGCCTGTTGCCAAAAAAGGCATGTTTGCAGACCCTTTTCTCGATGACAGTTATAGAGACGAAGGTTTTGAACAAACAGGGGCTGTGGGAAACGGTATTTTACAGCTTGCCATTGACCCAACTTTTTATACTGCCCCCTTGAACACCCCTGTCACCCTTGACTGGACCAATGAAGTGATCATTGCGCAAGAATTGACAACCGCTTGTGAAAAGATCAATCCTTATCAAAATTTTGCGCCTCTCCCTGGAACCGTCACCCTTACCCCCGCGACAGACTTTTGGCATGAACAACGCACCGATTGGCTCTCTGGTGTGACCAATCAACTCAATATGGGCTGGAACCGTGGGAGAAGCATCGTTAAGACAGAAATCAGTGATGATTTGGTGAATACAACGAGGGAGCAAATCGACTTTTTAAGACAAATTAAGTTGAACTTTAAGATTGAAGGCTTTGGCAGTGGCGAAATCTTGGACAGTCTTACCTTTGATGGTGTGAATGTCTTGCCAACAAGCCGCCTTAGTGCCGATAGCAAAGGCACCCTTGAAGGGAGTTTCAAGATTCCTCCAAACATTCCCGCTGGGACAAAAAATGTTGTGGCACAAGGGAAAGGTGGAACAACAGCAACGGGGCTTTTTACCGGTCAAGGGGTGATTGATGTAAAAGTGATGCGACGTACCACCACGGTAAAAATCTGGACAAAATTTGACCCGCAAGCGCAAGTCTTTACCCCCGATGAAACACGGCAAATCACTGGGATTGATTTCCATCTTTGTAAAATTGGCAATCAAGCCCATGATCTCGTCATTGATTTGGTGACCACCGAAAACGGCTATCCTACCGCCGATATTCAAGCCCAAACCTCCTATTCCATGAAGGGCGCTAAAACCGGCTGGGCGAGCGCACGCTACGCTGTTCCTTTGTTAGTGCCCGATGATCGTCTGACCGCCTTTGTGCTTAAAACTGATGATGGGGATCATTCTGTTTCACTTGCCAAACTTGGGGATTTTGATAAAGAGCACCAAAGATATGTTTCAAGCCACCCTTATGTGACGGGACCGCGCTTTTCCTCTGTTAATGCGCAGAGCTGGACAGCGCACCAAGATGAGGCATTAGCCTTTCGGGTGTTGGCCGCCCGCTATAGGCAAACAGAAAAAACGGTGGATTTAGGCAGCTTTGATCTTGTGGATTGCTCTGATTTGCAAATCCGTGCAGCCATTGAATTGCCTTCAAGCGATTGTTCTGTCATCTTTGAAATTGAAAGAAACAACGGTACAGTTTATCAACTGCTGCCCTTTCAATTGCTTAGTCTGACCGAATATATCAGTGAAAAAGTCAAGCTTCGCGCCATTCTTAAAGGCACAGAGAAGCTCTCGCCCGTCTTATTTGCCCCTGTGCAATTGATTGCAGGAAAGATTCACAGGCAAGCAACCTATGTCACACGGGCTTTTGCCTTTGGGGAAAAGGCAAGATTGACCAGCTATATCAAAACCTTCTTGCCGGGTGGTTCTTCATTCACCCTCGAGATGCAACTGGATGATGGTGCTTTTACGCCTTTGAAACTCGACGAGACAGAACAGTTATCGGAGCCTCTTTGGACAGAGCGTAAATTTGTTAGCAGCGACAAAACTGCCAAACAAGCGCGCCTTAAACTTACCCTTACCGGTGGACCTGCGGCACGGTCCATGGTGTGTGATTTTGGCGCCGGTATCATATAATGGGAGAATGAGAGATGACAAAAACTAAAAAACTCGACATGGAATTACCCAAAGAAGGACGCTTTATCAGTTCTGAATTCCCCATTTTACGTGAAAATTTAGGCAAACTTGATCAAGCCCTTATAGCTATTGTGGAAAAAACAGACGAAAAAGCCCCTTCAAAGCATACACATACCATAAGCGATGTGACGGGTCTAGAAACTGCTCTTAATGGCAAAATGGCAGCGAATAAAACCTTCACTTTTGCCGATTTAGGCGATATCGAAGGGGCAAAAGATGCCGCAAACAACTATGTGCTTTATAAATCAGGCAACAATAATTTTACCTTTGGTAGTGCGATATCTCTGTTAGGGTCACATCAACACAAAACCGAAGATATTGTGGGATTGGATGACTTTAGAGCCAAGATTAACGAAGATCTGACCAGCTATGGGCGCTTAAAACAAGCCAATGAATGGCAAAGTTATAATAAATTTACCAACAAAGTCACCATGAGTGGCGATTTGGAACTGTTGGGCAATTCAACATTGAATATTACCCATAACAATAAAGTGGTCACTAACTTAAGTACAAGCGGAAGCTCGCTTAAAGGACCTTTGAGAGTCGATGGTGATCTTGTTTATACCAAGGCGCAAGTGGATGCTCTTTTAGATGCTTTAATCAAAAAGCGTAAAGAAGAATACATTGAAATCACCATGTTGCAGAGTGGTAATATTCCTTGGCCTGATGGGGTGACAGATGACACTGATATTGAAATCATGGCTTGGGGAGGAGGAGGTAGCGGAGGCCAACGTGGAGGAGGAGGTGGTGGTGAATGTATTTCTTTAAAGATTCAAAAACGCCAATTACAAAATAATGATGTAGTGACTATTGGAAAAGGCGGATATGGAAATGGTGTTAATGGTGGTAATACGCTAGTTGGTTCTATTCTTACAGCACGAGGTGGTAAGGGGAATAACGGTTATATTGGTGGGAATAGTGGCGGTGGCGTTTCAGGTGGTAGTGGCTATATTTCCAACAACGAGAGTGGTTTTTCAGGAAAAAGCCATGCATGGCAAGGAGGAGGAGGCGGTGGCGGTGGTACCAATAATGGTCGTGGTGGTAATGGGGGGGATAGTAGCTATGGTGGTGCAGGTGGGGGTGGTAGTGGAGGTAGTGGTCATGTACCTAATAATGGAGGTAATGGTGGAAAAAGCCAGTATGGTGGCAATGGAGGAAATGGTGCTGAATTAGGCAATGGCGGTGGCGGTGGCGGCGGGTATCGAGATGGCGAGGATGGAACAGCAAGTGGCGCTGGACGGGGTGGAGATGGCGCAGTTAAATTAAAGGTTTTTGTATAAGAACTTATATATTTTCAAAGCTCTTTTATCGCTCTTTTAAAGGGCTTTTTTTGACTGACACTGTCAGTCTTATGGAGCATGGTGATACTTGTTATTGTCTCTTCATTGATTTGGAGAGAAAAATGGCAATAGAATTTAAACTTCGTATTCGCTTTATGAAGAAAGGATACAATTATGAATGGCATTCCTGCACAAAGAGATAAAAACCGCTGCCCTACTCATCCAGGAGAGCTTTTAGCAGATATTATTCCAGAAACTGGAAAAACAAATTCAGAAATCGCACAAATGCTCGGTATATCACACCAACATCTTTGCGATATTCTAAAGGCAAAAAAGCCTATCTCCCCTTCTCTTTCGGCTTGTCTTGGAAAGATGTTTGGGAATGGAGCAGGCATATGGTTACGTATGCAAGCCAATTATGATGCTTGGCATGCAGAGCGTGAAACAGATGTTAGCAAAGTTCCGATACTCCACGCTGTTTGACTTTGTGACTTAATCTCTAGAAACTTTCCTAAGTGATTTTATTGCTTTAACTTCTTTAATTTTAACTGCAATTTTACGCATGAAAGCAAGGCTAAAACGCCCTTGTGGCTTCAAATCTTCAAAGTCAAACAAAGATTCGCAAGGAACAACATTAAATTCATCAACACGTACCCAAGATTGCTTTTGCAAACCCGCACGCTGACATTCTATCTCAGGTACCTTTACGCTATACTGCAAATCATGAGGTTCTTGAGAAGTGATAGGAAACAAAAAAAGATGCTTTTCAGTTTTGACCATAACGCACGAAGGACGCGCTTTACGCCCCGAATGTTCACCGTTTTGCGCTTGTTCGTGCCATAAATAATAATATCGAACAACATCCCCCGCTTTAAACATGTTCATCACTATTTAAAATGTCATCTAAACCATGATCTAAATCGTCTAATATACTTTGAGGTGCATCTGCATAAGAAAAAGATTGTGCGTGAGAGCGCGCTTTTATTAATTCATGATATAAATCAACAGGAAGCATAATGATTTTTTCACGCCCTCGTTTCGTTAAAGCAACAGGCTTTGACATCGCCTCGTCTAAAATATCGCCTGCCCCGCGATTTACATCTGTAAAACTATATTTTTTCATCAGTACAGCCCTTTAATAGATAATACGTATTGTACGTATAATATGTATTATGTAAAGATTTTTTACAACGTACTGGAGAAAAAAGTACCCTTTTGTAATTGGAATAAGCCGTTCTCAGAGGGAATCTAATAAACTCTTCCCCACTTAGAAGCAGGGAAGAGAGGTTATATTTTACCTTAAGCAACCTTTTTAATGGGGCTGTCTAAATTGGGTTCGTAAGATTTTAACAAAGACTCTATAATCGGAGGTGGTCTTAAAGTTCCAAAATTTGTAATCATTGCCAAAATTTTGAGTGCATTTGGGGTTTCATCTTGAAGCTTTAATATTAAAGCTTTTTCTATTGCATCCATAGTCTCAATAAGAGTATTAAAAGCCTTGTCTTCAATATCATCACGATCAGAAAACTGATACAACGCCATCCACAAATCACATAAAAAGTCTATACTGGTATTCATTGCACACCTCCATGGATTTGTTCTCTTAAACATGCCAAACCTCTGGAGGTGATTTTTGTTGAAGGGAGGACCTTTTCTGTCCCATCCGGTCTTTGAATGGTAATCGCAGGGCAATCCATAAAACCTTTCTTGATTTTATCTTGATAAGGTAACAAAGGCGCCCCTGGAGCACGCCGATAGACCCAATCATGCTTACGCAAATAATCGTTTAAATCCTTTGGTCGTATCTCTAACATCTTTGCTGCTTCAATAAGACCAAACAAACCATCCGAACGCTTTAAACCATCCAAAGCCTCTGCTTTTGGTGTTAGTTCTGCGATAACATGATCTTTCTGCTCGATTTGGCTTTGTAAGTGATTCAAGACACCAAGTAAGGCTTCGGGTTTGGAGTAATCAACTTGTGGAACAGCGACTTGCTTTTCCAATTCTTGCCAACGGTCAATTATTTTCGCTCGTAAGGCAGTGTTATAACCGGATACAAGAATTAAACATTCACGCTTTGGAAGGTTGTAACAAGGGCGTGTTTTTCTTTGTTCATCAATATAATTACTTAAAAATTTAGCCGGCTCAAATTTGAGCTCGCTAAATATTTGCTTAATATCGCGCATAACATTTTTATGCTTCTTACTACATAACTCCGCAATTTCAATGCTAGACATAGTTTGAATTGTTGCATCGTTAGCAACATTTTCTGTAATTTCTATAAGAGTGTTCATAATGAACTCCTTGGTAATAGATTGTTTTTGATTGACACTCTCAAAAGAATGCCGGGTGCTCAAAAACACGGTACCAAGTCCGTCGTTATGCCTTCCCCTAAAAGGGTATTGTATAGCGTAACCACACCCGACGAGACCATTATATGCATGTAACATACAATGAGTCAAAGCCTTTAATGTGCGGAAAATAAACTATGTCGGTAGTTCATCCGCTTGGTATTTTAAGGTGTTTTTGAGGCACCTTTGTATGAATCTAACGGTTTTAAATATTTTGTCAAGTCGTTCTCAAGAGCGGCTTGCACCTCTCATTTTTTTATATTCATTTTAATTCACCACTATTTTAAAGGAGCATAAAATGGCAACAGGTTTTCTACACGGTGTTGAAGTCATCGAGGTTGATGACGGCACACGCCCCCTTCGTGCAGTTCAGTCTGGCGTTATCGGAATTATCGGCACAGCACCCGATGCAGATGAACAAGCCTTTCCTCTTAACACACCGGTTTTGGTCGCAGGCTCTCTTTCACAAGCGGCAAAACTGGACAAAACAGGCAAACGACGCGGTACTTTACCCAATGCCCTTGATCTTATTTTCAAGCAAGTGGGAGCCATTGTCGTCGTTATCCGTGTGAAAGAAGGAGACAATGAAGAAGCAACACTCACCAATATTCTAGGTGGTGTGAACGAACATGGCGCCTATGAAGGTGTTCATGCTTTCATTGGAGCACAATCTGTTGTGGGACAAACACCACGTATTCTGATTGCTCCAGGCTTTACCCATCAACGCCCTTCCAGTGTAACCACTGATGGAACGAGTGATAGCGCCAAAACTGAGAGCAGTACAACCTCTAACCCCGTTGCAGCAGAACTGATTGGCATTGCCGAGCGTTTGCGCGCTATTGTGGTGATTGATGCCCCAAACACAACAGATGAAGCAGCCCTTAGCGCAGCAAAGGATTTTGATTCAAAACGCGCCCTTCTCATTGATCCATTTATAAAGGTCAATCGTAATGGAAAAATCTTAGAAGAGCCAGCAAGTGCAGCGGTTGCTGGGGTCATTGCTAAAAATGATTTTGCTAATGGTTTTTGGCATTCCCCTTCCAATAAAGTGATCAATGGGATTGTAGGAACTGCGCGCCCCATTGATTTTTCTATTGGTGATCGTGCAAGCCGCGCTAACCTTCTTAACGAACAAAACATCACCACCATCATCCGTGAAAACGGTTATCGCCTCTGGGGCAATCGCACCCTTTCAAGCGATACAAAATTTGCCTTTTTATCGGTAGTACGCACCGCAGATATGATCAATGATGCCATTTTACGCGGACATCTATGGGCGGTCGACCGCAATATCAAAAAGACCTATCTGAATGATGTGAGTGAAAGCGTCAATGCTTATTTGCGTGATTTAAAAGCACAAGGCGCCATTCTTGGCGGACGCTGTACACCAGATCTAGAGCTTAACACAGCAAGTGCTATTGAAGATGGCAGAGTCTATTTCAATGTGGAATTCACGCCCACAACACCTGCAGAACACATCACCTTCCGTTCACAAATCATCAATGATTACCTAGAGGAGATCTTTTAATGACTATCCCTGTTTTACCAAGAGTTTTGAAATATTTTAACATTTTTGTCGACGGTATTCCCTATCAAGCAAAGTGTGAAAGCGTCACCCTCCCAAACTTGAATTTGGTCGTTGAAAGTTATCGCGGCGGCGGCATGGATAGTGCCATTGAGGTTGATCTTGGTCTTGAAACTCTCTCCCTTACCATGACCATTTCTGATTGTTCTCCAGAATTAATGGCGCTGTTGGGACGCACAGATGTTGACATCTCATTGCGCAGTTCAATGCAAGCCCAAGGCACACCCGCAGAAGGGGTTGTCATTACCATGAGAGGACTTTGCAAAGGCTTTGAAATGGCAGAATGGCAACCGGGAGGCAAAGCAACTTCTACAGCGACATTCACATTGCAATATTTCAAATATGTGCAAAAGGACGTTGAAATTGTTGAGATAGATGTTCCCAACTTAGTTAGAAAATTCAATGGCGTCAATCAACTCGCAGGCCACAGAGAAAACATAGGATTATAAAATGACTATACAACAAAGTGTTACCCATCAATTGCTTATCCCTATTACCTTTGAAGGAAAAGAACACACCGAAATTACTTTACGCCGCCCCAAAACAAAAGATTTGCAAGCTATTGATAAAAAAGAAGGTGTAGAGCAAACAATCGCTATGATTGCACGCCTTTCTGAATGGCCACATGACGCTATCAGTGAACTCGATATCAATGACTTATCGAGTATTGGAGAAATTTTGGAATCTTTTATCAAACGGCGGGAAACCTTGACTGGGAAACCGCCGCTAAACTGATTGCCGATATTGCCATTGTGTTCCATTGGTCTCTTTCAGAGATGATGGAAATGGAACCAAGAGAGTTGCTCTTTTGGCGAAAACAAGCAGCAGAAAGGTATAAGACAAAATGAGTAAAAAAGTTGCCGATGCAAAGGTCAAGTTGTCTCTTGAAGACAAACTCACCGTGCCTTTAAAACGTGTGCAAAAGGAATTCGACAATTTATCAAAAACATTATCCCATAGTTTGCGTATTCCGCGCTTTTCTGCTGCTGTAAAAAACATGACAAAAAGCCTTCACGGCGTTCAAGGGGCTCTTAGTGTAGCTGCAAGTCGTGCTTCGGTCTTTACCGGTGTCTTAGGGCTTGCTGGGGGTGGTCTTGTGGCAAGCTTGACCGCCGTTACCATGAAAACCATGCATATGGGTGATAGTCTCTACCATGCCTCACGCCATTTAGGAATGAGTGTCACAGCCCTTCAGTTATGGGGTGATGCAGCCGATAATTCAGGATATTCTGCTGAACTCTTTCAACAATCCTTGGCAACCTTAAATAGGCGTTCTGCGCAAGCATATGCCGGACAAAAAAGAGGCATGATGGGATTTGAAGCGCTCGGCATTTCTGTCAAAAACGCTTCTGGCAAACTCAAATCAAATTCTCTCTTACTAGAAGAAATTACCGAAAAAATGAGTAAGATGAAAAATCAAGCACAAAGACAGCACATTGCTGCCTTACTGTTTGGTGGAGATGGTAAAGAGATGGCATCCATGCTCTCACAAGGCATGGCGCCCATTAAAGAACTCTTTGCAAAGGCGAGAAAAGGAAAATGGCTCCTTGGTGCCGATGTTGCACGCTATGCAGCAGATTTAAGTGATAAGCTTGGTGCTTTTAAGAAAAAAATAGGCGGTATCGCAAACTTTATTGGCGCACGCTTCATGCCCGTGATCAATGATTTAATTGATGCATTTTCAAAATTGATTGATGAAAACCGTGACCTCATTCAAACAACCGTGGCAAGCTGGGCTAAAACCTTAAAACAAGTCTTGCAAGATTTGCTTAATCCTACCTCTGATTTAAGAAAAGGTATCAGTGATCTCACAGAGAGGATTAAAGGCTGGTTCCAATGGCTAGAGCCCTTAATTGGTGAAATAACCCTTTTTAAAGTGGGTCTTGTCGCCCTTGGTTCCTTTATTTTTGGTCCGCTCATTGCCGCATTAGCAGCCGTAGGAGTAGCGTTTGTTAGCCTTGGCTATGCTATGATGACCACCCCTATCGGTTGGCTCATTGGCGGTATTGCTATCCTCGTTGTACTTTATAAAAGTTGGGATAAACTCAATGGCTGGGTAGCAGCATCTTTAGCCGCAGTTGGAGCCGTTCTTATCGGATCATTCATTGCAGCAATGGTTCCAGCTGCTTCCGCAGTTGCCGGTCTCGCGGTAAGTCTTGTCGCTTCACTTATTCCAGCAATAACTGCTGTTGGTTCCGCTTTTATATCGCTTGGTATTGCCATCATGACAACCCCCATAGGCTGGATAATGGCTGGTATTGCAGCCCTTATTGGAATTGGATATCTGCTCTACAAAAATTGGGATACGGTCATGAATTTCTTACGCAACTTGTGGAATTCTTTTGCCAACTTATGTAGTACTGTTTTTAATAACCTCTTTAGTCTCTTTAAAAAGTTTTCACCCCTCTCTTGGATTGCAAAAAAAATCAATGACCTCATTAAATGGCTGTTTGGGATCGATTTAATGGCCGCAGGAACCAATCTGATTAACGGACTTTGGGAAGGCATCAAAAGCAAATGGAATGCTCTATCCGATTGGTTTAGCAACAATATAGATGGATTAACCAGTTGGATGCCAAACTGGATGAGAGAAAAGCTAGGATTTAAGGCTACAATCGACAAAAATTCAACCCAAACCATTAAAACCCTTAACGATGAAACCAAAGCTCCCGTCAAAAAAATGCTTGATACAGCCATTGTTCCCAATGCTCCATCTGGAAAAGGTAAGAGCAGTTCTAATAAAGGCATAGTCGAAACAGGACAAATGCAGGCGACCAATGTAAAGGTTGAATCTTTCAAAGTTCCAGAGCCCATTACCGTTCATAAGCCGGTAGAAATCGATGCCCGCGTGATGATTTCAAATTTAAATATTTCTGTTCCCAATGGTTTAAAAGACGAAATCCGCGCCGCCGTAAATCAAGCCCTTGAACACTATGCCAAACAACAGCGTTTGGCTATCGCTTCTAGCCTTTCGGATTAATCATCATGATGTTAGCTTTAGGTCGTTTTATCTTTTCCATTGAAACAGCAGCTTATCAAGCCCTCGATATGACCTATAACATTCCATGGGTCGAGCAAGGGCGATTGAGGCGCAAGGCTGCTCTTCAATTACCAGCTGTTGCCAATGCGGAATTTTCCCTAACAGGTGTGGTTTATCCAGACTTTAAAGGCGGTTATAGACAACTGGAATATTTGCGGCAAATGGCACATGAGGGACCTCATATCCTCGTAACAGGACAGGGGAAGATTTTAGGCAAATTTGTCATCCTTTCTGTCAAAGAAAAACAGAGTATTTTTCACAAAAATGGTAACCCAAAAAAACAAGAATTTACCGTCAATTTGAGAGAATATGGTGAAGAACTATGAATGATCTTTACGTGACAAAAGAAGGCGATATGGTTGATGCTATTTGCTGGAGATATTATGCCAAGGGTCAACAAGCTCTTGCTGTTGAACGCGTTTATGCAGCTAATTTTGGTCTTGCAGACTATGGACCACTCTTAAAAGCAGGTATCACAATCCTCTTGCCAGTCCTCCCCTATCCTAAAGCCACACCGGTCATTAGAATTTGGGGGAGTCAATCATGAAACCTTTTTGCACAGTGATGGCAAATGGAGAAGACATTACACGCATACTTATGGACTATGTCTTATCGATTGAAATTACCGATGAAGCAGAAGACAAAAGTGATCGTATTACCATAGAGCTTGATGACCGCGCCCGTGAGTGTGATAACGGCTTTCTTGATATTCCTCTCATCGGAACTATCCTTTCTGTCACCCTTGGCTATGAAGGGGGTAAAAACCGCGATATGGGCGCCTATCTGATTGATGAAATCTCTGTAAGCAGTCCACCACAAACCTTAAATGTTACAGGGCGCGCTGCCTCCATGAACACATCTTATCGAACACCCAAAAGCCAATCCTATCATCAACAAACCCTCGGGGGTATCATTCAAGAGATAGCACAGCGCAATGGCTATATAGCAAAAGTTGACCCTGCTCTTGCCAAAATTGTCGTACGTCACATTGATCAAACCGCAGAAAGCGATATGGCTTTTGCCACACGCCTTGCAGAAGAATATGATGCCGTCGCAAAGCCTGTTGATGGCAAATTGGTGCTTGCCAAACGAGGCGAAGGCAAAGCCATTACCGGTGAAACACTCCCCGTCGTTGTTATTCATGAAAAACAATGTACCTCTTGGGATTTTAAATACAGTGCACGCGATGAAGCAGGTGCCGCCAATGGCTTAGCAACAGATGCAGGAGATGACCAAAAAGCCGCCGCTGATGCACGAGAACCAGAGGAAATTGAAGAAGGCGAAGATGTGATCCATATGGATGAAAGTGATACTCCCAATTTGCCTAAAGAAGAGACAACAGCAGAAACACCCGAAAAACAAGAGCAAGAACAAGAGAAAAAAGGCGGTGTCCTTGCCACCTATCATGATATCCGTACTGGTGAAAAAAAGGAAGTTAAGGTTGGTAAAGAACCTTTCCATGAACTCAAATATACTTACCATAACCAATCAGAAGCTGTTGCGGCCATTGCTACTTATCGCAACAAATCATCGCGTGGGAAATCTTCTTTCTCATGTGATATCGGTGGTGATCCCTTTGTGCAAGCAGAAGCAAAACTTATTCAAGAGCCCCCTTTCCGCCCCTATATTCCAGCAGAATGGCGCATCAAAAGCGTCAAACACAAGCTTGATAAGACGGGGGGCTATACAACAAAAATAGACTGCGAACTTTTTGATAAAGCCCAAGAAGATGCTGCAAAAAACGTAGCCAATACCACACCAGACAAAGATGATACCCTTGATCCAAACGTCCCTCCCAATGCATGTGACGAAGGAGACGGCGTCATCCATATGGATAAAGAAGATATATAGCAGATTATCATGATTTGCTGTAAAACACTGTTGTTTAGGAGTGGAAAGTATTTAATACACTCAACACTGATATCAAATGTGTGGAACGGGTTGTTCAAGAGGTCGTACAGCCAGGCGAAGCCCCATAGTACGCAGCAAAACATTTAAACTACGGAGCTCTGGATTACCTTTTTCTGAAAGTGTACGGTAAAGTTGTGTTGGATTCAGGTTGGCTGCTTTAGCGACAGCTTGAACACCACCATAAGCTTTTGCCATTTGACGCAGTGTTATAAGCAATTCCCCCTGGTCACCATCTGCTAAGATAGCATCAAGGGTAGCTGCTGCCAACTCAGGGTCATCACAGAATATTTCTGCCATCGCATCATCATGGTTACGGTCTTTCATTCTTGCACTCCTTTAATCTTCACGGTTTTGCCAATCACGCCAGCAAGCACATGCGCGAGTGATATCGGTGTCTTGTGTTTTTTTGCTACCACCGCATAATAGCAACAATACGGTCTTGCCAGACTGGGCATAATAAACGCGGTAACCAGGACCAATATTCATACGCAATTCATAGACACCATCACGAAGCGGTTTGAAATCGCCAAAGTTTCCTTGCTCTAAACGATTAAGACGGCGAATAATTGCAGCTTTAGCCTGCACATCACGCAGCTTTCGCAGCCAATCATTTATCAAGTCTTTTCCATCAGAGGTAAGGTAGTGACGTATTTCAAACATAATCTATATTCGTTTATAAACGAACATCTGTCAAGATAGAAAGAAATTTATTTTTAGATTTTCACTCAGCCTCACCTTGTGTGGGGCTTTTTTAATGGAGAACTTTATGCGAAAAATATCACAAGAAGGGCTTGCACTCATAAAACAATGGGAAGGCTTGCGCTTAAACGCTTATAAAGACACCATCGGTGTGTGGACTATTGGTTATGGACATACCAGCGCCGCAGGAAAACCTTTTGTTCACAAGGGCATGACAATTACTGAAAAACAAGCCGAAGAACTTCTTTGTAAAGACTTAAGACAATTTGAAAACACTGTTGCAAAAGCCGTTACAGTCTCTTTAAATTCTTGGCAATTCGCGGCATTGGTTTCCTTTTGCTATAATGTAGGAACAACAGCTTTTTGCAATTCCACCCTGCTAAAAAAGCTCAATCAAGGTGAATATGAAGCAGTCCCGGCCGAATTACAAAAATGGACCAAAGCGGGTGGTAAACGCTTGCAAGGTCTCGTACACCGGCGTGTCGCAGAAGCAGGATTATGGGCGAAAGGCGCTTATGTTTCCTCCAACTATCAAACCGTAGAAACAAAGGATTCAACAGCGCTCTTTAAAGCAGAAGCATTGGCACCAGTCATTGGCTCTTTTTCAGGTCTTGGTGGCTTATTAGCAGGCAATGGTCCAGTGCAATGGGCTCTCGCTACCATCATGGTTCTAGCTGCAGGTGTTGGTCTTTTCTTTGTTGCCAAACGCTTTCAGGAGCACCGACTATGATCTTATGGATGAAAAAAAATCTCGATATTGGCATGGGAACTGGCCACATGCTTTTCAAGCTTTACCGCTCCCAAAAACTCACAGACTATTTCTTTTACGGGGTTGATATTGATCCCCGTATGGTTCAGTTCTGTGTTAAAAAATGTACCGAGTTAAAATACCAGCATGCATTCAACATCATTGAAGCCAGCGTCAGCAATTTACCGTTTCCCGATAACTCCTTTTCAATGATTTATGCCCGTTCCGTAATTCATCACTGGGCTGAACCTAAAAAAGGATTACAGGAGTTGTGCCGTGTTTTAGATCGCGGCGGTCGTATTATCATCCATGAACCCCTAGCTGATGCAGAAGAAACAGCACTGGGTGTTTTTAACCAATCACGTCGTGAATGCGGTGTGGCAGCTATGTCCACAGAAGAAAAATTTACATTAGCCGGTATCACCGATCTTTTATAAGGCTGCGATTTTAGTGAGATGAGCTGGACAGTGAGACGTGGAGAAGGTCTAGCAGCTCTGGGCTGTGAAATTTTCATTAAAAAGGTCTGAGTTATCATGGATTATTTCTGTGCTGAAATGTATGCAAAGATGCAACCACGTATAACGGCAATAACTGGCTGCCATGCACTCGATTACATTGCTTTTCGCGATTCGGTTAGGATAAGTACACGCGTTTATTCGACCACTGGTGATAGTGGTTCTTTGACTCAACTGGATTCTGCGGCTGAACACTTACCGATGCTGCTTGGTGCTACAAGCGGCACCACCGGGGCGATGAAAATGGTCAGCGTTCGTCTAAAATCCAGTAAGGAAGCGGTCAGCTCATCAGAGCGTAATTTAATTTGTAACCTGCGCGCGCGGCAGTTTTTTCCCCAGGGGATGTTGTTGGCAACCTGTTTACGATTAATCTGTTTTCATCTTTACACTACTTGGCGTGTGAAATTTTAAAAAATTGCCGTGCACATGTCGTGCCGGTTGGCGATATTGCCCTGCTGCTGAAGAGTCATTTTGAGTTTCTGGCTGAAATACGGCTCTCGGTACTGTTTGGCGTGCCCAGCGCCATCGTTCAGTTCGTTGAAGCCATGCTCAGCCTTGGGGTTCCACTGGCAATTAAAAAAGTGGTCTTTACCGGTGAATTGATGCTGAGCGTGCATGAAAACTATCTGCGCGAGATGCTGGGCGCCGATCTGCGGATAATTGGTTTATATGGTTTGTCGGAGTGCGGTTTCATTGGTATATCCACCGAAGGGCGGCTTAATCGGCACCTGCTCTTCAGCGATGATTTCTTCTTTGAATATGAAGATAAAAGAGGGCTGCTAGTGACATCGCTGGATCCCGATGCCTCGCGCAAACTTATCAGATATTCCGTGGGCGATATGGGCACATTATCCGTTGAAAATGGTGACCTCTATTTTGAAGGTATTAAACGCAATGCTGTTGATTTTAATTTCATGGGAAATTTGATTAGCCATGAAAAAATATTCAAAATTATTAATCGACGGTTGCCCGATGTGATTGTTCAAATTGTATTGTCTTTATCCGCGGATAGACAAGAGATTATGGATATTAAAATCTGCTGCGAAGTATTTCACAACCTTGATTTGTCCGAACTAACTGAGGAAATCTATCATTTGCCGGATATTTATGAAGCCTATATGAAAAAGCGCGGGCGTATTAATGTCACCGTCGTCGAATATAGCGATTTGCTTTTCTCACCCAGAGGGAAATGCCTGCTAGTTTATGACGCAAGGGAGTCCTGTAATGCAACTTGATAATTTGTGTAATGAAATTTTATCAGGGAATTCGCATACGATAAATGTCAACATTAGGTTTTATAGCGTGTCACCGGAGCAGCAGGAGTAAATCATGTCAGATGATGTTATTGATAATTATGATTTAGATAATAACGCATTGTTTATTCGTGGATGTAATTTGATTGATATTCCGATGAAAACCGTTATTTGCAGAACGCATGGTTTGCACTGACCGGCAACCTTCTTAATGAAGAACAGATGGATCGGCTGATTCAGAATACTAACGCCGAACTGCAAAAGACGAACCCTACAGCCAAACTGCAGGCGATGCATCAACTGATCAATGTATTGCCATCTTTGAGTTTAACGCAGCGATTTATGATGTTATTATCGCAAGTTGAGGTTTCGGCGGCTCAGGGTAAGGTCATGGCTCCCGTAAGCGACGGTGATTGTCTTAAAATTATCTTGCTGATGCCGTGGATTATTACATTGGCGCGCTCTTCCCAACAGTTTTCCGATTTGCCGGAGATCGAAAGTTGCAATACCTTTGAGCGTGCTTTTTGGTTAGCATTAACTAGCAAGGAAGCTTCTTCCGACTGGGATATTGATGTGCTTTGCCGGTGCATGTCTCTACTGCTGGGCCGGTTTGGTATTGTGACACCCACAACCACCACGGTAAGATTTATTGCCAGTACCAAGAGCGACGTCATTTCTGCACTAATCGGTGGGTTTTGTGCCACTGGCCCCGCGTATATGGGAGCCTGCAAATATGCTATCATGCGACTTTCTAGTGTCCTCCATGAGATTGAAGCCGGGAATCTTGAGGCGACGGTAACGCATTATTGCAAAGACAAACCCAGGCCAGGATTTAGTCACCCGATTATGCAACGGGATGTCCGGGTTGATTTCTTTTTTTCACGCTTTCAGGTGCCTATGCGCCCCTTCAGTTCGCTTGCGCGATCTATTTCGGACAATACAGGACTGCAACCCAATGTCGATTTTCTAATTGCAAGCATCATGAGCAAACATCGGGCTTCTCCTGAGCTGGGATTGTTGGCTTTTTTCGTTTGTCGTATGCCGATACTTCTCGCGCACTATCAAGCGCGGTTTAGTGCTCATTCCTTCGGTTTATCATAAAAGGATTTAAGAAAAAAATATAAAAAGGTCCCCCAATTATGGCTATAAAGCATCGCACCGAGCCAAATTTCTTGGGTATATGTCAGAGTATCACCTTAATCACACCGATGCGTGCTTGCGGGCAAATCGATATTTCTCACTGGAATTTAACCCATAACTATTTGAAACAGGGCTTGTTACTCGAAGCCTTGCATCAGTTTTCAGTTCGATTCGCCACCGTGGTGGCTAAAAACTCGGATCTCACTTATCGCTATCTCCCTGTTATGGTTGAACAGTTTTTCTCTACCACCCATTTTGATAGCGATCGGTTATGCGTTGAAGGACATATTGAACGCATTAATGAGGCCTACCGTATTCACTGTAAGGCCAGCCCATACGGCAATGGCAGGGCCGTTATTGCACAGGCAATCATCATGGTCAGTAAGGTCTGCTTCCTTAGCTCGTGTTCTGAGAAAGCCGCTCTTCCATTACTAGGCGATTTATGTAAGATTTCCTCCGTAACCGGAGATTCTTGTACTTTTTCCTTTAATGCGTATCACCCGCTTTTTGAGGAACATTTCCCCTCCCGCCCCGTATGTCCTGGTTCACTATTGATTGAGATGGTTCTGGCTTTGGCCACGCAGGGTAGGGCAAAAAATATCGCATCTGTTGCACTGAAAAAAGTAAAGTTCATTGAAGCAGTTTATCCGGGAGATACCTATCAGTTGACCATTAAACAGGATACAGAGTGTGAACCGGGTGGCGTTTTTTTATTCATACGGAAACTAAAAAACGAATCACTTACGGTAAGTTTTCTATCAAATATAAAAAGGAGGATGCGCCATGTTTAACATAATAATCTCTTTTATTCCGTGGAGTATTTACTCCTGGGTTATCAATGGAAACGTTTTAACTCTGGTCGAACGCTCTCTCATCTTGACTGTGATTTTATTGTTCATTATTGCTGTGAATATTAAAATTATCCGACAGGGAGAACCCGTAATGATTACTAACATTCTGACAGTTATTGTCCTGTTTGTTAATTATTTCGCTGGATGGTCTACACTTTTACTGAACTACCCCACAGTTTTTTGCTATCTGTCACTTGCTCTGGTTTCATTGATTAGCTTGCTGGTAAAGAAACCCTTTACCATTTTTATGTCAGTGCTGGTGTTTCTGAAGAGAAACGCAAACATATCCTATTTTATCTCATCAATAAATATATTACATGGATTTGGGTAATCATCTTTTTTGCCAATGGTCTTCTAGTGGCTTTTTTTACATGCTCCCCCCAGATTTGGTTGGTCACTATGGGTTTAACTTTTGCTGGTATTCTTTTTTCTAAATATCTTCCTAACGTCATGCAATATTTTTATCGCATCAAACCTCATGGAGCATAATATGTCATTGTTTAACATTCTGACTGGAACCCCTTTATGGGCCTGGATTTTGCTTATTTTTCTCATTACGTTGGGAATAAACGCATTGAAAGATAGGGAAATGGGGGTTTACCGCCTTTTTCTATTGCCGTTAGTCTTTCTTTTTTTTGGGCGGAAGCGATGTGATTAACCAGCTGGCGTTCCCACGCTGGGGAGCATTCTCAATGTTGGCGGGGCTGATGATCGGCATTGGCGTTGGCTGGTTGCTCTGGCGTGCCACTCCGCGTTTAAAAATCAAAGAGGGAACGGATTTAATTATTCGGCCCGGTACGCCGTTGACGCTGATATTTATTCTTATCACTTTTGTCATCAAATTCACATTGATTGTTTTTCTCAATGTTAAACCTGATTTGAAACATGCATTTGATTTTAACCTTCTTTTTGGTCTTTTAAATGGGTTCACTGATGGTGTGTTTTGGGGAGGCACATTAAATTTATATAGAGCATTTCGAAAGAATCCAAATTAATCCCTATACCATTAACTGTGGGGGCTTCCTATCAGAACTATCTCTATAGAAGCTTATACCTAACAACAACACTGCATATAAATGCGGCGTTGCCTCATAGTTTCAGATTTTTTATCCCAGCGCGTGAATAGGTGACGGAAGTGATATATCTGACTATGCCCCCTTGGGGGCAGAGCGAGTCTAAAGGTTTAGAATGCTATGAGTTTAAGCTAGCTGGACTTTGAGCAGATGGTTTATCGCTCATGGTAAATCATTTTGTTTTACGATTCAAAAAGAGGATAGTGATGGTCTCATTGGCGTAGGTGTGCAAGTGCCTTGTGTGGGGTTTGGCATGGGCGTTATGGACTTGCCCGTTGTCCAGCTCATGATGATCAATTGCCTAGTTTATCCATTACCAATGGAAATGATGGGCGTCTCTTACTCACTTGTTATGCTGGCTGCTCTTTTAGAGAGATCATACAAGCGCTCAGAAGAATTGGCTTGCTGGGGAAACAAGCTTATGATCACACGCTTTCTTTCTCAAAACAGTTTTGTACTGATCTCAAGCGAGCAAAAAAGAAAGCAGAAAGAGCAAAAGCAATTTGGCAACAAAGTCAACCGATCAAAAATACTTTAGCAGAAACCTATTTACGCATGCGGGGGATTACGTGTGAATTGCCTGCTGATTTACGCTTTCACGACAAATGTCCGCACCCATTAGGAATGACACTGCCCGCGTTGGTGGCTCTTGTTAAGGGGGCTGGTTCCTTTGCCATTCATAGAACCTTTTTACAAGCCAATGGCTGCAAAACAGATCAGAAACCAGCAAAAGCCATGTTAGGATCTGTCATGGGCGGTGCTGTGCGTTTAAGTCAAGCCAATCCAAAACATCTGGTTATTTGTGAAGGCATTGAAACGGGTCTGTCTCTGCTGTCTGGTTTATTATCAGAACCCGTGAATTTATGGGCGTCTCTTTCCACCAGTGGCATGATGCGTGTGAATTTACCCCCGATAAAAGGGCGTCTGACAATTGCAATGGATGGGGATGATGCGGGTCGTAAAGCAGGTTTTACCCTAGAAAATCGTGCTTATAGGCAAGGCTTTGAGGTCTTTATCATGCAAGCTCCAAAAGGAATAGACTTTAATAATGTATTACTTTCTAGAGAGAGGAAAATATGAAAGAAAGTGATGTAAAATACGATAATCAAAATGTTTTGGTCAATGATAACGATAATGCCTCTTTAAACGATAATACTTGTTTAAAAGCCATTCCTTATGAACAAGCCTTGCAACAAAATGGTTGGGGGGAATTACAGTCTATTGATAAGGCTCTCTTACCCGTTGAACCTTTTAATCCATTACAGCTCCCAATGCCATTCATGGACTATATTTATGACGTTTCAGAGCGTCAACAGGCTCCAATAGATTTTATTGCTGTCTCTGCTTTATGTGGTTTGGCTGCTGTCATTGGTAATGGCGTACGGATTGCTCCAAAACAACATGATGATTGGACAATTGTTCCTAATCTTTGGGGAGCTCTTATTGGACAACCTTCAACCATGAAAACACCTACCTTGAAACCGCTTTAGCTCCAATCACGTGCCTTCAAAAACAATGGTATAAAGAGTGGTTAAAGCAGAAAGAAAGACTAGAGAGTTTAGACAAGAGAGAAAAGGAAAGAGAAGCCAATAAAGCGCTTAAAAAAGGAGAGTGTGAAACAGCCCGTGCTCTCTTGTTTGAAACGCTCTCTAAAGACAGTGCTCATGATGATGATGTCTCGCGTTTTATTGTCAATGATGTGACCGTCGAAAAGCTTGGGGAATTGTTAAAAGAAAACCCCCGTGGTCTCTTAATGGTCCGTGATGAATTATCTGGGTTTTTAGCCAATTTGGAGAGAAAGGAATATCAAACAGACCGTTCTTTCTATTTAACAGCTTTTAATGGAGATGATCAATTTACCTATGACCGTATAGAGCGTGGAACCATTTTTATCCCCCATGTAACTTTATCAATGATTGGAGGCATTCAACCTTCACGAATTATTCCCATTATTCAAGCCATGCACCGTGGAATAAACGATGACGGTTTATTGCAACGGTTTCAAATGCTGGTGTGGCCCGATGAGACAAAAGATTGGCAATTGGTTGATAAACCTCCCAATCAAGAGGGTTGGCAAAAGTATGAAGGGGTGTTTCGTTCTTTTCGTGATAAACGACTAGGTTCTCCAGAACACCCGCTGATCATGCGTTTTATGCCAAAAGCACAAGAGAAATTTTATGAATGGCTAGAAAATCTTCATAGAGAGGCAAAAGGTGGTCATTTCTCAAAAAGCTTACAATCGCATGTTTTAAAAATGCCTAAGACTATAGCAAGCCTTGCGTTGATTTTTGAACTTCTTGATAGTGGTCGTTTTGAAATTGGACTCTATGCCATCACAACAGCATTGTGTTGGGAAAAATATCTGATAAGTCACGCAAAACGTCTTTACGCGGCGCATGATACATTAACAACGTTGAACGCTGTGATTATTTACCCGATGGTTTTACTTCACGTGATGTTTATAAACGTAATTGGAAATGTTTAAAGGACAATGGAACCGTTAAGCAAGCTTTAGAGCTTTTATGCTGTTGTAACTATATTCGTGAAATCTCTGGAGACAATAACTCTCAAGGCGGTCGACCTACCATACGCTATGAATGGCATCCTTTAATAAAAAGTCATAAAACAACACAATAGGCAATCTGGATATCTTATAAAACATTAAACCCTATAACCTTGTATTATCGAAGAGAGCCTTCAAAGCATTCCGCATCTATTGGTTTTGGGGGTGGGTGGGTGTTCTTTTTACACCCCCTCTATATATTTTTTAAATCAAAAATAAAAGTTATTATATTTCAATATGTTAATGTTTTAAATAAACAACCTATATTAAACACAACACGTAAATACAATCTTTAATAATATATTTAAGAGGGTTTTGTAGGGGTTTAGGGGGTTTTAAACACCGTCAAAACCTATCTATTAAAGTGTCTCATAAAACGTTTCAAAATAATCATTATGATATTTTAAAAGAACGTATTGCATCTGTCTTGATTAACACATCAAATGAATAGCAAATTTCACTATTTTTCTGATCTGATCTCTCTCATAGACTGTTGATAAGTATCCTTTTAAAAACTCTTTTGAAAAAATTATCGGCTTTTTAGCAGTTTTTCCCCATTTTTATCGATATTTGTTTTAAACGCATTTAATTGAATTCGTTTTGATTCTTTTGATGGTTATTGATCATCTTATAAGGCAAGGGATTTTTATTGTAATATGCTGCAATCTGTTAAGTCTGATAATAAACACGTCACGCTACGTTCTCTGTTGGAATATTATCGTCAACAAGCAACTTCAAATGCTAAAAAGGGAAAAATTTTTGAAGATTTTATTAGCAAATATCTTATGCATGACCCTATCCATTATGGACGCTATGAAAAGGTTGAAAGCTATTTTGAATGGGCTAAAGAGCGTGAGGATTGGAATAAAAATGATATCGGCATTGATCTGGTTGCAAAACTTCGCAATCAAGAAGGCTATGTGGCTATTCAATGTAAGTTTTATAAAGCAGACCATCAGATCAGTAAAAAGGATATTGATAGCTTTATCGCAGCCTCTGGAAAAGACATCTTTAAATATCGCCTTCTCGTTGATAGCACTGAAAGTGAATTAAGTGACAATGTGAATGCCATGATTAAAGGACAAGCGATACCCGTTTATCGCATTGACCTTCGTCATATGGAAAACAGTCGTATAGATTGGCAAATATTTGCAACAAAACAAAAAGTTGTTCTGAAAGTTACAAAAGAACCTCGTCCCCATCAGAAAGAAGCCATCAAGAAAGTCTGTGAAGGTTTAAAAGAAGCAGACCGTGGCAAGCTAATTATGGCATGTGGAACAGGCAAAACGTTCACAAGCCTTAAGATAGCAGAGACCATAGCGGGAAAAGGCAAGCGTGTGTTGTTTTTGGTGCCTTCTCTTGCTTTAGTCTCACAAACAATCCGTGAATGGACACTGGACACACAAATTCCCTTGCGTTCCTTTGCGGTGTGTTCGGATACAAAAGTAGGAAAGCGTCGTAAAAACCAAGATGACATGGTTGGCATGGAAACATCAGATCTTGTTCTTCCTGCTACAACAGATGCAAAAGCCCTTGCCAAAGAAGCTTGTGAAAACTTCGCAGAGGCAATGACGGTCATCTTTTCAACCTATCATTCCATTCAAGTGATTTCCGATGCGCAAAAGGAATATGATTTACCCGAATTTGATCTAATCATTTGTGATGAAGCACACCGTACGACTGGTGTTGTATTAGGAACAGACAAGCATGAATCTGAATTTATCAAGGTTCATGATAACAGCATCATTCAAGGTAAAAAACGTCTATACATGACAGCAACCCCTAAGATCTTTACTGACAAGCTGAAAAAGAAGGCTGACGTATCCGATGCCGTTCTGGCGTCCATGGATGATGAAGCGCTCTATGGGAAAAATCTTTACACTTATACTTTTTCAAAAGCTCTACAAGATAAACTTTTAGCACCCTATAAAGTTATCGTCTTAGCTGTTGATGAAGCAATTATCAACGCAACAATTCAGAAACGTCTTAAAGATAAAAATTCCGAACTTATTCTTGATGATACAACCAAAATCATTGGCTGCTACAAAGCACTGGCTCAAATAGAAAAGAAGGAAGACGATGGCATAAAACCTATGCGTCGTTCTCTGGCTTTTTGTAAAGATATCAATACATCTGAACGCGTTAGTGAGATTTTCAATGATGCTATTGATGAATATCATAAATTTGTTCCTGAAAGTAAGACATCTCTTATCTTTGATGTTAAGCACATTGATGGGACTTTTAATGGTAAAGAGCGTAACAAATTACTTGATTGGCTTAAAGAAGATACAGATGAAAATAACTGCCGTGTGCTCACCAATGTGCGTTGTCTTTCAGAAGGGATTGATGTGCCCGCTCTTGATGCGGTTATGTTTTTACACCCGCGTAAAAGTCATGTAGATGTGATACAAGCGGTGGGGCGTGTGATGCGTCGCGCAGAAGGTAAAACAACAGGCTATATCATTTTACCCGTTGGTATTCCCTTCAATATTCCACCACAACAGGCTTTAGAAAACAATAAAAAGTATGATGTCATCTGGCAAGTTCTCAATGCTTTGCGTGCTCATGATGACAACTTCAAAAACAAAATGAAAGCCTTAGAGCTAGACCAAGATGTTCGTCATCTGTTTGAGATTGTAGGGGTAACTTTTGACCCTGCTTTACAAGCAATGACCGCAGTTGTTGACGAACTATCCTTCCATGCAAAGTCTGAAAGTGCTGGGCTCCATATTGGTTCAGTAGCGAATGAAAACCCTCATAGGTATGAAGTACAAGAAGAATTCTATTTTTATATTGATGAATTATCGCGTGCTATTAAGCCAATCATTGTCAGAAAATGTGGGGAGGCTAATCAATGGGGAAACTGGGCGGGTAATGTTGCGGCAATTGCACAAAATCATATTATCCGTCTTAAAAGCATACTCGCTGATAAAAAGAGTGAAGCTTATCGTGCTTTTCATGTTTTTCACAAGGAATTAAAGAACGGTTTAAATGACAGTATCGAGCAAGAAGATGCACTTGAGATGTTGGCGCAACATCTTGTGACGCGTCCTATTTTTGAATCCTTGTTTGATGGAAATGAGTTTGTGAGTAAAAACGCCATCTCGCAAGCTATGGAAAAGATCTTAGCTGAACTTGATAAGATGAATATCAAAGACGAAGCCAAAGATCTTGATAAATTTTATCAAAGTGTAAAGGAGGATACAGAAGGTATTATTGAAACGCGCGCAAAACAGAATCTTATTATCAGACTTTATGAAGATTTTTTTACCAAGGCATTCAAAAAGACAACAGATAAACTTGGAATTGTTTATACCCCCATTGAAATAGTCGATTTTATCTTACATTCCGTCAATGATGTTTTAGAGCAAGAGTTTGGACAAAGCTTAAGTTCTCGAGGCGTCTCTATTCTAGACCCTTTTACTGGAACTGGGACCTTTATTACACGACTTTTACAATCCAATCTCATAAAACCAGAGGATATGGAATATAAGTTCCGAAATGAAATCAAAGCCAACGAAATTGTTCTCTTAGCTTATTACATAGCTGCCATTAATATTGAATCGACCTATCATAGTCTTATGAAAGGAGATTATATACCCTTTGAAGGGATTTGTTTAACTGATACGTTTCTGATGCTGGAGGAGAAAGATTTCTTCACACGCTATATGTTTGAGAATTCAGAGCGGTGTAAAAAACAGCAGGAAGCCGATATCCAAGTTATTGTTGGCAACCCTCCTTATTCAGTAGGGCAAAAAAATGCCAATGATAATAATCCGAATGTATCTTATGATACACTTAATGATAACATTCGAGATACATATGCTGCTCAATCTAAATCAATGAATATGCGAGCACTTTACGATAGCTACATTCGTGCCATTCGTTGGGCAAGTAATCGCTTAAGTCAAAAAGGAGGTATGTAGCTTATGTCTCTGGGAATGGATGGATAGATAAAACATTTGCTGATGGTATGCGAAGATGCTTACAAAATGAGTATTCTGCTATTTATATCATTAATCTTCGTGGTGATATTCGAAAAAATATGAAATCAAAAGATATAGCAAAAGAAGGAGAAAACGTCTTTAAATCTGGTTGCATGAATGGTATAGCTATAACTCTTTTTGTACGCAATCCATATGAGAAACAGCCATGTAAGATTTACTATCATGATATTGGTAATAATCTTTCTACCAAAGAAAAATTAGAAAGATTACGTACATTGAGAAGTGTAAAAGAGATAGTGCAATCTAAAAAATTTATTCCGATTAGCCCTAATGAAAAATATGATTGGATCAAGAAAAGAAATGCGGATTTTGATCAATTTATTTCAATGGGAAATAAAAATATTTTAGCAGATGCTAAATTTTTTGAGATAATGTCACCTGGTGTATTATCAAATCGAGATGCTTGGGTTTACAATTTCTCATATGAAAAATTAGATAAATCCATTCAAAAAAACAATTGATTTTTTAATATACAGAGGAGTCTCGTTGTTGAAAAGTCTTATGTACCTATGGAAAAAATTATTGATTATGATGCTACAAAAATTAGTTGGTCAAGAAGCCTTCGTTCTAAATTAAAGCAAAGAATAGATGCAAAATTTGAACCAAATCTAAAAGCTCTCGTTCTTTATCGCCCGTTTATAACAATGTGGCATTATACATCGCCATTTTTTAATGAAGTACTAGGACAAACACATAAATTTTTTAATCCAGATATTTCACATAATCTTGGTATTTGTGTTTCAGGTAGTGGTAGTAACTCAAGTTTCTCTTGTCTCATGACTAATAAACCCATTACCTATGATACATTAGAAAAAACAAGATGTTATCCGCTTATATTTCATTGTGAAGATAAGAAACATCATGACCATAGCTTATTTACTACAGGTGCAAAAAAGAAAGTTCGTGATGGCATTACAGATGCGGGGTTAGCCCATTTTAAAGCTGCTTATCCTAATGAGAATATAACAAAAGAAGATATTTTTTATTACATTTACGGTCTTTTGCATTCGGAAGATTATCGTACTCGCTATGCTCATAATTTATGCAAAGAATTGCCTCGTATCCCTTGTGTAAAGAGTGCTGATGATTTTTGGAAATTTGTTACAGCAGGGCGTGAATTGGGTCATTTGCACGTAAATTATGAAACTGTAGAACCTTATCCAGTAACCTTTAAGAAAGGCAATCCAAAACAAACTGATATCTCTAATCCAGAAAAATTTTACTACGTTACAGAAATGAAATTCTTTAGCAAAAATAAGGTAAAAGATAAATCTATCGTTTTTTACAATAGTAATATCACTATGACAGGTATCCCTCTTGAAGCTTATGAGTATATCGTTAATGGCAAGCCCGCTCTTGAATGGGTTATGGGGCGTCAATGTGTAAAGACTGATAAAAAGAGTGGTATTGTGAATGATGCCAATCGCTATGCTGTCGAGACCGTTGGAAACCCTGCCTACCCTCTAGAATTGTTTCAAAGGGTTATTACTGTAAGTTTAGAGACAATGAAAATCGTTAAGAACCTACCAAAATTAGAAATTAGAGAAACTGAATAGACTTATAAGACCTTATAATCATAAGGGGTATAGAGTCTTATAATCATAATCTATACCTCTTTTGTAAGTTTATTAGATACAATCTTAAAAGGAGTGTTTATATGCGTTCTTCTAAAAAAAGAACATTTGCACTTTTAAACACTCTTATTTGGATTGCCTTTAAGAGGTTATACCGTAATCTCAAATGATAGCTTTATGCTTTTTAAAAGCTTTGTTTAAAAAGAGTTTTGTATATTCATTTTGCTATAGGTTTTGAAGGTTTCTCAAACCCTCAAAATACCTTCAAAAATATACTATTGATTGTATTTATGAGTTATATCTTAATAATGGTTGCATCATTAAAATGCTAACACATTGAAATATAATAACTTTTATTTTTGATTAAAAAATATATATAAAGGGGGGGCTAAAAAGAACTGACAAGACTGACAGCACTGACAAAAGTCTATTAAAAGGGATTTTGCTCATTTCTATAATTAGCAATCTCTCTTTAGATGCTTTCATAAAAGCAATAAATCACAATTATCATTTCTCTTATGAAAATGGAAAATAATGCGGTGGCTATAAAAACATAGCAGCTATAGAGAAAGCGTAAAAACTGTAGCTTTGAATAAAGCAAAAATGCAAATGAAAATGTTATTATAAAGACAGTTCCTATAAAAGGCTGTCAAGTTTCAAATGTGTTATAAAAGAAATTAACAGAAATATTAAAAACCATTTAGTAAAAAACATGATAGGTTATAAAGTTAAAAATACGCATGATGAGAGCGTTTATAAATATTATAAATGTATAGATTCAAAAAATAACGCAATCGTTTAAGAAAGCCCATAATATAGCTTTAAAATCACATAATACAAAAGAAGCAATTCATAAGCATATGATAAATATTTACACACAATGCATTTAAAAAAATCATAAAAAATATCAAAAAAAGATAAAATATTATTTGACAATAAATACGTATTTTGCTATATAAATACTCAAGTGATTGAAAAACACTTTAAACAGTAAGCGGATAGGTTACGAAACAACCTTTCCAAAGTCTTTAAAATAGTGACTATCTTTTATGCTGTGATTGGCATATAACGATTTTGTCGGGTGTGCTTACACCATATAATACCCTTATGGGAAAAGTGTAAGCAACGGACTTACTGCCGTGTTTTTCAACACCCGACGCCTCTATAGAAGGTGTCAATTGAAAAACGTATAATCAGTAAGGTTTTGACTATGAAAACTATATCAAAAAACACCCCCGTTATTTCTAACATTGCTAATAAAACTGTACCTGCTAATAAACAAGAGCCTGCAAAAAAATACGAATTTATTGATGATTGTGAATATATAGATGGTCATTTCTTAAAGCGAATTAGAGCTTTAAGAGATTTTGATGATGTCAAGGCTGGCGATCTAGGTGGCTATATTGAAAATGAAAGCAACTTATCACACTATGGCAATTGCTGGGTTTATGATGAGGCTCTTGTTTATGGCAATGCTGAGGTTTATGGCAAGGCTGTAATCACTCGATATGCAAAAATTTATGACCATGCTTGTGTCTATGACAGTGCTCATGTCGCAGGGAATGTTTATGGCAAAGCTCATGTGAGTGGTTGCGCCCGTGTTTATAGCAATTCCCATATTTATAATCATGCGCGCGTTTCTCATGATGCTTTTGTTTATGATCATGCAAGGATCTATGGTCATTCAAAGGTTTCTGGGTCTGCTTGTATTTACAGCAGTGCAAAAATTTATGGACAAGCTGCTATCAAAGGCTTTGCAAAGATTTATGGCAAGGTCTATGGCAATGCGAAAATCTCTGGTTATGTCAAGGTTTGGGGTCGTGCCTATGGAAGAGCAAAAATAGATACACAAAGTAAAATAAAATTGGTTCCTGATAATTATGAGGTCTATAAAAGCGATGAGGTTGTAAAGATTGAGAAATAAAACAAATAATAGTATGTGAGTGCCTTCTTTATGGCTATAAATGCATTATAAGCATTGTTTAAAACGTATCATAAAAGAGAGAATTCAAAAAGAAAGCCGTGCCATTAATATGACGCGGCTTTCTAATTTTGATTCTAATGATTAAAATTAATCACTCGCAATGGAGTAATGATGCCTATATACAAAACGTATCATATTGCAAGCGCTCTATTGTCGTTATGAAAACTTATCAAAAGGAACGTAAAGGATAGGTATAATCTTGATAGCATTCATTTGAATGAAAGAAAATATAAACGCTTTTATGGCTATCAAACGTATCAATAAAATGCCCTTTTCTTTAAAGAGATTCATTTGAAATAAAGCACATAATCACAATGCTTCTTTAAAACGTTTTAATATACTACTAAGCTCAAAATTGAGTTGAGTGAATTCAAATAACTGACATTCTAAAATAAAAACCTATCAAACAAATCAAAACGCTTTCATAAAATATAAGGCTTTTAAAATTGGCTCTGCTGTGAAATCTAGATCTTTAAATGAAACGTTCTGAAAAGCAAATGATAACTAAATTATAGCTGTTATAAAAAGAGGTTTTCAACGTTTCTTATAAAGATCTCATTTTATGTTTCAAACGTTTAAACGTTCACTTAAAGAGGTTCTCATAAGCATCTTTTCATTTTGCACTCAATTAACCAATCCAATTTTGGAGGCGTTAACTTTAGAATAGAGCATTTTTTGAACAGCATTGTTTTTTCTAAAAATTAAGTAAAATCCCATGCCTTTATGATGTTACAATGGTTTTGAATTTTGTTTGCTTATCTTTGTTTCAATAGGTGCCTCCAAATTTGGGGTGAGTGCTTTTAAACGATAACTTTTAAAACGTTTTTTATTACCATGTCTAAGGTATATAGTATTTCTACTTCTATGGCATTATGCGCCTCCATTTTTTTATGGAAGCGAATATAGTTCCGTTTTTCAAGACAACCATGCACTATATTCATTAAAAGGTTTTTGCATCATAAGACATACATTGTGAATTTCATACTTGTTGTGATGATAGTGTCTGTATAAATATCTACCTATCGTTTTCTAAATTTTTAGAAAGCGTTTTAAAAACGATTTTGTCTTTAAATCCTTTTATGCGCCCTTATGAGTTAAAACCTATAAGCTTATAAAAGTTTTAAGCAATTACTCTCTGTAGGATGATCTAATGTTGCTATAACATCTTTAGATTTTATGCTTCTCAATTTTGAAAACCATAATCTTATGTTTGATAATGCGATTAACAATCCAATCTTTAAAATAAACTGTGATCTTTAAACGTATGTTATCGATAATTTCAAATGATTAAATTTTTAACAATGCGATTTTGAATGATAAAAACGTATCATAAAATTTATGAACTGTTATGAATGATAACTGCTTTTCATTTTATTTGAATGACACATGCGTTATAATATTTACATCATGATTTGCTTTTTATGCTCTATTCATACATGGCAATCTTTTATAAAAAAATGGTCAAATTAAACACGTATAAAAGTGTGGATTCTTAAGTGGATTCATATAAAATAATTGCAAACAACATATTGACTTTATTCTGTTTTTTGATATGATGCTGCATCATCTGTAGTAAAACTAATAAAAAACTCGTTAAAGAAAGTTTTGGCGATGCATTTAGAGAGGCTTGTTATACAGCAGGCATAAAAAAATCAGCACATGGTTTAAGAAAATTAGCAGTAACACGCGCAGCTAATTGTGGTGCAACAGTATCACAACTGAAAGCACTCTTTGGTTGGACAAATGATGCTATGGCATCTCTTTACACAAAGAGCGCAGATCGTAAAAGATTAGCTCTTGAAGCTATAAAAAAGCTCCAAAAAAGTTAGGGATAGAGGCAAAAAAACGTTATAAAATCAAGATTCACCTATTCCCTTATATTAGACATAACTATTTTATTTTACTTGCTTTTTATATACCACTCATGAGCGCCGCCGTGCCATGGACTTGCATGCCTTAAGAAAGATTTCTTAAAAAAGCACGTGAATGAGAAATTCCAATATATTCTCCGTTTAGGGAGGATATTTTACATAAAGGGTGTAACTCTGCTAAAGAAAAGCGTAAGGCGATGCGTAATTTGCATTCCTTAACACATATTACTTTAGGTCCTTTTGAAAGGCGTAAAGTAATATGAATGATCGTCAGAATGAGAATGTTTTTTACATTGATGCCTTCATATTCTCCCCCTCTTAGGCTGTATAGCAGTTTCAGAGATTTAAATCTTCCAGCCTACTGTAATTCTTAATCTCTCTTCAAAATTGCTTTTATTGCCTCAACTTTAAATCAAAGAGCACTTATGTTATAATTATTATCTAAAAAGATGAGAGAAAAAAGGACAAAATGCCTACATTATCGGCATTTTGTCCTCTTGCATCCATAATTCACCTCTATTAAAAGCCAACTTTTAAAGTTAGCTATGGGCAAAAATATCAACTTCCGACCATCCTAAAAGGTCAAGCTTAGCTCTCATAGGCAAAAATTGAAAGCACGCCTTGGCAACACTTTCTCGCTCTTCGCGTCTTAAACGTTCTTCAAATATAACCTTCAAACGATGCAAATATAACACATCCGACGCAGCATATTCAATTTGTGCCTGTGATAACGTTTCTGCGGCCCAATCCGATGATTGTTGCTGTTTAGAAATATTTACATTCAGCATTTCATTACAAATTTCTTTCAAGCCATGACGATCCGTATAGGTACGCGTGAGTTTTGAAGCAATCTTTGTACAAAAAACAGCCTCTGGCATAACACCAAATGTATGCGCTAAAATAGCAAGATCAAAACGCCCAAAATGGAATATTTTGGTGACGGCGTTATCTTTAAGAAGCTTGACCAAATTAGGAGCACTCTTTTGTCCTTTAGCAATTTGTATAATATCCGCAGTCCCATCTCCAGGAGAAATCTGAACAACACACAAACGATCACGATGTGGTTGTAATCCTAAAGTCTCAGTGTCAATCGCAACGGCATCAGTTTTATAATTGTCTAAGTTTGGCAAATCACCTTGATGAACGCGAATCTCAGCCATTCACCCTCCTCTTTGCTAAAGCGGTAAGAATGCGCGCCCAAGACCTTTGCCCCTTATGAAACGATTTTAGATTATACTTTTCATTAGGCGAATGAATACGGTCATCAGCCAATCCAAAACCAACCAAAAGAGTTTCCATACCAAGAATT
The DNA here is from genome assembly GCF_944801835.1 of Bartonella sp. B1099. GTDB lineage: Bacteria > Pseudomonadota > Alphaproteobacteria > Rhizobiales > Rhizobiaceae > Bartonella. The sequence goes on along the minus strand of NZ_CALYLN010000001.1, from coordinate 1,020,856 downwards.
GACCGAAAATCAGCAACAATTGGAATCGACCCCCCCATGGCTGTCAAGACAGCAGGAACTTCCCACTCTTCTGATAAAGCATCCTTTGCCTCCTTGATAAAAGATGAATCATCAGACAGTTGAAGTGCTGGAGAAGAACCATGATTCTTAAATTCAACCGTACAATCAGTAGGAATTGAGCTACGGACATAATCACGAAACGCTTGGCGTATTTTCTCTGGATCTTGCTTATGAACTAGACGACACGATACTTTTGCACTCGCTTGAGACGCAATAACCGTTTTCATTCCTTCCCCTTCATAGCCCCCACTAATACCATTAAATTCCATGGTAGGACGTGCCCATACAAGCTCTAAAATGCTCCGTCCTTTTTCACCTGATGGAACGGAAAGACCGATAGGACCAAGCAAATTTTCAGCAGTACAATGAAGCGCATTCCATGATTGTAAAATATGTGGAGGTGTTTCTTCTACGCCATCATAAAAACCAGGAAGCGTCACCTTATTATTTTCATCGTGAAGTCCTGCCAATATTTTAGCTAAAATACGAATGGGATTAGCGGCTACGCCCCCAAAATAACCAGAATGCAAATCACGATTTGCTGCTGTGATAATAATCTCTTCCGCCATAATTCCTCGAAGAGAAAGAGCAATAGAGGGTGTATCCGCATCCCACATCGACGTATCACAAACCAATGCATAATCTGCCTTAAGTTCATCTTTATTTGCTTTTAAAAAAGGAATAAGAGAAGGAGAGGCACATTCTTCCTCACCTTCACATAAAATAGTCACTTTAACAGGAAGCTGTCCTGTTTCTTGCTTATAGGCACGACATGCTTCAATAAATGTCATCAACTGACCTTTATCATCAGAAGCACCACGGGCACAAATAACTTTCTCTCCATCTCTCTCTTTTAAAGAAGGTGTAAATGGATCATCCTCCCATAAACTCAATGGATCAACAGGTTGAACATCATAATGTCCGTAAAACAATACATGTAAACAATCCTCTGAAGGTCCTGGATGATGCCCAACAACCATTGGATGACCCGGTGTATCACGTCGTGAAGCCTCAAAACCAATGCTTTTTAAATCCTCTACTAACCAATCAGCTGCTTGACGACATGCGTCCTTATAAGCCGAGTCTGTAGAGATCGATTGAAAACGTAAAAGAGAAAAAAGGCGTTCAAGGCTCTTTTCTATATTTCCATCAAGATGTGTTAGTACTTTATTCAGCATAAAAAAAACCTCTCAAGCCTCATATATTCGTATAATGTAAGAACCTGACTTTAAGCCTCTTGTAGGATTTTGCAAGACATCTTATTCATTTTTGACACTGTGAGCAGTAAAAACTTGAACGTCCAGCCTGTAAAATACGTAATATAGGCGTTCCACATTCCAAACATTCCTTACCTTCTCGCCCATAAACTGAAAAGGCATGTTGAAAATAACCAAGGGAACCATCTATATGCATATAATCACGTAAAGAAGAACCACCAGATAAAATCGCTTCAGAAATTACATTGCGTATATTCTGTGCTAAAGAATCTGCAAGTTCACCTGCATATACCGTTTTTGACGCTAATGTAAATGCACCACGCTGTGGAGACAAACGACTCCGCCAAAGTGCCTCGCAAACATAAATATTTCCAAGTCCCGCAACAATAGACTGATCAAGTAAAACACCCTTGAGAGACATTTTTTTATTAACAAAAGCCTTTTGTAAATAACGACCAGAAAATGCATGACTCATAGGTTCAAGCCCTAGCTTATTTAAAAGCGGGTGTTTATAAAGCTTGTCCGTATCAACTAACAGCATAAACCCAAAGCGACGCACATCATTATAAATAAGATGATAAACTTCACCATTCCTTGTCTGAATATCCATGATAAAATGATCATGCTTAACCAATTTACTGGTCGTTGAAAAAGCTTTTCTTAAAAGATCATTCTCTATACGCCATGAACCAGACATTCCTAAATGGCTTAAAATCGTTTCATCCTGAGAAAGATGAAATAATAAATATTTCGCACGCCGACCAAGTTCTAAAATTTTTCTACCAATAAGCCGTTCAGAAAAAGCCTCAGGAAAAGGAAAACGCAAATCTCTACGATTAAGTTTGACAGATACTATCTTTGCATCAGTGACAACAGACTTAAGTCCACGACGAACCGTCTCTACTTCAGGAAGCTCAGGCATCAGTCCTCTTTAATAATTACGCACTCTCCAAGCGTATCCACTGATCAATTGAACTCTTCCCCACACTTAAAGAACAAAAATTTTCATCCCATCTGCTCTGTAAACAACCGTGATTCTTGTCGAGTGAACTCTATTTGGCTTCATACTCATGTAACTCACTTAACAAAAGGTTTTACACGATCAAGCTTTGTCTTGAATATTCACCCACGTACTCTAGAAATACTTGCCCTGTCAAGGAGACTTGTCGACCTCAAATGTTGTGTTTTACTTTTACAGCATAACAGAATTAAGCCCATTCTCCCTTACGAAAGATAGGAACTCTTACACCATCCTGCGTAAGACCATCTATGTCAATTTCACCAGAGCCAATCATCCAATCAATATGAATAACACTTTTATTACCACCACGTGCTGCAATCTCTTCTGATGTCAATGATGCCCCATCTAAAAAGCATTTGGAATAACACTGCCCTAAAGCAATATGACAGGCTGCATTTTCATCAAATAAGGTATTATAAAAAAGGAGCTCACTCTTAGAAATTGGTGAAGAATGAGGGACAAGAGCAACTTCACCCAATCGGCTTGCACCTTCATCATTTTGCAAAACTTGCTGAAAAACTGCCTCGCCTGTTGATGCTCTGGCCTCAACAATGCGCCCTGCTTCAAAACGTACTTCAATATTATCAATCAATGTTCCTTGATAGGAAAGAGGCTTTGTTGAGCGCACAAAACCTTCAACCCTATGAGCATGAGGAGTCGTGAAAACTTCTTCTGTCGGAATGTTAGGATTGCAAATAACACCATTTTTTGCAACGGATGCACCCCCATGCCATTCATGACCATCTGCTAAACCAACGGTTAAATCAGTCCCTGGTCCTGTAAAATGCAAAGCAGAAAAACGCTGATCATTAAGCCAAGATGACCGTTTCTTCAAATTTGCATTATGGACAGTCCATGCATGCACCGGATCTTCTCCTGTAACACGTGAAGCAGAAAAAATAGCATCAGCTAACTTTTTAATTGCCTCATTAAGCGGCAAAGAAGGAAAAATCGCCTCAGCCCATCCCGCTGTTGGATAAGCAACAATCGACCAATTCATAGCAAAATTCGATATTTGCTTGAGTGCCGGCTGATAAGCCATTGAAGTGGCTTTATTTAATCGCGCAATCTTATCAAAATCTTGATTGGAAAGGAGTAAAGGATTATCACCAACAATCGCTAAACGTGCGGCCCCATTTTCAAAAGCCTTCGCCATTCCCTCATAGAGCCAAGAAGGAGCACAATCAAAACTAGCTGTATGGGCATTTTCAAAACGCGTAAGCGATAACATATCATCACTAAAAATTGGTGTAATGACACCAGCACCAACCTTATAAGCATGATATGCAATACGCCGAACAAAAGGTAATGCTGAAACTGGAGCCGTCAAAACAAGATCCTGCCCCTCTTGTAAATTTAACCCCACTTTTACCGTAACTTCTGCAAGACGATTAAGCATTTCAAGCGAAATTGTCTCATGAATATCAAAATACATTACCTATACCCTTCTTTAAGTAAAATGCGTTCTTTAACGCCACCATATTCTAAATTGCTTTTCCAGATCCTTTCAATTTACTTTCTCTACATCTATTTATACATAGCACATTACTAAAGAGTTCACTGAATTCATAAACCGCAATGGGATGTAAAACTCTTCTTCGGTAGCACAAAAACTTACCAGTTTCTGTGTCGTTTTTCTAACATTGCAACAATTGCATTTAACTGATCTGATGAAGGCAACGCCATAATTGTTTTATTTTCCTCTTTCCTCGCTAGATGTTTAGGCGCATAGGTTGGAATGGGAACTTTATCAAGCTGTACCATAGCAAAAGATGTAGGTTGTACAGTCTTGGACTGAGCTACTTCTGTTGAAGGAGATGCACTTTTCTCTGCTTTGACTCCCTTACTTTCTAAACCTTCATCGATAAAGCTTGGTGCATAACCAGAACGCTCCTGAGCAAAGGCATAAGCAACATCATAAGGGCGATTATCCGTAGGAATTTGAAGTGATCCATCACGGGATCGCTTTTCATAAAAAGCATTCCCCCCTGCAACATGAACATAGTGCATGTTTTTATAAGGAAAAGACAAACCAGCGGTATGAAAAAACTTAGCGTGTTTAACCTTCTTATCTCGTTCACCCCGTAAAACTGCATCAGCAGCTTCTCTTACACGAGCAACAGATGTTTTCTCCGTCATGGGGCGCGTTAAAACACCAGGCGCAAACTGCTTATATTGACCAACAACACCACAAATCGTCTTAGGATAAGCGCTTGAATTAACACGATTCATAACAACCGTCCCAACGGCAATCATCCCTTCACGGCTCGAACGATTTGACTCAAAATACATCGCACGCATAAGGCATTGGCGCTCTGTCAATGGATACGTAACTGTTTGTGTTTTCTTATTATTTACTTTTTCAGCATCTAAATGATTTACAGCACACCCCACAACAACTAACGGCGCTACGCAACAGGTAACAAAAACATTCCAACGATTTTTTTTCATCTTAGGCAACACATTCCTATAATCTTTGAGCCATTCAAATTTTGAAATGAGCTTTAAATGTATCTCTCAATAAAGTATACAGCTAATTGTTACCACTCAGTAAAATTTTAATACAAATGGTAATCAAAAACTATCTATGCGAAATAAAAAATAAAATACTCTTAAATTTATAGATCAATATTGTCGCTTCTCATGGAACAATATAAGCCTCTAACACCCCACACATTTCAATCACAATAAAATAATATGATCACTCATTCTACATACGAAAAAACTGGGATATTAAAACTCTTTGCGTCAATATTGAAAAAATAATATAGATACCCCTTATAATATAGATCTTAACAAAATGATCAGAAAGAAAATCCCCCTCCGGCCATAATTCAAGTGATGGTATCATCCAATATATAAAAATGTCAAATTAAGAGTTAATAATCTGCCATGTTAGCCTAAAAAACTCTTTGGTGCTTCTGTATGCTTTTTCATCATATGGTTACTATATCCTTATTGATGTTCTTTCTAAAGCTTCTGTATTGTAAGAAAATGCTCAATGTATCTACAAGCAACTTTTAATCTCTTTTCTTCTCACCTACGCCAACTTTATAGGTAAGGTCATCGCGAGGACGATCAGAAGACATATGATACCCCGTTATGATATAATGCAACATTTCAGCGATATTGGTAACATGATCACCAATTCGTTCAATATTCTTTAAACAAAACAGCAAGTGCGTACAAACCGTAATATTGCGCATATCTTCCATCATATATGTCAAAAGTTCACGAAAAAGAGAAGTATACAAAGCATCAATCTTCTCATCGCGCTCACGCACAGCGTCAACACGCTCTAATCGACGACTCGTATAAGCATCTAAGACTTCTTTTAATTGATTGAGCGCTAAGGCTGTAATTGTTTCAAGCCCATGATAAAAGGAGGCGGATTGACGTATTTCTGAAAGGGCAACAGTCCTCTTAGCAATGTTTTTGGCCATATCTCCAATCCGCTCAAGATCAGAAGAAATACGAATGGCTCCAATAATTTCACGCAAATCTACAGCCATTGGTTGACGCTTGCAAATAATAGCGACCGCTTTTTCATCAATATCACGTTCTGCTTCATCTAAAAACACATCATCGGCAATCACTACCGTTGCAAGTTGAAGATCACTACAGACAACCGATGAAACAGAACGTTCAATCATTCTTTCCGCATGGCGCCCCATTTCTGTAATCCTTGCTTTTAGATATTTTAGTTCTGCATCATAAGAACGAACAGTATGGTTCATAGACATATCTTATACTCCTCAATTCACCTATCCAAAACGCCCCGTAATATAATCTTGCGTCCGTTGTTCTTTTGGTGAAGTGAAGATCATTTCAGTTGCACCAACTTCAACTAAATGCCCTAAATGAAACATGGCCGTATATTGAGAAACACGTGCCGCCTGTTGCATGGAATGTGTTACGATAACAATTGTGTAATTTTGCCGTAACGCATCGATAAGTTCTTCAATCCGAGCCGTCGCAATGGGGTCAAGAGCTGAGCAAGGCTCATCCATCAAAATAACTTCGGGACTAACTGCAATGGCACGCGCAATACACAAACGCTGTTGTTGTCCTCCCGATAAACTTGTTCCAAGATCATGAAGACGGTCTTTTACTTCTTCAAACAAACCAGCCTGCATCAAACTCTTTTCAACCACATCATGCAATTCAGAACGCGTTTTCACCAAACCATGAATGCGCGGACCATAGGCAACATTTTCAAATATAGACTTTGGAAAAGGACTAGGCTTTTGAAAAACCATTCCAACACGGGCCCGTAATTCTACAACATCAATTCTCTGGTCATAAATATTCTCCCCATCTAAAGTGATAAGACCCGTTATTTTAGCCCCTTCAATCGTATCATTCATACGGTTAAAACAACGCAAAAAAGTCGATTTTCCACATCCTGAGGGACCAATCAAAGCAGTGACTTGATGTTCAGGAATATCAAGAGTAATACCATGAAGTGCTTCCTTGTCTCCATAAGAAACCTTCACATCCTGACCACGCATTTTAATCTTCATAACAAAAACTCACCTTACAAAAATCTTATCAAAGTTATTATTTTATTTAAATTACTGGCGGCGTTCAAATCGTCGACGTAAAAAAACCGCAGAAATATTCATGATCGCTAGAAAAATCATTAAGACAATAATAGCCCCCGATGTCTTTTCAACAAAAGCGCGCTCTGCTTCACCCGCCCACATAAAAATTTGAACAGGCAAAGCTGTTGCTGGATCCATGGGAGTCATAGGAGTATTAACAACAAAAGCAACCATTCCAATCAAAAGCAAAGGTGCTGTTTCACCCAAAGCCTGAGCGACTCCAATAATCGTACCAGTCAAAATACCAGGCGCCGCTAAAGGAACAACATGATGAAAAATCATTTGTGTTTTTGATGCCCCCAATCCTAAAGCTGCCGCACGAATAGAAAGAGGAACAGCACGCAAAGCAGAACGTGTTGCAATAATGATCGTAGGAAGAGTCATGAGCGCTAAAACAAGACCACCAACAAAAGAGGCTGAACGTGGTAATCCTAAAAAATTAACAAAAACTGCAAGTCCTAAAAGACCAAAGACAATCGAAGGAACAGCAGCAAGGTTATTGATATTAACCTCAATAAAATCTGTAAATTTATTTTTGCGTGCATATTCTTCTAGATAAAGAGCCGTTGCTATGCCTATCGGCAGTGAAACCAATAAAACGATGCCGATCATATAAAGAGAACCAATGATCCCAACAGCTAATCCCGCAGTCTCAGGGCGGCTTGAAGCGCCAAATGTAAAAAAACCAATATTAAATGCTTTATAAAGCGTACCATCATGCGCTAAACGCTTTATCCATTCTACTTGTCGATTAGAAACTTTGCGATTTTTTTCTGCTACATGCAGATCAATCTGCCCCTTATAAGCAGAATCAATATCCGCGGCTGCCAAAACTTTGATTTTTTGCTTTGTGCCAATCAGTTTTGGATTTTTTGTCACCATTTCACGCAGTTGAACACGCACACCACTTGAAAACATACGGTTAATGTCCCGCAGAGAGGTGTGATCATTTTGATTGACTTCAAGTTTTTTTGCTAAAGCATTGCGTACAAGAAGCGGATAATTCGCTGTTATGAGAACTTGTGGTTTTGTTTGACGTTGACCACTTGGATCAATAACCTTTTCATCTAAATAAATCGATAATGTCATTTCACTTTGAAAAAAAGCTGTATAGCCTTGACTCATGATCGACCATAAAAGCGCAAATAAAAAAAACAAACCAATAAAAATAGCAATCAAACCATAGGCACGAAAACGACGTTCAGCTCTATAGCGACGCTTAAGGCTAATATTGCGACGAGGAAAAAAATCTTCTTTCATTCATATTGTTCCCGATATCTACGCACAATATAAAGAGCTAGAATATTCATCAAGAGTGTCATCACAAAGAGTGTCATTCCCAAAGCAAAAGCCACCAAAGTTTGTGGAGAATTAAACTCAAAATCACCGGTCAATTGATTAACAATCTTAACCGTCATGGTGGTCATTGCTTCAAAAGGATTGAGTGTTAAGTTTGCTGCAACGCCTGCCGCCAAAACCACAATCATTGTTTCCCCAATTGCACGTGATGCCGTCAACAAAATAGCCCCCATAATCCCTGGAAGTGCTGCGGGTATAACGACTTTTTTAATTGTTTCAGATTGCGTTGCACCTAAACCATAAGAACCTTCACGTAAAATGCGTGGAACAGCCGTAATAATATCATCCGACAAAGAAGAAACAAAAGGAATCAACATAATTCCCATCACAACGCCAGCAGTCAAAACACTTTGTGCCATAATAAAACCACCCCCACCTGAAAGAGAAACAGACAGATCTCGTAAAAATGGTCCAACAACCTTTAAAGCAAAAAAACCATAAACAATGGTTGGAATGCCAGCAAGAACTTCTAATAATGGTTTTACAATTGCTCGCAATCGCGCAGAAGCATATTCGGCCATATAAAGAGCTGAAAATAGGCCTATAGGTACAGCAAAAAGCATGGCGACAAAGGCAATATAAAGCGTACCAGCAAGGAGCGGTATTAAACCAAATTGTCCAGCTTCATCGCTTGCACCACTCACGGAAAAACGCGGATCCCAAACCGTTCCTAAAAAGAAATTTGAAAAGGATACTGACTGAAAAAAGCTTATTGTCTGAAAGAACAGAGACAATGCAATGGCTATTGTCGTCAAGACTGCAACGATAGAAGCACAAGCCAATCCAATAATAATTAAAGATTCAACTTTATTGCGCGCACGTTGATGAGGCGCAATTTGTATTATTCCACAGATAAAACCAAAGGAGGCAATAGCAAAAAGGAAACCATGACCAATAAATTGAAGCTTTTCAGAAGAAAGCATCCATGACCGCGCTATTTTGAACACATCATCCGATACTTCATGAGACAACATCAATCCTTTTGCAAGTAATTGTGTCTGCACTTCCTTATAAGAAGCGGTGGATAGATCCCCTTCAAAGCGATGCATCATTTTGACGAGATTTCGAAGAATCTCCCAAACTAGATCATGATTGACAGGTTCTGTTATATGCGTACTATACACCCCAAACTCTCGAGAGGCATTATATTCTAAATAAATTGTACTCCCAGCATCCCACAAAATTAAAAAAATAAAAGCTGGAATAACAGTAATCAAAAAAGTCCACCAGCCATAATAATACGCACGAGAATGCATCTTATGTTGTTTGTATTCAAAAGTACGTGCTCGCATGTAAGAAATACAAAAGCCACAAAATCCAAAAAGAAATAACAAAAAAACAATGAAGGAAATGCGCATTTTATCTTTCAGTTTTTATAAAAAATAGCACCGAAAACTCTTAATTCTGGAACGGCGATAAATTATTTCAACATCATGACTCGACCAGCAGAAAAATCAGAACGCTGTGCTTGGCGTTCCTTTTCAGGAGCAACAATCAAACCATATTCAGCTAAAGGGCTATCTGGACCAATCATTTGTTCAGAAAGGAAAAAATCAACATACTCTCGCAAACCTGGAACAATATCTAAATGTGCTTTCTTAATATAGAAAAAAAGTGGACGAGAAACTGGATATTGTCCACTAGAAATTGTCTCAACTGTTGGCGCAAAACCATTAATATCGGCAACCTTTAACCTATCAGCATTATTTTGATAAAAAGACAAACCAAAAATACCAATCCCTGTTTTATTCGATGTTAGACGCGCAAATGTTTCAGAATAATCACCATCAATATCAACCGCTTTTCCATCCTTACGGACCGCAATACAAGCAGCGTGTATTTCCTTATCATCCATCCCTAACACCTTCATCACCTCAACGGCACCACTCTCTTTACAGCCCACAGCAAGTAATTTTTCCTCAAAAACTTCACGTGTTCCATGCTTCTCTCCAGGAATATAGGCTGCTATCGTCCAATCAGGAAGGGCACTATTGACGGCACTCCATTTTAAAACATGATTGGGCTGCAACTTCCCGTCTATAATAACGCGAGCTGCAAGGGCTTTATAAACATCTATCGGTTGTAATTTCCAATCAGGACCTTTAATATCTGTTGCAAAAACAATGCCATCATACCCAATGCGTATTTGCTCAATATCTTTCACACCAGCCTCAAAACAAGACTGTAATTCACTCGATTTCATTGCCCGCGAAGCATTCACAATATCAACGGTGTTCTCCCCAATACCACGGCAAAATTCCTTAATTCCCGCTCCTGTTCCACCCGATTCGATAACAGGAACCTTAAAATGGGGATAAATTTCTCCAAAGGTCTCAGCAACAATCTTTTGATAAGGTAAAACTGTAGATGAACCAGTAATCTGTATTTGATCACGCGCATTGCCTATATTTGCTGACAGCAGTAACGCAAAAACCAACCCCACTCCAATTGATAAGACTCTGCTCATCTATAAACTCCCTAAAAATCGAGGATAAAGCCTCTTAATTTATATTATACGCTCATTCTAGTTCACATTTGCAACATAACAAATATAAAAAACAACATGGATCATTTTTTTAACAAAAACCATGATTGAATCCTGTATAAATTAATTTGAACGTTTGAACTCAACAACATCCCAAAACAGATGTGCAATATCTGTACCGCAGAAGTGTTTAATTTCACGAATTCCCGTAGGAGACGTTACATTGATTTCTGTTATATAATCTCCAATCACATCAATCCCCACAAAAAGAAGACCACGTTCCTTTAAGGCTGGACCAATGCGTTCACAAATTTCATAATCACGTTTTGTTAACGCAACATTTTCCGCACGACCTCCAACATGCATGTTAGAACGCACATCTGTTTTTGTCGGAATTCGATTAATGGCTCCAACAGGCGTACCATCAAGCAAAATAATCCGTTTATCTCCTTTTCGTACAGCCTCTAAATAACGCTGAACAATAAAAGGTTCGCGATAAATGTCTGCAAACATTTCCAACAACGATGCTAAATTGCGATCATCTTGTTTTAAATAAAAAACACCAGCGCCCCCATTCCCATAAAGTGGTTTCACAATAATATCGCCAAATGTCTCTCTAAAAGCAGTTATTTCTTCAATATCTTTGGTAATTAACGTTTCAGGCATCAAATCAGAAAATTCTGTTACAAAAATTTTCTCTGGACTGTTGCGGACCCATACCGGATCATTCACAACAAGTGTTTGCGGATGAATACGTTCTAATAAATGTGTCGTGGTGATATAATTGAGATCAAAAGGCGGATCTTGGCGCAAAAGAACCACATCCATATCTCTTAATTCCGTACGAACAGGCTTTCCTAACTGATAGTGGTTTCCCTCTTCATCACGGACAATCAATGACTCTAGCCGTGCAATCACATAATCATCGCACAGAGATAAACGATCTGGTGTATAATGAAAGAGAGAGTGTCCACGTTCTTGCGCTGCTAAAGCGAGAGCAAATGTCGTATCTCCTTGAATCCGAACGGTTGAAATATGATCCATCTGAATAGCAATTTTCATCAATAAATCCTCCCTATCCTAAAAGCAGACTGGTCTATGCTCCATAAACTTAGTAAACAATAAAATAATGATGACAAGAGAAATTTCATGACACAAGAAACAGATACAAAATTCAATAACGAAGAAATCGAACGCTATGCACGTCACATCATTTTGCCTGAGATTGGTGGTGCGGGACAACAAAAGCTCAAACAAGCGCGTGTTCTTGTTGTGGGTGCTGGTGGTCTTGGAGCACCTGTCTTAACTTATTTGGCTGCCGCAGGTGTTGGAACTCTTGGAATTGTCGATAACGACACCGTTTCACTTTCCAATTTACAACGCCAAGTTATTCATAAAACCAATGCAATCAACCAAAGCAAAACAGACAGTGCTGAAACCACGATAAAAGCTATAAATCCCCATGTTATGGTTGAAAAACACACCCTACGCTTAGATAAAAGTAATGTGGATAAACTGCTCAATGCCTATCATATCATTGTTGATGGAAGTGATAACTTTACCACACGCTATCTTCTTGCTGATCACGCAGCCCAATGCAAAAAGCCTTTAATAAGCGGCGCTGTAGAACGTTTTAATGGCTCATTAACCGTCCTTATGCCGTATAAAGACAATAACCCTCACTATCGCGATTTATTCCCCACCCCTCCTGCTCCCGACACGATCCCAACATGTGCTGAAGCTGGAATCATCGGTGCTTTACCCGGCGTTATTGGAACCCTACAAGCAATGGAAGCCATTAAAATAATCACAAACATCGGAGACCCACTCGTAGGAAAGATCCTTCTCTATAATGGCTTATTAGCGCAATTTCATGTTATTACCTATAAACGATCAAATTCCAGAGAAAATACCATTGCTCTTAAAAAGCCCAGAAAAACATGATGTTATCCCTACTCATTTTTAAGACGCTCGTGATATGTCTTGAACAATCGATTGTCTCTGTCCATAAGAAAAACACATGGGGATCGATGTCTATAGAAGAATTAAATAAAACCTCATGGAGAGCTTTAACCACACAATGATTTATTGCATTCAAAAGCAGAAAGCTGTCGTTCATGAATGGATAATCCTTCGGTGATAATTTCACAGATAAGCATATGTGGAAAAAGTGAAGCAAACGGATCTTGAAAACCAATCTGCAAATGACAACGTAAAGAGCACATTTCTTAAAAGATCTTTTTAAAACAAGCAGATGAATCGGTAACGTTAAGTGTATTCTGTTTTACGTGAGAGGCGTTTTCCCTATCAAAATATCAATAAGAGCTCTTGCAATAAAACCTTGAAACTAAAATCATAACCAAAAAAACTAATCATCCTTCTTTCTAAAATGAACCATCTATTATGGTATAAGTTAGTTTGGCTCATTTACTTTATCATTATCCGTTGGTATGGGAACAGGATGATCGGATAAACTGCGTAAATAAAGCAAAAGATCAGCACGATCTTGGTCATTTTTAATTCCACGGAAAGACATAGTAGTCCCAGGGAATGCTTTACGTGGAGAATGCAGATAACGATCTAACGTTACGAAATCCCATTTTTGATCAGAATGTGCGCGCAACGCCCGTGAATAGGCAAAACCTGCTGCTGACGCCAAAGGACGATTGACAATTTCCCAAAGAACTGGACCAACACGCCCTGCTTGATTACGCCCAGAAGTATGGCATATGGCACATTGACGAAAAATTTTACGTCCATTTTCAAAATTGCCTTGTTGAAGGCGGCTATTGAGTGATATGGTAACGTCAGATTCTTTTTGTTTTTCTTTAAATGTATCATTCTTGGTAACTGCGTGGTGATTTTGGGCTGATGGAGAATGATCGTAAATGATATCACTCACTGTGGAAATTCCCACAACAATAACCAGCACACATAAACACGCACAAATAAAATAGATAACTTTCGAGCGATTCATAAAAACTCAAATGTTCACGGTTTCATTACCATTTATAGTATAGGCTTTTTCTTTGTAACACACAACATCATAAAATGCATCACAGACGACATTTGGAACCTTGTAATGGCTCTTGAACCGATTATTCTTATTCCTGCCCGTATAGGATCAACCCGCCTTCCCCAAAAAGCTCTCGCTGAAATCGGTGGAAAGCCGATGATTGTTCATGTCGCAGAACAAGCCAAAAAAGCAGCAATAGGGCGTACAATCGTTGCAACAGATCACAATGATATTGCCAAAGTTGTTGCAGAATATGGGCATGAATATCTCATAACACGAAGTGATCATAAGTCTGGATCTGATCGTATTTATGAAGCTTTAATGCGTATTGATCCTGAGCAACGCTACAATGCTATTTTAAATATACAAGGGGACCTCCCAACGATCATGCCACATGAAATCATCAGTGCACTACACCCTTTAGAAAATAGCTTTACTGATATCGCAACCTTGGGGGCTCAAATCATTGAGGAAGATGAAAAAAGAGATCCCAATATTGTCAAAATCATTGGAACACCGCTTTCTCAAAATCGCATTCGTGCTCTTTATTTTACGCGCGCCACAGCTCCTTATGGAGAGGGTCCTCTTTATCATCATATTGGAATATACGCTTATCGTCGTGAAGCACTTGAGAAATTTGTATCATTCAAACCCTCTACACTCGAGATGCGTGAAAAACTTGAACAATTACGGGCTTTAGAGCATAATATGCGTATCGATGTGGAAATAGTCGATACGATTCCTTTAAGTGTAGACACACAACGTGATCTTGATAGAGTACGTAAGATTTTAGCATGAAAACACTCAAAAAAAACAATAAAATCTCTTTCCAAGGAGAATATGGTGCTAATTCCCATATTGCTTGCTCCAATATGTTCCCCAATATGGATGCTGTACCCTCTGCTACTTTTGAAGACGCTCTTAATTTGGTGGAAAATGGGAAAGCTGATCTTGCTATGATCCCTATTGAAAATACTCTTGCTGGACGTGTTGCAGATATTCATCATCTTTTACCACAATCATCACTTTATATTATTGATGAATATTTTTTGCCTATCCATTTTCAACTCATGGTTTTGCCCGGCGTTACCCATGACGAAATTAAAACCGTCCACAGTCATATACATGCCCTTGCACAATGTCGAAAAATCATACGAAAAAATGGTTGGAAACCTGTTGTTTCTGCTGACACCGCTGGAGCTGCAAAATTTATTAAAAAAAGCGCTCAACGTTCACAAGCAGCCTTAGCCCCTCTGATCGCAGCAGAAATCTACGGGCTTGATATTCTTGAAAGAGATGTTGAAGATAACGCTCATAATATTACCCGTTTTGTCATCCTTTCACGATCCAAACGATATATCCCCAAACCTACAAATGGTGAAAAAATTATCACCAGTCTGCTTTTTCGAGTGCGCAATGTCCCCGCTGCTCTCTATAAGGCTATGGGAGGATTTGCAACAAATGGTATCAATATGACAAAATTAGAAAGCTATCAAATTGGTGGAAACTTCAATGCAACACAATTCTTTGTTGACATTGAAGGACATCCTGAAGATCCCATGATGAAACTTGCCTTAGAAGAGTTGTCTTTCTTTTCCGCCGAATTGCGTATTATCGGTACTTATCCAGCACAAAACGATCGAACATCGCATATATAAAAGCAACGAAACCATCGTCATTTTTCACTGATACCGAAGGACATCCTAAAAATCCTATAATGCAATGTGTTTTGGAAAAACTCGTTTTTTATGCTAAACGCACTTCATTATAAAGCTAACACAGAAAAAGAGTAATAACATCCGATAACGGAATATATAAATTGCTTCGATAATAGTTTTGATAAATTACATTATAATAAACAGCAGTTCAACGCGTACCAAAGACCTCTGTGAAAAAAAACAATCACCAAAAATGAAAGTACTTGTACCATCCATTTTTCTTCATATAAAAAAGATTTTGAAGAAAATATATTATTTCCTCTAGCCGTTTATCCCAATAAAGATAACGAACTTCTAAATTAGCTCATAAAAACAATTTAACTTATCATTAGAGTATATTAAGATAACAGCTCTTTAAATCTCTTGAATTTAGATAATTTTCAACATGCTTTTTATAAAGCTAGGAAATGTTGTTTAACCCTGTTTTTTTGAATTACGTTTGAATTTTCCCATTTATAAAAATTGATTTATGATTCATTTTGTTAAAAAAGGAGAAGATAATGCAAAAAATCTTCATGCAAGGATTATTAACTGCAAATATTCTCGCCTACTCTAGTGTTGCGTTTGCTGGATTTGGCGAAAGAGAATGGAATTTTGAGCCCAATGAAACTGTTACAATTGGTATACACAATGAAATACAGCAAGGTGCTGAATATGGGTGCGAAGCATTTAAACCTCAAAAAGTATCCTTTACTTTATCATACTCATCTCCTTCTGACATCAACAAACTACACATTGCTGCAGATAATGAAAAGAAAATAACACATGATAAAGAACATAAGATCTTTACGCTCAAAGATGTAAAATCCCTTGATATAGGTTTCCCTGGATCAGGATATTATACTTTTAAAAATATTACTAAAGAAAGGGTTATTGGTCTAGATTGTGATGCAGGGGATTTTTAATAATATTTTCAACAATATCTTAGCGTTGCGTAGATGTATAAAAAGACTTAAAGTAAGCTTTTTTCGAAATCGGGCATTATAAATCATTAACGCTCGGTTTTTGAGAAATTGAGCTTTGTGCTTATGGAATAAAAACTGTATCATAAAATTAAACCGTCAAGAAAAACAAATTTCAAAAAGACTGAAGATTGAATAACTTTTGTAAATTGTGAAATTGTTTATTATATTTTCATTATCAGAATAACTGGTTTATATGAGACTATTGTATCTGCCTGCGCCATTGAAGCCTCTCAAAATTGCTACACGCTATATCGTATATAAACAGAAAAATAAAAAGGCTTTGTTCATGGCAAATCAGTGGAGGAGTTATTGCTGAAAATTTAAATCTCCATTACTTTTTGTTGCCTATAATACAAGAATGAAGCTCAAAGGAAAAATTCCTATGTTTGTGTTATATTTTTTGTTTCTGAGCTTGATTTTTCATTCCAAATGGACAATATGGACTTGGGAGGTTGGTGGTGGACGAACTACTCGCCAACTGGGTCAGGTCTGGAAAGAAGCAGCCCCAACGAGTTTTGGTACGGGTCATCGTGCCAGCCTCCTATTTTACTGAAGGGATTATTTTTATGCTATGTTTTAGCAAGGTATTTAATCTTCAGAGCAGCATTTGTATGCAGCATGTAAAGGGATTTGATTATTTTTAAGAAAATGATCCCATAAAAAATACATTGATTGAGAAAAAATCCTTTTATATGAGAGTACAGTGTTGACCTATGCTTTGTGTATGATCAAAATGTACGCATAAAGAACTTCAAAGTTGGAAACATTCATGGAAAATGTACCGGCAGAAACAGCCTATCGTGTTCTTGCTCGTAAATATCGACCTCAAAACTTTTCTGACCTCATTGGTCAAGAAGCTATGGTGCGTACTCTCACCAATGCCTTTGAAAAAGGTCGTATTGCGCAAGCGTGGATGTTAACAGGGATTCGTGGTGTAGGTAAAACTACAACAGCACGTATTTTGGCACGTGCACTCAATTATAAAACAAAAGATATTGATCAACCAACAACGGTCTTGGACTCTCTTGGTGAACATTGCACACAAATTATCGAAGGGCGCCATATTGACGTTATAGAAATGGATGCCGCTTCTCATACCGGCATTGACGATATTCGTGAAATTATTGAACAAATACGCTATCGTCCTGTTTCTGCGCGCTATAAGGTTTATATTATCGATGAAGTCCATATGCTCTCAACGCAAGCCTTTAATGGTTTGTTGAAAACGCTTGAAGAACCACCATCCCATGTAAAATTTATTTTTGCCACAACAGAAATTCGCAAAGTTCCCATTACAATTCTCTCACGTTGCCAACGTTTTGATTTGCGACGAATTGAATCAAAAGCTTTGAGTGCGCATTTGCGCAAAATTGCGAAATATGAAAAGGTCGAAGTAGAAGATCAAGCACTCTCTATGATTGTTCGTGCTGCAGAAGGCTCTGCACGTGATGCATTATCCATTTTTGATCAAGCGATTGCCCATAGCAATGGCAATGTTAATGCCGCTGCCGTGCGTACAATGTTAGGATTAGCGGATCAAGCACGTATTATTGATCTCTTTGAATTTATCATGAAGGGCGATGTTGTCCATGCTTTACATGAATTACGTAGTCAATATGATGCAGGCGCTGATCCTCTGACGATATTAACAGAATTAGCCGATTTTAATCATCTGGTCACACGTTTACGTTTCACACCAGAAATAATGGAAGATTTCTCACTAACTGAAGAGCAACGTTTAAGAAGCTTAAACTTTTCAAAAAAACTTTCCGTTCCTGTTCTATCCCGAAACTGGCAAATGTTACTCAAAGGCTTACAAGAAGTTAATCAAACTGCACGCCCACTGCAAGCAACAGAAATGCTTTTAATTCGTCTTGCACACACAGCTGATCTCCCCACTCTTGATGAAGCCTTAAAAAAACTTACGCAGGAAAAAACACCTCTCACGTTTGTTTCAAACTCTTCTCATCAAGAATCGATAAATGCAAATAATACAACAAAAGAAACAACAATTGATGGCCATGCTTCCTCAAGCGTTTCACATACATTACCAAATCAGACAGATTTAAAAACATCCTCGAAAAACCCATTAGACCACTCCTTAAAACCAGAAAATTTTGTTAAAAATCAATCTTCTGATAACACCAACGCCCAAGAAGTAACAGAAACTCTTGAAACTTCTCTATCGACTAAACTTTCTGAAAAGAGTGCAAATGTATCGCAGTCTGTCACGCAAACAACAGAAGAGATTACTGAACCTAAAACTCTCGTGATTCATTCTTTACACGATATTGTTAAATTAGCCGAACAACATAATGATGTACCTTTCAAACTCCTTGTTAAAGAGTTTGTTCATCCTGTTTCTTTTGAAAATGGACGTATTACTTTAAGACTTTCTGAAAATACCCCACAATTTCTTGCTCATGATATCGAAAAAAAAATCTCTCAATGGGCTAAAAAACGCTATGTGATAACTTTTGTTAATGAAGGCGGCGGTCCAACCTTACAGGAAGAAAGCGTCGCGATTCAAAAGACTCTTTTTTCCAATGCAGAGACAGATCCGGATATCGCAAAAATCCTCAACCATTTTCCAGAAGCAAAAATTGTCGATATTCGACTTAATCGAGAAGAAAATGATCTTGATTTACCCCCCGATACCTTTAAAAATACTGATCTCTTTGAAAATGAAAACAATAGCAATGATGAATAAGGATACCTATTCCTATGCGTGAAATGATGAGTATGATGAAAAAAGCCAAAGAAATGCAAGAGAAGATGCAGAAAATTCAGGAGGAAATGGCTAACCTGCAAGCTACCGGCACTGCAGGAGGTGATCTCGTCAGGATCACTTTAAATGGCAAAAATATTATAATAGCCATTCAAATTGATCCTTCATTACTCAAACCTGAGGAAGCTGAAATTCTTGAAGATCTCATTATGGCGGCTTATAATGAAGCAAAGACAAAAATTGACAACGCACTAGAAGAAAAAACCAAAAGTATGACGGCAGGGCTACCGCTCCCGTCAGGCTTCAGACTTCCATTTTAATAAAACGGTTTTTTCCCCACGAGACAAAATATATGTCTAAATACATTGCAGGCCCTGAGATTGAGCGTCTCATTCAGATTTTAGCACGGTTGCCAGGTCTTGGACCACGTTCAGCGCGTCGTGCTGCGCTTCATCTTATTAAAAAAAAGGAAACTTTGCTGGAGCCTTTAGGGGCAGCAATACAAACAGCGATAGAAAAAGTCGGCATTTGTTCTGTTTGTGGCAATGTCGATACTATTGATCCTTGTTCAATTTGTACAGATCCGCGACGTGATGATACAACGATCATTGTTGTTGAGGATATTGCTGATCTGTGGGCTCTTGAACGTGCAAAAACTCTCGCCGCACGTTATCATGTATTGGGTGGACGCCTCTCCCCTTTAGATGGAATAGGTCCTGACGAACTCAACATTGCCACCTTAATACAACGTGTTGTACAAAATCCAATCACGGAGATTATTCTTGCTGTCAATGCGACTGTCGAAGGACAAACAACTGCTCATTACATCACCGATCAACTTTCCAATTTTTCAGTAAAAATTACGCGACTTGCTCATGGTGTTCCTGTAGGAGGCGAGCTTGATTATCTTGATGATGGAACTTTAGCAGCGGCTGTACAAGCAAGAACAAATCTTTAAAACTTTTTACTTTGAACCTTTAGCTCTTTAATGATGGGGGAATCTTCAAATGCTAAAGAAAAACCTCTCTCTTTTAAACAACTTTGGTCCTGGTATTTTAGTATGTTTACTCATATCAGCTTTGGCGTATGGTTTAGAAGTCGTAGAAAAAAAGCTTTTTGGGCAAGCATGGCTTGAAAGTCTTGTTTTAGCAATTCTCTTAGGATCTATTACCCGTAGTTGTTTTATGATGCCAACCTATTTTCAAAAAGGTATAACTTTTTGTGCCAAAACACTTCTTGAAGTTGCTATTATCCTTCTAGGAGCAAGCATTCGTATTCATGCCGTTCTTTCCACTGGTTGGAATTTACTTGCAAGCATTGTATTCTTTATATTTGTAACCATTATTCTCAGCTTTATCATCGGGCGAATTTTCGGACTTTCTAAACATTTGGCAATGCTCGTTGCGTGCGGAAATGCTATTTGTGGAAACTCAGCCATTGTTGCCGTTGCCCCTGTCATTAAAGCAAAACACGAAGAGATTGCTGCATCAATTGCTTTTACAGCTCTTTTGGGGATCCTTATTATTTTATGTCTCCCTTTTGCACATCCGCTTCTAAATTTATCCTTTAACCAATATGGTGTGCTTGCCGGGATGGTTGTTTATGCTGTACCACAAGTTTTGGCAGCTACCGCATCTGTCTCTTTTGCCAGTGTTCAAATTGCAACCGTTGTTAAATTGGTACGCGTTCTCATGTTAGGCCCTCTTATTTTTGCCCTGTCACTCATCTATCGTCGATCAGAACAAATACACTTTCGTTGGCATACTCTTGTTCCATGGTTTATTATTGGTTTTATGATGATGATGTTGGTCCGCTCGAGTAATCTTATCCCCGAAACAGCTCTCAATCCGATCAAATTTATTGCTCAATTGCTCACAGTCATTTCAATGGCCGCATTAGGATTAGGTGTTGATATTCGTTCATTAAAAAAAGCAGGATGGCGCGTTATTTTATCTTCGACTTGCTCTATAATTATTCTCGGTATTTGTAGCCTTATCATGATACAATTGAATGATTTAAATCATATAACACTTTGAAATATTCTTGTTTCTTTTTTCAACGGAACATGCGATAAACTCAGACAGTTGCCAACATTATTAAAACAGCTCTTTCATTTAAATAATCCTTTCTTAAATGATTTTATCCATACACTAACTCTACTTATGATATGTAAGAAAATGATTTTGATTTATGGGGTTAAATTGAACATAAAAATAAATTATCATTATAAAACAATTTATTGATAACCAAAACAAATAAGGATCAAATCAACATTTCGTCTTATTCCATAAAAAGATATCGTTGCTTATTGGCACTAGCAACTTTCATACAAATGAACTATACAACGATAAAAAAGAGTAAAAATACTGTAGATTTTTTTCTATCATTTTATTCAATTAAAATATTTTTATGCTTATTCTTGCTATCGATACTGCGTCAATTTATTGTGCTGTTGCACTCATTCATCATAAGTCTGTTATTGCGCGTATCGATGAGCGCATGAATAAAGGACATGCTGAAAGACTTATTGGGCAGATTACACAAATAATGACGCAAGCCAATATAACGCTTGATCAAGTTGAGCGTATTGCTGTCAATGTTGGTCCTGGATCATTTACTGGTGTGCGTGTTGGTGTTGCCACGGCACGCGCTTTGGCATTAGCACTTGAGATACCAGCTGTGGGAGTGAGTGCACTTGAAGCTTTAGCCGCACAAGTCACAACCCGTAAAGCTAATGCATCAGCAATTACTGTTGTCATTGAAGCGGGGAGAGAGATGTTCTACCGTCAAGATTTCCATAATGATCTCACTCCTTTGGGAAAACCGAAATTACAAAAAATTGAACATATCCTCGACGATTTGCCCCAAAAAACCCAACTGACTGGCCCAGCGACTGATATCATTATGCAACATATTAAAAACCATAAAATAAACGAAAAAATTGTCTTAGAAAAAATCCCTTGCGAAGCAGCGGATATTGTAAACTATGCTTACCTTGCTGCAAACAAACAACCAAAAAATTCGCCTCGCCCCCTCTATCTACGCAGCGCTGATGCAAAACAACAAACCAATTTTGCTTTACCACGAAAAAAATAATGTTTAAACTTTCATTGACAAAAAAGCATTTTGGAATTGCTCCACTACACGTTAAGGATAGTGCTGCTCTTCACCAAATTCATCAACGTTGTTTTACCCCTGCTTGGGAAAAAAAAGCTTTTGATACCTTTTTAACAGACCACTCTATCTTCGGATACAAAGTCTTTCTTATTAATCAATCTGATCAAATTTTAGGCTTTTGCCTATGCCGTCTCATTCTTGATGAAGCAGAAATCATCACAATTGCTGTCCAGCCTCATTATCGTCAACAAGGAATTGCTACCCTACTTATTGATCATACAATTCGCCATCTTCACGATAAGTGCGTTATAAAATTATTTTTGGAAGTAGAATCCACAAATCTTTCTGCTTTAACCCTTTATCAACGCTTTAAATTTCAAAAAATTTCTGAACGTCTGGCCTACTACCCGTCAAAAAATGGTCGCGGTGATGCAATTATCATGCAAAAAACTTTTAAGCAAAGAGATTGAGATTTATATAAAAAACATTTAGACAAGCACTATGAATAAAGTAAATCCTAAAAATACATCTCCTGCTACTCCTAAAAAGGTTTTTATCAAAACCTATGGGTGTCAAATGAATGTTTATGATAGCCAGCGGATGACTGATAGTCTCAGTGCGCAAGGCTATGTGACAACACAAACGCCTGATGATGCCGATCTTATTCTTGTCAATACCTGTCATATTCGTGAAAAAGCAGCAGAAAAGCTTTATTCTGATCTTGGTCGTTTACGTGTTATGCGTCAAGAGCGAACACCTGATAAACCCTTAACCGTTGGTGTAACTGGTTGTGTTGCACAAGCGGAGGGAAGTGAAATCTTGCGTCGCGCTCCAACAGTGGATCTCGTGATTGGTCCGCAAATGTATCATCGCTTGCCAGAATTGTTAGAAAAAGCCAAACAAGGTAAAAAAATTATCGAAACAGATTATGCTGTTGAAGATAAATTTGCTCATTTGCCGCCTCATAATAAACGTGCAGTAAGAAAACGGGGTGTTAGCGCATTTTTAACAGTACAGGAAGGGTGCGATAAATTTTGCACTTTTTGTGTTGTACCCTATACACGGGGTGCTGAAATATCGCGCTCCGTCGAGCAAATTACTGAAGAAGCCCGTCAACTCATTGAAGCGGGTGTTAAAGAAATTACGCTGCTTGGACAAAATGTTAATGGTTGGCATGGACAAAGTGCAGATGGCAAAACCTGGCGTCTTGGTGATCTTCTTTATCATCTTGCAAAACTGGATGGTTTAAAGCGTTTGCGTTACACAACCAGCCACCCACGTGATATGGATGATAGCCTTATTGCTGCGCATCGAGATCTTGATATGTTAATGCCTTACTTGCATCTTCCTGTTCAATCAGGCTCAGATCGCATCTTAAAAGCAATGAACCGCCAACATAAAAGCTCTTATTATCTTCATATTATCGAAAAAATTCGGGCTGCACGGCCAGATATTGCCTTTTCAGGTGATTTTATTGTAGGATTTCCAGGAGAAACAGATGAAGACTTTGAAGAAACCATTAAGCTCATTCAACAAGTACAATATAGTTCAGCTTATTCTTTTAAATATTCTCCCCGTCCTGGAACAGTGGGAGCTACAATGAAAAATCATGTTGATGAAGCTGTCAAAGATGCCCGACTTCAACATTTACAAGTTCTCCTCCTTGAACAGCAAAATACATTTTTGCGTTCTAAAATTGGTCAAAAAACGGATATTCTTATCGAAAAACCTGGACGTCACTCAGGACAAATGGTGGGACGTTCCCCTTGGCTTTTACCTGTTGTTGTGGATACAGATGCTTCTACAGGCTGTGTGGTAACAACGCATATTAAAAATGTAAGCTCAAATAGTTTTGTCGGTGAAGTGACAAATAGATAAATAGGCCTCTACCATCTTGTTCACAATAAAGATTTTGGAAAACTCTTTTATTTTCAAAGGAAAATGATTACATCTAAGACATGAATTTTTATGAAAGAAAATTTGCCTTTTATAAAGTTTACTCAAAAAAATGTGTAATATTGATGTCGATATGGAGAATAAGCTGAAAGCTTCAACTGAAAAAATAAACGCTGACATTGAGAAAATTGATCCCTTGGAACAAGCAAGCGCTTTAAATACGAGCCAAGTTGTTTTGATTTTTGAAAATAATCAATATGCAAAAGTGGTTTTTGGTAAATTTGACGAAAATCTTGCTTATATCGAAAAAAAACTCAAACTGAGTATTCATCCGCGTGGGAATGAAATCTTAATCCATGGAAATATTTCTGTTATAAAGCGCGCGCAATATGTATTGCAGCAGCTTTATGAGCGTGCCAAAACACATCAAGAGCTCACTTTATCAGATATAAAAGGAGCGATTGCTATGGCGAATATACCACAGAAGCAGAAAAAAGACACAATAACACACAAATCTGCAACGAAACGTATACCAGCACGGTTGAGTACCCATAAAAAAATAATTCATGCAAGGACTCCAACACAAGATGCTTACATACGCGCTATGGAGCATACTGAACTTGTGTTTGGTGTAGGACCAGCAGGAACAGGAAAAACGTATCTTGCTGTTGCTCATGCTGCAATGCTTCTAGAACGTGGTATCATTGAACGTATTATTCTCTCACGTCCTGCTGTTGAAGCTGGAGAACATCTGGGATTTCTTCCTGGTGATCTTAAAGAAAAAGTCGACCCTTATTTACGCCCCCTTTATGATGCTCTTTATGATATGATGCCGGCTGAAAAAATAGAACGTATTTTAGCTTCTGGTGTCATAGAAATTGCTCCTCTTGCCTTTATGCGCGGGCGAACACTTGCCCATGCCGCTGTTATTCTTGATGAAGCACAAAATACCACGCCTATGCAAATGAAGATGTTCCTCACGCGTCTTGGAGAAGGAACACGTATGATTGTTACCGGGGATGTAAGCCAAATTGATTTGCCTATAGGGCAAAAATCAGGTCTTATTGAAGCAATCCGCATTCTTTCAAATGTAGAAAATATTGCCATTGTGCGCTTTGATGAAAAAGATGTTGTACGCCACCCTCTTGTTGCTGCTATCGTTCATGCCTACGATCGTGATTCTGAAATACAAAATAAAAAAAAATCACGCGCATGCAATACATTAAAAAATGAATTTGATTCATCATGATTACTATTGATATAATGACTAAAAGCGCAGGGTGGAATGATGAGAAAATGCTTTATAATATCACCGAAGAAGCATTAATGGCGGTGATGCATCATGTTTCATTGGAAAATGTTGTAAGCGAGATTAGCCTGCTTTTTACGGATGATGAACATATGGCACAAATCAATGCACAATGGCGGGGTAAAAACAAATCTACTAATGTATTATCCTTTCCGGCGTTCCCAATTAAAGCTGGAAGTTCTCCTGGTCCCATGCTGGGTGATATTATTATTGCGCGAGAAACTGTTGTGCTCGAAGCAGAAAAACAAGGAAAAACATTTCAAGACCATTTAACGCATATGATCGTTCATGGTACCTTGCATCTGCTTGGTTATGACCATGAAACCGATGATGAAGCCCATCAAATGGAAATGCTCGAAAGAGAAATTCTTCAAAAGCTCTCCATCAAAGATCCTTACGCTGAGTTATCTATAAATGATAAAATTTAACTTTTAAAATCAATATGACGAGCATACCATTTAAAGCCTTTCATTTACCTATCATAAAAAGAAAGTTTAGAAGATTTTAAAACCATGGCAAACAAAATAAATGAACAAAATAATAGTCAAACATCTTCTAATAATGAAAAAGATCCCTCTCAACAGACGAATCATACAGAAAAATATTCCCTGATGAATCATTTGTTTTCATTCTTGCGCGGCCGTAATTGTGCATCTACGTCACTGCGCGATGATCTTACCGTTGCACTTGCGACTAACAATGAAAAAGATACCGCCCTCTTCTCACCTGAAGAACGTACTATGCTGCATAATATTTTACGCTTGCGTGAAGCACGCGTGGATGATGTTATGATACCGCGTTCTGAAATTGAAGCATTGGAAATAAATACCTCGCTTGGAGAAGCCCTTAAATGTTTCGCAAAAATTGGTCATTCTCGTATCCCTGTTTATGCTGAAACTTTAGATGACCCGCGCGGCATGATCCATATCCGCGATATTCTTAACTATATGACTCGCTTTATTATCA
The DNA here is from genome assembly GCF_944801835.1 of Bartonella sp. B1099. Lineage (GTDB taxonomy): Bacteria > Pseudomonadota > Alphaproteobacteria > Rhizobiales > Rhizobiaceae > Bartonella. The sequence goes on along the minus strand of NZ_CALYLN010000001.1, from coordinate 994,395 downwards.
ACCCTACAAAAACCGAACAGAAATCCGATTTGCTTCCGTTAAACCATACAGATTTACATACCCCCATCGGTGAATTGGATTTGATCCGAACCGTTCTCTTTGTTCCAAGTTCTATGCTTGCAAGCAAATTATTAACACGAATGCAAACCACACGAACACAAATGGCTTTAGTTATTGATGAACATGGAGGAACAGATGGTCTCGTTTCAATGGAAGATATTGTTGAATTGGTCGTGGGTGATATCGAAGATGAACATGATCATGTCGACAATGCGATCGTACGCGAACACAACAATAAGTGGCTCGTTGATGCAAGAACCGAATTAGAAGATGTGGAGAAAGCTCTTGGACCTGATTTCATCGTTGGAGAATATGGTGATGAGGTTGATACTATTGGTGGTTTAATTGTCTCCATTCTTGATCGTATTCCTGCAAAAGGTGAAGTTGTCGAAGCTGTTCCTGGCTATAAATTCCGTATTTTAGAAGCTGATAAACGCCGAATTAAGCGATTGCGCATTTTTCGCATTCCAGAAAATGAAAATTTTGAAAACAATGCCATCTCTAAAAAATAGTCGAGCGTTTTTAAACAATTTTATCGTTTTTTTGTTCTCTATTACCAGCTGGAAGCGACAAGCATGGATATTTCTATGTGGTGCTCTTACTTCCCTTGCACTGCCACCCTTTTATTTAACACCTCTTTGCTTTCTCACTTTTCCCATTTTTATCGTTTTACTTGACTCAATACAATCCTCTCCAAACAATAAAAAATATTTTTTTACCTACGCTTTAAGCTGTGGAACCTTTGGTTTTAGTTATTTTATTTGCGGACTTTGGTGGCTCTGCAATGCTTTGTTGACAGATCCAGATTCTTTTGGTTGGGCGGTCCCATTAGCTATTTTATTTCCTCCTCTCTACCTTTCTCTTTATTGGTTTTTTTCTGGTTTCATTGTCGGTTTATTATGGACAAAAGGAATAGCACGTTTTTTCGTTTTAGCCTTTGCCTTAGGATTGGCCGAGTGGTTGCGTGCGTTCTTATTCACAGGATTTCCGTGGAATGCTCTTGGCTATACAGCCATGCCAACCCCGATGTTCATGCAATCTGATGCAATCGTAGGACTTTACGGAATGAATATTCTTGCTGTCTTAACCTACAGTTTGCCAACAGTTTTATTAACAAATGAAAAAAAGAAAGCGGCACTTTCTCTTTGCTTATCACTTATATTCATTCATAGTAGTTTTGGATTTTATCGTCTCCATACGATAGAGAATACAGCTGAAGATCAAAAGAGCAATTATTGGGTGCGCATTATTCAACCTTCTATCCAACAAAATATAAAATTGCGCGATAATACACGAGAAGCTATATTGGAAGCGCATATGAATCTGAGTGCAACACCAATAACTGATAAAAATCCAGAACCCGATTTTATCGTATGGCCTGAAGCATCCGTTCCTTACCTTCTCTATGATAATTCATCTATCACAATGCGCATTGCCTCTCTTTTAAAACCTAAACAATGGGCTATTATTGGAGCGATACGCACCAGTGATGATCTCCCTTATTCCCAAACACAATATTTTAATACAATTGCAGTCATTAATGCTCAAGGTAATATTTTACACACTTCCGATAAACTTCATTTGGTCCCTTTTGGTGAGTATCTTCCTTATCAGAATTTATTGGAAAAAATTGGATTGCGTATTCTCGCTGATAATATTGGTGGATATAGTGCTGCACATGTACGCAAAACTGTCACAATGCCAAACGGATTTTCTTATCTACCGTTGATTTGTTATGAAGCAATATTTCCTCATGAAATGACTTTTAAAGGTTCTCCGCCTCAAGCAATCATTAATGTTACAAATGATGCATGGTTTGGTGTAACACCAGGCCCCTATCAACATCTTCAACAAGCACAGCTTCGTGCCATTGAACTGGGAATTCCCCTCATACGAGCAGCCAATAATGGAATATCAGCTGTTATTGATTCTTATGGACGAATCGTTGTAGCTCTTCAACAAAATGCTGTGGGCATTATTGATTCAAAAATTCCATCAGCCATTACCCCTATAGGAAGCAATGAATACAGAACTTTCGCTACTTTTATCTTATTCATCCTTATGCTATTGTGTCGTATTGGTTTTGGTTTTACAAAACAGCCTAAGTGATTCAAGTGCTCATTGTACGGTATTATGTTGCGTTTACCAGTAATATTGGGAAAAAATATTACATATTATTTTAATTGTATGATAAACCAACTTCGCATAAATCTGATGTTGGTTTAAAAGAAAAGTGCTGGAAATTAAAGAGTTGCATTATGACCGAAACTAGAAAAAAACCTGACCCTATCGATATTTATGTTGGAACTCGTATCCGTTTACGTCGTAATATTTTAGGACTTACTCAAGAAAAACTAGGTGAAAAATTAGGTATTACTTTTCAGCAAATTCAAAAATATGAAAAAGGAACCAACCGTATTGGTGCCAGTCGTCTTCAAGCGATAGCAGAAATTATGGATGTTCCTGTTTCTTACTTTTTTGATAAAGGTCTTACCTCTCAACAAGTAGAAGGTTTTGCTGAAAGTGATCACAATTTTATGGACTTTTGTTCTAGCAGCGAAGGTATCCAGCTCATGCGAGCTTTTACGAATATATCTGATGCTAAAGTGCGTCGAAAAATCATTGACTTGGCAAAAGCACTTTCTGAGGAAGATTTGACAGATAAGCTATAAAATTAAAAATTATATTTTTCTCTCTTGTTCACATCAATTTGTATTGACGATTTGCTATGATATTGGCAAATCGTAGCGATTTTAGTAGGCAATTAATTGAATTGTTGGTTTTCTTTTTTGAAGGAGTTCCTATGCCGCATCAAGATTATCTTTTTACGAGCGAATCGGTATCGGAAGGGCATCCTGATAAAATTTGTGATCGTATTTCTGATGAAATCGTTGATATGATCTACAAAGAAGCACAAAAAACTGGTACTGATCCGTGGCTAGTGCGCGTTGCTTGTGAAACTCTCGTCAGTGTCAACCGTGTTGTTATCGCCGGTGAAGTTCGTGTTCCTGATACGTTTTTGAAAAAAGATAAAAATAAAGAATTTATTTATGATGAAACTGGCTTTCCACTCATTAATCCTACGCGTTTTCGTACGGCAGCGCGCCGTGCTATTCGTGCCATTGGCTATGAACAAGCAGGTTTCCATTGGAAAACTGTTAAAATTGATGTTCTTTTGCGCCCGCAATCCGCTGACATTGCAAGAGGCGTTGATAATGCGATGGATCGGCATGGTGAAGAAGGAGCAGGTGATCAAGGCATCATGTTTGGATATGCTTGCCGTGAGACACCTGACCTTATGCCTGCGCCAATTTATTATGCGCATAAAATTCTCAAACTTCTTGCTACAGCCCGCCATAAAGGAGAAGGAGAAACTGGGAAATTAGGACCAGATGCTAAAAGCCAAATCACCATACGCTATAAAGATGGAAAACCCATAGAAGTAACATCCATCGTTCTTTCAACACAGCATCTTGACGAAAGTTGGGATTCCAATAAAGTCCGCACAGTCGTTGAGCCTTATATTCGTCAAGCTTTACATGATATTCCCATTTCAGCTCAATGCAGTTGGTATATTAACCCAACAGGAAAATTTGTCATTGGTGGCCCTCAAAGCGATGCTGGACTGACGGGACGCAAAATTATCGTGGATACTTACGGAGGAGCAGCCCCCCATGGAGGCGGTGCTTTTTCAGGAAAAGACACAACAAAAGTTGATCGTTCTGCAGCCTATGCAGCACGCTATCTGGCTAAAAACATTGTTGCTGCTCATTTAGCAGAGCGGTGCACCATTCAGCTCTCCTATGCAATTGGTATTGCGCAACCTTTATCGATTTATCTTAATCTTCATGGAACAGGAAAAGTCGATGAAAAGGTTATTGAAGCAGCCATTCGAAAAATAATGGACCTTTCTCCTACTGGAATTCGCAAACATCTTGATCTTAATAAACCGATCTACACAAAAACAGCGGCTTACGGTCATTTTGGGCGAAAACCAAAGCATGATGGTTCATTTTCATGGGAAAAAACTGATCTCGTGAAAACGCTTCAAACAATGATCAAAATTCCATGATTAAATATAATACACGCAAGAGTGAAGCCTTTTTTGGACGCCGACAAGGAAAGCAGCTGCGAAACAATCAGCTTGAACGTATAAAAATGCTTCTCCCTTATTTTAATATTGATTTGAATGTCCCTCCTCCCTCAAATCTTACATCCTTATTTTCGAGCAAAGTAAAAGAAATTCGACTTGAAATTGGCTTTGGGGGCGGTGAACATTTACTCCATGAAATGGAACATTTTCCACAAACCGGTTTTATCGGCATCGAGCCTTTTATCAATGGCATGGCAAAAATATTGTTTTCCCTTGAACAGCAGGTACACTATCAAAATCATCTCCGTCTCTATAATGATGATGCTACACGCCTGCTTGATTGGCTCCCTGATAACTCACTTGATGGAATAGATCTTTTCTATCCTGATCCTTGGCCTAAAAAGAAACACTGGAAACGGCGTTTCATCAACGTAAAAAATCTTAACCGTTTTGCTCGCGTTCTTAAAACGGGGAAATTTTTTCGCTTTGCGAGCGATATAGACAGTTATGTAAACTGGACCCTCTATCATTGTGCACACCATGATCACTTTGAGTGGCAAGCAGAAAGCCCCAAAGATTGGAAGACCCCTTATCCACTATGGAAAGGAACCCGCTATGAAGCAAAAGCTTTACGCGAAGGACGAACGCCTACCTATCTTACCTTTATCAAGAAATAAAAGATCAAGCGCTTTTCTCATAAAGATCTTGAAAAATTTTGAATTTAAGAGTATCAGTAACTAAATTCTTGGTCTTATGATGAAGAGTGGGTCGTTGGACCTGCTCTTTTTTAATATCGTAAAACTGACGAAAATAACTTGGATAAAATGTATGAATGAAGCTGAAAAAATAAGCAATCTTGATGAGCCACGTCTTTTTGAAGAAGATGGTATCGAGGCAAGGATTGCTGCTCTTGTCATACCATTGCTTAAACCTTTAGGTTTTCGTTTGGTTCGTGTGAAGCTTCTTGGACAAAATGGTTTAACACTTCAAATTATGGTTGAACGAGCTGATGGTTCTCTAACGGTGGAAGATTGTGAAACTGTTAGTCGGACTGTTTCCCCCCTCCTTGATGTGGAAAATGTTATCGAACGCAAATATCATTTAGAAATCTCATCCCCTGGAATTGATCGTCCATTGGTAAGAAAATCCGATTTTTTTCATTGGCAAGGGCATCTTGCAAAAATTGAAACCAAAATAACCATTGATGGACGTCGAAAATTTCGTGGAACACTTACCAATATCACGCAAGATGGATTTATTTTAAACACTGATAAAGCTGCTTACGGAGAAGCCATGTATACCTCTATTTCCTTTTGTGATATCATAAGCGCGCATTTAGTGCTTACCGATGAGCTTATTCGCGATGCACTGAAAAAAAATAAAGATTTAAGTCAACAATTCATTCCCGAAGATAATCCTACCGACTCAATACAGACGCTCAATTTCAAAAAATAATATCACTGAGAAATACCCATCGTGTGGCACAAAGAAGGAGAAAATTGATGGCTACAAGCGCTAACAGACTTGAGATTCTGCAAATTGCAGATGCTGTTGCACGTGAAAAGTCAATCGACCGTGAAATTGTCATTTCTGCGATGGCTGATGCCATTCAGAAAGCAGCACGTTCTCGTTATGGTCAAGAAACCAATATTCGTGCTGAAATCAATTCCAAAACAGGTGAAATTAAATTACAACGCCTGCTTAAAATCGTTGATGTTGTTGAAGACTATACAACGGAAATTACTTTATCCGATGCACTCAAACGCCAAGCAGATGCAAAAATTGGTGATTTTTTTGCTGATCTTTTACCTCCTATGGATTTTGGACGCATCGCAGCACAATCTGCTAAACAGGTGATTGTACAAAAAGTACGTGACGCAGAGCGTGATCAGCAATATGAAGAATTCAAAAATAAAGTTGGTGAAATTATTTCTGGTACAGTCAAGCGTGTGGAATATGGCAATGTTATCGTTGATCTAGGACGCGGTGAAGCTATTGTGCGTCGTGATGAATTAATTCCCCGTGAATCCTTCCGCTATGGAGACCGTATTCGTGCTTTTGTTAATGATGTACACCGTGAAACACGTGGACCACAAATTTTCCTTTCACGCACACATCCTCAATTTATGGTAAAACTTTTCACGATGGAAGTTCCAGAAATTTATGATGGTATTATAGAAATCAAATCGGTTGCCCGCGATCCAGGTTCACGAGCCAAAATTGCTGTTGTTTCACGCGATGGTTCCATTGATCCTGTTGGCGCATGTGTGGGAATGCGAGGAAGCCGTGTGCAGGCCGTTGTTGCAGAGTTACAAGGCGAAAAAATTGATATTATTCCTTGGTCGCCTGATGCTGCAACATTTGTCGTTAATGCACTGCAACCTGCTGAAGTTTCTAAAATCATTCTTGATGAAGATGCTGAACGCATTGAAATCATTGTTCCGGATGACCAACTCAGCCTTGCTATTGGACGACGTGGACAAAATGTTCGCTTAGCTTCACAACTAACAGGATGGAACATTGATATTTTAACGGAAAAGGAAGAATCTGAAAATCGTCAAAAAGAATTTACTGAACGCAGTAAATTGTTTATGGAAGCCTTAGAGGTTGACGAAATGATCGGACAGGTTATGGCATCAGAGGGTTTTTCTTCTATTGAAGAAATTGCCTATATTGATCTTGAAGAAATTGCTTCTATTGATGGTTTTGACCATGATACCGCTACTGAAATCCAAAGTCGGGCCCGCGAATATCTTGAGCATCAAGAAAAAGAACTTGATGAAAAACGCAAAAAGCTCGGAGTTTCTGACGAATTGCGTACACTTCCTGGAATGACAAGTGCTATGCTGGTTGCTGTGGGTGAGGATGGTGTAAAAACAATAGAAGACTTTGCTGGCTATGCCGTTGATGATTTAGCGGGTTGGAGAGAACGTAAAGAAGGACAAACAAAAAACTTTTCTGGTATTTTAACCCCTTTTGACATTACACGCGCAGATGCAGAAGCTATGGTTTTAGCCGCACGTGTACAAGCAGGCTGGATAGACCAAGCTGATCTTGTTACAGAAAATCCTGTAGAAGATGAAAACTCTACAGAAAATGAGAAAACAGATGATTTGGATGTGGATACACTTTAAATGAATGAACGAACTTGCATTGTGACCCGACAAAATGCTTCAGCACAAACGCTGATCCGCTTTGTTATGGGGCCCAATAACCAAATTGTTCCTGATCTTAAAGCGAATTTACCAGGGCGTGGCGTTTGGATTTCTGCCCATCATGCTGTTATTGAGAAAGCGATCAAACAGAAAGCTTTTCATAAAAGTTTTAAAACAGAGGTTGAGGTTGCACCAAATCTTGTGCATATTGTTGATACGCTTTTACTCAAAGCTGCTCTGTCAAGCCTTTCCATGGCAAGAAAAGCAGGCGCTGTTGTCATGGGAGCAACCAAGGTTGACGCTGCTATCCGCTCTGGTCAAGTTATTCTTGTACTTCATGCTAAAGAATCAACAGAAGATGGAAAACGAAAAATTGCACAGGCCATCCATACAATACAACAACAAACAAATCGGACGATAAAAACCATATCTTTATTTACAAGTGATGAAATGCGCATGGCTTTTGGCTCTAATCCTGTCATGCACGCAGCCTTATTGGACACAAAAGCTGCTGAAGGATTTCTTAAAACAACATATAAATTGATCAGCTATCGTGATGACAAGCATAATAAGCACGGTGAGATGACGGCACTAGCCGTGAAGGAAGTACAATGAGTGAAAATAACAACGACAAAACAACAGGCAAGAAGACACTAACTCTCAAGCGGTCTGTCTTGGAAACGAGTACGGTCAAACAAAATTTTAGCCATGGTCGTACGAAGGCTGTCGTTGTCGAAACCAAACGGCGTAAAATTACGCGACCTGATGAAAAAGCTGAGACCCTGCAGCCTATTACAAAACCGCATGTGGCACCCCAGCGCTCTAAACCCCGTTTTGAGGAAAAAAAACCTCAGGAATCTGTGGCCAAAAGCAATCTTTCATCGGCTGAAATGGAAGCAAGACTTCGCGCATTAGAAGAAGCACATATCCAAGAAAGGATAATGCGAGAACAAGCTGAAAAAGAAGCAAGACACGCTAAAGAGCGTGAAGAAATTTTAAAGCAAGAAATCAAAGAAAAAGAAATACTTCAAAAACAAGAAGAAGAAAAATCACCGGTACAGATTCCACCTGTTTTTTCTGAGTCTCCCCTCATCGAAAAGACAGATATTCCTCTTACGCCTAAAAACACAGCGATGATTGAAAAGCGCAAAATAGATGAAAATAAAGAGGAAGAACGGCATAGCCGACGTGCTAATCCTGCTAAATCAGAAATACGTGCACCAAAAGTTATCAAAGGAGCTGATGAGCGACGCCGTGGAAAACTGACTCTTAATAGCGCGCTGGACGATGAAGGAAGTGCGCGGGGGCGATCAATGGCAGCAATGCGACGCAGACAGGAAAAGTTTAAGCGTGCACAAAACCAAGAACCAAGAGAAAAAATTTCTCGCGAAGTTGTTCTTCCTGAAACGATTACCATTCAAGAGCTTGCACAACGTATGACTGAGCGTTCTGTTGATGTCATTAAATTTTTAATGAAACAAGGACAAATGATGAAACCTGGCGATGTTATTGATGCAGACGTTGCCGAACTCATTGCTGTTGAATTTGGTCATACTGTTAAACGTGTTTTAGAATCTGACGTAGAGGAAGGTATCTTTAATATAACGGATAATCCTCAAAATATGCAACCGCGTCCCCCTGTTGTAACCATTATGGGCCATGTTGACCACGGAAAAACTTCTCTTCTGGATGCAATTCGCAAAGCCAATGTTGTTTCTGGTGAAGCAGGTGGCATTACGCAGCATATTGGAGCCTATCAAGTAGAACAAAACGGTCAAAAAATTACCTTTATTGATACACCGGGGCATGCAGCATTTACTGCTATGCGTGCCCGTGGGGCTCGTGTTACCGATATTGCCGTTCTTGTTGTCGCCGCTGATGATAGTGTCATGCCGCAGACGATTGAATCAATTAATCACGCCAAAGCTGCTGGTGTCCCTATTATTGTTGCTATCAACAAAATTGATAAACCAGCTGCGAATGCACAAAAAGTGCGTACAGAACTTTTACAACACGAAGTGTTTGTTGAAACGATGGGCGGTGAAACTTTGGACGTTGAAGTTTCCGCTAAAACGGGTCAAAATCTTGATAAACTTCTCGAAGCTATCCTCCTTCAGGCTGAAATGCTTGATCTAAAAGCAGATTCTCAACGAACTGCAGAGGGCGTTGTCATTGAAGCCAAATTGGACCGTGGACGCGGATCTGTTGCAACCGTTCTTGTTCAAAAAGGGACATTACATCCTTCTGATATTATTGTTGCCGGAAATGAATGGGGGCGGGTGCGTGCTTTGATTGATGATCATGGTCGCCATGTTAAAGAAGCCGTTCCTTCTACACCAATTGAAATTTTAGGCATGCAAGGAACACCACTAGCCGGAGATCGTTTTGCGGTTGTCACGCATGAAGCAAAAGCACGCGAAATTTCTGAATACCGTCAACGATTAGCACGTGATAAAGCTGTTGCTCGACAAACTGGTTCACGTGGTTCTCTTGAACAGATGATGACAAAATTGCAAACCACTGGTGTTAAAGAATTTTCTCTTATTATCAAAGGGGATGTGCAAGGATCCATTGAAGCAATCGCTTCGGCATTGGAGAAACTAGGAAATGATGAGGTTCGTGCACGTGTTGTCCATTCTGGTGCTGGAGGAATTACCGAAAGTGATATTTCTCTTGCGGAAGCTTCTAACTCAGCTGTAATTGGTTTTAATGTTCGAGCCAATAAACAGGCGCGTGATTTTGCTAAAACACAAGGAATTGAAATTCGTTATTACAACATCATTTATGATCTTGTTGATGATATCAAAGCAGCCATGTCTGGTCTCCTCTCACCAGAACAGCGTGAAACTTTCCTTGGTAATGCTGAAATTCTAGAAGTCTTTAACATTACGAAAATCGGAAAAGTCGCTGGATGTCGTGTTACAGAAGGTAAAATAGAACGAGGAGCCGGTGTTCGCCTTATCCGAGATAATATCGTTATTCACGAAGGAAAACTGAAAACACTCAAACGCTTTAAAGATGAAGTCAATGAAGTGCAAAGTGGTCAAGAATGTGGAATAGCATTTGAAAATTATGAGGATATGCGCGCAGGAGACATCATTGAAACCTTCCGTATCGAACATATTAATCGCACATTATAAAAGAATCCAACAGCCTTTACTCTGTTTAAAAATGAGAAAAGTTATTGGAATTCTATACACAATATCTCTTTTTTTCCTTATCTGGATAGTCAAAAAAAAAGAGGTTTTGGAGCAAGGATAAAACTTTGATGAAAAATGCAGGACCATCACAACGGCAACTTAGAGTAGCAGAGCAAGTCCGTCATGCAGTAGCGCATATACTACAGCGTGATATTTTGCTTGATGATGTCTTGAAAGATGTTGTCATTTCTGTCTCTGAAGTGCGCATGTCACCAGATTTAAAAATTGCTACTTGCTTTGTATTACCTCTCAGCACACTTAAAAATTCTTCCCATACCGATGTTGTTGATACCCTCAATAAACATAGTCGTTTTCTCCGTAGAGAGATCAGTCATGCGTTACGACAAATGAAATATATGCCAGAACTGCGTTTCCGGCTTGATAATAGTTTTGATAATTTTTCAAAAATTGATGCCCTCCTCCGGTCACCTGAGGTTGCGCGTGATCTTCATAGTGGTAAAGATGAGGATTAAAGAAATGACACGGCAACGCAAAAAAAAAGGGCGTCCTGTTTCTGGCTGGATCATATTTGATAAACCAAAAGGCATGAAATCAACAGAAGCTGTTTCACAAATCAAATGGCTCTTTCACGCACAAAAAGCAGGACATGCAGGTACGCTTGATCCTCTTGCTTCTGGTCTTCTCCCCATTGCCTTAGGTGAAGCAACCAAAACCGTTCCTTACGTGATGCAAGGAAAAAAAACTTACCGTTTTCATATCGCTTGGGGGCAAGAACGTTCAACAGATGATCGAGAAGGAGAAATAACGAAAACATCTCTCAAACGTCCAACACAAGAAGAAATACTTGCTCTTCTTCCTCAATATACAGGTATTATTTTGCAAACACCTCCACAATTTTCAGCAATCAAAATTGCTGGAAATCGCGCTTATGATCTCGCGCGTGAAGGGGAAGTCGTTGAAATTACGCCCCGTGAAGTGGAAATAGAAACTTTCAAATTAATAGAAATGCCTACCAAAGAGTCCTCTGTCTTTGAAATAACCTGCGGGAAAGGAACTTATGTGCGCTCGCTAGCACGCGATATGGGACGTGATCTGGGTTGCTATGGGCATATCGCTGATTTAAGACGTATTGCTGTCGCACCTTTTGATGAAGAGGATCTCATTACATGGGATGAACTAAAAGCAGCAATATCGCCCAATAAAAACACCACAGATGAAAATAAGAGTTCTTTTGAAAAAGACTTCTCAACACTCGATGAACTGTTAATTGAAACGGGAGCTGCATTAGATTGTCTCCCTCATTATCCGCTTACCGGAAGCCAAGCACAGAGAGTTATGAGGGGGCATTCTATTCCTTTATGTGCTGATAAAACACCTCTTGATGAAGAGGAGGTTTGTCTCCTCTATAAGGAACAACTTCTTGCTATTGGCATTCTCGGTAAAGGTCTATTTAAACCAAAGCGGATTTTCACAATTTAAGTGACTCTTTCTTATAACCATCTCTTGTTGAAAGATCTTATTCCCTATAAGATTAAGAGAAATATGTTGCTTTTCATTTCTCTACACTCACCGCATTCATATCAAGATTTAAAAACGATGTGAAAAACCAAAACATTATACACTGTGTCATCCCCTTAATGTCACACCCCTCATATTTGAGAAGCTTCATAAAAGGCTTTTTTATTTCTTTTTCAATCGTTTTAACCTATACGTTTTCCCCCATTTTTAATGGGTAAGAAAATAATTTGGATTGATTTAATATAAATAAGATCAATAGATTTAAAATGAGAGAAGCTTTAATTTTTAAGGCTATCACTTAACATAAAAAAATAACAAAATATCATTATAAATCAATTTTTTAACCATAAAATAGCTCATTTTTTGTGCTTATGCTAATCAATTGATCTCAAAAATATAACAACCATATTGAAAAGCTTAAGGAAGATGATCAGAAGGAACTTTTAAAAGCATCTCATTGACTTGGGGAATTGTCTGTCGTTCAATCATGCGGTGTACTCTTATACCGTTAGGAGCACAATTTAAATGGCGCAAACGCTTATTAACTTCAGCATCCGCTTTTGTACGACGATGATTATGGCGTAAATAATCTACCCATGTTGGCATATGATAAGCCTCTGTCCAATATTCTGGTCTTTCAAGATCTCGTAAAAGGACCCATTGGCGCGCACCATCACGTAAACGAATATGGCGTCGACGCGTCATCACTTTGAGAAACTCTTCCAGATCATTTTCATGAATTTGATAATCAATCATGATCATGATCGGGCCACTTCTTGCTTTTAAGTCGAGTAAAAGTTCTGGCTCTCGAAAATGATCAAGAGGATTCAAATCTATTTGAGGAATTTCTTGAATTCTAAATTTTACCCCCGCAAGAGCCCCAACAATCAAGAATAGAGAACAAACACTCAAAGCAATTGTTGGAGAATAACCATCCGCCAAAGCTCCCCAAATTGCACTTCCAACAGCCATCCCGCCATAAGATGCCGTTTGATAAAGTGCTAAAGCACGCGCAACAACCCAGCGTGGTGTAGAGAGTTGTACAGATGTATTAAACAATGATAATGCCAAAACCCAACTTAGGCCTGCAGGAAATAAAGCAATATGGCTTACAATCAATGAGCGGCTTATTCCCAATAAAAAGCAAGAAACGGCAAAACCAATAAATGCACTTGCAATAATTGTTTCTGAACGAAAATGATGCCGTACAAATGCATTAATAATCCCTGCTGTCATGGCTCCTAACCCAAAACAACCAAGCAATGTACCATAAAGAAGGGCACTTCCTCCGAGAACTTTATGCGCAACAATTGGCAAAAGGGCTAAAATCGAAATCGCCCCTATACCAAAAAGGAACGCTCGGACCATAATACTCAGAAGATTAGGCGACATCGCAACGTAACGTAAACCATCTGAAACAGCCCCTAACAGCCTTTCTCTTGGTAATGGGTTGTTTTCATCATTCGACTTCCAGAGAAATAATGCACCAATAAGAGGGATATAGCTTATAGCATTAAACAAAAAAGCAGCAGATGCCCCCAAAGATGCAATGATAGCACCTCCAATAGCAGGACCTATACTCCGCATCAAATTAAAGCCGACACTATTCAAACTAACAGCAGCAGGAATATTTTCCCTGCTCACAATATCTCCTATCGTTGCTTGCCAAGAAGGATTATAAAATGCTGTGCCACATCCAATCAAAAACGTAAAAAATAACAAAAGCCAAGGTGTTAGAAATCCCATATAGGCTAAAACAGATAAGATCATGGAGATAACCATCATCATAATCTGTGCGCTCAACATAATTTGACGCCGATTAAAATTGTCCGCTAATGCCCCTGCCATCAAAGAAAACATAACAAGTGGTAATGTTGTCGCACTCTGAACAAGCCCAACCATGGAATGCGAAGAACTAATTAACGCCATTAACCACCCTGCTCCAACAGCCTGTATCAGCCCCCCTAAATTAGAAATAAGAGTAGATGACCATAAATTTCGAAATACCGAATTACGAAAAAGCTTGAATGTTGAAATGCTCTGCATCTTTTCCCTCCAAATCGGTATTTATTACTTTTGTTACCACACATACGCTCATAATCTTTGTATCAAAAGGATGCATAAATCTTTAAAAAAATTCTCATAAAATCCTATTTAAATCAATATTTCAAAACAAAAGCCTTTATTAAAGAAAGACTTCAAAATGCTGTCAAGGACTAGTATTTTAACCTTCTTTCCTATATAAGAGCGAAAATAGGTGAGAGTCTTCGACTCTTCTTATTTCCTCGCAGACCCTGGCTGAACGACATCTCGGCTATGGGTGACTTTATGTTTCTTCGTTTTTTGAAAGGATGACACGATGTCGATTACAGCTGAACGTAAACAAGCTCTTGTCGCAGAATACGCAAATAAAGCTGGTGATACAGGATCACCAGAAGTACAGATTGCTGTACTTTCTGAACGTATTTCTAATTTAACAAACCACTTTAAATCTCACAAAAAAGATAACCATTCCCGCCGTGGTCTTTTAAAGATGGTGTCTCAACGCCGCCGCCTTCTTGATTATCTTAAAGGAGTTGACCAAAATCGTTATCAGACACTTATCAAAAAGTTAGGTTTGCGTCGCTAAAAGAAAAATGGGGTGGTGTAAAAAAACCACCCAGTTTTTCAATATGTTGCTTTTCGTTAAAAATTTTAAAAACTGACACGTTATTATGGGATAGGACTACTCATCATTTCGCATTTAAGGCGATTTATCTTTCTCTTTTCGTAACAAAGATAGAGGTAACTTGTTGTCTACCCGAGAGCTTGAAAATATGCTACGCAAAGTCAGAATGTGAGCAAATCAAAGATTTAAACACTGGTCATTAAGGATAAAAAATGTTCAAAACGCACAAGATAGAAATTGAATGGGCCGGGCGTCCGCTCACCCTTGAAACAGGGAAAATAGCGCGTCAAGCGGATGGTGCCGTGATTGCTACCTATGGGGAAACGATTGTCTTAGCAACCGTTGTATCGGCAAAAAACCCAAAACCAGACCAGGACTTTTTTCCACTCACCGTTAATTATCAAGAAAAATCCTATGCTGTTGGCCGAATACCTGGGGGCTATTTAAAACGCGAAAGTCGGCCAAGTGAACATGAAACTTTGGTTTCACGTTTGATTGATCGTCCCATTCGTCCTCTCTTTGTTGAGGGTTATAAAAATGATACACAAGTCATTGTTTCTGTTATACAGCATGATCTCGAAAATAATCCCGATGTCCTTGCGATGATTGCTGCCTCTGCCGCATTAACCCTATCAGGCGTTCCTTTCATGGGGCCTATAGCGGGTGCCCGCGTTGGTTATTGTAACGGACAATATGTTCTCAATCCTCATATCGATGAAATGCCTGAATCAAAACTTGATCTCGTAGTTGCTGGAACAGAAAGTGCTGTATTGATGGTTGAATCAGAAGCACAAGAATTACCAGAAGATATTATGTTGGGTGCTGTGATGTTCGGTCACAAAGGCCTTCAACCTGTCATTGATGCCATTATCAAGCTTGCTGAGGTGGCTGCAAAAGATCCTCGTGATTTTGTTCCTGAAGATCTTTCTGACCTTGAAAAAGCAATGCAAGAAATGGCCGAACAGGGTATACGAAAGGCCTACACAATTACTGATAAGCAAGAACGTTATGCCGCAATTGATGCCCTAAAAACAGAAGTTATCAGTAAATTTATGCCAGAAACAGAAGATGACTGTCAATTTAGTGCTGACCAAATTGCAACCGTCTTTAAACAGTTGCAAGCAAAAATTGTTCGCGGAAACATTCTTGATACAGAAAGGCGTATTGATGGACGCAATCTTTCTACTGTGCGCCCTATTCAATCAGAAGTAAGTATTTTGCCCCGTACACATGGATCTGCACTCTTTACCCGAGGAGAAACACAAGCAATTGTCGTTGCAACATTGGGGACTGGTGAAGATGAACAATATGTTGATGCCTTAACGGGGATGTACAAGGAAACGTTCCTTCTTCATTACAATTTTCCCCCATTTTCAGTAGGGGAAACAGGACGCCTTGGTTCTCCTGGTCGTCGTGAAATTGGACATGGAAAATTAGCATGGCGAGCAATTCACCCCATGTTGCCAACGAAAGAATCTTTTCCTTATACCATTCGTGCTGTCTCAGAAATTACTGAATCTAACGGATCTTCTTCTATGGCAACGGTTTGTGGAACATCGCTTGCTCTCATGGATGCTGGTGTTCCGCTCGCGCGCCCCGTTGCAGGTATTGCCATGGGATTGATTAAAGAAGGAGAACGCTTTGCTGTTCTGTCTGATATCTTAGGGGATGAAGATCACCTTGGAGATATGGATTTTAAAGTTGCAGGAACAGAAAATGGTATTACTGCTTTGCAAATGGATATCAAAATTGACGGTATTACCGAAGAGATTATGAAAATCGCACTTGAACAAGCCAAAGACGGCCGAATCCATATCCTTCATGAAATGGGCAAAGCTTTAACCAGTGCACGCGCTGAACTTAGCGAATTTTCGCCACGTATTGAAGTTATGAATATTGCTGTTGATAAAATTCGCGATGTGATCGGCTCTGGTGGTAAAGTTATTCGAGAAATTGTGGAACAAACTGGAGCAAAAATTAATATTGAAGATGATGGGACCATTAAAATTGCTTCTGCTGATGCTAAAACCATTGAAGCAGCAAAACGCTGGATCCATTCTATCGTCGATGAACCTGAAGTTGGTGCTATCTACCAAGGAACAGTTGTAAAAACTGCAGACTTTGGTGCATTTATAAACTTTTTTGGTTCTCGTGATGGGCTCGTTCATATCTCTCAACTTGCATCAGAACGCATCACCAAAACAACAGATGTTGTTAAGGAAGGTGATAAAGTTTGGGTTAAACTCATGGGCTTTGATGAGCGTGGAAAAGTTCGGTTATCCATGAAGGTTGTTGATCAAGAAACCGGAAAAGAAATGACCGATGATCAATCGATGAAAGAAGAAAAGTGCATGGATGAAAAAAAGCAACCTGAAAATAAGCGCCGTCGGAAGAAAAAAGAAGAGTAAGTTTTTCTTCTTATCGTAATCATGAAGTGCCATCCCAGCATTGGAATGGCATTTTTCTTTGAAAGAGCCATATGTGTTATCATTTTTGCCTTTTGAAAATCATGCTCTCCCGTATCCAGATCCAAGCCAATGCTGGTTAAGTTTTGGTTTAACGGAGGTCCCTGCGCCAGAATGGGCGAAAAATTTAAAAATTATCACGCCTTGGCGACCAGATTTTTTAAAATTTGTCGATACTCAATTTCACTGCTCTCCTCAAATAGATAAAACTCTCATCTATGATGGTGCATTTTTGCACCTCAGCAAATATCGTGGTTTTAACCAAAATTGTTTTCTTGATTTATTAGAATGCGTTAAACCAAGTGGATGGATTGTAATCAGTGGGAATAAAACATCTGGTGCTGCTTCAATGATGAAATGGGTCAAAACCATTGTCCCCATAACCAATAAACTATCTAAAAATCATGGTCTCGTATTTTGGCTGCAAGTTCCTCCACAAATAGAGAAACAAAATATTGCACAATTGCGCTCACCACCGCTCTCTTTTGATAAATTTCAAACCACTTCTGGCATGTTCTCACATGGTCGTATTGATTTAGGATCTGCTGCCCTTGCTTCTTATATGCCCAAAGTTATTTCTGGGAAAACAGCTGATTTTGGAGCTGGCTGGGGCTATCTTTCTCACGTTGCACTTGAAAGCAATGTAAAACTGACAACTCTTGATCTTTATGAAGCAGATTACAACGCTTTGAAAGCAGCAAAACAGCACCTTAACCTCACAACAGCCCCTTTTCCAATTCATTTTTATTGGCATGACCTTGTGCATGAGCCTGTCACAAATCTGTATGACACAATCATTTCAAATCCACCGTTTCACACACAACAAACGACAGATATCTCCTTAGGAAAATATTTTATTATAAATGCTGCAAAATGTCTAAGGCCAGGTGGCAGTCTGCTGCTTGTTGCAAACCGCCACCTTCCTTATGAAACATTGTTAAAAGATATTTTCCGCTCAGTATTGATCCATGAACAAGCTCATGGTTTCAAAATTATCGAAGCACGAAAATAAACAAAACAGGCAATATCTCTAAAGAATAAAACGGGAAAGATCGATATCAGCAGCGAGCTCACCAATAGATTTTCTCACATAAGCAGCATCAATTTTAAACGATGTTCCAGCTTTATCCGGCGCTGTAAAAGAAATCTCATCCAAAACGCGCTCCATAACGGTTTGTAAACGACGTGCCCCTATGTTTTCAATCCTTGCATTTAAATCTACAGCAATATCTGCTAAAGCATCAATCGCATCATCGGTAATTTCCAAATGAACCTCTTCCGTTGCCATAAGAGCAATATATTGTTTAATCAAACTCGCTTCTGGTTCCGTTAGAATGCGTCGTAAATCTTCTCTTGTTAAAGGGTTGAGCTCCACACGGATAGGCAAACGTCCTTGAAGTTCCGGTAATAAATCAGATGGCTTGGAAACATGAAATGCACCAGAAGCAATAAAGAGAATATGATCTGTTTTGATTTGCCCATATTTTGTAGCAATTGTTGTTCCTTCCACCAAAGGCAAAAGATCACGTTGGACGCCCTCACGCGAAACCGTAGCACTGGCTCCACCATCCCTGGTTGCAATTTTATCAATCTCGTCGATAAAAACAATACCGTCATTTTCAGCAACACGAAGTGCTTCTTGAATAATTTGTTCCTGATCAAGGAGTTTTTCAGATTCATCATCAATGAGTGGTTTAAAAGCATCCCGTACTGTCGTTTTACGGACTTTTGTACGACTGCCCATTTTGCCCAAAATATCGGATAAATTCATAATCCCCATTTGCGCCCCAGGCATACCAGGAATATCAAAGGTTGAAGCACTATTGCTATTATTATCAGCTACTTCAATTTCAATCTCTTTCTCATCTAATTCACCGTCACGCAGTTTTTTGCGAAAACTATCACGGGTAGCTGGACTTGCTGTTTTACCAACAAGGGCATCTAAAACGCGCTCTTCAGCATTCACATGAGCCTTTTCTTTTATTTCATCGCGTTTCTTTTCACGCACAAGAGAAATGGCAATCTCAACAAGGTCTCGAATAATTTGCTCAACATCACGCCCCACATAACCAACTTCAGTAAATTTAGTCGCTTCTACTTTCACGAAAGGAGCTCCAGAAAGTTTTGCTAATCGACGTGCGATCCCTGTCTTACCAACACCTGTTGGCCCTATCATTAAAATATTTTTTGGCATCACTTCTTCACGCATCGGCTCATTAAGCTGTTGTCTACGCCACCGGTTACGCAGTGCAATAGCTACAGAACGTTTGGCATCATTTTGGCCAATAATAAAACGATCAAGTTCAGAAACAGTCTCACGAGGGGAAAATACAACACACATTTAAATAGCTTTCTCTAAAGAAGATAATTCTGCATCCAATGTTTCAATCGTAAAATGATCATTGGTGTAAACACAAATTTTAGCGGCAATAGCCATAGCTTTACGGGCAATCGTTTCGGCATCCAAATCCAAGTCCATGAGTGCCCGCGCTGCTGAAAGAGCAAAATTTCCTCCAGAACCAATGGCCATAACCCCATCTTCTGGTTCTAAGACATCACCAAGCCCTGTTAGAGCTAAAGTTACTTTCTTATCAGCCACGAGCATCATTGCTTCTAGACGACGCAAATAGCGATCTGTTCGCCAATCCTTTGCAAGTTCTACACATGCACGCATAAGCTGATCAGGATATTGCTCAAGCTTTGTTTCCAATCTTTCCAATAATGTGAAAGCATCTGCCGTAGCACCTGCAAAACCAGCAATAACCACTCCGCTCTTCCCAAGACGACGGACTTTACGTGCATTGCCTTTCATAATCGTCTGTCCAAGAGAGACCTGACCGTCACCAGCCATCACGACTTTGCCACCTTTTCGTACCGTAATAATCGTTGTACCATACATTATGTCTGGCTTATGTTCTGTCATAAGGACACTCCTTAAATATTACTTTTCTTTTTAATATTATCTTTTCATCCAATGTAAAACTCAATGATTATTGTCCTATTTAAGAACATATACAGCAAAACACAATGATTCAGCATCACTCAATTTGTTGAAATTGAAAAAATGATATTATTGTTGTCAATGTAAATTACTGCTAAATAGTTTTATGTAAACAGTTTGTGCCTTTATAGAGGAAAATTATGAAAAAAATAGCTATAGGAACCTTAGGTGGAACAATTGCAATGACTGCTGATCGTTTTGGTCACATGCAACCGACTTTAACCTCAGATAATCTCATAAAAAGTGTTCCTGATTTAAACAAGGTTGCTGATATTCATGCACAAACATTAATGCAAATGCCAAGTGGATCTTTATCTTTTAAAATTCTTTTTGAAATAATCGAGTGGGCAAAACAACAAATAAACGCTGGCGCAAAAGGAATTGTTTTAACGCAAGGAACTGATACTTTGGAAGAAACTGCTTTTTTTCTTTCTCTTTATTGGAAAGAAGCTGAACCACTTATCATAACCGGTGCTATGCGTACCCCTCACGAAGCAGGTGCTGATGGCCCCGCTAATATTTTAGCAGCAACGCGTGTCGCGGCCGCCCCACAAAGTCGTAATAGAGGCGTTCTTGTTGTCATTAATGATACGATTCATTCACCTTATTGGCTCTATAAAAGCCATACCGTCAAGGTTGAAACATTTCAATCAGGCCTTGCAGGTATCTTGGGAACTATTTTAGAGGGAAAACTTATTTATTTCAATGATCGAAAATTTTTTCCGACAACGTTTGATCCCCCCCAAAACTACGATCATCAAATTGCACTTCTCTACTCCTCTTTATCATCTGATGCACACTTAATGAAACTCTGCCTTGAAAGTGGACATTATACTGGACTTGTTATCGCTGGTTTTGGTGCAGGACACTGTAGTTTTCAAGAAGCAGATCTTGTACAACAATACGCACAAAAAATACCCATCATTATTGCGAGTCGTTGTTGTAATGGCTCAACAACTCGTATAACTTATGGCTATAAAGGTTCAGAAATCGATATGATTGCTTCGGGTGCTCTTATGTCTGGTTATTTGTCAGCCGTAAAAGCGCGCCTCCTTTTATGGGCTTTTTTGGCACAAGGGTACTCATTGGCACAAATCCATGCACTCTGGAATGACTGGACGATAAGTTAATAAAAATGATCTGTTATCTTAAAGAAGAGAGCATGCAAAAAAATTTATTTGAACACAAAGCAGCTCATCTGTCCGCTCTTAATCAAGCGCTGCGGCAAAAAATTTCGATAAATAAAAATGATTGATACGACTATAAAAAAAATTAATCAGGAAGATAATTTGGTCAAATCCATTTCTGACCGATATTCACCCTATCGTGTTTTTACAGCGCAAGAATGGTCAGAGTTTCGTGCGGACACACCTCTTACTTTAACTTTTGATGAAATTAAGCGTTTACGCTCTATTGATGATCCTATCGATCTTGAAGAAGTCCAACGCATTTACCTTTCTTTATCGCGTCTGCTCTCATGCCATGTTGAAGCAGTGCAGGAACTTTTTCACAAACGTCAGCAGTTTCTCCATCAAGAAGAGAGTCAAAAAACACCCTTTATTATTGGAATAGCTGGTTCTGTAGCCGTAGGAAAATCAACCACCGCTCGTATCCTTCAAGAATTATTGAAACGTTGGACATTTAGCCTTAAAGTTGATCTGATCACAACGGATGGTTTTCTCTATCCTAATGCGATCTTAGAGCAAAAAAATCGTATGAATCGTAAAGGATTTCCTGATTCCTACGACATTAAAAAATTGCTGTGCTTTCTCTCAGCGATAAAAGCAGGTATCGGAAATGTCTCTGCTCCTCTTTATTCTCATATGACTTATGATGTTTTAGAAAATCAGACAATTACCATTGACCGCCCTGATATTTTAATTATTGAAGGGATTAATGTATTACAGGTTAGCGATCTTCCTAAAGATGGGAAAGCCATTCCTTTCGTGTCGGATTTTTTTGATTTTTCAATCTATGTCGATGCCGAAACAGAAGTCATTCGTCACTGGTATTTAGAGCGTTTTAAACGTTTACGTAAAACAGCTTTTCAAAATCCTGAATCCTATTTTCATCGTTATGCCCTACTCAATGAAAAAGAAGCCTCAAAAATCGCTGAGGATCTTTGGCAAACGATTAATTTAAAAAATTTACAAGAAAACATATTGCCAACACGACCACGATCCAATCTCATTCTACGAAAGGGAAAAAATCATTTGGTCGAGTATGTCGCACTTAGACGACTATAAGGATTTCATAAACTATGCACCAGCACTCTATTCATTTTAGCTCAATACGTATCGATACCAGTTGCCCTATTATCTTGGTAAACCAAAGAGATCTTGCTAACTTATCACTCGATGCCTCAACAAAAGCATGGATAAAAGTTAATGATTTTACTGGAAAAGCAGGACAAATACTCTTTGTTCCTCACGAAACGGGACATTTAAAAAAAGTTTTATTTGGAATTGGCAATGGGGATGATCCCTTTATCACAGGACTGCTTGCTCAAAAACTTCCTGCTGGTCACTGGCATTTAGAAGGTGAAACCTCTGATGAAATAAATGCCTATCTTGGATTGGCTCTGGGAAGCTATCAATTTAAGCGTTATCGCCAAAATTCTTCTTTCAAATCATTATCCATCCATGTGAATGAGACCGTTGATTTTGATGAGCTCCAACGTATTTATGAAGCTGTCTTCTTCGTCCGTGATCTCATCAATCTTCCAGCTAATGATATGACCCCTGATACTCTTGAAGAAGAAACACGACAACTAGGGAAAATATACGGTGCTCATATCAGAAGTATTTGCGGAGATGATCTTTTAACCCATAATTTTCCGATGATCCATGCCGTAGGACGAGCAGGTAGCACTGCACCACGACTAATTGAGTTACACTGGGGACAAGAACATCATCCTAAAATAACGTTGGTAGGCAAAGGCGTAACTTTTGATACGGGGGGACTGGATATTAAATCAGCCAATAACATGTTGCTTATGAAAAAAGACATGGGGGGTGGAGCACATGTTTTGGGATTGGCTAAACTGATCATGGATGCAAAATTGCCTTTCCGTCTACGTGTTTTGATTCCAGCTATAGAAAATGCAATTTCTGCTAATGCTTACCGACCAGGTGATATTCTCAAAAGTCGTAAAGGTTTAAGTGTTGAAGTGGGCAATACAGACGCTGAAGGACGACTTATCCTTGCTGATGCACTTGCCTATGGTGATGAAGAAAGTCCAAAATTCATGCTTTGCATGGCTACTTTAACGGGAGCAGCACGTATCGCATTAGGACCAGATCTTCCCGCATTTTATTGTAATGATTCAATATGGGCACAACAAATTTCTGAATCGGCTCACGCTGTTTTTGATCCTCTTTGGCAAATGCCCCTTTGGAAACCTTACCAAGAGATGTTATCATCTCCCATTGCTGACCTTAACAATGTCACTGGAAATAGCTTTGCTGGCTCTATAACGGCTGCTTTATTTCTTAATTCTTTTGTTGAAAAAGCTGAACATTTTGCACATTTCGACCTTTATGGATGGGTTCCAAAAGAAAAACCAGGATACCCCGTGGGGGGATCCGCACAAACGATTCGCGCCCTTTATAATATTTTAAAAAAATGACGTTTGACACAAAATATCCATAAAGATGGACAATTTTGCTGCTTCAAAAGAATTATCTTATCGTCTTAAAGTATACTCTGGGCTTTATTTAAAGATGAGGTGTTCTGATTGTGTAGTTGTCATGAATCTATTTAAAAAATAAAATGAAAGGGAAACAAATGATCTCTAAAGATCCAAGATTACATGCATTCAGAGAAGATCTAGCAGATAAACGTCTCGAAACAGAAATTACAGCGCAGCGCTTTGTGCAAGGTGAAAAAAGACGTGTTAATGTCCCTGTTGCTGGACTGTTTAAAGAAAACAATAAAAAAAGTGAAATGCAGACAGAGTGCTTATTCGGGGAAGAACTTCTTATCTTTGAACATGGAAAAACAATGTCGTGGGGACAATCCCTCAAAGATAATTATGTTGGCTATATTGATACAACAGCGCTTTGTACATCAACCGTAAAGCAAACGCATATCGTTTCAGTTCCACGTACTTTTCAATATTTCCAAGCTGATTTGCGTGGACCAATGGAATATCCTTTATCCATGGGAAGTAAAGTCAGTGTTGTTGATGAAGTTGAAGTCCGTGCAACCATGTATTCTATACTTGAAAATGGGAAAGCAATCATTAGTAATCATCTTAATCCCATTGAACACATGTATAAAGATTATGTTACCGTTGCTGAAATGTTTATTCGCACGCCTTACCTTTGGGGTGGAACCAGTGGCTTTGGACTTGATTGCTCAGGAATCATCCAACTTTCTATGATAATGACCGGTCAAATGGTTTTACGCGATACTGACATGCAACAGAAAACTATAGGCAATTCACTCTCAGACAGTGATAAACTTCAACGAGGTGATTTAATTTTTTGGCAAGGTCATGCTGCCATTATGGTTGATCATGAAAATATCATTCATGCAAATGGCTTCTCTATGGATGTTATGATCGAACCTCTAGAGGAAGTCATTACACGTATTGCTCAAACATATCAACGATATCCCATCGCAAAACGCCGTCCAATTCGAGAAACTTAATACCCTTCCTATAAAAAACAAATCATTAAATGTTTTTATATTTAATCGTTCCTTAATCGCATGTTTTATTTGTTTTAAATTGTTTTTCTTACACACAACTCTTTGTACGTTATTGAAATTTTTTTGAATGAAAAATCGTAAAATATCAACAGAAAAAGGATAGTTTATGATTATAAAACACTATGTTATTATATTAAATGTATTACGATAATACTTAAAGTATTGAACATGTAAAATAATCTCTCATGACAAGCTTAAAGCATTTTCTTCTAAAGAGTCTTTTGATTTTTTCCTATCATCGATATCTTATGAAATAAATACCCCTGATATCTCTTAGCACCCCCAAGCTCAACTCACAACAATACGCATAAAAAGTATAAATCCATTATCTAGCACCATTTTATGCTTCTGAATCATGCAAAGCGATCATTATAAATTTTTCCAATTCTCAATGTCACGATAATCTCTTAGCTATTGGAGAGTGTCCTTTCAGCACAAATTTCATGTCTTTTTTTAATTGTTTTATCCACGTGTAGCTCTCCGCTTGGAGCGTGCAAGAATGGTTTTAATTGATTGAGCATCTATAGATTTTAAATGTGAAGATTTTACAGGATTGAGCTTTTCCAGCTAATATGAAAAATTATAAATAACTACTTATACTTAAAACAATATTTTCTTCTTATACACATTAAAGAAGATGATTTTTTAATACCTGAACCAATGGTTTATCAGCATCAGGCATAGGATATCTCTCAAGATCACCAATAAAAACCCATTTTAAATTTTGCCCTTCTCGCCCTTGAGCAACACCTTCATAATGGCGACAAAGATACAATGGCATTAGGAGATGAAATGTCGCATAGCTATGGCTCGCAAACGTTAAAGGGTGTAAATTATTTGCCTGAACATACACGCCAAGCTCTTCTTCTAGTTCACGAATCAATGAGATTTCTGGAGTTTCACCGTGCTCAACCTTTCCACCAGGAAACTCCCATAAACCGGCCAGCGATTTTCCTTCAGGACGCTTGGTAAGCAAAACACGGTTATTTTGATCTAACAATGCGCAAGCAACAACAAGAAGAAGGGAATTTTTTATACCCATATCGCTCTCCAATGAGAATATAATTATCTCTTTATCATATTCTACTACCTCAAAAAGAATTCATATATCTCATTCTCTTTTTTAATAATAGGCCGTTATATATAAAGAGCGTGTATCCGTTAACTTCTGTAATCGCCATTGATCATAACGTATTCCTTGGTCAAATCGCAAGACCAAACTGTCGCCTTACCAGCACCCAAACCAATATCAACACGAATTGTGATGTGTTTACCTCGCATATAAGCGGCTATTGTTTCTTCGCAATATTCAGGATCTCGTTCACCATTGACAGCTAAGCGATATTCCCCAAACCAAATCGTCAACAGATCACGATCCACTTCAACACCGGCCTTTCCAACTGCCATAACGACTCGCCCCCAGTTGGCATCTTCACCGGCAATTGCCGTTTTTACAAGCGGTGAATTTGCAATGGATAAAGCAATCGTTTTAGCTGCATTGTCTGTTGTTGCACCAATCACATTCACTTCAATTAAATGACGCGCACCTTCTCCATCACACACAACTTGGAGTGCAAGTTCATGCAGAAGTGCACACAAGTGCTTTGAGAATACCTCATAACGTGGATCAGTTCTCTGCGTAAGGGGAGGAAAGCTTTCTTTTCCTGTCGCAAACAACATAAGCGTATCTGAAGTTGAGGTATCACTATCAACAGTAATCGAATTGAAAGAACCCTCAACAGCCTCTGATAACATGGATTGAAGCATCTCCGAAGAAATAGTCGCATCACTGACCACAAACGAGAGCATTGTCGCCATATCGGGTGCAATCATCCCAGCACCCTTTGCAATTCCATGAATGGTAACATTCGCCCCCCCACAATCAAAGGTACGCGTCGCAAGTTTTGGAAATGTATCGGTTGTCATGATGGCTTTTGCAGCTTCCAACCAATTTCCCTCTTCTGCTGTCTCTGCCATACTTGGTAAAAGATTTACAATACCTGAAGCATCCATTGGCTCACCAATAACACCCGTAGAAGCTATAAAAATTTCATTTTCTCTCACCTTTAAAGTGTCCGCTGCTGCACAGATGATTTCATTGGTTGTGTTCTTTCCTTTACTCCCCGTAAAAGCATTTGCATTTCCAGAATTCACAACAACACCCCTCGCAACCCCATGGGGAAGCGATGCACGACAATGCTCTACAGGGGCAGATGGACATTTTGAACGTGTGAAAACACCTGCCACACTCACTGGTTTATCGAATACAATAAAAAGGAGATCTGTACGATCTTTATATTTAATCCCAGCTTTAGCTGTTGCTATCCGTACACCAGATAATGGGGAAAGCTCTTGGATGTTTTGGGGCTTCAAAGGAGATATTTTAAAAACCACACTATGCTTTCTATAAAAACAAATAAAATGACTACATATTAATAACCTCTTAATAGAAAACTGCTCGTTTTTTTTTTGAAAAAAACAAACCTAGCAAACTATCTATTAAAGAGGCTATCTACTTATTTTTTCTCGTTATTCCGTATCTTCTTCGTCAGATGTCTCATCAGGAAGCAATGTTCCATTTTGATGAAGCGATTCCATGATTTTTGTAACATTAGGATCAGGATATTTCACATCTATTTTGCTACGCAAATCAACAATGAGTTCTTGATAGCGCTTTTTTATCAACTGTGTACGCAACATCTCTTTAACATCATCAAATGCAGGAGGTTGTTTTACACGACGATCTTCCAATTTAATAATATGCCAACCAAAAGGACTTTCAACGGGTTGTTTTGTGTATTCGCCAATCTTCAAACCAAATGCTGCATCTTCAAAAGGCTTGACCATTTGACCATGGCTAAAATAACCAAGATCACCCCCAACAGCAGCGGAACCATCTGTTGAACTTTTCTTTGCAATCTCTTCGAAATTTTCGCCTTTATTTAAATGCTTAATGATAGCTTCTGCTTCTTTTCTGGTTTTGACCAAAATATGACGGGCTTTAACTTCATCTTCTTTAGGTAAAGCAGCAATTTCTTGCTTATAAAGAGCTTCCAAATCAGTATCCGATATTTTGTCAACAATCGCCTGTTTAAAATAAAGCTGTTGAAGCACATTGTCACGCATAACTGCCATACGTTTATCGTAAGCTTCTGTCTTATCAAGACCTTTGCTTCTTGCCGCTTTTGCAAGTGCCTGCATATCCAAATAAGCTTTTAAGACCATCATACGGCGTTGTTCATCAGGAAAACGGGCTAAATTAGGATTTATTTCAAGCGCTAACTCATCCAATTGTCCTGCTGTAATATTCTTTCCATCAATAACAGCCATAACATGAGAAGGAGAAATAGCTTTTTCAGAAGCTTTCTCCAAAGTCTTTAAATCATTCGGCGATGAATTCAAGCCTTCTTGGGCCCTCACCCCTAAACTTGTACTTGCCAATAAAGTTGATGCTAAAAATAGCGTGATAAAGTTAAATTTCATAAATATACTCCTTAAAAATGCAAGGCAGGTTCAAGATTCCAATTTTCTTTACCATAACACTTTAATCTTTAAACATAGAGAAATAAATGAGCAATTCATTTTAAAAAGTATAAAATTGCCCTTTTATCTCAGTTTTTTCAACCCTATCTAACGCAAATGAAAAACATGATAATAGAAAAAAATGGCATATTATATCTTAAATTACTTTGAATTGTATCCGTTAAATAACATACCTAAAGTTGACATAGTGCCCTTAGCCTCTTATCTCTACTTTACAATTTAAAGTGAAAAATTGCACACCGGCAAGTATAATGGTACCATCTGCATTTCATGATATCAGAAAACTTAAAGAAAATGTAGAACATGGGGAGATCATATGAATTTCCCAACAAGAATGATAACAATTAAAAGAAAGGGCCAGAGATGGTCAGTTTAGGTGTTTTTGCACGTAAATTTTTTGGTTCAGCTCATGAGAGACGTCTCAAAGCACTCCGCCAAAAAGTTGCACAAATTAATGCTTTGGAAGAACAGTTTGTAAAATTAAGCGATGAGCAGCTTTGCCAAAAGACAGAAATCTTTCGTAAGCGTCTTAGTGAAGGTGAAAGTGTTGATTTACTCTTACCGGAAGCATTCGCAACTGTTCGTGAAGCCGCAAAACGTGTTTATGATATGCGTCCTTTTGACGTACAACTTATTGGTGGAATGGTCCTTCACGACTGTGGCATAGCTGAAATGCGTACCGGTGAAGGTAAAACATTAATGGCCACTCTACCAATTTATCTCAATGCATTGGAAGGTAAAGGTGTTCATGTTGTGACGGTAAACGATTATCTCGCCAGTCGTGATGCTGAAACAATGGGAAAAATCTTTAGTTTTCTAGGGCTTACAACGGGTGTGATTCTTCATGATCTTGATAGCAATGCTCGCCGAAAAGCCTATGCATGTGACATCACCTATGCGACAAATAATGAACTAGGTTTTGATTATTTGCGTGATAATATGGCTTTCGATCATAGTCAAATGGTTCAACGTGGGCACCACTACGCAATTGTCGATGAAGTGGATTCTATCCTCATTGATGAAGCGCGTACACCCCTTATTATTTCTGGTCCACTAGAAGATCGTACGGACTTTTATAACCTTATTGACACATTTATTCCTGCCTTAACGCCAGAAGACTATGAAATAGATGAAAAACAAAAAACAACGACCTTTACCGAAGTTGGTACTGAAAAAATTGAAAAAATGCTCGAACAAGCTGGGTATCTTAAAGGTGAAAGTCTTTATGACATAGAAAATGTCGCTATCGTTCATCATGTTAATAATGCTCTAAAAGCCCATAAACTCTTTGTTCGCGATAAAGATTACATTGTTCGCAATGATGAAATTGTTATCATCGATGAATTTACAGGTCGTATGATGCCTGGACGACGTTATTCTGAGGGACTGCATCAAGCGTTAGAAGCTAAAGAGCATGTTGCTATTCAACCAGAAAATCAGACACTTGCTTCCATCACTTTCCAAAATTATTTCCGCATGTATAGAAAATTATCTGGAATGACTGGAACTGCAACAACAGAAGCCGAAGAATTCAGAAATATTTATGGTCTTGACGTTGTCGAAGTCCCTACCAATTTACCAGTACAACGTCTTGACGAAGATGATGAAATTTATCGAACAGCAGAAGAAAAATACCGAGCGATTGTGCGTAATATCCGTCAAGCGCATGAAAAAAAACAGCCTATTCTTGTTGGAACAACCTCTATTGAAAAGTCAGAACAATTGGCAGAGCGTTTGCGAAAAGAGGGCATTACCGATTTTAGAGTCTTAAATGCTCGCTATCACGAGCAAGAAGCATACATTATCGCGCAAGCAGGCGTTCCTGGTGCTCTTACCATCGCAACCAACATGGCAGGACGTGGTACGGATATACAGCTTGGTGGTAATGTTGAAATGCGCATCCGACAAGAATTACAGGATATCCCCGAAGGACCAGAGCGGACAGCTAAAATTGAAGAAATCAAAAAAGATGTCAAACAACTTAAAGAAGAAGCTTTAGCCGCTGGGGGACTTTACGTTATTGCAACTGAACGCCATGAAAGCCGTCGTATTGATAACCAGCTTCGTGGACGTTCTGGTCGCCAAGGCGATCCTGGTCGCTCAAAATTCTTTCTTTCTCTTCAAGATGATCTTATGCGTATCTTCGGCTCCAACCGTATGGATAGCATGCTGCAAAAACTGGGATTGAAAGAAAATGAAGCTATTATCCATCCGTGGATTAATAAAGCCCTTGAAAAAGCACAAAAAAAGGTCGAAGCACGAAACTTTGAAATTCGTAAAAATCTGCTAAAATATGATGATGTTATGAATGATCAACGCAAGGTTATTTTTGAACAGCGTATGGAGATCATGAATGCAGACGATTTATCAGAAATGATCCATGAAATGCGCGATGAAGTTGTAGAGGATCTGGTAGAGACTTATATTCCATCAGGAACATATTCTGAAAAATGGGATGTAAAAACTCTCGAAGAGGAGATTCAAGAGCTCTTTAATCTTGAGCTTCCTGTGCAAGAATGGGCAAAAGAAGATGGAATTGCCGAAGAACAAATTTTAGAGCGTATCTTAGATGCTGTTACAAAACTCGAAAATGAGCGTACTGAGCGTTACTCTCCAGAGGTTATGGCTTATTTTCACAAAGCAGTATTGCTCGAAACCATTGACACGTTATGGCGTGAACATCTGGTAAGTTTAGATCATTTGCGTTCTGTTGTTGGTTTTCGTGGTTATGCGCAGCGAGATCCACTCAATGAGTATAAAACAGAATCTTTTGAACTCTTTCAAAGTATGTTGAGAAATTTGCGTCGAATTGTCACTTCTAAACTTATGCGCTTTGAAATTATTCAACAACCTACCGAACCGACCACGCCTGAGCAAACTGGTGCTGATTCTTCTGTCTTTAATGATCAAAATCAAGGAAATGGTTCCCCCTTATGGGCACGAGCACAAGAAAATAGGTTTGTTAATCCACAAGACCGTGACCCCAACGATGTAACCACATGGGGAAAAGTTGGACGCAATGAACGTTGCCCTTGCGGTTCAGAGAAAAAATACAAACACTGTCATGGAGCCTTTGTTTGAAAAGCAAACAATGAAGATGAATAAAAAGCGAAACTATGAACAAGAATTGCGCGCAGCTGGTTTAAGAGTAACGCGCCAACGGCGTGTTATTCTTGATATTTTGGCTGATACAAATGATCACCCCAATGCATCTGAAATTTTTCAGCGTGCAAACAAAATAGATTCAAGTATTTCACTCTCAACGGTTTATCGAACCATGAAAACATTAGAAGGAAATGGGACGATTCACCGTCATACCTTTAGTGGTGGGCCTTCTCGTTTTGAGCAAGCCGATGGGCAACATCATGATCATCTCATTGATATAGAAACAGGACAAGTTATTGAATTTCATTCTGATGTTATCGAAAAATTGCAAGAGGAAATTGCAAAATCCCTTGGCTATGATATTATTCATCACCGTCTTGAACTTTACGGGAAAAAAAACTCTTAAAGAAATGATACTATATCATGAGATGACGATATCTCAGATAAATCAGGCTTTATAAAAATTTTCCTTGAAAATAGAATAGTTTTCATTGGCAAAAAAGTTTTTCTACTTTATTACCGCTTTTTGTATGATGCTATAGGTAATTCATTGCCTGTGTTCTAACAAAAAGGCATTACAATAAAATATTATAAAAAACTGTATTATGAAAAATTAGGCCAATATTATCATGGTTTCTTTACCACAAGATCGCATAAAACAGCTTGAAAAGCGCTTTGAAATAATTGAAAGCCAAATGACAACCAATCCAAATGCTGAAACATATGTCAAATTAGCTTCTGAATATGCAGAACTACAACCCGTTATTGCCTCTATACGCGCATTAAATGCTCTTTACGCAGAGATTACAGAATTAGAAACGATTATCAACGATAAACAAACAGATATAGAGATGCGTCATCTGGCCCAAGAAGAACTCCCATCGTTATATAAAAAGGTAGAACACCTTGAAAAAGAACTTCAGATTCTGCTTTTACCTAAAGATGTTGCTGATGAAAAAAGCGCTATTATTGAAATTCGAGCAGGAACGGGTGGATCAGAAGCAGCACTTTTTTCCGGTGATCTTTTCCGCATGTATGAACGTTATGCTCATGCTCACCATTGGAAAGTAGAGGTTATTTCACTCAGTGAGGGGGAAGTTGGCGGATATAAAGAGATTATTGCGACCATCTCAGGCAAAGGTGTCTTTTCTAAATTGAAATATGAATCAGGTGTCCATCGTGTACAACGCATTCCTGAAACAGAAACCGGAGGACGCATCCATACATCAGCTGCTACTGTTGCAGTGCTTCCAGAAGCTGAGGAAATTGATATTAATATTCGTCCTGAAGATATTCGTATCGATACAATGCGTGCATCTGGAGCAGGAGGACAGCATGTCAATACAACGGATTCAGCTGTTCGTATCACACATATTCCAACAGGAATTATGGTCGTACAAGCAGAAAAATCACAACATCAAAACCGAGCAAGAGCCCTTCAAATTTTACGGGCACGTTTGTTCGATATCGAACGACAAAAAGCGGAAAGTGAGCGTTCAGCTTCTCGTAAAAACCAAGTTGGTTCTGGTGATCGTTCAGAACGTATTCGCACCTATAATTTTCCACAAGGACGCGTCACGGATCACCGTATTAATCTAACCCTTTACAAGCTTGATCGAATTTTGGAAGGAGATCTTGATGAGCTTATTCATGCACTCATCTCAGATCATCAAACAACACTTCTAATGGAAATGGATAATAATTGAACAAATATTCTTTCAAGAATGTCATCCGACAAACGCGAGAAAAATTGCACACGAAAGGAATTTTGGAAGCCGATATCGATGCGAAAATACTCGTTGAATGGATAACAGGAATAAATGCTGCTGAAAGAATTTCTAGACCAGATATGCATGTATCTTCTGAGCAGATTATACAAATAGAACAGGCTGTACAACGGCGTATTGCAGGCGAACCAGTCTACCGCATTATAGGAATAAGAGAATTTTATGGCATATCTCTCAAATTGTCTCAAGAAACGTTAGAGCCCCGTCCGGATACAGAAACGCTCATCGATCTTGTTCTCCCTTTCCTTAAAAAACAGGTCGAAAATTCGAAAAAAACAACACTCCTTGATATGGGTACGGGAAGTGGTGCTATTGCCATTGCCATTCTTAAACAAATTCCCCAGTCCTATGCAGTGGCGGTCGATATTTCTGAAGATGCCCTTAAAACAGCAACAAAAAATGCAAAAAATGCTGAAGTCATACATCGCTTCACACCTCTCCTTAGCAATTGGTTTGATGCTGTCACAGGTCACTTTGATTTCATTGTTTCCAATCCACCTTATATTCCCGCAAAAGATATCAAAAAACTTGCAAAAGAAGTGCGCTTATATGATCCATTGCGTGCTCTGATCGGTGGAAAAGATGGTCTTGATTTTTATCGAAAGCTCGCCCATGAAGCAGCTAACCACTTAAAAGAAAATGGCTATGTTGCTGTTGAAATTGGTTACTCTCAAGAAAAAGACGTCTGCGATTTATTTCAAAAAAATGGTTTTCAATGTTTGGAAATGCGCAAAGACCTCAGTGGGATACCCCGTGCACTTCTGTTTGCGTGCAAGCCTTAAAATTCCCAATCATCATCCGTGGTTGCAACCGCCTTGCCAATGACATAGGAGGAACCAGCCCCTGAAAAAAAGTCATGATTCTCATCAGAGTTGGGTGATAAAGCCGCTAAAATAGCAGGATTAACACGACAAACCTCAGGGGGGAAAAGAGCCTCAAAACCTAAATTCATTAAAGCCTTGTTGGCATTATAATGGAGAAAAATTTTTACATCTTCCGTCAATCCAAGGGTATCATAAAGATCTTCAGTATATTTGCACTCAATGTTATAAAGATCAAAGAGCAAGTTAAAAGCAAAATCTTTAATTTCTTGTCTTTTGGTTTCATCAAGCTTTGCATAGCCCAATTGAAATTTATAGCCTATATAATAACCATGGACCGCTTCATCACGAATGATAAGCCGAATGAGGTCTGCTGTATTGGTCAACTTAGCGCGACTGGCCCAATACATGGGCAAATAAAAACCAGAATAAAATAAAAAGCTTTCCAGCAAGGTCGAAGCAATTTTTTTCTTGAGTGGATCATTTGCTTCATAACGCTCAAGGACTAACCTAGCCTTTTTCTGCAAATGACTATTTTCTTCTGACCATCTAAATGCATCATCAACTTCTACCGTCGAACAAAGGGTTGAAAAAATAGAGGAATAAGAACGTGCATGAACGGCTTCCATGAAGGCAATATTCGTCAAAACCGCCTCCTCATGCTCAGTTATCGCATCAGCAAGCAATGAAATAGCACCCACGGTGTTTTGAATGGTATCTAGAAGTGTTAATCCTGTAAAAACACGAATCGTCAATTGACGCTCTTCATCCGTTAAACTTGACCATGAGGGAATATCATTGGAAAGCGGAACCTTCTCAGGCAACCAAAAATTTCCAGTTAAGCGGTTCCATACTTCAAGATCTTTCTCATCGTGTAATCTATTCCAATTAACAGCAGACACAACAGGATTTTTGGTTGCAATCTTTGTCATATGATGACCTCCTATAAACTGCACGAAACACAGCCATCGACTTCTGTTCCACTCAATGCGACTTGCCGCAGTCGTACGTAGTAAATACTCTTTATACCTTTTTTCCAAGCATAAATTTGTGCGCGGTTAATATCACGTGTGGTCGCAGTATCTGGAAAAAATAGTGTTAATGAAAGACCTTGATCGACATGCTGTGTCGCAACAGCATAGGTATCTATAATTTTTTCAGGACCAATCTCATAAGCATCTTGGTAAAAATTTAAATTCGTATTATCCATATAAGGAGCGGGATAATAAACGCGCCCAATTTTTCCTTCTTTGCGAATTTCAATTTTTGAAGCAATTGGATGAATCGAAGAAGTGGCATGATTAATATAGGAAATCGATCCCGTAGGGGGAACAGCTTGCAAATTACGGTTATAAAGTCCATACTCAACAACGCATTTCTTGAGTTCCTGCCAATCCTTTTGATCTGGGATAACAATATTATTCCGTGCAAAAAGTTCTTGTACAAGCGCAAATTGCGGTTTCCATTCTTTTTCAATATATTTTTCGAAAAAACGTCCATCAGCATAAGCGGATTTTTCAAATCCTGCAAACATTTCTTGACGTTCGCGCGCAATTAAATTGGAAGCCCGTATAGCGTGATAGGTTACAATATAAAAATAGATATTGGTAAAATCAATCGCTTCTGGAGATCCATAATAGATCTGCTCACGCGCGAGAAACCCATGCAAATTCATTTGTCCCAAACCAATCGCATGACTTTCAGCATTGCCTTTCGCAATGGAAGGCACACAAGCAATATTGCTCATATCCGAAACCGCAGTAAGAGCGCGAACAGCAGATTCTACAGTCTGTCCGAAATCAGGACTTTCCATTGCTTTAGCAATATTCATTGACCCAAGATTACAGGATATATCACTTCCAATCGTGCGATAAGTTAAATCTGTCTCTAGTTCACTCGCCTCACTCACCTGCAAAATTTCTGAACATAAATTACTCATACTTATGCGCCCAGCAATTGGATTGGCTCGATTAGCAGTGTCCTCAAATAAAATATAAGGATAACCAGACTCAAATTGAATTTCCGCTAATGTCTGAAAAAAAACGCGTGCACTTATTTTCTTCTTACGAATCTTTGCATTATCAACAAAAGAGCGATAATGCTCCGTTAAAGAAATATCGCTAAAGGGTTTGCCTGTCACACGCTCAATATCATAAGATGAGAAGAGATACATGTCCTCATTATTGCGTGCAAGCTCAAAAGTAATATCAGGAATAACCACACCAAGCGAAAGCGTTTTAATTCTAACTTTTTCATCAGCATTTTCACGCTTTGTATCCAAAAACTTCATAATATCTAAATGATGTGCATGCAAATACACAGCTCCAGCCCCCTGTCGCGCCCCAAGCTGATTGGCATAAGAAAAAGAATCTTCCAAAAGTTTCATCACCGGTAAAACACCCGATGATTGATTTTCTATTTGCTTAATTGGCGCTCCAGCCTCCCGCAAATTGGTTAAACAAAGCGCCACACCTCCACCGCGTTTTGAAAGCTGTAAAGCCGAATTAACCGCACGGCCTATTGATTCCATATTATCTTCAACACGGAGCAAAAAACACGAAACCAATTCACCACGTTGTTTTTTCCCAGCATTTAAAAATGTTGGCGTTGCTGGTTGAAAACGCCCTGTAATAATCTCGTCCACAAAACTTTCAGCAAGAGCTTTATTCCCTTGTGCCAAATATAAAGCCACAAGACAGACACGATCTTCATAACGTTCAAGATAACGCTTCCCATCAAAAGTCTTTAGCGTATAGCTGGTATAGTATTTAAATGCACCTAGAAAAGTAGGAAAACGAAATTTAAATGCGTAAGCGCGTTTAAAAAGCTTTTTAATAAAAGAAAAATCATAAAGCTCAAATAAAGCTTTTTCATAATAACCTTCTTCTATTAAGTAATCTATTTTTTCCTTCAAGTTATGAAAAAAAACTGTATTTTGATTAACATGCTGAAGGAAATATTGCCGCGCAGCAAGCCGATCCATATCAAACTGGATATGACCATTTTCATCATAAAGATTAAGCATCGCATTCAGCGCATGATAATCCGTAATCTGATCGGACTTCTGCGACTGTTTTATATCAATTGTTTCCAAAATCTTTCCAATCCCTTTTTTACACAAAGAACGTCTTCATCCGTTCCACGCAGCTCAAAACGATAAAGGCAAGGGACACAACATTTTTCAGCAATGATCTTACTGGCTAAATTATAATAGCGACCAAAATTACGATTCCCACCGCCAATGACACCACGAATTAACTTGCGATTCTCAACTTCATTAAGAAAATGAATCACGGCTTTCGGCACTGCCCCTCTTCCTTCTCCATCTGCATATGTAGGAACAACCAGAATATAAGGCTCACCAACTAATGCAGAAGGCTTCCTTTTATCAATTTTGAAGAGTCGTTGACCAAGCTGCGAGACAAAATGTTCTGTATTACCCGTTGCACTTGAATAATAAACAATAAGCCCCATTAAACACAAAGACCACTAATCATATCTGGTCTAAAACCAGACCAATGATTCTCACCACAAACAACGACAGGAACCTGACGATATCCCAGAGATTGGACAAAACTGTATGCTTGTTCATCACAGGAAATATCAACAACCCGATAATGAATGCCTTTTGCGTCAAAAGCGCGGCGTGTAGCATCACACTGAACACAAGATGGTTTGCTATAAATAGTGATCGACATTTTCTTCAACTTTCACAGTTCAAAACAATCAACTCTAAAAGAGTTAATCTAATAATTTTAAATACTCAAGAATAACAAACAACAGAAATTGTACGCAAAACGTGTGGTTATTTTCAAACAGCACACAGATTTCTGAACATAACAGAATCTTTCATCAAATAAATTCAAAGACTATGATGAAAATAAGCGATTATTCTACAACTTAAATGGGATTCCCCCAGTTATAAAATAACCTTTTGCTTGGCAAACAATTCCCTCCTGCTGTCTAAAAACTAACGTTCTAAACCGCCGTTTTCAAGAGTCCTGTTTTACTCTTTTACGGCAAAAATCAATTACAAAAATGACAGGAAATCCTTCCAAAAGAGACATTTCGGCAAGAATATTGCTATACCCTTGCTCAATAAACTTTTACAATAACATTGGAAATAACTTAGATACCAAACGAAACACACTAACACCCTCTCTTGTGCTTATTTAGAATCACCAATCATTTTAATACTATATATAGTATATACTCTCTCTCTTTCGTCAAGGAGAATTCGACGATTATTTTAAATTGTCCACGATCTTCCCACTAAAATATGCAGCTCTCAAAATTATGTAATAATATAACATTTTATTGACAAACGTTATATTATTACATAGTTTCTAAAATAATAAGCAAAGATGGTATAAGCTATGGATCTGCACTTTAAAAAGACAACATTAGGCTATGGGAATAGAATAGCGATCAAAGATTTTTCAGCAAAGTTAAAAGCGGGTTCATTGGTTGCAATCACGGGTGATAACGGTGCTGGAAAATCAACATTGCTAAAAGCCATTGCTGGGTTGATTAAACCTCTTAAGGGAAAAATTACAAAACCGAAAAAGAGCCGCATTGCTTATCTTTCTCAGCAATGTGATATCGATCAAACATTTCCAATTGATGTGAAAACACTTGTAAAAACAGGACTATGGTCTTTTTGTGGATTATGGAAAAACCAGCACCCTTATGAGTCTAAGATTCAGAATGCGCTTGAAATGGTTGGGCTCACAACACTTACCAACCGTTCGCTCGAAACATTATCAGGTGGGCAATTACAACGCGCCCTTTTTGCACGTATCATTGTACAAGATGCTGATATTATCTTGCTTGATGAACCTTTCAATGGTATCGATCGCAATACTCAAAAAGACCTTCTTGCACTGATCACGGACTGGCAACAGCAAGGACGCACAGTTCTCACAGCACTCCATGACCCTCTCGTCGTGCAAGAATTTTTTCCTCAAATAATTCAAATTAATCAACAAAACGCCTTTTATGGAGAAACAACACAGTTTCTCGACAACACCTTTCACCACAGTATGCCCCCTCTCACTGCTAACCCTTTGTGTATTAATGCACGACAGCACCTGTCTCCTATTAATGATTCTCTCTTTCTTAGGTTATAAGACGTGTATGCATTTTTCCTTGCCCCCTTTGTTGATTTCCACTTTATGCAAAATGCCCTTATTGGCTCTATTCTTCTCTCTATGAGCGCTTGTCCTGTTGGTGTCTTTTTGATGCTCCGTGGAATGAGTTTGACAGGAGATGCTATCTCTCATGCCATTCTTCCCGGTGTTGCAACTGCTTTTCTTATTTGCGGCTTCTCCCTCATATCTATGACACTTGGTGGTATTTTCGCTGGCATTATTGTGGCTTTAGCAACCGTTTTAATTTCACGAAATAGCTTTCAGAAAGAAGATGCATCCATGACCGTCTTTTATCTTATTGCACTCGCAACAGGTGTCATTATTATCTCATTGAAAGATTCAACCATTGAACTGCTTCATCTCTTATTTGGATCGGTTCTTGCAATTGATACACAAGCTCTTTGGTTGATCACCACCATAATGTTGATCACACTCTGCAACCTTTTTATTTTCTGGCGCGCGCTCGTTTTAGAAAGCTTTGATCCCCTCTTTTTTAAATCACTCTCTCCATTGAGTAAATATATTCATATTTCATTGCTTGGACTTGTGGTGTTGAATCTGGTTGGAGGCTTTCAATCCCTAGGAACATTACTTTCCGTTGGCATTATGATGATTCCAGCAATTACAGCCCGTTTTTGGTTTTCACGGCTCCTTCCTATTTGCGTGCTTTCTACTCTTTTTGGAATCATTTCTAGCGTATGTGGTCTTTTGCTTTCTTTTCATCTCTCACTTCCCTCTGGCCCTGCTATTATCATTGCCGCGGGATTTATTTACCTTATTTCCTGCCTCATAAGTCCACGCGGTTTTATTGTAACATGGTTTCCCAACCTTTTTTATACTTCCTCACTTTAAAGAAAAAACAATGCCTAAATTTACTCAAAAATTTGTTCTGCTCAGTGCTTTATTGTTTGCCCTTTCTCCCTTTTCTGCTTCTGCACACAATAAAATAAAAGTTGTTGCAAGCTTTTCTATTCTTGCAGATCTCGTAAAAAATGTAGGAGGTAACAATATCTCTATGACTACTTTTGTAGGACCCAATGCGAATACCCACACTTATGAACCTACCCCCCTTGACGCTCAAGCCCTTAGAAATGCTCAGATTATTTTTATCAATGGACTTCATTTAGAGGGGTTCATTGACCGCCTCATCACAGCAAGCGGTACAAAAGCACTTCTTGTCGAGGTTAGTGCTAACATTCCTCCCCTTGAAATGAAAAATCAAGAACATGCTGCCCATCACCATCATCACAGCGTTATTATTGATCCACACACTTGGCAAACAATTCCCAATGTCGAAATCTATGTGAAGAATATCGCTGCTGCTTTTTGTAAAATTGATCCACAATCTTGTCCGCTCTACAATAAAAATGCCGAAACCTACATCAAAAAGCTTAAAACAGCACAAGAGACCTTAAAAACAAAAATTGCCACTATCCCTAAAGATAAACGTATCATTATTACATCTCATGACGCTTTTGGCTATTTTGCTAAAGAATATGGCTTCACTATCCTTGCCCCCCAAAGCGCTTCAACAGAAGCTGAAGCAACTGCAGCTGATGTTGCTAAACTTATCAAACAAATTAAAGCGAATAAGGCAGCAGCATTGTTCGTTGAAAATATCTCTAATCCCCGGCTCATAAAACAAATTTCAAAAGAAACAGGTTTAAAAATTGGTGGAACCCTTTATTCTGATGCATTGTCAAACGAAAATGGTCCTGCCGCAACTTATCTCGATATGATGGAGCATAATGTGAATACCATCATTGATGCCATCAAAAAACATTAAAAAATCTTTTTATAGAAGAAAAAAGTTCATAAAATCATAGGTCTATGATTATGTTATCAATGCTATGAAACAAAATTAATTTTACAGAAAAAAATTTATACCTTATAGAAGTCAAATAGATAAACTCATCAATGGATTTATTCCCTCATGGTGCCCAAATCACAAGCATTATTATTCTATTCTCCAACGTTTCTTTTGCAATAATTCTCAACACGTGAAATAATTCATAAGAAGCATTTTAAATCCTTTCTTAATAGTTTTTTATTCATACGGCTCTTCCCACTTATAACAGTAAGCGAATGGTTTTGATGATTCAACATGGAACAAAGGTAGAATGAAAAAAATTACGGTATTAGGGCTGTTTCTTAATACACAAAACAGTAAATTATCATTATAAATCAATCTATTGCTGTTAAGTAGAACGTACCTATTTTTGTACAAGATATTCAGAATAGCATCTTGTTTTTATAAATAAAATGGACTTTTTATATCACCGATCAAAGCTAAGATATGGGAACTTAATGTCACTATTTGATAATAATTTTCTCTCTTTATTTTTCTTATTCATTCTTTAGAATGATATATCAATTATCTCATCAGAAAAGATGATGATAAGATACTGTTTTTATGAAAAAATGCTTTTCTAAATCCGCGAAAATATGGTTAATAAATTGTTATCGCTATTCATTTCAATGAAAAGAACTTATTATTTTTAAAAATAATGTTCTTCTTATAGAACGTAAAGAGAGAATTTCTTCATATGAGTATTTTGACATTCTCGGTGTCATGTAACAATGGATCATTACAAAAACTTTTAATTTACTTTAATCTCATCGTTACACTTTTATTTTGTGAATATAATCGAGAAAGCCAAAACACAAGATTATTATGATTCAGCATAAAAAAAAAGTCTTGTTACACCAATTAATGTTTACTTATTCCTTGTGCGCTTTCCAGTGTTTTTGTTAAAGGTATGAAAATTTTGATGAGCAACAGTGAAACTTAATTTTTGACCATAGTCGTGTGTCAAGCGTTCTTTTATTTCAATCGTAAAAATGATATCATTCCAACGTGTTAAAACATGGCAACCTGTTCCGATCGGCTTGATAAGCTCAATTTTTGTGTGAAAGACAGGTCCTTTATCGGGGTGTTCGCCCAATAAGATTATTTCAGGTCTAAAAGCTAAAAGATCCGTTTCTTCGCTGTAAGAATATGAATGCCCTAAATGTTGTTCTAGGACATGACGATCAAGAAAATTCATAGGAGGAGAACCAATAAAATCGGCAACAAATGTGGTTGCTGGAGTATCGTAAATTTCCATTGGTGTTCCAATTTGCTCAATAGCTCCTTTATTCAAAACGACTATTCTATCGGCTAACGTCATAGCTTCTAGTTGATCATGGGTAACATAGAGGCTGGTTGTTCCTAATGAACGCTGTAGCGTTTTTATCTCAATACACATTTGTGCCCGTAATTTTGCATCCAGATTGGAAAGAGGTTCATCAAAGAGAAAAACACGGGGTTGACGTACAATCACACGCCCCATTGCAACACGCTGGCGTTGTCCCCCTGATAATTGTCGTGGTTTACGATCAAGAAATGGTTCTATCTCCAAAAGCTTTGCAGCATGTGCAATGCGTTTTTTTATTTCTTCTTTCGGAGTTTTTCGATTTTTAAGACCATATTCTAGGTTTCCGCGAACTGTCATATGAGGATAAAGAGCATAATTTTGAAAAACCATCGCAATATCACGATCAGCCGGTTCACGATCATTGATCCGTTCGTTATCAATACACAATTCACCTGAGGTAACTTGCTCAAGTCCTGCAATAATACGTAACAAGGTTGATTTTCCGCATCCTGAAGGACCAACAAGAACAAGAAGTTCTTTATCAGCAACAGTTAAGTTTAAGTCATTAATGACCAAAATGCCGTTGTCATACTGTTTCTTTATATTTGATAACTGGATTATGGCCACAATTACTTCTCCGTTTCAATAAGGCCTTTGATAAAAAGCCGCTGCATGAAGACAACAACAAGAACAGGCGGAACCATGGCAACAACTGATACTGCCATGAGGATATTCCATTGAGGATCATGTTGTAGTGATTCGACAATAAGCTGTTTTAAAATAATAAGGATCGTTTGATGATTTTGATCCGTTGTGATGATAAGAGGCCAAAGATATTGTATCCATCCATAAATGAACATAATGATAAATAAAGCTGCGATATTACTTTTGCTAAGAGGAAGAAGGATATCCTTAAAAAATTTAAATGGTCCTGCACCATCAACACGAGCTGCCTCTAAGAGTTCATCAGGAACAGTCAAAAAAAACTGACGAAATAAAAAGGTAGCGGTTGCGGATGCAATAAGTGGGATAATCATTCCACTATAAGTGTCGATCATCCCTAATTTCGCAACAATCTCATAGGTTGGAAGAATACGAACTTCAACAGGGAGCATCAATGTAACAAAAATAAGAATAAAAGCCGTTTTTCGAAAGGGAAAACGCATGTAAACAATTGCATAAGCAGACAAAATCGAAATAATAATTTTTCCAATGCTAATCCCTAAAGCCATAATGAGTGAATTCATTAAGAGTGGCCAAAGGTTAGGAAGACCACGGTGTGCAAGGCCATCGCCAAAAATTGTTTTATAGTTTTCCAGAGCATATTTCCCAGGTAAAAGAGGAAGTGTTCCCGAATTAAATGTTGCTGAACTATGGGTTGATGCAATGATAGCAACATAAACTGGAAAGCAGATAATGATAATACCAACAATGAGAATGATATGCGTTAGAAATTTCAAAACAGGGCGATTTTCAACCATAATTTGTTTCCTAATATTGTACACGACGCTCAATCCAGCGAAACTGGATAAACGTTAAGACAATAACCATCAACATCAATATTGTTGATTGTGCTGCTGATGCACCGATTATTTGATTTCTAAAGCCATCGTCATATACTTTATAGACGAGAGTGCTCGTTGCACGCGCAGGACCTCCAGAAGTTGTGTTATCAATAATACCAAAAGTGTCAAACATAACATAATTGATATTGACGATAAGAAGGAAAAATGTCGTTGGTGAAATTTGCGGAAAGACCACAGTCCAAAATCGTTTAAAGGGACCAGCACCATCAATGGCTGCTGCTTCTATTTGAGAACGCGGAACAGACTGAAGAGCTGTAAGAAAAAAGAGAAAATTGTAAGAAATCTGTTTCCAGCTAGCCGCAATGACAATCAGAAACATCGCTTGTGTACTATTAATACGATAATTCCAGAGAACCCCTATTTTCTCAAGAAGAAAAGGGATAATCCCAATGGTGGGATGAAAGATAAACAACCATAATATACCTGCCAATACTGGCGCAACAGCATAGGGCCAGAGTAACAGCATTGTATAAGCTTTTTTGGCACAGATAACACGGTCAACACAGACAGCCAAAAGAAGTGATATGGTCATTGAAGCAACAGTAACTGAAATGGAAAATACTGCAGTTGTAAGAAGTGATCGCAAATAAGTAGGATCAGAAAGAACGGTGAGATAATTTTCAAAACCAATAAAGGTTGTTGTAAAGCCAAAGGGGT
The DNA here is from genome assembly GCF_944801835.1 of Bartonella sp. B1099. Lineage (GTDB taxonomy): Bacteria > Pseudomonadota > Alphaproteobacteria > Rhizobiales > Rhizobiaceae > Bartonella. The sequence continues at coordinate 949,775 of NZ_CALYLN010000001.1, read as the reverse complement.
CTTCACGCTCAAAGGACGATTTTATAGCTTGAGCAGCAGGCCAAAAGAAAAACAAAAAAGTCACAAGAAGCTGAGGAAAAAGTAGTCCGTAAGAAAGAAGACTATTTTTAAAATATGCATGTTTTTCTTGCATTCGCAGGGCTCTTTAAATGTAGAGGCTTTAAAAAGATAAACAAAAAGGACTCAACTGTTTTTGTTGAGTCTTTCATGTTTAACAAAAAAACAAAATTAATGATTGGATTTTTCAAATTCACGCAAGAGTTTATTTCCACGTTTAACAGTCTCATCTAAACCATCTTTCGGTGTTTTTGAACCACTAAGAACAGCTTCTAACTCCTGATCAAGAATAGTACGAATTTGTGGTAAATTACCAAATCTTATCCCTTTCGAGTTAACTGTCGGTGGATTAAGGTTGATTTGTTTGATCGCAATATCAGCCCCTGGCGTTTTTTCATAGAAATGTTGTTTTTTACTCAATTCATAAGTTGCTTTTGTAGTTGGAAGATAACCTGTTCCTTGATGCCATTTTGCTTGGTTTTCTGTTTTTGAAAGAAACTTAAGAAAAGCAGCTGCTCCAGCATATTCTTTTGGGGTATGACCCTTAAATGCCCAAATAGAAGCTCCCCCAATAACTGAATTTTGCGGCGCTCCTTCTGCATCCTTATAGTAGGGTAGCATACCAACGCCTACATTAAACTGAGCTTCAGAAACAATTCCAGCATGTGATCCTGAAGATTGCATAAAAATTGCACAGTTTTGTGCCATAAACATTGGTGTTGAATCTAATGCGCCTGCAGGACCACCATAGCGGAAAATACCTTGATCAGACCACCTTTTCAGATCTGTCCACATACGCACTTGTAAAGGTCCATTAAATGTAAGTTCTGAATCAAGCCCTTTAAAGCCATTTTCCTTCGTTCCAAAAGGAACATTGTGCAACGCTGAAAAATTTTCTATACCAATCCATTGCGCTGCATAAGCCATGGTAAAACCACACGTTGCTGCCTTGGTCTCAAGAATTTTTTTAGAAAAATCTTCTACATCTTGCCATGTTTTAGGGGGCTGTTCTGGATCAAGTCCGGCTTTTTTAAAGATATCCTTGTTGTAATAAAGGATTGGTGTTGAAATATTGAATGGCATAGAGATTATATGCCCCTGTTCATCAGAGTAATAGCCGCTAATAGCAGGAAAATAATCAGCAGGATCGAATTCTTGTTTTGTATCAGCCATCAGTTGATAAAATGGATAGATCGCACCTTTTGCAGCCATCATCGTTCCAGTACCAACGTCATAAATTTGGGCGAGAACAGGCTGTTTCTTTCCACGAAATGCTGCAATCAGTGCGACCAAACCTTCTTCATACTCACCGCGAAATGAAGGCACAACTTTGTACTCAGATTGACTCGCATTAAAGTCGTTAATGAGACTTTCTGTTTGCTTGCCTAACTCACCACTCATAGAATGCCAAAAGCTGATTTTGGTCTGCGCAAAACTCGCTGTTATTCCTGCTAAAGATATTATAATAGCAACCGTAGCCGCTATGAAAAGATAAAAACGACTCATGGTTCACCCTTTCTGAAGTGATGGAATACAAACTACCCCTGAATTTATAGTATTACACATGAACATGCTATGACAGTTTTATTTCAGAAATACATCTTCTCATTTAAACAGGAACCACCAAAAGGTCAAATGAATTTGTTGAGGTTTATTCGTTTTCTTTTATAAGTTTTCCTATGTATGAACGAAATACACGTTTGTAACGGGCTGAAAAAGTAAGATGACTTAAATAAGTAAGGGAATAGGTAAAAAGATATAGATCATTAATGTCATTTAATGACTTTTGTAATAGCTATAATATCTGGATTTCCTTAAAAAAAAAGAATTGTTTATTCTTTTGTTATTTGTCTTATAATTTTTGGCTCATAACCTTAACACGGTATTACGACTGAATTTCACGAAGAGACAAATAGAAATTCTCTTAAAATGAAGAAAATTACTTTGAAGTGCTTAAGTGTTTCCTTCCCTGTAATGGAATCTTACTCCCCTCATTCAAAATAAAATGATATTGTATGACCAATTTTCATGCTGTTAAAAAAATCTTTTCATACATCTACATTTCATGATAGCTCCTATAAAATAGCCTCTTCGCTAAAGTATATAAGAATTTTTGTATGCCATCATTTTTACACTTTATAAAAGTGTAAAACGGCATCATATAATGATGCCGCTAGTACTTCAATAAAGCCTTTTTAAAGAGAGTTTAAAAAATATTTTTTCTCAATAGCTTTTTATCACCCCATCACCCCCACTCGTAATATGCAAGCAAATGATTTTAGTTGATTCATTGTAAAAAAAATTTTTGATATTAAACGCTCTCACTCAATATAAAAAAAATGTTTAATTATCTTTAAAAATCAACGTGTTATTATTTCGCAAAAGAAAACACTTCCTGCTTTCTTCCATTACACTAGCTGTATGAAAATACAGGGATTTTATAGAAATATATTTTTTACTTTTGTGCCCGCAATTGCAATGCAAGATCAGGTTGATCTGTCGTAATATAATGTACAGGCATATTAAGCCAATGTGATAAACGCGCTTTTCCGTTGATTGTCCATACCCCTACAGTGAAACCAGCTTCAAGAGCCGCTTCAATAAAATCCTGTGAGACAATGGAACCATCTAAACTTAAATCAGAATAACCCAATTGCTTCCACTCAGAAAAATGACGATCCATATCACCTTCAAAATGATCAACACATGGACCAGATGGTATTCCTGCTTCGATAAAAGGACGAAGAATCAAAGGATCAAAACTAATGGCAGAAACCCGTTCTGTTAAATCTCGACTTTTTATGAGTGCAAGTGCTTTTTGAGATAAGATTGTTTCACGCTCCACTTCACCACAGGTTTTGATTTCAAGATGCAAACCAACATTGGTTGGTGCTAAAAGATCAAGCACTTCTTCTAGCAAAGGAGGTGCTTCTTGGCTTCCTTTTACGCAGAGTTGTTTGCGTGTTTCATTATCAATATCGTGAATATATCCCTTTTTGCCAACCAATTGATCTAGACGGAAATCGTGAAAAACAACTACTTCACCGCTTTTCAGCAAATGAACGTCGCATTCAACTTCATCAACATCTAACGTTATAGCGTTACTAAATGCCGAAAAAGTATTTTCAGGATAAAGATGTGCTCCACCACGGTGTGCAACAATTTTTTTCTTAGACATGCAAAATTTCACACTTCTCAATTTTAAAGGACAATGGTTTAAATGACATTGGTTCTCAATGATATTAGCGTCTAGATTTTCAGATAAAGGCTTATATCTTATAAACGAGCACACTTACTTTTTAAGATTTTTCTATATTTTTTTCAATATTAAGCCCTCAATCACATTTTATTTTTGGCTTATCCTTCATTTCAATTATTCCCATTCAATGGTTCCAGGAGGCTTTGAGGTTACATCATAAACAACACGATTAATCCCTCTAACTTCATTGATAATGCGTGATGCTGTCTTACTTAAAAATGCCATATCATAGGGATAAAAATCAGCAGTCATTCCATCGACAGATGTAACAGCGCGAAGCGCACAAACAAATTCATACGTGCGACCATCCCCCATCACTCCGACTGTCTGGACAGGAAGAAGGACAGCAAAAGCTTGCCAAATTTCATCATAAAGACCGGCTTTACGGATTTCCTCAAGATAGATAGCATCTGCTTCACGTAAAATTTCTAATTTTTCACGGGTCACAGCCCCTGGACAGCGAATTGCAAGACCGGGACCTGGAAAAGGATGGCGACCAATAAACTGCTCGGGTAACCCTAATTCTCGCCCTAGCAAACGGACCTCATCCTTAAAGAGCTCACGCAACGGTTCTACAAGTTTCATACTCATCTGTTCTGGTAATCCACCTACATTATGGTGGCTTTTAATGGTGACCGATTCACCAATAGCAGAAACACTCTCAATAACATCTGGATAGAGTGTTCCTTGTGCTAAAAACTCTGCACCTCCTATTTTTTTAGTCTCTTTTTCAAAAACTTCAATAAAAAGGCGACCTATCGTTTTGCGCTTTTTTTCTGGATCTGTCTCACCTTCTAAAGCATGAAGAAATATATCGGCAGCATCAACGTGAATAAGCTCTATGTTATAGTGATCGCGGAATAATGTAACAACTTCCTGCGCCTCATTCTTACGCATTAATCCATGATCGACCAAAATGCATGTCAGTTGATCTCCTATAGCTTCATGAAGAAGCACCGCGACAACAGAAGAATCCACTCCCCCTGAAAGACCACAAATCACACGACTTTTTCCAACCTTTTGTCGTATTGTCGCAATGGCCTGCTCACGATAAGAAGCCATTGACCAATTGCCTTTAATCGCAGAAATCTTATGAATAAAATTTTGCAAAAGTTTTGTACCATCCGGTGTATGAACAACTTCAGGATGAAACTGTACCGCATAAAAATGTCTTTTCTCATCAGCAATAGCCGCATAGGGAGCGCCTTTTGAGGTTCCTATGACACGAAAGCCTTCTGGTAAAGCTGCCACACGGTCACCGTGACTCATCCATACTTGATAACGAGAACCTTTTTCCCATACTCCATCAAAAAGAGCACTCTCCTCTTGGATTTCCAAAAAAGCACGACCAAATTCACGCTCATGTCCAGCTTCAACCGTTCCTCCAAGCTGAACACACATGACTTGCTCCCCATAACAAATACCAAGAATTGGAATACCAGCCTCAAAAATTTCCGCTGGAGCACGTGGCGATCCTTCATCAAAAACGGAATAAGGACTGCCTGATAAAATAATCGCTTGAGGATTTATGCGGCGCACTGCTTCTAAAGCCAATTGAAAAGGAACAATTTCACAGTATACCCCCATTACTCTTACCCGTCGGGCAATAAGTTGTGTAACTTGTGAACCAAAGTCAATAATAAGAACAGTGTCTGGATGGGATATGCTCATAGAAAACCAATCAACAATTGTAAAAGAGAACTCATGAGAGTTATGATTCAATCTTTCTCTTTTCACAAGTCTGTTTTCTTAAGAAAAGGATTATTCTCGTAAAATTTATGATAAAAAATGCAAAAATATGGTTCAATGTTTTTTTTGCAACACAGATAAAAAAAATCCATCTGTTTTTGTTGTTGCAGGCGATAAAGTCAGTCCATAATTTGAAAAAACGGGTTGCACAGGTGAAGAACTGAAATATTTCTGCCAAAGTGCCTGCATATCTATTGGATAAAAATGAGAATATTGTTGAAGGAAATGGGAAATTTGTTCCTCATTTTCATCTGCAAAAAGAGAACAAGTAATATAAACTAAGCGCCCATTTGGTTTAAGATAAGCGATCGCTTCATTCAAAATAGTCCTCTGTTCTGTTTGGCGTTGTTTTACCTGCTCTAATGTTAAACGCCATTTCGCATCTGGACGACGACGCCATGTTCCTGTCCCACTACAGGGTGCATCTAACAAAACTCTATCCATCTGACCTATTAAGGACTTCAATTCTTCTTTTTGTGCTCGTATTTGTACATTACGAACACCAGCACGTCGAAGACGATCAAAAATAGGCGCTAGGCGTGCTTTATCAGAATCATAAGCATAAATTTGCCCACGATTGTTCATATCAGAAGCTAAAGCTAATGTTTTGCCACCAGCACCGGCGCAATAATCTAATACCTGCATGCTTGCTTGCGCTTCCACAAGATGAGCAACAATTTGAGACCCTAAATCTTGTATTTCAAAGTGCCCTTTTTGAAAAGCTGGTTCCACTTGAACATTGGGATGGCGATCAAATTTTTCAATCGGCGCAACTCTTAAAGCTTGCCGAAACCATGAAAACGATTGAAGTTTGGTTTTTGCTAACTCTTTCAGCACCTTTTCTGGTGTTGCCTTTAGGCTATTGACCCGTAGATCTAAAGAAGGGCGCGTTGCTAGTGCAGCAGCCTCCACGATCCAGTTATCACCAAATAAAGGATAAAGATGCGCTTGACACCATTGAGGAATATCACCACGGATATAATCTGGTGCATCCACTAATTGCCGCCTTTGCCACGATTTGCGCTGTTTATCCCCTAATAACTGCGGCGCAAACCGATCTTCTTCTAACGCATTGTCAATTTGCTCCAGCGTCATTTTTCCAGTATCTAATAAGGTAGCAAAAACAATATCCCGAATATCATCACTCTCCATTCGCCATTGTAAAGAATATCGCCGTCTTAAAACATCATATACAATTGTACCAATGGCTGCACGATCACCTGCTCCAGCAAAGCGATGAGAAAGCCCCCAATCCTTTAAAGCTTCTCCTGCGGGGCGATGCCTCATTTCTATCTCTTTAAGAACATCTATTGCTGCTTGCAAACGCCCACCTAATCGCATTCATTTCTCCCATTAAAATAATGAAATTCTAAACCATTATAAAAAAATAATATTATTTTCTTATTGCCAATGAAATCTATTCAAAACTCTCAAAAATTTACACTCACTTTTAAAATGATCTGAGCATACTTCTTTATAAGATCCCATTTAGTATATCTAGATTTTTCCTTTCATTTTCTGCCCATTGGCTTTTTATCCTTTTAAAGTACATGAATTCTCTTAAGCTAAAAGATACGTTGCCATCCATAAAGAATTTCTTTCGCCATACATTACGAAAAAAACAAAATCTTGAATTATTAAATAAAATGAAATTTTCTCGACTTATCTAAACAACTGAAAAAATCCGATATCTTCCATCTTGAAAACGTTATCCTTCTGAAAAATAAAAAAGCTTCTAACAAGATGAGACAAGTTCATCTTACTCTCAACAAAAAATTAACTTTTTAAAAAATGCTTGGAACCACTATTTGGCATGACCGTTTTGACTGTAATGGCAACTGCCAGATAATTTAAAAGGAGAAAATAATGACTTATAATAATGGAAAAACAACTTCATCTAAAAGCCGTCATAATACAATGCCCTCAAACAATGGAAAGAAATCCGTCCAAAGTGATCAGACAAACACTCGCCAACGTGCGTCAAAGATGGGACGCAAAACAACAAAAAGTTAATTCTAACTTTATATAATTGACTTCACATAGTCTTAGCAGAAAGAATTAGAGTTTTAGCCTCTAATTCTTTCCTTTTCCGGATTATGATACCAAATCACAAACAGAAAAAAGAACTGTCTCTCTTCCTCGTTCTCGTAAGATTCTACATCTATGCGATATGATACTAAGCTCTTATATTTTCAAACTGGACCCCGATAGTTTGGGCTCTCCCGTGTGATCGAAACATCATGCGTATGGCTTTCATGGAGTCCCGCATTAGTAATACGAACAAACGTTGCTTTTTTACGAAACTCTACGAGATCTTTTGCCCCAACATACCCCATCGAAGCACGCAGTCCACCAGCAAGCTGATGGAGAACTGATGCTATAGGACCTTTATAGGCTACTTGTCCCTCTACACCTTCAGGAACCAACTTCAATTCATCACGAACGTCATCTTGAAAATAGCGATCTGCTGATCCTCGTGCCATAGCCCCAACAGATCCCATACCGCGATAGGCTTTAAAAGATCGACCTTGATAAAGATAAACTTCACCAGGGCTTTCTTCTGTTCCCGCTAAAAGAGAACCGATCATCGCTGCACAAGCCCCACCCGCTAAAGCTTTAGCAAAATCACCTGATGCTTTGATCCCACCATCTGCAATGATGGGAATGCCTGCTTTTTCAGCAACTTCTGCAGCATTCATAATAGCGGCAAGTTGAGGAACACCAACACCAGCAACAATACGCGTTGTACAAATAGAGCCAGGACCAATACCAACTTTTACTGCATCTGCACCACTGTCAATCAATGCTTGCGTTGCTTGAGCAGTCGCAACATTCCCAGCAATAACAACTGGAGAGGAAGCCATCTTTTTAATCCGCTCAACAGTTTCTAGCACACGCTGGGAATGTCCATGCGCTGTATCAATGACCAACACATCAACTCCTGCGTCAATGAGACGTTCAGCACGTTCAATCCCATCATTCCCAACACTACTCGCCGCTGCGACACGCAGGCGTCCTTGAGAATCTTTAGCCGCATTTGGATTTAATTTTGCTTTTTCAATATCCTTAACTGTTATCAGTCCAACACAACGATTTTGTTCATCCACAACCAATAATTTTTCAATACGATGATGATGTAAAAGATATTTTGCCTCACTCAGTTGAACATTTTCACGCACTGTGATCAAATTCTCATGGGTCATTAATTCATAAATTTTTTGTTTTGGATCCGATGCAAAACGGACATCTCTATTGGTCAAAATGCCAACAAGCCGTCCAGCAGTCTCACCTTTAACACTATTTTCAACAACCGGAATGCCGGAAATGCCATGAAAGCGCATCAAAGCTTTCGCTTCTTCAAGTGTTGCATCGGGCCCAATTGTGACTGGATTAACAACCATACCAGATTCAAACTTTTTTACCTGGCGGACTTCTTCTGCCTGCTCAGCAGGAGACATATTCCGATGAATAACCCCAAGACCACCAGCTTGAGCCATAGCAATTGCCAAACGCGATTCTGTTACCGTATCCATTGCAGCGGAAAGTAATGGCAAATTGAGCTGAATATCCGCTGCAATGCGCGTCCTAAGATCCACTTGACTAGGCATAACAAGAGAATGACCGGGCTGTAAAAGTACATCATCAAAAGTCAGTGCCAATGCCCCTGTCCCCGTTTCAACAATCTTTGCCATAGCAAAATTCCTTTTTATAATAAAATATTATAATAAAACACCGCAAGGAGCTTTAAAATACAACTGCGGTTCTCATAGGGTAGATTGGCAAAAAATTATGCCATGCTACAAACAAAATGAAAAGAAAAATAAATATTTTTTTTAAGTGTGGTTTATAAAAATTTACAATTGTGATTCAATTGGTAACCAACTTATTATTTTTGCAAATGTGCGACGCCAAAAATTGCTTTCTGGCTCATAGTCAATGCTATATTTTTTTTCATTTTCAATAAAATCCCAATAAATACGATTATTCTTACCAAGACGAAGATGATAGCTCATTTCGCCCGTCGTTTCTTCGCAAAACAACAAATCTAGCCTTGCTGTAATGGGAGCACATTCAAAAAGAATGCCCATTTCTGTATTGAGTGCTGCTGATCTGGGATCAAAGTTTAAAGATCCAATAAAAGCTGTTTTACGATCAACTAAAAAAGCTTTGGCATGTAAACTTGCCTTACTCGATCGAAACAATCGTAACCCATGGGGATTGCCTTCTGCTTTTAATTCATAAAGCTTAACACCACTTTTTAACAACGCCTTACGATACGGGACATAACCACCATGCACTAATGCCACATCGGTCGCCGCCAAAGAATTTGTGAGAATTTTGACATCAACACCTTTTGAAACCAAATGACTAAAATTCTGCGTCCCAACCTTACCAGGAACAAAATAAGGGGATGTAATCTGAACCGTTTTTTGGGCATTTCCAATAACCTTTGAAAGGGCCTTCATAAGCCAATTGCTCGCTTTTTTACGCAATGCTTTTTCTGGAGGGTCAGAAAGAACGACAACTTTATCGGCTAAAAATAACCGTTTTCCTGTCTGGATAAAACACTCGAAGTTAATGTGCTCTTTGACATAATCTAAATAAACTTTTGCAACCTTGGAATCCCGAAACTTTCGTAATTTATCCTTCCAATAGCTAAGATCGCTTGCGCTTTTAGGAAGAACCAAAGTATGAATTGGCAAAACAACAGCACTATTCCAAAAATCATCAAAGATACTTTCTACCTTTTTAACGGAGGGACCGATTAACATCAAATCTAAATCTCGAAAATGAGATTCTTCAGCTGCATCAAAATAAGAATCTGCAAGATTACGTCCTCCTACAAAAGCAACCCTGCCATCAACAATAAAAGCTTTATTATGCATTCTACGTGTTACGGTAATTGCCCGTAATATAATCTCTAAACCACGGCGTAACCCACCTTTACGCGATCGCCCTGGATTAAACATTCTCACCTCAATATGAGGATGTTTATCGAGCGCAATATAAGCTGGATCACGTGCCTGAGCGTTAATATCATCCAAAAGCAGTCGCACCCGAACGCCCCGATCAGCTGCCTCAACTATTTCACTTAATAATAAACGCCCCGTTAAATCATCGTCCCAAATATAATACATCAGATCAAGGCTACGACCAGCCTCCGCCGCACCTATTGCACGAACACAAAACGCATCCAAATTGCTAATGATGAGGGAAAGGGCATCTTTATTAACCCCCAGACCATTTTCTTCCTCAGCCAATTGACTAACGATACGATCAAGCTTGGTTTCATCCTTCTGAATAGGTAACGCATAAGAACATTGCCCCCTAGCACTTTTCACAAAACGCCCATAGGTATAGATTGCCAACATAGATGCAATAAAAAAAAAGAGAATAAAACCAATAACAATCTGTAAAAGAGTCAAAGAAGATAAACTTTCTATTTTCAAGCTATCGCATCACCCGTGATACGAACCATAATACTAATTATTTCGTTTTAACCGTGTAGCGAATAAAATGCCACTTCTTGCTTAAGAGAGTATAAATTTAATATCCACAACGTAAAAATTTTAGCTGCAATATTTAAAAGCTTCAAAAAATATCTCTCGGCTTTAATAAATGTAAATTTAACTAAAATTGGATAAAATGAAACAAACGATAAAATAGTTCAATAAAATTCACAATAAATAATTGTTTTCTTTTAAGTCACCCCCCAGTAACTTTATCAAAAGCCCTTACCATTTTTTGAAAATCATGCTTGTCATCAAAAGATGATTTATTATGAATTTTATTTTTGCTCTTGATTTCTTACGGCTCTCAATTCTTCCATTTTTCTATAAAGTGTAGAGCGACCAATATGAAGGCGGCGTGCAATCTCACTCATATGTCCCTTATAATGTTTAACCGCTTTCTCAATAATATCATGCTCCATTTCTGCAAAAGTACGCACATGCCCATCAGTATTCAAAAATTGTATCGAATCTTGTACATTATCTTCTTGCATATTACCCTCAATGATATTTGGAACACTCATTAATGAATTTCCCATTAATTGGGGAAAATCTCGAACAGTTAATAACGGTCCCTCACTGAGTAAAATCGCACGAAATAGAAAATTTTCAAGTTCATTTCTATTGCCAGGCCAATCATACTGCATAAGCAAAGAAAGAGCTGATCCTGCTAAACCATGCACATGTGATCGCCCTGTTTCTGTTATGATGCGATCAATCAAACGTTGTGTGATCTCTGGAAAGTCATCCCTTAATTCTCGTAAAGCAGGAACACTAATCGATAGATGAGAAAATTGTTCAAACAAACTATGCAAAAAAAAGTTCTCTTTAACCAAATCCTTTAGACGCGATGTTGAAATAGCAATGATCCGAAAAGGAAAAAGTTCTCCTTTTGCATCCCTTTCCCTTTCTTTAAGATAATGAGCAAGCCGTTTTTGCTGTATGGGTTCAAGACGATCAATATCACAAAGGCAAAGCGTCCCGTTTTCAAGCGAAGAAACCAATGGGAGAAATTCTTTGAACCAATGCTGATTTTCTTCTTCTGGATCAACAATCGCCGAACATTGAAAGCGAATAAAAGAGCCCTCCGCGAATAAACCTTCATGATGAATAATCCGAGCTAAGGTCTCACGACCTGTTCCAACTTCACCCTCTATCAAAAGATTCTGTAAAGTCGTTGCTGCTGTTCTCGATTGTTCTAAAACAATCTGCATCGCTCTACTTTTTATGCAAAGATCCGAAAACCTTAAATGATTCTCTTTCTTTCTCCGAATATCTTGAACCTCATGCTCCAAGGCAGAAATAAGAGCAAGAATATCCAAAGTAACTCTTACACGTAATAATGTTACTGGATGAATCCAATAATCAATAGCTCCAGCTGCTAAAGCTTTCTGGAGTAAATCCTGATTCTCTTGTTGTGCTATCACAACAATAGGAACAGAAACACCAGCAACTCTAATCATTTTAATCAAATCGCTTACACTCAAATCACTCATAATGACATCAAGGAGTGCAAGCACAATGTTTTTACGTCTGTGTAAAAGATCAATTGTACGGAGGCCATTTTCTGCTTCAATGACACGGTAACCAAAACCTCGGAGCATAGCAGAAAGCTCTATACGTCTTCCATAATCTTCACTCGCAACAAGAATGGGACCAACCATAATGTCAATAATCTCCTTTGAGACTACTCATGAGACTATTCAGCAGCTTAATGTAAAAATTGTTGTAAACCATAAGAAATATTTCACCTCTTGTGTTTCACTTGCGCATTTCATCAAGCTGTTAATTAAATACAACATTAAGGCATTTTTTTCTATTTGTTTTGCTTTTTCATTGATTTTCATCAAATTTTTCATATTGACTCATGGCACAATTTAATAATTTTATAGAAAATAGAGAGCAAAATAATCTAAATTAGAGTGAAATAAATGAAACATACCTATCATATTTTATGTCTTACAATCACCGCTTTGCTATTAAGTGCCTGTGGCTTTTCGCAGTATTATAACCCCAATATGTCAACCGGAATTGATGGAAAATGGGTTGATGAGAATGGCATTATTTCTTCTTTCCACAATGGTGTTTTTGAAACGCGTGCAGCAGATACAGAAGAAAAACTATCAGAAGGGATCTATAGTTACCTCAATGCCCAAAATATAGAAATTGAAATACGCTCTATTCTCCGTGGAACAATTTCTAGAGTCAATTGTACAATGTCATATGACGCCACACAACTTCTCTGTACTTCACATACAGGAGCACAGTTTTTCCTTAAGCGGAAATCTTCAACAAAATAAAAGGTAAGCTTCTCTTAATTAAGAACAGAGGGAATACAGACATCAAACAGGAGGTGATCCTTTCTCCTCCTGATAGAAAATCCTCTCTAAAATACGCAAAGAGACTGATATAATCTCTATATCCGTAGAATTTTCTAAATATGATAAAATGCATAAAATAATTATTTTTTCCTACAAAAGATCAGCGAAAAGCCCCTTCACAATAAAACTTGTGACTTTGTATCGTTCCGTCTATTTTAGCCTAAAATAACATTTATCTGATAGAGAACTTTAATCTAAGCAGCACCGATGCGCAAAAGATCATGAAAATGAACAATTCCTATCGGTTTTTTATCTTCAACCACGAAAAATGCACCAATATGATGATCATTAATAAAAGCCATTGCTGCGCCAACAAGTGTATTTGGCTTTACAACTTTAGGAGCCTTGGTCATCACCTCATCAACATTAAATTTTGATAAATTAAAATGAATGTTCCGTGCCAGATCACCATCGGTCACAATTCCAATGAGTTCACCCTTTGGGTTGATAACACCAACACAACCAAAATGTTTTTCTACCAAAACATTCATCGCTTCAGTCATAGCTGTTCCCTGCATAACCAAAGGAATACGATCCCCCTCATGCATAATATCACACACATATTTAAGGCTTGCACCAAGAGAACCACCAGGATGATATATTTTGAAATCTGTTGCGGTAAAACCACGCATTTCTAAAAGAGAAACTGCTAATGCATCTCCCATTGCCAATTGCATAATTGTTGAAGTTGTCGGTGCTAAACCATGAGGGCAAGCTTCTTTTATCTTGGGTAATAAGAGAACAATGTCAGCTTGTCGTCCTAATACAGAGTGCTCACTTGATGTCATTGCAATAAGGGGGATACGAAAACGTGCCGCATAACTCATAATGCCACTTAATTCTTGTGTCTCACCAGACCATGATAAAGCAAGAATAACATCATCAGATCCAATCATACCAAGATCACCGTGATTGGCTTCTGCAGCGTGAACAAAAAAAGCAGGCGTTCCAGTTGAAGCTAAAGTTGCTGCAATTTTTGTTCCGATATGACCACTTTTTCCAAGGCCCGTAATGACCACATGTCCGGGGGCATTTCTAATGGTTTGAACAGCCGCTTCAAAAGAAGATGAAAGACTGTCAAGAAAAGCTGCTTCAAGAGCTTCAAGCCCTTGTTTTTCACTGGCAAGTGTTTTAAGCGCCGATGCAACAGCCCCCTGCAAAGCCCTATGAGGAAATGGTATTGTCATAATCAAATTCAATCAATAAAATTAAATGGGAGATCTACATCATTGTTCAACTTTAATGGTTTCTAGTAAATTTTTCAATGAGGCAGAAACATGACTGTGCATATCAGCACGTGCCAAAGAAAAAGCAACGTTAGCTTCAATAAAACCAGCTTTAGAACCGCAATCAAAAGTGCGCCCTTCTAATTGAAAACCCCAAAAATCCTGTTCGTTTGAAAGCCTTATCATCGCATCTGTTAATTGAATTTCATTTCCTGCTCCTCGTTCTTGAGTGGAAAGAATATTAAAAATTTCTGGCTGCAAAATATAACGTCCATTGATGTACAAATTTGATGGTGCCGTTCCAAACGCTGGTTTTTCTACCATTTTTGTGATTTCAAAACCATTGGCAATTTGTTTGCCTTTCCCCACAATACCATATTTATGGGTTTCTCTAGGATCGCATTCCTGAACTGCTATAATATTTCCGCCTCCCGTTCTTTCATAAAGGCTCATCATCTCAGAAAGACACCCCTTTTTTGCTTGTATCAACATATCAGGTAATAACAAAGCAAAAGGTTCGCCTGCAACTAATTCACGCGCGCACCAAAGCGCATGCCCTAACCCCAAAGGTTGCTGTTGCCGCGTGAAAGAAGTTGTCCCTGGCAACGGCTGTAAACGGTATAAATGCGCAAGATCTTCTTTTTTTCCACATTCAGCAAGTGTTGTATATAATTCAACTTGCGCATCAAAATAGTCCTCAATGACTGCTTTGTTGCGTCCAGTCACAAAAATAAAATGCTCAATGCCAGCCTCTCGAGCTTCATCCACAACATATTGAATAACAGGCTTATCAACAACCGTTAGCATTTCTTTAGGAATCGTTTTTGTTGCAGGAAGAAAACGTGTACCAAGACCTGCTACGGGGAATACTGCTTTCCGGATTTTACGCAAACCTACCCTCCTCAATGAATTCATATAACCTTTTTATTTATCATATGTTTTTATGAAATAGTAAAAAAGATATCTTATTATTTCGATTATCCTTATAATGGGCAATCAAAAATGTAAAAGAGAATATGAGAATTTATTGAAAGGATTAAACAAATTATTTGTTGCAGTTTTTTCCTCTTCTTGATCATATTATCAATTAAACTAAATACAAAATAAAATTATTGCACATCTAATAAATTGAATATTAATGGGGATTTCAAAATGCAAAAAACAGAATTGAAGACTTTCTCTTTTGTAGAGAAGTCAATAAATTGGAGAACGCTTATTACGCGCTTTGTCGTTCTTTTGTCTGCTTTTTTAATGTTTTTTGTATCCTTTGCATATGCTGATAGCGGGTTTAAACACTGGATTAAAGAATTTAAAAAGACAGCTATTGCTCACAATATTACCCCCTCTACGTTTCACATGGCTTTTAAAGGTGTTAATGCCATTGATCCAGAAGTTTTAAAAAGCGCGGCATATCAACCAGAATTTATTGCGCCCTCATGGAATTATTTCGATAATCGTGTCCATGATATCGCAATTGTGGAAGGGCGGCGCCAAGCAAAAAAATGGAATAAATGGCTTCTTCAAATTGAAGAACGTTTTGGTATTAACCGCAATATTTTACTTGCTATTTGGTCAATGGAAAGCAATTACGGGAAAATTTTAGCCAATAAAAGTGTCATGCGTGATACCATTCGCTCGCTTGCAACCCTAGCCTATGCTGATAAAAAACGTGCAAAATATGCACATACACAACTGATTGCGGCTATGAAAATTCTACAAAATGGTGAAATTAAACGCTCTCAACTCACTGGATCTTGGGCCGGTGCTTTAGGACATACCCAATTTATTCCGAGCAGTTATCTCACCTATGCCGTTGATATGGACAAAGACGGACGGCGTGATATCTGGACATCTGTTCCAGATGCTCTGGCTACTGCTGCTAATCTTCTCCACAAAAATGGCTGGCAATCACACCTTATTTGGGGAGTAGAGGTGAAAGTTCCCCAAGGGAAAAATCTTCCCAGTGGGTGGTGTTCCTTTGAACAATGGAAAAAGTTAGGTGTAAAACATGCCAATGGGCATCCTCTTCCCCCATTAACTGAACAAGCAATATTAAAATATCCAGATGGAGACAAAGGACCTATATTCTTAGTCACAAAAAATTTCTTTGTTCTCAAACGTTATAATAATGCAGATCGTTATGCTTTTGCTGTTGCCCTTCTTTCTGATCGTATTGCTGGACATCCTGGATTAGTGCATGATTGGCAAAGACCTTTTCAGCCCCTTACCTTCCAGGAATGCAAAGAATTGCAATCTCGCTTAAGTGCACTGGGCTATTATAAAGGAAATGTTGATGGAAAAATCGGAACAGCCTCCCGCAAAGCAATTAAAGCTTTTCAACTGCGTCACGGTTTAAAAGCAAATGGATATCCATCGTCTCAAGTGCTTTTTCTCCTTCGTAAACAATAATGGAGAGTTAAGTTTTTGTCTCTTTTTCGTCTGATATACTTGATGTTCTTACTGTTTTCACTTTCTATTGTGGGGATCATACAGCCCTCCCCAAGTCACGCAACCAACTTCTTCAAATGGTTATCACAACAAAACAAACAGACACAACAATCACCGCAAATTATAGAACAAAAAATAGACAAGCCGCGAAGAAAAATCGTAACACACAAAAACATACAAAAGCCGAAAAACGAGAATGCAAAGCGCATTCTTGTCATAGGGGATTTTGCAGCTTCTGCTGTTGCCGATGCCCTTAAAAAGTTTTTTACAGATAATAGTGATATCGTTATTATAAACCATACAATGCCCGCTTCCGGTCTCGTGCGAACAGATTATTATTCTTGGCAAAGCAATATTTCTAAACTTATTGATCAAAATAACCCCGATATCATTATCATAATGATCGGTGCAAATGATAATCAACCCATCAAAGACTCTTATGGCATCATTAATACAGATCAGTCAGAATGGATGCGCATCTACAAACAAAGAATTATCGAAATTACTGAAAATCTTCATGCTTCTGGAAAATCATGGATATGGATAGGCCAGCCTTCTTTTGGAAATGACCTTTTGACACAAAAAATGAAAATTTTTAATGCGCTCTACAAACAAGAAACAGAAACAGCAGGAGGATATTTTCTCGATATCTGGAGCGGTTTTATTGATGAAGAAGGAAACTTTTCTTTTTCAGGCTATGATATTCATGGAAAAATAGTCAAATTACGCACCAATAACGGCCTTCATTTCACCTCTGAGGGAAAGGAAAAACTTGCCTCTTATTTAGAAAAACCATTGAAAAATATTTTAAATTTTCATGCCTTTTCTCATGACGAGCCATACTCAACCAATCAAACTATTCAAAAACTTATACAAGAATCAGAGAAACAAGAGACAAGTAAAATGATGCGTCAACCTCCGATAAGCCTCGATGATATGGCACAACAAAATACCCATCTTTTAGGTAAAAGAAAATCAAGTTTTATAAAAAAATCATGGTTTCCGCCAAATGGGCATCAAAAAGATCGCGCTGATAATTTTTCTTCCCCATAATGTCTGTTTAAAATACAAAATCTCATTTCCCCATAAACGAAAAGAGAATAAGATAAAAAAATACTGTTTACAGAAACATAAATAAAGAAGAAGATTTTCATAAATCGCAACTGCATCTTTCGGATAAGATAAAAACGGCATGGTGTTAACCATACCGTTATAGCTTACAGTCCACGTTTGTTGATCATTGCCTCTGGTAAAGGCATCCGTCCCCGAAAAGCTTTATAAAGTTCCTCTGGATCGCGGCTTCCTCCAGCAGAATAAATAAAACGCTTTAAAAGATCAGCAAGCTCTGAATTAAAGACATCACCAGTTTCTTCAAATGCTTGAAAAGCATCAGCATCAAGTACTTCTGACCACATATAAGAATAGTATCCAGCAGCATAACCATCCCCTGCAAACACATGCATAAAATGTGAGGGACGATGACGCATAATAATTGTATCAGGCATTTGCAACTTTTCTAATTCTTTATGTTCAAAAATTGTTGGATCTGTGACTGTTTCTCCTTGGTGAAAAGCCATATCCACGAGAGCTGATGAGATAAATTCAACCGCAGAAAATCCCGCATTAAATGTCTGCGCCGCTAAAACTTTATCGATTAACTCTTGGGACATTGGATGCCCTGTTTTTGTATGTATAGCATAAGATTTTAAGACCTCTGGTACGGTTAACCAATGTTCATAAAGTTGAGAGGGAAGTTCAACAAAATCACGTGAAACAGATGTTCCCGCTACAGAGGGCCATGTGACATCAGAAAGCAAACCATGCAATGCATGCCCAAATTCATGGAAAAGTGTCCGTGCATCATCAAGTGATAAAAGTGCCACCTCCCCTTTAGAGGGTTTAGCAAAATTACAAATATTGTAGATAATTGGTTTTTGACCGCCATCCAATTTATGCTGTGATTGCAATTGGCTCATCCATGCACCAGAACGTTTTGAAGAACGTGCAAAATAATCACCAATGAAATGCCCAAGTAAACTTCCATCAGATTTCTTTACTTCCCACAAACGTGCATCAGGATGCCAAAGTGCAACAGCATTTTTTTCTTCAAAGGTCATACCAAAGAGTTTTTCTGCTACCCCAAAAGCCGCTTTAATCATACGATCAAGTTGAAAATAATATTTAATTTCAGCGCTATCGAAAGAAAGTTTTTCAGTGCGGAGCTTCTCAGCATAATAACGCCAATCCCAAGCAGCTAAAGATTCATTGCTTCCCTGATGGTTGGCAAAATTTTGTAATTCAATTTGCTCAGTAGAAGCCTTCTCCCTTGCGCGCTCCCATACTGGCATCAGCAAATCCATAACAGAATCAGCGCTTTTAGCCATGGTATTATCGAGTTTCAAATCTGCGAAAGATTTATATCCCAATAATTTAGCCTGCTCATCTCGAAGCGCAACAATCTCTATAATAAGGGGACGATTATCATTCTTGTTATTATTTTCACCACGTTTAGCCCAAGCTTGGAATGCAACCTCACGCAAATCACGATGATTTGAGAATTTTAAAAAAGGTTCAACAATCGAGCGTGCTAATGTTAACGCATAGGCTTCTTTATTGCCTCTTTCACATGCAATTTCCTTCATTGAAGCAATGAGATCTTCCGGTAAACCAGATAAATCTGTTTGTTTTAAAAATAAAATCCATTCAGCTTCATCTTTTAAGACATTCTGTCCAAAAGTAGCATTTAAAAAAGCAAGTCTTTCATTAATTTCCACAAGCCGTTTCTGAGCTTTATCGTCTAGTTTTGCACCATGATAAACAAACTTTTTCCACCATAATTCAAGAACACGTGTTGTTTCGCTCTCGAATATGCCCTGCTGCGACTGTTTATAAAGTGCATCTATTTTTGCAAATATCCGCGCGTCCATCATCATTTTTGAAGAATAACGGGAAAGTTTTACAACGAACTCTTGTTCGAGCTGTTGAATCAACGCATTCGTATGAGCACTGGCACGCAAGAAAAATATTGAACAGACACGATCAAGCGCTTTGCCACAAAGCTCAAAAGGTTGCAAAAAATTCTCAAGCGTTGGTGATTCTTGCACCATCGCAATCGCCTCTAATTCTTCTTCGGCTTCTTGAAGTGCCTGTTCAAAAGCGGGTTTGAAATCTTCATCTCTTATAGAAGAAAAATCAGGAAGACCTGAAAATCCTTTCCAATCCAGCACTGCTGCTTTTGTCATAATATTTTATGTCTCCATTATAAACTTTAGTTGTAACAATTATCTTTACGACACAAATTGATAATATACTAAGACTATTTCATGCCTTTCAAAATTACCTTTCAAAGCTCTATTGAATAAGGAATATCTTTAGCTTCATGAAATCAATAAAAATAAGAATTTCTATACTTATCAAACAAAATCTTTGATTTATAATGATAATTTATTGTTTTTTTTATATTGAATGAGAAACTCGAATAGCGTAGGATTTTTTCATTTTAAACCATATCATATCGAAGCAATAAAGATTATTCGCTCGCACATCATAAATGAAATTGCCTATTGATAAAAACACTTGAAGAAAGGCTTCATCTCTACTGTTTACAAAACATTTCTGTAGATTCTTTTAAAAATCGCAAAGCTGTACTAAAGAAATGATGGTGAAAATGAGAACTGATTTTTACATTTACGTCTTTATATTATCCTGAAATTAGACTGTATTCTTGCTTTCAGTAATTTAAAAATTTGTTTATAACTTACAATTTATCCTTGACTTTACCTGAAATATTAACAATTGGAATTACCGTTGGGGAGTTTTTTTTCGATCTTCCATAAACTTTTATTTTTTTATCTCATCATCTTATCTAGATTTATAACTCTCCAATTTTTCAGGAGGTATTTTATCATGACTGAAATCAAAACGACCTTCGACTTCAAAAATTTTTCTCCTGAAGCTCTCGCTGAAAAATTAAAAAGTCTGCATTTTGCTGACTCTATTGATATTATCAATGACCTTGATATCATGGAACGTGTCACTATTCTTACTCTTCTGCCTCTTGAGTATGTTATCGAACTTTTTGATAAACCAGAGCTTGAACAGCCTGTTGCTATTTTAGAACTTCTCCCCATAAATCGTGCAGTTGAAATTCTTGATGGTATGTCTGCAGATGCTGCTGCAGATGTCTTTCAAGAAATGGATAAAGAAACCCGCACGCGGCTTTATGCCTTGCTTAAGCCCTTAACGCGCGCTGAACTTAAAAAACTCACCAGTTATCCTGATCATACAGCAGGGGCACTGATGACAACAGAATTTATAGCAGTTCCTTCAAATTGGACCATACAAAAAACTTTGGATCACATTCGTGAGGTCGAGCGAACACGTGAAACAGTTTATACCAGCTATGTGATTGACCCCAAAAAAGGGACTCTTCTCAAAGCTGTTTCACTACGTAACCTTATTCTTGCCTCACCTGATGAACAAATTCTTAATGTCCCTACCCATGACTCGCCCATTACAATATCGCCCTTCACACATCATGAAGATATTGCGCGCCTTTTCCAGCGCCATGACCTTCTCTCTGTGCCCGTCGTTGATGAAAATAATCATGTCATTGGCATTGTAACCGTTGACGATGTGCTTGATACGATGGTCGATGAGATGAATGAAGATGCCTATAAATTTGGGGGTATGGAAGCACTTCATAAGCCCTATATGCAAATCAAATTTCTTGAAATGATGAAAAAACGCGGCGGCTGGCTCGCTTTACTCTTTATCGGTGAAATGCTGACCGCAAGCGCTATGCAACATTTCGAAACAGAACTTGAAAAAGCAATTATTCTTACACTGTTTATTCCCCTCATTATGAGTTCAGGAGGAAATTCCGGTTCACAAGCGACATCCCTTATTATCCGCGCGTTGGCTTTACGTGAACTCACACTGAAAGACTGGTGGAAAGTTATTATTCGTGAAATTCCAACAGGACTATCGCTTGGTCTCTTACTCGGAATTATTGGCATTACACGCATCGCTCTTTGGCAACAACTCGGTATCTATGACTATGGACAACATTGGATTGCTGTTTCAACAACAGTAGGTGCAGCTTTAGTCGGTATCGTTACCTTCGGTTCTCTCTCTGGCTCTATGTTGCCCTTTATCCTTAAAGGTTTAAAATTTGATCCAGCAAGCGCTTCTGCCCCTTTTGTGGCAACTCTAGTCGATGTCATGGGCATTATCATCTATTTTTCTGTAGCGTCCCTCATTTTGTCAGGAACTCTTCTTTAAACATGTGAAGTAAAAACATCCCCTTATGGAAAGATCTTGTCATGTCGTTTCAGATTTTTCCATAAGAGAACAAGCCCATTATTTGTTTTCTAGCACACCATTTTATAGATAATAAATTGATTTATAATAATAATTTATCATTTTGATATTGAATAATAGCGCCGAATACCATAAAATTACCTCATCATAAATCTTCTCATTCTCATATTGTATCAATTAAAGTCATCTTCTTGCCTGTCACAACGTAATGAGTGTGTGGATGGAAAATTATTCAAGAAAGGAGTACAAGATTTCTTATGTCCTCTCTAAAATATAAAAGCTTTCGCAATATTGACAGCTGAGAAAGAATAATTATAGGGGTGATCAATGGGCTTTATACGTTTCACAAGGGCGTTTATATACACCATTGACGTATATTATAGCATTCAATTGGTCTTATCATGAAATGGATGAGTAATATTAAGATATTTCTCTTTAAAAGAAGATAATTAAGTGTAGGCAAGACACCAATCTTAATGGTTTAAACTGTATTTTTTTAGATGCTTTTAAAAGCATAACTGTGAATTAAAAATAATAGCAAAGAAGAGAACTTTTTTAATACCTTCATATTCTTTATAAATCGGACTGTATTTGCATTTCATCAATCAATCAAGATCATAACTCTTTCTCTAAACTATCCTAGAAAAGTTAGTGCTTCTTATAAAATTCTTAATTGTCTCCATATTTATCTCAAATATGCGGTTGCATTAAATCTGGATGTTGAAAAAAAACTCCAGCAATTGAGCCTTTATAGAGCCTTAAAGACTTGAAGGAATCATTTTGCCATAAAAATATAGCCTCCATCTTCCAAAATTATAAAAAAACATGTAAAAGGTCTTTTTAATAGTCAGGCAAAGAACGTAAAAACTTTGCCTCAAATGAAATTTCATTAAACGAAAAGAAGAAAATTTATGCAATTGCGTAACATTGCCATCATTGCCCACGTTGACCATGGGAAAACAACGCTTGTAGATGGACTTCTCAAGCAATCAGGAAACTTCCGGGATAATCAGCGTACAAGCGAACGTATGATGGATTCAAACGATATTGAAAAAGAGCGTGGAATTACAATTCTAGCGAAAGTGACATCTGTCGTTTGGAAAGATACCCGAATTAATATTGTTGATACACCAGGACATGCCGATTTTGGTGGAGAAGTTGAGCGTATTCTAAACATGGTTGATGGAGCCATCGTACTTGTTGATGCAGCTGAAGGACCAATGCCACAAACAAAATTTGTCGTTGGTAAAGCATTAAAAGTAGGATTGCGCCCTATTGTCGCTATTAATAAAATTGACCGCCCTGATGCACGCGTTGATGAAGTCATTAATGAAGTCTTTGACCTTTTTGCTGCTCTTGATGCAACCGACGAACAGCTTGATTTTCCCATTCTTTATGGGTCTGGGCGCGATGGATGGATGGCTGAAGCCCCAGAGGGGCCAAAAGATCAAGGATTGGGACCTTTATTTGATCTCGTGACGCGGCATGTTCCTTCTCCTCGTGTCGCAGAAGGACCATTCCGAATGATTGGAACTATTCTTGAAGCAGATCCATTTTTGGGACGAATTATTACAGGTCGTATTCATTCCGGCTCTCTAAAACCCAATCAAAATGTTAAGGTTCTTGGGCAAGATGGAAAACTTTTAGAAACTGGGCGTATCTCGAAAATTTTAGCATTTCGTGGTCTAGAACGGCAACCTATTGAAGAAGGAAGTGCTGGTGATATCGTTGCGATTGCAGGTCTACAAAAAGGTACCGTTGCGGATACCTTTTGTGATCCAGCTGTCAATGAGCCCTTGACTTCCCAACCAATTGATCCTCCTACTGTTACGATGAGTTTTCTTGTCAACGATAGTCCCCTTGCCGGAACGGAAGGAGATAAAGTAACAAGTCGTGTCATCCGTGATCGTTTGTTAAAAGAAGCAGAAGGCAATGTCGCGCTTAAAATTGAAGAATCAGCTGATAAGGATTCTTTCTACGTTTCAGGACGAGGAGAATTACAACTTGCAGTTCTCATTGAAAATATGCGCCGTGAAGGATTTGAGCTTAGTGTTTCACGTCCACGTGTTGTAATGCAAAAGGGTGAAAATGGAATAACTCTTGAACCAATAGAAGAAGTTGTTATCGATGTTGATGAAGAATATTCCGGTACTGTTGTACAAAAAATGTCTGAACGTAAAGGTGAAATGGTGGAATTACGCCCTTCTGGAGGTAATCGTGTCCGCCTTGTTTTTTATGCGCCCACCCGAGGACTCATTGGTTATCAATCTGAACTTTTAACGGACACCCGTGGTACAGCCATTATGAATCGCCTTTTCCATGCTTATGAGCCTTATAAAGGAGATATTGCTGGTCGTGTTAATGGTGTTATGATTTCAAATGACAACGGTGAATCTGTCGCTTATGCTCTTTTTAATCTTGAAGATCGTGGACCTATGATCATTGATGCAGGCGTGAAAGTCTATCAAGGGATGATTATTGGCATCCACTCACGCGATAACGACTTAGAAGTCAATGTTTTAAAAGGAAAAAAACTCACCAATATGCGCGCTTCTGGAAAAGATGAAGCCGTAAAATTAACACCTCCCATTAAAATGACATTAGAACGTGCCCTATCGTGGATACAAGATGATGAACTTGTGGAGGTTACCCCTAAAAATATTCGTCTCCGAAAGCTTTATCTTGATCCTAATGAACGTAAACGTTTTGAAAAAACACGGGCATCAATTTCAAGCTAATTTCATAATCTCTTTGGTCAAATATTTGATTGTAAGCCTCACTCTATCCCAGAAAGGATATCTCTATGAATATTAAGGAAATACCCGTAGGCAAAAACCCACCAGAAGATATTAATGTTATTGTGGAAGTCTCTCTTGGTGGTCAACCAATAAAATATGAGATGGATAAAAAGTCGGGCGCATTATTCGTTGATCGTTTTCTTCATACCTCAATGGTTTATCCTGGAAATTATGGTTTTGTCCCTCATACGCTTTCAGAGGATGGTGATCCTATTGATGTACTTATCTGTAATACCCGTCCACTTATGCCTGGTTGTGTGATCAATGTTCGCCCCATCGGGGCTCTAATGATGGAAGATGATGGTGGTAAAGATGAAAAAATTATTGCCATTCCAACGCCAAAATTAACAAAACGTTATATCAATATTCATGACTATACAGATCTGCCTGAGATTACACTCAAACAAATTGAACATTTCTTCAAGCATTATAAAGATTTGGAACCTGGAAAATGGGCAAAAATTGAAGGGTGGCGTGATAAAAACTTCGCGCATGAACTCATTCAGCAAGCCGTTGAACGCAATAAATAAATATAACAATTTTAATATAATAAAGCCTATTAAAAAATAGGCTTTATTATTTACTTTTCTACGAGTCACAACCTCTAAAGGATTGCCATATTTGCTTTAGCTCTTCTAAATGTGTTGAAAAATAAAGCTGTTTGTAGCGAGATGTTGCACCGCTTTTCAGAAAAATAGAAGAAGATGGAATTTTCCACTGCTTCGCAAGAAATTTAATGAGAGCTTTATTTGCTTTTCCATCTTCAGGAACAGCACGAAGGCGTATAACCAGATATTGTTTCTCACCATCTCTACACTCAATCCCTATTATTTTGTCAACGGATGATTTGGGAATGAGATATACAAACAAAATCAAGTTATTTTTATCAACTTGATAAAACATATATCTACCTTAAATCATATTTCTATAAATACATATTTACGTAAGCTCGCCACATGAAATTACGAATAAAATAAATAATAATGAACACCACAATAGGTGAAATATCAATTGTTCCCAAATTCGGTAAAATCTGCCGGATAGGGCTTAGAACGGGATTTGTAAGGCGATATAGAAAGTTTCCTATCAAAACAACAAAGCGATTGCGCGAATTTATGATATTAAAGACATAAAGCCAAGAAAAAATGACACTAGCGATTAAAATATAAATATAAAGATCAAAAATCCAATCAAGTGTTTGAAGCAATGCATAAACCATGCGTTATCCCTTTCAATCAAGGAAACAGAAAAGCGTATAGAAAACCTTTATTAAAATGAATCTGTATATTGAATAATCGTTTTATATTTCAAAATCTCAATTAAAAATAGTGCAATGAAAATAGAAGAAACAGAAAATAATCTGAAAACTTTAAAAGCACAGAATTATAAGATTAATTTTAAATCTTATCGTTTTAATGTTCAGGCTATACGCACAAAATAAAAGCGGACTTTTAAGGCCGCTTTTATTTTATTTTTAAAATTATTTCTGCAAAGCAGTCAAACGATTAAGGGCATTACTAAAACCATTTAGCTGAACAAACAAATCATTCAAAGGTGGTTCACCTGCAGCAGCAATTGTCATCGCTAACTTTAATTGTTTTCCAGCACGTAAAGCTGCTACGTGATTTTTATCAAAAACGACTGGAACCATACAACCTGCCGGTACGCAAGTCCGGATACCGGTTTCAATAACAGCTTTTCCCTCATCAACTTGTAAACGAACAGGCTTAGAAACCAAAATGCCAAAAGGAACTGTTAAATTACCCGATACAACACCCTCATCATTGAGAATAAGAGTCATAGCCACAACAACACGCCCCTGTTCATTTACTTCTTGACGGTGCATAAAGCAAACTTTTTTCCCTTCTTGTAACCCACAGTTAATGGTCCACAAGCCATAGGTTTCAGTCAAAGAAGAAGCTCCATTTGGCAATGTCGCTGCTGCCTCTTTTGCTGCAGAAGGCTTTGAATTTGTTGCAAATGCAACAGATGAAATACTCAAGAGAGTACAAACTACCAGTAAATTAAATAACTTTTTCATTTTTATATTCCTGTTCTTTACATAAAAGAGAAAAATATTTATCATCTATAAAATAATATATATCATATAAAGCATCTTCATAAAAAAAGCTTTCTCATAGTCATATAGCTTTTATAATGACTTAAGGCTACCTCGAAATTCGCTGACAACTCTCATATAAACATGCTTTTTAAAAGGAACAGCAATCGAAGGAAGGGCTTCTAGATCAATCCATTTCCATTGATCGAATTCCGCTTTATTGCCATCTGGTGGCGGATTAATCACAATTTCAGAAAGCTCTCCCGTAAACTGGAAAGCAAACCATTTTTGCGTTTGCCCGCGATATTTATTGTTTAATGTGCACGCAACAAGTTCTTGTGGAAAATCATAATGGAACCAATTTTGTGCTTCTTTAATCAACTTTACAGATCGAATACCCGTTTCTTCATAAAGTTCTCGATAGGCTGCATCTAATGGCTTTTCATTTTCATCAATTCCTCCTTGAGGAAGCTGCCAACGATAAAATCCGTCAATATCCGCATGAGCTGGCGTCATTAAACGACGCCCAACCCAAACTTTACCCTCATGATTAAAGACAACAATTCCAACACATTTGCGATAAGGAAGAGTCTTCAAGTTAACATCTGCATCCATTTATATTCCTCAAAAGCGCACAAGCTATCGATATCATTTCTCACTTTAATATATCCTTATTGGGATCCGGTGGAAATGCTGCATTTGCCATCTCACCCCGTAACAATTTATAAGCCTCATTCAATTGAATGTCATCCTTAGGATCTTGTGGAACAAAAGCAGCTGAACCAGATCCTTTATTGCTTTCTCGTTTTCCTTTGATATGCCCTTTTAATGCAGACTCACCAACTTTTACATCATAACCCTTATATTTTTCAGGAAGTGGTTGCTCTACAATAATATCAGGTGTAATTCCTGTTCCTTGAATAGAAGTACCAGATGGCGTGTAATAAAGTGCTGTTGTTAAACGTAAAGCGCCATTTTCACCCAAAGGAATAATCGTTTGAACAGACCCTTTACCAAAAGACTGCGTCCCTAAAATTGTTGCGCGTCGATGATCTTGTAGAGCACCTGCAACAATTTCAGAAGCGCTTGCTGAACCACCATTAATCAGCACAATGAGTGGTTTTCCATTGGTGACATCTCCAGGCTTGGCATCAAACCTCGTTACATCACTCTTTTTGCGTCCACGAGTCGACACAATCTCACCTTTATTGAGAAAAGCACTCGAAACATTAACAGCTTGATCTAAAAGTCCACCAGGATTAAGCCGCAAATCAAGGACGTAACCTTTTAGTTTATCCTCAGGAATTTTAGATTGAATATCTTTAATCGCTGCCAGCAGATTACCCAATGTCTGCTCAGAAAACTGGATAACTCTTAAATATCCAATATCACCCTCAACGCGATATTTCACCGCTTTTACCTTGATAATATCACGAATAATCTTAACTTCAAATGGCTTATCAACGCCAGAACGAATAATTGTCAAGGTTATTGGCGTTCCAGGAGCCCCGCGCATTTTATTAACAGCTTCATTCAATGTTTGACCATTCGTTTGTACATCATCAATCTTTGAAATCAAATCTCCTGCGAGAATACCTGCTTTTGAAGCAGGGGTATCATCCATCGGTGAAACAACTTTGATTAAGTTTTTTTCCATAGTGACTTCAATACCAAGACCTCCGAATTCTCCTTTCGTAGAATCCCGCATATCTTTAGCTTCTTCAGCATTCAAATAAGATGAATGGGGGTCCAGTGATGTGAGCATGCCATTGATCGCATTTTCAATAAGCTTTTTATCGTCTGGAACTGTAACGTATTGCTTACGCACACGCTCAAAAACATCGCCAAATATGGCCAACTTTTTATATGCGTTATCTTCATTATTCGCAGCAACAGACTGCACCATAACCATTGAATAGGCGCCGAGCAATACCCCAGCGACCAAAAGAATAACTTTACGAATCATTTTGGCTCCTTCTCATTTTTTCAGTCTGCCACCAAGGAGTTGGATTTACAGGCTTTCCCTGCTTTCTAAACTCAATGTAAAGCATTGGAGCAGCTTTTCCTATATCCAATGCAACACTATTTGCAATAAATTGCATCCCCATCATACCCAGAGGCTCACCTGAAAGAACAAACTGCCCCTGTTTTACATTAATTTTCGACATTCCAGTAAGAATGATATGATAACCATTTCCAACATTGAGAATGATTAACTGTCCATAAGAACGAAATGGCCCAGCAAAAGCAACAAAAGCATCCGCAGGCGCTATAACAATAGCCCCTGACTCTGTTTCTATCGTCTCACCAAAACGCGTAATCTGCGAATTGTTATGAGAATATCGAATTCTTTTTCCTGAAACAGGAAAAAGTAAAGAACCTTTTCGGCTCTCAAAATTGGACTGCTCTAGCAATTGTAAACTTTTCCGTATCTGTATTGATGAATCAAAGCTAAGTTTTGATTGACGGTCAAGCTCTAAAATCAATTCTTCCAAAGACTGCGCTTTTTTAGCAAGAGCAATATTTCTTTGTTGCTGTTCTGTAAGTTCTTTTTCTGATTTTTTTTGTAGTTTGTTTTTTTTGGCTAATAAAAGCTCCAGACGTTTCCGCTGCTCTGCTTGACTTTGCAGTTTTGTCTTTAACGCCGTATATTCCATAGTAATGGAATTGCTTAAATTGGTCAACTCCTTGAGTTTTTCTGTTAAATCTCGTGTTTTCTCTTGCATCTGAGGAATGACAGTTCCTAATAAAACAGAACTGCGCATAGAAGCCAACACATCCTCTGGCTGTATCATAAGAGCTGGAGGTGGATTCAAGCCCATACGTTCTAAAATTGCAAGAACTTCTGCAAATTCAGCGCGACGACTTTTTAAATTTTGATAGACTTGTACACGCTTTCCTATCATTTTTTTAAGCTTTTCTTCCCTTTCAGCAATATCATCTGCCACTTTACGTTCTTCTTGAGCAGCTTTTATGAGTGCATCACTCAAAACACGTTGATCTTTTTTTAAATGCTCAACCTGACGCGTAAGAAAAACAACACGCTCACGCGAAAGTGAAATATTTTGGCGAATTTCTCCCAATTCTTTATGTACTTCTGTACTCCTCATTGTATCTTCCGCATGCGATACAGAAAAGCAAAAAAACATACTCAAGAGCAGAATGACAAATATCACGCATTCCCCATATAAATATTGCATCTTTCTATGAAGAAGCTTTTTCATTTGCAAAAACCATGATACCTCAACGTATACACGAAAGATGCTTTAAATGGTTTCGGCTAAAACTATATTAATAAATATATAAATTAAGTGCTAAAAATTGAACGAAAATATTTAAAAACGATGATATGGGTGATGACTTGCAATTGTTACAGCACGGTAAAGTTGCTCTGTAAGGAGAATACGTGCAATTTGGTGTGGCCATGTCATAAAACCAAAAGATAACAGAAAATCAGCACGATTCCTTATTTGTTCATTATGCCCATCAGGTCCCCCCAAAGCAATGATGACATCTCGAATGCCTTCATCACGATAACACCCTAATTTTTCAGCAAAAGCAGCTGAAGAAATCGACTCCCCACGCTCATCCAACACAATTAATCGACATTTTTCAGGTAAAAATTCAATAAGTCTCCTTCCCTCTTCTTCCATACGTTGACATGCTGTTTGAGCACGACTTTCTGGTATCTCCTGTAACTTTTTTAAATGAAATCCTACAGCTCCAGAACTTTTAGAAAAACGATCCAAATAATGCTGAACCAATTTTTGCTCCGCTCCACTTTTCATACGACCAACTGCAAAAATAGAAATTTGCATTTTAATGATCTCCGAAGAGAACCGATTTTGTATTGCTTAAATCTGGAGCCATCCATATTTTTTCTAAATTATAAAAAAGACGAATTTCTGGACGAAAAAGGTGAATGATAATATCACCCGTATCAATCAATACCCAATCACCTCCAGAAAGCCCTTCTACACGCGCAAAGCCCTGCCCACTGTCTTTCCTCTGCCCACTGTCTTTCAAAGTGCGTAACAAATGATCGGCAATAGAAGATACATGACGCTGCGAATTTGCCGAAGCTATGACCATATAATCAGCTAAAGATGTCTTTCCTTGAATATCAATAGCAACAATATCTTCTGCTTTTGTATCTTCCAGACTCTTGAGAATAATTTCAAGACCCTCCTTAACAGAAAAAACTTTTTTTTCTGTTAAGGGCATAAGATCGTAAGAGTGGTTTTGTACAACGTTTTTCAGATCAGTATTCCTTCCTTATTGTTGTAGAATGTAAAAAAAACTCTCTAAAGAGAAGCAGAATCTTATAAATTATTCAAGAAAAATCATTCTTCTTCAAACGAAGGTTTGTTGACGATTGAAAAGATAAAGGGCCATGCAAATAAGTCCAAACGGGTGGCTTTATAAAAGGTAATCGTTCACTTTCTCTTTCATCTAAACGAAACTGGTGATAAATGTGTGCCATAGGAGAAGAGAGGGCTGACTTATTGCCTAAAGGACGATCAATAATTGCAATAGGAAGCATTGAGACAATATCACGCCATCGATACCAATGATGAATCGTTGTAAAACTATCTGCCCCTATAATCCATACAAAATTTACGTCACTGTAATGGGTAAGAATATGCAAAATCGTATCAATTGATACCTTGCTCCCTATAGCCTGCTCAAAAGCTGTTAAGCGAATTTTCGGATGGTCAATAAGTTTAAAACTTAATCGCATTCTCTCCTCTAAAGGAAGTAACTGTGTACAATCCTTTAAAGGATTCCCTGGGCTAACCATCCACCATAACTGATCAAGATGCAAACGCCGAATAGCAATTTTTGCAACAAGAAGATGCCCCACATGCGGCGGATTAAAAGAACCACCAAAAAGACCCACAACATTGGATCTTTCAACATGTGGCATACGATCTTTCCATGGAAAAAATGGATTTTTCAAGCTCTAACCTGACCATTTCCTCTAACATGATATTGAAATGATGTTAGTTGTTCAACACCTATGGGACCACGTGCATGCATTTTTCCTGTTGCGATACCAATTTCCATTCCAAAACCAAATTCACCTCCATCTGCAAATTGTGTGGACGCATTGTGTAATAAAATAGCTGAATCCAAATGATTAAAAAAATTCTTCACTACTTCCATATCCTCAGCAATAATCGATTCCGTATGCCCTGAGGAATAACGCTTAATATGAGCAATGGCTCCCTCAACTCCCTCAACCGTTTTAACAGAAAGAATAGCATCAAGATATTCATGTGACCAGTCTTCTTCAGAGGCTAGTTTTATATCTGGCAGAAGAAACGCAATATCTTCTGTGGCACGGACTTCACACCCCTTCTCCTGTAAAGCAGTCAAAACAGGAAGAAATTTTTTTAATGCCCTGTTGTCAATGAGAACTGTCTCAACAGCACCGCATATCCCTGTCCGCCGCAACTTCGCATTTAAAACAATATTGCGTGCCATCTCTAAATCGGCCGATTGATCAATATAAATATGACAAAGCCCCTCTAAATGGGCAAAAATTGGAACACGCGCATCAGACTGAACACGCGCAACAAGACTCTTTCCACCACGTGGCACGATCACATCAATCGCTCCATCCAATCCTTTGAGCATTTCCCCAACAGCAGCACGGTCTGTCGTGTCAACCATTTGAACCGCATCTTTCGGTAAACCAGAGCGCTCTAAACCTTGTACCAACGCGCAATGAAGAGCATGTGAAGAATGAAAACTATCCGAACCACCACGCAAAATCGCAGCATTGCCCGCTTTTAAGCACAAAGCACTCGCATCAATTGTAACATTCGGGCGACTCTCATAAATAATGCCAATCACACCAAGCGAAGTCCGTACACGACTTATCTGAAGCCCATTGGGGCGTATCCACGCACTCATAACCTGCCCAACAGGATCAGATAAACGAACAACTTGGCGAACGCTATCTATCATTGCACCCAAACGCAACTCATCTAATTTGAGCCGATCAACCATTGCGGCTTTCAAATTATTCTGAGCAGCCTTCTCTAAATCCAGACAATTCGCCCGTAAAATTTCATCTGAATGAGCCTCCAGGCTTAAAGCAATCATTTCCAACGCATTGTTCTTTTGCTCAGAAGAAGCAACAGCCAATACTGCAGCGGCAGAGCGTGCTTTTTTCCCCATATCTTTCATTTGTTCTTCTAAAGTCATCGTATCATTCACTCTACCAAAACAATAAAACAAAAGTAACTTTTTAAACAGAATTGATCAAGCAGCGTACAATCATATCATTACGATGTACCATAGCAGAACGTGCCTCATACCCAAGTATAGATTCTATTTCTTCGCTTTTACGCCCTATAATGCGTACAGCTTCATCTTTGCCATAACTTACAAGTCCACGCGCAATCTCAACCCCATTTGTATCAACAATGGCAACCGTATCCCCACGATGGAAATTTCCCTCAACAGCAATAACCCCTGCTGCTAATAATGATTTTCCTGATTCAAGGGCCTTAATGGCTCCTTGATCAATCGTCAAAATACCAGACGGATCTAAATGACCAGAAATCCATGTTTTCCAAGCACTAACAGATTTCTCACCGGCCGCAAAAAAACTCTTGCGTTCACCTCTATCAATTGCCGCCAGAGGATTCATACGTTTACCTGAAGTAATAATCATCGCCGTTCCAGCAGCATTGGCTATCTTTCCAGCATCAAGCTTAGTCTTCATTCCCCCCCGTGAAAACTCTGAAGCAGCAACATCTGCCATTTTTTCGATATCATGGGTAATGGATGCAACAAAGGGTATAAATTCAGCCATTGGATCATTATGAGGAGACTTTGTATAAAGACCATCAATATCAGATAAAAGTATTAAAAGATCTGCCCCCATCATTGTTGCCACACGTGCAGCTAAACGATCATTATCACCATAACGAATTTCATTTGTCGCAACAGTATCATTCTCATTAATAACGGGCACTGCTCCAAAACGTAAAAGCACATTAATCGTCGCACGTGCATTGAGGTAACGCCTTCGCTCTTCCGTATCAAATAAAGTGAGCAAAACTTGACCTGTTTTGAGCCCATGTTGAGCAAGCGCATCCCCATAGGTTTTCGCTAATTCAATTTGTCCCAAAGCAGCACATGCCTGACTTTCTTCCAACTTCAAGGCTCCTTTCGGAAGCTGTAGCAATGTCCTTCCTAAAGCAATAGCGCCTGAAGACACTAATAATATCTCTACGCCTCTTTTGTGCAATTCAACAACATCATTGATCAAGCTTTTAAGCCATTCAACGCGTAAACCCGTCTGAGGATCAACCAAAAGTGCAGATCCAATTTTGACCACGATACGCTTATAGTGTGTGAGTTTTTGCAATCCAACAGCCATCTCAATCAATCCTGCTATCCCCACCCCTCTCCTCTTTGCGTGACATCTCAATAATATGTGCACCAGCACGCAGTACATTTTCTAAACCTTCACGACTCACGGCAGAAAACATCATAACAGGTTGTCCCGCTACTCTTTGCAAAGCTTCTCGTTTAGCTTCACGCTCTTCAATCGTGAGAGTATCTATCTGGCTTAAAGCAACAATTTCAGTTTTATCACTTAGATTATTTCCATAGGCCTCAAGTTCATGACGCACAATCTTATATGCTTTTGCAACATCTTCTTCTTGAGCAGAAATCAAATGAAGGAGTACGCGACAACGCTCCACATGTCCTAAAAAACGGTCTCCAATTCCAACCCCTTCATGGGCTCCTTCAATTAACCCCGGAATATCAGCCAAAACAAATTCACGACCATCAATACGTACAACACCAAGATGAGGATGAAGAGTGGTAAAAGGATAATCTGCAACTTTTGGTTTTGCCGCCGTTACAGAAGCTAAAAAAGTTGATTTTCCGGCATTGGGTAAACCAACAAGCCCCGCATCAGCAATTAACTTCAAACGAAGCCATATTGCACGCTCTTCTCCAGCCAAACCTGGATTTGCACGACGTGGTGCCCGATTTGTCGATGTTGTAAAGTGAAGATTACCAAAACCGCCATTCCCTCCTTTTGCAAGGCAATAGCGCTGCCCTACTTCTGTCAAATCACAGATTAACGTTGTATTATCTTCTTCAAAAATTTGCGTCCCAACCGGAACTTTAAGGATGACATCATCACCCTTCTCACCCGTCATATTACGTCCTTTACCATGGCCTCCTGTTTTTGCTTTAAAATGTTGTTGGTAACGATAATCAATCAGCGTATTAAGCCCATCAACAACAAGAGCCCAGACATCACCACCCCGTCCTCCATTCCCACCATCAGGCCCCCCAAATTCTATGAATTTTTCACGGCGAAATGATACTGCTCCAGAACCTCCATTCCCTGAACGGATATAAACTTTAGCTTGATCAAGAAATTTCATTGGAAGCACTCACTGAGGAATCAATCTCTCTACCTCTATAGGCAATACATTAATTTTACCAGTTTTTCATCCTTGATAACAGAAAAACTGTCACGATCGCTGATAACTCTTTGAGAAAAAATCATCCCATTTAAAGAAATTAAGTAAAGTTTAAGTCTTCTTAAAAGAAGGCGCTATTCGTGTATTTTTGTTTTTCCCTTAAATTCAAGCGCCAGAAGATAAAGCTCCACTGATTCTGATCGACTTGCGGGTGGTTTAACATGATAGACTTTTTTAAAATGCTGTTTTAATACTGCAAGAAGAGTATTTTCTGCCCCGCCTTGAAAAGCCTTTGCTAAAAAATGTCCCCCATGCTTGAGAACCGAAAGAGCAAAATCAGCCGCAACTTCACATAGATAAATCGTTCTTAAATGATCCGTCTGACGATGACCTGTTGTTGGCGCTGCCATATCAGAAAGAACCACATCCGGTTTTGTCCCTAAAGTTTCAATTAATTTCTGCGATGCATCTGCATGTAAAAAATCCATTTCTAACATTGCAACTCTAGGCAATGGATCCACATGCAAATAATCAATACCAACGACACTAGGTTTTTCATCACTTGACCCTACGATACGCTCAGCTACCTGACACCATCCCCCCGGTGCCGCTCCTAGATCAATAACCTTTTGACCTTTTTTCAGAAATTTATAACGCTCATTAATTTCAATGAGTTTATAAGCCGCGCGCGAACGATAACCATCTACTTTTGATTGATGAACATAAGGATCATTCAAATGCCTCTCTAACCATCGCCGTGACGAAGCTTTAATGGTCCCAGCTTTCTTTTTTACGCGCTGATATAATTCATGTGACCCTGAACCTCCATAGCCACCCGTTGGGGTTTTTGTTGTTTTTTTCATCGTTATTCATTGTCTCCACATTTAATTTTCTAACGCTTGAAATCTCTACTCTTTCTACGACGACACCATACACCATCGCGTAACATGAGCTCTATCAAAATTCCTTCCCTTAATCCACGATCAGCAACTCTTAAACGCTGACTTGGCCAAATTTCTCGAATAACATCTAAAATTGCACAACCGGCTAAAACTAAATCTGCTCTCTCTCGCCCAATAAAAGGATTTATGATACGTTTTTCTATATCCCATGACAATAAGCGTTTTGTCATAAGAGTAATATCTGCATCATCCATCCAAATGCCATCCACTTTTTTCCTATCATAACGCTCTAAATTCAGATACATCCCTGCTAAAGTCGTAACCGTACCAGAAGTTCCCAAAAGATGAAATTTTGATCCTTGCGCTAACGCTCCTAATTTATGACGATCTGAAAAATTATTTAACAACCCTCGTACATAACTTTTCATTTTTTCAAACTCGTCTAAACTAATATTATTCCCTCCAAAACGTTCAGCAAGCGTAACAACACCAACAGGAAGAGAAGTCCAAGCGGTAATTTGTCCCGCTAAACGAAAAGAACGCTTTTGAGAAACATCAAGAAGAACAATTTCTGATGATCCTCCTCCAATATCAAAGAGTACAATTGCCTCAGTATTTGGTTCAACAAGTGTACTACATCCTGTAACAGCAAAACGTGCTTCTGTTTGCCGATCAACAATTTCTAATTCAAGACCTGTCTCATCCAAAACACGCTGAATAAAATGTTTACCATTTTCTGCTGAACGGCAAGCTTCCGTTGCAATCAAACGATAACGCTTAATATGCCTTTGTTTTAGCTTTAAACGACAAATCTTTAAGGCTTCAATCGCGCGATCCATAGCTTGTGTATTAAGAAAACCATTATTTATTAAACCTTCTCCCAATCGTACAATACGAGAAAAAGCATCAACAACACGAAAATATCCAGGTTTACTAGGAGATGCGATAAGAAGACGACAATTATTCGTCCCCAAATCAAGAGCCGCATAAAGAGGTGGAGATTTTACTTGAGAGAACTGTCGCAGAAAAGGTGCTTGGCATTTTTTTGTTTTTTGAGCACCTATCATTGTCTGACGATGAAACTTAAAAGCCGTCTCCGATTGAATCAAAACCTGTTTCTGTTCACAATGTCTTTTTCTTTGTCGTTTCTTTATATCAACAAGGATAGAGCATGCCTCTGTTCGTGACAATGAGGAATGATTATTTTTATTATTCCCACACTGATCATACAACTGATTTTCGTTGGGATCGTATGATTCTCCTTGCTTGGACTCTTTTGAACCATAATTTAACGGGGTCATTTCTCTTATCCCTTGAGCGTTTCCCCCAATAAATAAACGCGAAAACTCTTCTGCTTATTCCTAAATAAAGCAACAATGCAGCATCAAATGATAAAATACAAGAAACCATTCCCTTTTTTCTTATCATCGAAACTTTCTACGCTTGTATCATTCAGATTTTGTATAATTTTTTGGTTGTTTCCGTGAAGTCATGCTTCTCTTTATGAACTTAAAACTATAAACTAATCGTTTACATTCACAGCAATTTTGTAAATTATGCTATTTTTATGTCATTTATACGAAATATAATTCTATTATAACAAACAGGCACTTTCGTACTCTTTGCTAACGCTTAAGGTTGCAACAACCTATACAGAGAGGAGATTCTTTTTTCAACCGCGTGTTCCATACACAAGCCTCGTTTGTTATATTCAACAAAATGGCTTTGATTACGCTAGAATAAAAGTTTCATGGTCAGACAAAATACAATTACGGTAGCGTTATATCGTGAATACAAAGAAAAACTATCGTTCAAAAAATTCTCTAAGATTATAAATTTACTTGTTATTATAACATTTCAATTGAAAAATATTAATGCTTAATCAAACCGCTCTAAAAAGCCATATTTCTATTATTTAAAATTTAAGTGTTTCTCATAACTTTTTATTGCTAAGAACTAACGCAATTACTCTCTACGATTTGTGAAAAGCTTTAACCTAATTTTCTATTATATTATATAAAACTTCTCACTTATTTCACCTTATAATTTACATTCAAAAATATAACACAACGATTTATGAAAAAATGACTCTTGTTAAAAATTTCCGATGAATTTCTAAGGACGCAAAGAATTAAGTGCTGCGTTTAGCCCTTTAAATGGTACAGTAAAAGAAAATACCTTTCCATCTTTAAGCTTATAGGAAATACGTACTTTATTGTCCTGCTCTATTTGTTTCGTAATAACCGGACCTACAGGTGATTGTGCCAAACAAACCGTTTCATTACACTGCGTATAATGAATAAGAACAGGTTTTTTTACACCTTTCACAAACATTTGAATCGGAACATTTATATCAGAATTTGGCAATGTTCGAAAAAGCATCACAGCTTGTCCATTTGTCGTAGAAACAAGAGACCAACTAAAAATGGTATTTCCTTCCTGATCATGAACAGTCTGTGTCACATTACATATACCTTGCTTAAGCTTAAGCTTTTGTTTTTCGTCACAAATTAAAGTCCAGTCATAAAACTGCATAATAATTCGACGTGTTTCACCTGGTTCTCCCCTAGGTATCGATAAGTGCGGTGGATGAATTGTATAAATACTATTATTCTCATTAGCAAAGCCTTCGCCCTTGCCTAGTAAGACAAGAGCAAACAGAATCTTCACTAACATTCTTCTTTTTTTCATAATAATAATCATTTTTTCTATTATCATCTCAACCTCAGAGTAATCCCCGCACCTATGCCCCAATGGCCTCCAGCACTTGTAATAGATACATTCGAACGAATATTTCCATCTTCAGACGTATAACCAGCACCAACAGCAAAGGCAGATTGGCTGCGCCACAAACCACTACCAAATGAGACACTTACAGATCCTGGTATGTCATAGTAACGTAAGTTAGACACTGCCAAACCAATAGCCGCAGCCTGTCTTGCTTCTTTCCGAACATCCTCAACAGCATAATTTAACGTCTCAAACTTCATATCTGTATAAGCTTTGGACTCATTAACACCATTGTTGACTATATCAGTAACATGATCATCCGTATACTTCTTCGCATCTTCAAGAACTATCTTCATCTGCTGTTCCGTATAATCATGCAATTGACCGCCATTGATAGCTTCCTTCGAACCACTCTCAATCCGACCTTCCGCTACATTATCTATCAACACAGGATCACTTTCATTGCCTCCAACTAATGTGATTTTGTTCGTCTTATTACCAGCCTCGTCCTTATCATAGTTAACAGCTCCATTCGTAACCGCACTTTCAACATCCTTAACATGTTGGTCTAGTTTTTCTACATGCTGTTCAACCGCTGATACTTTCTGGTTCGTCTCCCAAAGCTGACCGCCATTCACAACTTCTTTCGAGTCTTTCGATACATCTCCATTCGCTACATGCGTAATCTTACTGTCTTCTCCATTGTGACGACCATCATAGCCTCCTAAATCACCATTCCAGTTCAAACTGTTCGAAGTAACATTCTGCGCTACATTATTAATCCGATCGTTAATACCTGACAAACTTCCATTAACGCCTTCAAAGGCACCAGCTACATTATCATAGCTCTTACTCTCTGAAGAACTGCCATCACTCTTGAACTGCGTTATTTGGAATTGAGGCGCTGTCCATTGTCCGCCCTGATAACTCGCTCCACCGCCTAAATAAGCCGCTAACGTCTGATTCAACTGATACAACTGGTTACCCGTGATCGCTTCTGTCGAACCCGCAGAAATATCTCCATCAACAAGATGGCGCAGCTTGCTATTGTGCTTCTCTGAACCTTTGCCATGTAGTGCTACAAAAGCTTCTTCCCCATCACTCCACAACAACGCATTCTGCTCAACAGTCTCTGAAAGTTCATGTTGAAGCTTCGTGAATGATTGATTCACACCCGCAAAAGCTGCAGCAACATTATTATAACTCGTTTCCTCAGAACTTCCATCCTCGTTAAAGCTCAATATTTTGAAGCTTGGAGCACTCCATTGACCATTCTCATAACTCGCACCACCACCAAAATAGTTCGCAAGCGTCTGATTCAAGGAATATAGCTGACCACCATTTACGGCTTCTGTTGAATCTGCTGAAAGGGTTCCTGCTTTTACACCAGAGAGACTACGTACTGCACCATCACTATTGGCTATGGTGATTTCTGTTCCCTCTTTCTCAGAACCAATCTTGATGACCTTACTCTCTTCATCCTGCTTAACAAGACTATCACTGACAACTTGGCTGATTTCATTCTTAAGCTCATTATGAAGATTCGTGAAAGATGTACCAACACTCGCAAAGGCTTTCGCTACATTATCATAGCTCTGCTCTTCAACCTTACTACCATCCTCGCTGACAGTGTTAACCTTAAAGCTTGGAGCACGCCATTGACCATTCTCAAACTTAGCACCACCACCAAAATAGTTCGCAAGCGTCTGATTCAAGGAATATAGCTGACCACCATTTACGGCTTCTGTTGAATCTGCTGAAAGGGTTCCTGCTTTTACACCAGAGAGACTACGTACTGCACCATCACTATTGGCTATGGTGATTTCTGTTCCCTCTTTCTCAGAACCAATCTTGATGACCTTACTCTCTTCATCCTGCTTAACAAGACTATCACTGACAACTTGGCTGATTTCATTCTTAAGCTCATTATGAAGATTCGTGAAAGATGTACCAACACTCGCAAAGGCTTTCGCTACATTATCATAGCTCTGCTCTTCAACCTTTTTACCATCCTCGCTGACAGTGTTAACCTTGAAGCTTGGAGCAATCCACTGACCATTCTCATAACTCGCACCACCACCAAAATAGCTCGCCAGTGTATTGTTCATCGAATAAAGCTGAGAACCATTAATCGCATCCGTGGAATCTTCAGTAACACTACCATTCGCAAGTAACGTGATCTTACTATTCTTCTTCTCAGCATCAATGCCATGGGTCGCTACAAAAGCCTCTTTATCTTGACTCCATAACAACGCATCACCCTTAACTTCTTGAGTAATATCCGTGATTTGTTGAGTAAAGTCTTCAACAATATTCGTGAGATGATTGTTCACATTCTTGATATTCGTATCAAGTCCTGCAAACGCAGAACCAACATCTTTAAACTCAGCCTGCTTCGCTTCTCCCTTTTCATCAACCTGAGATAACTTATAGGTTGGACCTGTAAAGGTACCATCTTTAAAAGATGTTTCTCCACCTAAAAACTTAGCAACATCTTGAGAGATCGTGTTAATCTGACCACCGGTAACCGCATCATGGGAATTCTCAGCAATCTGACCATCAGCAACATTATGCAATGCAACAGGAGCTGCTTTTTGACCTTTTCCAAGAGTTACACTCGTATAATCAGTCTCACCATTTTCCTTCTTATCGTAAAGAACAACCGCTGAATCATCTGATTGAAGACTGTTAGAAAGCTGC
Organism: Bartonella sp. B1099; assembly: GCF_944801835.1. Classification (GTDB taxonomy): domain Bacteria; phylum Pseudomonadota; class Alphaproteobacteria; order Rhizobiales; family Rhizobiaceae; genus Bartonella. The sequence goes on along the minus strand of NZ_CALYLN010000001.1, from coordinate 908,172 downwards.
TCCAAACTTTGATCAAGTTGCGCTTTATTAACTGCTTCATTGTCATTTACTGCCGCCTTAACACCAGAAAGCGTACGATCCCCTTGATCCTTGTTGGCAATATTAACTTCAGTGCCGGCGACTTCTTTACCAATGTTGATGAGGTTTGTTGTAGCATCCTGTTTAACAAGGTTATCACTAACAACTTGGCTAATCTGATTGTTAATATTCGTAACAGCATTCGTCATCTCATTATGAATACTCTTGAAAGAGTTATTTACACCACCAAACGCATCCGCAACATTATTATATGTCTTTTCAGAAGAAGTACCATCATCAGAAAGTTGCGAAACTTGGAAACTTGGAACCGTCCATTTGCCCTCTTTATATTCAGCACCACCACCAAAATAGCTCGCCAGTGTATTGTTCATCGAATAAAGCTGAGAGCCATTGATCGCATCCATGGAGTTTGCAGTAATATCTCCATTCGCAAGAGACGTAATCTTGCTAGATGTTCTTTCTTTGCCTTCTCCATGCTGAGCGCTAAAGGCTTTGTCAGCTTCACTCCATAACAACGCATTCTGCTTAATATTTTCACTAACCTCATTCGTATTTTTCGTAATCTCTTCATGAAGCTCTGTAAATGAACGATCAACACCACCAAAGGCTTCCGCTACACTCTGATAATTCTTTTCCTGAACCGTATAAGTCGGCGCAACACCTTGCAATACATCGGCTCCACCTCCTAAGGACTTCGAAGTATTCTCAGAAACTGTTTTAAGATTATTCGTGACAGTCGTAACATTCTGATTGGTCGCAAAAAGCTGACTACCATTTACTGCATCTGTCGATGTTTCGGTGAGCGCTCCTGCTTTTACACCTGTGAGGCTCCGTGACGCTCCATCGGTATTCGCAAACGTAACTTCAGTTCCGCTCTTTTCACCTCCAACCGCTATAACATGTGTCTTCTCATCTTGCTTAACAAGACTGTCTCCCACAACTTGGTTAATCTCATTCTTAAGCTCTTTATGAATATTCGTGAAAGAACTTCCAACCCCAGCAAACGCTTCCGCTACTGTCTTATAGCTCTGCTCTTCAACCTTGCTACCATCAGAACTTACTGTATGAACCTTGAAGCTTGGAGCTACCCAGTTGCCTTCTTTGTATTCAGCTCCACCACCAAAATAGGTCGCAAGCGTAGTATTCATCGAATAAAGTTGAGAGCCATTCACGGCATCGGTCGATGCTTCTGTGAGCGCTCCTGCTTTTACGCCTGTGAGGGTCCGAGCGGCATCACCACTGTTGGCAATGTTAATGCTGCTACCACCTTTTTCCGCGCCTATCTTGATCACCTTGCTGTCAGCATCCTGCTTAACAAGACTATCACTCACAACATTGTTAATGTGATTGTTAATATTCGTAACGGCATTCGTCACTTCATTATGAAGATTCGTGAAAGAACTTCCTACACCTTCAAAAGCTGCCGCAACACTATCATAGCTCTTCTCTTCAACCTTATCGCCAGCAGTATTCACTGTATTAACTTTGAAGCTTGGAGCTACCCAGTTGCCTTCTTTGTATTCAGCTCCACCACCAAAATAGCTCGCAAGGGTATTGTTCATCGAATAAAGCTGTCCACCTGTAACCGCATCTGTAGAGCCCTTAGTAACATTACCATCCAAAATGTGGGTAATTTTGCTAGCTGTTCTGTCTTTGCCTTCTCCATGTTGTGCACTAAAGGCATTGTCATCCCGGCTCCATGATAAAGAATCTTGGGCAACACCCTCTGAAACTTCCTTAATACGATCATTAACATTCTGGATATTCTTATCAAGTCCTGCAAAAGCAGAACCAACATCTTTAAACTCTGTCGAACTTACCTGACCATGAGTATCAACACTCGATAATTTATAGGTTGGTCCTGTAAAGGAACCTTCTTTAAAGGATGTATCTCCACCTAAAAACTTAGCAACATCTTGAGAGATCGTGTTAATCTGACCACCGGTAACCGCATCATGGGAATTCTCAGCAATCTGACCATCAGCAACATTATGCAAAGCGACAGGGGCTGCATTTGGACCTTTTCCAAGCGTTACACTTGTATAATCAATTTTACCATCCTTCTTATCATAAAGAACAACCGCTGAATCATCTGATTGAAGACTATTAGAAAGCTGCTCCAAACTTTGATCAAGTTGCGCTTTATTAACTGCTTCATTATCTTTCTCTGCTGCCTTAACGCCAGAAAGCGTACGATCCCCTTGATCCTTGTTGGCAATATTAACTTCAGTGCCGGCGACTTCTTTACCAATAGTAATTGGATCTGTTTCTTTTGCTTGCTTAACAAGACTATCACTAACAACTTGGCTAATCTGATTGTTTACCTCATTATGAACATCTGTAATAGAAGTGCTAACACCTGCAAACGCATCCGCAACAGTGTGATAGATCTGTTCTTCAGTTTCACCATCCTTATTGAACCGCTTGACTTTGAAGTCTGGTGCCGTCCATACACCATTCTCATATTTCGTACCTCCACCTAAATAGGTCGAAATTGTACTGTTCAGAGAATAGAGTTGGTTACCCGTAATAGCATCCGTAGAGCCAGAAGCAATATTTCCATCAGCAATATTGTGAAGAGCAGTGGCGGTTTTATCTTTACCACCAAAAGTTACACTTCCATAATCAACAGTACCATTTTTATCGTCTCTATCATAATGAACAACCGCTGAATCATCTGATTGAAGATGATTAATCTGGTTGGTTATTTCATTTTTAATATTCGTGAAAGAAGTGCCAACTCCTGTCAAAGCTTCTGCTACATTCTTATACTCTTTCTCTTCAGATTCACCATTATCCTTAACTGTTTTAACTTTAAAGCTTGGGGCTTGCCATTTACCTTCCTCATACTTAGCTCCACCACCTAAATAGCTCGCTAACGTATTGCCTAAAGAATAAAGTTGGGAACCATTCACCGCTTCGGTTGAAGTAGCTGAAAGATTACCTGCTTTAACTCCAGAAAGGATCCGTTCTGTACCATCACTGTTGGCAAAACTTACTTGAGTGCCGTTCGTTTCACCACCAACCGATATGACATGTGAACCTTTGTCTTGTTTAACAAGGCTGTCTCCTACAACTTGGTTAATTTGCTCATTCACTTCATTATGAATATTCGTGAAGGATTGATTCACGCCTTCAAAAGCTTCAGCTACAGTTTTATATTCTTGCTCTGTTGCTTTGCCACTATCATCGAATTTCTTAACCTTAAAGCTTGGAGAAGTCCACTTGCCTTTCTCATCATAGCCTGCTCCACCACCTAAATAGCTCGCTAACGTATTGCTCATAGAATAAAGCTGGGAACCATTCACCGCTTCTGTCGATTTGGCTGAAAGATCACCTCCTTTAACTCCAGAAAGGACCCGTTCTGTACCATCACTGTTGGCAAAACTTACTTGAGTGCCGTTCGTTTCACCACCAACCGATATGACATGTGTCTTTTCATTTTGTTTAACAAGGCTGTCTCCTACAACTTGGTTAATTTGCTCATTCACTTCATTATGAATATTCGTGAAGGATTGATTCACACCTTCAAAGGCTTCAGCTACAGTTTTATATTCTTGCTCTGTTGCTTTGCCATTATCATCGAACTTCTTAACCTTAAAGACAGGAGCACTCCACTTGCCTTTCTCATCATAGCCTGCTCCACCGCCTAAATATTTTGCAAACTGATCCTGTAAGGAATAAAGCTGGGAGCCTGTCACTGCATCCGTGGAATCCACAGTAACGTCTCCATTCGCCAGAAAGGTGATTTTACTATTTTCTTTTTTACCTTCTTTTTCTCCATGTTGGGCGACAAAGGCTTTACTTTCCTTATCCCATAACAGAGCATCACCTTGAACTTCTTGAGTGATATTCGTAACTTGCTCAGTAAAGTTATTAACGACATTTGTAAAATTAGAATCAATATCGGAAAATGCATCCGCTACATTATGATAAGTCTTTGTTCCATTTTCTTTACCGTCTTTGAAGCTTTTAAGCGTAAAGCTCGGAGCTGTCCAGTTGCCATTTTCATACTTAGTACCACCACCAAAGTACTGCGCGACCGTTTGATTTAATGAATAAAGTTGGGAACCATTTACTGCTTCTGTGGAAGCTGATGAAATCTCCCCATTGGCAAGGAATTTAATCTTGCTATTTGTTTTTGCTCCTTCTTTGCCATGTTGTGCACTAAAGGCTTTGTCATCCCGGCTCCATGATAAAGAATCTTGTGCAACACCCTCTGAGACTTCCTTAATACGATCATTAACATTCTGGATATTCTTATCAAGACCTGCAAAGGCTAAACCAACATCGGTAAACGTCTTATCCGTTACCTTACCTTCTGTAGAAACATCAGATAATTTATAGGTTGGCTGTGTAAGACTGCCATCTTTAAAGGATGCTTCACCTCCTAAAAACTTAGCAATACTCTCACCAATGGTATTGATCTGACCTCCAGTGATTGCATCGTGTGAATCCTTGGCAATCTGACCATCTGCTACATTATGAAGACCAACAGCTGTAGAATTCTTACCTTTACCGAAAGTTACACTCGTATAATCAATTTCATCTTTTTCTTTTTTATCATAATGAATAACCGCTGAATCATCTGATTGAAGATGATTAATCTGGTTGGTTATTTCATTTTTTATATTCGTGAAAGAAGTGCCAACTCCTGTCAAAGCTTCTGCTACATTCTTATACTCTTTCTCTTCAGATTCACCATTATCCTTAACTGTTTTAACTTTAAAGCTTGGGGCTTGCCATTTACCTTCCTCATACTTAGCTCCACCACCTAAATAGCTCGCTAACGTATTGCCTAAAGAATAAAGTTGGGAACCATTTACTGCTTCTGTCGAACCCGCTGAAAGATCTCCATCTTTCACGCCCAAAAGCGTCCGAGAGGCTTTATCAACATTGGCAAAACTTACTTGAGTGCCGTTCGTTTCACCACCAACCGATATAACATGTGAACCTTTATCTTGTTTAACAAGGCTGTCCCCTACAACCTGATTAATTTGCTCATTCACTTCATTATGAATATTCGTGAAGGATTGATTCACACCTTCAAAAGCTTCAGCTACAGTTTTATATTCTTGCTCTGTTGCTTTGCCACTATCATCGAATTTCTTAACCTTAAAGACAGGAGCACTCCACTTGCCTTTCTCATCATAGCCTGCTCCACCACCTAAATAGCTCGCAAGCTGCTCATTCATCGAATAGAGTTGGTTACCTGTAACCGCATCCGTAGAACCTTTAGTAATATCACCATCTAAAATATGCGTAATTTTGCGATCTGTCTTTTCATCACCTTCGCCATGCTGAGCGCTAAAGGCTTTATCAGTCTTGCTCCACAATAAAGCATCACCTTGAACGTGTTGTGTAACATTTGTTATGTTTTCAGTAAACTCGTTAACCGCATTCGTTAGTTGATCTTCAACTTTCTTGATGTTTGTATCCAATTGCGCTTTGTTAACAGCTTCATTATCTTTCTCTGCTGCCTTAACACCTGAAAGAGTGCGATCTGCTTTATCTTTGTTGGCAATATTGATTGCACCACCCTCTTTTTCTGCACCTATCTTGATAAGACCTGTCTCATCCTGCTTGACAAGACTATCACTAACAATATTGGTGATTTGGTTATTCACCTCATTATGAACATCTGTAATAGAAGTGCTAATGCCTGCAAATGCATCCGCAACATTATCATAGGCAATTTCTTCAACTTTATTACTATCCTTTTTAACTGTTTTGACTTTAAAGGTAGGCGCTTTCCAGTTGCCTTCTGTATCATAGCCGGCGCCACCACCTAAATAGCTCGCTAACTTCTCGTTCATCGAATAGAGTTGTCCACCTGTAACCGCATCCGTAGAACCAAAAGCAATATTTCCATCCAAAATGTGGGTAATTTTACTGTTTTCTAGGATTTCTTTGCCTTTTTCTTCTTTGCTTTTTTCATGACGCGCTACAAATGCTTGCGCATCATCGTTCCATAACAAAGCATCTTTCTCAATATGTTGTGTAACTTCATTGTTATTTTTATTAATCTCTTCATGAAGTTTTGTAAAAGAACTATCAACACCTTCAAATGCTTCACCAACACTATGATAGTCCTTATTCTGGACCGAAAAAGTTGGTGCGATACCACTTAAAACATCAGCATTACCACCTAAGTACTGGGATGTATTATTAGAAACTGTATTTAAATCATTTTTTACTGCTGTAACATTTTTATTGGTTGCAAAAAGTTGAGCACCATTGATTGCATCCGTTGAATCCGCAGTAACGTCTCCAGCCTTAAGGTGCGTAATCTTACGATCTGTCTTTTCATCACCTTCACCATGCTGAGCGCTAAAGGCTTTGTCAGTCTTGCTCCACAATAAAGCATCACCTTGAACGTGTTGTGTAACATTTGTTATGTTTTCAGTAAACTCGTTAACCGCATTCTTTAGTTGATCTTCAACTTTCTTGATATTTGTATCCAATTGCGCTTTGTTAACAGCTTCATTACCATTCACTGCTTCCTTAACACCTGAGAGAGTGCGATCTGCTTTATCTTTGTTGGCAATATTGATTGCACCGCCCTCTTTTTCTGCACCTATCTTGATAAGACCTGTCTCATCCTGCTTGACAAGACTATCACTAACAATATTGGTGATTTGGTTATTCACCTCATTATGAACATCTGTAATAGAAGTGCTAATGCCTGCAAATGCATCCGCAACATTATCATAGGCAATTTCTTCAACTTTATTACTATCCTTTTTAACTGTTTTAACTTTAAAGCTTGGCGCTTTCCAGTTGCCTTCTGTATCATAGCCGGCGCCACCACCTAAATAGCTCGCTAACTTCTTGTTCATCGAATAGAGTTGGTTACCTGTAACTGCATCCGTAGAACCAAAAGCAATATTTCCATCCAAAATGTGGGTAATTTTACTAGACCCTCTTTCCTGATCTGCTCCATGAAGAGCACTAAAGGCTTTATCCGTGTCACTCCATGATAAAGAATCCTGTGCAACACCTTCAGAGACTTCTTTAATACGATTATTCACATGCTTGATATTCGTATCAAGAGCTGCAAAAGCTGTTCCAACACCTTGATAAGAGCTATCTGTTACCACACCATCTGTCGCAACGTAAGATAATTTATAAGTTGGCTCTGTAAGAACACCGTTTTTAAAAGATGCTTCTCCACCCAAGAACTTAGCAATATCCTCACCGATTTTGTTAATCTGACCACCATTGATTGCATCATGGGATTCTGAAGAAATCGCACCATCAGCAATATTGTGAAGCGCTGTGAGGGTGTTCTCTTTACCACCAAAAGTTACACTCGCATAATTAATGGTGCCATCTTCTTGTTTATCATAATGCACAACTGCAGAATCATCTGACTGAAGATCCTTAGAAAGACCTTTCAAGCTGTCTTCGAGTTGTTTTTTATTAACTGCTTCATTATCTTTCTCTGCTGCCTTAACACCTGAAAGAGTGCGATCTGCTTTATCTTTGTTGGAAATATTAATTTCATCGCCATCTGTATCCTTCCCAATAGTGATAGATCTCGTTACAGAATCTTGTTTCACAAAACTATTGGCCGCGACTTGCTTTTCGACTTCTTGAACTTGTTTTTGTATTTGTTCTTGGACTTCTTGCTTGGTTTTATTCAATTGTCCAAAATTCACTGCATCGGTCTTATTAGTACCCTCTAACACTCCTGTGATCTTTTTACCGGCAGCATGAATACCATTAGTCGTTATTTGAGGACCATTCACAATTTTTAAACCCATTGCATCTAAAGTATTCGTACCAGTCGTTACGCTACCCAGCGTAATGTCCTTTGCGAGATCAAATTTTACCTTATTGTCACCCTCACCTTTGGTAATTTCAAAATTTTTACTTCCAGCTGCAAAATCTACCGTATCATCTATCCCCACAGCTTTAGCATTTTTACCGTCAACAGACAGTTTCCAGCCTTTGTCCACGTAGTCCCGTAAAGACTTCAACTGTGCAACATTCACCGCATCAGTATCTTGAAACCCAGCGGCTACCCCTGTAATTTGCCGGGAAAACTTATTAGTATTATCACCAACACTAACGGCACCTAATGTACTTTTCCACTCATAAGTCATTTTAATTGTTTGTTGCCCTATCAAAGGCTCATAACCAGCTTGACTACCAACATCCGCTACAGAATACGCTCCTAGAGCAACTCCTGAATTCACCGTTGCTTGCGCGTTCGCCCCCAAAGCTACAGTGTTCGCATCAAGTGCAGATGCCCCAGAGCCTATAGCAAGTGAATATTGCCCATCAGCGATAGCATCTTTGAAACCATTGCTACCAGTCGTGTTAATTTTCCATCCTTTGGCCAATTCTTTTAGCTGTGCAAAATTTACAGCGTCGGTGCTTTTAGTACCAGCTTTTACACCAGAAAGGATTCGTGCCTCGTTCTCTCTATTGGTAATATTGATTTCACTGCCTAATACTTCTTTACCAATATTGATGAGGTTCGTTGTGGCATTCTTCTTAACAAGGCTATCACCTTGTACATTGCTAATCTCATGATTAATCTGATTGGTAATCTCATCTTTTATATTTGTGAAAGAAGTACCAACACCTTCAAAAGCAGCTGCGACATTTGTGTAGATTTTCTCTTCTTCTTTACCATCAGCTTTAACGCGTTTAATTTTAAAAGTTGGATTACTCCAGTTTCCATTTCCAAAGCCAGCACCACCACCCAGATAACTAGCAAAATTGGTACCCAGTGTGTATATCTGACCACCATTTACAGCTTCATCTGAGTTAGCAGATAAATCTCCACCAGTAACAAACTTAATTTTGCTATTTTTTCTGTCTTTTTCTTCCCCATGCTGAGCACTAAAGGCTTGATCAGCTTCACTCCACAATAAGGAATCGCCCTTAACATTGGTAATCGTATTATTAAACTGGTTGGTAATCTCATTGGTAATTTTATTCTGAACGTTTGTAAAAGAAGTACCAACTCCTTCAAAAGCATCTGCGACATTCGTATAAGTCTTTTCTTCTTCCTTGCCCTCTCCGTTAACAGTTTTCACTGTAAAAGTTGGCGCACTCCATTTGCCATTCTCATAACGAGCATCACCACCGAAAGACTTCGCGACATTGTCACCTAAAGTATAAAGCTGGGAGCCATTGATTGCATCGGTAGAGATAGCGTTAATATCACCTTGTGCGAGAAAGGTGATCTTGCTTGCAGTTTTTGCTTTACCTTCTTCATCTCCAGCCTTTTTATGCTTAGCTACAAAGGCTTCGGCATCATCACTCCATAACAAGGAATCGCCCTTAACATTGGTAATCGTATTATTAAACTGGTTGGTAATCTCATTGGTAATTTTATTCTGAACATTTGTAAAAGAAGTACCAACTCCTTCAAAAGCATCTGCGACATTCGTATAAGTCTTTTCTTCTTCCTTGCCCTCTCCGTTAACAGTTTTCACTGTAAAAGTTGGCGCACTCCATTTGCCATCCTGATATCCAGCATTACCTCCAAAGGTCTTCGCTATATCTGTAGCGGCAGTTTGGAGATTAGAGACATTTTGATTTGTCGTAAACAACTGTGATCCTGTGATCGCATCACTCGAAGTTTGTGAAACATCACCATTCTTTATACCCGTAAGCGTACGTGTCTCTTTATTATTATTGGTAATATCAATTTTATCACCACCTGTATCCTTACCAATGGTGATGTGTTGTGTCTGTGCATCTTGTTTTACAAAGCTATTGGCAGCAACTTGTTCTGTAACTTCTTTTTGAATTTTCTGCAGCTGTCCAAAGTTTACTGCATCAGTTTCTTCAGTACCAGCGTTTACACCAGAAATAGTCCGAGCACCACCATCTTTATTGGTAATATCAATTTTATCACCATCGGTTTCCTTACCAATGGTGATGTGTTGTGTCTGTGCATCTTGTTTTACAAAGCTATTGGCAGCAACTTGTTCTGTAACTTCTTTTTGAATTTTCTGCAGCTGTCCAAAGTTTACTGCATCAGTTTCTTCAGTACCAGCGTTTACACCAGAAATAGTCCGAGCATCACCATCTTTATTGGTAATATCGAGTTTATCACCATCGGTTTCCTTACCAATGGTGATGTGTTGTGTCTGTGCATCTTGTTTTACAAAGCTATTGGATGCAATTTGCTTTTCGACTTCTTGAACTTTTTTTTCTACTTGTTCTTGGACTTCTTTTTTGGCTTTATCTAACTGCCCGAAGTTCACCGCATCGGTCGTATTCGTACCATCGACTACATTTGTAATCCTTTTATTGCCTGCATCAATACCGTCCGTCGTCATCTTTGGACCATTCGTAATGACTAAACCCGTGGCATCAAAAATGTTCTTCCCCGCTGTTACACTATCTAATGCAATGTTTTTGGCTAAATCAAATGTTACCTTCTTCTCTTCTGCATTGCTTGTAATGCTAAAATTTGTACTTCCAGCTTCTAAACTTAATTTGTCTCCGGTACCAATAGCTGTATTCTTATCACCAACAGAAAGCCCCCAACTTCCTTGTCTTGTAATCAGTCCTCTTAAGGATTTTAACTGCGCAACGTTTACAGCATCGGTATCATTCGTGCCAGCTGCGACACCTACAATCTGCCGTGTTGAGCTAAGCTTATGAGTAGAACGATTTTCAACACCAATACCGAGAGCACCATATTTAGATTTCCATTCAGGATCAGTTGATGTTGAAGCTTTTCCAGTTTTAGGATCATAGCCAGAAATCCCTCCTCCGACGCTCGTAACAGTGTAGGCACCTAAAGCAATAGCTCCCTTAGCATTAGCTTGCGCTGTTGCAAAATAACCAATAGCAATTGCCTCGTCAGCATTACTATCAACGTAAGAGGTTGTGCCTATGGCTATTGCAAAATCGGATTTTGCTATTGGACCTTGAAAGACGGCAGCACCATCACCATGCTTTTCTTCCCAGCGTGTTCCTATCACAACACTTCCTCTCGTGGTCGAGCTATCAGGCACACCTAGTCTTACTTTGTTCTTAGACCATTCAGAAAGATTGTCTCTAGACACAGACACAGCTTTTTTTAACTGGGAAAAATTTACAGCGTCGGTATCATTTGTAGCATCGGCTACATTTATAATCTTTTTACTGCCTGCATTAATACCAGCAGTGGTTATTTGCGGACCATCTATAATTTTCAAGCCCGTGGCATCAAAAATGTTCTTCCCTGCTGTTACACTCTCCAGTGTAATGTTCTTTGCTAAATCAAATTTTACCTTATTGTCTTTTTCGCCTTTGGTGATGTTAAGGTTGTTACTTCCGGTAGAAAAATCTACCGTATCATCTATTCCCACAGCAGTATTTTTACCATTAACAGATAGTTTCCAACCTTTGTTTACATAGGTTTGTAATGACTTTAACTGCGCAATATTCACGGCATCAGTATCTGCACTACCCGCCGCGACTCCTCCAATTTGTCGTGTTTTACTTTTAGCAAGATCACCAACACTCACGGCACCATAAGTACTTTTCCATGTAAAGCTCGTATCTGTCGCTACACCCTGTAAAAGAGGGCTATAGCCTGCAACACCAGCAGCAACGCTTGCTATAGAATCAGCACCTAAAGCAACAGCATGATCTGTATTTGCTCTCGAATAAAACCCTATAGAAACAGCCTCTTTTTCCGTTGCATAGGAACGATGACCAACGGCAGTTGAACCATACCCAAAAGCTTTAGAAATAGCACCTACAGCTGTTGAATAATCACCCTTGGCGGTTGTATAATCTTCCTTGCCACTTGCATTATATTCGGAACCGATTGCGGTACTGCTTTTCCCTAAAGCATGTGCCATGCGGCCTATGGCTATGCCGTCTTCTCTTGCCACCTGTGCCTGAGGACCTATAACAATCCCGTACAGCGCATCCTTTGTAGACATTGAATCATAACCAATAGCAATCGCCTGTTTCGCATAACTATGCGCCTTACTACCGAAAGCTATTGTATACTCAGCACCTGCAACTGTTCTACTCTTTTCATCTGTAGAATCGGTTAGAGAAGAACCTATCGCGATGCTATTCTTACCCCCTTTAGCTAAAGCGGTAAAGCCGACAGCAATTGCCTGTTCAGATTCCGTCGTTGCCAACGGACCTAGAGCAATAGTATCGTGAAGCTTTGCATTTGCTTTAAAACCCATCTCAAGAGGGTGACCAGCGTCATAGGCTCTAGTAGTGGAAGCAACTCTCGTGGCTGAAGCTCCTTTTTGGGCATTAGCGCTAAAAATTACGGGTTGTACATCTTCTTGCGTATAACTATCATCTTTGGCTAAAAAATTGAAAAAAGAATTATCACTCCTTTTTCTGGAAAGTATATCGTTTAAAAAATTTACATAATCACTAGAAGCATTCATTTTTGCTGCTAGTGCTGCATTCAGCGCCGTTAAATAACCTGTATTGGATGAATTAGAATTGTTAAAACTGTTCTGATTATCCTCGCCTTGAGAATAAACTGCTGTTGCTTTCTCTATACTTTGGAGGACTTGTTCTATTATATCAAAGCTTTTCGCATAAACAGGCGAAATATTTGATAAAAATGTAGCCGCTGTGGCTAATGAAAGCGCTTTAACAAAAGAAAAACAAAAAACTTTCAAAGTACGCGCTCTTTGTGTGGCATATAATTTTTTCATAACAAACTCTCCAATGAAAAAATCTGAAAACACATCCAAAACATAAAAAAGACATATTTTTCTGTTAGCCACTCGTTCAGGTAGGATTGGGAAGTTGAGAGCGGCTCTTTGAATAAAGACGTTTTGAGTCTTTTATCGTGTTTTGTGTTTGCTTTCTGTAATGGGATCTAAATGAGAAATTTTGGAAATATGTTTATAAGAACATAAAAAAGACACATTTAGATTCTAATAAAAATTTGGTTGTGATCTACTGTATAGGCTTGGAAAAAGATCTTTGAGGGTTTTAAATATTAAGGGCATTTTATTTATTAGGTGTTTGGTTACTTAATAAAGTTTCTCGCAATATTTTTATTGCTAGGTGTTTTTATACATTTTTTATTAAGGAACGCTATTTTTTCGTAGTAAATAAAAAGCTAATTAAAAAAACCTTAAATTCCTTTAGAAATATGAAATTTTTCTAGCTTAGATTGTTGTTTTTTTTAATGTAATGTAGCGATGTAAATTCGGTTTTTCGAGTATTTACAATTTATACACTACCTCTTCCCCCCTTTTGAATTGTTATTTCGATCAAAATGAGTCTTACTAATATACTTTATGTTGCACTAACCCCTCTATAATAAAATAGCAACAAAAAAATAATAATTTTTATCAATTTAAATATTTTTTACAGAAATATGTGATCTTTTTTCAACAATTTAAGTAGAATATTTTAGAAAAATAATGAGAGTTTATAACTATGCTTCTCTATAAAGCTTGTTGGAGCAATGAAATATTCCTCATTCTTCATAAAAAAATATAAATGCAGAACGCAGCGATAATCTTAACTACTTTCTATCAATTCAATTTTACTCTTAAACCCGCTCCTATCCCCCAATGCCTACCAGAACTCGTAGCGGATATATTAGAACGAACTCTACCATTTTCAGACATATAACCTGCTCCAACAGCAAAGGCTGATTGATCGCGCCATATCCCCGTTCCAATCGATAAGCTTAAAGAACCCGGCGTATCTTCATAACTCAAATTCGATACCGCTAAACCTATCGCTGCTGCCCGCCTGGATTCTTTGCGAACTTCCTTAATTTCATACCTTAACACTTCAAACTTTACATCTGTATAAGATTTTGTCTCATGAATAACATTGTGAACCGTGTTATTGACAATGTCCTTGAAACGCTCATCCGTATATTTCTTCGCATCAGAAAGAACGAGATTCATTTTCTTATTCGTATAATCATGCAATTGACCGCCTGTAACAGCTTCTTTCGAACCGCTTTCAATGCGACCTTCCGCTACATTGTCTATCAATACTGGATCACTCTCACTCATACCAATTAATGTTACTTTATTCGTTTTCTTGCCATCATTCCCTTTATCATACTTAACAGCAATATCTGCCACACTAGCAATATCTTTTACTTGCTTATCAATCATATTGACATGGCTTTCAACCTCTTTAACTTTCTTATTCGTCTGCCAAAGTTGTCTGCCATTAACAGCCTCTTTCGAGCCTTCTGATATTTCACCATCCGCTACATGCTTAATTTTACTGTCTTGACCTTTATGACGCGCGTCAAAAGCTTTTTCTGTCTCACTCCAATTTAAACCACCCGAGAAAATACTCTGTTCAACATCATGAATACGATTGCTGATATTTGTCATGCTTTCGTTAACAGCTTCAATCGCAGACGCAACATTGGTATATTCCTCCCTTTTACTCACAACACCAGCAGCAGTAAATTGTGCCACCTTAAAGTTTGGCGCGAGCCATTTTCCATCCTTGTATCCCGCATCTCCACTAAAATATCTAGAAAGTACATTGATTACCGAATAAAGCTGGGAACCATTGATCGCTTCCGTGGATTTTTCTGTCAGAAGCCCTGCCTTTACACCAGAAAGGCTACGTACACCATTCGCACTATTTGCAATACTGATTTCACTCCCGTCCTTCTCTCCACCAATCGTGATACGCTTTGTCTTTTCATCCTGCTTAACAAGATTCTCGCTTTCTATTTTGCTTATCTCATGGGTAATTCTATGCTGAATATTCGTGAAAGAATTTCCAACCCCACTCAACGCATCAGCAATATTGCTATAGCTCTTTTCTTCAGAGTCTCCATCTTCACCAAACTGCTTGATTTTAAAATTTGGAGCCTGCCAATTTCCTTGATTATTATAACCAGCACCACCACCGAAATAGCTTGCTAGTTGCTCGTTTAAAGAATAAAGTTGGGACCCATTTACTGCATCACTTGAACTTGCTGTAACATCACCATCCTTCAGATAGGTAATTTTGCTGTTTGTTCTTGTTTTGCCCTCTCCATGAAGAGCAACAAAGGCTTTTTCATCCTTGTCCCATAACAAAGAATCATCGCTAATGCCTTGCGAAACTTCCTTAATACGCTTGTTGACATTCTTTATATTTGTATCAAGACCTTCAAAGGCTGAAACAATATTATCATGCGCTTTTTGTCCTACCTCCCCATTTTCAGAAATACTGAGTAATTTATAAATTGGTCCTGTAAAAATACCCTCTTTAAAGGCTGCACTGCCACCAAAATACTTCACTACCTGCTGGAATATTTTTGTAATTTGACCACCATTCATTGCATCGTGTGATTCTTGCGTAAGTTCACCATCAGCAACATTATGCAAAGCAACGGGTTCTTTATTTTTACCACCAAAAGTCACACTTTTATAATTAACAGTACCATCCGACTGTTTATCATAAAAAACTGCAAAAGAATTCGTAGACTCAATTTTCTTATCCAACTTATCAAGCTGTGCTTTGTTAACCGCCTCATTATCTTGTGTAGCCGTCTTTACACCAGAAAGTGTTCTATCCTCTTTATCCTTGTTGGCTATATTGATTTCAATACCGTCTGTTGCTTTACCAATGGTGATCGGATCCGTTGCTTTTTCTTGCTTTACAAGACTATCTCTTACTACTTGGCTAATCTGATTCGTAATTTTATCATGCATATTCGTGACAGAATTATTTACACCTTCAAAAGCAGCCGCAACATCATGATACGTCTTCTCCTCAGACTTGCCATTCTCACCAAATTGCTGAATTTTGAAATCTGGAGCCTTCCATCCTTTATCTTTATTATATTCAGAACCACCACCTAAATACGTCGCTAACGTCTGATGCAGTTCATAAAGCTGTTTGCCAATGACCGCATCCGTAGAAACAGCAGTAATATCTCCAGCTGAAATATGCGTAATCTTGCTATCTTTTCTCGTATCACCTGCCCCATGAGAAGCTACAAAAGCACCATCCTGTTTACTCCACAACAAAGAATCTTGTGCAATTTCCTGAGATACCTCCTTAATCCGATCATTCACATTCTTGATATTGCTATCAAGACCTGCAAAGGCTGTACCAACATCACTAAAGGGCTTATCTGTAACCTGCCCCTCTTTAGAAACTTCAGATAATGCATAGGTTGGTCCTGTAAAAACTCCATTGTTAAAGGCTGCATCTCCACCCAAGAATTTAGCTATATCTCCACCAATTTTATAAATCTGTCCGCCAGTGATTGCATCATGCGACTTATCAGAAATGATACCATTCGCAACATTGTGGAGAGCTGTAGGAGTGTTATTTTTACCCAAGGTGATATTCGTATAGTCTACCTCATTCCCATTATCGTTGGATTTTTTATCGTAGTGAACAGCAAAAGAACTCTCAAACTTAAGATCTTCTGTGAGCCCTTTCACAGCTTTATCAAATTGTCCTTTGTTAATAGCCTCATCAACCTCCATTGCCTCCTTCACACCAGAAAGTATCCGAGCTTCTCCATTTTTGTTGACGATATTGATGACACTGCCTTCTACTTCTTGACCAATGTTGATATTATTTGTTGCTTTATCTTTCTTAACAAGGCTTTCACCCTGTACAGTGGTAATGGCATTATTAATCTGGTTGGTAATCTCCTTGGTCATTTTATTTTGAACATTTGTAAAAGAAGTACCAACTCCTGTTAAAGCTTCCGCTACATTCGAATAAGTCTTATCTTCTTCCTTGCCGTCACCGTTAACAGTTTTGACCTTAAAGCCAGGTGCTTTCCAGTTTCCTTTTTCATCATAACCGGCACCTTTATCCAAATAGGTCGCAAGCGTGTTACTTGTAGAATAAAGTTGTTTACCGGTAATAGCATCTGTTGAATCTTTAGAAACAGCACCATCTAAAAGAAATGTAATTTTGCTGTTTTCTTGCGCTCCTGTTGCTTTGCTTTGTTCTTCTGCTTTCTTTTTATGACGTGCGACAAATGCCTGCGCTTCATCGTTCCATGATAAAGCATCACCTGTAACTTGTTGCGTAATATTTGTTATGTTTTGAGTAAGTTCGCTGAACTTACTCGTTATATCATTGGTAATTTTATTCTGTACATTCGTGATAGACGTACCAACTCCTGCAAAAGCAGCAGCAACATCCGCATAAGCTTCATCTTTTTTATTGCCATGAGCATCAACAGTTTGAACCTTAAATGTTGGATCACTCCATTTGCCATTCTTATATCCAGCTCCACCCCCTAAGTAAGTAGAAACTTTATTATTTGTCTCAAAAAGCTGTGAACCCGTAACGGCTTCCTTCGACTCCGCTGAGAGTGCGCCATCCTTGATACCAGTAAGGATTCGATTTTCACTTTTGCTGTTGGCAATATCAATTTTATCACCGCCCGTATCCCTACCAATGGTGATATGTTGCGTTTCTTTATCTTGCTGTACAAGACTTTCACTCACTACATTCTTAATTTGATTTTCAACATTCGTGATAGAATTATTTACATTCGTAATTTGTTGCTTTACCTCTGTAAAAGAGTGGTTCACACCAGAAAAAGCACTCGCTACATCATTATAAGACTTGTCTTCAACAGTATAGGTAGGCACCTTACCATTCTGCACATCAGCGCCACCGCCTAAATATTGTGATGTATTTTTAGCTATTGTTGATAGATTCGTTTGAATCCCTGTCACTCTCGTCTGTATCTCAGAAAAATTATTTTTAAGAGTTGCAACATCATTATTTGTAGAAAAAAGCTGTGAACCAGTAACGGATTCCTTAGACTCCGCTGAAAGTGCAGCATCCTTTATACCCGTAAGAGTACGCTTATCACCATTTTTGTTTGCAATATCGATTTTATCGCCGTCTGTATCCTTACCAATGGTGATATGTTTTGTATTGGAATCTTGTTTTACAAAGCTATTGGCTGCTACTTGTTGTTCGACTTGTTTTTCAATGTTCTGCAATTGTCCAAAATTTACAGCGTCAGTCGCTTCAGCACCCTCTGCTAGACCTGTTATTTTTTTATTGCCTGCATCAATGCCATTCATCACTATTTTGGGACCATTTGTAATGATCAAGCCTGTTGCATCTAAAGTTACTGAGTTTGCTGCATTTTCTAAAGCTTCCCCCCCCAATTTTATGCTATTTAACCTAAGATCTTTTGCTAAATCAAATGTTACCTTCTTCCCTTCTTCATTGCTTGTAATGCTAAAATTTGTACTTCCAGTTGCTAAATTTAATTTGTCTCCCGCACCAATAACTGTATTCTTTCCATTACCAACAGAAAGCTCCCAACTTCCTTGTTTTGTGATCAGTTCTCTTAAGGATTTTAGCTGAGCAACATTTACGGCATCCGTCTCTTGAGTCCCAGCTGCTACCCCTACAATCTGTCGTGTCCAGCTTCCCCCACCATTACCGACTTTACCAATACTGAATGCACCATCTTTAGATTTCCACTCAACACTGGTTGATGTTGAATTTGTTCCAGTCTTAGGATCATAGCCGAAAACTCCCTCCTTAACGTTAGCAGTAGAGTTACGTCCCAAGGCAATGCCCCCAGAAATTTCCACCTTTGCTCTTTCACCAATAGCAATCCCCCTATCAGCTTTCTTTTCAACCAAAGACCTTGTACCTATAGCTATTCCCAAATCCGCCTTTACTGTTGCAGCATCGAATACTTCACCGTACGTTCCTTGGCTCATATATTTTTTCCCTATTACAACACTTCCCCGAGTGCTATAATTCTCACTGACACCTATTCTCACTCTGTCTTTAGACCAATCAGAAAAAGGATCTTTAGACCCAGATCCTAAAGACAAGGCTTTTAACTGTGCAACATTAACAGCGTCGGTATCATCTGTACCATCGACTACATTTGTAATCCTTTTACTGCCTGCATTAATACCAGCAGTGGTGATTTGGGGACCATCTATAACTTTCAAGCCCGTAGCATCAAAGGTATTTGCACCTACTTTTACGCTCTCTAGCGTGATATTCTTTGCTAAATAAAATGTGACCTTGTTGTCGTCTTTGCCTTTGGTAATGTCAAGATTTTCACTTCCAGTTGCGAAATCTACCGTTTCGTTTATCCCCACAACTTTAGTATTTTTACTGTCAACAGACAGTTTCCAACCTTTGTCTACATAGGTTTGTAATGACTTTAACTGCGCAATATTCACAGCATCAGTATCTGCACTACCCGCTGCTACTTTTGTAATCTGTCTTGTCTTGTCTGAAGTACCAACACTTACCGCACCTCGTCCACTTTTCCATGCTGCATTCGCATCAGTTGTAGCCTTCTTAAGGAGAGGATCGAATCCAAAAACTTGAGAAGCTGTATCCGCTACAGAAGAATCTCCTAAAGCAACACTTCCCATAGCTGTTGCTTTTGTATAAGCACCAAAAGCATTGCTTAATTCATCACTTGCAACTGCTTTATATCCAAAAGCAACAGAATCTTTTTTTTCTGCTTTTGCATCTGCTCCCAAAACAATACTCCCTTCTGCATTTGCTCTCGAATAAAATCCTATAGAAATAGCATTTTTACCCGTTGCATATGCACGATGCCCCACAGCCGTTGTCCCATATTCCAAAGCTCTAGAAACAGCACCCAAAGCTGTTGAATAATCACCCTTGGCGGTTGTATAGTCATCCTGATTCTTTTCATTATATTCAGAGCCTAGTGCAGTGCTGCTTTTCCCCAAAGCATGTGCCATGCGGCCTATAGCTATACTATCTTCTTTTGTGGCTTCTGCCTGTTTCCCCATAGTGATAGCAAACTTTTCTGTTGCTTGTGCCTTGTAACCAATGGCAACACTTTCCACCCCTGCTGCATTCGATCCTTGACCCAAATTAGTAGCATTTGATCCACCTCTTGCGCTTACAAACGTCCTTCCACCCACTTGTATTGGATATCCTTCCTCTGATGAACTAGGTGTATTTAAGAGAGCTATGCCATTTCCATGATTATCATCAACAGAAGACTCTAAATTTTTTTGTGTGGAACTACTATCTTTGTCCAAAACATTCACAGCAGCCTTCCTTTTTTCAGAAAGCATAGTGATTAAAAAATCTACGTAACTACTAGAAGTACTCACTCTTGACATTATTGCTGTAGTGAGCACTGTTAAATAACTTGATTTTGATAAACTTGTATCGTCAAAGAAACCCGTATGAGGGTTATAACGATTATAATCAGAAAAGACGTTTCTATTATTTCCTTGAGAATAAACCGCTGTTGCCTTTTCTAGAACTTTAAGAAGCTGCTCTGTTCTATCAAAATTTTTTGCATAAACGGAGGAAGTATTTGATAAAAATGCAACGATTATGGTTCCCAACAAAAGCTTTTTAAACAAATGTCGAGAGAAATGCCTGTAATCCCAATCATTCCTCTTTGATATGATAGATAATTCTTTCATCACAAGTGCCCTAATGAAAAAAAATCAAATCAATCATATTTATGACATAAAAAAGACATATTTCAATTTATATTTTTTATTGGATTATCTCTTAAAAACTGCTGGGGGAGTTTTTTGCATGAAACCAATAAAAAAACTAATTTAAAAGCGAAGGTTTTTGGCAGTTTTATTTTTGCAGCGATGTATTATTTGGATAATAGCTTTATTTAGATAAATTTACACAAGCATCTTCTCTTATTAGGTTAATGAGTTTTTACCTATAAAGTAGTTAACATATTGATTTTATGCTCTTTTGAACTGCTTTTTCGTGAAAAGCAGAAACATTTAGTATGCGGTAATCTGCATTCGTATTAAATTATAAATTGAGATTAAAACAGTGCTTTAGCATTAATGGTACATTTTATTTCATTGCTTATCTGCTTTGCATGTTTTTCTTTAAAAATCTTATTGGTTAGCTTTATTGATTTCTTCTTAAAATAAACTTTCGCCCTTGTCTTAAATGAGGACAAGGGCGAAAATATTTTACTCAATATATTCTGTTGATTATTAATTCAATGTCATATTAAATCCCGCACCTACACCCCAGTGACCTCCAGAATTAGTAACAGATACATTAGACAGAACAGATCCGCTTTCAGATGTATAACCAGCACCAAAGGCAAATGCAGATTTGTTACGCCATAAGCCGGTGCCAAATCCAACACTTAATTTTCCAGGTGTTTCATTATAGCGTAAGTTCGCCACTGCTATACCAATAGCCGCTGCTTGTCTTGCTTCTTTTCGCACACCCTCAATGCTGTAATTCAAAGCATCAAACTTCATATCCGTATAAGATTTCGCTTCATTAATAACATCACTCATTTGGTGATTGATAATGTCATTGAAACGCTCATCCGTATATTTTTTTGCCTTATCAAGGACTACATCTATCTTTTGGTTTGTCTCCCAAAGTTGGCTACCATTCACAGCTTGTTTTGAATCTTTGGATAAATCACCTGCCGCTACATTGTCTAACACTACCGGATCACTTTCACTCACACCAGCGAATGTAACTTTATTGATCTTATCACCCTTTTCATTTTTATCATACTTAACTGCATCATTCGTAACCGTATTTTCAATATTTTTTATCTGTTGATCAATATTATCTACGCGGTTTTCAACTTTGGTAACCCTATTATTTGTCTGCCAAAGTTGGCTACCATTAACGGCTTCTTTTGAATCTTCGGATAATTTACCATTTTCTACATAGTTAATCTTACTTGGCGTTCCATTGTGACGCGCGTCAAAAGCTTTCTCTTCCTCGTTCCAATTTAAACCACTTGATGAGACACTCTGAGCAACATTGTTAATACGATCGTTGATATCGGATAGACTTCCATTAACTCCTTCAAACGCAGCTGCAACATTATCATAGCTAGTTTTATCCTTACCATTACCACCATTCTTGAATTGCGAAACATAGAATGTGGGAGCGTTCCATTCCCCATTCTGATAGCCCGCACCACCACCAAAATAACCAGCTATTTGATTTTTCAGAGTATAAATTTGAGAACCATTTATAGCATCCGTTGATTCAGCAGTAATGTCTCCATTTAAAAGGTACTTAAGCTTGCTCTTTTCTTTTTCTTTACCATGCTGAGCAACGAATGCCTTATCAGCCTCGCTCCACAATAAAGCATCACCTTTTGTTTTATTGATCTCATTAGTAATTTCATTGGTGATTTTATTCTGAATATTCGTGAAAGATGTACCGACAGCAGACAGTGCTTTTTCTACAGTATCATAACTTTCTTCACCTGCTGTACCATCCTCCTTAATTGTCTTAAGCGTAAAAGTAGGTGCTTTCCATTCGCCATTCTCATCATAACCAGCGCCACTACCAAAATATCCTGCAAGATTATTACTCATCGAATAAAGCTGTGAACCATTAATCGCATCCGTTGATTCAGCAGTAATGTCTCCATTTAAAAGGTACTTAAGCTTGCTCTTTTCTTTTTCTTTACCATGTTGAGCAACGAATGCTTTATCAGCATCGCTCCACAATAAGGCATCACCTTGAACTTGCTGCGTGATATTCGTTAACTGATCAGTCACATTCTTGATACTGCTATCAAGCTGACCTTTGTTAACGGCGTCATTGTTGTTCTGTGCGTCATCCACACCAGAAATGATCCGATTTCCACCACTTGCGTTGGCAATATTGATTTCTGCGCCTTCTGTTTTAGCACCAATCGTGAGACGATTTGTTTCCTTATCCTGCTGAACAAAACTCTCACCTTCTACTTTGGTAATCGCATTATTAATCTGGTTGGTAATCTCATTATTAATATTCGTGAAAGTAGTACCAACACCTTTAAAAGCCTCTGTTACACTCGTATAGCTTTGCTCTTCTTCCTCACCATCATTGTTAACAGTTTTAAGCGTAAAAGTTGGAGCGGTCCATTCGCCATTTTCATATTTCGCATCGCCTCCAAAAGTTTCAGCTATCTTCGTAGCAGCGGTTTGGAGATTATTTGATACAGTTGCTACATTTTGATTTGTCGCAAAAAGTTGTGAGCCATTGATTGCATCATGGGATTCTGAAGAAATCGCACCATCAGCAATATTGTGAAGCGCTGTGAGGGTGTTCTCTTTACCACCAAAAGTTACACTCGCATAATTAATGGTGCCATCTTCTTGTTTATCATAATGCACAACTGCAGAATCATCTGACTGAAGATCCTTAGAAAGACCTTTCAAGCTGTCTTCGAGTTGTTTTTTATTAACAGCTTCATTATCTTTCTCTGCTGCCTTAACACCTGAAAGGGTACGTGCCTCATTCATGTTGTTGGCAATATTAATTTCATCGCCTACTACTTCTTTACCAATGGTAATATGTTTCGTTACAGGATCTTGTTTCACAAAACTATTGGCCGCGACTTGCTTTTCGACTTCTTGAACTTGTTTTTGTATTTGTTCTTGGACCTCTTGCTTGGTTTTATTCAATTGTCCAAAATTCACTGCATCGGTCTCATTAGTACCCTCGAACACTCCTGTGATCTTTTTACCACCAGCATCAATACCATCAGTCGTTATTTGAGGACCATTCTCAATTTTTAAACCCATTGCATCTAAAGTATTCGTACCAGTCCTTACGCTACCCAGCGTAATGTCCTTTGCGAGATCAAATTTTATGTTATTGTCGCCCTCACCTTTGGTAATTTCAAAATTTTTACTTCCAGCGGCAAAATCTACCGTATCATCTATCCCCACAGCTTTAGCATTTTTACCGTCAACAGACAGTTTCCAGCCTTGATCCACATAGTTTTTCAAGGACTTCAACTGTGCAACATTCACCGCATCAGTATCTTGAAACCCAGCTGCTACCCCTGTAATTTGCCGCGATTGCATTATAGAATTATCACCAACACTAACGGCACCTAATGTACTTTTCCATTCATAAGTCATTTTAATTGTTTGTTGCCCTATCAAAGGCTCATAACCAGCAACACTACCACCAACATCCGCTACAGAATACGCTCCTATAGCAATTCCTGAACTCACCGTTGCTTGCGCGTTCACCCCCAAAGCTACAGCAGCAGAAGCAGATATAGATGCCCCAGAACCTATAGCAACTGACCCTACCTCATCAGCGATAGCATCTTTGAAACCATTGCCAGTCGTGTTAATTTTCAAACCTTTTATAGCCGCTGCTGCTTGTATTGCTTTTAGCTGTGCAAAATTCACAGCGTCAGTATCTGCACTCCCATCTGCGACGCCTGTTATCTTTTTACCACCAGCATTAATACCATCAGTCGTTATTTGAGGTCCATTCGCAATGACTAAACCCGTTGCATTTAAAGTATTCGCACCTGCCGTTACGCTCTCCAGCGTAATGTTTTTCGCGAGATCAAATTTTATGTTATTGTCTTTTTCGTCTTTGGTAATTTCAAGATTTTTACTTCCAGCTGCAAAATCTACCGTATCGTCTATCCCTACAGCTTTAGCATCTTCACCATTAACAGATAGATTCCAGCCCTTATCTACATAGGTTTGCAATGACTTCAACTGCGCAATATTCACAGCGTCAGTATCTGCACTCCCATCTGCGACGCCTGTTATCTTTTTACCGCCAGCATTAATACCATCAGTCGTTATTTGAGGTCCATTCGCAATGACTAAACCCGTTGCATTTAAAGTATTCGCACCTGCCGTTACGCTCTCCAGCGTAATGTTTTTCGCGAGATCAAATTTTATGTTATTGTCTTTTTCGTCTTTGGTAATTTCAAGATTTTTACTTCCAGCTGCAAAATCTACCGTATCGTCTATCCCTACAGCTTTAGCATCTTCACCATTAACAGATAGATTCCAGCCCTTATCTACATAGGTTTGCAATGACTTCAACTGCGCAATATTCACAGCATCAGTCTCTTCTGTACCTGCTGCTACTCCCCCAATTTGCCGTGTTTTACCTTGCTTAACATTACCAACACTAACAGCTCCGTAAGTGCTTTTCCATACAAAATCAGCACCTTCTCCCCTCTTCCCAAGAGAACTATAACCCTCAACACCAGCTCCAACATTAGATACAGAAGCACTCCCTAACGCAACTCCTCCTACTACTTCAGTTACAGCATAATCCCCAAGCGTAACGCTTTTCTCTTCATTCGCTTTCGAATAAAATCCCACAGAAATAGATTGTTTACCTTTTGCTAATGCACGATGACCAACAGCAGTTGCACCATTTTCCATAGCCTTAGAAACAGAACCCAAAGCTGTTGAATAATCACCCTGAGCAGTGGTATAATCATTTTCCCCGTGTTCACTTTGTGCATTATATTCAGAACCTAATGCGGTACTGCTTTTTCCTAAAGCATGTGCCATGCGGCCTATAGCTATACTATCTTCTTTTATGGCTTCTGCCTGATTACCCATAGTGATGGCAAATTTTCCTGTTGATTGTGTCTTGAAACCAATAGCAACACTTGTCTCTCCTGCTGCATTTGCCTGTGGACCTGCAGCAGTAGAATTTGCCCCAGCTCTTGCACTTGTAAGCGAACTGTCTCTCGCTTGTATTGGAGAGTTTCCTTCTAATGAAGGAGGGACATTCAAGAAAGCTATGCTATTTCCATTATCATCACCAACAGAGAAAGCTGGACTTGTCTGTACAAATGCATTTGATACTTCTTGCGTAGCTTTCTGTGTAGAACTACCATCTTTCTCTAAAACATTTACGGTAGTCTTACCTCTTTCAGAAAGCATATCGTTTAAAAAAATTGCATAATCACTCCCACCTGCATAAGCACTCACTTTTAGTGTCAGCCCTGTATTCAGCGTCGTCATATAATTGTCTTTTGATACATCATGAAGCCCCAAATAACCGGTAGCTTCATCATAAACAGAGATAACACTTTGGGGATATGCCACAGCAACAGTTTTTATATCTGTAGAATCCCCTTCTCTTGAATCAAGATTTTTTGCCAATACAGGAGAAACACTCGACAAAAGTGCAGCGATTGAAGTCAATGACAAAACTTTAATAAAAGGAAAACGAGAAAATTTTAAATCACTCCCCGCTAATTTTGTATATAATTTGTTCATAACAAATTCCCCAATGAAAAAAATTTAACTGTAAACACAAAAAAAGACACATTTAAACGCCATGTAGGTGTTCAGATTTAGTTTTTTGTAACATCAAAATTTATGTGATTAAAAAATAGAAAAATCGCTTATTTAGATGTCATAGTGAATGTCCCCGCTTTTTGTGTTACTCTGAGAAAATAAGATTCATTTTTTTATATATTAGTTAATATTTGCTTAATTTCTAGAATGTTTGGTCGTTTTTTGCAAGGATAATATTGTTTTTCTGGCTTTTAGTTTATCACTTTTATTCATGAAGAACGTGCTAATATTTTGAAGAGAAAGGGGTGTTTTTCTTTTTAACAAAGTGTTAAGGAGAGATATTTTTTGTGTAAAATAAGTGAATAAAGTCTACGATTTTTCTTCAAAAATGCGTAAAGAGGGGCATTTTTAGTTTCATTGTTATCCCTGAAAATAATCTCTTCACAGGCTCTAACAAATGATGAAAATAGAGATGGCTTAAGTTACCGCAGACTCATTTAGCATATTATTTCTATCACTTCTCCAGTCAAACTCAATCTGTTTTTTACCCGAAGGTGAATCGTAAATTTACAGTTTTGTAAAGAGTCAGACTAATTCATCTTTTCTTTTGAAAAAGGTGCAGACTTTGCCGAGATCGTAAAAATTTTTTCTGTTTTTAAAACCTGTCGTTATCATTATATCCCTTATCAATCTCTCTATCCATATCTTTTATAGATGTAAAAAACAATTCACCCCTGCCTCATAAGACAAGGGTGAAAAGAATTTTTATCTGGTTTGTTGATTATCAGTTCAATGTCATATTGAATCCCGCACCTACACCCCAATGACCACCAGAAGTAGTAACAGATACATTAGACCGAATATTTCCATTCTCTGAAGTATAACCAGCACCAAAGGCAAATGCAGACTGACTACGCCATAAACCTGTACCAAATCCAACGCTTAATTTTCCAGGTGTATCATTGTAGCGTAAGTTAGACACTGCTAAACCAATAGCTGCACCTTGTCTTGCTTCTTTTTTCGCACTCTCAATACTGTAATTTAAAGCATCAAACTTCATATCGGTATATTGTTTGGACTTATCAACAGCTTCGTCAATAGCATCAATCGTAATATTATTAATCCGTTGATCTGTGTAGCGCTTCGATTCATCGAGAACGATTTCCATCTGTTCTTTGGTGTAGTCATGAAGTTGACCACCATTTACAGCTTCTTTCGAACCTTTCTCAATTTTGCCATCAGCTACATTGTCAATCATAACAGGTTCACTAGGATCGCCACCTTTTAAAGTGATTTTATTGGTCTTGTTGCCGTTTTCATCTCTGTCATAGCGAACAGCATCCTCAGCAATATCGTTAACCTTATTATCAATATTATCAACTTTAACATCAATATTGGTAACTATGTCCCCAATATCCCCAATCGTATTGGAAATATTATCAACTCTTTTATCGATAATCTCAACATGCTTTTCAACATCCGTAACACGATTTTCAACCTTTGCAACACGCTCATTGGTTTGCCAAAGTTGTCCACCATTAACCGCATCTTTGGAACCTTTTTCAATTTTACCATTGGCTACATTAATAATTTTACTTGGTGTTCCATCATGAGTAGCATCATAGGCTTTTTTATCCTTATTCCACTTTAAAGCATCTGAATCGACCTTGTTGATGACATCATCAATACGGTTATTAATGTTTGACATATTTTTATTGACGTCACCAAAGGCATCAGCAACATTATTGTGGGTTTTCTCAACTGTCGTACCATCAGCATTAACTTGAACAATCGTGAATTGAGGTGCTGTCCATTTGCCATTCTCATATTTAGCACCACCGCCAAAATAAGCAGCAAGTTGATTACTTATGGAATAAAGCTGGCTGCCATTGATTGCATCTGTTGAATTAGCAGAAATGTCACCATCTTTGACATTGCGAAGAGCAACTGGTCCGTTGTTTTTATCGCCACCTAAAGTTACGCTACTATAATTAACAATACCATCTGCATTTTTATCGTAGAGAACCGCAGCAGCACTTGCTGTTTCAATATCTTTAGAAATTTTCTCTATACTTTTATCAAGTTGGTCTTTGTTAACAGCTTCATCGCCCTTCTCTGCTTCCCGCACACCAGAAATTTTGCGTGCTACCTTTCCAAATCCTGCAATATTGATTTCAGTACCAGCTGTATCCTTACCAATGGTGATAATACCTGACACTCCTCCTTCTTGCTTAACAAGATTATTTTTTTCCAAATCAGAGATTTTGTTATCAATCTTATGGATAGAAATATTCACACCAGTAAATGCCTCTGTAACATTATTATATGGGTTTCCATCAATAACAAAAGCTGGCTCTATACCGTTAATTACATCCGTGCTCCCACCAAAGTACTTCGATGTTTTTTGGGCAATCTTGAAAAGCTGCGAACCATTTACAGCATCTGTTGAAGTTATAGAAAGCATTGCTTCTTTCACACCAGAAATGGTTCTCTCTTTACTATCTCTATTTGCAACACTAATTTTATCGCCACCTGTTTCCTTACCAACGGTGATCAGACCGTCTTCTTCCTGCTTAACAAGACTATTTTTTGTTATATCAGAAATTTGATTATGAATATTCTTAAAAGTATTGTTCACGCCTTCAAAAGCACCCGCCACATTATCATAGGGTTTCTTAGAGACAGTATCATTAGCATCAATATGATAGACCTGGAAAGTAGGAGCATGCCATTCTTTATTTTCATCATATCCAGCACCACCACCAAAATAAGAGGCAATGTCATTCATTGCATTTATAAAATGATGATTAACATTCCTTATATTCATATCAAGCCCTGACAAAGCTGAGCCAACATCATTATACTCCTTTTTATTTACTCCACCATTTGAATCAATAATAGTCAAATTATATCTTGGTCCTGTAAAAACACCATTTTTGAACGAAGTATTACCACCAAAGAAGTTTGCAATTTCACTGCCCATAGAATGGATTTGAGAACCATTTACAGCATCTGTTGACTTTTCTGAAATATCGCCATTTTTAAGAAATGTGATTTTGCTGTTTGTTTTATTACCGTCTTCACCATGACGTGCAACAAACGCTTGTTCATTTTCACTCCAACGTAAAGCATCTTGAGAAAGTCCGTGAATTTCCTCACCAATATTGATAATTGCATCTGATATAGCAGTAACTTTCGTATCAATATGAGCAACATTTTGATTCGTATCCCAAAGTTGTGAACCATTTACTGCCTCAATTGAATCTTCATACAATCCTCCTTTTTCAACACCAGAAATTGTCCGAGCATCACCTGATTTGTTTGCAATATCAATTTTCGTGCCCTCTTTTTCCTTACCAATGGTAATAAGCTTCTGATTTTCTACCCATTTAACAAGGCTATTGCTTGCTATCTGATCTTTTATTTCAGTCAACTGTCCATAATTTACTGCATCGGTATTGTCAGTCCCCTTTGCTACTCCGGTAATCTTTTTACCACCAGCTTGAATGCCACTCTCCATTATTTTGGGACCACCATCAACAAATCCAAAGCCACTATTATTCATAATGCTGTTACCTGTAGTAACACTCGTCAATTTAAGCTTATCATTCAAAGAAAAGGTGACTTTATTACTGTTGTCATTGTTTTTTTCAATTGTGATATTTTTGTGCCCCTCATTACTTTTATAAGCAATAAGATCTACTGTACTACCAGCTTTAACATTTGTAGCATTTTCACCATCAACAGAAAGCTTCCAGCCATTTTCTGCAAGTGTCCTTACCTCTTTCAACTGTCCATAATTTACTGCATCGGTATTGTTAGTCCCCTCTGCTACTCCGGTAATCTTTTTATCACCAGCTTGAATACCACCAAAAGTTATTTTTGGTCCACCACCATCAACAAACCCAAAACCATCACCATTCATAATGCTATTGTCTGTAGTGATACTTTTCACTTTAATACTTTCATTCAAAGCAAAGGTGACTGTATTGCCGTTGTTTTTTTCAATTTTGATATTTTTGCCACCATCCTGATCTGCAGAAACAAGATCTACTTTGCTACCAGCTTTAACATCGGTAGCATCACCGCCATTAACAGAAAGCTTCCAACCATTTTCTACAAGTTGCTTTATAGTTTTTAACTGCCCAAAATTCACTGCCTCATCATTTTCAGTCGCCTCTGCTACTCCTTTAATTGTTTTACCACCAGCATGAATGCCATTAACAGTTATGCTCGGTCCATCATTATGTCCTTCACCATTTTCAAATCTAAAGCCAGTAGCATCCATAATGCTTTGTCCTGCTTTAACAGACATTACATTAATATTATCAGCTAAATCAAAAGAGATGTTTTTCCCATTTGTATTTGCAATTTTTATATTTTTTTTACCAGCATTATTATCCCCAATAGCAAAAAAATTGACTGTGCTGCCTGCATCAATATCTGTAGCTTTTCCATTTTCAATAGAAAGCTTCCAGCCTCCTGCTTTTGCTGAAAATTCTTTCAGCTGCTTTAAGTTCACTGCTTCATTATCGTCAGTCGCCTCTGCCACGTTTGTAATGGCTTGATTGCCGGCATTAATACCATCAATAGTCATGCGCGGACCATCTTCACCGTTAATAAAAAAGCCATCACCACTCATATTGCTATCCCCTGTGGTAACGCTCGTTAACTTAATATTATCAGCTAAATCAAATTTTACAGTGTGGCCATCATCCTTCGTAATATTAATATTCTGACTTTTTGTATTACCTTCTCCCTTCTCAACAGCAACAAACTTTACTGTATTTCCTGGTTTAACATCTGTAGCTTCTTGATTGTTAACACTAAGTTTCCAACCACCGCCACCGTTCTTTTTTACATAGTCTTTCAGCTGCCCCAAATTCACTGCCTGATGCTCTGCAGTCGCATCTGCCACATTCTCAATCTGTGTATTGTGAGCATTGATACCGTGACCAGTCATACTTGGGCCGTCGTCATTACCATTCTTAGTGTAAAAGCCATCATCATTCATAAAGCTGTGACCTGTGGTGACCTCTGTTAAATTAAGCTCATCAGCCAAAGTAAATTGAATGTTATGCTTACTATCTACATTGTTTTTTGTAATCTTTAAGTTATCTTTTCCTTCGCCACTATTTGTCACTGAAAAATCTACTGTATTGCCTGCATTAACAGCTGTAGAATCTTTATTGTTAGCAGAAATTTGCCAACTTCCTCCTCCTGCTATGACATCTCTCATAGCTTTTAACTGTGCAACATTAACTGCATCGGTATCTTCACTTCCCGCTGCTACTCCTGTAATTTGCCGTGTTAGGTTACCTTTACCATCGCGACCTCCAACTTCACCAATGCTAAAAGCACCTGCCGTGCTTTTCCATGCAAGACCGGTTCTTTTATCCGTTTTTTGACCTGTTGTAGGATCATAAGTATTTACACCTTTTTTTCTATCAGAGATAGAACCACCACCTATAGCAACACTATCCTCAGCAAACGCCTGTGCATTTGCACCAATCGCAACTGAATCTTCTGTTTTAGCGTAAGTATGCGAACCTATGGCAATGGCATTTTGAGACTCTGCTATTGCTTTTCTTTGAGGAGATACTCCTTCTGTTCTTTCAGACTTGACACCACCTATTGCAATAGCTCCTGATTCTTTCGCTTCAGCCCTTGCGCCGATAGCAATCGCATATTCTTTTTCTGCTTTTGCCTCTGCTCCTACAGCAACAGTACTTTTACCAGAGGCAGTTGCAAGTCCACCAATAGCAACCGTAGCCTCTTCTGATGCTTCTGATCCCACCCCCATAGCAACGCTTGCTTTACCACTTGCAAGTGCAGAAACACCAAAAGCCTGTGCTCCACCAGCCTTTGTAGTTGCACCAGCACCAAATGCTGTTGAATAATTCCCCATTGCAGCAGAACCACAACCCGTTGCAAAAGAATAAACACCATAAGCCTCAGGCATAATATTCTCACTACCGTCAGTGCTCATTTTTCCCATATAACTATTATTGTTAGTGAGTTTTCCCTCACTCATCCAAGTAACCTTACTAGTGCTTTCTCCATAAGGATTGCCTACAGTCGTGGCATTGTAACCATAGATGAATCTCTCATATTGCTCTTTTACAGGTATTCGTCGATCATCAGTAATTGTTTCCTGTTGCTTACCTCCACGACCAACAACATTGTCCACACCGCAGAAATCATTATCACCAGCAAAGACAATACTCCCATGACTGCCACGCGGATAAAGAACCTCAGGACCACTTGTATTAAAAAATGCCCCTCCTGTTATGCCAACACCCGCAGCGAAAACGGGAGAGACACTTGATAAAAGTGTGGCCATGGCAGTTCCTAATGAGACCGCTTTAAGCAAATTTGATTTTGAATATTTTTTCATAAGAACCTCCTCCAACAGAGCTCAACATCATTACAACGCGCAAAAAACCTCATGGCAAAACCCTCGTTTGCGCACCTCAAAAAAACAATAAATCAATATATCCCCCCCTGATACCGATACTCACCCAGCATCAGCCTAAAATCTTTGCAACAACATCAAATCTAGAAAAGTCCCCAACCCTTTTAGCTAGAGGGATTCAAGCTAAAAAATAAATAAAAACACAAGACTTT
Source organism: Bartonella sp. B1099 (assembly GCF_944801835.1). Lineage (GTDB taxonomy): Bacteria > Pseudomonadota > Alphaproteobacteria > Rhizobiales > Rhizobiaceae > Bartonella. The sequence goes on along the minus strand of NZ_CALYLN010000001.1, from coordinate 875,539 downwards.
GAAAATATACCTTTATCTCCATTCAAAAACACTGCGTTTTATCTCTTAACAAAAACAGTTTTTTTCACTAAAGAGCAATTCTACTTTTCAAATAAAGCGCAACAGATGAATGGCAAGAGTGTAAAAAATAATTTTTTATAAATTTGCAAAAATACTTCTTATGAAAGACAAAAAGCGTTGTTTTATAACAGTTGTGCTTATCTGTATGAAAATTATAACTTTTTAGACTTATTTTATAATCTAATAGATTATGCCCCCTATGAAACTTCGTTCTTTGTTATGGGATAACCTATTCTAGAGGATTATTATTTTCATAAGAAATATAGAATATTGAAAAAAATTAAAAAAATATGTATAATTTATTGTTTTTATAGATGTTTTTATCACTCAATGCATTTTTCTTCAAACTTATAGCAGAAGAGAATTTTATTTTTGAAGGCTGTAATTCATATGCCTTGGGGCGTTTTATGTGCCTTTTCAGCTTCAATTCTACGCTTTAAATGCAATTTTAAAAGTGGCAAAGTGGCTTCGACTTCTTCTATGTCGTTGAGGTTTTCAATAAGCTCTTGTAATTTTCCGTAAAGCTCTGCTGCTAATTCCGCAACATCTTCAGGAGAAAGTGTTATGTTTGCATCATGATATGTTGTATAAGCTAAATATCCAAGCTTTTTCATCAAACCAGCAGGGATTGCTTGTGCTTTTAAACCAGCCGCTTTCGCCTTTGCCATATCTGAAAACATCTCGCCATTACCTGTTACAAGCCAATCCAATGAAACACCGCAAATTTCTTGATATTTAGATAGCGCAGAGGCTGTAGGTTCACTGATACCCGTTTCATAAGTTCCTATAGAGCCAGCAGTGATTCCAAGATGTTCAGCAAACTGCTTACGCTCTGTGAAACCAAGAGCATGACGCACTTCACGAAAACGTTTTGCCAACTCAGTTTTAGGTTTTGCTTCCGGACGAGCCAAAAAATTACTCCAAAATCAATATAATAGTCGACTAAACAATTATATTGATTTACATCTGTCGTTACTGCTCTTAAAAAAAGCAGTTATCACATACATAACCCCACAAAAACGGATGTTACAGCATCCATTTCAGCAGGAGCTGAAAATCATGACAATTACACAAAAAATGCGACCGCCATAGTGTTTTGCCAAGCCCTTACTCTCATCCCCCTAGGCAAAACGCGTGAAAGTTTACCAAATATCGACCTTCAGTGTCAAAAACATTTGGGCATTCTCTCATGAAAAAACAATACCTGCTATGGCCAATTGTATGCCCGTTGAGCAAAGTTCTTATCAACGGCTCTCTCAAAAAGCGCAGACATATGTCTCACAGCAGTAAAAAAACCATGTGGTTCTCTTCATTGCGTGCTGTGCAATATATCACTGAAATCTTATTATAAAAACATGCAAATGCACTTCTCATAGCTTTTTATAAGACAAAAGGTTTATTAATGTCTAAAACTCAATATAAAAAAGGCAAAATAATTTCACTTCTGCAAAAAATGAGATTATTACACATTCTTAAAAAGCTGAACGTTTACAAACTATGCCTGCTTATGTAGATATTAATGGCATTGATTTAGCTATGATTTAGCAATAAAAAGGGTATTTTGTGTATTGCCAAAATATTCTTTTTATGCGCAAATTAAAAGCCTTTTTGCAATGTATTTTAAATGCTATAAGTTCTATAATAAACGCATTGCCATCCATATTTACAATTGGGCACTTCAAAGTCTTGGAGTGACAAAGTTTTTAATAGACATTGATTTAGAAGTGCGTATTTTGCATAAAATTGATAAAACCATGAGGCTCGTATATATGGAAACTCTGAGTGATGATAGTGGAGTGATCCTTAAACAAACCAAAACTGTACAAAAAGCCGTAACGTGGAGGGATTTAGTATGACCTCTTTATGCGGTAAGGAGTTATCCGATACACTGGTTGGTCTTTATGATGACTATCAACGTGGTTTTGACATTGGAGAAGAGCTTAAATTGTGTGTAGATTTAGCTTTATCTCTTGAATTGGAACTCAGTATTCTCCGTTTAAGTGAAACAGATACGCTTTTAAAAAAAGAGATTGTGCAAACCTTGAATCGTCGCAGAAGTGCTCATTCCAATGAAGATGAAATTGATGCAATTTTTCGTATGGATTTTGAAAAACAAAAATAGTGTAATATTCTTCCCGTATGATAGAGCACTTTGACCCAAAAAAATTTTTAAGAAGCTTTAAAGTGTTGCGCCCTTGCCTCTTTACAAGAGTCCAGTGAATTAAAAAAAAACGCATAACCCCTTGTTGGTCATCATCAAAAAATAAAGAGTATTTTATAACAATATAAAGCTATACTTTCTTCATTAAAAGTACAAACCTTAGTTTGCCATCTCCTTTAAAAGCAAAATATGAAATATGCCGCCTCGTAAATGTTTATAAAATAGCATATAGTTTTACTAAACTTCAATGTATGATGGTGTATTATACATAAAAAGCGAATAAAGTCAATATGTTGAGTGCAATTATTTTATATGAATTCACTTAAGAATCCATCCTTTTATACGTGATTCATTTGACCATTTTTATAAAAGATTGCCGTGTATGAATAGAGCATAAAAAGCAAATCATGATGTAAATATTATAACGCATGTGTGTATTCAAATGAAATGAAAAGCAGCTATCATTCATAACAGTTCATAAATTTTATGATACGTTTTTATCACTCACAAATCGCATTGTTTTAAAATTTAGTCGTTTTAAATTATCGATAACATAATTTCATGGGTTTAAAGAATGGTATGTATTTTGCTCTTTTTTGAGCGAAACCTTAAAAGGAAAATAATCGTTTGAAACTTTTATAAGCTTATAGATTTTCATTTATAAGATTGCATAAAAGATTTAAAAACAAAATCGTTTTTAAAACGCTTACTAAAAATTTAGAAAATGATAGGCAGTTATATACAGACACTATCATCACAACAAATATGAAATTCAAAACGTTATATCTTATGAAATCAAAAGCCTTTTTAATGATATAGCAAGCGAACAACAAACATTTTAAAAGTTATCGTTTAAAAATACGAAACCAAATGGGGGCAATCCAAATTTGGAGGCACCTATTGAAACAAAGATAAGCAAACAAAATTCAAAACCATTGTAACATCATAAAGGCATGGGATTTTACTTAATTTTTAGAAAAAACAATGCTGTTCAAAAAATGCTCTATTCTAAAGTTAACGCCTCCAAAATTGGATTGGTTAATTGAGTGCAAAATGAAAAGATGCTTATGAGAACCTCTTTAAGTGAACGTTTAAACGTTTGAAACATAAAATGAGATCTTTATAAGAAACGTTGAAAACCTCTTTTTATAACAGCTATAATTTAGTTATCATTTGCTTTTCAGAACGTTTCATTTAAAGATCTAGATTTCACAGCAGAGCCAATTTTAAAAGCCTTATATTTTATGAAAGCGTTTTGATTTGTTTGATAGGTTTTTATTTTAGAATGTCAGTTATTTGAATTCACTCAACTCAATTTTGAGCTTAGTAGTATATTAAAACGTTTTAAAGAAGCATTGTGATTATGTGCTTTATTTCAAATGAATCTCTTTAAAGAAAAGGGCATTTTATTGATACGTTTGATAGCCATAAAAGCGTTTATATTTTCTTTCATTCAAATGAATGCTATCAAGATTATACCTATCCTTTACGTTCCTTTTGATAAGTTTTCATAACGACAATAGAGCGCTTGCAATATGATACGTTTTGTATATAGGCATCATTACTCCATTGCGAGTGATTAATTTTAATCATTAGAATCAAAATTAGAAAGCCGCGTCATATTAATGGCACGGCTTTCTTTTTGAATTCTCTCTTTTATGATACGTTTTAAACAATGCTTATAATGCATTTATAGCCATAAAGAAGGCACTCACATACTATTATTTGTTTTATTTCTCAATCTTTACAACCTCATCGCTTTTATAGACCTCATAATTATCAGGAACCAATTTTATTTTACTTTGTGTATCTATTTTTGCTCTTCCATAGGCACGACCCCAAACCTTGACATAACCAGAGATTTTCGCATTGCCATAAACAGAGCCATAAACCGCGGCACGACCACTCACTATAGCATTGCCATAGACCTTGCCATAAATCTTTGCAAAGCCTTTGATAGCAGCTTGTCCATAAATTTTTGCACTGCTGTAAATACAAGCAGACCCAGAAACCTTTGAATGACCATAGATCCTTGCATGATCATAAACAAAAGCATCATGAGAAACGCGCGCATGATTATAAATATGGGAATTGCTATAAACACGGGCGCAACCACTCACATGAGCTTTGCCATAAACATTCCCTGCGACATGAGCACTGTCATAGACACAAGCATGGTCATAAATTTTTGCATATCGAGTGATTACAGCCTTGCCATAAACCTCAGCATTGCCATAAACAAGAGCCTCATCATAAACCCAGCAATTGCCATAGTGTGATAAGTTGCTTTCATTTTCAATATAGCCACCTAGATCGCCAGCCTTGACATCATCAAAATCTCTTAAAGCTCTAATTCGCTTTAAGAAATGACCATCTATATATTCACAATCATCAATAAATTCATATTTTTTTGCACGCTCTTGTTTGTTAACAGAAGCGGTTTCATTTGAAATGTTAGAAATAACGGGGGTGTTTTTTGATATAGTTTTCATAGTCAAAACCTTACTGATTATACGTTTTTCAATTGACACCTTCTATAGAGGCGTCGGGTGTTGAAAAACACGGCAGTAAGTCCGTTGCTTACACTTTTCCCATAAGGGTATTATATGGTGTAAGCACACCCGACAAAATCGTTATATGCCAATCACAGCATAAAAGATAGTCACTATTTTAAAGACTTTGGAAAGGTTGTTTCGTAACCTATCCGCTTACTGTTTAAAGTGTTTTTCAATCACTTGAGTATTTATATAGCAAAATACGTATTTATTGTCAAATAATATTTTATCTTTTTTTGATATTTTTTATGATTTTTTTAAATGCATTGTGTGTAAATATTTATCATATGCTTATGAATTGCTTCTTTTGTATTATGTGATTTTAAAGCTATATTATGGGCTTTATTAAGAGATTGCGTTATTTTTTGAATCTATACATTTATAATATTTAAAAACGCTCTCATCATGCGTATTTTTAACTTTATAACGTATTTGTTTTTTACTAAATGGTTTTAAAGATTTCTGTTAATTTCTTTTTATAACACATTTGCAACTTAACAGCCTTTTATAAGGGCTGTCTTTATAACCAATGCATTCATTTGCAACGTAATTATGAAAATGCATTATGATTATGAAACCCTGCTTTTTTCACGTGTGCTTTATAGCTGTTATAATCTTTATAGCCACCGCATCATTTTTCATTTTCATAAGAGAGATTATAAATAGGATAATTGTGATTTATTGCTTTTATGAAAGCATCTAAAGAGAGATTGATAATTATAGAGATCAGTAAAATTCCTTTTAATAGGCTTTTGTCATTTTTGTCAGTTTAGTCAGTTCTTTTTAGAGCCTATATTATTTTTTTTAAATGAGAGAAAAATTAAAAACATTATATTTCAATATATTAGCATTTTAATGATACAACCTATATCGACAATACAACCATAAATTCAACTCATAATATATATGTGTCAGTTATTTGTCAGTAAATTGAACTGACAAAAGTAATCATTTTAGTGAGTGATTAAAACATGTCTTATGAAAGCATGTGATCCTTTAAAGCCTTTCAATAGAAAGGGGGTATAATCATAAGAAATGCTATTAAAATTATTATGGTTATGAGTTTTGGAGGTTTAGGGGGTTTTGGGTGTTCTTTTTACACCCCCTCTATATATATTTTTTAATCAAAAATAAAAGTTATTATATTTCAATATGTTAATATTTCAAATAAACAACCTATATTAAACACAATACGTAAATACAATCTTTAATATATATTTAAGAGGGTTTTGTAGGGGTTTTGGGGGTTTTAAACACTGTCAAAACCTATAGATAAAATTCTCTTTAAACAAAGCTTTTGAAAACAATAAAGCTATCATTTGAGATTACGGTATAATCTCTTAAAAGCAATCCAAAAGAAGTGTATTCTATTTAAGATGGGATTTCTTAAAAGTCTTAAAGCAATCCAAATAAGAGTGTTTAAAAGTGCAAAGCTTCTTTTTTTAGAATAACGCATGATAAATTATTTCTTTTAAGATTGTATCTAATCAACTTAATAAAAGAGGTATAGATTATAAGGCTCTATACCCCTTATAAGATAGCATACCCATTATATGAGCATACCTTAATAAGTCTATTCAGTTTCTCTAATTTCTAATTTTGGTAGGTTCTTAACAATCTTCATTGTCTCTAAACTTACAGTAATAACCCTTTGAAACAATTCTAATGGATAAGCAGGGTTTCCAACGGTCTCAACAGCATAGCGATTGGCATCATTAATAATACCACTTTTTTTATCAGTCTTTACGCATTGACGCCCCATAACCCATTCAAGAGCAGGCTTGCCATTGACGATATACTCATAAGCTTCAAGAGGGATATCTGTCATTGTAATGTTGCTGTTATAAATAACTGTCGATTTATCCTTTTCCTTACTATTCTTAACTTTTGCGAATTTCATTTCTGTAACGTAGTAGAATTTTTCTGGATTAGAGATATCAGTTAATTTTGGATTGCCTTTTTTAAATGTGACTGGATAAGGCTCCACATCTTCATAATTCACATGCAAATGACCCAGTTCACGCCCTGCTGTAACAAATTTCCAAAAATCATCAACACTCTTTACACAAGGGATACGAGGCAATTCTTTAGAGAGGTTATCAGCATAACGGGCACGATAATCTTCCGAATGTAAAATTCCGTAAACATAATAGAATAAATCATCCTTTGTTATATTCTCATTTGGATAAGCCGCTTTAAAATGGGCTAGACCTTCATCCGTAATGGCATCATGCCTCTGTAAACCAGTTGTGTTGTTTTCCTCTGTAGAAATTAAAAATAAATGGGATTGTTTCTCACTTTTATTTTTTAAAACCGTAGTGTCTTCATAAATATAGCGTGGAAAGCATTGGCTTTTTTCTATTGAATCCAAGTTAGGTACATCCTTAGTCATAAGTACAGAAAATCCCTTCATTGCTCCTGTACCTGTAATTTGTATGACTTTATTTTCAACCACTTGTTCTATAGGAAATATGCGCGGCATTTGATAAACCATTTCATTGAAGATACGATTATAATAAAGCCACTGTTGTGTAAAAGGACGATACAAACTTTGCGTAAGGCATGCCTCTTCGAAGTTGAAAATCTTTCCTTTTAATAAATCTTGTTTAAGAGCACGGCTCCAACTGATTTTTTTTACATCTGAATTGACAAAATTATTTACAGCCTTTGTACGTTCTTTATGGTCAGCATGTGGATAGATCTCATTAAAACGTTCTACTTCACGGTTATAGAAAGTAATCATATTACTCATGTTGTTAGCTAAAGCTTTACGGCTCGAATTGTATGCCCAAGCATCACGGCTGGTCGTGATACCGCAAGAAAAATTTTCAAAAAGCTTTTTATTATTTCCCTTCTTATCACCTAATGCTAGGAATGTTTTAAAGTTGTCATCACGTTGTCCAAGCCAATCACCATGTTCATCTGGTATAATTATTTGCCAACCTTGTTTACTTCGTGTAATACTGTCAATGCTACTAAGGGATTCAATTATCGTAAGTTTTTCTTTTCTTTTAAGATAATCTCCAATGTCACGAAAATATATCTTACCACGCTGTTGAGATTCTGGGTTTTTGACGAGAATGGAAATAGCAATGGGAGCTCGAGATCCTTCTCCAAAAATTCCACCACTTTCTTTCTTACGTTGTTCTCCAGAAGTTCGTGCATTCCCCCGCAAATGGAAAATATAAAGGCTGCTAAATTCTTCAACGAGACACTTTCGCAAACCATCCATAGATTTCGTATCTACAAAACTTGCATTTGTCACAAAACCAATAACACCACGGTCTTTTATACGATCACTAGCCCAGCGGATAGCGCGGATATAACTGTCATAAAGATTTCGCATATTGGTTGCCTTAGATTGATCCGCATAAGTTTCACGAATACGGTCATCTAGTATGGGATAAGGACTATTCTTTGCATTATCGTTTTCATTTTTTTGTCCTACCGAATAAGGGGGATTGCCAAAGATAACTTTGATATTTAGATTTTTCTGGTGTTCTAAATATTCGCTGTTTTCTTTGAGTATGCCGTCTATCAAGTTTTTTTCTTTAAGCATCTGAAAGGTATCGGTCAAACCAATATGCTTAAAAGGAATGTACTCTCCTTTCATAAGACTATGATAGGTCGATTCAATGTTAATGGCGGCTATGTAATAAGCCAGTAAAACAATCTCATTAGCATGAATATCATGACGGAACTTATATTCCAGATCCTCTAGTTTGATGAGATTGGATTGTAACAACCGTGTGATAAAGGTACCAGTACCCGTAAAAGGGTCAAGAATAGAAACACCACGTGACCCTAAGCTTTTCCCAAATTCATTGCGCAAGACATCATCAACAGAGTGAATGATAAAATCAACAACCTCAACGGGGGTATAAACAATTCCAAGCCTATCCGTGGTTTTCTTAAAAGCTTTGGCAAAAAAATCTTCGTAAAGTTTGATAATAAGATTCTGTTTTGCTTGAGGTTCGGTAATCCCTGCTGTACAGAACGTGATACTTTTGTAGAATTTATCAAGATCTTTTGCTTCTTCCTCAATATTGGTTTTATCCAGTTTCGCTAAAATCTTTTCCATGGCTTGAGAGATAGCATTGTTCTGTACAAACTTATTGCCATCAAACAAAGCTTCAAACACGGGACGCGTTACAAGATGTTGGGCTAACATCTCAACAGCTTCTTCTTGTTTGATTTCACTATTTACGTTGTTTTTTAGTTCCTTATGAAAGGCATCAAAAGCATGAAAAGTTTCACTCTTTTCGTCCACAAGCATATCTTTAAGACGATTGATATGGTTTTGTGCAATCTCAGCAACATTGCCAGCCCATATGCCCCAATAATCCGTGATTTTAAAACTATCCAGAAAAATTGTCTTGATAAAATCAACAAATTCAGAAGGGCGGAATAATTCTCCTTGCTCTGTAGTCGATTGAGAGTTGCTTGCTGCTGTTCCAATAACATGTCCAGAACTTTCTCCTTTTGATTGTATCTGGACCTCATCAACTGTTGTGGTGAGTTCTTTTAATTCATTGTCACGCTTAATCTCTATAATCTCAATCGTATGGCTGCTATCTTGTCCTAAAGACATTTGATTAATCGTTCGAGCCAGCCTCTCATCATGAGAATGTAAAGCATTCAAAACTTGCCAAACAACATGGTACTTCTTATTATTCCGTAAAGCTTTTTTGGCTTCTAAATGCGAGGGAATGATAACAGGTAAAATGATATAGCCTGTCTTTTTTCCCTTGGCACGACGCATCACACGCCCCACCGCCTGTATCACATCCACTTGGCTATTGCGCGGGTGTAAAAACATGATGGCATCAAGAGCAGGAACATCAATCCCTTCTGAAAGACACCGAACATTGCTTAAGATCCGACAAACATTGTGACCAGCATCTTGTTTCAGCCAATCCAATTCTTCATTGCGTTTTTTGACGCTTTGCTTTCCGTCAATATGTCTTACTTCACAATTCAAAAAGGGTACATCTTTAAGGAAATCATTGATATGAGATTCGATAATTTTATTGAAGAGCTTTGTGACATATTTAGAAGTATTGATATCTTTGCAAAAAGCTAAGGCACAATGCATGGGCTCTGTATCATCATCATCAACAGCTGCTTCCTTATCTATTTTAGTCAGTGCTCTATAACAGCCAATAATTTTTGCCGCATCATCTAAATCAATTTCACGGTCTTCATTGGCAATAATCTTCTGTATGGCTGGTGTGATATAGGTTTCATCAATGCCTAAGACCACAATCTTGTAAGGGGTTAAAAGTTCATTCTCGACAGCTTCAGTGAAGGTATAATGATGGAGTTGTTTTCCAAAAAGCGCTTCATCATCCATGGACGCCAAAACGGCATTAATCTCATCAGCCCGTCTTTTGGCAGTCTCACTAAAGATACGAGGCGTTGCTGTCATGTACAGACGTTTTTTACCTCGAATAATGCTGTTATCATGAACTTTGACAAATTCAGATTCATTGTCATCAGTTCCCAATGAAGCACCAGTCGTACGGTGTGCTTCATCACAAATAATCAGATCAAATTCGGGTAAATCATATTCCTTTTGCGCATCGGAAATCACTTGAATGGAATGATAGGTTGAAAAGATGACCGTCATTGCCTCTGCGAAGTTTTCACAAGCTTCTTTGGCAAGGGCTTTTGCATCTGTTGTAGCAGGAAGAACAAGATCTGATGTTTCCATGCCAACCATGTCATCTTGGTTTTTACGACGCTTTCCTACTTTTGTATCCGAACACACCGCAAAGGAACGCAAGGGAATTTGTGTGTCCAGTGTCCATTCACGGATTGTTTGTGAGACTAAAGCAAGAGAAGGCACCAAAAACAACACACGCTTGCCTTTTCCCGCTATGGTCTCTGCTATCTTAAGGCTTGTGAACGTTTTGCCTGTTCCACATGCCATAATTAGCTTGCCACGGTCTGCTTCTTTTAAACCTTCACAGACTTTCTTGATGGCTTCTTTCTGATGGGGACGAGGTTCTTTTGTAACTTTCAGAACAACTTTTTGTTTTGTTGCAAATATTTGCCAATCTATACGACTGTTTTCCATATGACGAAGGTCAATGCGATAAACGGGTATCGCTTGTCCTTTAATCATGGCATTCACATTGTCACTTAATTCACTTTCAGTGCTATCAACGAGAAGGCGATATTTAAAGATGTCTTTTCCAGAGGCTGCGATAAAGCTATCAATATCCTTTTTACTGATCTGATGGTCTGCTTTATAAAACTTACATTGAATAGCCACATAGCCTTCTTGATTGCGAAGTTTTGCAACCAGATCAATGCCGATATCATTTTTATTCCAATCCTCACGCTCTTTAGCCCATTCAAAATAGCTTTCAACCTTTTCATAGCGTCCATAATGGATAGGGTCATGCATAAGATATTTGCTAATAAAATCTTCAAAAATTTTTCCCTTTTTAGCATTTGAAGTTGCTTGTTGACGATAATATTCCAACAGAGAACGTAGCGTGACGTGTTTATTATCAGACTTAACAGATTGCAGCATATTACAATAAAAATCCCTTGCCTTATAAGATGATCAATAACCATCAAAAGAATCAAAACGAATTCAATTAAATGCGTTTAAAACAAATATCGATAAAAATGGGAAAAAACTGCTAAAAAGCCGATAATTTTTTCAAAAGAGTTTTTAAAAGGATACTTATCAACAGCCTATGAGAAAGATCAGATCAGCAAAATAGTGAAATTTGCTATTCATTTGATGTGTTACTCAAGACAAATTCACTATGGGCGCTTAAAATATCATAATGATTATTTTGATAAGTTTTATAAATCATTGAAAAGGGTATTTGTGTCAGTTCAATTTACTGACAGATAACTGACAGGTTTTAATCAATTTACATCATTGGTTATTTTTAAAGATTGCACCATTGATATGAGTTGTGTTTTAAAGTCATTAATCTATTGAAATATAATAACTTTTATTTTTGATTAAAAAATATATAGAAAGGGGGGGCTAAAAAGAACTGACAAGACTGACAGCACTGACAAAACTCTTTTTACAAAGTCATTCAGATCATTTTTTTTGGAAAAAAATTACTTAATGAGAATGCTATAAAAAGAGTTTTGTGTGATTGTTTTAAAAACTTCAAAAGAGGTGTTATTGTTTTATGCTGTTGTTTTTGACCAAAGGATGCCATTCATAATAGGCGCTAGGGTGTCCACTTGTCTGATGTGTTATAAACTTTTTTCGCAGGTGATTAGAACGACATAAAAGCTCTAAAGCTTGCTTCACAGCTTCTTTATCTTTTAAAGAACTCCAACATCGTCTATAGATATCCCTTGCCGTAAAAACATCGGGTAAACAATCACAGCGTTCGACAATCAATTTTGCACGCTCTGCTGTTAATGTATCATGCGCCGCATAAAGACGTTTTGCGTGACTTATCAGATATTTTTCCCAACACAATGCTGTTGTGATGGCATAGAGTCCAATTTCAAAACGCCCACCTTCACACAGTTCAAAAATCAACGCAAGGGTTGGGATAGTTTTATCCATTTTCAAAAGATATGATTGTAAACTTGTAGAGAATTTTCCCCCTTTGATCGTTCTTTGAAAATTTTCCCACCATTCACGAAACATCTCTTGAGCTTCAGAAGAAAAGCGTATAGTCATGGGGTGTTTTGGTGATCCTAAAGGTTTATCATAAAGAGAACGAAAGACCCCTTGATAGTTTTCCCATGCCTTTTGATTGGGAGGTCTATCAACCCAGTTACGCTCTTTTCGTTCATCAGGAAAGACCAGCATTTGAAATCGTTGTAATAAACCGTCATCGTTTATTCCACGGTGCATGGCTTGAATGAGTGGAATAATTCGTGAAGGTTGAATGCCCCCAATGACAGAAAGGGTTGCATTAGGAATAAAAATGGTTCCACGCTCTATACGGTCATAGGTAAATTGATCATCTCCATTAAAAGCTGTTAAATAGAAAGAACGGTCTGTTTGATATTCCTTTCTCTCCAAATTGGCTAAAAACCCAGATAATTCATCACGGACCATTAAGAGACCACGGGGGTTTTCTTTTAACAATTCCCCAAGCTTTTCGACGGTCACATCATTGACAATAAAACGCGAGACATCATCATCATGAGCACTGTCTTTAGAGAGCGTTTCAAACAAGAGAGCACGGGCTGTTTCACACTCTCCTTTTTTAAGCGCTTTATTGGCTTCTCTTTCCTTTTCTCTCTTGTCTAAACTCTCTAGTCTTTCTTTCTGCTTTAACCACTCTTTATACCATTGTTTTTGAAGGCACGTGATTGGAGCTAAAGCGGCTTTCATGGCTGGTGTTTTATATGTTGACGATTGACCAATAAGAGCGCCCCAGAGATTAGGAACAATAGTCCAATCATCATATTGTTTTGGAGCAACTCGCACGCCATTACCAATCACAGCAGCCAAACCACATAAAGCAGAGACAGCCATAAAATCGAGAGGGGCTTGTTGACGCTCTGAAACGTCATAAATATAGTCCATGAATGGCATTGGGAGCTGTAATGGATTAAAAGGTTCGACGGGTAAGAGAGCCGTAGCAATCGGTTTTAATTCCCCCCAACCATTTTGTTGCAAGGCTTGTTCATAAGGAATGGCTTTTAAACAAGTATTATCGTTTAAAGAGGCATTATCGTTATCATTGACGGGGGTATTCTTCTCTAAAATATTTTTATTATCTTGTTTCATATTACTTTACCTTGAATGATAGAGAAAATCGTTAAAATCGGTTCCTTTTGGAGCTTGCATGATAAAGACCTCAAAGCCTTGGCTATAAGCACGCTTTGCTAAAGTAAAATCTGCTTTACGACCCGCATCATCTGCTGGTTTTTGATCTGTTTTGCAGCCATTGGCTTTTAAAAAGGCTTGTTTCCCAAGCAAGCCAATTCTTCTAAGCGCTTGTATGATCTTTCTAAAAGAACAGCCAGCATAACAAGTGAGTAAGAGACGCCCATCATGTCCATTGGCAATGGATAAACTAGGCAATTGATCATCATGGGCTGGACAACGGGCAAGTCCATAACGCCCATGCCAAATCCCATGCAAGGCACGTGTAATGCCCTGCACATTCGTAAAAGAAAACATATTTTTTGATCCTATAATGATTGCATCATAGGACGGACTCTGCACTTCATTAACTTCGTGTGAAAATGAAAAGCCTTGTCCATCCTTATGTGACAAGGTTTTTTTATGCCGCATCACTTTGACGTTGCTGTTTTGCTTGTTCGATAACATTGGTAAGATCCGATTGTAACCAACGGGATAAAAAACCAAATTTTAAAGGTTTTGGAAGAGAGCCATTGGTCACATGACGGCGGAAAGTTGAGACACTCATATGAAGCAGTTTTGCACTTTCACGGTCTGTTAAAAGAATATCATTTTCTATCATACTAAAATCCTTTCAAATATTAAAAAATGAGAACAAATCATAAGCATTTATTAACCATATTTTTGCATCATTTGAAAGGTATTTAGTTTATAGAAAACAGTATTTTATCATATATTTTCTAATGCGATAATTTATGAATCTTATTGAGACGATATGAGAGAAAAGAGAGCTAAAGTTATCCACAGATAATGGGGTATTACACCCCATATCTTAAGATTGACCTGTGACATAAGCCGCCCATTTATCCATATAAACACGGCGCTGTTCTAAATAATCTGTACGACGATAAGCACGTTCCACTTGCCCTCCAACTGTATGACTTAGAATGGTTTCAGCGACTTCATAGGGGGCATCGGTTGTTTCAGCAAGCCAATCGCGTAAACTAGAGCGAAATCCATGCGGACGTGCTTCAAGTCCAATCTGTTGCATATAGTGTGCCATACACTTATCAGCAAGAGGACCACGACCGGTTGCAGAAAAAAAGAAATCGTTGCGAGAAAGCAAACGCGCTTGTTTTAAAATGTCTAATGCTTCTGATGATAAAGGCACGCGAAATTCTGTTGTAGCATCACGTCTACCTTTCATATTCTCAGCAGGGATAGTCCAGATATCACCCTCAACTTGATCTTCACGAATATGACGCAAGGAATTGGCACGAACCCCTGTAAGGATAAGCAAGCGCAAAGCCAGTTGTGTTAGGGTTGTTTTTTCGCAAAGTGTTTTATAAAAAGCCGGTATATCTCTCCAATCCATGGCTGGTATATTTTGTGCTTTATGGAGTTGCTTTCCTAAGAGAGCGCGTGCTTTTTCTGTTGCTTGTAAATCAACATTCAATCCTAAGGCAGCCGCATGTTTGAGACAAATATTAAGACGATTCAGTGCTTTACGCGCTGTATCAGCTTTTGTATGCCAGATAGGGGCAAGGGTATTGCGTATCTCTGTTTGTGTAATCTCAGAAACGGGCAGACAGCCTAATTTAGGGAGAATATAAAGCCGCAAAGGTGCAAACCAATGTCCATCTTTCCCATCCCCTTTTAATTCAGCTTTACGACTTTCAAAAGTATCCAAAGCGATATCTTTTAAATAATGGAGATTACGCATTGCTTCACGCTTTTGTTTTTCACGTTCTTTAATAGGGTCACGCCCATCATGTAAAACAGAACGCCATTGGTTTGCCAATTCACGGGCTTTTTTTAAAGAGACATGTCTTAAGGCACCCAAGCCCATTTCACGACGGCGCCCGTGAATGGTATAACGATAAAGCCATTGAGCACCACCATCTTTAGCCGGCACCATCACACTATTTGCCAGCTCCCAATGTTGCGACAGATCTTGCATTAAGACGGTTCATAAGAGCCATTTTTAGTCCTTTCTTGTATAAATTTTACCCACACGCCAGCCCCGCTTGTGGTGTGCAAATGAGTGGTTTTGATTGATTCAAGATAAACAGATTTGAAATGAGAGAATCTTACGGTATTCGGGACTCTCATTCAATATGCAAAACAGTAAATTATCATTATAAATCAATACGTTATCAATGTAATTTATCGTTTTTCATGTTTATAAAACAGCACGATGAATATTCCCACAAGCGCAACAATGCTTTGAAGAAAATATATCGATTGTGGTGATATGCTACTGCTATCACTTGCCATAATGAGATAGACTCCGAGGATAAAGCATCCAGAGAGACCATTAAAACTCGCCTGCAATCTTCCTTGGTATTCAGGATCACAAGAGAGTTGCGATAAAGAAATTGAAAGAGCCCAACTCGAAAGTCCAAATCCAATCATAAAGTAAATAGGAAAAACAACAAAAATGTGTGTATTAACAGACAAAATAGCAAGTCCAATAGCCATAACAGCTAATAAAAATGCCAAGGTTTTCCTTATGGATAAAATTTTGCAAAGAAGTGGCGAAAGAAGCGCTCCTGTCAATACGCCCATAGAATAAAGCACCTCAAATATTGCAAAGGTTCCACTATCCCTGCTTAAAACCTCTTGTGTATAAGGAACCAGAATAACAGGGATGGTCATTAAAAGCGTCATAATAATTATCTGGCTTATATAAGGCATAAAAAGAACCGGATTCTGCTTAAAATAATGAAGGGATGCTGTATAATTTTCCCACCAGTTTTGCTTACTTTGATTTTTAGATCTACGGTTTTTAGGTACCTTCATTGCAAAATTAAACAAACCAGCAATAATAAAAAATACACCGCCTATCAGAAGTGTTCCTTTTGTTCCTGCATAGGCGAGTATAAATCCACTCAATCCCATACCTATAATAGTGCCAAGTTCATAGACCATATCAATGGTCGCATTTGCATTGACGAGCTGTTTTTGGGGAACAATACTTTGGATTAAAGGAACAACTGATGGCATATAAAAAGAAATAAAAATACCCAACAAAGCAGATAAGATCATCAAATCGATTGCTATGCCAAACTGCCAAAGCATTACCCAACCCACAATTATAAAACCTCGCGCTAAGTTTGAAATGATAATCTGTGCTTTACGATTATATTTATCCGCCAATATGCCAAAAATAGGTGCAAAAATAATGCTAGGTGCCCAAAGAAAAAGCATCATCAACGCTACACCACGAATTGAATTCGTCTGATGGTAGGCAAGCCATGATAATGCAATATAATTGAGCCCATTTCCAAATGTCGCAAACAAACCACTCAAGGTAAAATAGAGGAAAGTTCTATTCTCGAATAGAGCAGCGCGTTCTTTCAAATTTACGATGAACATAAATCATCCCCTCATACACACGTCATTCACGATGCTGTATAATCACGTTTGAAAACATATACTTAGCTCTTATTGTGATTCATTAAATTTAAGAAAAAACTCTAGGTATCATGTAGGGTAATTTTAAAATATTGAAGATTCATAAATATTTCTATTCTCATTAAGAGTTACATTTGCGCCATAGACAATAGTAGCGCTGAAATGTGTTGTTTTAACTGTAACAGTTACAAAGCGAATAGATGATCTCATTTTTACGATAAAGTATTTAGGATTGATCGTTTCCGCAAACAGGTTATAAATTTGATACTCATAAAGGACATTAAAGTGATAATCGCACCAGAAATGAAACAGATTTTTAGAGGAATGTATGGGATCTCGGAATAATTTGCGTAAAAAACAATAGGCTTTCCAAATGCATCATTTGAAGCAAAGAAGAATGTAAATATCAACCCTATAGAAGGTGTCAAAGAGCAGCTCCCACTCAACTTTCTTTTAGAATTTACTTGACATAATGGACAAAGGAGAGCTTCTTTATGCACAGTGCAATTCGTGAGGGGGACCACATCACATGCTACAGACCATTCAACCGCAAAGTGAAAAATTTGATGGATTAGCTGATGATTATGATCGCTATCGTCCACGCTATCCTCTCAGCTTATTTAAAATCATGCTGCTTCCTTTTAAAGATAAAAAACATTTGTCCATTGTGGATGTGGGAGCTGGAACAGGCATCGCATTAGAGGGAATTGTCAAACTTCTAGGCAATGAACATCAATATCATGCGATCGATGTTTCAGTAGATATGATTAAGCAGGGGAAAAGAAAATTTCCTTTTGTACAGTGGTATCACGGTAAAGCCGAAAGCCTCTTGCCCCAAATCGGCAAGGTTGATCTTGTTGTGGCGGCACAAGCGTTTCAGTGGATGGATCGCCCCCTATTGCTTAGCACTGTCTCAAATCAACTTCGCACTGGAGGTGTCATGGCGGTTATTCAAAACAATCGCGATTTTCAAAATAGTCAATTTCTAGCTGCTTACGAAACATTATTAGAGGAGATGAGCCCTCACTATTCCCGTTATTATCGTAATTTTGATTTTTTACAAGAAATGCGTGGTGGCCTTGGAGTCAATCCAGAAAAGGTTGCTTTACATACACATAATTGGACGATGACAATCCCATCCGAAGCTTTTATGGGTATGAGCCGCTCTTCAACGCAAGCGCAACGCGCCATTGCCAGCCATGGAGAAAAATACTTGCAGCAATTGGTTACACTGACAAAACAATATGAAGTGCAAGGAAATTTGGAACTTTTGTATCGAAGTGAACTCTACATCTACATAAAATAATCTTACATCTATGGTTCTCTCCATTATCTTTTAACGCGTTATAATATCCTAAAACAATGGAGTCATCCTCCCCCAATTGGTTGTATAAAAAGCCACCTAAAGCTGCACTCACGTACCTCAATCTAAGACCATCATTAATTTCTGTCCGATAATGAGGATTATTGCCAGCTCAAAATCCAAGCTTATCGCAACAATGATCAAGAATACCCCACACCCTTGCATTAAGCAGAAACACTCTTGAGAAGACAAAATATAGCTCTCAGAAATAGTTGTGCTTATCATCCAGTAAAATAACCCTTTATCAGAAGAGTACAACTGCAAAAGACGTAGTAAAAATCTAGCCGCCCCCGCTACTTAAATTTCTGAAAATGAACTATCATTACAGTAAATATCAGCATTCAACTTTATTATCATACCCCTATCGAAACAACTTGACCTGTACAATAATAGATGTACTAACTGTTTATGAACATGTGTACCGATTATAATATTGCGTGTTTTTAAGAGATGGCAACATGGGGGGGTTATGTGCGCAAACAGCTAATGTTTCGGTTTTATGGGCTTGTTGTTCTGCTCTATTTTTCTGATATGGTGCTCTTCTTAAGTAACCTTTGGAATGCTTATCGCATAACATCCTCATCGATTTTTTTAGGGATAACCATGGCTTTGGGAACCCTTACGCCCTATCTTTTGAAAAAAAGTGGTCTTGTACACATTAAAGCCTCGCTGCGCTTGGGAGATTTATATAAAAGGCGGATTGTCATCTACAGCCTTCTTTTATTGATTGCTCTTTTTCATTATGTTGATTCCCCCTTTGGTTTTATTGTGGTCTCTATCTCTATTGGTTATCTCTCTTTGATCACCTTAAGTACGCTAGAGACTTATAATACTAAACTCGCCCTTAGTGGTTATATTAGCGCCCAAAAAGCTTCCCGCATTATGCAAACAGTGGTGCAGATTGGTGCCTTTTTGGGAGCAGCATTGAGTGGTTATCTCTTAGAAGCCACCAGCCCACGAGGAGCAGCAGCTGAAATCGGCTATAATGGTTTGATTGCAGCTATTTGTGTGTTTGACATTATCATAAGCCTTGTTGCTGGATATATCATCTTTTGCGATGAATATAGTACCGTGTGCACTACAAATGGCTTGCCACCTGCCACCGATAAAGAACCAACGCTTATACCGCAAGCAGATAAGCTTTCCCTAGAGCTTAAACTTTTATGCGTCTGCATAGGCCTTATTGGCTTTCACATTTGCGCCTATAATACACTGGCAACCATTCTTTTTCAGAGTGTGAAAGATTTTGGCTCTGAATATTATGGACTGTGCAGTGCAGTTGCGGGTGTGGGCGCTTTTTTGGCTGCTTTTATCAAAATCCCGCGCTTTGAATTCATCTTCCCAGCCCTTATGTTGGGTTTAGCTGATCTTATTTTTAGCACCACACAATCACCTTATTTGGCTGTGGCCTTTTGCTTTTTTATTGGCTTTTCGATGAATACCATGCGGATTAACGCACGCAAACATATGATTGAAGCAACAAAAACAGAAACTCAAGCAGAACTGGTGGGAAGCTATAGTGGCATGCTTTATACGCTCTCCCAATCGGCGGGTTATGTTATTCTTGGTTTTCTTACAAGCTCTGCTCTTATGGGCCCCCAAGCAGCCATTTATCTTCTCCCCCTTATCGGGCTGATAATCTTTATCTATGTTCTTTTTCTTTCATCACAGCGGGACAAAGCATGAGCAAAACCATTCTTATTGTCGATCCTTTCTCCACGGGTGCTCTCTATGCCCCTGCTTTGCAAAAATTGGGCTATACCTGTTACGGTGTTATCTCTCAACCAATTCCTTTTTCACACTTCATGCTTTCTTATCAGGGTGAAGGCATGGCAGAAGCAAAACTTCATAGTATCGATGAGATAAAACAGCGCTTTCCTATCGGCGCGATAGAAGCTGTTATAGCAGGAGCTGAGGGAGGTATTTATTGTGCAGAACAATTGGCTGCTTACTATGGTTGTCCTGGAAATAACCCCTTGACCACCGATTGGCGGCGGAAAAAAGCAGCAATGCAAAGGCGCCTTTATGAAAATGGTTTATCCTATATAAGGTCAAAGATTCTTACAAAAGGCGATTGTACTCTTGATGATTTTGAAAGCCCCAGCGGCTATGTGATAAAGCCAAACGATTCTGCTGGGAGTGATGGTGTTTTGTTTTTCTCTAGCCGTGAGGAAGTGGCAGCGTGGATTTCTGAAATTGACTGGACACAGAAAAATATTTTTGGTGTACCTAACGAGGCTTATTTGCTTCAAGAAAGATTGGAAGGAGAAGAATACATCGTAGATGCCGTTGTAAAGGGAGAGGCTATAAAGATATGCGCTTTATCACGATATAAAAAGGGTATTCATAATGGAAGTGCCTTTGTTTATGAATCGCTTGATGTGCTTGATGCTCAAGCCCCCCTTTATACCGCTCTGATCTCTTATGCAAAACAGTGCATTCACGCGGTGGGGATTGAATATGGACCTGCGCATATGGAAATCATGCAAACCGCTCACGGCCCAGTGATGATCGAAGTAGGAGCCCGCCTCCACGGAGGGATTGCACCCACTTTGTTTGCGCATTGTTACGAAAATGACTTACTTGAAAGCTCCGTTAACCTTATTGCCGGAAAGTTTTCGCCAACACCAAGTCGTTTCAAGAAAAAAGGACGTATTATCTTTCTTATCAACAAGATCGATGGTCATATTATAAAAGATGTTAACTTGTGGAAGAAAAAGCTTCATTCTTGGGAAAATGTGGTTCATTTTATGCTCTTTTTTAAAGAAAATGAGCCTCTGCCCCTGACTATCGATTTAAATACCTGCCTAGCCATTATAGCAATTTTGGGACAGAGTGATGATGAATTATCGACTCTGGAAAAGATAATTCGTAGTAATTTTTTATAGAGAAAACATCAATTGGAAATAATAAAAAAAGCCTAAAAATGCTGAATTTACAAAGCTGTGCCTTTAAGCTTATGAAAATCTATTTAAGGGAACAAGATAAATAAAAAAATAAATCAACAAAATTAAAGAAAAAAAACCTTGAACTTTTATATAACCCATTGATTTTACGATTAATGGCGGAGAGAGAGGGATTCGAACCCTCGATATGGTTTCCCATATACACGCGTTCCAGGCGTGCGCCTTCAACCACTCGGCCACCTCTCCAGAAGTCTCGCACTATACCCAGAAAGAAATAACGTGCAAGCCTAAATTATACATTCAAAATTCAAAAAACAAATTCATGTATTAAAATAAAAGCTGATATCTGTTGAATAACAAGCACATCCTCTCTTTTTAAGAAAAAACTTTTCCGTGGATAGTTATGTACAACGCAAGAATGGGAATAAAAAAGCTTATTAACATTGATTATACCATCAATAAATAGAATAAGAACGATATGAATTTCTTATATTTCTAATATTAAAATTGCTTCATCTAGATAATAAATTTCAATCAAAATCATTTTCAACCTTCTTTCCTCCCCCGAGAATGAGGATTCTTAACCATGACGAATCTGATTTAAAATTGCTCTCTCTTAAAATGAGAGCTATCTGCTCATCACTTTTATATTGTACTTTATAGGCAAAGTTTTATAATTTATCACATATAAATATTAATATGTTGCCTATAAATCGCTCTAAAAAATAATGAGCCACCATATTAAAGATCTAAGACCTTGCACAATGAGCGCATTCTTTTCTCTTCACGTTCTTACCACTGTATATCCTTGCTTAGAGCACGTACAGCGCGTGCAGTTTCACATTGTAGGGCTTTTTGTGCTAAAATTTTCATCTCTTCAAAACTATGAGTTTGCAAACACGCCTTTACTGGAGAAATATCGCAAGATATCATAGAAAGCTCATTAATTCCCAATCCAGTCAAAATCATTGCACCAAAAGGATCTCCAGCGACACCACCGCATACACTAACCCAACATTTATGTTGTGCAGCTCCCTGAATAGTCTGATAAATCATACGTAAAACTGCTGGATCAAGACTATCAGATTCAGACACAAGATACGGATTTTGCCGATCAACTGCCATTGTATACTGTGTTAAGTCATTGGTTCCTATTGAGAAAAAATCAACATGAGCGCCAAATACATCTGCCATAATAGCTGCTGCTGGAACTTCGATCATAATACCAAGTTTTAATTTTGGTGCATCAATATCATTGCGGATTTCTTCTGCAATCTTTTTTATGGTAACAATCTCTGAAACAGACATCACCATCGGAAACACAATCCATAAATCTCCGCCCTCTTTTGCTGCTCGATACAAAGCACGTAATTGCGGAACCAAAAGATCACGCCGACGTAACAAAAGCCGTGTTCCTCGAACACCTAAAAAAGGATTATCTTCTTTAGATAAATGTAAATGCGTAACCTGTTTATCCCCACCAATATCAAGCGCCCGAATAATTAATGGCTTATCTCCTACAGCTGCAATCATCGCCCGATATATATCAAATTGGACCTCTTCATCCGGAATATGCGGATTCTCTAAAAATAAAAATTCTGTACGCATCAGTCCAATACCTTCAGCCCCCGAATCAAACGCAACAGGAACCTGATTTGCATAATTGACATTAGCCATGATACGAATTCTTTGACCATCTGTCGTTTGTACTGGTAATCGAGACGCACTTATCTCAATAACACGTTTTTGTGCAACACTATCAATATGCCTTTGAGCATCTTCAACATCTTCATGCGTAGGATCAAGGTAAATGAACCCGTTATTACCATCAATAATAGCTTGAATATCAGACTGAACCGCTAAAATATCATCACCTACAGCAACAACCATCGGAATACCAAGCGTACGCGCCAAAATAGCTGTATGAGAGAGTGGACCTCCCCATGCTGTTGCTAATCCTTTCACTTTTATACCATCAAGTTGTGCGACATCAGAAGGAGAAAGATCATTTGTAACCAGAATAACACCACTTGGAATATCATTTAAAAAGAAGGATCTATAGTAGGATGGATTTATTTCACCTAAAACACGACGACCAACATCAATTAAATTAACCGCACGTGCCGCTAACAAAGGATTATCCACCTTAGAAAACATATCTGAAAATTGCCGAACCGCTCTATCCCAAGACCAAGCAACACCATGACCTTCTGCTATAAAACGACAAGCTTGAGCTATGAGATTTTCATCTTCCAGCAAAACCATTTGCGCAGAAAAAATCGCAGCAGAATCCGCTCCCATACGCACTGTAATATCAGAAATCACCGATGCCAGTTTATGTTTTGTTTTGGTAAGAGCATTTTCAAGACATGCTGCACCAACTGCAAAATCAATTGGCTGATCTATTATGGAAATATCATTTTGCCTTAAAACAAAAATCTTACCAAACGCTAACCCTGAACTTGCCCCAACACCAGAAATGCCTTTTTGCATGGAACGTGGATACCAACCATGAAAAGTCTTTGTTTGAGATTCTATTTCTCTTACCACGCATTTTTCACTAATACTCACCTTTTTTACAATAGCAATGGCATCATTGAGAAGTTGTGCTCCTTCTACAGCATCTGTAGAAAAAATCAGAACATCACCATTTTTTGCGCCTAATTGTAATAACCCAACCAAATTTTTCATTTCAACGGCATATTGACCATGGCGAACTCTGATAGAATTTTGAATTTTTTTCGCAAAATCAACCCAAAGAGAAGCTGGTCGTGCATGCAGACCACTTGGATAATCTAAAGTCCATTCCTGACACACCGAAAGATCACCAAGAAAAGTTTTTTCTTGCTTTATATCCTGATAAAACAAAGTTGTAACAATTTGCTGTTTGTCCGTAGTTGTCGCAAGTACTTCGAGTTGTTTTTTATCAAATAAAAGAGACGTCAATTTTTTGCAAATTTCTCTATAACGATCTGGACACGCTGCAATGGCAATAATCAAATGTGCTTTCTTTCCATCCTGCCACTCAACACCAGCAGGAACCTGTATAACAGCAACAGCATCTTTGATGATTAAATCACTATTTTCAACCAAGCCATGAGGAATGGCTATACCATTCCCAAGCCAAGTATTCGTTATTTCTTCACGTGCAAGCATGCTTTCCAGATAGCACTTGTCAACTGCGCCAACCTGCACAAGCAACTCAGCAGCAGCATAAATTGCATCATTTTTATGATTAAAAGCAGCTGCAAGTTGTACAGATTTGATAGACAAGATTTCACCCTCGGTCAAATCTACATTCATTGCTTCTGCTTTCTCAAATCCCATCATGAATTCAAACTGCCTCACATTTGAATACAAATATCCTTGATAAATTTCATTTCAAAGTCCCATTTTCAAAAATACAAGAGGTACACATCATCACGATTTTTTTGTTTCACGCAATTCAATAAAGCTAAGTGAGGTGCTTAAATACCTCAATATAACCGATAAAACAATTGGATATTTCCCGCGGGTAGCTTAAACCATCATAAGCAAATTTGACTCTTAACTCTTACTTTACAAAGACAAAACCTCAATTTTTACAGCCCCAATCACCTGAAAAACTATGTTTTAAAAACGCTCTCTTTATCACAAGTTATTCAACATAACTTTCCATTATTCTTCCTATAAGAAAGCATCCTTCTCAATTATCTGTAACTCAGCTAACAATTTTAACTCTTCCTCCAAGCTGATTTAACTTGCTGTGTCCCTCTTATCAATTTATTACACCATCAAAAATTGTTCCATGCACCTTACTATCTTTAAAATTCTGTGCAACTCGCCCTACGATATTCATCCATCAATCATATAACAGTGATATATTTTAAGCGAGCCCTTTGCTTCAATCAATATCGCAAACACACAATGCCCTCTGTCGCACATTTGCAAAATACGCAACGCCCCCAAACACCATCATCAGTCACGAAGCCCTTCTTTATGTATAAAAAGAAAGTAAATTCTTCTCAATTATTTATCATACACAAATTTACCAATAAATTCCATCATAACATCAATACCTTCAATGCAAACACAACACAGCAAAAATTTTTCCCTCATAGAAAAAATTCATTTCCTCAATTCTACCTTTTTCGTTTTTCGTATACTTTTTAGATTCATCATAGTACCAATGCAAAAAGGGAAAGATAACATTCTATCTTTCCCTTTTAGTGCTTATTAACACTTAAAAACCACAACTGCAATTCAATGAAATTACAAAATCCAATGACGCCCCAGTTGATTGCTAGGGAAAATGCTACAGATTATTCTGTTGCCTCCACCATAGGGATAACTGAAACATAGGAACGGTTACCTGCTTTGCGTTGAAAAGAAACCTTTCCTTTTGATAAAGCAAAAAGCGTATGGTCTTTTCCCATGCCGACATTGTCACCAGGATGCCAACGTGTGCCGCGCTGACGGATGATAATATTCCCAGCAATAACGGTTTCACCACCAAATTTTTTAACGCCTAGACGTTTCGATTCTGAATCACGACCATTACGCGAGGAACCACCAGCTTTTTTATGTGCCATAGACGCTCTCCTTTAATCTTTCTTACTTTTTGATGCTACAGCCGCTTTCTTCTGCGATGCAGCCTTTTTTTCAACCATTTTCTCAGCCTTCTTCTCAACAGCGGCATTTTTTGTTTCTTTTGCTGCCGTTTCTTCTTCTGTTATAGATTTTGCAGCTGCTTTTTTAGGCTTTGAACCACCCATTAAAATTTCTAAAACACGCAGTGTTGTAAATTCTTGACGATGACCACGCGTGCGTTTAGAATTCTGACGGCGGCGTTTCTTAAATGCGATAACCTTGCGTCCACGTGCCTGTTCTAAAATCTCAGCTGTCACCAGCGCATCAGCAACAACAGGGGTCCCGATAACTGCATTACCTTCTTGCCCAACCATCAAGACATCGTTGAATTCAACAACATCACCCGCATTTCCAATAACTTTTTCAACTTTTACCACTTGGTTAGCAACAATGCGGTATTGCTTACCACCGGTTTTAATGACTGCGAACATTTTTTATCCTTCCGTTCACTCCAGCTCTTATTTAATTTTTACCTTGAAATAAGGGGAAATAGGCTGCTTTTTATCAGTCGTAATCAATTTTAAAAAAGGATAAAACCTTCCTTAACACAAATATGCGCAGATTCCTCCACGCTGATATTCCACCTATATGAAGGAATTTCTATTCTCTGTCAATAAAGTCCCATAAAAAAGAAAAAAAGGTTGTACCAAAAACAATTGAAGGTTATCTACCCATCATAGGCTATACTTAAATAGTGCGCATTTTTGTTGCACTTCATATGGAGAGGTGGCTGAGTGGTTGAAAGCACCGCACTCGAAATGCGGCATAGGGGTAACTCTATCGAGGGTTCAAATCCCTCTCTCTCCGCCATTGATTTAAAAGGATTTTTGCCAATCACTAACCTTTGATAGAGTTTTAGAAACAATAGTGATTATAGAGCTCTTTGCAATGCCGTTGATTAACAGGCTCAATGCGTTTTATCCGCATAAGAGTTTTTTATAGTAACAAGCCCCCTCAGCTTTTTTCATACAATGTGCGCATTTAAAATTAATATTATGAGTATTTATTCAAAAAATTTTATCTCTTCCTGTAAGCACAAAAAGGAGTGTAATAATTGAATATTGTTTATACAGCTCTTTCTTTTATTTCTAAGCCTTTTAAGTAAATAGATAGCCCCTGAAAATAAATAAAGGCGCGCTAAAACCTATGAATATATAGAGGCCATATAATTAGAAAATGAAAAAAGTTTGATGCATATATGATGCACACACTGGCATCGCCTGCTAAAATCACCTCAGCTAAATCTTCAATTTTTGATTTTCTATTGCTAAAATCCAGTTCAAAAAATAAAGGAGCGTAGAATAAAATAGAGAATTGTCTTATTATTTCTCTCTTATTCTACCTTTGCTTAAGTTCGTACAAAATTTCTTATCAAATTATATTTATTTTGCGCGTCTTGCTTGAATATGGGCAAGCAACCCTAATGTTGAACTATCGCGATTATTCGCTTTACTTTCTCCACGAAGAATGGGGAGTAACTCATTTGCTAATTCTTTACCAAGTTCAACACCCCATTGATCAAATGAATTAATATTCATTAAAATCCCTTCAACAAAAATACGATGTTCATAAAGTGCAATGAGACGACCAAGTGCAAAAGGCGTTAATAAATCTTGAACCAGCGTAATGCTGGGACGATTTCCTTTAAAACTTCTATGAAGTGCTAAATAATCTGCTTCACGTTCATCAACGCCATTTTTTATTAAGATATGCCGAGCATCTTCAACACTACGTCCTTTCATCAAGGCTTTTGATTGCGCTAAACCGTTTGCTAGCAACATCTCATACATAGAATGTAAATTTTCCTCATGCCCTTTTATAAATAAAATAAACTCTACAGGAACAACATCGGTTCCTTGATGTAGAAGCTGAAAAAAAGCATGTTGGCTATTTGTTCCTGAATCACCCCAAACGATTGGACCACTTGAAAAATTTAGTGGTTTTCCATCCAGCGAGACTTGCTTCCCATTTGATTCCATATCAAGCTGTTGTAAATAAGCTGGAAAATGTATTAAGCGCTGTGCATAGGGAATGATAGAGCGTGATGAATAACCACAAATAACACGATGCCAGAACCCTAAAAGAGCAAATCGAATAGGAATATTTTTATGCAAGGGCATGGTTTTAAAATGTTGATCCATTTGTAAAGCACCATTGAGAAATTGGCGAAAGTTTCGCCCCCCTACTGCAAACATAACAACAAGCCCAATGGCAGACCAAATTGAATAACGTCCTCCAACCCAATCCCAAAATTTAAAAACTCTTGTGGAATCTATGCCAAATTCTGCCACTTTATCAAGCGCACTCGAAACAGCAACAAAATGCGTGTGAATAGCTTCTTCCCCTAAATGTGAACAAATCCACTGACGTGCAACTTGAGCATTGACCATTGTTTCAGCCGTTGTAAAAGTTTTAGAAGCAATGACAAAAAGCGTTGTTGCTGGATTCAAAAGAGAGAGCGTATCAGAAATATGAGCACTGTCAGCGTTAGAAACAAAATGGCAGCGTGGACCATCATGATAAGGTTTTAAAGCATAGGTGACCATTGCAGGACCAAGATCAGAGCCTCCAATACCAATATTTACAATATCCCTTATTCTCTTTCCACTACTTCCCTTATAGCTGCCATCACGCACCTTTTCAGAAAATCTCTCCATATCTTTAAGGACGTCTTGAATATCGGGAATAAGATTATGACTATCCAGCATGAAAATTTCATCGGCAGGTAAACGTAATGCAATATGAAGAACGGAGCGTTTTTCAGTTGTATTAATGGCTTGGCCCGAAAACATTGCATCACGCCGACCCAACACATCTGCTGCGACAGCTAAATCATCTAGAAGTTGCAATGTTTTAAATGTTACACCACATTTTGAAAAATCGAAAAGAAGATCATCAAGTCTGAGAGAAAAATGAGAAAAACGCTGGTCATCCTCTATAAAATGCTGACGAATATCATAGACTCCATCTTTTGCAGCATGGTTTTTTAAAGCTCTTAATGCGGCTTCAAAAGCCTTTTCATTTCGAATCGAAAAGCTATCTGCCATAAGCTTATCCTATACGGTTATTGATCATGAAATCTCTGTCTAAACAATAACAAAGTAGAAAATATCTCCTTGATTGTTTGCTCTTTTCACTGCTCACACAAAAAATGAAGGAATATAAAAGTAAAAAATAAAATCCTAAAATGATACTTTTACAAAAATAAACTTTCAAATTTTTTTTACTTGATACATCATTTAAGTTGATTGAGTTCTTTGGTTAAGCGCAAATCTTCTTCTGCTTTTGGTCTTATAAAACGCCC
This sequence comes from Bartonella sp. B1099, assembly GCF_944801835.1. Taxonomy (GTDB): domain Bacteria; phylum Pseudomonadota; class Alphaproteobacteria; order Rhizobiales; family Rhizobiaceae; genus Bartonella. The sequence goes on along the minus strand of NZ_CALYLN010000001.1, from coordinate 846,332 downwards.
TAAAAAAAGATAAACAACCGGTGTAACGTAAAGCGTAAAAATCGTTGCTAAACCTAAACCACCAACGATAACCCAGCCTAAAGCTATACGAGCTTCTGCACCAGCACCTTTGGCTAAAACCAAAGGAATACCCCCTAGAATGGCACAAATCATTGTCATACAAACGGGACGAAGGCGAATATTTGCTGCTTCTTCTACAGCTTCACGCACATTTCTTCCCTGATCACGTAATTGATCTGCAAATTCAACAATCAGAATACCATTTTTTGCCATAACGCCAATTAACAAAATTAATCCAATTTGACTGTAAATATTAAGACTCACACCACTTAAGAGCATAGCAATCACAGCACAACCTATCCCTAATGGAACAGTGGCGATGATAATGAATCCTGAAATAAAGCTTTCAAACTGAGCCGCTAAAACCAATAAAATAATCAAAAAGGCAATGCCAAAAACAATCATAAAATTGGAAGATGTTTCATGAAGTGTTTCGGCTTCTCCTAAGGGGACCACATAGGTTCCCTTCGATAACAAAGGAGAAGCAATTTTCTGCACAGTTTGATAAGCATCCCCTAAAGTGATATCTGGAGCAAGATTTGCGCTTAAAATAACAGCGCTCATGCGCTTTTCCCGTTTTAATTGGGGGGCGATAGCTTTTTCATGTAAACGCGCAATAACCGATAAAGGAACATATCGATTGTCTTTGGTCTTTAAAAAAATATTTTCTAAATCACTAGGACTCTTCATAGGATTTTTATGCGATATCAATTTAACATCGTAAGGATGATCATCCACGTTAATGGAACCAATCTTTTTACCATCCAACATTGCTTGTAATGTATCGCCCAAATTGGTGATATCAATCCCTAAATCGGAGGCTTTTTTTCGATTGATTTCAATAAAAAATTGCGGTTGTGTAGCGTCAACAGTAAGACGTGGGCGAATAAAACGCGGATCTGCTTGTAAAACACGTACCAACTGATCAGCAATAGGTTGTAATGTTGCATAATCATTACCAAGAATTGCAAATTGTAACCCTTGCCCAGTTCCTCTCACACCTAGAGAATTTCCCTGTGCAGCAAACACAAAAACTGCCGGAAATTGCCTAACCTTCGCATTAACATCTTTCACAATTTCTTGCTGACTGCGTAAACGTTTATCCCAAGATGAAAGCAATAAAACCAAAAAAGCAGTATTGGGTGAACCGCCAATACCTGCAATAGAGTAATTGTTAGCAATCTCACCTGCATCACGTAATGGCTGTAAACTTTCTTCAATTTGCTCTACCTGTTCGTTCAAATATTGTGTTGAAATACCTTGTGGTCCATTAATGACCAAAAAGATAAGGGCCCTGTCTTCTGCTGGCGTTAATTCCTGTTGCAACTTCGTATAGCCTCCAACGCAAAGTACTGCAAAAACAAGTGAAGCAAAAACAACAGTCCAAGGCTTTTCTAAACACTTATGCAAACTATCAGTATATGCCTTATGAAACAAAGAACCCCATTTATATAAAAAAGTAAAATGATGATGGGCTTTTTCCTCTTTCTCCTCAATATGTTCTTTGAGAAAACGTGAAGCCAACATAGGGCAAAGCGTTAAAGCAACGATTGAAGAAAGCAAAATAGAAATTGCCAAAACAAAACCAAATTCTCTAAAAAGTCCTCCAACTTGTCCAGGAAGAAAAGAGATAGGGACAAACACAGCCACTAAAGTCAATGTTGTTGCGACAACAGCAAAAAAGACTTCACGGGTTCCTAATACCGCTGCGGCCCTAGAACCTATCCCCATATTGCGCCATCGAACAATATTTTCCAGAACAACAATGGCATCATCTACAACAAGCCCTGTTGCCAAAACAAGCCCTAAAAATGTGAGAATATTCAATGAAAACCCTACAAGATAAATAGCGGCAATAGTACCAATCAAAGCGACTGGAAGAGATAAAGCAGGTATCAGCGTTACACGAATGTCTCTGAGAAAAAGAAAAATAACCAAAATAACGCTCAAAATAGCTATGACCAATGCAACCTCAACCTCATGAAGGGCGCTTTTAATAAAAATTGCATCGTCACTAATAACGTCTATATGTACAGAAGAAGGAACGATACTTTTTAGGTTATCAACAACAGCTCTAACGCCTGCAGAAATGTTAAGCGTGTTGGATTGTGCTTTACGCACAATACCTAATCCAATCCCTGTCTTTCCGTTGATACGAAGAATAACGTTTTCTATATCGGGTGATAAAGTTACATGCGCAACATCACCAAGATGTACACGAGGCTTTAAAACAACTTGTTCAAAAGATTCTGGTGTTGTTAAACGTGCGGTGGCGCGGACAACTAAAGTTTGCTTAGAATTGCGTAATGATCCTACTGGAACATCCGTTGTCATATCAGCAAGAACACGTGAAATGTCTGCAACAGTTAATCCATAACTTGCAAGTTTTGCTTGATCTATATCAATCTGAAAAATCTTTGTGCGCGCACTTGCGATCTGGACATCACCAACACCATCAACAGCAGAAATTGCATCAACAATCTGATCGTCTACAACTGCGGTTAAATCATCAATACTCATTGTTGGTGATGTCACAACCAAATACATCATGGCAGCAGCATTCGAATCTGCTTTAATGATCAAAGGGACATCTGCATTTTTGGGTAAAGAATAAGCAATGCGAGACAGAGCATCCCGAATATCAGATGCTGCTACATTCAAATCAACACCGACATTAAAATTAATCTGCACACGGGAGCGTCCAAAAGAAGACGTTGAAGAAATCGTCTTAACACCTGAAACGCGAGAAACAGCATCTTCTATAACTTTTGTCACTTCACGATCAATTGTTTCCGCCGACGCACCAGAAAACATTGTTACAACCGTTGTTACTGGCGTATCAACATCGGGTAATTCTCGCACATCAACATTCAACCATGCTGCAAATCCTGCAATGATGATCATGGCATTTAAAACAAAAGTAAAAACTGGTCTGCGAATAAATAAGGCAATGAGACCCCCTTGCTCCGCTTGTGACATTGGCTGTTTTGTGCTCAATTCTTGGCTCACTGTATATCCGTTCCATAAACTGCTGATAATTGCTGTTGATGGGACTTTGGATCATCAATAATTACTTTACTTCCTGGATAAAGCATTTGCACCCCTTGAATGACAACTTGATCACCATTTTCTAAAGAGGCTTTCACGAAAACTTGATCTGCTTTATGCTGAATAATCGATACGGGTATAGGCTCTACTTTTCCTTCTCTCACACGCCAAACGAATGACCCTTTACTGTTCCATTGAATCGCAAGGGGATTAACAACAGGGAAAGAACCACCATGAAATTGCAAGGCAACAGAAAAGGACATACCAGACATGAGTGTATCTTTTTCATTATTGACTTCAACCTGAGCATGAAGTGTACGGCTTTCTGGGTCAACGACATTATCAATCGCGTAAATATGACCAACAAAAGGCTTATCTGGCTGCGCTGTTAATGTTGCCATGACCTCATCTCCTTTATGGATACGCGATACATATCGTTCAGGGACCCATATATCGACTAAAATGCGTTCCCTATTCTCAATACGTCCTATTACAGTATTAAGGGTCACGTTATTTCCCACATCAACAGGTAGAATACCAACAACTCCAGCGATTGGTGCATGAATTGTTCTCCGGTCGAGATCTACCTCAGCATTCCGTAAAACAAAATTTGCATTATCTAGCTCTAAGCGTGCCGTAATTTCTTGCACTTCTGTTGCTGTATTGCTAGCTCGTAATTTAAGAATCCGCGAAAGCGTTAATGCGTTATTATCACGTTGTACTTTTGCTTTTGCGGCCGCTATTTCTTCCTTTTTAGAATCAAGCTTTGCAATCACGTCTCCCACTTGTACTTTTGTACCAGCAGACACAAAAAGCTTATCAATAACACCTGATGATAAAGGGGTTAAATCTACTTCAGCAAGTGCTTTTCCACTCCCAATAACGTTAAGGTGTTCAGAAAAATCTTGGACTTTTACAAAATCAACAACAACATTCGTCGGTGCTCTTCCTATTTTTCCCTTTGAAGCTTTATACGATATACCCGTTTTATTCACCATAGAAATAGGTTGCTCTGCACTCTGTTTTCCAGCCCAATAAGCAACCGTTAAAACGATAATTAATAACACCAATGGAAAGATCTTTTTTAATAACGCCATACATCTACCCTTGCTGTATCATGTTTATCTGAACTAGTTTTCAACAGTCATATCGGCGTTTTACACAAAAAACCAACAGCAGGTATATATCTTACCCCCCACCGCAAAAACTTATCTTATTTCTGGCTGACTATCGTTCATAGTCTGAAACGTCAAGTTAACTATCGTTCATATTGCTTTGTACGATCATAACAAAAAAATGACCTTATCAAAAATCCAATTGAATCCATAATATATTATAACTTTTTTTAATATTTCATAAAAATAAAGAGATTTTTTTTATGACGATCCAAGTTTCACTTGCATTTCTTTAATGAAACGATTAGGAACCCATTGTCTTAGACAATGTAGAAAATTGAAATGTGTGCACCCGTAGCTCAGCTGGATAGAGCACCAGACTACGAATCTGGGGGTCAGGAGTTCGAATCTCTTCGGGTGCGCCATCTATCAATAAATTCAATATCTTACTCACAAACCCAAGCTTTTTAAATTCTTTTAATACGTAATTTATTTTTTGCCTATCTTTGAATTTCTTATAGCTTTTTATTCCATTCTGGTGTGAGTCGTTTTTTTAATCCTTTTGATAGAATGGGATGTTTGTGGCCTTTAATTTAATCCAAAGGTGTTTTCATTAGCAATAATCGTAGTGATTGCATGAGTTGGTGGGTGTTGTTGCTTTTTTTCGCAATCTATGCGCTTGTTTTTGATTTCTTCTGGATTATATTTTCTAATCAGTTGGGTAATTTTTTACGTGCTTATTTCTATCTTTTCCAGCAAGCAATCTTTCTGAACATTTCATTTTTGTTCGCCCTATCTTAAGAAGAACTTTAGGTATGTCTCCATAAATTGCAGTTTTTACCGCCTTCTAAAATTCTTCCAGCAGGCTATCCAGAATAACAAATACAAGATATCAATATCGCTGCGTAAAAAGTTTTTAAATTAATTACCCAAAAACTTTCTGCTAATGTTCATCATGAGCTCATGTTGAGAATGATATTGCAGGCTGGCTAAAAACTTATCGAAACTGAAAATACAGAATTTTTTCCCAAAAAATGCTAAAACTCTTCTTGTGCTCTTTTAGTATTATCGCTTGCGCGATACATCATTGATCTCTATGCTATCTTATACTTTCTATTTTCTATGGATTTTTTTCATTAATCTATAAAGTACAGATTCCAAATGTTAATAAAAGCTCCGTTTAAAGAATTTTTCCATGCCTAAAACAGATATTGAAATTGCTCGCACTGCTAAAAAGCAGCATATTACTGAAATTGCACAAAAAATTGGTATATCACATAAAAATCTCATTCCCTATGGACATGACAAAGCTAAAATTTCTTCCTCCTACATAAAATCACTCAATAAAAATCCAGATGGTAAACTTATCCTCGTCACGGCTATCAATCCCACACCTGCTGGAGAAGGAAAAACAACAACAACGGTTGGACTAAATGATGCTCTTAATCTCATTGGCAAAAAAACAATAGCCACTTTGAGAGAACCATCTTTAGGCCCTTGTTTTGGTGTAAAAGGTGGTGCTGCTGGTGGTGGTTATGCGCAAGTCGTCCCAATGGATGATCTTAATTTACATTTTACCGGTGATTTTCATGCTATTACAGCAGCGCATAATCTTCTTGCTGCAATGGTCGATAATCATATCTATTGGGGAAATACTCTAAACATTGATCCACGTCGCATTGTTTGGAAGCGCGTTCTTGACATGAATGACCGGGCATTGCGCGATATCGTTATTTCATTGGGGGGCATAACAAATGGTTTTCCACGCCAAACAGGTTTTGATATTACTGTTGCATCAGAAATTATGGCACTTCTTTGTCTTTCTGAAAATTTAGAAAACCTTACACAAAGACTCAAAAAAATTATTGTTGCCTATCGTTATGATAAAACACCCGTAACAGTGGCTGATCTTAATGCAGAAGGCGCAATGGCAGCTCTTCTTAAAGACGCCATACAACCCAATCTTGTACAAACAATTGAAAATAATCCTGTTCTCGTTCATGGAGGGCCTTTTGCCAATATTGCTCATGGTTGTAACTCAGTTATAGCAACAAAAACCGCTTTAAAACTCGCTGATTATGTTGTCACAGAAGCAGGATTTGGAGCCGATCTTGGCGCAGAAAAATTCTTCAACATCAAATGTCGGCAAGCAGGTATTGTACCAAATGCAACGGTGATTGTCGCAACGATTCGTGCATTAAAAATGAATGGTGGTGTGGATAAAAATAACCTGACAGAAGAAAATATTACCGCTTTAGAAAAAGGAGCCGCTAATCTTTTACGACATATCAAAAATATGAAGCTCTACGGTATCCCTTGTGTTGTAGCGATTAATCATTTTGATAGCGATAGCGATGCTGAAATAAGAACATTACAAAAAATAGTTGCAACAACTGGACACAAAGCTATTATTTGTAAACATTGGAAACAAGGTGGAAAAGGCGCAGTAGCACTTGCACAAGAACTTGTTACCTTAATTGAAAAGAAAGATTCCGATTTTAAAGTTCTCTATCAAGATGATATTCCCCTCATTCAAAAAATTAATTGTATTATAACAAAGCTATACGGTGGGCGTGGCGCCATCATCTCATCTCCTATTCTTAAACAACTTGAATCTTGGGAAAAAGAAGGTTTTGGTACCTACCCTATTTGTATGGCAAAAACACCTTATTCTTTTTCTGCTAATCCTAAGCAATATGGTGCTCCTGTCGATTTTGAAATTCCTGTACGAGAAGTTCGTCTCTGTGCGGGAGCCGGCTTTATTGTTGTCATTTGTGGAGATGTTATGACCATGCCCGGCTTACCGCATTATCCTGCCGCTGAAAAAATTCATCTTGACAAAAATGATCAAATACAAGGGCTTTCATAAGTTATAGCCGTAAACTCTATCCTTTATTATAAAAAGCATTTTATTACAAAAAGAATAGAATTTTAAAAAGCTATATAGACAAATGTCTTATTTGTATGATATAAACCTTTGTCTTTTTAGATATGCCTTTAAAAGGACGTAGGTTTTCCTATCATTTATGACACTGAAAAAAGCAGGATAAATAGTGCAAGTACTCGTTCGTGATAATAATGTTGATCAAGCGCTGCGCGCGTTGAAAAAAAAGATGCAGCGTGAAGGTATCTTCCGTGAAATGAAAATGCGTAGTTATTATGAAAAGCCATCTGAAAGGCGTGCTCGTGAAAAAGCTGAGGCTATTCGTCGTACACGTAAGCTTGCTCGTAAACGTGCGCAAAGAGAAGGTTTTGTGAGTAACGGACGAGCTGGTGCAATGAAGTGATGTGCTTTTGATGCATCATAGAATTGCATAAGAAATAGAGAATAAGCCACCAAAAGACTTTATCTTTATAGGCAATTGCGATAGATTGCTTTGATTTGTTGTTTTGTGTGTGATGTTGTCGAAGACTTTAGTTATATAAACGAGTGTGTTAATTATCTACAAAGTGATAATTTTTTTATCATAGAGATGGAGTTTACTTCACTTTGTAATTTTTAATAATAGATAACAAACGACATTTTCTTTAGAGATTTAAGCGATTTTTTCCTATGTAAAATGCGGATTGAGTGTAAGATATTTTATTATCACTTTTCACTATAACTCTTCTCCTTCTTTTTATCTCTTAAAAATTGTTTCTTATATGCACGTCTGATGATGATTTTCTTTTTTTGTCCTTAAATATTCTGCATCTTTCGAAGATTTTAGATGCGTTTGCAAAACATAAATGATTATCGCAATATGCGATTGTGCGTGTAAGAATATGAAAACACATAATTCTTTTTCCCTTCACTTATGGTAATTAACCTCATAAGCGTATTGAATAATCCCTCCTATTTTATCAAACCTTTTTATACTGAGTTGAAACAAACGAAAATTGAAAATAAATAGAGAAAACACTCTTATTTTAATATGGATGTAAGTGTCTTATATACCCATTTTTGATAAAAATGTTTTTACAATTCTAATAACGAATTAAAATTGATAACTTATTGATTTATCATCATAAGTAATCGTCTTTCATATCAGCTAATAACTCCGCATGCAGCAAATTCCTTCAATATCCTCTCATACTTGAATCAATTTTTTTGCTTGTACATCGACAAGCGGGGGTTGTCTGCAAATAAAATAAAAATGCTTTTTATAAACGCTCTAAATAATAGGAACGGTATAACATTGAGACCTGTGAAATAGAATGATGGTGTACCTGCTTATTAATGTACGGATAAACAATATCATTGCATAAGATCTTATATATCAACCTATTCTATAATGTTGCTCATATTTTTAAACTTAAATGCTTCATTCAGCGTATTCTTTTGTCCATTCAAAACTGTCTCTCAAGCCAAATCATAATCCCTTTACTGGACAGTTTTCGTGTTCATAACATGCATAATTATACTTTTATTTCAAGAAACGCTCTTGGAAAAAAAGAGACAACATTTTAGCTCTCATTTCCTATACAAAAACTGCTCCAGTCACGATATATTTTGCTGTTTTAATATTTTTCTCACGCATACAACTCGCAAAAAATCCAATATTTATTTACAACTATCCCCTCATCAACCCCCTAAGCACTCAGAAATTCAAACTTTTATTTGCCTCTTCTCGTAACAATTTTTTCATTGTTTAGATCTCGTTAACGGGCGATATGGCATAATTTTTATCAGCCTCCAATCTTATCTTCCAGATTTTAAATGACCAATATATGACGAAATAAAGGAGTTCAGTGTGCAAAATTCTCGTTGGTTTCGCGTTTTAATGTTTGCATGTATCTTAATAACAAAAGTCATTGTATTGAGTTCACCACGTTTGTTGCACGCACAAACCCTTAATCAAAATTTAGGACCTAGTGGTTTACCGCTTCCGCGATTTGCTTCGATTAAACCTACTCGTGTTAATGTCCGTGTTGGGCCAGGAAGCAACTATTCTATTATTTTTACCTACAAAAAGAAGGGACTCCCTATTGAAATCATCCAAGAATATGATCAATGGCGCAAAATTCGTGATGCAGAAGGCGATGAAGGGTGGGTATATCAATCGCTTTTATCAGGAAAGCGAACGGCTATAACTATTCCATGGCAAAAAGATAAAACAAAAAGGCTAATGCTGCGAAAAAAACCCACCGATAACTCAGAACTTGTTGCAGAAGTAGAGCCTAATGTCATTGGCAATATCCACCAGTGTGATGGACAATGGTGCGAAATCACTCTTAATAATGTCCATGGATGGCTTCATCAACCTCAATTATGGGGGATTTATCCTGATGAAAAAATAAAAGGCTGGTGAATGCTCAAACGCATCAAATTTAATTTTTATTCCTTATTAAATATCCCTGCTCCCTACCACAAGATTGATTTTTTGGTTTTAATCGCACAATTAAATCAACATGTGAAATTTCCATACCTTCTGGTGGTGTAGGCAAATTTCCAATAATGGGAGACTCTTCTAAATTGCAAGGAATATCAAGAATACGATTTTTACCTTCTATATAAAAATGGTAGTGATCAGAGGTATTCGTATCAAACCAAGTCTTCGAGCCTTCTACGGCAATAATCCGTAACAATCCCGCCTCTGTAAATTGATGAAGCGTATTGTAAACCGTTGCTAAGGATACAGGAACACCTGCTCTTACCGCTTCCTCATAGAGTTCTTCAGCCGTAATATGACGATTTCCTTCGGAAAAAATCATATGTGCAAGTTCTAACCGCTGACGTGTTGGACGCAAACCATTTTCACGCAAACGTTTTTCTAACATAGAAGCGGAATAATATTGCACACCCTCTCCACATTCTTTTGTGGACTGTTGCTCTTCATTCATATCTAAATTGTCTGCATTCTCTGACATATTACAAACCAAAATATCTTCCTGCTTCAATAAGATAAAAATATAAAAAAAATGGGAATAGTATGGTGCAATCTTGTATTCCATTTTTAAATAATTATCTATGTAGAATACATAAAAAAGGGCTTTTGTCATTAAAAATGATATAAAATCATTTCCCTCCCTTTAAAATTTGCTCTAAAAGTAGGTCGGGGAAAAGCGCAGAAATAAAGATATATGCAAATAAATGGAGTAACCATGGCTGAACAAAAGTCTCGCTACACTTATGAAGAGCTTCTAAGCTGCGCTCGCGGCGAAATGTTTGGTAAGGGTAATGCGCAATTGCCGGCACCGCCAATGTTGATGATTGATCGAATCACTCAAATCAGTGAAACTGGTGGCAAATACGATAAAGGAATGGTTCGTGCTGAATTTGATATTACACCAGACCACTGGTTCTTTAATTGTCACTTTATAGGTGATCCCGTTATGCCAGGATGTCTTGGATTGGATGGTATGTGGCAATTAACAGGTTTTTTTCTTGGTTGGTTGGGAGAACCAGGGAAAGGGAGAGCGATATCAACAGGTGAAGTAAAATTATCAGGTATGGTAACACCACAAACCAAACTTCTTGAATATGAAATAGATTTTAAGCGTATTCGACGGGGAAATTTAGTCTTGGGAATAGCTGATGGATGGCTCAAAGCAGATGGAGAAACTATTTATAAAGCGAATGATTTGCGCGTTGCTTTATTCAAAGAAGGTTGAATTTATTTTCATCAGGAAGAATTTTTACTATTCTGTATGGAATAAGGAGGTATGAATGCGTCGTGTTGTTGTAACCGGAATGGGGATTGTTTCCGCGATTGGAAATGACACCCAAGCCGTTTTAACCAGTTTACGTGAAGCAAAATCCGGAATTTCTTACGCACCTCAATATGCTGAGTTGGGCTTTCGTAGCAGAGTTTACGGTAAACCTGATATTAATATAGAAGAATGCGTTGACCGACGCGCTTTACGTTTTCATGGACGTGGAACAGCATGGAATCATATTGCCATGGATCAAGCAATTGCCGATGCAGGTTTAGAGCCTCATGAAATATCAAACGAACACACAGGTATTATTATGGGCTCTGGAGGGGCTTCAACACAGTCAATCGTCGAAGCTGCCGACATTACGCGCCAAAAAGGTCCGAAACGTGTTGGACCTTTTGTTGTGCCTAAAGCAATGAGTTCTACAGCATCTGCAACACTGGCAACTTTTTTTAAAATAAAAGGGGTCAATTATTCAATCTCTTCAGCTTGTGCTACCTCCAATCATTGTATTGGGAATGCTTATGAAATGATTCAATATGGTAAACAGGATCGTGTCTTTGCCGGTGGCTGCGAAGATTTGGATTGGACACTCTCTGTTCTATTTGATGCTATGGGCGCTATGTCTAGCAGATATAATGATATCCCTCATAAAGCTTCACGGGCCTATGATGTCAATCGTGATGGATTTGTTATTGCTGGAGGTGCTGGCGTTTTAGTCCTTGAAGAACTAGAACTTGCTAAAGCCCGTGGAGCAAAAATCTACGGAGAAATCGTTGGATATGGTGCGACATCCGATGGACATGATATGGTTGCTCCATCAGGAGAGGGAGCAGAGCGGTGCATGCGCATGGCTCTTGCAACAGTCCACGATAAAATTGATTATATCAATCCCCATGCAACAGCAACGCCTGTTGGGGATCCTCCTGAAATAGAAGCTATCCGCCGTATTTTTGGAGCAGGTGATCAATGCCCCCCCATTTCTGCTACCAAATCTCTAACAGGCCATTCCTTAGGAGCCGCAGGTGTTCACGAAGCAATCTATACATTGTTAATGATGAACCATAATTTTATCTGTGAAAGTGCCCATATTGAAGAACTTGATCCAGCTTTTGCTGATATGCCAATTGTTCGTGAACGACGCGATCATCAACAACTTAATACCGTATTGTCAAATACTTTTGGCTTTGGCGGTACCAATGCAACGCTTATTTTTCAACGCTATGTATAAATGAAAGTTCTTAGTAATTGAAAAAAAATACGGTCTTACGGAGAATAATATGAAAGGTTTGATGGAGGGCAAACGTGGCCTTATTATGGGAATTGCGAATGACCATTCAATTGCTTGGGGCATTGCCTGTCAACTCGCACAAGCAGGAGCTGAATTAGCATTAACTTATCAAGGAGATGCTTTCGGAAAACGTGTTCAGCCCCTAGCAGATAAGCTTGGCTGCAAATTAGTTCTAGAATGTGATGTTGAAAAAATTGAAAGTATCGACGACGTCTTTGAGAAACTTGAAAAAGAATGGAAAACGATTGATTTTATTGTCCATGCTATTGGTTTTTCAGATAAAAATCAGCTAAAAGGGCGTTACGTTGATGTTACAACACGTGAAAACTTTCAACGTACAATGGTTATTTCAGCTTATTCCTTTACTGAAATTGCTCAGCGTGCGGGAAAGCTTATGCCTCATGGAGGGGCACTTTTAACCCTTACCTATGGCGCTTCACAGCAAGTTGTCCCTAACTATAATATCATGGGAGTTGCTAAAGCTGCTTTAGAAGCTATGGTCCGTTATTTAGCGGCAGACTTTGGTCCGCAAAATATCCGCGTCAATGCGATTTCAGCTGGTCCTGTTAGAACTTTAGCAGGTAATGGCATTGCAGCTGCGCGTGCAATATTCTCACATCAACGACGGAATGCCCCATTACGTCGTACCGTGAATATTCACGAAATTGGAAAGTCTGCTCTCTACCTACTCTCTGATTTGTCATCAGGCGTTACAGGTGAAATCCATTATGTTGATTCAGGCTATAATATCATGTCTATGCCAATACTTGAAGAACTGAAAAAAACTGAAGATTCCCAAGAAGGATAAAAAATATCCAACTAAAAAATAAAATCGATTATCTGAGAGTGCTTTGGTTGCGTATTGGGTGTTACTCTACTAAACCAAACCTCATGGAGAAGGTTTTCAAATCCAATCTGTTGCACATATGATGTACATACAATTCTCACTAAGGGAATATGACCGATTGCAGAAAAAATCATTACGAGATAGCAAATGGCTTGTTTCAGAAATTTTTAATTCCTCTAATGACAAGGGAAACGAAATTCTATTGCAGTTATTACGCTTTCCTTTCAACTTTTCGAGCCAAAGATAATCCATATATTTCTCTCAAGCTAGCCTTTATGAATATAACGCAAAGAACGTGTACGCTCCTCTATAAGGATAAGCAAACACAAAGCCAATTGTGTCATTATTATTGTTTTGCAAAGCGTTTTATAAAAAACTAATCTATCTTTCCAATCCATTTTGCTAGAAAGCTTTGTGTTTTATGGTGTTGTTTTCCTAGCAGAGCCCATGCTTTTTCTACAGCTTGTAAATCAACATCAACCCCAAAGCCGCAACATATTTAGGACGAAATTAAGGCGTTTCGAGCTTTCTCTGCTGTTACAGCTTCTGTATGCTAGATACGTAATACCCTCCCCCTCTAGTATACAAAAACTATTAAACGCACAAATAATATTGGAAATTGGATAATAGCAATGATATTTCTAGCTTAACTTTATATAAATAAGGTGCTACTCTCCCATGGATTTTCTACTATTCTTCAAATATTATTGTAAGAGGCGGTTAAGAAAAAATTAAAATGTCTCTTTCATTACATTAAACAAATATATGTAAGTGGAAATGATAGTTTATTTTCAAAGAGATACTTAATAAGAGCCAAAACTTTTATATTTCTGCCATATTTCATAAAAAAATCGAATGATATGAATCTGTAATTTTCTGAGATGTAATAGTCTTATACAATCATCAATACAATCTATTTTATATTTCTATTTGTTACGATTGAAATTATTTAAGAATACAGGATACCATTATATTTCGTCCTTGAGAGTGCGACTTAGTAATGTGTTAGCTGCTTCAGTTATATTTTTACCACCATAGAGAATTTGATAGATTTGTTCTACAATAGGCATTTCTACCCCAATACGTTGCGCTAACGTATGTACTTCCTTGGTATTCAAATACCCTTCCACAACCTGACCAATTTGTCTTTCCGCTTCTTTTATATCTATTCCTTTACCAAGAAGTACCCCAAAACGACGATTACGCGACTGATTATCAGTACATGTCAAAACCAGATCACCTAAGCCTGTCATTCCCATAAATGTGGAAAGCTCAGCCCCCATAGCCCCCCCTAAACGACTAATTTCAGCGAGTCCTCGTGTGATGAGAGCTATTCGTGCATTGGCCCCCAATCCCATGCCATCTGATATTCCTGCACCAATAGCAATAACATTTTTGACGGCTCCCCCTAATTGAACACCAATCATATCTGAGCTTTTATAAACTCTAAAACTTTTGTCACAATGAAAAAGTTGCTGCAATTCTTTAGCAAACCCAACATCAGAAGCAGCTATCGTCATTGCAGTAGGCCAACCAATAGCGAGTTCTTTAGCAAAAGTTGGTCCAGAAAAAACAGCTAAAGGGATTTTTTCACCTAGAATCTCACGAGCGACATCTTGTAAGAGACGTCCTGTACCACGTTCTAAACCTTTCGTTGCCCAAATAACGCGTGAATGTTGATCCAAATAAGGCTGAATATTATACAACACTTGATGAAATACATGGCTTGGAACAGCCATTAGTATATTATCACTTGCTGTTATCGCAGTTTTAAGCGAAGCTTCAAGGAATAAATTTTCAGGAAATCGAATATCAGGTAAATATACTTGATTACAACGCTGTTCTTGTAATTTTTTGATGTGTTGAGAATTATATCCCCAAAGTAAAACATTATGACCATTACGAGCAAGAGCAATCGCTAATGCAGTACCAAAAGAACCAGCACCAATAACTGTCATTGCAACGGTTTTCATTAAGTTTTCTGTTTATTTTCTAAATTGCTGATTTAAATTGCACGTTATTATTATAAATAACCTCACTGCTCTCTTTAATATAAATCCTGTAAAGCTAAAACGTTACTTCTTCGTAGCTTTATTTCACACAACATAAAAACTGTTTTTCACGCCCTCTTTCTTTGTATTGAATTGTACAAATTTTATATTTTTTTACAAATAGCCATTTGTTTCAAAAATTAAAGCTTGATTAAATACTCAAGGAACCGTCTTGTTAAAAATACAAGTGTATTCAAAACCATGATACGCATTCCCCTGATATCTTACACTTAGCCTCTTCTTCATACCCTACGATTTTTTTCGACAACACCTATAGAGCTGATACATGCCGCATCAGCTCTATAGGTATTTTTTACAACTATTCTACGGGAGAGTGCATACTTGGAGTTTGCTCCATAGGCACTTCTGAACCAGGCGCTTGATCCACAGGAGTCTGCATACTTGGAACTTGCTCCATGGGCACTTCTGAGCCCGGTGCTTGATCCACAGGAGTCTGCATACTTGGAACTTGTTCCATGGGCACTTCTGAACCCGGTGCTTGATCCACAGGAGTCTGCATACTTGGAACTTGTTCCATGGGCACTTCTGAACCAGGCGCTTGATCCACGGGAGTCTGCATACTTGGAACTTGCTCCATGGATATTTCTGAGTCCAGCATATTTTCTGACTGTTTTCTTACAGATATATCTTTGTTTGATAACTGCTCAGATACTGAAGAATCATCCATTCTTGATATTTCTGGTTCAATAACACGTCCTGAGCCACCCATCATATTATAATTCAAATGGGAAATAGCCCACCACGTACCTCCAATAATAACAAAAACGCAAATAGCAGCAAACCATAAAGCGCTTAAATTCCATTTGGCATCTGGACCAGAGTTCAAGTGTAAAAAGAAAACAATTTGTACTATAATCTGAATAATTGCCATCCCAATAAGATACGCAACCTTTGTACTAATTGCCCAACTTTCCATCATTCCATACATTACAGGAATAAAAGAACCCAAGGTAAAAAATACAGCCAGAATAAAACCAACCAAATAGGAACCAGTACTGGGACCATGTGTTTCATTTTGCATGCTCATCACAACGCTCCTAATAGATAAACCATGGTGAAAACACCAACCCATACAATATCAAGTAAATGCCAAAAAATGGAAAGGCATGCTAAACGTGTTTTATTATTCTGATCCAAGCCATTACGACGAAGATGAAAAAACATCACAACCATCCAAAGAAGACCAACACTTACGTGAAGTCCATGGGTGCCAACCAAAGCAAAAAATGCTGACCAATAAGCAGAGAGAATTTCTCGTCCAAAAAGCTGTAAACCTGTTGCAGAATCGATACCCGCATAAGCATTTGGATCATAATAAAAAACCTCACCCAACAATTCATGGAATTCGTAAAGTTCCATACCAATGAAGCAGCACCCAAATACAAAGGTAATAGCCATCCATAAACGCACACCACTGATGTTGTTTTTATGTGCTTGTACCATTGCAAAACCATAAGTGACGGATGAAAATAATAAGAAAGCAGTCTCAACTAAAACAAACTTTAAATCTATAAATTCATTGCCCGCTTTACCGCCCCCATAAGAAGCAGAAAAGACAGCAAAACTTGAAAAAAGTGTCGAAAACAGGATTAAGTCTGAAAGAATATAGACCCAAAAACCAAACGTCATGACCGAGCTACTATCGTGGTGAAGTTTATCCACAGTACTCGCATTATTCATTGTTACTGCACTCATACTGTCACTCCTTGCTCTTTAAGAACAGCTGTAAAGGTATCTTCAGTTTTTTGTACTTCTTCAGCTGGAATATAATAACCATGGTGATCACCTGTTAATGAATGACACACAAGCGTTGCAATAAAACCAATCAATCCGATCGCAACAAGCCACCAAATATGCCAAACAAGCGCAAAACCAACAACTAATGAGAAGAAACCAGCAATAATTCCAGCCGATGTATTCGACGGCATATGAATTTTTGTAAATCCACTTGTCGGGCGTTGATAACCACTTTTCTTCATATTCCAATAAGCATCATCAGACTGTATCTTTGGGAGAAGAGCAAAATTATAGGAAGGAGGCGGTGAAGAGGTAAACCATTCAAGTGTACGTGCATCACCCCAAGAATCATTTAACCTTACCGGTAAGTGACCTTTATGCTTAATACCGTACCAAATTGCCAAAACAACCTGTAACACAAAACAAAGGATACCAAGTAAGATAATAAAAGCACCTAGAGCAGCAATAATAAACATTGGTTGCCAACTAGGTTCCATATAATGCTGAAGACGACGCGTCGCTCCCATTAAACCAAGGGCATAAACAGGGAAAAAGGCAAGATAAAAACCAATAAACCAACACCAGAAAGATGCAATCCCTAGTATGCGATTTGGTTTATAACCAAAAACTTTTGGAAACCAAAAAGCAAGCCCAGCTAGATAAGCAAAAACAACGCCTCCGATAATTGTATGGTGAAAATGCGCTATCAAAAACAGCGAATTATGAAACTGCCAATCAGCAGGGACAATCGATAAGAGAACTCCCGTTAATCCACCACCAACGAAGGTAAAGATCATGCCCATGCACCAAAGCATTGGAGGTTCAAAGCGTATCCTTCCTTTATACATCGTGAGCAACCAATTGAAAACTTTTACACCTGTTGGAACGGCAATAATCATCGTTGCGATACCAAAGAAGGTATTTACAGCTTCACCGCCACCCATTGTGAAGAAATGATGCCCCCAAACAAGAAGCGAAAGAATCAAAATAACCACCATAGCCCATATCATGGAAGTGTAACCAAAGAGACGTTTTGAAGAAAAAGTTGATACGACCTCAGAAACAATTCCAAAAGCAGGAACAACCAAAACATAAACCTCAGGATGACCAAAAACCCAAACATAGTTAATCCATACCATCGGATTTCCGCCACCAACATTGGAAAAGAAATTCATACCCAAATAACGATCACAGGCCAAAAGTGCAAAAGCGACAGTTAAGACAGGATAAATCACTAAAATAAGGACATTACTGACAAAAGCGCTCCAACAAAAAACAGGCATTCTCATCATTGTCATTCCAGGAGCACGCATTTTAATCAGAGTCGCAACAAAATTGACTGCCCCCATTGTTGTCGCGATACCAGAAAGCTGAAGTGACCATAAATAATAGTCTACCCCTGTATCTGGACTCGTTTGCAATTCTGTAAAAGGTGGATACATGAGCCAACCACCACGACCAAAATTACCAACACCTAGTGATATATTAATCAAGATTGCCCCAGCTGCCGTAATCCAAAAACCTAGATTATTTGCAAAGGGAAAAGCAACATCACGCGCACCAATTTGAAGCGGTATAAGATAATTGAAAAGACCAAATAAAATGGGCGTAGCCATGAAAAAAATCATGATCGTGCCATGCGCCGAAAAAATTTGATCAAAATGCTCAGGGGGCAAATAACCTGCTGTTTCACTCCCAAGAGCTAAAGCTTGATGCGTTCGCATCATAAGTGCGTCCGCAAAACCGCGAACAAGCATAATAATTCCAAGAACTATATACATAATACCAATGCGTTTATGGTCAACAGTTGTAATCCAATTTCGCCATAAAATCCCCCACCACCCAAGCACTGTTAAAGCAACAACAGCAACTAAACCAATTACAACAATCGCGATACATGTATACAAAACGATCGGCTCATGTGCAAGCGCATGAAAAGCACCTGCCGTAGGATCTGTAAGTCTTCCAAACATTTCTCAACCCATTTCAAATGAAATTCAAGTTTAAAAGAAACCTTATGTTAAAAGGGCTCTTTCTCTATTGACCCTTTAAATAACATCAGGATCAAATACTGAACACAGCGCACCCCACAGTGTCTGAGCAGCAGCACGTTTCATTAAATCTTCATTACATACCGTATTTTCATCGACACACCGATTAACAATACGATAGTAAAGCCGCTTCTCAACAGGTGCAAAATAACGAACCTCAGCATCTTTCTCTTTCGCAGCAATATCGCCCATACGAGGCGCAATAGAAAGTTGACGATAAGATTTACGATCAAGTGCTCGACCATTAGCCCGAGCTTTTACAATCCAATCTTCAAAATCCTGCGAAGACACAGAATGCCACTTAAACCGCATCCCTGAAAAACCATCGCCGCTGTAATTTGCTGAGGTCCCCTTGAATACGCCTTGTTCTTCAGCGATCAAATGCAACTTAGCATTCATCTGCGGCATAGCGTAAAGAACTGTACCCAATTTAGGGACCCAAAAGGCATTGACAGAATTTTCTGACGTCAATTGCAATAAAACTTGACGTCCTTTAGGCGCGTAAATTTCATTGACCGATGCAACACCATATTGAGGATAAATAAAAACCCATTTCCAATCAAGAGCTATAGCATCAATCTGCAATGGCTCTCCTTCACCCACAACCTCTATTGGAAGAGGCTTAGCAGGCTCAAGCTTATAGGTATAATAAGCCGTTAGTGAACCTAAAACCATTACAATTACAATTGGGATACCCCACATTACAGCTTCAATTTTATTTGAATGCGCCCAATCAGGAGAGTAGTTCGCTTTCGTATTCGATGCACGATATTTTATCGCTAAAAATACCACACTCACCATGACTGGAATGACAACGCAAAGCATAACAAGCACACAAATAACAATCAAAATGAGCTGCTGACGTGCTACATAACCTGATGGTTGAAGGACATCCATTTTACAACCAGACAAAAGCAGTGCTTCCCCTAAAATCACAAGCATTCCTAATTGTCGAACAAAGCTTTTCATCTTCTTTTACCCCCGTCATATGCACTAAAAATTGCCATAAATATAATACCTCATATTGTACAGATTTGAAAATAATTATCAAGTGAATTCAATGTCTATATTACTCTTATCCAACACTTAACTCTTTACCTTTACAACTTATTAATTGTTTTGCAATATACTCAAGTGCAAACCGATATCCATCACTTCCAAACCCACTTATGATAGCGTCTACACCTGCAGATGTATAAGAATGATGACGAAAAGCTTCGCGTTGATAAATATGGGATAAATGAACTTCTACTTTTGGCCCTGAAAACATTTTTAGAGCATCAAGAAGAGCGACAGATGTATGACTATAAGCCGCTGGGTTGATGATCAATCCAGAACTTAACCCTATTGCTTCTTGTATCCATTCTACTAGCTGACCTTCATAGTTACTTTGATAAAAATTTACGATAACATCAACTCTTTTTGCCCATTCTCTGCAACTTTTTTCTATATCTTCTAAAGTTTCAGTTCCATAAATTTCTGGCTCACGTTGACCCAGAAAGTTTAAATTAGGACCATTTAAAATCGTTATCATCACAGACATAGCAAGCCTTTTCTTCTCGACTATCACTTATTAAAAAAATATTTAGCATGTTTTTTACAGCAATAAAGCGCCATCCTTAATTTCAAAAAATTCTGCACGTCCTTTTAAGTCATCAAATAAAAGACGATCTGTTCCTGTCATAAATGTTTGCACAGCTAAATCATCAAGAATATCAAATAAAGCAGCACGTCGATGTGAATCAAGATGAGCAGCCATTTCATCGAGAAGAAGAATGGGAGCCCTTTCCGATATCATACCCGTTAGACGAGCATGACACAAAACCAGACCTGTCAAAAGAGCTTTTTGTTCACCTGTTGAACAAGATGTTGCTGCTCTATTTTTATCTGCATAAAAAACTTGTAAATCTGTGCGATGGGGGCCCTCTAATGTTCGCCCAACAGCACGATCCATTGCGCGATTACGCCGCAACAAATCACAAAATTGCTCTTCAACTTCAGTGGCTGATAGTCTCCTTAGAGCTGTTTCTAAAAAACCATCAATTTGCAAAAAAGTCCGTGGAAAGGGTATCTGAGATGGCATTTGTGTAAACATGTCATTTACAAGCCGAATAACATCAATACGCGCCGCAGAAATAGCTGTTGCCAATTCTGCCATCTGCTTTTCTAAAGCATCAAACCAAGCAGTATCTTCATTGCCATCCAAAAACAAACGATTACGTGCGCGCATCGCTCTATCATAATCGGATATGCGGCGACTATGCAAAGGATCAATGGCCAAAACCATACGATCCAAAAAACGTCGGCGTTCAAGCGAGGGGCCGGTAAAAAGACTATCCATAGAGGGTGTTAAGATACTAATATGACAGTAATCTGTTAAGCAATCACTTGGCTCATTCACACCATTAATATGGACCTTTCGACTGTTATCGCTAACCTCCAAAGCTGTACCAATCTTCACTTCACCATAAAGAGCACATTCAAGACAGGCAAAGATAACAAATCCTTCACCGCCACCATCTATAAAGCTAACATCAGAATATGCAGCCCGTCGCAAACCACGACCCGGAGAAAGAAAAGATAACGCCTCTAAAAGATTCGTCTTACCCGCACCGTTGTGGCCCGTAAAAACCACATGCTGACCCGAAAAATGAATATTAAAAAAAGAATAATTGCGATAACGTAAAAGCTTTAGCTGCCTCACAGACACTTTATGCACATGACTTGCCATGCATTGCAAAACAATCGCCCCTAAACACGAATAGGCATCAGTACATAGAGCACATCCGCATCATCATTATCACGAATCAGAGCTGGCGCTCCAGCTTCAGCCAACATAAAAACCATCTCATCGCTTGAAAGCTGCCCAGCAATATCCAAAAGATACCGTGAATTAAACCCTATCTCAAGTGGTTCAGATGTGTAAGTTACGGATAATTGATCTTCCGCACTGCCCGAATCAGGACTATTCACAACAAGCCTTAACTGTCCATGCTCAATCGTTAACTTAACTGCACGCCCCCGATCACTCGAAATCGTTGAAACACGATCAACCGCTGAAGAAAAATCCTGTCTATTAACAACTAATTCTTTATCATTTCCAAGAGGGATAACACGTTGATAATCTGGAAATGTTCCATCAATTAACTTTGATGTAAAAATCACAGAACCTACAGAAAAACGAATTTTTGTTTCTGAAAGCTCTATACATACATCACCATCATTTTCTTCTGAAAGAAGTTTTTGCAACTCTCCCACAGCTTTACGAGGAACAATAACACCGGGCATTCCTTCAATTCCCGAAGGCGCTCCCATCTCAACTTGTGCCAAACGATGACCATCCGTTGCCACCAAACGCAGTTTCAAAACATCATCATGAATAACATGGAAGTAAATACCATTAAGATAATAGCGGGTTTCTTCAGTAGAAATGGCAAATTGCGTACAATCAAGTAAATGTTTCAATCCTGAAGCCGATAGAGAAAAGCGATAACCAAACTGCCCAGGAAGTGACTCTGGAAAATCTGCCTTTGGAAGACATTGAAGTTGAAAATGCGCACAACCCGAAATAACGGACAGTGTACTCGATTGATTCTCATCGATGGCTAATACAACCTCATTGCCCTCAGGAAGTTTTCGAATGATATCATAAAGCAAATGTGCCGGAACAGTTGTTGCTCCGGCTTGTTCAACATTGACTGTAAAAGATTCTGTAACCTCTAAATCGAGATCTGTTGCCTTTAACTGCACATGACCATCTTCTGCATCAATCAGCACATTCGATAAAATAGGAACAGTATTACGGCGTTCTACCACACGGTGAACACGACCAAGAGACTTGAGAAATTGATTGCGATCCACTGTAATACGCATAAAAGCCCCGTATGATTTACCAAAAACGATAAGAATTCCTTAGAATTAAAATAACAGATCCTTGTTTAAAGAATCGCTTGCTAGAGTTTATTAAACCTCTTTTAAAATGGCAAGTCACTCCTGCATAAGAAAAAACAAATTCCTTCTTAAATCCCTTAAAGTTTCTTCAAAGAAAAAACGATAAACACTATACAGCCTGTTCTCCAATCAACCGCTTAAGCAATTCGAGCTCCTTGGCCAAGGTCTGATCACCACAAACCAAATCTTCAATTTTACGCACTGCGTGTAAAACTGTTGTATGATCACGTCCACCAAAACGACGACCAATTTCTGGCAACGAGCGAGGCGTTAATACTTTCGCTAGATACATCGCAACTTGCCGTGGCTTTACAACCGTCCGTGTTCGACGATTAGACAACAAGTCCTGTTTAGAAACATTATAATGGCGTGCTACCGTACGCTGAATTTCTTCAATCCGAATACGCTTAGGTTCACCTGGGCGTGTCAAGTGACCTAATAACTCATCAATCCGTTCTAAAGATAAATCAGACTCAAAAGATTGACGAAATAAGAGCTGGTTAAATGCACCTTCAATATCGCGCCCTGACCCTAAAACCGTTTTTGCAATATATTCCAAGACATCATCAGAAATTGATATCATGCCATCATCTTGCTGTGCCACCTTCAACCGCTGGCGCAACATTTGCAAACGCATTTCATAATCTGGTGCCTCAATTTCAAGGGCAACTCCTCCCTGAAGACGAGACCGAACGCGAAGATCAAGCGATTCTAATTCCGCTGGTGGACGATCTGCAGCGACAACAACCTGTTTTGCACTATCAAGCAACATATTAAGCAAATGGCAAAATTCATGTTGTATCGACTTACCTTGCAAAAACTGCATATCATCAATAATCAAAAGGTCGATATCGCGAAGCTGTTCTTTAAAAGAAAGAGCATCATTATCACGAATAGCTGTTGCAAAACGCCACATAAAATATTCAGCCGTTAAATAAATAACACGTGCAGATGTTAAACGCTTCAATGCAGAAGCAGCAATCGCTTGAAGCAAATGCGTTTTTCCTAAACCAACAGACGCGTGAATAAAAAGAGGATTAAAACGCAAAGCACTTTTATGCCCTTCTGCAATTGAACGCGCTGCCGCTAAAGCAACGCGATTAGATGCTCCCACAACAAAACTTTCAAAAGTATAGCGAGAATCAAGGGGAGACCCAAAAACTCCTGCTTGAGAACTTTTGGCTGAATGCTCTGCACAATTCTCAACAAAAGATGAAGTTGTCGGCTCCTCCAGCACAACAGAAGACGGACTTGTTTTACAAACAACATCTCTTGAAACGCGTTCCATACCGCGAACGATGACTTCAACACGAAGAATTGCTGAGTTCTCTTGTTTCCATAAATGAGTCAAAAGAGAACCATAGTGATTATTAATCCATGAACGTAAAAAAGCAGTAGGAACAGAAAGCTTTACAAGAGTATGACTATACTCAGCAAGTTTCACACGACCAAACCAACTGGTATAAGCTTCAACACCAACCTGCGCCTTTAATTGTGCCATAACACGTACAAAAGCCGCCGCACTCTCCTCCTCTGAAACAATAGAATGCCCTATAGAAGCATTTCTACAAACAACATCATCACTCTCTGTCATTCTATTCTTTATTATGTTCTCTGCCGACAGGATATTCACCGAAACCCTTTTAAAGGAACTAGCTTTAGAGTTCAATTTATCCACCATCTTCCATCCTGATAAAAATAAAATTTTGTCCTGCCAAACAGCTAAAATAAATCTAGCGAAGGCAAAACGCCCTACCCCAAATAAGATTACTCACCCTCCCCTAGGATAGCCTCATCACAACCCCACTAACAAAGATGACCAATAAGATTTACTTGCACTCATGATATGACCCACCCTTCTAAAATGGCAAACATACCAACTAAGAGAACTAAAAAACCATCAAAAAACCTATCCAACACAAAAGCTTTTTAAAAGCCTAAACCAAAGATTTTATATTCAACAAAATACAGGATAATGCGCTGATGTGACCCCTTCATGCTTTTTAGTCTTCATTAAGAACCATACAAAACAGCAGAGGTAAAATGCAAGAGGGCAAAATAAAATCAAAAGCTCTCAAAAAATGCTGTAAAAATGCTTATTTCAATGAGGAATGAGAAAAATAATTGATTCAATTCATTTTTTTTCTCTGAATTTACCAATCATTAAAGAATCTCTTCAGATTTAAAAAAAAAAATAAAATGCTTGACAAAAAAGACTCTGTAAAAATCCACAAAGCTTGTGGATAACCATACGCCCCCCTATAAACTTTCTCTCCTTTTTCAAGAGGAGAATCGTTATCGATTCTTGTTTTCAATAGAAACTGTTTGAAACAATAAATAAAAAGCCAGTACCCTTACGGGTACTAGCTTGATTCTGAATAAAATAAAAAAAGCTTAAACGCTGAGATCCTTTAAACGCTTCGCTAAACGCGATACTTTCCTCGCAGCAGTATTTTTATGAAAAACGCCTTTAGAAACCGCACGCATAATCTCAGGCTCAAAATTTTTAAATGCAACTTCTGCAGACGCCTTATCGCCCCCTGCTATAGCATCATCAAACTTACGCATAAAAGTACGAACGCGTGAACGGCGGGCCCTATTAACCTGTGTGCGTGCTGCAACCTTGCGCACCGCTTTTCGAGCAGAAGGTGTATTCGCCATAAATATAATCTCTCTTTCAACACCTTGGTAAAATGAGCCTTAATAATAACTCTACCAATGTAAACAAACCTAACTCAAGCAAAACTATAAAGCTGCCTATAATTCATGTGGCTTATAGCGCAATGTCAAAGCCAACGTCAATTAAATTTTCAAAGACAAACATAAAAAACGAAACCAAATTCTTTGATCCGCAACTTTATAGCTTAATCGTTTAAAGATATTCCTCAACGAACAAAGGCATTTAAACAGCTAGCTTACGCAAGACATATTGTAAAATTCCACCATGATGCAAATAATCTAGCTCATCTTCAGTATCAACACGGCATAATAATGGAACAGTTTTTACTGTACCATCAGAAAAAGTAATTGTCGCCACTGTCTTTTGACGAGGTTTCAAGTTATGAATCCCTTCAATTGTTACCTTTTCATCTCCCTTTAAGCCTAAAGATTTCCAACTTAACCCTTCCTCAAAGACAAAAGGAACAATCCCCATACCAACAAGATTAGAGCGATGAATCCTTTCAAAAGATTGCACAATCACCGCTTTGATACCAAGAAGATTAGTCCCCTTGGCGGCCCAATCGCGTGATGATCCATTGCCATATTCAATCCCCGCAAAAACAACGAGCGGAATACCTTCTTGTTTATACACCATCGCTGCATCGTAAATGGTTTGTTCTACTGCTGAGGGATAATGAACCGTATAACCGCCTTCTCGACCATTTTCTCCTAACATGAAATTACGAATGCGAATATTGGCAAAGGTCCCACGCACCATAACTTCATGATTCCCACGGCGCGTCCCATATTGATTAAAATCAGCAACATTAACACCATGATCCATTAAATATTTTCCAGCAGGAGAAGCTGCCTTAATAGAACCAGCAGGAGAAATATGATCTGTCGTGATTTTATCACCAAACAAACCTAAAATCCGCGCATCCTTAATATCTGGTAAGACATCAGGATTTTTCTGCATATCATCGAAATAAGGTGGATTACGGACATAGGTGGATTGCTCATCCCAAGAATAGGTAGACCCTGTGGGGATCTGAACTTTTTGCCAATTTTCATCTCCCTTAAAGACATCTGCATATTTTTCAGCAAAAACCTTACGCGTGACATTTTCTTCGATAAATGCCTGTATTTCTTGAGAAGTTGGCCAAATATCTCTCAAATAAATCGGTTGACCATTTGAATCTTCACCAAGAGGCTCTTTGGTTAAATCTTTACACACCGTCCCGACCAGTGCATGGGCAACAACTAACGGGGGTGAAGCTAAATAATTCGCTTGCACATCAGGGGAAACACGCCCTTCAAAATTACGATTTCCTGAAAGAACTGCAGCTGCAATAATACCATTGTCATTAATCGTTTTGGAAATAGCTGGGTGCAAAGGGCCAGAATTCCCAATACATGTTGTGCATCCAAACCCCACTAAGTTAAATCCTAATGCATCTAAATCTTTTTGCAGACCCGAATTTTTAAGGTAAGCTTCAACAACTTGTGAACCAGGTGCAAGAGAAGTTTTTACCCATGGTTTGCTTTTGAGACCCTTTGCCACCGCATTTCGTGCCAAAAGACCTGCTGCAATAAGAACACTTGGATTTGATGTATTGGTACAGGAAGTAATCGCAGCAATCACCACATCACCATGACTCAGCGTATATTCTTCACCTTCAACTGGATAATGCTCATCTTGTCCTGAAGTTTTCTTATAGTCTTCAACCAATGCCTTCTTAAAACCTTGTCCAACATTTTCCAATGCAATACGCCCTTCCGGACGTTTAGGACCAGCCATAGAAGGAACAACAGTTCCCATATCTAATTCAATTGTATCGCTAAAAACGGGATGAGCCACCCTTTCGTCATGCCACATCCCTTGTGCTTTGGAGTAAGCCTCGACTAAGGCAATCCGATTTTCATCACGCCCTGTCATGTTGAGATAACGCACTGTCTCCTTATCAATTGGAAAAAAGCCACAGGTTGCTCCATATTCAGGTGCCATATTCCCAATCGTCGCCCGATCAGCAAGCGTCATATGCTCCAAACCAGGGCCAAAAAATTCAACAAATTTACCAACAACGCCCTTTTGGCGGAGCATTTGAGTCACCGTTAACACGAGATCGGTGGCTGTGACACCTTCTTTAAGTCTCCCTGTTAGGCGAAAACCAATCACTTCAGGTAATAACATAGAGACAGGTTGTCCTAACATTGCCGCTTCAGCTTCAATACCGCCAACCCCCCAACCTAAAACACCCAAACCATTGACCATCGTCGTATGCGAATCAGTTCCTACACAAGTATCAGGATAAACCGTCTCTCCCCTCTCTTCATTCTTCATCCACACGCATTGTGCTAAATATTCGAGGTTAACCTGATGACAAATCCCTGTGCCTGGAGGAACGACACGAAAATTTTGAAAGGCTTGTTGCCCCCATTTCAGAAAACGATAACGCTCACCATTGCGTTCATATTCATGCTCAACATTTTCCTTAAAGGCCATGGGAGTGCCAAAATCATCAACAATAACTGAGTGATCAATAACAAGATCAACGGGGATGAGAGGATTAATTTTTTCAGCGTTTCCACCAAGTTTTACCATAGCATCACGCATTGCAGAAAGATCAACAACAGCCGGAACACCCGTAAAATCTTGCATAAGAACACGTGCAGGACGGTAGGCGATTTCTGCTCCTGCGCTCCCTTTGTCGCTTAACCACTTAGAAACACTGAGGATATCTTCCTTTTTAACTGTGCGACCATCTTCAAAGCGCAATAAATTTTCGAGAATAACTTTCATCGAAAACGGTAAACGCGAAATGCCTTCAAGCCCATTCTTCTCCGCTTCGATTAAGCTATAATAAGTATATTCTTTGCCACCAACCTTTAATGTTCTGCGACAATTAAAGCTATCAATGTGAGTCATGACTGTCCACCCTCATACTATAAACCACCCAATTTCCAGGAATGAACAACACAAACTACGAGTCAAGGTCGCAGCTTGAGCGCAGACGCAATTACCTCCGCCATCCATTTCCCCCTCCACCTTTCACAGGTAAATGCGGAAATCAGCGCCAAAAACCATTCTACACCAGATCTTGATGTAACACCTCCCTTATAGAACTATTTCTAGAACTATTCTAGGGACAATTGCATAAAAAAACGTGTTTTTTTATGCAATAATGCAATAAAGAATAGGAAAATATAAAAATAGGCAATCACATGGTGTTATCAGGCAAAGATTTAGCAGCTTACAGAAACGGGGAAATTCTGTTCAAAGGTCTTTCTTTTCATTTATTTCCACGGCAACTGATGACCATCACCGGACCAAATGGAATCGGAAAATCTACATTACTGCGAATCATTGTCGGTCTTCTTGAAGCTGCTGAAGGCCATATCGTCCTTAAAGACGATGAACAAAGATACCCTGTTGCCACTGCGTGCCATTATCTCGGATCTCAAAATGCCATGAAACCTTTCTTATCTGTCATTGATAATTTGCAATTTTGGGCAGAGCTTTATGGACAGCCTCTATACTCCCCCTATGAAGCCCTTGCCGATATTGGTCTTTCTGATCTTGAATATTTACCCTTTAACACACTGTCAACTGGGCAACAAAGGCGTGTCGCTCTTGCTCGTCTTTTGCTCTCCTATCGCCCTATTTGGATTTTAGATGAACCAATATCAGGACTTGATAGCCATGCTCACAAACGCCTTGCTCGTATTTTTCAGCGCCATCTCAATCAAGGGGGTATGATTATTGCCGCAACTCATAATTCCTTAGGTATTCCAGAAAACCATACAATCGCTCTAGAAAAATTTTTACCTTTCTAGGAGAGAATAAAATGAAAGCACTGTTCTGGCGTGATCTTAAACTATTATTAGCGCCACAAACCTCTTCGCTAACAGGACTATTGTTCTTCATCACTGTTGTGGTCATAACTCCCTTTGCCATTGGACCAGATCCAAAAATTCTTGCACAAATAGGGCCAGGGATATTGTGGTTTGGAGCCCTTCTCGCAGGACTCCTCAACCTGAACAAACTTTTTCAAATCGATCGTGATGATGGTAATCTCGACCAATTTATCCTTTCAGGACAAAGACAAAGTTTTACATTGATCGTCTTTACCAAATGCATCGCCCATTGGGTAGGTACGATGCTTCCTCTCATTTTTACCACGCCTATTTTAGCTCTCATGCTCCACTTAGATGTCACGATAACTTTTACAACAATACTTACCCTTTTATGCGGAACACCAGCTATTATTTTTATTGGCGCCATAGGAGCGGCACTTGCAAGCTCATTGTTACATAGCACTCTTCTTATTTTTATCATTATCTTGCCGTGGATCATTCCAATTATGATTTTTGGCGTTTCAGCGGCGACAGCTCCAACAAATCCAAATGCCTCTTTTCTCACTTCCTTAGCTCTTCTTAGCGCTTTTTCACTTTTTTTGAGTCTCTTTAGCTCTTTTGTTGCCTCTCTAACGCTCAAGATTTTATCCGAATAGTAAAAGATGATTGCCGCATAGAAAAATTCTGCCTATTATAAATTTCATGAATGAACCATCTCACGCACATAAAATGAGATCACTCCCTGCAAGTTTTTCCCGTTTTATGAAAATAAGTAAAATCATTTTACCATGGCTCGCCAGCATAACGTTATGTCTTCTGATCTTAGGGCTTATTCTAGTGATGCATTCACCAGACGACTATCAACAGGGTATGACTGTTAAGATTATGTATCTCCATGTCCCTTTCGCGTGGTTGTCTACATTCTGTTATATAACGATGAGTGCAGCAGCATTCGGAAATTTGATTTGGAAATATCATCTTGCTGATGTGGCTCTTAAATGTG
The DNA here is from genome assembly GCF_944801835.1 of Bartonella sp. B1099. Taxonomy (GTDB): domain Bacteria; phylum Pseudomonadota; class Alphaproteobacteria; order Rhizobiales; family Rhizobiaceae; genus Bartonella. The sequence continues at coordinate 815,999 of NZ_CALYLN010000001.1, read as the reverse complement.
GGGCGCCCATGGGAGCAATTTTTACCGCTTTGGCCCTCATGACAGGAGCGCTTTGGGGGCGCCCTACCTGGGGAACATGGTGGGTATGGGATGCACGATTAACATCGGTTTTAATCCTGCTTTTTATCTACCTTGCCATTATCTTGCTTGGACGTGCTTTTGACAATCAAGTAAAAGCTGCTCGTGCGACTTCAATTCTTACCCTTGTTGGTTTTGTTAATATCCCTATTATTAAGTTTTCCGTTAATTGGTGGAATACATTGCATCAACCAGCCTCCTTGTTACGTGCTGGAGGACCAACAATCGACAAGGCTATGTTATGGCCCCTTATAACCATGTTATTTTGTTTCGTCTTTATGTTTATTGTGCTCTATTTGATGGCTATGCGAAATGAAATCAATAGCCGTTATATCAAAATACTTCAGATTAAAAAATCCCGTCGTGCACAACAACAGGACTCTTCATCATGCTTGACCTAAATGACATCCACAGCGGACTTTTAGGAAACCTGTCTTTGAAAATCGATTTTTTCCTTGGTACCCTTAAACACAAGCAAATTGTTGTTTTAAGCTATACACTTTCTGCAATATCCCTCCTCTGTCTTATTGGCTATATTCTTTGCAAAGCTTTCTACCAAAAAAAAATTCTCCAACAGCTAAACAAAAAAGAAATGTCAAAAAAAGAAAAATACAATGAAGAACATCCCTCCAAAACTTAAAAAAAATATATCTTTGCCTGTTTTGTTTGTTCTTTTTGGACCATTTGTGCTTTTTCTTCTTCTCATGGTGTTTTTTTTCAACTTTATGCATAAAAAACACCCGCAAGATCCTTCTCTTCTCCCAAATGCATTGGCTGGGAAACCAGCCCCTGATATACACCTTCCTCTTCTTGATCAGGAAAATTATCTTCATTCAAAACAGTTTAAAGGACGTGTCACATTGGTCAATTTTTGGGGTTCTTGGTGTTTACCCTGTCGTGAAGAGCATCCTCTTCTTATGAAAATTGCACAAGATAAACGTTTTGATCTAATTGGTATTAATTATAAGGATAACAAAGCAAACGCCCTGCGTTTTTTAAATCGTTTTGGTAATCCTTTTAAATTGATTGGCTTTGATGTTTCAGGATATACAGCCATTGACTGGGGGGTATATGGACCACCAGAAACCTTTCTCTTAAATAAAGAGAGCATCATTATTGCCAAACATGTTGGTCCCTTAACATGGCAAATTTATCAAAAAAAGATCCTCCCCAAAATTGAACAAGCAATCATGACAGAAGAAAAAATGAAATATCAACATATTGATTTATAAATGTAATTTATCATTTCTCTCTATTCAATGAAAACACCAAGTACTATGAGATTTTTTCACATCTTCTTATGTTGAATCAAAAAAATATCTTAGAAAAAACTAAAAATGCCTTTTTGTACATTTTTCAAATAGAAGTGTCATGAACAACGTTTTAAATTGAAAAATACGGTCATGCAGACTTATAAAAAGATAAAATTTTAACAGGATTACTATTATTGATTCAAACACACATGTGAAAAGATATCTGTAGAAAAAACACCTAAAAAATGACAAATCCGTTCCCTCGCAGTGTCATTTTTCTATTTATGCCCTATACACCCCCTCTGTTCGTAAGAGTTTTCATAAGGTTCATATTGAGTCTTTTTTATACGTTCTTATTCTCTCGATAATTCCTCTTATGATCATAACCAATGATCTTTTTTGACTCTTAAATAAGACAAATTCGAGTAAGAAAATATGACTATAGTCAAAAAGAAGCCCTTTCGAGAAAAGAAAGTATCTTTTACAGGGCTTCTCTTTTTAAAAAGGCATATCGAGTGAATAGTGATTTCAACAGAAAGATCATTGGCATACATCGAAAAATGCTAAGGAAAGAAATATTCAAGAGCTTCATATGAGCTTATGCTTTAAGTTTTTATAGCGCGAATAAAATGGGCTTTATCATTTTTATGAAGTTGATTATATTTTTTCTTCCAAAAATTCTTGCGGTGTAAAACGATATGTTTTTGAGCAAAATTCACATGTCACTGAAATATATTTATTTTTAACCATTTTATTGCGTTCATCAATCGGGAAGCCTTCTAGGATTCCTTTGATTTTTTCACGCGAACAAGAACATTGATCAACAAGAGAAAAAGGATTAAAAACTCTCACACCTTGTTCATGAAAAAGACGGAATAAGAGCTGCTTACTCCCGACTTTGGGATCTGTTAATTCTGAACTCTCAATCGTTGCCATGAGTATTTTAGCTTCTTGCCATTGGTTATCTAATTGGGTTTTGGATTTTGTTTCTTCTCGCTTTTGATGATGGGACGATGCTTGGGGCAAAAATTGAGTCAAAATACCTCCAGCTCGCCAGCTTTTCTGCGGTTTTCCTTGGTTGTCACGATTGATTAATATAGCAACAGCCAAACGGATATCGGTAGGAATTTGCTCTGATTGATCAAAATAAATACGAGCAGCTTCTTGTAAATTTGATCCATCTAATGCCACTATCCCTTGATAGGGTTGCATGTGGGACCCTTGGTCAATCGTGAAAGCTAAAGTGCCTTTTCCTAAAAGTGTTTCTGAAAACGTTTGATCATTGTCTATAGCTTGGTTAAGCTGTTCTTTATCAAAACGGGCGTATCCACGTAAACTGGAAGGAGGAGAAAAATCACACACTAACATATTAACCGGCCCATCGGAATGGGTTTGTAAAATAAATTTTCCCGTAAGCTTGAGAGAGGTTCCAAGCAGAACAGTTATAAGTAAAGCCTCTGCCAGAAGATATGAAACTGGTTCAGGATATTGGTGTCTGTTAAGAATAGAATTCAAAGTCTCCCCAAGTTGTACGGCACGTCCACGGATATCAAGTTCTTCGACTTGAAAAGGAATCACACTATCATCTTCATGCAAAGAGATATGGTTGAAAGAGGCTTCATCTTTAGCTTGTTCACTCATGGCTTTGCCTTTTATTATAATCTGTTATAGGGAAACTATTGTGGAGAGAAAAACGCATCTTGTAAACACCAAGAAAGAATTGCTTTTTGAGCATGAAGACGATTTTCAGCCTCATCGAAAACAACGGAGTGCGGCCCATCAATCACAGTATCGACAACTTCTTCCCCACGATGAGCAGGAAGACAATGCATAAAAAGAGCATCAGGTTTTGCTAATTTCATGAGCGCTTCATTGACTTGATAAGGCTGAAAAATAGAACGGCTGCGAGCACGAAATTCTTGTCCCATGGAAACCCATGTATCGGTCATAATACAATCAGCACCTTGAGCCGCTTTTTGGGGATTATGAGTTAGCGTAAGATGTGCTCCCCGTTCACGTGCCCAATCTATAAATTTTTCTTGTGGTTCACTACCCTTTGGAGTGGCAATACGCAAATGAAAATCAAAAAGAGCCGCCGCCTCAATCAAAGAATGAAGCACATTATTCCCATCCCCCATCCAAGTAAATATTTTGCCCGTAATTGACCCTCGATGTTCTTCATAGGTTAAAATATCTGCTAGAACTTGGCAAGGATGTGTATCATCTGTAAGGGCATTAATGACAGGAATTTGTGCATATTGCGCTAATTCAAGCATGCGTTGATGTTTTGTTGTTCGCAATATTACGATATCCACAAAACGCGATAAAACGCGTGCCGTGTCAGCTATGGTTTCGCTATGACCAAGTTGCATTTCTGAACCCGTAAGCATAATTGTATCTCCCCCAAGCTGGCGCATACTAATATCGAATGAAATACGGGTTCGTGTAGATGGTTTTTCAAAAATCATCGCAAGTGTTTTGCCCTTAAAAGGTTTTGAACCTTTCCCTCGTTTAAAAGATGCTTTAAGTTTTTTTGCATATTCGATCAGTGCGCGTGCTATTTCTGGCGTTAAAACAGATAAGTCCGTGAAATGACGAAGAACATTTGTCATGTGTGTGATATTAGTCTTTCTTTGTTTACAGAAAGATGAGCAACTGCTTTTTCAATACGATGCAAACTTTCATCTATTTCTTCTTCCCTAATGATAAGAGGAGGCAATAAGCGCACAACGTTGTTGTTAGCTGCAACACTTAAGAGATATTCATTGTCCAAAGCATTAATGACAAGATTTGCAGGAACAACACACTGAATGCCCACCATAAGGCCCATCCCCTGAACGGCGCAGATAATATCAGGATAGATATTGAGAATATGCAAAAGTCCACTTTTCAGCCTATCCCCCATGTTTTGCACATGGTTAAGAAAACTTGGCTCTAATAGAACATCAAGAACACTATTTCCTACAGCCATTCCAAGAAGGTTTCCTCCAAAGGTTGAACCATGGGTCCCAGGTATCATACTTTTTGCAACTTTATCCGTTGCAAGGCAAGCGCCTAAGGGAAATCCTCCTCCTAATCCTTTTGCGAGGGTAAGAATATCAGGTGTGACATCACTCCATTCATAAGCAAAAAGCTTTCCTGTTCGTCCCATGCCCGTTTGGACTTCATCAAAAATCAACAATAGATCATTATCATCGCATATTTTACGCAAAAATTTTAAATATTCATGAGAAACCGTTCGTATTCCTCCTTCTCCTTGAATAGGTTCAATAAGAATAGCAGCAGTATTTTTATGAATAGCGTTACACAAAGCGATTTCATCACAAAAAGGGACTTGAATAAATCCACCCGCTTTAGGTCCAAAGCCTTCAAGATATTTTTCATGCCCAGTCGCAGCCAGTGCTGCAAGTGTCCGTCCATGAAATGCCCCTTCAAAAGTAATTATTTCAATGCGTGATGGATAACCCGCAGCATAATAATAATGACGTGCCGTTTTGAAGGCGCATTCCAATGCTTCAGTGCCTGAATTGCAGAAAAAAACCTTATCCGCAAAACTATTTGCACAAAGCCGCGTAGCAAAAGCTGTTTGTTCAGGAGACTGAAAAAGATTGGAAACATGCCAAAGTTTTTCAGCTTGTCCTTTGAGCGTATCAACTAATTTAGGATGGGCATACCCTAATGCATTAACAGCAATGCCAGATGTGAAATCGAGATAATGTTCTCCTTTATCCGAAATAAGCCATACCCCACGCCCCTGTTCAAAATGCAAATTTCGTCGCGCAAAACATTCATAAAGTGGTTGTATAGAGATGGCATCCATCATAATTCCCTTTATATTTTAACCTTTTCAATATATATACAAAGAAACACGACAAATAAAACAACATGATACATTTCATTCCGGTGCTTTCAACATTTCACTCGATTAATGGTTACACCTATGGAATAGATCATTACACCAATTGAAAAAAAGTCAATGAAGGTTCTACAAATAAGCATTTTGGGAAAAAAACCTTAAACAAAAGAGAATGTTTAACCTATGATTGATTTGCAAGTTGGGGAAAACATTCTAAATAAACTTTTCAAGAGGCAAAGACTCTTGTCATAGAGTGAGTGCATATTGTAATTTACACTATCGTTAAGCAAGATGATGTGTTTTGATTTGTAAGTTCCACAAGTTGGATGATTTTCTTATGCTCACTTAGAGTATAAAATTCTTTCATTCAGCGCATTGAAAACATTATTGAAACATTTGAAGATGCAAAGGGGAAGCATCTCAGTGGCGTTATCGGAATGGAGTGCTGATATGGGTTGGACATGTGAACGCGTTGAGCTTCTTAAAAAGCTTTGGAGTGAAGGGTTAAGTGCAAGTCAAATTGCTGCCCAATTAGGTGGGGTCAGCAGAAATGCAGTCATCGGCAAAGTGCATCGATTGAAGTTGCCAGGGCGTGGTAAGACAGCACAAGGAAGCACGCGTGCGCAAAAAACTTCCGCAAATAACCCATCATCTCCACGTGTGCGTCGCAACACATCCACAGTATCGCCAGTAAACACATCATCTATCAACGTTGAAGAAACAGCTTTAAAGACAGAGTTTGTAGCAGAAGATGTTAAAGAAGTTGATATGTCCGCAAAATCTAATGTCGTGGTGCCTATATCACGGCAACTTAATCTGTTACAATTGAGTGAAAATACATGTAGATGGCCGGTTGGCGATCCATTATCAGCCGATTTTCATTTTTGTGGGGCCGATTCTGATGAAAATAGTCCCTATTGTGCTTTTCATGCTAAGCTAGCATTTCAGCCCATATCTGAAAGACGGCGAATAAGAGTATAATATCTGCCGATATAATTTCATATTATGTACTTTTTGCACCTCATAATTAAATCTCAATGATAGAATTATTATAAAAAAGAGGTTTGTTGAGGTTTTTAATGAATGAAAACGTTTCTTCATGAAAATATTCAACGATTATAAATCTATGCTCTTCTTTATTTTCACGATTCTCTTTAATTTAGTTGTATCGTTTTTGAAATTATCCATAGGAGTATGTTTTGAATAATGCAGTTTCCCAATCTATTATGTTTTTATTCCTCGTGTTTTAATAGCGTACTATCGTGGTTGATAAAAATAATTTATCGTTTGGCAACCTGAGTAAAAACCACGAATATATATCTCTTATTTTAAGCTCTCTTATATTGAATCAATCAACACTTTTGGTTTGCGCGTCACGTGCAAAAGGGCCCCATGTAGAGTAAAAATATTTAAAGAAAAACATACCTCTTATACCCCCTCTCAAGTTTCAAGAGTTTTGCAATATGAGGGGCTAGAAAAATGTGTGATGGTGCCGGCTTGCACTTTTATTAAGCGTAAAGATAGAGGTTATATAATCAATTTTATACGCTTCATGGAGGTTACTATTTCATGCGCTCTATCACAGAATAAGCTTGAAATTATTAAGAGATATTTCTCTAAAATAAGCACGTGAATATGTACCATAAGCGTATTTTGTTTGAGGCGTGCTGTTTTGCTATGAGGAACCTGCCCTCAAAAGACATGCGATAAACAAAAGTGTGAAACAATGCGTAGTGCGTAAACGAATAGTCTTTATAAAAAATTAAAATAAGGAAATATTGCATTCAAGTCTCTTATGCAATAGACGAAAATAATAAATTAATATGTTATGATGCCTCTTCTACGATCTATAATATACGGGATCTTTTGAAATTAATATTGAACCTGAAACGACTACAATAGCATCACATTTCTTTTCCCGACACAAAACGACGCAACCAAACATAAAGCGCACCCTCACCGCCATGCTGGCGCGCTGCTTGCTCAAATGCATGAACATAATATCGAAAAGCTGGTGTTGATAACCAATAAGGAACAAATCTATACAAAGCCCCATCACTCCCAATGGATCGTCCTTTTCCTGTAATCACAAGGACGTAACGCAATCCACTCTGTTGAGAGGATTGTAGAAATTTTTTTAAGAAAAAATAAGCTTCTTCCTGCATATAACCGTGAAGATCAAGACGCGCCTCAAGAGGATAACGACCTTGGGAAATTTTACGATGTGCAACATGATCAAAGAAATGAATCTTATGCGCTTGTGTAAGGGCTCTCTTTTCTTTTTTAATAATTGTTGAGCGTTGTTGATTTTCCTGAATCCCTAGAGGGGTTTGAGTTATGCACTGTTTCTTATCAGTAATATTTGCAATATCTTCTGAAATAGAAGAGAGCCTCTTATTATGAAGCGGTGTTATTGTGCGACAAACCTTCTCCCATAAAAGGCGATCTTGTGAAGTTAATAAATCTCTTTTTTGTCTCCATTTACTTGAGGACATTTCAATTTCTCATAAATTATTGAGTAATTATGGAAGAAAAAATACTTTAATTTTCATCCTCTGTAGCAAAAAGCTTCCAGTTTGGGTCCGATGATAGGCTATTGCGAACAAAAGTCCAAATATCTCTAATTTCTACGATAGCATCGGGATCACCGTCTATACGCTCGCCCTGTTCATTATAAGTAACAGAAATCATCTCACTGATAATACGTATCGTTAAAAGTTCATTCTTTTCTTGTATTGCCGCTGCAACAAACTCAATTTTATTAATTCCAACAAAAGTAAACTCTATTTTTTCTTTGTTTTTTTCTCGTTGCTCAATAGCAGCACAAAAGCTCTCAAAAACATCCTGACAAAGCAAATTTTTAAGTTGACTGCGATCACCTTTGGCAAAAGCTGTTACAATCATTTCATAAGCAATTTGTGCACCTTTTATAAAAGATTGAGGAGAAAAATGAGAATCAATTCTACGCAGTGCACGCAAATTTTCATTCAAAATACTCCCCTCTGGTGCAATCTCATCAATTTCACTAAAATCGCCTTTTTGTAAATTTTTTTGATGAGGGAACGAAACAATATTATCCGTCGTTTCTGTCTCAGCTTGTTTTTTAGAGCGACGTGAATAAGGATCAAAGGGAGGCTTTTCAAACCCAATTCGCTTCCCTAATACACTACGGAGTTGCACAAAAATAACAACCATAACAACAAGAGCGATGACAAGTATAACGTCAAATTCCATGGGCGCTGTCAATCTCCAAGCTTTAAGTCTGTAATAAACATTGCAGTCAATATCATTTATCAATAAATATGTAAAATAGAGAAGCCTACCATTCAAATATTTTTGTAGATTTTATATAAGGAGTGCTTGTAAGAATTTCTCCCCGCCTCTTCCAGAAGGAAATTTTCATGTGATAAAACTTTATTCTATAAATCCTCGTTTTTTTGTCGTTGTCTTTCTCTGCATTCTTTTAATTGAGATCGCTGGTTTTATTTTTGTTGGTCAAGAAATTGGCATTCTGGCAACTTTGAGTTTGGTTATTCTCACAACCATAGTTGGGGTTGTTTTATTGCGAATTCAAGGGATTAGCCTTTTAAAAAACATACAAAATGAACTTATCCAAGGACGCACATTAGAAAACAATATTATTCATGATTCTTTCATCATGTTGAGTGCGATTTTGCTTATTCTCCCCGGTTTTGTAAGTGATCTCTTGGGAATATTACTTCTTATTAAGCCAATTCGCTCTGTTGCTTGGCATTTCTTTTCATCATTTAAAAACACAATGAATGCCAATACGAAAAACAAAAATGACTCTGAAAAAATCATTGATCTTAACGCTGAAGATTACAAAGTTCATGATACGACAGAATCTCCCTGGCGCAAAAATGATGATAACCATTGAAAGTCTTAAAAGAATCTGTAACGAACGAAAAAAATAATCAAGATAAAGAGCGCATTCCTTGCAACCTTTTGCAAGGCGTGATAACCAATTCGATCTTTAGATCTAAAATAAATACATATTATAAATGAGAGAGGTTCGTCGTATGGCCGAAGGTGAAATGAACAACAGTGGTGGAGAGCCAGTTTTTGCAGTATTAACGCAATATTTAAAAGACTTATCATTCGAGAACCCAGGTGCTCCTCATTCATTGCGTGTGCGTGAAAAATCACCACAAATTGATATCAATATTAATGTCAATGCTAACCCAATTGGTGATGATAATTATGATGTTGTCTTGTCTCTCTCCGTCAAAGCCAATGATAACACTGAAACCTTATTTCATGTAGAACTGATTTATGGGGGTGTTTTTCACCTTAAAAACATTCCACAAGAACATGTTATGCCACTGGTCTTTATTGAATGTCCCCGTCTTTTATTTCCATTTGCTCGCCAAATTATATCTGATGCTACTCAAAACGGTGGTTTTCCGCCTTTGTGGATTGATCCTATTGATTTTGCAGCCCTCTTCCAAAAGCGTCTCGCTGAAGAACAAAAAGACAATCAAATACAGCCTTCTTAAAAATTTGTTCTTTTGCTATCATAAAGCCCTTTAATATATTATTGGTATATTAGGGGCTTTTTTCCTTTAGACGACCTTTGCCGCATGATAAGCTGCAAGCATTGCAATATTGACAACATCTGTATCGCTTCCACTAAACGGTACAATTTGAACAGATTTTTCCAATCCAATTAAAATAGGACCGATGATGGTTGCTCCTCCAAGTTCTTGTAACATTTTGCTTGCAATAGAAGATGCGTGATAGCTAGGCATAACCAAAATATTAGCGGGCTCTGTTAATCCCATAAATGGATATTGCTGCATCAATTTGGAATTAAGCGCTACATCAGCACTCATTTCTCCATCAAATTCAAAATCAACTTTGCGTTCATGCAAAATATTAATCGCATCCTGAATTTGTTGTGTAACCTTCCCTTTCATATAACCAAACGTAGAAAACGCTAAAAATGCAACTTTTGGCTGATATCCAAATCCACGCACAAACGAAGCGGTTTGTTCCGCTATATCCGCTAATTCTTCAGCATTAGGATTTTCATAAACAGCAGTATCCGCAATAAACACAGTTCGATCACGGCAAATAGCCATTGAAATACCAATCAATCGTTCTTTTGGTTTTTCATCAATTGCTCGACGTATATCAACCAGCGCTGTTTCATAATTGCGTGTCACCCCTGTAACCATTGCATCCGCATCTCCTAGTGCCACCATACATGCAGCAAAATAATTTCGATCATTATTGATACGGCGATGACAATCACGCAACAGCCAGCCTTGACGCTGCATCTTTTTATAAAGATAATTCGCATAAGCATCTGTACGACAGGAAAGCTTAGCATTCATCACTGAAATACCTTCACGCTCCAGATCAATTCCAGCGATAACAGCCGTTTCTCTCACTTGCTCTTCGCGACCAACCAAAATTGCTTGTCCTAATTTTTGATGAACATAGGAAACAGCAGCCCGCATGACTTGCTCTTCTTCACCTTCTGCAAAAACAATTTGTTTTGGTGCTTGACGAACATGGTTATACACTCCACGCATCACTGAAGAAGTAGGATTACGTCTCGCATTCAAATCGCGCTCATAGGCTTCTAAATCATCTATGTTCTTTTGTGCAACACCACTTTCCATTGCTGCTTTTGCTACCGCACTTGAAACAACCGTCAACAAACGCGGATCAAAAGGAACAGGAATGATATAATTAGGACCAAATTTTAATCGCTTTCCATGATAGGCTTCTGCAACACTGTCAGGAACTTCCTCATGCGCTAAATTAGCAAGGGCCCTTGCCGCAGCAATCTTCATATCTTCATTAATAACCGTTGCGCGCACATCAAGCGCACCACGAAATATATAAGGAAAACAGAGAACGTTATTAATCTGATTTGGATAATCGGAACGCCCTGTTGCGACAATGGCATCCTGACGTACTTCTAAAACCTCTTCCGGCGTAATTTCTGGATCGGGATTAGCCATAGCAAAAATAATTGGCTGCGGCGCCATAGATTTTACCATTTCAGGAGTCAGTGCACCTTTAGCAGAAACCCCGAAAAATATATCTGCCCCTTCCATTGCTTCCATAAGCGTACGTTTATCCGTTCGAACAGCATGCGCCGATTTCCATTGATTCATGCCCTCTTTACGACCTTCATAAACCACACCCTTCGTATCACAGAGGATGATATTTTCAGAACGAAAACCCATCGCTTTAATCAGTTCAATACAAGCAATCCCAGCAGAACCAGCACCATTACAGACTAACCGCGTATTTTGCATATCGCGTCCTGTTAAAGCCAAAGCATTGAGAACACCAGCAGCCACAATGATTGCTGTACCATGTTGATCATCGTGAAAAACAGGAATATTCATCACTTCGCGTAGACGACTTTCAATCATAAAGCACTCAGGCGCCTTAATGTCTTCAAGATTAATTCCACCAAAAGAGGGTTCTAAATGACGCACCAAATTGATAAAATTTTCCGTATCGTTGATATTAATTTCTAAATCTATGGAATCAATATCCGCAAAACGCTTAAATAACACTGCTTTACCTTCCATGACCGGCTTAGAGGCAAGAGCACCTAAATTTCCTAATCCTAAGATAGCGGTACCATTTGAAATAACAGCAACAAGATTGCCTTTTGCTGTATAGTCATAAGCGAGCGCTGGATTTTGAGCAATTGCCTTAACGGGAACCGCAACACCTGGTGAATAAGCAAGGGCTAAATCATGCTGTGTTGCCATAGACTTTGTTGCAACAATCTCAAGCTTTCCTGGTCGACCACGACTATGAAAATCAAGAGCTTCTCGTTCGCTCGCACTGTAAACTGTTTGAGACATTTTCTGATCCTGATCGCTCTTTTTCATCTCACTTTATTTTCTCCAAAAACAGTGTAAATTTTGCTTGATAATGCTTATAGTCATTCAATTTGATTCATATGTTAGAAATCGCTATTCTTTAGCCTTAGCAAATCTGATGATGCGTTTCAATTTAGAGATAAATAAATATCGAAGTAAACAAAAAAGAGTAAATGCTTCACTGAAAAGGAACAGGCCACGTAGAAATGGATAAAAAAAACGACCATAAAAATAATTTAATTCCACAGCCTGCTTCCTCTCAAGAACGTCTTACACCTATGATGGAGCAATACATAGAAATCAAAGCTGTCCATCATGATTCCCTTCTTTTTTACCGAATGGGAGATTTTTATGAATTATTTTTTAATGATGCAATTGAAGCTGCTCAGGCTTTAGGAATCACACTCACAGCACGCGGAAAACATTTAGGGCAAGATATTCCTATGTGTGGTGTTCCCGTTCATGCTGCAGATGATTATTTACAAAAATTGATTGCTTGTGGTTATCGCGTTGCTGTTTGTGAACAAACAGAAGATCCTGCTGAGGCAAAAAAACGCGGCTCAAAATCTGTTGTTCGGCGTGATGTTGTTCGCCTTGTAACCCCTGGAACAATAACAGAAGAAAAACTCCTTGATCCAACACGCGCAAATTATTTGATGGCACTTTCTCGGGTAAAAACCGTTGATGGAGAAGAGTTTGCCCTTTCTTGGATTGATATCTCAACAGGCATATTTCGTGTAACTGAAAGCCGCCAAGAAAAACTTTTAGCCGATATTATGCGTGTCGATCCACAAGAAATCATTGTTGCTGATTCCTTTTTTCATGATCAATCGCACAAATCACTTTTTAATGTTCTTGATCGTATCGTTTCACCTCAACCGGCGTGTCTTTTTGATACCCTCACTGCTGAACGCGATATTTGCACTTATTTTAAACTTTCAACGCTTGAAGGTGTTGCCGATTATTCACGCTGTGAACTCTCTGCAATCGTAGCTGCTATTCGTTATATCGAAAAAACACAAATCACGCATCGTCCCCCCCTCATGCAACCTGAGCGCCAAAATGAAAGCGCTACCCTTTTTATTGATGCTGCAACCAGACTAAGCCTTGAGCTTATTCGAACAACATCAGGTCAACGGGATGGAAGCTTATTAAAAGCTATTGATCGCACTGTAACAGGAGGAGGATCTCGCCTTCTCATCGATCGCCTGATTGCTCCTCTTACCATCCCTTCTGCTATTGATACGCGTTTGGATTCTATCGATTTTTTTCTCCGTAATCCTTCTCTTGCAGAAGCGATAAAACTCACTTTAAAAGGGGGACCAGATATGCCCCGCGCCGTTTCACGTTTGGCTCTTGGACGAGGAGGCCCCCGTGATATGGCAACGATTCAACGCGGCTTTGAAATCATTCGTGAAATTCATCAGCTTCTTAATAATGAGCTCCTGCCTCAAGAAATAAGTGATATACAACAGGTGTTTTCAAATCTACCCGTTGCTTTACATTGCCATTTAGACCAAGCATTGGCTGATGATCTGCCACTGCTTAAACGTGATGGTGGTTTTATTCGTTCCAATTATCATCAAGAGCTCGATGAAATGCGTGCCTTACGGGATGAATCACGCCGTGTCATTGCTGAACTTCAAGCGCAATATGCCCAAGAAACAGATATTAAGACGCTTAAAATAAAGCATAATAATATTCTAGGCTATTTCATTGAAGTCACCAGTACACAAGCATCTGCCCTTACAAATGATCCACAAGCTAAAGCACGCTTTATTCATCGGCAAACAATGGCAAATGCTATGCGTTTTACAACAACAGAGCTTGCTGATCTTGAAAGTCGTATTGCCCATGCTGCAAACCACGCCTTGACACTTGAACTGGAAATCTTTGATACGCTTGTTCAGGAAATTATCAAACACGTTGATTTTATTCGTAAAGCCGCTGAAGCCCTTGCTATTTTAGATGTCTCTGTCGCTTTAGCACATCTTGCTGAAGAACAAGGATATTGCCGCCCTAAAGTTGATCATTCACTAACCTTTCATATCACCGCAGGTCGCCATCCTGTGGTTGAGCAAGCACTCCGAAAACAAGCAGCCGAACCCTTTGTTGCCAATCATTGTGATCTCTCTGTGCAAGAAAATCAGCAATATGCAGCAATCTGGCTTTTAACAGGACCTAATATGGGAGGAAAATCAACTTTTTTGCGGCAAAATGCTCTTATTGCGATTATGGCGCAAATGGGATCCTTTGTTCCAGCAACTTCAGCACATATTGGCGTTGTTGATCGCCTGTTTAGTCGTGTTGGGGCTTCCGATGATCTTGCACGGGGACGCTCAACTTTTATGATGGAAATGGTTGAAACGGCAACGATTCTTAATCATGCCAGCCACCATTCCCTTGTTATTCTTGATGAAATAGGACGTGGAACATCAACCTTTGATGGACTTTCCATTGCTTGGGCTGCCGTTGAATATCTCCATGAAGTTAACCATTGTCGTGCTATTCTCGCTACCCATTTTCATGAAATGACAGCATTGACCGAAAAACTTGACAGACTGCATAATGTAACCATGAAAGTTAAAAATTGGGATGGTGATGTGGTTTTTCTCCATGAGGTCACACCAGGAGCCGCTGACCGATCCTATGGTGTACAAGTTGCAAAGCTTGCTGGGCTTCCTCCAGCTGTTATTTCACGAGCAACAGATGTCCTCCTTCAATTAGAACAAGGTGAAATGGCTGGAAAAGGACATAAACTCATTGATGATTTACCGCTCTTTTCACTTAAAGCAACCTCTCCTCTCAATGAAAAAAGCAACAAACATGATGCACTTCACGAAGCTTTAAAAAATATTCATCCCGATGAGCTCTCCCCTAAACAAGCTTTAGAAGCAATTTATCATCTCAAACAACTGGAAAAAAATCCTTTATAGGCCAATAAACACTGTATTTTTTCTTGATTGTTCTGATGCATATTAGATTTTACACACTATTATCACCTTTTCATGCAAAATCTGTTAAAAAGCATTAAATGGATATAAAGAAAGCAAATGTATAGACATTTCCTCAAACCAATTGTTTATTTTCTTGTAAAATCCAACAATCATAGCACTGTATTTTTACTTCTCTCTCAAAACCTTATGTATCCTATGCATCCTGGTTTAAAATATTTTTCCAGAGCCAGGTAAAATAATCAGCTTGGAATATTAGGAAAAATACTTACTCCATCTCTTATCACACCGTTTATTTTCCATAAACCGGACCTTTCATGTAATCATATGCTACGAACTGCACCCTTTGCAGCAGATGTTGTCATTGCAGCATAAGCTTTGAGAGCCTTTGAAACTTTGCGCTGACGCTTCTCAACCGGCTGCCAAGCATCTTTTCCTTTTGCTTCCATGTTAGCACGACGCTGCTTCATCTCAACGTCATCAACCAACATATGAATACTCCGGTTTGGAATGTCAATTTCTATGATATCCCCTTCTTCCACCAACGCAATTTCTCCTCCTTCAGCCGCTTCTGGTGAAACATGTCCTATCGAGAGCCCTGAGCTCCCCCCTGAAAAACGTCCATCCGTAACAAGTGCACAAACCTTACCCAATCCTTTAGACTTAAGATAACTCGTTGGATAAAGCATTTCTTGCATTCCAGGCCCCCCACGTGGTCCTTCATAACGGATTAAAACAATTTCACCTGATTTAATTTTATCATTTAAGATTGCTGAAACAGCTGAATCTTGGCTTTCAAAAATTCTTGCTGGACCTTTAAAAGTCAAAATTGATTGATCAACACCTGCTGTTTTTACAATACAGCCATCTTTAGCAAGATTTCCATAAAGAACTGCCAATCCTCCATCTTGTGAATAGGCATGTTCCTTATCGCGAATCACACCTTTTTCACGATCACGATCAAGAGTCTCATAGCGACAAGATTGGCTAAAAGCTGTCTGTGTTGGAATCCCCCCTGGAGCAGCACGATAAAATGTACAAACTGTTGGTTCATTGGTTTGTTTCACATCCCAACGATCAAGAGCTTCTTTCATCGTTTTTGCGTGAACCGTATAAACTGATGTATCAATGAGTCCTGCCGCATCTAATTCGCCTAAAAGCCCCATAATACCACCCGCGCGATGAACATCTTCCATATGGACATTCGCAACAGCAGGAGCAACCTTGCATAAAACTGGAACACGACGTGAAAGGTGATCAATATCCGTCATGGTAAAATCCACCTCGCCTTCTTGCGCCGCGGCTAAAAGATGCAGTACTGTATTGGTTGACCCCCCCATGGCAATATCAACGGTCATAGCATTTTCAAAAGCCTTGCGTGAGGCAATAGAACGTGGCAAAATTGTTGCATCATTTCTTTCATAGTAACGCTTGGTCAATGCAATAATCTGCCTTCCAGCTTCTTCAAAAAGCATCCGTCGATCTGCATGCGTTGCGAGCACTGATCCATTTCCGGGAAGCGAAAGCCCTAAGGCTTCTGTTAAGCAATTCATGGAGTTGGCCGTAAACATTCCTGAACAAGAACCACATGTAGGACAAGCTGCACGCTCCATTTCAGCAACTTCTTCTTCTGAGTTCTGGTCTGAAGCGGCGGCGACCATAGCATCAACCAAATCAACCCTTAAGTCTTGATCTTTCCATTTAATCTTACCGGCTTCCATAGGACCACCCGAAACAAAGATTGTTGGAATATTCAACCGTAAAGCAGCCATTAACATTCCAGGTGTAATTTTGTCACAATTAGAAATACAGACGAGAGCATCCGCACAATGGGCGTTAACCATATATTCTACAGAATCAGCAATGATTTCACGTGAGGGTAAAGAATAGAGCATTCCATCGTGCCCCATGGCAATTCCATCATCGACAGCAATGGTATTAAACTCTTTTGCAACACCACCGGCAATGGCTATCTGTTGTGCAACCAATTGTCCAAGATCTTTTAAATGGACGTGCCCTGGTACAAATTGTGTAAAAGAATTTGCAATCGCAATAATGGGTTTACCAAAATCCGCATCTTTCATCCCTGTTGCACGCCAAAGACCGCGAGCTCCCGCCATATTACGCCCGTGTGTCGATATTCTTGAACGATAAGAAGGCATTATTTTTCCCCTCAAATAATTTCATTTTGCTTGTTGTGCTGTAACTTTACTATAAAAACAAGAGCTTTAATATTCAAAAGAGAAAAATACCTTGTACTGAGGCATTTGAAGCACAAAATTAAAAGCCCTGCATAAACTTCCTCATAAAGACACAAAGCTTTTATTTTTCTATGACTTGTTAATCAACATCTAATCCCAGCGTAAATGCATGTTTGAAACAAGTATCAAAACGGTTCAACGCAGCACAAATTCTTCCAGACTTTTATATGCTAGATTTAGCGCGTATATTGCATCTATCTGTTTGCGTAATTTCTGGAACGAGACGGCAGCCAATTGGTAAAGACTATGAAAGCCTCATGGTAAAAACTTACCATATCCTTACACTTTAAGCTTTATGCCTTTTAAAAGCCTCCATAGAGATATCTCAAATCAAGCCCGTGAATGGTATAAAGGCCCCATAAATGAATACACTTATAGAGCACCATTCCTCCCTTTACACTTATTTAAAGAGAAATACAGCTCAACATCCTTTAATTGAGAAAAAACAAATAGAATTTATTAAAGAGCTTAAGTTTTTTCTCGTAAAGCGCAATCTAGTGTAGAGTGACAATTTGGAGTTCGTGCTCATTGGCTCCAGCAAGAGCAATAGAGCGTTCATCAGATAAAATGATAGGATAACCTGTTTCACCAAAAAGCGCCCATATGGTAATGCCTGGGGTCATAGGTGGAAGATCTGGAAAGTTTTTAGCCAGATCATCTGTACAAACCTTTTTTAAATAAGCAATCTGTCCCGCATCAGAGTAGGACGTGTTCTGAAACGATAAGCTTTGTTTATGTTCTCCCATTTCACTGTTCCTTTACGCCTTAACTTTTATGACTCACCACTACTGACTTTAATTGGAATCTGTTTTATTTCTTTTTTTAGTTTTGGTTGATACAGATTAATTGATAAAAGACCATTTTTCAACTCGGCATTTGTGACATTCATCCCTTCAGCAAGAACAAAGGTCCGCTGGAATTGTCGCGCAGCTATACCGCGATATAAATATTGATGATTTTGATTGTCTGTTTGTTTACCATGAATAACCAATTGATTATCATCGAGCAAAATATTAAGATGATTAATCTTAAATCCAGCAACAGCTAAAGTTATCCGGATATGATTTGCATCATCGTTTTTATGTAAACGTTCAATATTATAGGCTGGGTAAGCCTCATCAGCTTTACCGATACGTTGTAATATTTTTTCTACGGTTTCAAATCCTAAAAGAAAAGGATTGGAGAAAGGTGTCACATGTGTCATTCATGAGTATCCTCTTTAAAGCGGCTTTACTTGACCAAACCCTATATAAAGTGTTCGCTGCATTCTTCTCATATGGCGAGCGTGAATGATAACTTCAAGAGAGATAATTAAGAGAGTTCCATGACTCAAAGTAACATAAAAGTACCTCGAAATACTATAAAAATATCAAAAGTGCGAAATTTATCTAGTATATTATATAATGAAGATGAAATTGCAGAAATATTTCGCCGTTTTTCTGTGCAACGCCCGACACCTAAGAGTGATCTTAGCTATATAAATACTTTTACGCTTTTGGTTGCCGTTGTTCTTTCAGCTCAAGCAACAGATGTAAGCGTTAATAAAGCGACAAAAGAACTCTTTCACCTTGCTGATCAACCAGAAAAAATGATTGCATTAGGAGAAGAAGAAATAGCATATCATATTCGTTCAATTGGTCTTTGGCGCGCAAAAGCACGCAATGTTTATGCACTTTGCAAGTGTTTAATGGAGAAATATGGTGGTCAAGTCCCTGATACGCGTGAAGCACTTATGGCTCTTCCAGGCGTGGGGCGCAAAACAGCTAATGTTATTTTGAATGTTGCTTTTGGTCAGCCTACATTGGCAGTTGATACACATATTTTTCGCTTAAGCAATCGTCTTGGTTTGGCACCTGGCAAAACACCAGAGATTGTTGAGAAAAAATTATTAAAAATTATACCGATTCATTATCTTCGTCATGCGCATCACTGGCTGATTTTGCATGGGCGTTACATCTGCCAAGCACGTAAAGCACAATGTAGGCAATGTATTATTGCGGATCTCTGTAAAGCTGCAAGCAAAACAAATGCTATTCCGGCACCTTTGGTTGAAATTCAAGGCAACGGAGCGCCGTTTTTTTTGTAATACGCTCTTGCTATTTTGTGTATACTAGCTTATAAAAACGTCTCTGGAGAACCGCCCGGCAGGGCATGCCGTGGCTGTTTAAATGCTTATTCAAGTGTTGGTCCACTTGAATGGATAAAATATTCGATTGAATTAATTAATGTATGGAGTAGCAAAATGCCCAAGATGAAGACCAAATCATCCGCTAAAAAGCGGTTTAAAATCACTGCGTCAGGCAAAATTAAAGTAGCAGCCGCCGGTAAGCGCCACGGCATGATTAAGCGTTCGAATAAATTTATTCGCGATGCACGTGGAACAATGGTTTTGTGTGAACAAGATGCTAAAAAAGTCATTCAGCATTATTTGCCGAATGGTCATTAAACCTTGCGCTTTTGATTTTGAGGAGATTATAATATGGCACGTGTGAAAAGAGGTGTGACAGCACACGCTAAGCACAAAAAAGTTCTTAAACAAGCTGAAGGCTTTTACGGTCGACGTAAAAATACCATTCGCGCTGCTAAAGCAGCCGTTGATCGTTCAAAGCAATACGCTTATCGTGATCGCAAAAATAGAAAGCGTACTTTCCGCGCTTTGTGGATTCAGAGAATTAATGCGGCTGTTCGTGCAGAAGGTTTGACTTATGGACGTTTTATTGACGGCTTATCAAAAGCCGGTATTGAAGTTGATCGTAAAGTTCTTTCAGATATAGCAATCTATGAAGCGGAAGCATTTTCTGCTTTAGTTGCTTCGGCAAAAAAAGCTTTAGAATATTTAAAAGACACAACACCTAATGCTTTTGAAAGCGCTGTCAAGTAAGCCAGTCGTGTTCTCTTAAAGCATTTATTTATTCGAGGTCCCGTGCTGGCTATTGCGAGTGCGGGTTTTTTTTATTAAAAAAATAGGCAAAAATATGAACGATATTGAGCGTCTGGAACAAGAAATTTGTTTAGCCTTAGAAGCTGCAGGTGATGAACAGGCACTTGAAGTAGTGCGTATTGCAGCATTGGGTAAAAAAGGCAGCATCTCTGAAAAATTAAAAGCATTAGGAAAGATGGAGGCAAGCGAGCGCCAAAAAGTTGGCCCTATTCTTAATGGATTAAAAAATCGTATTTTAGAATTATGGACGCAAAAGCGTGATCTTCTGAAAAGACAAAAAATGAATGCCCGTCTTTCTCGTGAAACGGTTGATATTACCTTGCCTGTTCGTTCTTCGCCTATGGAACGGGGGCGTATTCATCCTATTTCACAGGTGATTGAAGAAATTATCGCCATTTATACAAAATTGGGTTTTTCACTTGCAGAAGGACCAGATATTGAAACAGATTATTATAATTTTACGGCATTGAACTTTCCTGAAGGGCATCCAGCACGTGAAATGCATGATACCTTCTTTTTTAATGTTGATAAAATGGGAGAACGCAAATTATTGCGGACCCATACCTCGCCTGTACAAATTCGCACACTGGAAAAACAAAAAGCACCGATACGGATCATTATTCCCGGGAAAACATATCGTATGGATTCAGATGCAACGCATTCGCCCATGTTTCATCAGGTCGAAGGTCTTGTCATTGATAAAACCTCTACCATCGCCCATATGATGTGGCTGCATGAAACTTTTTGTAAAGAGTTTTTTGAAGTTGCTTCAGTAAAAATGCGTTTTCGTCCCTCTTTTTTCCCTTTTACTGAACCATCTATGGAAGTAGATATTCAATGTGATCGTTCTGGTTCAGAAGTAAAATTTGGCGAAGGACAGGATTGGTTGGAAATTTTAGGATGTGGAATGGTGCATCCTCATGTGTTGAAAAATGTTGGTTTAGATCCCGATGAATATCAAGGCTTTGCATGGGGAATGGGCATTGACCGTATCGCTATGTTGAAATACGGCATGCCTGATTTACGCGCTTTTTTTGATGCTGATCTGCGTTGGCTAGACCATTATGGCTTTCGTTGCTTTGATATGCCTGCTTTTTTTCCTAATAGAAATGTGTGATCTTATCATCGCTTTCATGTGAGGTTTTAAAATGAAATTTACTTTGTCGTGGTTAAAAGATCACTTAGAGACAGATGCATCCTTGGATGAAACTTGTGAGAAACTAACAGCGATCGGTCTTGAGGTTGACCATGTTGATGATCGTTCTTCTTTAAAAGGTTTTGTGATTGCGAAAGTTTTAACAGCAGTAAAACATCCTGATGCAGATAAACTCCAGATTTTATCCGTGGATACAGGCTCTGGTACACCTGTTCAAGTTGTCTGTGGAGCACCAAATGCACGTGCAGGACTTGTGGGTGTTCTTGCGTTACCCGGTACTTACATTCCAGGACTCGATGTGACATTATCTGTAGGAAAAATCCGTGGTGTTGAAAGTTTTGGGATGATGTGTTCATGGGGTGAGCTTGAATTATCAGGTGAACATGATGGGATTATCGAACTTCCAGAAGATGCACCTATTGGGGTGGGATTTGCAGCTTATGCTGGTTTAGATGATCCGATCGTTGATATTGGTTTGACTCCCAATCGCTCTGATTGCACAGGTGTTCGCGGCATTGCCCGTGATCTTGCTGCTGCTGGAATCGGGCAATTAAAAGAATTGTCTTTACCAAAATTTGAAGCTTCCTTTGACACACCCCTCGACGTTTCATTCGATTTTTCACAAGCTTCATCGTTATGCTTAGGTTTTGCTTGGCGTGAAGTGCGTAATGTTCAAAATGGTCCATCACCACAGTGGATGCAACAACGTTTGAATGCAATTGGTTTAAGACCGATTAATGCGCTTGTTGATATAACCAATTACATCAGTTTTGACCTTGGTCGTCCGCTCCACGTTTTTGATGCTGACAAAATTAAAGGGAATTTGTATGTTCGTTGTGCATATGAAGGAGAACAACTTCAAGCACTTAATGGAAAAATCTATCATTTGAGTGTTCAGGATTGTGTTATTGCCGATGAAGACGGTGTTGTTTCGATTGCCGGTATCATGGGTGGTGAGAGAACAAGCTGTGATGAGACGACGCAGCGCGTTATTATTGAATCGGCGCTTTGGGATACGCAAAGCATCGCACAAACAGGGCGAACATTAGGTCTTATCAGTGATGCACGTTATCGGTTTGAACGGGGTGTTGATCCGGCTTTTATGGAAACAGGGCTTGAGATTGCAACAGAATTGGCCTTACGTCTTTGTGGTGGTGAAATATCCAAGGCAAAAATTATTGGCTATCAGCAACAAGAAACCAAACAGATTGCTTTTCCTTTTTCTGAAATTAAACGTTTGACACATTTGGAAATAGAGCCAGCAAAAGTCATCTCTATTTTAACGAAACTTGGATTTTGCGTTGAGGGAAAAGGAGATGTCGTTACAGTAAAAGTACCATCATGGCGCCCTGACATTATGGGTAAAGCCGATTTGGTGGAAGAAGTCATGAGGATTTATGGGTTAGATAAAATTAAACCTATCCCTTTGGAAAACTTCGCAGAAGGAAAAGATCAAGTTTTAACATGCGCACAAATTCGTTCACGCGCTACCCGTTTGGCTTTGGCACATCGCGGTATGAAAGAAGCGGTAACGTGGTCTTTTATCTCCGAAAATCAGGCTCTGGCTTTTGGGGGAGGTCAAACACAGCTTAAATTGGTCAATCCTATTGCCGCTGATATGTCAGTGATGCGTCCTTCTCTTTTACCTGGTTTGCTTATGGCAGCACAGAGAAATGCTGATCGTGGTTTTTCTGATCTTGCTTTGTTTGAAGTTTCCAGCATTTATGAAGGCGATACCCCTGATAAACAACGACGTGTTGTAAGTGGGATTCGTCGTGGTACAGAGCAATTTGAAGGGACTGGGCGTTTTTGGAATGGAAATGCAACAGCTGTTGATGTTTTTGATGCCAAAGCAGATGCTTTAGCCGTTTTAGGAGCATGCGATATAGATGTTAGGAAAGTGCAAATTGAAGTTGGAGCCCCCGATTGGTATCATCCAGGTCGTTCAGGAGTTATAAAACTTGGTTCAAAAATTATTCTTGGTTTTTTTGGTGTTCTTCATCCAGCGACCTTAGAAAAATTAGATATCAGTGGTCCTTTATGCGGCTTTGAAATTTTTCTAGATCAAATTCCAGAACCAAAGAAAAAAACAACGAAAAGCCGTCCTCCTTTGAAATTATCGCCGTTTCAAATGGTGCGGCGTGATTTTGCATTTATCGTTGACAAAACAATTGCTTCTTCTCTTATTGTTCGTGCTGCTCAGGGAGCCGATAAAAAACTTATTCATTCCGTACAGGTTTTTGATCTTTTTGAAGATCAGAGCCTTGGTGAAGATAAAAAATCTGTTGCCATTGAAATTGTTATTCAACCGATTGAACGCACTTTGACAGATAAAGACCTAGAAGAAATTGCTGCAAAAGTAATAGAAAATGTCACTAAAACGACAGGCGCTTATCTTCGTCATTGAGTATTTTCGTATGACTTTTATAAAGATAGGAGCGCTTTATGAGTGCTCCTTTATTTTTTAAAGGTTTAAATTCTATGAAATTTTTTGAAAAAGAGTTTTACGATAATCCATTCATTGATAATTTTTATCCTAAATAAGAATCCCCAATATTATGGGACTTATCATTTCAAATCCCCTTTGAATGAATCAAAATCATTGATTCTCCACCTTAAAGTGGGGCAGTTGTTTAGAAACCATAAAAAAGAAATAAAAATGCTTCTTACACAGGCCCTCAAATGCCAAAGTCTATCGCAATATGAAGAATTGATCGTGCAACAATGGATTGAGAAAATAAAATAATGATACCACATTTTGTAAAATCAATGATGGAGCTCATCCCCTTTGGGACCTGTATCTTTCAGCTCAAGCCCATGAAATGAATATAAGGGGTTATGTTAAAACAAGTCGCATGAATAACATGATAAGTCTCTGTTTTGAGCGTTCTGTTTTTGTGTGAAGGATGTGATCTCATTGGAAAATGAGAGTAAAAACATGGGGCAATACACATTCTATGAATTAAAAGACATTGTTTGAGATGCTTTAGAAAAACGCAAAAATTGCATTATAACTGTAAATAACTTGACTAACCTGATCTATTAGAGCCACCAGTAATAGACTAAAACCCTTTGGATTTTCAAAATTCATTTTCTGTAAAGCTGAATTAAAAAGAGAAGATCATCGGAAGATGTTTTTTTACTTTATATCTTGATATTCTCTTCTAAAAAAGCTGTATTCTTATTTCAGAGATAGACCAAACAGATATACGTAATATTTTTGCTCCATTTTAGCAGATAAAAGCGAGAGTTGCTTATAAGGCTTTTAAACGTAATGTTTTTTCAAATGTGCGCTTTGAAACATATTTCAATGCTTCTAGGTCTATTTTACGACAGCATGCGTGAATGGTATGATTAAAGCTTATTTGGGAATTATCCTCTTTATGCTTAATAAAAAAAATTTGCTCCATCATACTTTCTCTGTTCTAGCTTCTATGTAATCGACAGCCCCTTGTATTGGCGAGAGACCATAAGAAGCATTTTTATCCCTTTCTATCGTTTTTGTTCACAGGTTCATTCTGCTTGTACTGATCAAGTAAAAGATAGTCATTGCGTCATAATAAGAAAGTTTAAAATGATAAAACCCTATGATATTCAGGTCATTAACTCAATAAAACGATACGTTATCCTTATAAATGAATATGTTATCATTGGAATGAGCTGTTGATTCAGCAGCAACAGAAAAGTCACAGGCTTTATGAGATAAAAAGTGCCATAAAACACAAGCTTACCAGCAACGAATGAGAAAGATATCTCAGCTTTTTATTAAATGCTTTGCAAAACAACAAAGCAACCTTTCTTTAAAACCATTCACCTTTTTCAAGGTGAATTTTCAAGACGATAAAAAATTATTTTTAAAGGACTTGAAAAGTTAATTTTTGTAAAAATCCTTCATTGCAAATGTAAAAGATAACTGTTATTGCTAAATGATAATGCAAATCATTCGCAATAAAATAAAGAGAAAATTAATGAATATAAAAAAAATTTTTACTCTCATTCTGGGAAGTTTTATTTTTCTTACTCCCAATTTAGCGGTATGTGCTGGTAAATTTAAAGCTGTTACGACATTCACCATTATTGCCGATATGGCGCGAAATGTAGCGGGTGATGTCGCTGATGTTGAATCAATCACGAAACCAGGTGCTGAAATTCACGAATATCAACCCACCCCTCGTGATCTCATGCGTGCACAAGGCGCAAATCTTATCCTATGGAATGGGTTAGAGTTAGAACTTTGGTTTGAAAAGTTTTTTCAAAATATCAAGGATGTTCCAAGTGTCGTTGTTTCAAAAGGCGTTGTACCCATTACAATTGGTGAGGGCCCCTTTAGTGGTAAACCGAATCCTCATGCATGGATGTCACCGACCTCTGCTTTGATTTATGTTGATAATATTCGCGATGCCTTTGTAAAATATGATCCTGAACATGCTGCTATTTATAAAGAAAATGCTGAAATTTATAAGCAGAAGATTCGCGCCACCATTGATCCAATTAGAACTGAATTGGCAGCAGTTCCTCAAGATAAACGTTGGCTTGTAACCAGCGAGGGTGCATTTAGCTATTTAGCACGTGATTTTGATCTAAAAGAACTTTATTTATGGCCCATTAATGCGGATCAGCAAGGAACCCCGCAGCAAGTTAAGCATGTTATTGATATGGTTCGAAAATACAATATTCATGCCGTTTTTTCTGAGAGCACAATTTCTCCAGCACCTGCAAAACAAGTCGCAAGAGAAACAGGAGCTAAATACGGTGGTGTTCTCTATGTTGATTCTCTCAGTGAGAAGAATGGTGAGGTCCCCACTTATATTGATTTATTACGTGTCACGAGTGGACGTATTAGCAAAGCCTTATTAGAGGGAGTAAAAAGCCAATGACGGAATGTGGAATATTTGCCCAAGGGGTAACGGTAACTTATCGTAATGGACATACAGCTTTACGCGAAGTAAACTTTGAAAGTCCAAAGGGTTCTATTACAGCATTGGTTGGCGTTAATGGATCCGGTAAATCAACATTATTTAAAGCGATTATGGGGTTTGTACGCCCCTCAAAGGGAAAAATTCGCATGTTTGATTTGCCCGTTGATGTCGCTTTGAAAAAAAACCTTATTGCTTATGTTCCTCAAAGTGAAGATGTGGATTGGAATTTTCCTGTTCTGGTTGAAGATGTTGTCTTGATGGGGCGGTATGGCCATATGAATTTCTTTCGCTATGCCAGCGCACGAGATTATGAAGCTGTTCGTGTTGCCTTGGAACGCGTGGATATGTTGCCTTTTGCCAAGCGCCAGATTGGAGAACTTTCTGGTGGACAGAAAAAGCGTGTCTTTCTGGCGCGTGCTTTGGCACAAAAAGCAAAAGCTATTTTATTAGATGAGCCGTTTACAGGGGTTGATGTGACAACAGAAGATAAAATCATTGCTTTGTTACAAGATCTTCGTAAAGAAGGAGCCGTGATCTTGGTCTCTACCCACAATTTAGGCTCTGTTCCGGAATTTTGTGATCATACGGTTTTAATTAAAGGAACCGTTTTAGCTTCTGGGTTAACCGAAAAAATCTTTACAAAGGAAAATCTGGAAAAAACTTTTGGAGGGTCTTTGCACCACCATATTTTCGATCTTCAAGGCGCTAAAAAAAATGATGTTTTCATGGGAAGAAAACAATCCGCAGTTCGTGAAAATATTGAAAAAGTGGAGAACGTTGCATGATTTCTTTTTTGCTTGAACCACTGAGCTATCAATATATGGTAAATGCAATGTGGGTTTCTGGATTAGTGGGGTGTGTTTGTGCCTTCCTTTCAGCTTTTTTGATGTTAAAAGGTTGGTCATTAATTGGTGATGCGCTATCCCATTCGATTGTTCCTGGTGTCGCAGGAGCTTACCTTTTAGGGTTACCTTTTTCACTTGGCGCTTTTTTTTCTGGTGGTCTTGCTGCGGCAGCTATGCTGTTTTTTAATCAGCGAACAAAACTGAAAGAAGATACCATTATTGGTCTCATTTTTTCTTCCTTTTTTGCTTTTGGGTTATTTCTCAAATCATTAAAACCAATGGCTGTTAATATTGATACAATTGTTTTAGGAAATATTTTAGCAGTCAGTTCATCAGATATTATACAATTAGCTTTTATTGGTTTTTTCTCTTTGTCCATATTGCTTTTGAAATGGAAAGATCTCCTTGTTTCTTTATTTGATGAAACACACGCACGTGCCATTGGATTGAACGTAAAGTTTTTAAAGATTCTCTTTTTTACACTGCTTGCTGCTTGTACTGTTGCTGCTATGCAAACGGTTGGCGCATTTTTGGTTATTTGTTTGGTGGTGACGCCTGGGGCAACAGCTTATCTTTTAAGTGATCGTTTTGTGAATATCTTGGTTATTGCAGTTATAATTGGGACATTCACAAGCGTATTAGGTGTTTACGTGAGCTATTTTTTGAATGCACAAACGGGTGGTGTTGTCGTGCTTTTTCAAGCATTCTTATTTATGTTAGCTTTTATTTTTGCTCCTAAACACGGCTATATTGCTGCGCGTTTACGGATAAATGCAGCAAAAAAAGGTGTGATGTTATCATGATTGATCAATTACTACTTCCTTTTCAATTTTCTTTTATGTTGAAAGGCATGCTTATTGTTATGATCCTTTCTATTCCAATGGCAATGCTTTCTTGTTTTCTTATTTTGAAAGGATGGGCCCTGTTAGGCGATGCCATTTCCCATGCCGTTTTTCCAGGTGTTGTTGTTGGTTATATGACAACACCGTGGGTGATAGCATTTTTAGCTTCTTTGCCATTTGCTTGGTTCCAGCATATGCGTCCAGAGAATATTACAATGACTTTGATTACTTGCGGTGCTTTTGTTGCGGGTATGATTTGTGCACTTACAACAGGTTTTTTGGGAAGCAATAGTCGTATCAAACAGGATACAGTGATGGGTGTTGTTTTTTCATCGATGTTTGGTTTAGGGCTTGTTTTGGCAACATCTATCTATAGTAGCCTAGATTTAAATCATATTCTATTTGGTAATCTGTTGGGCGTTAATTGGCTTGATATTACCCAGACAGCAATCATTTCTGCCATTGTTACTTTTATTTTAGGCGCAAAATGGCGCGATTTTATGCTGTATATTTTTGATTCAGTACAAGGGCGTGCGATGGGATTGCGAATATCACTGCTCCACTATACCCTTCTCACAATGATTTCTCTTACAATTGTTGCGGCTTTGAAAGCTGTTGGAATTGTGCTTGTGATTTCTTTACTGATAGCACCAGGAGCAATTGCTTATCTTGTCACAAAACGGTTTTCTTTTATGTTAATGATCGCGATACTTGTTGCAGCTCTTTCTGGTTTTTTAGGGATTTATCTCAGCTTATTTATCGGCTCTGATTCTGCTTCCACAATTGTGTTGATCTTGACATTGATTTTTATTGCCATTTTCATGACGATTTTCGTTCGTCGAAACACAGTTCAAGAAACTTAACGGTGATAAAATTCATGCATATCAGCCATGCATTTTTATATATTGTTTCTCATGCTTATTTTAATTAGAGGTTGAGTCGCTAGGTTATTTTTCCTCCTAATGTCTAGCAAATGAGTGCAGTAAGTATTCTCCCCCCCCAACGCTGCATTCTTAATTAAGAGGCTGCATTGATTTATTCTGCAGCCTTTTTATTTTTTTACTTTTCTAAAATCTCTTCTTATTTCTTGAAACCATTTAAAATGATTATCATATTGCAAAGCTATTTAGTATCTTGAAGGAACTTATGACAGTAAAGACACTTACACATAGAAATGTGTGGAGAGGGATTATCCATTCAAATACATGAACAGTGAAACAGATACAATTTTTTGTGTAAAATTTTTTACGTGAAAGAAAATAATACGAGAAAATGAAGAAATATTTCAAGATATCACACCCTTTACGCCTCTGCTACTCTATAGCAGGTTGGGTAATGATTATATTAGGCATTATCGGTGTGGTATTACCTATTATGCCAACAGTGCCTTTTTTGTTGGTTGCCTCATGGTGTTTTACGCGTTCTTCTCCACGTTTTCATCACTGGTTGAATCATCATCGTATTTTTGGTCCCTCTCTTAAACGATGGGAAGAAAGAAGAGCTATTTCTCCATTTGTTAAAATTTTTGCCGTGATGAGTATGACAGGAGGGGGATTATCCTTTTTCGTAATGGTACACCCTCCTTTATGGATTTCTTTACTCGTTGCCGTTATATTATTGTTGATTGCTATTTATATTGTGACACGTTCATCTTCATAAAGACTCTATGAGAGATGCTCTTTTTAGCTTTGACTTATTTGTTAGAACAATAAGGGAAGATTTTTCTTTCAAGTTTTAGTATAACTTCTCCATATTCAAAATACATATGAAATAACAAGCTTTTTATAAGCAAAGAAAATTATGTACAATCCCTTTAAAACGCATAAAGAGTCGTTTTGTAAACAATGATAAATTACATTCATTAAGAGGTTTTATTTTTGTAAAGCATGTAAATTTCGCTAAACTTTCTTGGCATGTTAAGCCTTTTTAAGTGCCTCGTGCATATTTTTAAGTTTTGCTTATCGCACCTTATGTAAGTAAACCGCATATATGAGAAACCAAGTAGAATCCACTCAACAAGAAGCTGAACGATTTACTGTGACCTACAAGGGTTAAGAATACTCGTCCTTAGAGGAGTAAAGGTTACTTTTTAAACAATATATTCGTTTAAAAAGCCCAAAACTACATCTTTATAGGTCTAGAAACGCGCTTTTTATTGCCAAAAAAATTGAGATAATGTTGTATTTCTTTTGAATCACCGATCGTTTTTTCAGGATTATCTGAAAGTTTTACGGCTGGTCGACCATTGGCATGGGTCACCTTACAAACAAGGGAAAGAGCATCAAGGGTTGCGATTTCTTGAGGAGCACAACCTGTAAAGTCATTGGTAAGATCAGTGCCCCATCCAAAACTCATGCGCACTTTTCCATGGAAATGATGATAGGTTTTTTCAATTGTATTGACATCAAGTGCATCAGAAAAAATTAAGAGTTTTTCGCGTGGATCTTTCCCTTTTTCTTTCCACCATTGAATAATACGTTCTCCACCTTCAATAGGGGGTGCACTATCCGGTCTAAAACCCGTCCAATCTGCTACCCAATCTGGAGCATTGCATAAAAATGCTTCTGTACCAAAGGTATCAGGTAAAACAATGAGAAGATTTCCGCCATAATAACGGTTCCAATCTTGCAAAACTTGATACGGAGCTCTATGTAATTCATCGTCGTTGTTGCTGAGAGCAGCAATAACCATAGGCAATTCATGCGCATTGGTTCCAATAGCTTCTAAATCTGTATCCATGGCAAGAAGAACATTAGAAGTTCCCGTAAAAGAATGACCAATACCTTCTTTTAATGCTTCAACACACCAGCGCTGCCATAAAAAAGAATGGCGACGCCGTGTCCCAAAGTCAGATATTTTAATATCAGGCAATTTTTTAAGGCGCTCAACTTTACTCCACATTTTTGCTTTAGCACGTGCATAAAGTACATCAAGAGCAAAGCGATCCAGTTTTTTCATAGCAGCACGTGAGCGTAATTCACTGACGATAGCAAGGGCTGGGATTTCCCACATAGAGCTATGAGCCCATGAACCATGAAAATGCAGAATATATTGGCTATCTTTGCGGGTTAATTCATATTCTGGGAGTTGAAAATTCTCAAGCCACTGAAGAAAATCCGGTTCAAAAATTTGTTTGCGTCCATAAAATGTATTACCAGCAAGCCAGATCATTTCTTTTTTTGTAAAGCGCAAACTAAGAGCATGATCAAGTTGGGCACGCAATTCACTTTCATCAATATCATCAGCAAGCCGTATTGTTTTAGAGCGATTTATAAGAGAAAAAGTAACATCGACAGTGGGATAAAGCCCCCAAATCATCTGTACCATAAGAAGCTTATAAAAATCTGTATCAAGAAGTGAACGAATAATGGGATCAAGCTTCCAAGTATGATCGTAAACACGTTTAGCAATATCCGGATGATTCATAATTTTTTTCTTTCAGTCTCATAAAATCTAAAATTATTATGTACCAACACGGTCAATATAGGCGGTGCAAGGACTATAACAACTCTAAGATTTTAGGCAAGAATAAAAAAGCTCTTTAGCTTTTCTGTTTTGAGGACTTAAGTATGCGTATGATTTCATGTTTTCCCGTTTTTTGTAACTTTATCCCTGTATGAACTTCGGTATATTTTTTGCCATTAACATGAAGTATATTTTTAGATCCCCATTTGACTTTAATGGTATAAACAGCCTCATAAAATTTCATTTTTACTTCACACTTTGGCCAAGTAGAAGGTAAATGTGGTTTTAAAAACAACAGATCTCCCTGACGCTGTATTCCAAGAATAGCTTGTGTTGCAGCATGATAAAACCAGCCTGCTGAACCTGTATACCATGTCCAACCACCTTGTCCAAGGTGTGACTCAACGGCATAAATATCTGCGGCCATTACATAAGGTTCAACACGATAAGTTTCAGGATCTTGTCCATGATTAATAGGGTTAATTGTGGAAAATAAATGATAGGCTTTATCGCTTTCATTCATTTCAACAAGCGCTAAAATGCTCCAAATAGCACCATGGGTGTATTGTCCACCATTTTCTCGAATACCTGGAGGA
The DNA here is from genome assembly GCF_944801835.1 of Bartonella sp. B1099. Taxonomy (GTDB): domain Bacteria; phylum Pseudomonadota; class Alphaproteobacteria; order Rhizobiales; family Rhizobiaceae; genus Bartonella. Next base: position 783,958 of record NZ_CALYLN010000001.1, on the reverse strand, counting down.
TAACCTTTTATATAACCAGGTTCGAGCGTTGTTTTATCAAAGGGAGGCCAGAAAAGACGTAAAAGTTTTCCTTGTTTATCATAGAGACGTTCAAGCATTGAGGCCATAGCTTGTTTTTGGCGCTCAAGCAGTGCCATTTGAGAAATGACAGCCCAAGATTGAGCAATGGTATCAATTTGGCATTCATCATTGATTTGAGAGCCAAGAGGCGTCCCATCATCAAAATAACCACGTCGATACCAAGTACCATCCCAAGCATTTTTTTCTAGAGATTTTTTCAAACGTTCAAAATACGCGCTCCAGGTTTCAATACGAGTGTTATCACGCTGTTTTTGAGCTAAAGGAATGAATGCTTGTAACGTGCACCCAAGAAACCATCCCAACCAAGTGCTTTCGCCTTTTCCTTGCACACCGACCAAATTCATGCCATCATTCCAATCGCCACCTAAAATAAGAGGGAGCCCATGAGATCCACAGCGTTTAATGGCAAGGTCTAAAGCTAAAGCACAATGTTCATAAACTGTTGCAACCTTTGAGGATTGGGTAGGTTGAAAATAAGCATCCTGTTGCCCACTTTTGAGAACATCGCCTTCAATAAAAGGAACGAGCGTATCAAGAAAAGCATCATCGCCAGTGGTATTGACATAAAAAGCTGTTGCATAGGCAAGCCAAACGATATCATCAGAAATGTGTGTGCGAACACCAGCATTTGTTTCAGGCAACCACCAATGTTGCACATCCCCTTCAAGAAATTGATGCGCAGCTGCGTTTACCAATTGTTCATGGGCTAATTGTGGTTCCAACAACAATAAAGACAAACTATCTTGTAACTGGTCACGAAAGCCAAATGCACCACTTGCTTGATAAAAGGCAGCGCGCGCCATAATGCGGCATGCATAGACTTGATAAGGAAGCCAATGATTGACCATAATATCAAAAGAGGGATCAGGTGTTTTTACTTGGAGCGGGGAAACAAAATCACTCCAATATTGTTTTTGTTGTGTGAGCAAAGTTTCAAAATCACTTGCACGTACTTGATTGAGTAATTTTTCAGCTTCTTTTCTATTTTCAGCACTGCCAAGATAGAAAATGATTTCTTTTGTTTGACCTGGAAGAAGGTCAATATCATAAGCAAATGCTGAACAAGGATCATATCCTGCTTCAATAGTATTCGAAAGTGCCCTGGCTTTACCGATCGCGTTTGGATGTGTTACAGTTCCCGTTGCACCAATAAATTCGCTGCGATTGGTTGTGGTGCTGGTTGGCGTTTCGGATGCTGATAAAAATGTAACTTGTTGAAATTTTTCAATGTGATAAGGATTTTGAATAAAATGTGCCCCCCATTTAGCCTCGTAAGAGGGAACAATGAAAGGAGCATATTTTGTTTGAGTCTTGCCTAAAACCCATTCAACATAATTATAAAGGCGTAAACTGCGTGGCTTTTCCCCTTCATTCGTGAGGAGTAGACGTGAAAAGCGAACAGGTTTCTCTAGATCAAGTGTATGGGTTAGTTCTAATGCGATTTCTGAATGTGTCGACTTAAAAGTTGAGAATCCAAAACCATGACAAGCCTCATAGATAACATTTTCATCACATTCGACAGCAGAAACGGGTGAGAAACGTTTTAAAGACTGGCGATCAACCAGATAAAGCGCTTCGCCTGGCCGGTTAGACGTTGGATCATTCGCCCAAGGCGTTAATTGATAATCACGGCTATTGTGAGCCCAAGTAAAAATTGCACCTTCAGCAGAAACATGAAAACCAAATCCGTAATTAGCAATGACGTTAATCCACGGATGCGGTGTCGTTGTCCGTCCATGAAGACGTATGATATAATGATTATGCTGATTAAAACCACCATAACCATTCCAATATTTTAGATCTTCTCCAGTCATTGGAGGAAAAGATGGTTTTTGTCGGCTCGCAAGACCAATGGAAGCAAAAAGATTTTGTTCAGTTTGTGTTGTGACTTGTCTTCCTTTGTTATATTTTGAGGTGTCTAATTGATCATGAGCCCCCTGATCACTTTTACGAATTGAGAGATCAAAATCATTCTCACTAAGTCGTTTAAGCTGTTCAGATAAAGAGCCATTTTCGGCATCGAGAATAATGCGTGCGGATGCAAGAAGCGTTTTAAAACTTTGCTCACTCATTTGATCACGCCGAAGCGTAAAAATATGTTGGCGTGCATTTGGTTCTTGCGTGTAATGTCGATAAGATTCGCATACCCATTCAAGAGCGCGTTGTGTATTTTGTATATAGGAAAATGCTTGTTCATTGAGAATGACTAAATCAACAATAAGTCCGCGCATCCGCCAATATTCATGTGCTTTAAGGAGCTCACGCAATACAGTTATATTTCCCTCGTTATTTAATCTAAGAAGACAAAGTGGATTGTCACCAGAAATGGACATGGGCCAAAGATTAGACTGTTTTCCAAGTGTTTTTGCTAATATTTCAGAAGGAAGACGCCATGTTCGATCAAGATAGATAAGAGGCGTTGCATATTTTTGATAGACAATCGCTTCTTTAAGCGAGGTTCCGCTCTGATACAGTGCAACTTGTGAGCGTGTCCATGCCATTGAAAGTTCTTTTTGAAACATATCAGGTTGTCGATAATGTTTTATATGATGATGCAGTGCTTCTTTTGTATGAGCAGCAAAAGTCCAAAAAATAAGTTCTGCTTTTCCATGGGCTGGAATTTTTATACGGCATCGCAGTGACATAATAGGATCAAGAACACAACCTTGACTGTTACTAAAATGAGCATTTCGATCAAATGCAGCGGGCCGATGAATGGATCGCCCCCGACCAATAAACAACGAACGATCCGTTTCAGCTTCTGTTTCTCTAAGAGTATCTGTTGTACTGGAAACAAAATGAGCAATATAAATTTCAGGATCATTAGGTGAGCGTTTGCGCCTTTTGGCAAAAATTGTTTTGCCCTCCTCAGCAATTTCCGTCTCTATAAACATCCGTGAAAAAACAGGATGAGCTTGGTCCATATCCATTGTTGCAAGCGCTAGTTCACCATACGAGGTTACTTCAATAAGACAGTCTTTGTTTGTTGTATTCATCAGTTGAATACGTCTACCTTCACCACATCCTTCAGATGTAATAAGACATTCAAGGGTTGATTTGATACCATCAACCATTTTCGTATATTCAGCCTTTTCATCCATAAAAATGCTGACAGCTTCTTCTTCAATAACGCGTGTTGGTTCGCTGGTCACAGACCACCACCGTCCACTATGTATATTGCGTAGGAAGAATAAAATCCCTTGTTGATCTTCTGTTGCATCAGGAATAAAGCGCGTAATCGCATAATCGTGCCAACGGCTATAGCCAGAACCATTCGCTGTCAACATGATAGAATAAAAACCATGAGACAAAAGTAAAGTTTCCCGTGGTTTAAGCAGCGGATTTGTAATAATGCGCAAAGGGGCGGCATCCAATACTTCAGATTTATTGCGCATACGATGAATAGCTTTGGTGTGAATCATAGGAATAAGATGGGCAGCGCGCTCTTGTAAAAGCAATTGCGTTGCTTCCACAACGGGATCACGGTGAAAACGATCACGCATTCGTCCTTGAAAAATAACATTGTTAAGAGCAAGAATAGACATACCATGATGGTGCGCATAATAATTGCGTACAATAGCGTATTTTTCCCCTGTTTTTACGCGTGAAGGGGTAAAATCAATAGAGTCATAATAACCATATGTTCCTAAAGCTCCAAGATTACGCAATCGCTTTAAATTGGTTACAGCTTTGTGAGGCACATATTGTGCTGCAAGAAAGCTGGCATAGGGAGCAATGACAGCATTGCGTGAAAGACCACGTTGGAGTCCGAGGTTGGGAACACCAAAATGAGCATATTGGTAATTCATTAAATGATCACGAGCATTAAATGCAGCCTCTGAAATCCCCCATGGCAATTCCCGTGTATGAGCATATTGTATTTGACAACGAATAATCAATCGATTGGTTTGATCCAAGAGAGACCCTAAAGGTTCATGCATCACAAGAGATGGCATAAGATATTCGAACATGGAACCAGACCATGATAAAAGAGCACCTTTCCACCCTATGGGAACGAGGAGTCGACCAAGATGAAACCAATGTTTAAGTTTTATATCGCCTTTTGCAATGGCAAAAAAACTTGCAAGACGTGCCTCTGAAGCAAGTAGATCATAACAGTTTTCATCGAGTTTGTTTTCTTGAACACGATATCCAATGGATAAGAGATGCCGTTTAGGCTGTTCTAAGAAATCAAATTTCATATCAAAGGCTATTTGCCTTGCCGCTATAGCTAACCTGTTTAGTTTTTTGCATAATTTTTCAGGATCACAATGAGCCATTGCATCATGATGATAAGCATCGCAAGTTTCGATAAGGCATTTAGACCAACAAAGCGCACGAGCAGATTCTATTGTTTGAATTTTTTGGTCGAGTTCATTAACTAAGTCTACAATATCATGGGCTGCACGTGAAAGATCCTTGATGTGAGAAGGTATCGTATTTTCTTGTTCGACAAAAGTACGGAAAGAGTGATGAAAACGAACAATATTTTCTTCAACTCTTTGTCGTAAAGCGCGTAGACTTGGTTGATGATCTGGAATTTCTTTAACCGTTTCTTTAAGAATAATAAGAACATCCGATAAGCCTTCTCGATCACTTTGAAAAAGAAGATGCGGTTTTTCAGCCCATTCCCTTAAAGCAGAAGAGAGTGTTACCAAATGACCAGCAAGATTTCCTGAATCAACGGTTGAGACATAAGTGGGCAAAAGAGGCCTGAGTGTATCCGTTGCATACCAATTATAGAGGTGACCATGGAACTTTTCCATTTTTGCAAGAGAGCGTAATGTACATTCGATACGGGTAACTGTTTCTTCAAAACCAATCCAGCCAAAATCACGTGCCGCAATAATAGACAGGAGATAAACTCCGATATTTGTAGGGGATGTGCGTTGAGCAACAAGAGGTTCAGGGTCTTCTTGAAAATTATCGGGAGGCAAATAATTGTTTTGCTCATTGACAAAGGTTGCATAATAAAGCCATGTCCGCCGAGCAATAGAGCGGAGGATTTTTTCATCTTTTGAAGAAAGTTCAAGGCTATCTTGAAATGTTGAAGGTTGACTTACAACCCAAGCAATGAAAGGTGAAAAAAACCATGCTATCCCAAAAGGCAAAGCAATAAAGCTTGCAAAACTATTAAAAAAAAGAGGGAGTGTTAGGGCAAGAGAACCAATAAGTGATGCTGGTGCCATTGTAAAAATATAGAACTGCAAACTATTGGGCATTGATTTTGTTGCGGCAGAGGTTTTCCATTCAAGAAGATGCTGTCTTGAAATCGTCATACGATAGAGTGTACGAATAATCGCATCTGTCATAAAATACGCCGAATGAGCAAGAAAAGTCGTCTTAAGAAAGATATCAGCGCTTGTAAGAGTGGTTTTATTCCAAATTAATTGAAAATGTCCGCGCAAAGAATAATCTATATTGGATGAAAAAAACGTTTTTAATACACATAAAATGGGGGCAATGAAGGTGCTAAGCAACAAAAATATCTGCCAGATGAGTGCACTCTTTAATGGCAAAAGAGCCCACCCTGCAAACGCTGCAACTAACCACATGAGTGGTGTAAGAGAACGACGCAAATTATCCTGCATTTTCCAACGCGTCACGGAGCTTATTTTATGGCGAGAAAAAAGATAGGGCAAAAGTTGCCAATCACCACGAATCCAGCGATGATAACGCATAACATCAATATGATAAGCCGTTGGGTAGTCCTCAATGACTGTGATGCTACTGACCAGAGCAGTACGGGCATATCCTCCTTCTAAGAGATCATGACTGAGAACAGTATTTTCTTTAACTTTGCCGTCAAGTGCTTGTTCAAATGCATCAATATTATAAAGACCTTTACCGATAAAAGTACCTTCTCCTAAAAGATCTTGATAAGTATCAGAAACAGCAAAAACATAAGGATCAATACCACGGCTGGTCGAAAAAACCCGTTGGAAAATTGATGTTTTTTTTCCTGTTGTCAGAGACGGAATAATGCGTGGCTGCAAAACGCTATAGCCTTTGACAACCTTTCCACTTTGCGGATCAAAAATGGGATGATTGAGTGGATGATTAAGCTTTCCAACAAGTTTTGTCACACTTTCAGGGGTAAGACGTGTATCACAATCCAGTGTCATAACAAAACGACAATCCATCGGAAGATTTGGATTAGGAGAGTAAAAACTCGTATTTTTATCGCCTCTTAAAAGCCGATTGAGTTCATGAAGTTTTCCCCGCTTTCGTTCCCATCCCATCCAACATTTTTCACCGCTATTATAAAGACGTCGGCGATGTAAAAGGAAAAAAACAGGAAATTCATCACGATGATAACGACCATTGAGTTTATCAATACCCTTTTGCGCATAGTGCAACAAATCAAGATCATCTTGCGTTTCTCTCAAGGGAGCATCTACCCAATCTGTAATGAGTGCAAAATGGACCGCACCTTTAGGATTGGAAAGATAGTGCACTTCAAGATTGTGCACTTGCGCATCAATATCATCGCATGATGTTATCAAGGTAGGTACAACAACCATTGTCCGAGCATGTTTTGGAATACCTTCTTTATATTCATAACCAATGAGCTGTCTTGATGGAACAAACCATGAAACAACTGTATTAAAGAAAGAAAAAACCGTATCCATAGCAGGAAAAAGCGCTAATACAGTAAAGCAAAGGGACATCCATAGTGTCATACCAGATATTTGGAAAACGGTATAGACTGCAAGCAAAAGGGCAAGCGTCAGAAAAGAGACAGGTATGGCAATGACTCTCAGTTTTAAGCAATAAAAAGCGCGTGCCCATTTTATGAGAAGAGGCGGCGTATATCCACAAGCCTTTTCAAATATGCCACGACCATCACCGACAAGATACCACCCAACAGAGGAATAATGAGGCATATCTTCAAAAGTGGGGTTTGCCATTTCTACAGATTTGTGTGCAACTTCCAGCTCGCTAAGAGATGAAAAACGTGAGATTTTTTCAATGACTTGTCGATAAATACTGCGTGAATGGGAATCAATTTCAGAAAAATCACTCTTTTTACGTAAAATAGCATCGACACAACTCACAGTTTCAAACCATATGGTCCAGTCAATATTATCTATCGCTTTAAGAGCACAGATAATATTGCCCATGGTCACACCATCTGCCGCTTGTCGGGTATGCTCATCGGCTGTTGCACTTTCTAAGCTACTGCCTTGACTTTCTAATTGCTTTTCAAGCCAAGTTAACGCTATGGTTGAATCGATAGATGCACTGCGCAGGCGATAGAATAAATGCGCTGAAAAAGTTGGGTCAGCAGTGAATGGTTTGTACTGCGTAAAAAGAGAATTTAGACTGGTTTTATTTTCTACAAGAGAAATTTTATCAGCTACTTGACTGGCAAGATGGCGCATCTGCCGCGCTTTTTCGATACGCACTGAAAGACGACGAACATTTTCAATGAGTAGCATTTGCATAACTAAAGGAAGAGCCCACAATTCACCAATTGTGAGCGCACAAACTTCTTGAAACCCATTGATCATAACTGTCAGTGTTTCTTGTGAAAAACTGCTATCGGTATGCGCAATATAAAGCCAAGTTAAAGCAAAAATGCGTGGTATTCCTGCTTTTTGTGGTGAAAGAGGAAGTTGCCTTATGAAGGACTTAGGGAGATTACGGCGTAATTGTTGTATGGTTTTATCAATGGTGTAATGATTATCAATGAGCCATTGCGCAGACGGTGCGATAGTTTCATCGTTTCGGGCAGCAAAATCACTGGTATGAAAGGCATGAAGAATAAGTTTAGCATTTTCATTCAATCTCTTGCGAAAATCTTCTACTCCTTCATATTCAGGGAGTAAAATTTCTTTGCCAGAAGCTATATCATGCCCTAGATCATAAAGATCTTCCTGTACTTTATAAATTGCACGAAGAGGAAAATCACTATTAATAAAATGGTCTTTTCTCTTCTTTTGAGAAAAAAAGTACTTTATGAAAGGTATTGTGCACGCCATAATGTCCCATTATCATTCAATTACATCGCTTTTTATTTAAATTGTAAGCATTTTATTTGAATAGTGAACCGTTGATAGACAAAAAACAAACTTTTTGTTTTTATTTGCAAGCAGTTATAATAATTTTTAATGCGATAATTAAAAATTAAGGAAATAATTTCTTTAGAAAATAAAAAGGTCACTCATTTTAGGAGTGACCTTAATAATACCATCAATGTTAATGATTGATGATTAATCTTGTTCTTGTTTTTTCAAAGCTGCACCGAGAATATCGCCAAGAGAAGCACCTGAGTCTGTAGAACCATATTGGGCGACAGCTTCTTTTTCCTCTGCAATTTCTAACGCTTTGATCGATACTGAAATTTTACGTGTTTTTTTATCAAATGCTGTGATGCGCGCATCAACCTTTTGTCCAATAGCAAAACGCTCAGGACGTTGTTCATCACGATCACGCGCGAGATCAGCACGCCGAATGGTTGTCTCAAGATTGTGATCAATCAATTTCACATCAATGCCATTTTCGTTAACAGCGATCACTTCACAGGTTACAACAGCCCCTTTTCGCAATTCGCCAGAAGCGGCGGCTTCTCCAACTTTATCGCTGGAAAGCTGCTTAATTCCAAGAGAGATACGCTCTTTTTCAATGTCAACATCCAAAACCACAGCTTTAACGATATCGCCTTTGTTGTAAGTATCAATGACTTGTTCACCTGGACGGTTCCAATCAAGATCAGAGAGATGAACCATACCGTCAACATCGCCTTCAAGCCCAATAAACAGACCAAATTCTGTTTTATTTTTAACCTCTCCCTCAATTTGTGAATTGACAGGAAATTTATTGGCAAAAGCTTCCCATGGATTTTCAAATGTTTGCTTTAAGCCAAGAGAAATACGCCGTTTAGAAGGATCAATTTCAAGAACAACCACTTCCACTTCCTGTGATGTAGACAGAATTTTTCCAGGGTGAACATTTTTCTTTGTCCAACTCATTTCAGAAACATGAATCAATCCTTCAATCCCTGGTTCAATTTCAACAAAACCACCGTAATCCGTAATGTTGGTCACAGCACCCGTAATTTTTTTACCAATCGGATAGCGGACACTGATGCTTTCCCAAGGATCACTTTCAAGCTGTTTCATTCCAAGAGAAATACGGTGCGTATCTTGATTAATGCGAATAATCTGAACTTTAATCGTTTGACCAATTGTAAGCACTTCAGATGGGTGGTTTACACGCCGCCATGCCATATCTGTAACGTGTAAAAGACCATCAATTCCACCAAGATCAACAAAGGCACCATAATCTGTGATATTTTTCACCACACCTTCAACGATTTGGTTTTCTTCAAGATTTTGTACAATTTCTGAACGTTGCTCAGCGCGGCTTTCTTCTAAGACTGTACGACGTGAAACCACAATATTGCCACGACGACGATCCATTTTCAAAATTTCAAAAGATTGTGCATTATGCATGAGAGGTGAAACATCACGAATGGGACGAATATCAACTTGGCTGCGCGGCAAAAAAGCAACAGCACCATCAAGATCAACTGTAAAACCACCTTTTACTTGGCTAAAGATAACGCCCTCAACGCGTGCACCAGCATTGAATTTTTCCTCTAAACGGACCCAACTTTCTTCGCGCCGTGCTTTTTCACGCGATAAAACAGCTTCGCCCATCGCATTTTCAATGCGTTCAATATAAACCTCAACTTCAGCGCCAACTTGCAAAGAACCATCTTTTGCTTTAGCTCCAAATTCTTTGAGAGGTATACGTCCTTCGACTTTAAGTCCAGCATCAATAATGGCCATGTCTTTTTCGATTGCAATAACACGACCTTTAACAACAGATCCTTCATTAAGATCATTGGTTTGAAAAGATTCTGTTAAAAGGGCTTCAAAATCCGCTGTTGTGGGATTGTATTGTGACATAAGAACTCCTAATATATACCTTATCTTATAAGGTATGAGCGCTAGGTTAGTGTTAACATGGGCAACCCCTTAGCCTTTTCCCTTGAATAAAGGAGGAAAAATTAGCGCTAGGCTGGGAGCCACCTTAATGAATTTATCCAATTATATGCATTTTTATGATTGGATCAATAAAAGCACATGCAATTGCAAATGTTGCTTCTATACTCAATTCTGACGTATCAAGCAAGTGGGCGTTTTTTGCTGGTTTTAGAGGGCTTTGTTTGCGTGTTATATCGCGACTGTCTCGCTGTTCAAGATCACTAAGAATTTCATGATAATTTGCTTGCCCCCCCTTTTCTAAAATTTCTTGGTAGCGACGTTTGGCACGTATCTGAACATTGGCTAGAACATAAAACTTGATATCGGCATCAGGACAAACGATCGTACCAATATCTCGCCCATCGAGCACACTTCCAGGTAAAGTTTTGGCAAAATTACGTTGTTTTTCGACAAGAATTTTGCGTACAGCAGGGTTAATCGCTATTTTTGAAGCCGCTTCACCAAGTTCATGAGAAGAAAGAAGAGCAGGATTTAAGGTATTAAAATCAAGTTCATTAGCACAAATGATAGCATTTTTTTCATCATTAAGAGCCAGTTTTTGTTGTAAAAGTGCATAAGCAACACCACGATAAGTAAGCCCTGTATCCAGATGATGAAGATGATAATGTGCAGCGATCTTGCGTGCTAAGGTCCCTTTGCCTGAGGCTGCAGGTCCATCAATGGCAATAACAAAAGGCTTCAAGCGATTTTTCCCCCAAGTTGTTTTATAAAAGGAATAAATTCCGGAAAACTCGTAGCAATCATTCGTTTATCATCAATGGTAACAGGTTTTTCTGATGCAAGCCCAAAAATGAGAAAACACATCGCAATTCGATGATCAAGATGTGTGGTAACATGTCCACCCCCCAAATTTTTAGCAGAGCCTTTCCCATAAACAACAAGAAAATCTTGACCTTCTTCACAGTCCACGCAATTAATTTTTAACCCTTGAGCAACAGCAGACAGCCGATCTGATTCTTTAACACGCAATTCTTCAATTCCTAGCATCACTGTTTTGCCTTCTGCAAAGGCTGCTGCAACCGCCAAAGCAGGATATTCATCAATCATCGATGGAGCACGTTCCTTCGGTACAGTAACACCTTTGAGAATCGATGATTTTATCTGTAGATCGGCAACATCTTCTCCACCTGTTTGGCGCTGATTCAAAAATTCAATTTGAGCGCCCATTTCCCACAATGTTTCAATAAGTCCTATTCGAGAATTGTTTATCAAAACATTTTCAATAGTGATATCAGAATCTTCTACAAGAAGGGCTGCGATAATTGGAAAAGCAGCAGAAGAAGGATCTCCGGGAATATGAATCGTTTGTCCAGTAAGATGGGGGTGACCGTGAAGATGAATCAAACGTGCTCCTTCTTTATCTCTTTCTATTTCAAGTTGAGCACCGAATGCTTTTAACATTTTTTCCGTATGATCGCGCGTGAGAACCGGTTCAATAACGGTTGTAATGCCAGCGGTATTCAGTCCAGCAAGGAGAACTGCCGATTTAACTTGAGAGGAAGCTATTGGGACACGGTAGCGAATCGGATTAGCCATTTTGGGGCCATAAAGCGTTAAAGGAAGGTGATCGCCATCTGTTGCTTCAATTTCCACCCCCATAAGACGCAGTGGATCAAGGATACGTCCCATAGGACGTTTAGAGAGAGAAGCATCACCCATAAAAGTTGTTTTCATATGATAGGGACCAACCATTCCCATAACCAAACGAGCACCTGTTCCAGCGTTTCCAAAATCTAAAGGTTTTTGTGCAGCTAAGAGGCAACCATTCCCTGTTCCTCGTACGATCCAGAAGTCATCTTTCTTAATCATACAGGCGCCCATAGCCTTCATAGCAGCAGCTGTATTGAGTACATCAGCGCTTTCAAGTAATCCGTGGATATATGTTTCACCATTTGCTAACCCTCCCAATATAAGAGAGCGGTGGGAGATTGATTTATCTCCTGGTATTCGAATTTTTCCAGAGAGACTACTCGATTTATAGGCGGTTATAGGGATTGCTTTTTGCATGGAAATTCTGTTTAATTCTATCTAACTTGTATGAAATTATGCATTCTTTAGCACATGCTTTAAAGGGCGTCATGAAAAAATCTACGTGGAACAGTATATTTATCTTTGACAAAGGCATTATTTTTCGATTAAGCACCATAAAATTTATCTTTTAATGGAATAGAGTTAATCAAAGAGGCACGGTTTATGGCAAAACAGGAACTTGGAACGAAACGTGTTGATCCAGAAACAGGAAAAAAATTTTACGATCTAAATCGCGACCCTATTGTGTCGCCTTATACAGGAATCTCTTATCCGCGTTCTTATTTTGAGGTTGCAGCAGCTGAAGCAAATAATGAAGAGGAAGTGGATACTGAAGAGCTTGATACAGCACTTGAAAAGTCTGCTTTTATGCTTCTTGAAGAGGATGATGATGGTTCTAAAGATGACGATCTTCCTGATCTGGAAGATAGTGATGTTGATCTTGGTGATGACGACGATACATTTTTATCTCACGATGATGACGATGAAGATGATGACGTTACCGATATTCTCGGAGGCGGCGTTTCTAATGATGACGACGCTTAAAAGAAGGCATCTTTTTCATTGAATGCAAATTCTTCTTGATCTTCAATTTTTCTCGTTTTAGAAAAGTTGAAATTATAGACTATTCTTTTGGGGAAAATTTGTTTTTAGGGGCTATAGCTCAGCTGGGAGAGCGCTTGCATGGCATGCAAGAGGTCAGCGGTTCGATCCCGCTTAGCTCCACCAAAAGAACCAGCTCTTCTCTCAAGGAATCAATCTATAGCAGAGAACGTGTGATCAATTTAAAAAGGTTATGGGCTATGTAACTATTAATCTATTAGTGCACGCTTCTTTCAGCATTATAATATATTTGTAATCATTTGTTGGATTGTGAAATTTTATTTTCATAGTAACGGAAAGTAAGTGACGTTTTTTATGCTTTGCATAGAAATAAGAAATGTATTGTTTATCTTACACATTGTTTTAAAAACAAAATTTTAACTCCCCTCCGCTACAACATTTCCGCAAAATTAATATATTGGTTATGGATATCTTGTTAATAGGTGCAAGCTACCTAAAATAAAAGCTCTAGAACAGGATATACTTCTCGATCATAGCGAATCAAAACTTTTTCCAGTGTTTTTAATCTTATCAAATGACCTACCAATTTAAAAAAAATCCCCACTTAAATAATGTTCACCAGCTCATTCCTGAGGTATGTTAATGCCTAAAGAACATATTGATTTATCATGATTAAATTATCTCCTCTATTCAATAATAATTCCGAACAGAGTATGCTTTTCTTATCATAAATCCTCACATATTAAATCAATGAAAATCGTTTCCTTAGCACATCATGAGCAAAGTTGAGGTATAGGAGCAAAGCGACGCTATCACACATTTTGCCCGCTCCCAATGTTACTTCATGCTAAAAGAAAATCTTGCCTTGATTATATGAAAGCAGTATATAGCTTCCCCCCTAAACAATAGGGGCGTACAATAAGATAACTTTTTAATTAATATGGAAAGTCTTCATCTCATACAATACTAAAGACTATTAGTCTTTTGGAAGGCTACAACTATACCTTTATACGAAGCAACATTTTTATGAAGCGATGCTCTTTCGTTTAATGCATTTCTCATTTTTTATATTGAATGTTTTACCCTTTTATGATGCTTGAATTGCATTTATTTTAATTGCTCTTTTATACGCTTAACAAATAAATATTCATGTCATAATCAAGCCAATCATGCGCATAATGAAATTTAAAAATTTCCTTCAATAATTTCTGTCATTTCGCCCAGAGTTAAATGCCAGCGTTCAATGGAAGATAGTATCCATTGTAAATTTTTTGAATAAATATACCTTCTTAAGGAGGACAAAAATATCAAGAGTGTCTTCAAATAGATTATGTCTTGCAAAAGCTTTCTGTCACTTGAGTTTATTTTAATTTGTTTCTTTAATAATCGGAAAAACGATACTGCCTTATCACCCCATAAGAAATTTTACTCTTGAACAATTTTATCCCATCAATTCATCAATTCCCTAATTGAGATTTTTAAAAATCTTTCCTAATGCCATCCACATCTCTTTAATTGCTGTGCATAGAGCTTAGACATCCTTGCCATACGCTGTGCTGCCTGTGAAAGTGCAGCATTAATATGTCCACCACTCCGCGCATAAGCACCATGCCCCATATGATAATTTAAATAAAGGCTATAGGCATCATCAAACCTCACCCCATTGCGCTGAACACTTTGGCGATGATACCAAGCAACAAAATCAGCAGCATCTGCAAAATTCGTACGCCATGCAAAAGACTTTCCTGTAGAGCGCAGATACATTGCCCATGTACTGTCAAGCGCTTGAGAATAACCATAAGCTGTCGACCGACGCTTCCATGGAATAAAACCAAGTAGTTTTTTGCGTGGAGGACGTGCATTATGACGAAAACTTGATTCCATATTAATAGTTGCCAGAATAATCGGCATAGGAATTCCATAACGCATTTCTGCTCTTTGAGATGCCCTACCCCAATTATCAAAAAAACCATTTTTTTGTGCTAGAATAGCGCAAGCATTGTTTGTGTGGATGGGAGTGGTTGTTGTGCACCCCCCTAGCAAAAACACCAGTGCCCCTAAAAACAAAAGGTGTCGCATATTCCCTATTCCTCTCGTTTAAGAAATAAAACAAGATAGGGATACTAAAAAATTATTACCAATCAATAAAGAACATGATCTGAACTTGTAATCGTTCAGAAGCTTGCTTTTCTTTATTCTTCATCAACCAAACGCAATGTTTGCGACTGAGCCGATGTTGTCATTTTTGTTGATTCTGAGTAATTTTCTTTTAATTCGACAGTTTCAATGCGATTTGCCCGTTTCATAATTTTGGAGGACGATATTAAAATTCCCTCTATATCTTCACCTACTTTGTGAAAGTGCTTCTGTAGTGCGCGAACACGTATATCCATTCGTCCAAAATCTTCCATCAATTTTGCCACTTCTGATTGAATTAAATGCGCTTGTTCACGCATCCGTGCATCTTTCATAATGGTTTGGACAACTTGAACAGAGAGCATCAACAAAGACGGTGAAACAATAATTACATGAGCTCTATTGGCTTTTTGTACCAATGGCTCAAAATCTTCATAAATTGTTGCAAAAATCGATTCCGATGGGACAAAAAGAAAAGCGGTGTCATGGGTTTCTCCAGGAATTAAATATTTTTGCGCAATATCACGGATATGGACTTCCATATCGGTACGAAATTGGCGTTCTGCCTCTTGGCGCTCTTGCTCTGATGCAGCTTTACGCAGAACATTCCAAGCCTCCAGAGGGAATTTAGCATCAACAACCAGAGATGGTGCTTTATTGGGCATATGAATAAGACAATCTGGGCGCTTTCCATTGGAAAGAACTGCCTGAAAAACATAAGCATTTGTTGGTAAGGCATCGGCAATAATAGCTTCCATTCGCCCTTGACCAAAAGTACCCCGTGTCTGCTTATTGCTTAAAATAGACTGCAACTGAACAACTTGTCCCGTAAGCGATTGAATATTATTTTGTGCCGCATCAATCACAGCTAAACGCTCTTGCAAACGATTCAAATTTTCATACGTTGATTTGGTCTGTACCTGAAGTGTTTGTCCCAAACTTGTTGTCATGCCATTGAGTTGCTCACTGAGTGATTTGTTCAATTCAGCTTGCCGTTGACCAAAAATTTCCGCCATCGTTTGCATGCGCCCTTGCATTTCAGCTTGTGTTTTGAGCAAAGTAGCCATTTGCTCTTGTGCTTCACGAGCACGCTTGGCAATTTCATTTTCCAAAAATGCTTTTTTTCGATGAGAATGTATCAGCATAAAAAATGCCAAACAGACAAATATCAATAAAAGCAAAAGTGTTAGTTCAGAAAAAAGCCCACCAGCCAGTATAGAAAAAAACGAATCAAACATGAGAAGTAATATAACGCCCTCATCGTAAAAAAGCGCAAAAATTTGTTATTCAATATTGACCCATACACAAGCATTGATTAATCTGTACCTTATGTCAATGAGATCTTTAGTTACTTTACCAGATCCAATTTTACGCGAAGTGTCCAAACCTATCGAGCATGTTGATGCAACCCTCCAAAAGCTTGCAGATGATATGTTGGAGACCATGTATTGCGCTAAAGGCATTGGTCTTGCTGCTATTCAGATTGGTATACCACTGCGCATATTAGTTATGGATGTCTCTCCAAATGAGGAACCGAAAAATCCGTTTGTCATTATCAATCCAGAAATTCTATGGCTTTCAGAAGAACGTAATATTTACAAGGAAGGTTGTCTTTCTATTCCTGACTATTTTGCAGAAGTTGAACGCCCTAAACGTCTGCGTGTTCGCTATCAGAACCGTGAAGGAAAACAGACAGAAATTGAAGCAGATGATCTGTTGGCAACTTGCTTACAGCATGAAATGGATCATTTAGATGGGCGTCTTTTTATTGATTATATCTCAAAAATCAAACGCGATATGGTGATACGAAAATTTAAAAAACGCGCAAAAGAAAAAAATACTCAGGAAGCAATTTTGTAATGGCATTACGGTTGAGTTTTATGGGAACACCCAGTTTTTCTGTTCCCGTTTTGCATGCTTTATTGGATGCTGGTCATGATGTTGTCGCTGTTTATAGTCAACCTCCTCGCCCAGCAGGACGTCGTGGTCTTAAACTCATCCCCTCACCCGTGCAAAATGCAGCAGAAGAAAAATCTATTCCTATCTTTACGCCCCAAACACTCAAAAAAGCCGAACAACAAGCCCAATTTGCAGCACTTCGTGTTGATGCTGCTGTTGTGGTTGCCTATGGACTCCTCTTACCAAAAGCTATTCTTGAAACACCGCGTTTTGGATGTTTTAATGCCCATGCTTCGCTTTTACCACGCTGGCGTGGTGCTGCACCTATTCAGCGTGCAATTATGGCTGGGGATAAGAAAACCGGGATGATGATTATGAAAATGGATGAAGGGCTTGATACAGGGCCTATTGCCCTTTCACACTCTATTCCCATCACTGATACAACCACTATGGGTGAACTGTCAAATAAGCTTTCATATATCGGCGCAGAACTTATGATAGAAACTCTATCAACTTTAGAAAAAGGACAACTCAAACTGACCCCCCAATCAGAAGAAGGCATCACCTATGCTGCCAAAATCAAAAAGGAAGAAACTCGCATTGATTGGACAAAATCTGCTGAATTTATTCATCGATATATTCGTGCACTCTCTCCCTTTCCTGGTTGCTGGTGTAACATGAATATCGTGGGACAAGAAGAACGCGTAAAAATTCTTGGAAGTCGTTTAATAACTGGTCCTTCTCTTGAAATTGGTCGAATAGAACCAAATTCTTTGATTGTCCATTGTGGACAAGGGCTCCTTGAAATAACCCACCTGCAAAGATCTGGTGGTAAAATCCTTGAGAGCGCAACCTTTTTGCGAGGTGCTCATATTTCTGCTGTTTTTTGATATGCCCCGTTTTAAACTTACTCTTGAATATGATGGATCAAATTATGCTGGCTGGCAGCGTCAAGCAGAGCTTCACACAATACAAGGAGCTCTTGAACAGGTGATTTTTCGCTTTAGTGGACAACAATTAACTATTACAACAGCGGGTCGAACGGATGCTGGGGTGCATGCTACGGGACAAGTTGCCCATGTTGATTTCATAAAAAACTGGCCTCCATATACTGTACGGGATGCGCTCAATGCTCTTTTACGCCAACAGGGAGAAGCGATTTCAATCTTAAATGTAGAAAATGTCCCTGATGACTTTGATGCACGATTTTCCGCTATCAAACGTCATTATCTTTTTAAAATTCTCAATCGTCGCTCTCCACCAGCCTTAAATGCCAAACGTGTGTGGTGGTTGCCAAAGCCTCTTGATGCTGAAGCTATGCATGAAGCCGCTCAAAAGCTTGTAGGACAACATGATTTTACAACTTTCCGTTCAGCACATTGCCAAGCCAAAAGCCCTATTCGGACCCTTGAACGCCTCGATGTGCAAAGAGAAGGTGAAGAAATCTTCCTTTATGCGCGAGCCCGCTCTTTTCTTCATCATCAAATCCGTTCATTCGCAGGAAGCCTCATGGAAGTGGGGATTGGACGTTGGACAACTCAAGATCTTGAAGCAGCTCTTCATGCTAAAGACCGTAAACATTGTGGTGTTGTTGCTCCCCCTTCAGGACTTTATTTAACCAAAGTAGAATATTAACTGTCTCACAAAAATGACTTTTTCAAAAACAATTAAGGCAGTTTATAAAAAGAACGAATTTCTTTGAAAGCTTCTGCTGCTGTATTGACAAATTTCACCAAATTAACATCCGTAGGAGCAATTGTACCTTGCGAAGCTAAATATTCAAAATTGACCGCATTGCTCCAAAATTCTTTGCCAAACAATAAAATTGGTACCTGTTTCATACGCCCTGTTTGTATTAAGGTTAACGTTTCAAACAACTCATCCAAGGTCCCAAATCCTCCAGGGAAAATAGCTAATGCTTTCGCTCGTACTAAAAAATGCATTTTTCGCATCCCCAAATAGTGAAAATTGAAACACAAATGCGGAGACACATATGCATTAGGCTCTTGCTCATGCGGTAAAATAATATTTAAGCCAACTGTTGGAGCACCAACATCACAAGCACCACGATTTCCTGCTTCCATGATCCCTGGTCCGCCCCCTGTAACAATCACAAATTCACGATATTCTGTTTTCGCTGAATAAAGGGAACACAAACGTGCAAATTCTCTGGCTTCATCGTAATAATGCGACATAGCATGCAAGTTTTTCTTTTGTATTTCATTTTTTGCAGCCCACGCTGCTTGCCCGGGTTCAGGAATACGTGCACCACCAAACAAAACAACTGTTGATTGAATATTATATTCTTTAAGTGTTATCTCTGGCTTTAAAAATTCAAGACCAATACGTTGTGAGCGCAGCTCTGGTCGCATCATAAAATCTTGATCGATATAGGCTAAACGATAAGTAGGTGAACACATTTGTGCTGAATTAGAAACTTTATGGATCTGTTGGAGAGCTTCTCTCGTGTGAAGAAGTGGTGTCCAATTTTCTTGTTCTTCTTTTCTTTTTTCTTTACAGCCTTTTTTCATGCACATGTCCTACTTTCTCATCGTTTTATTGACTGAAAACATTTCTTCGCGTAGGTCATAGAGAATAAATCTTGAAGCTTTCAACTTGTTTAACGGAACTCTCGTCATGACCCATCTCACACAACTTGAAATCATTATCGAAAAAGCATTTGATGATCGCGATTCTGTCAATACTACCACAAAAGGCGAAATTCGTGAGAGTGTCGAACACACATTGAACCTTCTTGATAAAGGTGAAATCCGTGTTGCAGAACGGCAAAAAAATGGACAATGGCATGTTCATCAATGGTTGAAAAAAGCTGTTTTGCTCTCTTTTCGGCTAAACCCAATGCAAATTATTGCTGGTGGAATCAATGGAACACATTGGTGGGATAAAGTTCCCTCAAAATTTTCTGGTTGGAAAGAAAATGATTTTCAAAAAGCGGGGTTTCGTTCCGTTCCTGGAGCAATTGCACGTCATTCTGCCTATATTGCACCAAACGTCATACTCATGCCATCCTTTATCAATCTTGGTGCTTTTGTCGATGAAGGAACAATGGTTGATACCTGGACAACCGTTGGTTCTTGTGCACAAATTGGCAAACATGTTCATCTTGCTGGTGGTGTTGGTATTGGTGGCGTTTTGGAACCTCTGCAAGCAAATCCAACAATTATTGAAGACCATTGCTTTATTGGCGCTCGCTCTGAAGTTGTTGAAGGCTGTATTATTCGTGAAGGTGCTGTTTTAGGCATGGGAGTCTTTATTGGGAAGTCTACAAAGATTATTGATCGTACAACAGGGGAAATTTTTATCGGTGAAGTACCAGCCTATTCAGTTGTTGTACCGGGGTCTCTTCCTGGAAAACCACTCCCTAATGGTGAAACAGGCCCAAACCTTTATTGTGCTGTTATTGTAAAACGTGTTGATCAAAAAACACGCGAAAAAACATCCATTAACGAGCTTTTACGTGATTAGATACCATGTTGATTGATAATGTCATTTATTGTTTTTCAACTTGAATAACACCCTCAAATACAAGGAGTCTCTTATTTCAAATCCTTGCATATTGAATTAATCGCTCTCATTTCCTTGCACATCACAAACGTAAGAAGTGTATGAGTAAGACACACCTTAATACACAGAGTAAAAATGTCCTTAATGAACGCTCTCAAACACCAAGAGCTATCATAACATTTTGAATGCGCAAAAAGTATGATGATAGCAGCACGCGTCTTTATGACATGTAAAGATGATCATGCCAAATGGGTTTTATGTCATTTACGGAGGCTTTAGATTATCCTTTTGACAAATACCATTGTGAAATGAGATCGGGTGTATTGAGAGATATTTCTTAAAAAAAAGGGAGCCAATATGCAACACCAATGTATTTTGTTTAAAGCATTCCATTTTACGTGAGCAACGTAACACAATGAAAAAACACACTATACCCAAAAATGTGAGGACTGAGAAATTGCCATTTAAGAAGCACTCTTTAAGAACCTGAACAATCAACAAAAGCAAAAGCGCAATCTAATGAGGAAAATACGCCTTTTTTCGTTATTTATTCATTTTAAGGGCTTGAATAAAAGCTGACTGAGGAATTTCTACCTTTCCAAATTGGCGCATCCGTTTTTTACCTTCTTTTTGCTTTTCCAACAGTTTACGCTTACGTGTCACATCGCCCCCGTAACATTTTGCTGTTACATCTTTACGCAAAGCACGAATTGTTTCGCGCGCTATAACTTTACCACCAATAGCCGCTTGAATTGGAATCTGAAACATATGCTGGGGAATAAGATCTTTCAGTTTTTCACACATGGAACGCCCACGCTTTTCCGCAATCGTGCGGTGCACAAGCATCGACAATGCATCTATAGATTCTCCATTCACCAAAATAGACATTTTAACTAAATCCCCCTCGGCATAATCCCTCATCTGATAATCAAAAGAAGCATACCCCTTTGAGATCGATTTTAAGCGATCATAAAAATCAAAAACAACTTCATTGAGTGGTAAATCATACGTCACCATAGCACGCGTTCCAACATAGGATAAACCAACCTGTATTCCACGCCGCTCTTGGCACAGCTCTAAAATTGACCCAAGATAATTATCAGGAGTCATGATTGTCGCTCGGATCCACGGTTCTTCGATAGAAGAAATTTTAACCACATCAGGCATATCTGCTGGATTGTGCAACTCTTTAACAGAACCATCATTCATATTCATACGATAAACAACCGAGGGTGCTGTCGCGATTAAATCCAAATTAAACTCACGCTCTAACCGCTCTTGAATAATTTCAAGATGAAGAAGCCCTAAAAAACCACACCGAAAACCAAACCCCAAAGCCGCAGATGTTTCCATTTCAAAAGAAAAACTCGCATCATTTAAGCGTAATTTGCCCATGGCTGCACGCAAATCATCAAAATCGGCAGCATCAATTGGAAAAAGTCCACAAAAGACAACTGGTTGCGCAGGCTTAAAACCAGGTAAAACATTTTCACAAGGACGACGCTCTTCAGTAATCGTATCGCCAACCCGTGTATCGGCAACCTCTTTGATAGAAGCAGTGATAAAACCAATCTCACCTGGTCCTAATTCATCAACCTGCACCATTTTAGGTGTAAACACCCCAACGCGCTCAACAGGATATTTTGCCCCTGTCCCCATCATACGAATGGTTTGGCCTTTTTTTAACACACCATCAATGACTCGCACTAAAACGATGACACCAAGATATGCATCATACCAACTATCAACCAACATTGCCTTCAAGGGATTTGCACCATCGCCTGTACGTGGAGGGGGTAATTGTGTAACAATTGCCTCCAAAACATCAGGGACACCCAAACCTGTTTTCGCTGATATTTCCACGGCCCCAGATGTATCAATGCCTATCACATCTTCAATTTGTTCTTTAACACGCTCAGGTTCTGCTGCTGGAAGGTCAACTTTATTGAGTACAACAACCAATTCATGGGAATTATCAATGGCTTGATAAACATTTGCTAATGTCTGTGCTTCCACCCCTTGGCTCGCATCTACCACCAACAGAGAACCTTCACAAGCTGCCAGTGACCGCGAAACTTCATAAGCAAAATCCACATGACCTGGTGTATCCATAAGATTTAAAATATAGGTCTCACCATCCTGTGCTTTATAGTGTAAACGTACTGTTTGTGCTTTAATAGTAATTCCACGTTCGCGCTCAATATCCATGGAATCGAGCACTTGTTCTTTCATCTCACGTGTGTCAAGCCCCCCTGTTATTTGAATCAAACGATCCGCTAAAGTGGACTTGCCGTGATCAATATGCGCCACGATGGAAAAATTACGAATATAATTACGATCTATTGTCATATAAGGCGATTTAGCAAAGAATAATATAAAACGCAAAGACCAATTATGTCTTATCGAGAACCTTTCAAAAGAATATTAACCCCAACAGCCTTTCAAAACATGAACTTCTCATAGCATAAAAAATAAGGCTTTTATTTAATAAATTAAATACCAAAGGGACTAAAATGATCTTTTTGCATCTTGTTTGATGACTCATAGGCTGGTAAGCCGCTACCATCACACACTTTTCCAACCTCCAATGTTGCGATAGTCCTTGATACTTGAAAGAATTTATAGAAGGCGTGCCTTTTTTATGCAATTTTAACCACATGGCTCTCGCTTATGGCGTGTAAGCAAATGATTGGGATTGATTTAACATGAAAAACATTTGAAATGAGAAAATTTTACAGTCTTCAGAGTTTTAACTCAATATAAATAATGTTATATTATCATTATAAATCAATATGTTGTATGAATATCGGGTGGACGCGTATATCACTTAAACTTTCGATAAAATTTGCGAGAAATGCTTTTTATTTGTATGCAATAATTTGCTTTTTTAGCAATCTTATATAAAATAAATGTATGTTGAAAGGGATCGTTTTCTTTTTAACGTTTAAAACTGTAGAAATAAGCTCTATTGCATAGAGTTTTTATGTACTTTTTGTACAACTCCTTTCTTCCTCCGTTAAAGATAAAAACATTAACTTTCTTCAAATAATTGGATAATATATTGATTTATAATGATCATTTATTGTTTTGTAATTTAAATGAAAACGCTGCAAGCAAAAAACGCATGCAATAAAATCATCATAGGAAAAGTGCATCGCTAATCAATTTTTTCAATTGCTTTACTTTTTTTACGCCATTGTGAAGGTTGTAATTCAGCAACAATGATCCCAATCAGAATAAACAAACCACCTAATAAAGCTAAAAGAGATAAATGCTCTCCAGCCAAACGCCCAACAATGCCAGCCCACACCGGTTCACCTGCGTAAATGAGTGTTGCACGCGTAGGGGAAATAGACTTTTGTGCCCAATTCATCGCCAATTGAATAATAGCACTCATTAATGCTAATCCCATACCGATACTAAACCATACCCACGAAAATTCAGGAATGCTTTCACCCATCAAAGGCATACAAGAAAATGAAAAAAAACCACTAAAGAATAACTGGATAATGGTTACACGCCGACTATCAACCTTGTTGGCAAAAATTCCGATGAGTATGACTTCTCCAGCAATCGCTAAAGCGCCCAATAACGTCAAAATTTCGCCTTTTGAAAAATCAAAACTTCCTGGCTTTTGTCCTGAAACAAGTACAAGCCCAATAAAAGCAAAAACAATACCAACCCAACAGGCAAAACGGGGAGGTTTTTTAAAAACAATCCATTGCAAGATTGGAACCATCGGAACATAAAGCGCTGTGATAAAAGCCGACTGACTACTAATAATCGTTTGAAGTCCAGCTGCTTGAAAAGCATAACCCAAAAACATGGATAAACCAATTGCCATCCCAGCAAAAACTTCATAAACAGTTATACCTTTTATAGAGCGCCAAAAAATTGCTCCACATATAAGGGAGGCAACAATAAAACGAAATCCAACAAAAAACAGAGGACCGCTATAGCGTACTGCAATGTGAATGACTAAAAATGTAATCCCCCACAATATTGTTGCAGCAAATATTGCCAATTCTGGTTTGCTTAATAAAGGATATTTAAACTGTTTGATATTCGTCATGAAAGACCTTCTCCTCCAATTTTCCGCACAATTTATGAAACAATAAGCGTTCCAACTCCCTGTTCAGTAAACAGCTCTAGTAAAACAGAATGAGGGGTTTTTCCATTCAAAATGACAACACCTTCCACACCATTTTGAAGGGCTTTCACACAAGTCTCTACTTTTGGAATCATGCCTCCTGAAATTGTTCCATTTTTGATAAGTTTCTCAGCTTCAGAAACTGTCAATTCTTTTAAAAGCTTACCCTGTTTATCCAAAACACCAGGAACATCAGTGAGAAATAAAAGACGTTTAGCTTCTAATGCACCCGCAATAGCTCCAGCAAAAATATCAGCATTAATATTATAGGTTTTACCATCCCGACCTGGAGCTACAGGAGCAAGAACTGGTATCATTTCAGAACACGCTAATAGATCCAGTAATGTACGATCAACTTCAATAGGTTCACCCACAAATCCCAAATCTAAAACACGTTCAATATGCGAATCAGGATCAATGACAGTTCTATAAGCCTTTTCGGCAAAAACCATATTGCCATCCTTTCCGCACAACCCTATTGCCCATTCACCCTCAGCATTGATGAGTGCAACAATCTCCTTATTGATGGAACCCGCCAAAACCATTTCAACCACTTCAACGATCCGTTCATCGGTTACCCGTAAACCGTTTTCAAATCGTGATTCAATCCCCATTTTCATTAAAATTTCAGCAATCTGAGGCCCTCCACCATGAACAACAACAGGATTAATCCCCGATTGCTTTAATAGAGCAATATCACGCGCAAATGCTCGTCCCAAAGCGGGATCACCCATAACATGACCGCCATATTTTACAACAACTGTTTCATTTTCGTATTTTTGCATATAAGGTAAAGCAGACGATAAAAATGCTGCTTGTTTTTCCAAAACATCAACAGCACTGTTTTTAGCATCATCCATTAATAGAGCCTCCTCATCACTTTTTACCATCCCTTAGTGAAATTTAGGAAAAGTGAAAACAATAAAACAAAGCTTTACTCTATCTATCCCCCTGAAAATCGTCAAATTTCCTTCAAATTACGAAAACGTAATAACGAGATGAAACAAGAAAACAACTTCCTCAATAAAATTAGCAACGAAAAATTAAATAAAATAAGCGCAAAAAACGTCATTATTTTATGATCTGATGTATAAAATTGAAGAGTAAAATTTTTAAGCTACACTGTACAGTCAACTTATTAGCTTACCCTTGTGGATACTTAACAATGAATAGGAATATATACAACCATTGATTTTGTGAAATAAAAATAAAATTTTCTTATAATAATAAAGTTAATATATCACCGACATAAAAATCGCTCAATTGCTTTATTTATATCTTATTTAAAATTGAACTTTCGAAAATATCAATGAAATAATTTACGAAAATGCACGTTATGGGGAGTTATAATAAACTGATTTATAATAATAATTTATATTTTTATAGCGTAAAAAAATAAGAAATTTGGGTAGAAGAATGTTTTGTCATTTTAACTCTCAAATTACAAATCAATCAAAACCATTGGTTTTCACATTAAAAATGAAATTGACACATGAACACCATATAAAGCTTATAATATAATTTGATTTATAATCATAATTTAACGTTATCCGAATAAAATGCCCTATATTTTAAAGCGGGCTGAGGTTAAGACTATGAAAATAGCACTTTATACAATCGATCATGAGAGGTTATATTATTGGGAATAAGATAGATTGCCCAACAGCTTTTGTAACCTTACTTGATCAGTTTTTGCCATTTTAAAATTTTATGATGGAGCTTTTAAAAAGAGTTTTGAGTAAAAAATCATAGACAAGAAAGATAAACACAAAATTTGGAACCTTTTCTTTTTCGTACAACATATTGATTTATAATGATAATTTACTATTTTGTGTGTTGAATGAGAGTCCCGAATAACGTAAGATTCTCTCATTTCAAATCTGTTTATGTTGAATCAATCAAAACCACTCCCTTGCACGTCAAAAGCGGGGCTGGCGTGTGGGTTAAAATTGTATAAGAAAGGACTAAAAATGGCTCTTATGAATCGGCTTAATGCAAGATCTGTCGCAACATTGGGGGCTGGCAAATATAATGATGGTGCCGGCTTGTTACTTCATAAGCGTAAAGATGGTGGTGCTCAATGGCTTTATCGTTATACCATTCACGGGCGTCGTCGCGAAATGGGCTTGGTGCCTTAAGAGATGTTTCTTTAAAACAAGCCCGTGAATTGGCAAACCAATGGCGTTCTGTTTAAAGAAAAATGTTCGTAAAAGATTTTGTCTGTAAATAACCTGGATTCTTACTGGGTCGGTTCCACCTGATAGCCGCTCATGTGATTTATTCACTGAAGCCTCTACAAAAAAGCCTAAGAACCTTGCACTTTCTAAAAACACTTCATGTGTGCAAGAGGCTTATGTGGCTTGTATTACCGCCTTAAATGACGATCTTTTATGGCACAAAAGATAAATGCCATTAACACTGGTATTATCAGTCATTCAGTGTATCCTTCTATGGATAAGCTCTTTTTAAAATGTTATAGGCATTTCAAAGCAAGGCTTATCCATAAAATTCATTAAATGTAAAAAACTCTGCGCAGCAGGAGCTTACACTTAAATTAATCGTTTCTCTTTTTTCTTTTCAAACCAAAAGAATGCTTCTCAAAGATAATAAAACAATCGAAAGTTTAACGAAAATAACCTTCCCAAAATATTTTCTCATGTACTCTGGAAACATTCACCTATTTTAACCGGAAATATTTTCAAAAAATTCTTTCATCCGTGAAAAAAAACCATGTGATTGTGGTGAATTCTCATGATTGGAAAGCTTTTCAAATTTTTGCAATAATTCACGTTGCTCTTGCGTAAGTTTCTGCGGTGTCTCAATCGTGATATGGATATAAAGATCACCCCTTGCTTGCTGACGACGCAACATAGGCATGCCTTTGCCTTTAAGACGGAATTGACGTCCATTTTGTGTCCCTTCTGGGATCTTAACACGTGCTTTAACACCATCAAGGTCAGAAACTTCAAACTCTCCTCCTAAAGCCGCTGTTACCATCGAAATAGGAACACGACAGTGAAGATCTGCTCCTTCTCGCTGAAAAAATTCATGCGGTTTAACAGAAAGGAAAATATAAAGATCACCATTAGGACCACCACGAATACCAGCATCACCCTCACCAGAAAGACGAATACGCGTCCCATCTTCAATACCAGCTGGAACATTCACGCTTAATGAACGTTTTTTCTCTATGCGTCGTGTCCCCTGACATTTGGGGCATGGATCCGTAATCGTTTCACCACGTCCATGACATGTAGGACATGTTCGCTCAATAGAAAAGAAACCTTGTGCAGCACGCACACGACCAGATCCATGACATGTTCCACAAACTTGCGGCCTAGAGCCCTTTCTCGCGCCTGAACCTTCACAAACATCGCACGTGACAGAACTAGGAATATTAATTTCTGCAGTTTTTCCTGAAAATGCCTCTTCTAAGGTCACTTCCATATTATAACTCAAATCTGCACCACGTTCGCGACCATCACCACGCTTACGGTGCACACCTCCCATCATCTCACCAAAAAAATCTTCAAAAATATCAGCAAATCCACCACCAGCAGCAAAACCGCTAAAGGGATTGCCTCCCCCTTGACCACTGCTATTTTCAAAAGCCGCATGACCAAATCGGTCATAAGCAGCACGCTTTTGGGGATCTTTAAGAACTTCATAGGCTTCGCCAATTTCTTTGAATTTTCGCTCTGCCTCTTTATCCCCGGCGTTGCGATCAGGATGATATTGCATTGCCAATTTACGAAAAGCAGATTTCAATTTTTTATCATCACATTCACGAGTCACGCCAAGAACTTCATAATAGTCAACCTTCATCATGTATTCCTGATAGTTTTTCTATCATCCACCTTTATGGATAATATCACTTTTAATTTATATTTTTAGCAACAAACTTGCAACTTATCTCAAATAATAAAGCCCAGCCTTATATTTCAAAGGCCGGGTTTATAAATTAATCAACACACATGCTGACACTATTTCTTCTTATCATTAACTTCTTCAAAATCAGCATCGACAACATCATCATTCTTTGTCTCTGTTTCAGTGTCAGCGCTCGCTGCTTGTGACGCTTCATACATAGCCTGCCCAAGCTTCATACTGACTTCTGCTAATTTTTGCATCTTTGTTGTTATTTCTTCCGTATCACTGCCTTCAAGCGCAGATTTCAAATCAGATATTGCTGTTTCAATCTGCCCCTTTTCTTCAGCTGATACTTTATCGCCATATTCATTGAGTGACTTTTCAGTTGAATGAATAAGAGCCTCCGCTTGATTTCTGGCTTCAACACCTTCACGGCGTTTTTTATCTTCAGCCGCGTGCTCTTCTGCATCCTGCACCATTTTTTCAATATCAGCATCACTTAAACCACCTGATGCCTGAATACGAATTTGATGCTCTTTACCTGTTCCCTTATCTTTGGCCGAAACATTAACAATACCATTCGCGTCAATATCAAAAGTAACTTCAATTTGCGGTATACCACGCGGTGCTGGAGGAATACCAACAAGATCAAATTGAGCCAATAACTTATTATCACTGGCCATTTCCCGTTCACCTTGGAAAACGCGAATCGTTACAGCACTCTGGTTATCATCAGCTGTTGAAAAAACTTGCGATTTTTTCGTCGGAATCGTGGTATTGCGCTCAATGAGACGTGTGAAAACGCCCCCCAATGTTTCAATCCCTAAGGATAAAGGTGTTACATCGAGCAGCAACACGTCCTTAACATCGCCTTGTAAAACGCCCCCTTGGATGGCAGCACCCATCGCAACCACTTCATCGGGATTAACACCTTTATGTGGATCCTTGCCAAAGAAGTTCTGCACAACTTGCTGAATCTTGGGCATACGCGTCATACCACCCACCAAAACAACTTCGTCAATCTCACCAGCCTTTAATCCAGCATCTTTCAATGCAGCTTTACAAGGCTCTATGGTACGCTGCACTAAATCATCAACGAGCGATTCAAATTTTGCCCGAGTCAATTTCATTGTTAAGTGCTTGGGACCTGATTGATCTGCCGTGATAAATGGTAAATTGATTTCTGTTTGCTGTGATGAAGAAAGCTCAATCTTTGCTTTTTCTGCCGCTTCTTTTAAACGCTGTAAAGCAAGTTTATCATTTTTCAGATCAATTCCTTGCTCTTTTTTGAATTCATCGGCAAAATAGCCAACCAAGCGCATGTCAAAGTCTTCACCCCCTAAGAATGTATCTCCATTGGTTGATTTAACTTCAAAAACACCATCTCCAATTTCAAGGACTGAAATATCAAATGTACCACCACCAAGGTCGTAAACAGCAATTGTTTTGCCGTCCTTTTTGTCTAAACCATAAGCTAAAGCAGCAGCAGTTGGCTCATTAATAATCCGTAAAACTTCAAGTCCAGCAATTTTACCCGCATCTTTAGTCGCTTGACGTTGTGCATCATTAAAATAAGCAGGAACGGTAATAACTGCTTGCTCAACTTTTTCACCAAGATAAGATTCAGCTGTTTCTTTCATCTTTTGCAGAATCATCGCTGAAATTTGCGATGGAGAATATTTCTTACCCGCTTCTTCAACCCATGCATCGCCATTGTCACCTTTAACAATTTTATAAGGCACAAGTGCTTTATCTTTTTCAACCATAGGGTCATCAAAACGGCGACCTATCAAACGTTTCACTGCAAAAACTGTCCCTTCAGGGTTTGTGACTGCCTGACGTTTAGCAGGCTGTCCAACAAGCCGCTCTCCCCCATCCGTAAAGGCAACAACGGAAGGTGTTGTCCGCGCTCCTTCTGAGTTTTCGATAACTTTTGCGTTTTTGCCATCCATAACAGCCACACAAGAGTTCGTCGTCCCCAAATCAATACCAATTACTTTTGCCATATTATAATCTCCATTCAGCAAGCTACCTCAACCTTCATAAAGCATCTTTTTAAGATAGCTCCTCATAACACTCAAAGCCCGTATTCTGCTTCAAGCAACATAAATAATAATAAATCGCAAGTCGCCAACAAGCCTCGCTGTCCCGTATATAAGAACAGGATTTTATTGCTACAAGAGAATAATGAGAGAAACATCTCCAAAATAAAAAATTTCTTTTAAAATAGGCACTCTAATAACCCATAAATACCATATTTATGAAAGACTCGAGATCATCATATATTTTTCCCGCAATTCTCAACAAACATATCTGTCTATAAAAATAAAAAGAATCATTGAACACGCGCTCTTGATCTCTCATCATGAAGTAAGAAATACTGACACAAAAGCTTTTTAAAAATATCGCTTAAAGGCGAATACTTATCTCATAAAATAGTATAAACCTTCCTTAAGACTATAAAATAGCCATCATATCTTATGAACCTATTTTTTATAAACCTCCTTCAAGTATTAAACGGTACTTTTCCAAATGCTCATATTGATAACGATATCTTTGATCGATCTCCTCTTACAAAATTCTTCTTCTAATAGACTCATCGTTCATTACTATTTGAAAGCTGTGCTTTAAATTCACCGAAAAAGCTTTTTCTTAACTGTATCCTTCTAAAATTCGAAAATATATAATAATGCCTCTGTATAAACGCTTTAAAGTACCAAGAGCTGTCGTAACGCTAAGAGTTTATAAAGTTTATGATCTTTCTGTATTGTATCTTTATTCAGTAGAATAATAGTGGATCGTAAATTTTTAGCATTTACAAATACTTTTGTGAGATGAACACAGAAATGTTGCGAGATGTTTTGCCTTTGTAAACATGACTTTCTTTCTTTAATATTCAAGAATTCTATGATTTCTATTCTCATATTAAATCAATTTTATTTTAGTAATTCTTTGCTTTTATTTTAAATAAAAAATCTGCTAAAATAAAAAAACAATTTAAATTGTGAGTCTTATGAAGGAGGGTGAATCAATGGTAACATCTATTATTAAGAAAATAACAAATCTCATCTTTAAGAATACAATACATGCACTATTTCCGTATAAAAAGGTTATCGCAAGTATCGTGTGTGCTCTTCTTTTTGCTGGTGTAACCCTACCAGCAAGTGCTCAGCAATATAAACTTGGTGACATAGAAATTCTCAATCCTTGGGTACGCGAAACACCTAAAGGTGCAAAAGTTAGTAGCGGTTATTTTTATATTATTAATCACAGTAATACCCCAGATCGTTTAGTTTCTATTTCCACAAACGGCGTAAAAACAACAGAAATGCACACTATGGCCGTTGTTAATGATATTATGAAAATGGAAAAAATGCATAATGGCATTGAAATTCCGGGAAATGGCGAAGTCACACTCAAGCCCGGGGGTGATCATATTATGTTTATGGGGCTTTCACAACCCTTCAAGCTAGGTGATAAAATTAGCGCAAAATTGACATTTGAGAACGCAGGAACCATTGATGTTGATTTCTCTGTAAACGCTATGAAAACAACCTCACCTTCCAAATCCACTCCTGCTCATTAAGCCCTTTTTATTATAGACACACATTTTATAAAATGAAGAAGCGTGAAATTGTTTACGCTTCTTCATTTTGTTTAATGCCATAACATAAGCAAAAAATTATCCTCTTTGAGGCATCAAAGATGATCAACTTCAGGAATACGTAAAACTTGTCCAGGATAAATTTTATCAGGAGATTTTAGCATTGGTTTATTGGCTTCAAAAATAAATGTGTTTTTATTCCCTTGCCCTTTTCCATAAACTTCTTCAGCAATTTTCCAAAGATTATCACCAGACTTAACCTCATAAAAACGAGACGTTTTTTTAGGAGTCGTATCGATAACCTTTAATTGCTCAACATCCACAGAAGAAATACCTTGTGAATTACCAACAACCAGAAGTGCTTTTTCAAGTGTTTCCCTATCTGGAACCTCACCGCTTAAAATAGCTTTACCATCTTCAACTTGAATATTGACTTTTTCTGTATCAAGTTGAAAACGATCAAATGCGGACTTAAAGTCTTTTTCCTTTGGCTCATGCTCCCCTATACCTAACTTTTCCCCTACAGTTTTAATGAAATTAAAAAATCCCATTATGACCTCCTTTCGTGTAGCAGAAACAAATTTTTGTGCATATATTGCCACATTCTTGTCTTTGCTCTTAAAACACATAGGTGGATTTTCTAAACTTCAACAATCAAAACTAAACATGTTCAATTTTGGGACAAAGACAAGAATAAACTTTGCAATAAATTTTAATAAAAAAAGCCTTTATGCAAATTTTCTCTCAAACGAAGGGATCTTAATAGACGGAGAAACATTATAAATTATGAAAGCAAAACAAGATTTTACAGGAATAACAAAAGGTTTTTTACTTTGCTACAATTTGTATCATATTTGTTTTGCAAAAAAAATGTGAACTCCCATATAAATAAGTGTGGGTAATTTGCTACCGCAGCAATAGAAAGGTCTAAGAAACCATGAAAGATACACCAACAATCACGCAAACGATTGTACTTGTTGATGATGATCGCAATATTTTGACATCTCTATCTTTTGCGCTTGAGACAGAAGGATATCGGGTTGAAAGCTATACAGATGGAGCATCTGCACTCAAAGGTCTCACACTTCACCCCCCACATTTAGCTATTTTTGATATTAAAATGCCCCGAATGGATGGGATGGAGCTCTTGCGTCGTTTACGTCAAAAATCTGATCTTCCCGTTATTTTTCTTACCTCCAAAGATGATGAAATTGATGAATTATTTGGTCTCAAAATGGGAGCTGATGATTTTATTACGAAACCTTTCTCCCAACGTCTTCTCATCGAGCGCGTGAAAGCTATTTTGCGCCGTTCCAATGCACGGAACCAACCACTTTCTACAGGAACTTCTTCCACCTCTTCTCTCAAACGTGGAGATCTTGTAATGGATCAAGAACGTCATACCTGTACTTGGAAAGATAAACCTGTTATTTTAACTGTTACGGAATTTTTGATTCTGCAAACCCTCGCACAAAGACCAGGCGTTGTAAAAAGTCGTGATGCCTTAATGGATGCTGCCTATAGTGATCAGGTCTACGTAGATGATCGCACCATTGATAGTCATATTAAACGTCTGCGTAAAAAATTTAAACAAGTGGATGATGATTTTGCAATGATTGAAACACTTTATGGTGTAGGTTATCGCTTTCACGAGGTGTAAAACTGCTTTGTCGCAAAAATTTGAACGGCAATCAAATCGATGACAGACAATTCTCAACTGGAAACTTTAAAAAAAACAGCCCCTAACGGTATATCCTCAGCGCCATTTCTTATGTTTGCTCGTTTACACCTTCGAATACAACGTCTCTTTAGACAATTGCTTTTTTCCAGTCTCACACGCCGCATTGTTATCTTAAACATTGCTGCCCTTGCCGTTCTGGTTACAGGCATTTTATACCTTAACCAATTTCGCGATGGTCTCATTGAAGCAAAAATTAAAAGTTTATGTACCCAAGGAAAAATTATTGCTGGGGCCATTGCTGCTTCTGCAACAGTAGATACAAACTCTATCCTGATTGACCCCCAAAAACTCTTAGAGTTACAGGCTGGTGAAAGCGTTACACCCGCCCCTCAATCAACCGACTCTTGGGATTTTCCCATTAACCCTGAGCAAGTTGCCCCTCTTTTACGACGTCTCATCACACCTAAAACGACACGAGCACGTATCTATGATCGTGATGCTACTTTACTTCTTGATTCGCGGGTTCTTTATTCGAGTGGAGACGTTTTTAGATATGATTTACCCCCCCTTAAAACAGAACAAAATATATGGGATCGTCTTACTTCATGGTATTCAAACACATTTTATGACAAAGGTATTGTTCTTGATAGAGAACAAACAAAAAACCGTGGTATTGCTTATCCAGAAGTCTACCGAGCATTAAACGGATCTCTTGCTACCGCCAAAAGACGCAATAGACAAGGTCAACTCATCGTTTCTGTTGCTGTTCCTGTTCAACGTTATCGCGCAGTGGTTGGTGCTCTTCTTCTTTCAACAACTGGCTCCGATATTGATAACATTGTAAAAGCCGAAAGACTGGTTATATTCAAAGTCTTTGCCGTTGTGGGCAGTGTACTTTTGGTTCTTTCGCTCTTTTTAGCCCATACGATTGCCCATCCATTAAGCAAATTATCTGCATCTGCTAACCGAGTGCGGAATGGCAATAATCAGCGTGTAGAAATTCCTGATTTTTCAATGCGTGAAGATGAAATTGGTCATCTCTCAACCTCTATTCGTGACATGACCAATGCTCTTTATATGCGTATTGAAGCCATTGAACGCTTTGCGGCTGATGTAAGCCACGAATTAAAAAATCCTCTCACTTCTCTCCGCAGTGCTGTTGAAACCCTCCCTCTGGCGAAAAATGAAGAAGCACAAGAAAAATTGCTTGAAATTATTCAACATGATGTGCGCCGTCTTGATCGATTGATTACAGATATTTCTGATGCATCGCGGCTCGATGCAGAACTTGCACGAGAAACCGCAGAGATCGTTGATATGACACCACTTTTGGAAAGTCTTGTTCATGCCGTTCAGGAAGTATACCGCAATGCACAAACCATCGATGTAAGCCTGAATATTATCCCACGTCCTTATGGAAAACCTTATCTTGTGCTAGGACATGAGCTCCGTTTAGGGCAAGTGATTTCCAATCTTCTTGAAAATGCACGTTCCTTTATTCCTCGTAATCGTGGCAAAATTTGCATTACTATGAAAAGCCATGCTTCAACTCTTATTTTAACCATTGAAGACAATGGCCCTGGTATTCGTTCAG
Source organism: Bartonella sp. B1099 (assembly GCF_944801835.1). Taxonomy (GTDB): domain Bacteria; phylum Pseudomonadota; class Alphaproteobacteria; order Rhizobiales; family Rhizobiaceae; genus Bartonella. The sequence continues at coordinate 748,810 of NZ_CALYLN010000001.1, read as the reverse complement.
AGAATATTGAACGTATTTTTGAACGTTTCTATACTGATCGCCCCAACGAAGATGCTTTTGGACAAAACTCTGGACTTGGTCTTTCTATTAGTCGGCAAATCATCGAAGCCCACAATGGGACAATTACAGCCGAAAATATTATTGATCCGTCACCTGGAAAATGTAAAACTGGTGCACGTTTTATTATTATGCTTCCCCTCGTTAAATAATCTTTTACCCAAAGTAAAGGACATGAAAACAAAATGTGAAATACTCCACGCAAATTGCCTTCAATTGGGGGGAAAGGGGCTGTTAATTAAAGGTCCCTCGGGATCAGGAAAATCGACCCTCACCCTTGCTTTGCTTGACCGCGCCGAGTGGTCAAAACGTGAAGCAAAACTCATCAGTGATGATTATACAATGCTACGTGTGGAAAATGGAAAACTTCACGGATACACGCCTGACAACTTACAGGGCGGTATTGAGATTCGTGGCGCTGGTCTTTATATGATAGAATTTCAAAAGCACACAACCGTCGATTGTGTTATTTTTCTCGGCCCCGAATATGAACGTTTTTCTACAAATAAAACTTTTCAATTTGAAGATTTGCACATTCCTCTTTTAAAACTTCCTTCTCTTCACGAAGCCGATTGTACCGCCATTTGTCAAGCTATTGAAGCATTTTTGTTTAGAAAATTATGGCGCAAACCTGTTTAATTTTTTTCTAAAGATAAAAAAATCACACTTTTTGCCTTTTTTTTGCAAATTTTTCTTGGCAGCAAGACAAAGCATTGTAAAATACCTTTCCCACCAATATGGTCGGATCTTATTAGTTAACAGGAGTTTGCGTAAATGATTGGACTCGTGCTTGTAACGCACGGTGAGTTGGCTGTTGAATTTTTACATGTCGTGGAACATGTTGTTGGAACACAAGAAAAGTTCGCAACAATATGCGTTCATCCCGATGACGATATAGATCAGCGCCGAGGTGATATTATAGCCGCAGTAACCGATACAAATACAGATCATGGCGTTATCATATTAACAGATGTGTTCGGGGGGACACCATCAAATATAGCTATTCCTGCTATTGAAAAAGGACGCGTTGAAATGATTGCGGGGGTTAATTTGCCCATGCTTATTAAATTGATTTCTATTCGCAAATGTCCTGATATCTCATTATCAGACGCGTTAAGAATAGCACAAGAAGCAGGACGTAAATATATTAATGTACCAAGTATGATTTTATAGCGGATGATACAATACTGATGCTTTCCAAAGATGCCCTCCCCTCTCAAATAAGCCGTCATTTCAATATCTGTAATAAACGTGGGTTGCATGCAAGGGCTTCCGCAAAATTTGTGCAAACTGTTGATAATTTTAACGCCACTGTTGAAGTTGAAAAGGATGGAAAAATCGTTGGTGGATCATCAATTATGGGACTTATGATGCTAGCGGCTTCAGCAGGTTGTAACCTTACCATTCGTGTTTGGGGACCAGAAGCAACAGATGCTCTTAATGCTCTTGAAAAGCTCATCAATAACAACTTTGGAGAGGAAAACTAGCGCTTTCTCATAATAAACAAGGATGATGATTCTTAGAGAATAAAAATTTCCGCCATTATCTTGAATTTTGATTGCTTTTCCCGTTTTATGCCAAATTTTTTTTACTTTCTTTCCTAACATTATTTCGCCAATTTAAATAGTTGTTGCGTATTATGGCTGTTACCCACCTTAACTGTATGATTGATATCTTTACGGAAAAGAGAATTTTGACTTGGACTGAATATGTTGGCTTTTAGGCAAAAGAAAAAGATCAAGATAATTTCACAAATCAGAAATTGATCAACTTTCGTTATTTTCTACTCAATTTGCAGTTTTTTATAACACACAAGCAATCCCCGACTTTAGATCATTGTGATATGGATCATGAAAACGCAATTTTTATCGATATCATAACCACTTTCTTACAACAAATAAGTTTTGTACATTTATAATTATGGTAAGCATTTTTTAGACATTCTTTTTCTATACTATTGCCTTATCTTTTGTAGCATTCTTCCCTTTTAATTTATCTTTCATTGCACTTGATATGATATCTTTTCATTATAGGGAGATAATAATGGGTCGTTTATTTAGTGCTCTTCAGATTCCTCAACAAATAACGCAACAACTTGTATCGTTGCAAAAGGGCTTACCAAATACGCAGTGGATTAATCCGCAAAATTTTCACATCACTTTGTCTTTTTTCGGTGAAGTTGAAAATGCTACAGCAGATGCACTTAGGCATGCCTTTGATACAATAAAGCTCCCTCCTTTTATGCTACAAATAGATGGTTTTGATATTTTTGGTTCAGAAAATACTTCTCCTTCTCTTGTTATTCGCATTAAACCTTGTAAAGCTCTCAATCTTTTACACGAAAAAATACAATGTATTCGCAGCCATTTAGGTCTAACGCCTGATAAAAGAGAATTTACGCCACATATTACCATTGCGCGACTGCGCAATACTAAACCTGAAGACCTTGTTCCTTATCTGCTCTTTCGAAGAAATTTTTCATTTTCTCCTTTTGAGGTCGATCACTTTGTTTTATTTTCATCACCATTTCCCTCAAGCGATGTCGTGTATCTTGTCAAAGGAAATTGGCCCCTTCAGAGATAAAAGGGTGTTTGTAACACCCTTTAAAACTCTTTGAGAAAAGACCCCAATACACGCGAAATTGCAGGGAATGCTGCATTTTACGTTAGAGGTTATGTTATTGATGTGAAGCCGAATCAGTTTCAACAGAGGCTTCTTTTGTTCCTCCTTTAGCCACACCCACTATCGCTGGGCGTAAAACCCTCTCTCCGATAATATAACCAGCCTGAACCACTTGTTGAACAGTGTTATCGGGAACATCGGCATTAGGAATTTCAAACATCGCTTGATGAAAGTGAGGATCAAATTTTTGCCCCTCTGGATGAATTTTCTGTACCCCATGACGCTCTAATGCTGCCATCATGGCACGTTCTGTCATTTCAACACCTTCTGCCAATGATTTCAAACCAGAATCACTTTCTCGTGAACCTTCTGGTATTGCTTCCAAAGCGCGATTGAGATTGTCAGAAACAGATAACATATCCCGTGCAAAATTAGCAATGGAGTAAGCCTTTGCATCCGCTACATCACGCGCAGTACGGCGTCGAAGATTTTCCATATCTGCAGCAAGACGTAAAAGCTGATCTTTCAACTCTTTATTTTCATCCTGCAAAGACACTAAAGAATCAACCTCATTATTTTCTTCCTCAACCTCTCCATGTGCTTCTGTTTTATGTGTTTTTAAAAATTCATCCGCGGCTTGTTTAAGTGTATTACGATCAGATGGTTTTTTTAAATCGCAATTTTCAAATGAAGCGTCAGTAAATTTGTTTTTTTCATCAGACATAAAAATTCTATTCCTTCATAAGATTTGTTATTCTCGATATCGAAATTTTACAGACAAAAATCAAGGGGTATTAATGCATATTAATACAATGAGCTTCTATAGTACAAATACTTACCTGCATCGTTTAACGCAATAACTGTGACACAAGTTGAGCTGTATAATCAACCATAGGCACAATCCTTGCATAATTAAGTCGTGTAGGACCAATAACGCCTAAAGCACCAATGACTCTTTGTTGTGAATCACGATAAGGTGCTACAACTAAAGAAGAACCAGAAAGTGAAAATAACTTATTTTCTGAACCAATAAAAATTCGGACCCCTGACCCTTCATCCGTTAAATCGAGAAGCTGTGCCATACTCTCACGTGTTTCAAGATCATCAAACAAATGGCGTAACCGTTCTAAATCTTCTTCTGCTTTCACATCTTCAAGTAAATTACTGCGTCCACGAACAATGAGGTGTATTTTATGATCAGCATCTTTTCCTCCCCAAAGAGCTAATCCCGTTTCAACAAGATGATGCGATAAATCATCAAGTGCAGCCCGTGTTTCTGCGCATAGGCAAGCAATTTCCTCTTTAGCTTCACTCAAAGTACGCCCTTGAATATGGGCATTGAGAAAATTCGTTGCTTCTGTCAATTGTGCATGGGTAACCCCTTCTGGCAAATGAACAATACGATTTTCAACCTCACCTTGTTGAGTCACTAAAACGGCAAGAGCATGCTCTCTATCAAGACGCACAAATTCAATATGTTTCAATGTTCCTTCTTGTTTTGTTGCGAGAACAAGCCCTGCTCCACGGGAAAGATCTGAAAGAACTCGGCTTGCTTGAACAAGAAAATGTTCAACCGATTGTGCATGACCTGCCTCTTTGACTTGCATTTCAATATTTTCTCGCTCCTCGTTTGGCAAATCACCCGCTTCCATAAATGCATCAACAAAAAAACGTAAACCCGATTGGGTTGGCATTCTCCCTGCTGAAACATGCGGGGCATAAATCAAACCGAGATGTTCAAGATCACTCATCACATTGCGAATCGTCGCAGGTGATAAGGTCTGTTGCAAAAGTCGCGAAAGATTGCGTGACCCTACAGGTTCACCATCATTAAGATAGGCTTCAACAATATGGCGGAAAATATCACGCGAACGCTCATCAAGATATTTTAGTTCATTATCAATAGGCTTGTGCTTCATCACAATTGTTTCACTACTTAAAAAACACTCTTCTCTTATATAAGTTTTGCTAAGGTTTGGTCAAATAATCTAAAGTAGTATCAAAACATATTATCCCTATTGAGCCATAAAACATCATCTTTTAGAGCGATGATATAAAGCATATAAATTGTGCATGAAGTGTTTTTTATTAGAGTGTGTGATTGGATATTTAAGACAGGAATTGGTCTCTTTAGGAGCTTACCAAGAAGAGCTTGTTTGTTTATAAACCACTGGAAGTAGAAAATTGGATTTCTACCATAAAAAGACTTTCATAAAAAAAATCGTCTCTCATATCTTTTTAATCGTTGTCTTTACAAAATACGAAAATTTTTATTTGAATAAAATATCATAAAACAAGTAAAATAACTCTATCATATAAAATCAAGCAGAATGTGTGTATATGAGCATTTAAGCTGGTTCTTAGCACAAGAATAGTTCCCCTTTCATTTTTGGAGAAATCTATATGAGAAGCATAGCAGATAAAAAACTTGTCATTGCGACGCATAACGCCGGCAAATTACATGAAATCACCACCTTGGTTGCACCTTTCGGTTTAATAACACAATCAGCAAAAGAGCTTGGCTTGCCAGAACCAAAAGAAACAGGAACAACATTTGAAGAAAATGCTTATATTAAAGCTTTTGCAGCAGCAAAAAAGACAGGACTTCCTGCCCTCTCTGATGATTCAGGCTTAGAGGTCGATGCATTGGATGGTGCACCGGGCGTTTATACAGCTGATTGGGCGATTCAAGCCGATGGTACACGTAATTTTCCAAAAGCGATGCAAAAAATAGAAGATGAACTCCAAAAAGTCGGAGCACGAGAAAAAAGCCAACGGAAATGCCGTTTTGTATCCGTCATTTGCATTGCGTGGCCTGATACTCATGCAGATTATTTCCGCGGATACGTTGAAGGAACATTCATTTGGCCTCCACGGGGAGATAAAGGCTTTGGCTTTGATCCTATTTTTTTACCAGATGGATATGAAAATACCTTTGGAGAAATGTCAACAGAGCAAAAACACGGCTGGCAACACAATGACATTCCCCCTCTTTCACATCGCGCACGAGCTTTTAAACTTTTGGCTGAAAACCTTTTGGCATTCTCATGAATGAACCTTTTGGCATTTACATTCATTGGCCCTTTTGTGCTGCTAAATGTCCCTATTGTGACTTTAATTCACATGTTCGCCTCCATGGTGTTGATCAGCCGCGTTTTGTCACCGCCTTTAAGCGCGAAATAGAAACGCAATACCATAAAATAGGTCCACGCCATATTACGAGTATTTTTATTGGTGGGGGAACCCCCTCTCTTATGGAGCCGCAAACTGTTGATGCCCTCTTGCAAGCACTTGCAAAAAAGTGGATACTTGATGATAAAGTTGAAATTACATTGGAAGCTAATCCATCCAGTGTGGAAGCAGAACGTTTTCGCGGATACCGTGCTGCAGGTGTTAATCGCTTATCTCTAGGAATACAAGCACTCAATGATAAAGCATTGCGCAAACTTGGCCGACTCCATAATGTAGAACAAGCTCTTTATGCCATTGATTTAGCACGGCAAATTTTTCCACGCTTATCCTTTGATCTTATTTATGCTCGCCCCGAACAAACCCTTGAACAATGGAAATCTGAACTTGTACAAGCCATTGATTTGGCAGCAGACCATCTTTCTCTGTATCAATTAACAATCGAAGAAGGAACCGCCTTTAAACGACTTCATGATGCAGGAAGGCTTATCCTTCCCCCATCTGAGCTCGCAGCAGATCTGTATCATCTTACCCAAGAAATAACAACTCTGTATGGACTTCCTGCCTATGAAATCTCAAACCATGCCATGCCTGGTGCTGAATCAGCACACAACCTTCTTTATTGGCGTTATCACCAATATGCAGGCTTTGGTCCAGGAGCACACGGCCGTTTTATTGAGAACATACCAAATTATTCTTCCACCTTTTCAAAAACATCTTTATCACACCTTGAAAACCATGAACGTTATGTCACTATCAATGAAAAGAATCCCGAACAGTGGCTTGAATTAGTCGAACAAACAGGGCATGGCTGTATTGAAACAGAACGATTAACTCTTCAGCAACAAGCAAATGAAATGCTCCTCATGGGTTTGCGCCTTTGTGAAGGCTTGGAACTTACACGCTATGAAACCTTAAGTCCAAAACGTATCCCAATAGAAAAACTTATCGATTTACAACACCAAGAATTGGTCGAAATGGTGGATAATCAACGCTTAAAAGCAACAACCAAAGGACGTATTGTTCTTGATTATGTCATAAGCCAACTTGCAAACTAAAGTTTTTATAACAACATATTGATTTTAATGATCATAATTATTTTTCATAGCAAAAATGAAACAAAAATATCGTAAAAATTTTTTTAAAACTGTTTATAATACATTAATAACAACCATTCACTTACCCCTTAAAGGTAAGGGAATTTTTGGATAAAAATGACTTTTATGAACACTTTCAAATGCCAAAAGCTATCGTCATATTTTGAGATAGAAAATATATGATGGTCTAACTTTCTTTTTTAGAAGCGATAAAGGTGATGATTCACAGAGCTGAAGGCTTTACGAGAAAAAATTCCAGCTTTAAAATTGCGCACCACGTACTCTAAAACCACTTGATATATTAACACCTAAAACGACAATGTTTTATGGGAACAAAAGGGTTTTGTGGTAAAATAAGATAAAGATACTATTGAACCAAACAATTATTTTTTTATGCAAAAAAATCAACAATAAAACGCTCATAAATAACTGTGAGCGTTTCCACTGCATCAAGAGCGACACATTCATCAACCATATGCATCGTTTGCCCTGGTAAGCCAAATTCAACCACGGGGCAATAATCCTTAATAAATCGCGCATCTGAAGTTCCTCCAGATGTGGAGCATTCTGGCACACTCCCTGTTACACTTTTAATAGCATTGGATAAAATTTGAATAAGTTTATCATTTTTGGTCAAAAAAACATCCCCTAAACTCGGAATCCATTTAAGCTGATAAGAGGGATATTGACCGCTGTTATTTTTTGATTGCACCAAAGCAAGACGCTTTTCAATTTCCGCCATCAAGGTTTCTTTTGTCCAAAGATCATTGTAGCGTATATTAAAACGAACCGTTGTCTGCGCTGGAATAACATTGACCGCCAAATTACCGGTATCAATGGTTGTTAGCTCTAAATTACTGGGTTGAAAATTCTCTGTCCCTTGATCTAAAGCCGTTTGTGTCAATGCTTGAATAAGCTTACTTGCCAAAGGCAAAGGATTAGCAGCCCGCTCTGGAAAAGCAACATGACCTTGGCGACCTTTCACAGTAATAATCCCAGAAATCGATCCGCGACGACCAATTTTGATAACATCACCAACAGCCTTTACGCTTGTTGGTTCTCCCACAAGAGCCGCAGTCCATTTTTCGCCTTTTTCTTCTGCCCATTGGAGAAGTTTTACCGTGCCATTAACAGCAGTCCCCTCTTCATCACCAGTAATTAAAAGGCTTATCGTTCCTTTAATGGATTGTTTCTCAAGAACGCGCGCGAGAGCCGCAATAAAACAGGCAATACCGCCTTTCATATCAACAGCACCCCGCCCATATAATTTCCCCTGATCTATAACAGCTTCAAAAGGTGGATAAGTCCAATCTTCTAATGCACCTGGCGGTACGACATCCGTATGACCTGCAAACATAAGATGGGGTCCTTCGCTTCCCATTTTTGCATAAAGATTTTCAACATTATCTGTATTTTTATCCGTAAAAATAGGGCGCTCAACATGAAATCCCATTTTTTTCAAAAATTGTTCCAACGTTGATAAAGCCCCTGCTTCATGAGGTGTAACAGAAGGACAACGAATCAGTGCCTGTAATAGCTGAAGTGGATCTGTAAGAACAGACATAAAAACCCCTTCCCATTTGTTATAAATTATCGGAACTTAAGGGTATTACGCTGAATGGCAAAAAAGATAAAGTAAAAACATTGAAGACACTCAGCAAACCAAGCAGGGGAGGACAATCGTGCTGAGAGCTTCAATGGCTTCCTCATCATGCATGACGAAGCACACATACAACGAAACACTCAACAAAAAGTTCCGTTAAATATTGCTCTCATTTGCAAGTTTTTACGCCTCTAATTTATATGAATCAAAATTAATGGCGTGTAGTCTATGAGCATTTTCTTTCAACCAAGCACGATACGTTTTACTATCAGGGCAAAGTTTCTCACAAAGAGCCCAAAATCTTGGTCCGTGATTCATTTCAACAAGATGAGCAACTTCATGAGCGACAACATACTCAACAACTTCTTTTGGTGCCATAATAAGGCGCCAAGAAAAAGAAAGACGCTTATCGATGGAACAAGATCCCCAACGACTTCTCGTGTCTTTATAACAAATGGATTTAACTTTCCGCTCTACCTGATGGGCATAATGTGCCACCAAAGGTGTTATAATAAGTGCTGCTTGTTTTTTTAAAACATCAGCAATGCGTCTTGGAAGATATTCTAATTGACCATAAACAATAATTTGAGGTCCTTGCTCCGCATCTTCTGTAACAATTTCTGTTACTCCACGTCCTTGCTCATGCTTTATGGTATGGAAAACACCCAAGAAAGGAATTGTTGCGCCCTCTTTGAGATAGGTATTTTCATGAGAAATTTGTATACGCTTAAGGCGCATCTCAATCCAAGACTGATGTTTTTCAATAAAACTTTCAACCGTACAGAGATTTATCGCTGGTGGTGTTGTTACACAAATCTCCTGACTGCTGGCATCAATACGTAAGGTAAGACGGCGGGCGTGCTTATTCTCCCGCACACGTATAGGGATAGCACGATCAGAAAAAATAAAATGCTTTTTAGAAATGCTCATATATTTATCTTCATCATCAATAAATAGCCCCCTTATTTTGCATTAATCTGATTAATTAAAGATCTCAAGGCTGTTTCTAGACAATCTAAATCCTGTGGACGAGAAAAACGGTGATCTGCATCACGTACAAGTGTCAATGTTACGTCATGAAGAGGTAAATGATCAAGTAAAGTCAATGTATGCTGATAAGGTATCTTATCATCTTCCATTCCTTGGAGAATATGAATTGGACAGCCAACATCAATACATCCTCTCATAACACAATTTTCGCGTCCATCTTCAATCAATTTTTTTGTAAAGGGCATCGGCTCCTCATCACCAACAGCAGGTCGTTCAATATAGCCTTTTTCTTCCAAAATTTTCCATTCTTCAGGGCCTAATTCTGGTTCCACCAATGTTTGTGTAAAATCAGGCGCTGGAGCAATTAATATCATACCAGCAAGCTTCTTATTTTTCTGTGCTAGCATCATAGCAAGCCTTAAAGCAATCCATCCTCCCATAGAGGAACCAACCAAAATTTGCGGTCCCTCACAATAGGTTTCAAAAGCTGCTAAACTTTCGCTCACCCAACGAGAAATCGTTCCCTGAAAAAAATCTCCTTCAGATTCCCCATGGCCAGAGTAATCAAAACGTAAACAAGACAAATCATGCTTTTGAGCAAACTGATCAATCAACATCGCCTTACTTCCCAACATATCGGACTGATAGCCATGAAGCCAAACCAAACCTGGAGAGTGGCGCCCTTTGCGATGGCGTACTGCAAGAGCAGTGTCCTCAAATGAAAAAAACTGGCAAGGAATATTTTGATTCATGATTCTTTTCCTCCATAAAACAATTTCTTTAAATCAAGAGAAAAACTTTTATAATCTAAATCACTTAAAAAAGTAACAAATCAAATAATGAAAAATACACGAATTATAGTTGTTTTTATGTACATAATTGTATATTAAATTAACTGTAATTGAATCAAAATGAAGGAGCATAAACCATTCGTAAACCGTTTAAAATGACACCTACCCAAAAAGACGGACCACGTTCAAATCAGGATATTCGGGTATCTCATGTGCAGCTTATCAATGATGAGGGACAACATCAGGGAGTTGTTGCAATACAAGAGGCTCTTGCTATGGCCGCAGAAGCTGGACTTGATCTGGTTGAAATTGTACCAAATGCCGAACCGCCCGTATGTAAAATCATCGATTTGGGCAAATTAAAATATCAAACTCAAAAAAAAGCTGCAGAGACGCGTAAAAAACAAAAAGTCATCGAAATCAAAGAGATTAAGATGCGTCCGAATGTTGATGTTCATGATTATGGAGTCAAGCTCAGGGCTGTTCATCGCTTTATTGATCATGGTGATAAAGTAAAGATTACTTTGCGTTTTCGTGGTCGTGAGATGGCTCACCAAGATCTTGGATTAAAGCTTCTTCAGCGTGTGAAAGAAGATACAAGTGAAATTGCCAAGATTGAATTGGAGCCAAAACTTGAAGGGCGGCAAATAATGATGGTGATAGCACCTAAATAGTTTTTCATTGGAATATGTCCTATGTACAACTCATCAAGATGAGCGTGTAAGTATATCGTTTAGAGGCACCATGTTATAGGGTTGTGTGGTGCTTTTAAGGTTTTGTAAATGTGTATAGATCTTTTTAAGAGTTTAATAGTGCTTTCTTGATTTATAAGAAGAACATATTAAATGAGAGAGCGTTAGCATCGTAAGGTCTTCTTCATTTTCAGCTCTCTTATTCATGGAATCCAGCAAAAAATCATTTTCTTGTACATCACAAACAGAGATAATGCATAAAATATTAAAAAACTCGAAATATCTTTTGTAAACCATTTAAAATGCCAAAGCCTGTAGCAATATGGAAACTGGTAAAGAAATGATGGGGTGTTAGTTTGAACTTTCGTAATCATAAAGATAATGGTGCCTTTTAGCACTACCACCATCATCTGTTACTTGCAATGGCAACGTATTGGTTTATAAAACAATTCATTGTTTTGCATGTTGAATAAGAGTTCCGAAGATTGTAGGATTCTTTCATTTCAAATCTGTTTCATGTTGAATCAATCAAAATCGCTTGCTTGCACATTACAAGTGAAGAGAATTGTGTGAAGAAAAACTATACAAAAAAAGAGTAAAAATGCCTCTCACAAATCGTCTCGAGTGCCAGCGGTTATCGCTACGCGCACGAGTTGTCAAAGTGTGTGATGGTGTCAGCTTGTTTCTTCATAAGCGTAAAGATGGAGGTGCTTAATAACAACACTTTACCAAACTGTATTCAATAAGCCAGTGGACAACCTGTGTTTATTTTTTCAAATCAGCGATCATCTCCTCATTAAAAATTTCCCCTTATTATCCTACTCTATTGTCAGCATTCTCAGCAACTTTAGCCACTATCTCTTTTAAAGAGAGGTTGTTTTGTTGATTCATCACCAAAGCTTTTAAAAATTTTTTATTTCTTTGGTTTTAACTTAACCTTCTGAATGTAATAGGATAAAGCGTATACGCAACGTTATAGGATGAAAATGATATATTTATAAATGCTCAAAGCATAAAAAATTTCTTGCGCGATATTTTACATGGAGCGGAATAGAATAACATATTAATTAATGATAATAATTTATATTTTTGCTCCTTGAATAAGAGAAGTGAATATCGTAGAATTTTCTCCTTTCAAATCTTTTAATATGAAATCAAACAAAAATACTCACTTGTGCATCATAGAGGATATGATGTGCATAGAAAGAAATCATTATCCTCTTATGAAGCTTTTCAAGCGACTAGGGGAGATTGTTGCAATATGCGAATGCCAATAGAGTAATGGTATCAGCTTATATCTTATAGATGGTGTCTATAGGGCACAGACCATTTCTGAAGAATTTCACGTTATACGAAACGTTATCGCATGAAAGAACATGACGCACATTGAAAGAAGAAGGCTCTTTTTGTAAAAAAGATTAAGGAGCTTTAATTAAGAGCGCTTCAATCTTGCATAAAACAACAAGAAAATATAGAAGCACTTCATGGCCAAAAAACAACTTTCCTCTTTTGATAAACATCTTATTATCCGCCTTTTGCGAGAAAATTTTCATAAACATGCGCGTTGGTACAGTGCAGCGATTATTTCAATGATCATCATTTCCTGCACAACGGCAACCAGTGCATGGATTATGCGTGATGTTGTTAATTATATTGTTGATGCGCAAAATTTTGCTATGATCGTTGTGATTTCTAGCTTCATTGCTTTTATCTTTATTCTTAAAGGAATTGCAACTTTTTCCCAAACTTACTTCTTAAGCAAAGCAGGCAACAGTATCATTGCTGAACAACAGCGCAAAATTTATGCACGCCTTATGGAACAAGGTGTCTCTTTTTATCACAATAACACGTCATCTGATCTGCTTGTGCGTGTGACCCATAATGCAACAGCTGTGCGTAATATCATTGATACGATTATCACAACTTTTGTGCGTGATTTGCTCTCCGTTAGCGGTTTGTTGCTTGTCATGTTCATTCAAAACTTTGTGTTAATCTCCATTACTTTAATCGTAGGACCACTGGCTTTTTTAGGTGTTCGAATGGCTTTAAAACGCGTTCGCCGCCTTATGGAAAAAGAACTTCTTTCACTTGGTGAAATTATCAAAATCGTGCAGGAAACGGCTGTTGGTATTCGAGTCATCAAGGCTTTTTCACTAGAAGAAGTCATGAAAAAAAGGATGGACAAAGCCATTTGTGATGTTGAAAAACAAACAAACAATATTGCAACACTTGAAGCGATTACCAATCCTATTATGGAAACACTCACAGGGGTCGCCATTGCCGGTATTATCTGTTTTTCCGGATACCTTGCAACCCAACGCTCAGGTGTTCAAGGTGAATTTATGTCCTTTATTGTTGCTTTACTTTTAGCTTATGAACCCGCAAAAAGACTAGCAAATGTCCGTGTCAAAATTGAATCTGGCTTGGTCAATATCCGTACGATGTTTGAAATACTCGATCGTCCCCTCACTGTTACAGAGCATAAAGAAGCTAAAGATCTAAATAAAACGCAAGGAACTATTCATTTCGAGGATGTTTCTTTTGCATACACTGATAACAAAATGGTATTGAAAGACATCAATCTAGAAATAGAAGCCGGAAAAATGACCGCATTGGTAGGACCATCTGGTTCAGGAAAATCAACCCTTATCAATCTTATTATGCGCCTTTATGACCCCACAAAAGGACGCATATTGATTAATGATCAAGACATCCGCTACACAACATTTCGTTCTCTGAGAAACCTGATGGCCTATGTAGGGCAAGATACTTTTCTCTTTCAAGGAACCGTTAAATATAATATTGGGCTTGGAAAAGAAGGCGCTCGTGATGACGAAATTATCGCAGCAGCAAAAGCAGCAAATGCTCATGACTTTATTATGAATTTGCCAAAGGGTTATGATACACAGATAGGCGATAATGGCTGTAATCTTTCAGGGGGACAAAAACAACGCCTTGCTATTGCTAGAGCAATGATTCACGATAGTGAGATTCTGATTCTTGATGAAGCAACAAGCGCTCTTGATTCACACACTGAAACACAAATTAATGAAGCCATTCATCATCTTACCAAAGGGCGTACAACGATCATTATTGCGCATCGCCTTTCAACGATTGCTCGTGCTCATAAAATTGTGGTCATACAAAATGGGCAACTAATTGAACAAGGAACTCAGAAAGAATTACTCGCAAAAGAACATGGGTTTTATAAAAAACTTCATAATATCCAGTTCAAAAAACACACGTCTTAATTTCTAGGTGTTTAAAGAAGATTAAATTAAAAAATAGATAGAAGCTAACGTCCCACTTGTAAAAACAGAATTACCAAGGGAAAGTATTATTTCAATTAAGAATTAGCAAAAAATTTATGGTTTATTGAAAATAAACTTCTTGGATTTAGATGAAAGCCTTACATACTTTCAAAACACTTGGTCAAAGAGGCTACACGCCTTACTATCACCACACTTCAAATGACTGTCTTCTATAAGGGATCTATTATACCTTTTCACAAGCAATCTTGTGAAATAGGTTCAAGCGCACACTAAGAAATATTTTTTTAAACAAGCCCATAAATTTGCAACACAAATGTGTTATATTTTGAGGTATTTCGTTGGGGAACCGTTCGTTACAAAAAAAGTGATCTCATTCAAAAACACAATAAACAAAAATGTAAAAAATAATAGGTCATTTTTATTATTGAAAAATATTACTTTAACTGCGTTTGAAAATAAAATCGATATTTTATAAATTCTATGCTTGCCTCAGGCTTTTGTTTATCGCATTCTTTAATGAGCGCACGTCCTTCATGTAAAACAAAATGGCATTCTGTTGCAAATTCACCGGCTTGTTTTAAAGAGACGTCTCTCAATATTCTCCCAAACTCATTTTGCGACAACATCCGTGAAATTGTATAACGATAAATCCATTTGAGCACCTCCATCTTTACGCTTATGGGGTAACAAGCCAGCACCATTCACACTATTTTGTCAGCTCGTGGGTATTGCGACAGCCCTTAGTTCTCGAGATGATTCATAAGAGGCATTTCTGAATCGTTTTTACCACGCAGACTTCTCCACTTTAATATACAAGAAAACGGTTTTTATTTAATATGAGAGAGATTTGCAATGAGAGTAGCTTACGGCATTCAAAGTTCTAATTCAAGGTGAATAAAGATAAATTAACTTTATAAATCAATATGTTGTATATAATACACTCTTTAGTCAACAGCATGAAATGGGCTTGAGAATAAGGCTTAAGTATTTTTCTAAAATAAATATAAATCAGCAAAATAATATGCTCTCTTTCATGAAGACTTTGTTTCTTTAGAGACTGTCATAAACAAAAAATCAACTATTTTGGATCGTTCTCTTAACACCGCAATAAAACACTTCTCCTTTGAGTATATTTCTAGTCTAAGCTTCCTTCCCTGCCCGAGAAATGAGAGAGAAAAAATAAAAAACTTGTTTTTTAAACTTTAATCTTTAGTAGTCTCTTTCATAAAAGAGACCAATACTCGAATTTTTTTCATTTCCTATAGCGCCTTTAGCTTTGAGGTGACGGGAAATATCCAAATTAATTGTCCCTTTTGTCGTCCCATCAGATCCTGCTTCAAAGCCTAAATAAATGTTATTGTGTATGTAGCGTCCAATGCGTAAACCTGTATTACCCTTTTCATTAACGATAACATCAAGATCATCAAGTCCAATTTTAGTTCGTAAAGTATTCAACAAAGATGTATTAGAACCACCTGCGAGATCAGCGGCGGCGGCCGCAAGTTGCGCAATCTGAAATGGTGATAGTTCACTCAGAGAGCGATTAAAAATCAAACGCGCTAAAATTTCATCCTGTGGCAAATTCGGTTGTGAAGAAAAATTAATATCAAGATTATCAATCGTTCCACTTACGGTTACAGTGACGCGAATGTCACCACTGTTATTGTTGGTTACAAAATAAACCGTAGGATTAAGATTACCGCTAAAACTTGCTTGTCCCTGATCAAAATTAAGGCGTTGTGAAAGAATATCAAAACGTCCACGAATCATTCTAAATTCACCCACTGGATGCACATCATTTAATGGACCTGCTAAATTAATGCGCCCTCCCAGTTCGGCATCTAACCCTTTTCCCCGTACAAAAAATTGATTGCGTGCTGTAATACGCATATTTGATAACATAACAGATGATGATTCTTCTGTGACACTAGGACTTTTATTCGTGCTCTTAACATCAGCACGTTCAAGTGTTGTTTGAATTGGCTTTGTTAAATTCTTATTTTTGACTTCAAGAAACTTAGCATTTTGAAAATGATCAGGAACCAGAATTTCAGCCTTTTCAACGATGATATCTCCACCAATAACAAGATCACTGAGAAAATGACCTGTCATTGTCATCTCACCTGACAATGTTGCAAGAATCATAGAACCATCATTATAATTGGCATTATCAAGATGAAAGATCAAATCTGTCTCTAAATCATTAGAGATACGACCTGAAGCAGAAATTTCCCCTCCCTCAGATGAAGAAGCTGAAGCTTTTTCTATAAGAATATGATCGCCATTTAATTTGCCTTCAAGCGTTATATTATTCAATCCTACATGGGTTTTTGAATCTAAAAAGCTACCATCGGCTATAGAAATATTTCCAATAAATTGTGGCTTTGATAACGCACCATTAAGAACTGTATTAACTCTTGCTGTACCCGTTATATATGCACCACGCTTAGCTAATAAAAGATTAACAAAATCAAGAGGCATTATCCCTTTAACATTTAATTTTGCCTCTGAACCATTAAGAGAAACAGGCCCATGAATGGAAAGATCTAATCCTTTATCTCCAGTTGCTATCATATTTTCAATATGCAATGTCGTTTTTTTATAAGAACCACGAGCATTTATATTGATTGACATCGGTCCTTTATGCGTCATAGTGGTTAAACTTTGACTTGAAAGCTCAAAATGAGCCGATGGATCCTTCATTGTCCCATCAATATCAATTTTGCCTATCACCATCCCATCAAGCGCTTGTCCTGCAATAAAGCTATTCGCCAAACGTGCAGATAAATTTTGCAAATTAATATGGAGATCAAGTTTGTCTTTCTCTAAAGATACCAGCCCTTGAGCTTGTGCTTGTACTCCTTCTCCTGTTAAACTTGCATTCAAAGTAAGGTTTTGATCTAAGGTTTTCCCCGTAGCAGAAAGCGAAAAAGGCATAATTTTTTTATCTTGAAGAGCAACGGTTGTCAGTTCCTCACCTTTTATATCGTAGGTTATATCAGGTTTTTTTAAATGACCACGAATCATAACCTTTCCTGTTACACTCCCTGCTGCCCCAAGATCGGATTTCCACAGATTGGCTAAAGTAGCAGGAAGAGAATCCACGGTAAGTTGCAAATTCAGGGTATCTTGAATATTCCCTGCAAGGGTAATTTTACCGCCATTTATTACAATTCCTAATTCATTGATTGTTATCCCATCTTTATCAAAAACAATTATCGATGGTTTTGGCAATGTTGCATGAAAATGGTGTTGTTTTAAATCTACGGTTTCAATTTGCACTTCTCGTTTTATGCCTTTTGGAAGTTCTACACCCATTACTCGACCAGAAAGCTGAGCATTAAGAGCATCATGCAACATCGCTTGGACAGTAAAAACCGTTTGTTCATTATTTCTATTGGCGTGAGCTTTTAAACGGTTGACCATTATCAAAGGAGTTTGGATATGCTCTGCATTGATAACACCTTCAAACTGTGTCGCACCAAAAGGATCAAATATGTCGGCATCGATTGCCAGTTTTTTTATTTTATTCTTGGCAAAATTCAAATGGTTAACATGCGCCTTCACATGGGCTTTTTGTCTGCCATGTTGTTCATCAAAAATAAAATCTCCTTTTACTTCTCCACTACCATCCTGTAAAAATAACGCTGAAAGCACTGAAATATCATCGGCATCAATATGCAGCGCTCCTTTCAAAAAACCTCCAAATCGTTGAGAAAGATCACCCGTTATTTTTGCACTTCCCCCTTTAATATCAATATTCTCAAGTTTTCGAATCTTATGAGAATCCTTAAAAGAAGCAGATAAATGAAGAGGTTTATAAGCAAAAGTTCCTTCAACTTTCACATCCCCCGTTAAAGAAGTAACGGGTGCTGTATTATCTACAAGTGCCTTTATATTAAGTGTTGTGTTTTGAAGTTTCTTCCCCATAACGAAGGCTTCAGCAATATGAGCACTTGTATTGAGCTTTATATGGCTATTGCGCCCTCTTGCTGTCCCTTGAATTGTAAGCGCACCGCTTATCTTCGAATCTAATTTGGCGAGATCAGATATTTGAGCAGATAAGTCCATTTTAGCGCTTTCATCCGAAAAATAACCATTAGCTTTTATGTTTGTATATTGATTTTTCAAATTTAAATGACGTAAAATAAAGCCCTTCGTATTTCGAGCAATACCACCTGAAAGAGTGATATTTCCTTTGAATAAACGATTTAAAGGCTGCACACCTATTTTCATATTGTCAGCCATTCCTGATAATTTCAAATCAAAAATGCCACTCAATAAACCAATCGTTCCTTTGGCTTTAATATCTGCACTACCAGAGAGGGGTTGTTTACTGAATACTTCTAAAGGAGTTAGTGTTTGGGCTTTTAACCCAAGATCACCTTTAAAAATAAAATTCTCCATTGTCCCTTTTAACCAAGAAGAAAAACCCTGAGACGTAACACTAAGATCATGAATAAAAATTGGTTTATTCGAAACAATATCCGTATCTAAATGTACATGAACTGCTTGGCTTAAATCTTCTACGACCCCTCCTTTAATCTTTTTAACCCCTTGAAGCGTTCCATTAACCTGAACACCAACATGACGAGAAGCCGCATTATCAAAATTTTCGCTTACTCCCCCCATATCAAAAACCGCATCGCGAATATAAATATTTTTATTGCTAAAATGATGGACAACCAGCCGCCCATTCCAAGATTGTTGTCCTTCACGACCATAGTCAATGTTCAAAGCAACATTATTCGCAGGTTTTGACGCCTCTGATATGGGCAAATGAACAAACTCCTTTTCGTTATCAAGAGCTATTTTGCCATCAATAAAAAGCTGACGCAAAAATCCATCAGCGGTTATTTTAGCATTGGCGATAACATTCATTGCTTTGCCCTGAAGAACCATCTGATCAAGGTGAGTCACCCCCTCTCTTGTCCTTCTTGCCTCTGCTTTTAATATTATATCAGATGCGAAGAGATGACGATATTGAGAAGGTATTAAAGGATCCAATCTACCCTCTAGTTTTGTAGAAAAACTGTGTCCTTCTGAAACACTTGCAAGAATAACATGACCATCTAAAATAGAATGATGATCGGATTCTAAAGAAAGCTTGATAACCAAATCATCAAAAGTACCATCACCTTTAATCGCGAGATTCAATGCTGGGCGTTTTTCAATGTTAAAAACATTCGCCAAAATACCATTTTGCGGTTCATTAGCAGAGATATCAATGTGAGCTGTACGATTGTTCTCTGATATCTTGGTAAGAACAGAAAAAGACCCCGGTGCGTCTAAACGATGCGCCACCATATCAACATCAAAATGACCACTTGCCAAAGTGAAATTGCCTTCTAAGGACATATCAGCAGAAAAACCAAAAAGATTCTGCTCAAATGTCACATGTTGAGCTGTAAGTGTATTGATCGAAAGAGCAAGCGGCAGTTTTGGTAAAGAAAACCTACCCGTCTCAAGAGAAGAAATAAAAGAAGAATTGCCTTGTGGTTTGCGTAAAAGCGTAATCTGTTCTGCCGAAAGCTGATTAATATCCATCCGCCCTCTTAGCAATGCTAGACGATTCCAATCCATTTTGGCATTAGTAATTTTAAGCCAAATCCCCTTTTTATCACTGACAGTAATCGCATCAATTGTTGTTTGAGAAGACAGCGCTCCTTGCATATTGTGCAAGCGAACTTGACGATTAGGTGCTGAAAGCTTGCTTTCAATTAAAGAAACAAACCATGAACGATCATCTGCTGTCTCTTCGCTAGAGGGAAGATGGCCTTCTTTTTGCGCAAGAACAAAACCTCCGACCAAAAAAAACACAAATCCAAAAAAGAAAGCTGATAAACGTACGCTTTTTTTCATTAAAATGCTTGTCCTATACCCACATAAAAACCAATGCGAGGATCACCCTCCTCCCTTTTTAAAGGAAAGGCTAAATCAACGCGTAAAGGACCAAGACCTGTCATATAACGACCTCCTATACCGGCTCCCCATTTAATTTTTTGAGAAAAATCAAAATTCGCCTTTTTCCCTACGAGACCTCCATCAAGAAAACTGACAAATCCTATTTTATCATTTAAAGAAACACGCAATTCTGCCGATCCCTCAATAAGCGCCCGTCCGCCAACAATCGCATCATTTTCTGTTTTGATACCAATATTACGATAAGCATAACCACGAACAGAGCCCCCACCACCAGAAAAAAAGAGCGTATCCGCAGGGACTTGTGCTGTATTATTTCCAAGAATTGTACCAAACTTTGCCCGCGCAGCAAAAACAAAACGATCCCCTTCATCCAACGCCCAATAAGAACGACCTTCTGCTGTTACTTTTGCAACAAAATTGCTAAAACGCATCTCATAAAAGGGTTCAATGAAAACTTCACCATATAAACCTTTTGTTGCATTGAACTTATTATTACGACTATCATAAATCAAACCGCTAGGAAAACCAATTGTTGTAAAATTACGGCTTCCAAAATAGATATCACGTGAGTAACCATTTGAAACTTCTATAGCAGCCTGTCCCGATAGATTACTATTGAAAATATGCGTAATACCTAATTTCCCTTTGATAGCTTTCGTTGTATAATTTTCCAGAACATCTTGCTGTATTTTTAATTCTGACCTGAGATCTGTATCAGGTGTGAGTACACCAGGTTTTATAAATGTACTACCGAAAAGATAATCAAAATTTTTAAAATTATATGATTGTTTTTTGTTGCTGCCAACACCATTTATTTTTGTTTCAATTTTAAGGACTTCTGCATGACCAAAAAGATTGTTATGCATCCAATAAGCTTCAAAACCAGCACCATCTAATGTTGAATAACTACCCCCTACACCAAAACGACGCGGCTTACGTTCTTGTACAATAAGCATAAGCGGTAAACTGCCATCTGGGTTAATGGTATCAGCCTCACGGATATTGATCGCACGAAAAACACCAAGACGTGCAAGACGTTCATTTGCCTTAGCTAACGCATCGGAATCGTATTTCTGGCCGGGTTTCAATCCGGTCATCCATGCGATATAAGCTGAATCGACACGTGGTTCCTTACTTATATTACGGACACTTAAAGGACCATAATGAGCCTTTTGTCCAGAATCAACAACAATCCTTCCTTCAATACGCAACGCAGCATGATCAGCCACAATCTCACTTTTTATAATTTTAGCTTTTGCATAACCTTGTTGACGCCATCCTTCTACCGCCCATTTTTCTGCTTTCAAAATGGTTTCAGATTTGGCAATAGCTCCAACTTTATAGCCCAATTCTTCAATGGTGAGCATTTTATGCGCTTTACGCTTTTCAGGAGGCGCTACTTTATCAATATCTGCAATACTAAAAACATATTGTGGACCAGCATTAATCGTAATAACAATATTGGATTGTGCTGGAAGTTGCGTTACTGGACTTAAATCAGCAGCTTCTAAGCCATTAATTTTAATACTAATAACACCACCATAGCGCCCATCAGCATAAAGAGCAGAAAGAATAGCACGATAATCTGAACGCGCTTTGGCTAACAAACCAGAAGAACTCGCAGATGCTTTCTCTTTATCTGCAAAAAGAGAAGAGACAGATTTAACTATTTTTATGCCTTCCGATGGCGCCCCTGGTGGCGTAACAATATCAACTTTGTAAAATCTCTCTGTACTTTTAACAGAATGTGAAGAAGAATTTGTTTTCTTTTGACCAAAAAGAGGGATGCCGAAAAAATCAAATGCAGCAAGTGGCTGTGGAAAAGCAAAAGCGAAACACAAACCTATAAATACACAGCGTACAGTTCCTGATTTTAACAAAATTCTTGCTTGGTATACCATAAATCAGATACCTTTAATACACTTTGCATCTACTACACTTTAAATAATATAAAATAAAAAAGGTAAATATGACTACTTCGCATGCTTTATACGTTTTATCACATCAAATAACACTCTGCGATACATAACGTCACCCTCCCCTCATATCTTAACAACATTCTGCTCTGTTGTATCACACAAACAGCCTTATTCCTTCTTCTTAACATATTCATTTAGCTTATTATAAGTGTTTTATTGCGCTCCATATTATCATGGTTAAATTTGTACAAATAACTTACCATGAGAACGCTATAAAAACCTATGTATGCATATAGACCTCTCCATTTAAAAAACCATAGAGATGCTTCTTGATTTTTGTGCGTAGATATGATTGTCTCTCCCAAGTCTGAAGGGGGAAGATAAATGATCGCACGTATTACAACTGTTGCTTTTCGCGGTCTAGAAGCAGTTCCTGTCGATGTACAGGTTATGATTTCATCCGGTAAAATAGGAATGGCTATTGTTGGATTAGCCGATAAAGCCGTTGCAGAAAGCCGTGAACGTGTACAAGCAGCCCTCCATGCTTGTGGGCTTTCTATGCCAACCAAACGAATTACGATTAATCTTGCACCAGCTGATTTGCCTAAAGAGGGATCACATTATGATTTGCCAATTGCTGTAGGCTTAATGCTTGCTATGGGAATCCTCCCTCCCGAAGTAGCGCAAGACTATGTCATTTTAGGTGAATTGTCACTGGATGGTTCGCTGACCGCTGTCAATGGTGTTTTACCAGCGGCCATGACAGCTGTATCACTCGATAAAGGACTGATTTGTCCCTTTCAATGTGGACCTGAAGCAGCATGGGCAAATGCAGAAATAAATATTCTTGCCCCAGAAACTCTTCTTACGATAGTCAATCATTTTAAAGGGACCCAAATTCAAAAACGTCCACAACCGCGCCAATATACAATCGAAACTGAACTTCCAGATCTTTGTGAAATCAAAGGACAGAAAACAGCCAAACGTGCCTTAGAAGTTTGTGCTGCTGGACGCCATAACCTTTTGTTTGTCGGTCCTCCTGGTGCTGGAAAATCTATGTTGGCGCAACGCTTACCTTCTATTCTACCCCCTCTTGATAGTCGCGAGCTTTTAGATGTCTGTCTGATTGCATCTATTACAGGAGAAACAATTCACAATACCATTTCACTTCATTGCCCCTTTCGTGCTCCACATCATTCTGCTTCTATGGCAGCAATGATTGGTGGAGGACTTAAAGGACGACCAGGAGAAGTTTCACTTGCTCATAATGGCGTGTTATTTCTTGATGAGTTGCCTGAATTTTCTCCGCAAGTTCTCGATTCCCTTCGTCAACCTTTAGAAAGTGGAGAAGCGGTTATTGCTAGAGCTAATCACCATATCAGCTATCCTGCTCGCTTCCAACTCATTGCCGCAATGAATCCTTGCCGATGTGGTATGGCAGGTGAAAAAGGCCATGTTTGTGCTAAAGGTATACGCTGTCAAATCGATTATCAATCCCGTATTTCTGGTCCGCTGCTCGATCGAATTGATTTACGAATTGATGTTCCTGCTTTGACAGCGATGGACCTTATGCAACCAGAGAAATCAGAAAAAAGCTGTGATGTTGCAAAACGTGTCGCACGGTGCCGTACCATTCAAGCCAAACGTTTTGCAAAACTAGGGTTGAATCATATCCGAACCAATGGCGATTGCCCTGCCAAAATTATAGAACAAATTGCCATTCCTGATAAAAATGCCGCCATACTCTTACAAGATGTGAGTGAAAAAATGCACCTTTCTGCACGTGCTTATCATCGTATTCTCAAAGTTGCACGCACAATTGCTGATCTTGATGGATCCGATAATCTTTCACGCCATCATCTTGCAGAAGCTATCTCCTATCGACTCGGTACGGAAAGATTAACAGCTCTTAACTAAAAAACTGCTCATCAATAAAAACTTATTGGAAAATAACGTAAATAAAGCTCTGCGAGTTTACCATCCTCTTCTAAAGATTTTAGGGCATAATTGAGGATATCAACCAATTTTTCGTTCTTTTTTGCAACAGCAAGCTGCATTCCTTGACCCAATAACTGTGGAGCCATATATGCCCCCCCAACAAAATGGCAGCAATCAACAGATTTTTGATTTTTGAACCATAACGATAAAGCAAATCCATCATCAAAAATAAGGTCAATTTTATGCTCCTGTAAGGCTTTATAGAGCTCTTCTCTCTCTTTAAATCCTTGCCATTTTGCTTTAGGAAAATAATCATGAAAAAGCTTTTCGTGAATACTGTTAGACAAAACACCACTGGTTAAATGGACCAATTGATCGCTTATTGGTTCATCAAGATTTAACTGTCGAGAAGCAACAAATCGCGCTGGAAAGCGCAAATATGACTTTGTAAAAATAAGATCTTGTTGGGTTTGACTTGTTTCTTTTAAACCCGCAATAATGACTTCTGCACCACCATTTTTGACATGCTCGACAAGCTCTTTCCAAGGAACCACTTCTACTTCACAAAGTTTCTCTAAGTTTAATTTTGAGCAAAGAGCACGCAATAAATCGATATTATAACCTGCAAGATGCCCCGTTTGATCAAGAAAATTAAAAGGAGGAAAATCAAAAGTTGTTACAAAACGCAAACGAATGATATCCTTGGTATCAGGTTGTACAAAATGTTCATGCGAATCAAAAAAAGAAGGCAACCTTCCAGCTATTTCAGCTTCTGCGTAAGAGAAAAATAGAAATCCCCCTGCTACAAATAAAATACGAATAAAAAGAGTGTATAAATTATGGAGTAAAAAATACTGTAAACGCCATTGAAGATGTTTGATGTGGATAGGTTTTCTTATTTTCAAAATCTCTTCCCCATTTTTCAAAGATAAGATGCAACGCTGCTTCATTATTATCTAACGCTCTTCACTAAAATATCTTCCGTTTTATCAATAAAATTCTTGCGCTTTTTTAAACTGTTAAAAATTTTAACAGTTTGCGTATATTTTTTGAAATATATTGAAAATGCTTAAACTTTTGATCTCAAATATTCCCAAATAAATCTATAAAAAGAAATTAACCTTATAGAATTCTCAAGGTATTTGACGTTATACTCTTCAAACTCAGCTTCTCTCGATAAATTACGCTTTTAAATTCTTTTGTCTTCCCATTCATGCGATTCACTTAACGAAAGGCTAGACAGATAAACCCTGCGCTGAATATTCACCACGCACTGTAAAAATACTTAAATATATCAAAGAAGCGCTTACTTATTTTATATAACCGTCCTAAATGACAGTGTTTTACTGTATAATAGTGTCATATCATTTCATCATTCTCTCCATTATATATCGACAGATATTGAATCTAACGCTGATATACGGTAAATGTTTAATGTGGTTATTCCATAAATAACTGAGCGGAACATTGAGCTTTAAAAAAGCGGATAAAATATTATAAATTGAACACAGAAATGGACTAACTTATGAGTGATGAAATAACCTCACCGACACCAGGCGATGACTATGGCGCCGCCTCTATCAAAGTTCTCAAAGGTCTTGATGCTGTACGCAAACGTCCGGGTATGTATATCGGTGATACTGATGATGGATCAGGGTTACATCATATGGTCTATGAAGTTGTAGACAATGCTATCGACGAAGCTTTAGCCGGTCATGCAACCCTTGTAAACGTCACACTCCATGCGGATGGTTCTTGTTCGGTTCGTGATAATGGACGTGGAATTCCAACAGATATCCATCCAACAGAAGGTATTTCTGCTGCTGAAGTTATCATGACACAGCTTCATGCCGGTGGAAAATTTGATCAAAACTCTTATAAAGTTTCAGGTGGATTACACGGTGTTGGTGTCTCTGTGGTGAATGCACTCTCTGTTTGGCTTAAATTGCAAATCAGACGGAATGGTAAAATTCATGAAATATCATTTACCCATGGAGTGGCTGATGCTCCCTTAAAAGTTGTTGGCGATTGTGATCGAGAAAGTGGAACAGAAATTAGATTTTTACCAAGCTCTGAAACTTTTACCATGGTTGAGTTTGATTTTGAAACTTTAGAGCGTCGTTTACGGGAATTGGCCTTTCTTAATTCTGGAGTTCATATTCTTCTTGTTGACGAACGTCATGCTGACATTCAATCCGTTGAATTGCATTATGAAGGTGGATTAACAGAGTTTGTCAAATATATTGATCAATCAAAAAAAGCGTTGCTTGACACTCCTATTTACATTACCAGTGAAAAAGATGGTATGGGCGTTGATGTTGCTTTATGGTGGAATGATTCCTATCATGAAAAGGTCTTGTGTTTTACCAATAATATTCCTCAACGGGATGGTGGAACGCATTTAATCGGTTTTAGAAGTGCTCTTACACGCCAAATTAATGGTTATGCTGAATCTTCAGGGATTGCCAAAAAAGAAAAAGTGAATTTAACCGGTGATGATTGTCGTGAAGGATTAACAGCTATTCTTTCTGTCAAAGTTCCTGATCCTAAATTTTCTTCACAAACAAAGGACAAATTGGTTTCTTCTGAAGTGCGCCCTATTGTTGAAAATTTGGTCAATGAAGGTCTTTCAATATGGCTGGAAGAACATCCTAATGAAGCAAAGCTTCTTATTAGTAAAGTGGTGGAAGCTGCAACAGCACGTGAAGCAGCACGTAAAGCACGTGAACTCACAAGGCGAAAAGGAGCGCTTGATATCACTTCTCTGCCAGGAAAACTTGCCGATTGCCAAGAGCGTGATCCTGCAAAATCAGAAATCTTTATTGTCGAGGGAGATTCAGCAGGTGGTTCAGCAAAAAGTGGACGTTCACGTCAAAATCAGGCAATTTTACCTCTTCGCGGTAAAATCCTCAATGTTGAACGAGCTCGCTTCGACCGTATGCTCTCATCTGATATGATCGGAACCCTTATTACAGCTCTTGGAACATCTATTGGTAAAGATGAATTTTCACCCGATAAATTACGGTATCATAAGATTATTATCATGACAGATGCAGATGTTGATGGAGCCCATATCCGCACTCTGCTGCTCACTTTCTTTTTTAGACAAATGCCCGAGTTGATTGAACGGGGACATCTTTATATTGCGCAACCACCTCTTTATAAAGTATCGCGTGGAAAATCTTCTCAATATATTAAAAATGAAGCAGCCTTTGAAGAATTCTTGATCGATACGGGACTAGAAGAAACAACTCTCGAGCTTTCAACGGGAGAGGTTCGTGCAGGGGCTGATTTATATCAACTCGCTAAAGATGCCCGTATATTCCGTCAACTTTTAAATGGTCTTCATACCCGTTATGACCGCAATGTTGTTGAGCAAGCAGCCATTGTTGGGGCTTTTAACTTTGAAGCCTTTGCAACACAAGAAAAAGCACAAAAAATAGCAGATGCTGTCGCGCAGCGTCTTAATCTGATTGCTGATGATATGGAGCAAGGATGGCGTGGGCAATATACAGAAAATGGAAGTTTATGTTTTGAGCGTGTTTTGCGTGGTGTTAAAGATGTTATCACGCTTGATGCAGGACTTATAAACTCAACAGATGCACGTCAGATTGATCGTATTTCCCAAAATTTTAGCGACCTATATCATCCTCCTCTTCTTTTACGCCGCAAAGATAAAACAGAGCATATTTTTGGACCTATGAGCCTCTTAGAGAGCATTTTTACAAACGGTAAAAAGGGTATTACTCTTCAACGCTATAAAGGTCTTGGGGAAATGAATGCTGAACAGCTTTGGGAAACAACCCTTGATCCCAATGCGCGTTCTCTTTTACAAGTAAAAATTAATGATGCAACCGATGCAGATTCACTCTTTTCTCGTCTCATGGGTGATGAAGTTGAACCTAGACGTATTTTTATTCAAGACAATGCCTTAAGCGTTGCTAATCTTGACATCTAAAGGTACTCTTCTGTTTTTGGCTGTATAAACGTCGCAGTTTTATACGTTGTTTTTTCGTATTTGAACATTACCTCTCTCTTTCATTTACGATAAAATAAAAATAAGGAAGGTCATAGATATGGCAACTGAAACAGAACGTGTAGGCGCCCAAGGAGGTATGGAGCACTCCTTTGGGTTCACAAGAGTTGATGAAACACAAAAACAATCCATGGTGGATGGTGTGTTTCATTCTGTTGCTGAAAATTATGACAAGATGAATGATATCTTATCCTTAGGGCTACACCGTGTGTGGAAAAATTCTATGGTTGCATGGCTTTCTCCACCAGCACTTTCTCATTGGAAAGTTCTTGATGTCGCTGGTGGTACAGGTGATATTGCTTTTCGTATCCTTAATGCTTCACGCCAAAAAGCCCATGCTACGGTTCTTGATATTAATGGCTCTATGCTCAACGTTGGCAAACAACGCGCACAAAAAAATGGTCTTGCCCCTCTGATTGATTTTGTTGAAGCCAATGCAGAACATCTCCCTTTTGAAAATCAAAGCTTTGACGCTTACACGATTGCTTTTGGAATTCGCAATGTTCCTCATATTGATCAAGCTCTTAGAGAAGCTTTTCGTGTTTTAAAGCCCGGTGGACGTTTCTTATGTCTAGAATTCTCAAATGTCGAGATGCCTTGGCTCGATAAAATTTATGATCTTTGGTCTTTCCATGCTATCCCTAAACTGGGTCAATTTATTGCAAATGATGGCGATGCTTATCGTTATTTGGTTGAGTCTATTCGCAAATTTCCTAAACAAGATGATTTTGCCCATATGATCAAGCAAGCGGGATTTTCACGCGTATCGTACCGCAATCTCACCGGTGCGATTGCAGCACTGCATTCAGGTTGGAAACTTTAAAAATGGTGCAAATTTCTCCTTACTTTCAATTGATGCGTGCAGGATGGGTTTTAGCGCGTGAAGGTGTTTTAAGTGCTCTTCCTCATGATGATCTTCAAGGATTTCCAGCGTTATGTCATCGTATAGCGCGTGCATTAGCACGACGCAAAACAAAAAAGAAACAGCGATCTGAAAATATTTCGTATGCCATCAATAAGCTTGGACCCTCTTACATAAAACTTGGTCAATTTCTTGCCACAAGACCTGATATTGTCGGACGGAATGTTGCAGACGATTTGTCACAACTCCAAGATCGTGTTGAAACATTTTCTTGCAGCGCCGCTATTGCTCAAATTGAAAGTTCTCTTGGTCGTTCTATTGATGATTTATTCGTCAATTTTTATCCCCCCATTGCCGCTGCTTCTATCGCTCAGGTTCATCCTGCTGAATATCGTGATGAAACCGGTCATAAGAAAAAATGTGCCGTAAAAGTTATTCGTCCCAATATCCGCGCGCGTTTTTCTAAAGATCTTAGAGGTTTTTATCTCATTGCGCATTTACAAGAACGTTATATCCCTGCCTCCCGAAGGCTGCGCCCTGTTCGTGTGGTGGATACTTTAGCACAAACAACACGCCTTGAAATGGATCTACGCTTAGAAGCAGCAGCCATATCTGAAATGGCTGAAAATATTCAACAGGATACCGGTTTTCGAGTGCCAAAAATTGATTGGGAACGAACAGGGCGTAATGTTCTTACCATGGAATGGATTGATGGTATCAGAATATCCGAAATTTCCAAGCTTAAAGAAGCGGGTTTTGATCTACAGGCGCTTGCCATTACGCTTATTCAATCTTTTCTACGCCACACATTGCGTAATGGTTTTTTTCATGCCGATATGCATCCTGGTAATTTATTTGTAGACTCAGATGGGTGTATTGTTGCTGTTGATCTAGGGATTACAGGAAGGCTTGGCAAAAAAGAAAAACATTTCCTTGCTGAAATTCTTTATGGCTTTATTACCCGCGATTACCATCGAGTAGCCCGCGCTCACTTTGAAGCAGGCTATGTCCCTTCACACCATAATATTGAAAGCTTTGCGCAAGCCAATCGCGCGATTGGTGAACCAATTCACGGACAATCAGCACAAAGCATTTCCATGGCTAAGTTGCTCACATTGTTGTTTGAAGTCACTGAATTGTTTGACATGCAAACGCGACCTGAACTTCTCTTACTGCAAAAAACAATGGTTGTCGTAGAGGGTGTTGCTCGCACATTAGACCCCAGTTTTAACATGTGGAAAGCTTCTGAACCCGTTGTCAGAGAATGGATTAGTAAAAATTTAGGCCCCATAGGTGTTGCAAAAGACTTTAGCGAAGGAGCGCAAGCTCTCCTTTCTCTGGCACGCAAAACACCACAATTGGTACAAAATTTCCAGCGTATAGAAGAAGATTTCAATCAAATAAGGAAAACAGGTTTTAATCTTTCTCCTGCGACCCTCAAACAACTTGCTGCTGAACAAAGTCGTAGAAACCGTTATGGTCGTTATAGCCTGTTTATTATTGCACTTTGTTGTGTTTTTTTCACTTTTTACTTTTTTCATCTTTTCTAATCTCCTTAATATGCTAAAAATATCAACAATGAAATCATTGCAATCATTTTGTTTCTTGGAGATATTTTATGGCCAGTATTACTATTCGTAACCTCTCTCCTGAAATTAAAGAAGCTTTGCGCATACGCGCCGCGCAAAATGGCATTTCTATGGAAGAAGAAGCGCGCCGTCTTCTAAGTAATCCTACCGCTCTCACCCCGCACCTCTCTCATGTAAGTGCCGTTGAGGTGCAATCATTGCAATCAAAATCACTCCTTCTTATTATTGGTGGAAGTATTGCGGCCTATAAAGCGCTTGATCTCATTCGTCGTTTAAAAGAACGTGGAGCACACTTAAATGTCGTAATGACAAAAGCAGCGCAAAAATTTATTACGCCTTTAGCCGCTGAAGCTTTAAGCGGTCGTACTGTATATACTGATTTATTTTCACGCGAAGAAGAACATGATATCGGACATATCCGCCTAGCTCGTGATGCCGACCTTATTATTTTAGCCCCTGCTACAGCCAATCGCATTGCAAAAATAGCCCATGGTATAGGAGATGATCTCGCCGATTGCATCCTTTTAGCAGCACGCTGTCCACTCTTAATTGCCCCCGCTATGAATCCAGCCATGTGGGCGCATACAGCCACTGTTCGCAATGTTGCACAATTGCGCGCAGATGGCGTTCATATTATCGGACCAGAAATCGGAAATATGGCTGAACGTGACGAGACAGGCCATGGGCGCATGAGTGAACCCTTAACCATTGTCGCTGCCATAGAGGCTCTTTTAGATGACCATGAAAAACCTCTCTCTGGCCGCCATTTCATCGTTACCTCTGGTCCTACCCATGAACCCATTGATCCAGTGCGTTATCTTGCTAATCGATCTTCGGGTAAACAAGGTCATGCCATTGCAACCGCCCTTGCGCATTTGGGGGCAAAAGTAACTCTTATTTGTGGACCCGTTAATCTTGCAGATCCACAAGATGTAAAAACTATTCACGTTGAAACAGCACAACAAATGTTACAAGCTGTTCAAGAATCATTGCCCGCTGATGGTGCCATCTTTGTTGCTGCTGTTTGTGACTGGCGCAGTCAAACGCAATCTTTACATAAAATTAAAAAGAATGCTCATAAAACACCACCATCCCTCCATATGGTTGAAAATCCCGATATTTTAGCAACAATTGGACATGCTCCAAACCGCCCCTCCTTGGTTATTGGTTTTGCTGCTGAAACTTGTGATATCATTGCCAATGCACAAAAAAAATGTGTTGAAAAAGGCGCTGATTTCATTCTTGCTAATGATATTTCTCTTCAACCGGATGGCACAAGTGTCATGGGCGCTGATACAAATCAAGTTTATCTTGTAAGTAAAGAAAAAGTTGAACAATGGCCCCCTATGCGTAAACAACACGTAGCGCAAAAATTAGCAAATATAATCGTATCATTTTTTGCCCTCCAAATGCCTACACCTCATGAGAAAAAAGCACCTCATTTCAAATAATAAATTTTAAAACGCTAAAACATCTCATAAAATAAGAGATGAATTTTTGAAGACACAGAAGCTATCTATCCATCTCGATTAGATTAGATAACATATTAATTTATCATGATAATCTAGCGTTATTCAACTTGAATGAGAACCCCGAATATCGTAAGCTTCTCTCATTTCAAATCCATATATTGAATCAATCAAAACCATTTGCTTACACGTTAGCAAGGATGGCTGCATGAATAGAAAATGTTTAAGAAAAGACTAAAAAATCTATAATGAGCTGTTTCAAGGGCTAAGTGCTTGTCGCAACATTGAGAGGATTGGCAAAGTGTATGGTGCTACCGGCGTGTTCTTTTGTTAAGCATAAAGGCAGTGGTGCCCTATAAGTTTTTATAGTATTCATGGCAGCTTTATCCTTATCCCATTCACAGGAGCTATTGCAAAATGGGTGTGACAAGCGTTGAGACATGTTTTTTTTAACCGCATCTTACCCTAGCCTTCATAAAGAATAGAATTTTTTATACCACTGTCTTTCCAACTTCTAAAAAGACAAGCTAGAACCATCGTTTGCCACCCTTCAACTTTACGAAAGCCTTACAGTAGGAGAAAATTTGAGAGAATATCTCTCTATTTTGGATCCTCATTAAAATTGAAGATGATAAATTCTCTTCATAAATGAATAGTGTTATTAGCTAAAAATTATTCGTTCCAATGCACCATTTGTATGAAAAATGTTTCAATAAATTCTTACTTTATAGCTCTTAAAATTCAAAATATTAGGGATCGTGCAAAACAAATAAGGATATCGATAAACAAAATTAGGAAACTATACTGGATAAAAAATATCAGTAAAAAACGCCTACTCAATATTTCTTACCACCTTAATTTATATATCATGTAAATGCAATAAGCTAAACTCTATACGAAAATATTTAAAAACTCTGCTACAATAGCTGCTTCTTAAATTCTGCTCGGTTTTTTAAAACCAAAATTCCTATTGATTCAAATTTTATTTTAAACGAAGAAGCTTTCGTTATTTTTTATTTTAATTTACTTATTCTATCCATTCTATAAGAAAAATTTAGCCTGATTTTAATAAATATATACAAGGTGAAAATCCTCTTTTTTACAAAGCAATATCAATGTATTTCTTTAGTGTTATTGAAAATAGAGCTTTAATTCAAGAAAGGAAAAATTACACAACACCTTCTTTAAATATATTTCTTGTTTTTTTTGCTTCTTTCCTTAGTTTATTAATCTATGATTTTTACTGCTGCCTATCGTGCTTTACAACGTTTGCTGACTTCACAATATAGCATTATGATCCTAAAAGCATTGGGGATTACTTTTTTTGTGCTCGCCATTTTATGGTTATGTGTGCACCAACTTTTTGTGTCTTATTTTTGGCCTTGGGTTTCTCAGTTTCTTCCTGGACTCCCGAGTTGGGCAGGATGGTTGGGATTTAGCATGCTTATCATTTTCAATCTTGGTTTGGCTCTTTTGTTGGCTTTTTTGATTGCCCCCATCACCGCTATGATTGGTAGTTTTTTCATTGACTCTGCTGCTGAAATTATTGAAAAGGAAGATTATCCAAATGAGCCTCTTGGACAAGCTATGCCATTTGGGCGTTCTCTTATACTCTCCTTTAAATTTGTTATTTTAAGCCTTCTTGGTAATGGAATTGCTTTTATTTTATTCTTCATACCAGGTGTTAATTTCATTGCTTTTTATATTATTAATGGTTATTTGCTTGGGCACGAATATTTCTTGTTTGCTGCTTATCGTTTTCGAACAGAGCAAGATGCGCGTGCTTTTTTACATACTCATTATACAACGGTTTTTGGTGCTGGATTATTGATTGCGGTTTTTGTTTCAATTCCCATTCTTAATTTAGCTACACCACTTTTTGCAGCTGCTTTTATGACACATTTACACAAAATGCTTTCCCAAAAAAACATGGCACGCATCACTCAAAAATAATATTCTTTAAACTTCACAAAACTTGTCAGCCAAAGAAAACATACTATAAAATTCTATGCTTGGCCTTTTTAAGTCAATATATTGATTTATAATGATAATTTATCGTTTTATGACATGAGTAGAAAACCTAGATATCATAAAACTCTCTCATTTTAACCCTGTTCATCTTGAATCCAATTGCAATGGTTTGTTGAGATGTCATAAACGGAAACGGTGTGTGGATAAAAGCACTTTTAAAAAGGCATAAAAGACCTCTCATACTCCCTCTCAATGCAAAAATTATTGTCACATTGGAAACGAGCAAAGAGTATGAAGATATCGGTTTGTACCTTCTATTTCAGTAAAAATAGGGGAGCATCATGAATTTTATACCTTTCATGGAAAGGAGAGTATACGCTTCATAGGCACTCTCATGAATATGTGAAACTGTTAAATCTAGAAATACGTGGATACACAATAAAAATGATATTTTTGAGGGTGCTTTATTTTATGTGAAACGCGTGCGCTTTAAGAAAACCGTTTGAAAAAAATCTTGCTCTACTATTAGCGTTTCGCTAACATAACATTGTCATATCCGTTCTTTTTAATGGATACATATCACCTTGTTAAGGTTTTTTATATTATGAGGTTTCTTTACTTTAGGACTGTTGATGTTCGTGATTAATTGGAGAGTCATTTTTATTAAAAGAAAATAAGCCGTTTGTTAACCAGCGCAAGAGGTGAGTTTTAACACCAAAGTCAAAGAATAAAAACATATAAGTTCTTAAGATGTCTTAGAGATTTGTGATAGGGAACACTCGTCGTGCATATGATTTTTATGACATTGGAAATGGTAAAAATAAAAAAACAATGAGGTTAGAGCTATACGTGCATGAATAAAAGTATTAAATGGATTCATTATTGTTCAGCCGGAAAAGCAAATGTAACTGCTTAAGTTCTATATTCTTTCAAATCATGCAAAAGATGTGTAATATTTAAAGGAAGGCTATAAAGATGAACTGGATTACAAATTATGTTCGTCCTAAAATTAACTCTATATTGGGACGCCGTGAAATTCCAGAAAATCTATGGATTAAAGATCCTACCAGTGGTGAAATGATCTTCCATAAAGATCTGGAAGCCAATCAATTTGTGGCTCCCAATTCTGGCTATCATATGCGTATCAGTGCCAAAAATCGTCTCATGCATTTTTTTGATGATGGTGTCTATACAGCTCTTGAAAATCCAAAAGTTGTAACAGATCCTTTAAAGTTTCGCGATGAAAAACGTTATATTGACCGGTTAAAAGATTATCGTTCTAAACTTGGTGTTGATGACAATATTTTAAGTGCACGCGGTACGATTGAAGGCTTACCCATCATTGCAACCGTTCAAGATTTTGCCTTTATGGGTGGATCTCTCGGTATAGCTTCAGGAGAAGCTATTATCAAAGCTTTTGATACGGCTATTGCGGAAAGGTGTCCTTTGGTTCTTTTCGCTGCTTCTGGTGGTGCGCGCATGCAAGAAGGAACACTCTCATTGATGCAAATGCCCCGTACAACAGTAGCAATCGAAATGCTGAAAGAAGCAAAACTTCCCTATATTGTTGTTCTGACCAATCCAACCACCGGTGGTGTTACTGCTTCTTACGCCATGCTTGGTGATATTCACATTGCTGAACCCGGTGCTATGATTGGTTTTGCTGGCCCACGTGTGATTCAACAAACTATACGCGAAACTCTACCAGAAGGTTTTCAAAGTAGTGAATATCTGCTTGAACATGGTATGGTTGATATGGTTGTATCGCGTTTAGAAATGAAAACAACCATTGCACGTCTTTTACGCTTAATGATGAAACATCCTGCTGTTGTTAACCCTTCCCACCCATCCCCTACAGATTCTCAAACATTGCTTTCTACAACAAAAGCAGCTTAAATTTATGCAACAAAGTCAAGTACAAAGGGTGGTGGATGATTTACTCAAGAATTATCCGAAAAAATTTGATCTTTCTTTAGGGCGTATTGTCCGCCTTTTAGAGCGTCTCGGCAATCCACATTTAAAACTTGGCCCTGTTATTCACATTGCTGGAACAAATGGCAAAGGATCCGCCTCAGCAATTTGTCGTGCTCTTTTAGAAAGTGCAGGCTACTGCGTTCATATGTATAGTTCACCTCATCTCGTCAACTGGAATGAACGCTGCCGGTTAGGACAAAAAGGAGGTGGTCAATTTGTTCCAGAGACCTTATTAGCTGAAACAATCCGTGAAATCATAAAAGTCAATCATCAAGAGCCGATTACTATTTTTGAAATTTTTACAGCCGCTGCCTTTATGCTGTTTCGTATACATCCAGCTGATGTTGTCATTTTAGAAGTTGGGTTGGGAGGACGTTTTGATGCTACCAATGTCATTAACAAACCAGCCGTATCGCTTATTATGCCTATTGATTATGATCATGAGAACTTTCTTGGAAACACAATTGCTCAAATCGCTTTCCAAAAAGGGGGGATTATCAAACCAAACGTTCCTGTAGTAATCGGTAAGCAAAATTATGAAGAAACTCTCGCTACTTTAATATCCCTTGCCGATAAAAATAAAGCACCTTATTCTCTATTTGATCAAGATTATCAAAGCTATAAAGAACATGGACGTATGGTTTTTCAAAACAATCAAGGTCTCATGGATCTTTCCCTTCCTAACCTTATTGGAGACTACCAAGTTGCCAATGCTGGTGCTTCTCTTGAAGCAGTCTATCAAGCAGGTTTTCAACTTTCAGAACAAGTCATAAACAACGCTTTGAAAAATATTTATTGGCCCGCACGTATGCAACATCTCACCCACGGATATTTGGCTGATCAACTGTCTCCTAAGTTTGATTTATGGTTAGATGGTGGTCACAATCCTGCTGCTGGAAAAGTTATTGCCGCTGAACTTACACAATGGAGAAAAAAAACAGATCGTCCCATTATTATGATTGCTGGCATGATCAATACAAAAGATGCTGTCGGTTATTTTCGTCCTTTAGCGAGCCTTGTCGAGAAAGTATATACGATACCGCTTATTAATAATAACGCCAGTATCTGTCCAATAAATTTAGCTGAATCAGCCCAAAAAGCAGGAATTTTTGCGTCCGCCCAAGCACACCTACAAGATGCTTTGCATAAAATTAAGGAAGAATATCAAGAGGCTATTGTTCTTATTGGAGGTTCCCTTTATCTTGCGGGCGATATTTTGCGTGACAATAAAACACCACCGTGTTAGAAATTGACTATTTTTAAAGCTTTGAAAGATAGACTTTTTAATCATGCAACTTGATTGTGCACTTTATCAACATCCTAAACTTATTACTGTTTTTGGCGGGTCTGGTTTTGTAGGACGTTATGTCGTTGAAACTTTGACGAAACAAGGATATCGCGTTCGTATCGCTGTTCGTTGTCCACAAAAGGCTTATTACATGCTCCAAATAGGAGAAGTAGGACAAACCCAAATGCTTAAAACGGATATCAAGCATCGTGCCTCTGTTGCACGCGCATTACTTGGAGCTGATGCTGCAGTGTTTTTGCCTGGTAGTTTAAAACAAGCCAATCAATCCAATTTTAAAAGTACACAAATTGATGGTACTTACAATGTTGCTGAACTAACAGCAGAAGCTGGTATTCCACTCATCTATATGTCAACACTTGTAGCCAAAGAGAATGCTTCATGTCTTTATGCGCGTGTTAAATTTATGGGTGAGCAAATCATTCATAACAAGCATTCTCAAGCAATTATTATCCGTCCATCTGTTATCTTTGGACCAGAGGATTGTTTCTTTAATACCTTGGCAGATTTGTCCCGTTTTTTACCCATTATGCCTCTTTTTGGAGGTGGACAAAGTAAATTGCAACCCGTGTATGTTGGTGACGTTGCTGAGTTTATTGCGCGCGCTTTAGATGGGCAGGTTTCTTGGGGAAAAAATTATGATCTTGGTGGTCCCCAGATTATTACCTTCCAAAATGCTCTTGAAAATATACTCAAAATTATTCACCGTAAAAAAATGCTTCTGTCGATGCCTCTTTCTGCGGGGGTATTGATTGGAGGAGTTTTGGGAACAATCGGTAAATTGCCCTTTGTACCAACACTTGTAACGGTTAATCAGATACGCTTTTTGCAAATGGATAACATTGTTTCTCAAGAAGCTCTTGAAAATGGCTATACTTTAGAAGGTGTGGGAATTACTCCTAAAGCAATCGCTGCGTCCTTGCCAAGTTATCTCTGGAGATTTCGTCTACATGGTCAATTTTCCCAAAACTTAACCGTCTAAAATAAATTCTCCCAAAACTGAATTAGTTATTTGATTTATAATTCATGGCTTGTTGTTCGCTATTTTAAAAACAGCGTGTTCAATAGATTGGTGTTTTTGCATCTTAAATGCTCCATTCAAGATTACATAAAGTGTTTCTTCACACATTTACAGTCTTTTGATAAAAATTATTGAAAATAGAAAAAAGTATCTCTTAATAAACTGTCTTTATGCAAAAGCAGAGGCACCCCATAGGAATCTAAAAAAAAACTATGCTGAGATTACCTATTCATAAATATAAAGATAACAACATATAGCTTTGCATTATATTATTTTGCTCAAAAGCTTAATCATGAAATGAAACAAGGTAATGATACTTTTTCTAAAAAACTACATGAATGAGGAGAATAAGAGTATACTATTTTTGATTATCCTGTAAAAAAGTCGATATAAAAACTGTGAAGCAATACATCATTTTTATTCTTTAAAAGGTATACCTCTGAAGATTTTTAAAAGCTTTAACCTTCCGTAAAAAGGATAAAATTTTGTTTTTATAATAAGACTTATCCTGAGATCTCTTGTCCTCTTCGTAAATCACTACTCAGATCCATAAATGCATATTTGTTGCACAAATTTATAGAGATTTTAAAAGAACTTTTTCACATAAAGAAGTCTTCTTCTTGTCTTGCATTTTTTTTTAATTTCTCCTACCGTCTTTAAAGAAACTGATTTTAAAGGAATGAAGAATGACAGCTCAAGATTTTGTTGTCAAAGATATTGCCCTTGCCGCTTATGGTCGTAAAGAACTTGATATTGCTGAAACTGAAATGCCTGGCTTAATGGCTTGTCGCAAGGAATTTTCCTCCAATCAACCTTTACGCGGTGCGCGGATTTCTGGCTCATTGCATATGACAATTCAAACAGCTGTTTTAATTGAAACATTAAAAGCGATTGGTGCCGATATACGGTGGAGCTCTAGCAATATTTTTTCCACGCAAGATCATGCAGCAGCAGCTATTGCCGCAACGGGTATTCCTGTATTCGCCGTTAAGGGTGAAACATTGGAAGAATATTGGACTTATATAGATGCAATTTTCCAATGGCCTGACGGTAATCCTTCCAATATGATTTTAGATGATGGAGCAGATGCTACAAACTATATTTTAATGGGAAGTCGTGCAGAACAAAATAAAGATATCCTCTCGCATCCCAAAACAGAAGAAGAAGAAATTTTTTTCAAACAAATTCAAAAGCGTATGGATATAACGCCAGGATTTTTTACACGACAACGCGCAGCAATTAAGGGTGTAAGCGAAGAAACCACAACAGGTGTCAATCGTCTTTATCAATTACAAAAAGAAGGGCTTCTGCCTTTCCCTGCTATTAATGTCAATGATAGCGTCACGAAATCAAAGTTTGATAATAAATATGGATGTAAAGAATCATTGGTTGATGGTATTCGCCGTGGAACAGACGTGATGATCGCGGGGAAAACTGCTATTGTCTGTGGTTATGGTGATGTAGGAAAAGGTTCAGCGGCGTCTCTTTCAGGTGCTGGAGCTCGTGTTAAAATAACAGAAATTGATCCTATTTGCGCGCTTCAAGCGGCTATGGATGGCTATGAAGTTGTTAATTTGGATGATGCTGTCTCCAGTGCTGATATTATCATCACAACAACAGGCAATAAAGATGTCGTCCGTTTAGATCATATGCGCCAAGTAAAAGATATGTGTATTCTTGGCAATATTGGTCATTTTGATAATGAAATCCAAGTCGCAGCCCTTAGAAATTTGCCATGGACCAATATTAAACCTCAAGTTGACATGATCACCTTTCCTGATGGAAAACGTATCATTTTGCTTTCTGAAGGGCGTTTGTTAAACCTCGGTAATGCGACGGGGCATCCTTCTTTTGTCATGTCAGCTTCGTTTACCAATCAAGTTTTAGCGCAAATTGAACTTTTTACCCGTGCCGAACACTATAAAAATGAAGTCACTGTTCTGCCTAAACATCTTGACGAAAAAGTTGCACGTCTCCATCTTGATCGATTAGGAATAAAATTAACTGTTTTATCAAAAGAACAAGCTGCTTATATTGGAGTTACACCGCAAGGACCTTATAAACCAAACCATTATCGTTACTAAAATGCTTCCTTGGGTTTAAAAAGAGGGAAAAATGTCGTGCTCAGCTTTGGTGACCATACCCCCAAAGAAAAAGCTCAAAACATGATTCGAATCTTCACGTATATATTTTGCCTTTTTTTCTTTTTTTCTCCAACACGCACTGTTGCTCAGTCGTTAGAAGGTTATTTACCATTCTCTTTCACTTTGCCAAATGGTCCATGGCTGCTTTTAGCGCTGTGTGGAGGAATTTCTTGTGCTTCATTTTTTACGTGCATGGTTGTTATTATGCATGCAAAAAAAGCAGCCCAGAAACCTTTGAAGATAATTCAGACAGATTTTTCTGAAAAACTTAAATATTATGAATGGCTTCTGGAAGAAACCAAACAACTCCTTCTTATTTGGGAAAATCCAACATCCTTGCCTCGTGTCGTTGGTGGCCTTTCCACATTACAAAAAATAGGCATTGATCAGCAAGATTTTCAGCGCTTTGAACTCTGGGTTGAAGAAAATTCTCTGCAAGAACTTGATTATGCGTTGACTCAACTGTGTTGTAAATGTCACCCTTTTGAGCTTTCTATCACCACCACAAATAATGTGCTGCTACAAGTTACAGGGGTTATCGCAGGAACAGTCGCTATTGCTCGTTTTCAAGATATCTCAAAACAGCAGAACGAAAATGCTCGTTTACAAAAAGATATTGCTCGCCTTCTTACTGAACTTAGAATGCAGCGTAATCTTCTTGATCTTATTCAAGAGCCTGTATGGATAAAAGATTGCGAAGGAAAAGTTTGTTTTATCAATCGCGCCTTTAGAGAAATGACAGACTTTCGTGAAGATAGTGATGAAATGGGTGATCTTTTCAATGAAAACACACAACGCAAAACAGATGAAACAGAAACAATTTTTCAAGAACATGTTCATACCGTCATTGATGGTGAACGGCGCTATTTTCATCTCACACGTCTCACAACAGCCGAAGGAATGGCTGCTTTTGCACGAGATGACAGCGCCTATGAAAGTCTTTCTCATGAATTAAGATATGTGCTTCAAAGCCATTGTGAAACCCTTGACCAAATCTCAACAGCTGTCGCCATTTTTGATACAAACCAAAAATTAAAATTCTGCAATCATGCTTTTAAAATTTTATGGCCGTTAGAAAGTTCCTTTTTAGAAAGTGAACCAAGCCATACATTATTCCTTGAACGTTTACGTGAAAAAGGGCTCATTGCTGAACATCCTGATTGGCGTGCGTGGAAAGAAGAACTTTTTAAAGCCTATCGGCAAACAGAATCGAACCAACAAATTTGGAATCTTCCAGATGGTCGTACGGTGCGTGTTGTCTCGAATCCTCATCCACAAGGAGGGGTTACGTGGCTTTATGAGAACCTTACAGAAAAAATTGATCTTGAACGCCGTTATAATACACTTATTAAAATACAAGGTGAAACACTTGATAAACTTTCTGAAGGTGTGGTCGTTTTTGGTGCTGATGGACGCCTTCGTTTATCGAATCCTTCCCTGTCGAAATTGTGGTCGCTTCCTTATAATTTAATGGTAGAAGGAACCCACATTACACAGTTAAAAAGCCATTGTTCAGCCTTAACAGTGCGACAAGAATGGGATCAATTTACTAAATTCATTACCGGTTTTGCTGAAAAACGTGAAACATATTCAGGTCGTATAGATCTTAAAAATGATATGATTATTGACTATACTTTGGTCCCTCTTCCCGATGGACAAACGATGCTTACTTTTGTGAATGTCACAGATACTGTCCATGTTGCACGTGCTCTTCAAGAAAAAAATGAAGCCTTAGAAAGTGCAGATCGTTTGCGGAATGAATTTGTTCAACATGTTTCCTATGAATTGCGTACACCTCTCACCAATATTATTGGATTTTCTGACATTTTACGGGATCAAATTTTCGGTTCTATCAATGAACGTCAACAAGAATATCTTGGGCACATTCATTCAGAATCAGGAACCCTTTTAAATATTGTTAATGATATTCTTGATCTTGCCACTCTTGATGCAGGTATTATGGAGTTAGACATAAAACCAGTTAACATTGCCGATGCGATGATACAAGCAGTAGCCCGTGTAGAAGATCGCCTTAACGGGCGTCATATTACGCTTTTACAACAAATTTCTCCTTCCCTAAACACTATTTCTGCTGACGAAAAACGCTTACATCAAATTTTTGTGAATGTCTTAAGTAATGCACTTAATTTTGCAACGGAAGCGAGCACAATTGAATTTTGTGTCGATGAACAAGATGATAACATTGTCTTTAGCGTTCACAATGAGGGCTCTGACATCCCTGAAGACATTCTTGATCGTATTTTTAAACGTTTTTCTTCCCATTCACACCATGGTGGGCGTGCAGGAGCGGGGCTTGGTCTTTCGCTTGTGAAAAGTTTCGTTGAACTACATGGTGGACATGTTGAAATTCTTACCGGTTCTGGAAAAGGAACAACAGTTAAGTGTTTTTTCCCCCTCCCAAAAGGAGATGAGATTTTTTAATGAAAGCCTTAATGAATTTTGATTTTTTTCTTGAAAATGAAGAGGCAACAAAGCTTTTTGCAAAAAATTTAGCCCTTTCTTTAAAGCCAGGGGATCTTGTAACGCTGCAAGGGGATCTTGGAACTGGAAAATCAACCATCGCACGGACAATCATCCAAACGCTTGCAAACGATAACACTATAGATGTTCCAAGCCCTACTTTTACTCTTGTGCAAAGCTATAAACTTCCACAGTTTGAAATTATTCATGCTGATCTTTATCGACTTTCCATGGCAGAAGAAATTGACGAATTAGGGCTTCATGAAGCACGTGAGAAAACCATTTTACTCGTTGAATGGCCAGAAAGAAGTGCAGATCTTTTAGAGATTGCCACTTTTGCACTCACCTTACAATACAAAGCACAGGGACGTCATGTGACATTGAAATCAGCACAACATTCCATTGAATGTTTGCAACAATCTTTTGCAATTCGTTCATAAAAAATATCGCATAATCACGCTTAACAATATGGACTCTTAAAAGCATTAAAATAAATGCATCTAACTTTTTTCTTTAATTGAACTTCTTTTACAATATATCGTAGAATATTTAAAAAAAATCAAAAGGAGAGATAAAATGTCTCTCCTTTATCGTTGCCTATGTATAGCATTAACTAAGCCCATCTTTTATCCATTCAGAAAGACGTCCTTTAGAGGTAGCGCCAACCATATTTGATGAGACATTTCCATTTTTAAACATTAATAATGTAGGGATAGAGCGTACTCCATATTGGGTAGCCAATTCCGGATTTTCATCAATATTTACTTTGACAATTTTAACTTGATTTTGCATTTCCGTTGAAATTTCATCCAAAATTGGCGCAATCATTTTGCAGGGACCACACCATTCTGCCCAAAAATCAACCACAACAGGGGTGGAAGAAGTTAAAACTTCACTTTCGAAATTGTTCTTATCAACTTTTATACACGTCATTGATTTATCCTTTATACTACTCACTTTTTATAGATTGGTATAATAACAATTCATATCAAGTTATTGTAAAAATAAATTATTAAAGGGCTTTTCTGTACCAAAAATTGTGGAGTGCGTTTATTTGAACGATTTTATGAAAGTAAAAAAGCATAAAGATACTTTGAAGGGAAAGAATAACTTATAAGGCAATTTCATCAAGAAATGCCTCAAGCTTTTCTGGAGGAAGTTTAAAAATTTTAGCTTCTTTACTGTAGATAAGCAGAGCTTGGACATCTTTATTGGGATGAATAGCCTGCAACAATTTCCGATAAAGAGCCATTTGCAACCAATGATGAGGAGCAATAGCGGCTTCATTTTCTGGTGGGTGTCCCGTTTTAAAATCAGCAAAGATAATGCTGTTTTTCGTGATGTAGAGACGATCAATTTGACCAGAAACTGCTTGTTCTTTTCCACGAATTTTTACAATACCCATTAAAGGAACCTCAGCACGTGAATGCTCAGAAAAGAGAGGTTTGAGGTAAACATGATCTAAAATTTTCCAAACATGGCGAAGAGCACCTTCTCTTTGGCTTTTCTCCCAATGAGAAGCTTTGATATTGAGATAGTTTCGAGCATAATCTTGACGTTTTTG
The DNA here is from genome assembly GCF_944801835.1 of Bartonella sp. B1099. Taxonomy (GTDB): domain Bacteria; phylum Pseudomonadota; class Alphaproteobacteria; order Rhizobiales; family Rhizobiaceae; genus Bartonella. The sequence continues at coordinate 704,298 of NZ_CALYLN010000001.1, read as the reverse complement.
TGGGGGGCAATTGGGTAGATATTGTAATAATCGGTGAATGAGATGACCATATTCAATGAAAAAAGCTCTGTTGGTGTTTGTTTCTCCTAAAACAGGCGAAGTGAAAAGTTGTTTTGGGCTTGAAGAAAGCTCTGTATCAGCTTCAATGGAAAGGCTTGCGACAGAGGGTTTTAACGGTTTTGGAAGCATTGGTTCTGCTGGTACTTTATGAGAGAAAAAAGCAGGCAAAGGTGGTAAGGCTTGACTCTCAGCGAAAGCGACTTCTTGGTTTATAGAGGCAGAAGAAGATGTAATGCAATAACGCCAAGCTGCAATATCTTCTGCGGGACCTTTTATAGCAACCGCATGGGGTTCAAGGGCGTTTTTTACCAGTTGTAGCCATGTGTCAGAGGGCGTTTTTTTACCTTTATATCCACAAACAAATAAACGATCTTCAGCACGTGTCATTCCTACATAAAGAAGGCGCCTATATTCTTCTTCGGCACGCTCTTTTAAATGTGAAATTGCTTTCTTAGAGAGCTTTGTATCAAACTTTTCATTGGGGCGCCAAATAAAAGCTTCTTGTCCGTTCCCTTGTGTATTGTCTAAAGAAACTTTAAGCAAATGAGGCGCATGCTGAGGATGCCAAATCGCGCTACCAGGATCAACCAAAAATACAACAGCAGCTTCTAGTCCTTTTGCAGCATGAACAGTCATGATGCGAATTTCTTCATTGTTTTGTTCAAATTCACGTTTAATTTCTGGTTCGCTTGCACTTAATGTTTCTAAAAAAGCTTGTAATCCTGGTAATCCTGTTTTTTGAATGTTAAGCGTATAATCCATAAAAGCATCGAGCACATCATTGGCTTCAGATCCTAAACGAGACAGAATTTTTTGTCTTCCCTTATCATTATTCAAAATATGGCTATAAAACTCGAAAACCGGTATTTTATCTACTAAAGCGCGATAATGATTCAACTTTTCAAAAGCATCTTTAAAAGATGCTTTCAATGATGCGTGCGTAAATAAGCTTTGCCAAAGAGAGCCGGTGCGGTGTGCGGCAAGCTGATAGAGTTCCTCTTCACAAAAAGCAAAAAGGGGGCTTTTTAACACGCAAGCAAGAGAAAGATCATCTTGTGGCTGCAAAACAAAACGCCCAAGTGCCATTAAATCACGGATACTAATATGTTTGGTGAGTTGTAAACGATCAGCCCCTGCTACGGGAATATTAAGGTGTTTAAGAGCACGAGAAAGAGCTGAGACAAATTTATCACGTTTACGGACCAAGATCATAATATCACTTGCCCGTATTAAGCGTCCTTTTGCTGGAAGCATTTCGCCTTTTCGTAACCAGCCAGCAACCGTTTCAGCAATTTTTTCTGCTAAACGCACTTCAGGTGTATCTAAATGGTCAACGCTTAAATGCCAGTCATGCGGAAATTCGCTTGTTTCTTTAGAAATAGCATCCCATATAACAACCTCTCCCGGACTATGAACACGAATAGCTTCATGCACCGTCTTTGTATTTTCGGCCGAAAGTCCTTTATAGTTTTCTGGTGTTTCAAAAACAAGATCAACGCTTTTAAGAATATCTGCTGTAGAGCGAAAAGAATAATGCAATTGTATTTTTTCAAATTGCTGATTTGTTTGCTGCGCTTTTTTTTGAATAATTCGTCCATTTGCAGCAAAATTTTCTGGAGCCGCACCTTGAAAAGAATAAATAGATTGCTTTTCATCTCCAACAGCAAAAAGAGTCCGTATATTTGTTCGTTGGCTATACCCTGAGAAAAATTCTTGTGCCAACAGTTGAATAATTTGCCATTGCTCAGGGTTGGTATCTTGTGCTTCATCAAGTAGAATATGATCAAGCCCCTGATCAAGTTTATAGTGCACCCATTGGCTTGCACCTTTGCGCTGTAACAAATGAAGTGTACGCTCGATAATGTCATCAAAATCTAAGAAGCCATTGGCCTTTTTTAGATTGGTATAGATTTCGAGATAAACAGTACACAGCTGAAAAGCAGCCATATTGAGGGTGGCAACTTTTGCGCATTGATATTTTTCTAAAAGAACAGAAAGCTTGTTTTGTTTATCTTCAAGCATCTGTTGAATAAAAGGCCAAATTTCATCTGATTTTTTACGAAATAAATGTGGAAAATTACGTGGTTTACCCTCTGTGGTCAAATAAATATCAGAGACAATATTGAGAATATTGGTCTCATCACGCGCTTCTTCTAATTGGGAAAACTTTTCCACCATCTCTTTTAGACGTTGACTGCCATTGGTTTCACAATGCTTAAGAGCATAAAGAGGAAGACGCGCGGTTTGTTGAATTTGTTCTAATAGGGATTGGTTTGTTTCATCAGGCGCTAAGTAAAAAAGCGCACGAAATTTTTCTTCTCCATTTTCAGATAAAAGAGAAGAGAAAAAATCAGAGAGTTTATGTTGCTTTTCAATAGCTTCATAGAGAAGTTTGTTAAAAGTATGTTCGCTAATAACTTGAAGTAACTGTTGTAAAGCAGGCTGTATATCACGACGTACTAAAAGTTGGCGACGGGATTCTTGTCGTAATTTTTTGCGACTGACATCATCAGGAATTTCAAAATGCCGTGCAATATTGGCTTCTAACATAAATTGATACAAGAGAGATTCGCAAAAAGCATGAATCGTTTGAATTTTTAAGCCACCAGGTGTTTCAAGAGCACGCGCGAAGAGTTGTCGTGCATAAGTTAATTTTTGCGCATTGACGGGCTTATTTTCAAACCGTGTCAAGGTTTCTTGCAGCTGTGCATCATCCAGTTCATTCCAACTGGACAACGTGCGAAAAATTCGTGATTGCATAACAGCAGCAGCAGCTCTTGTATAAGTAAGGCATAAAATACGTGCTGGAGGCGTACCATTTAAAAGCAAACGAATAACACGTTCACTTAAAACATGCGTTTTTCCAGATCCTGCATTCGCAGAAACCCACACGTTTTTCTGGGGATGTGTTGCCGTCGCTTGTGCATCAAGAGCAGCTTCAGGAATAGAAAAAAACGTCATGATTACTCTTCTTCATGAAAACCAATTGACCATTCCCACAACCTTGCTAAATGGTCGTAGTCACCTTCATGCCGTTTTTCAATGGGAACAGCATGTGAGAGATAGCCTTGTTGTGGATTTTGATAATACGTTATAAGGGCAATAAGATTTTTCCATGCGATTTCACCAAGATTAACGGCACTAAGATAAGTTTTTTTGTCTTTTTCCGTTAAAAGAATGGATTGAGATTTAATTTCACCTTTTCCGTTCAGAGGAACATAAAATAAATTTGAGGGAACAAGATCTTGAAAATCTGGAAATGCCCCTTCCATCAGCAAAGCTGTTTCTAAAGCCAATTGTGGAAATAATAATTCACGAACTTGTTTTGATGAAGGAGGGGTTCCAGTTTTGAAATCTAGAATTTCAACCATTTTGTCTGGCAAAACATCAAGGCGATCAGCCCGTCCTGAAAGGGTTACTCCTGTTTTGCCTATAGGAATTTTTTGTGAGACTACTTCCGAATACCGCTCTCGCGGTCCTAAACTTTGTTCCCATTGAATTAGAAATGGAGCAAGATTTTCAAAACTGTTCCACCAAACTGTTTCAATATCAGGTGGAAAATTGAATTTATCAAATTCTTTACGTCCAATAGAAAGCAGAACATTGAGTGCATTTGCAGCATTTGGATTTTTTATTTGTGTGCAAAAAGCGGCAAGAATAGCGTGATAAAGTATTCCGCGCTCAAGTGTGCTAGGGTCATGAATCAGTGCTTTAAGAGGTTTGAGTCGTAAGATTCTTTTGGCATAAATAGCATAAGGATCATACCGCAATGTTTCTATTTCAGTGACTGAAAAATGACGCGGACGCATAGTAAGAGGTGGTACAGGACAAGGACGTTTCACCTCAGAATTTACGCTTGTATGATCAAGCATCTTGCTCCAATGGCGTAATATTTCACCGCGTGCACGAATTTGTTTCCAAACCTGTTTTCCTACAACTGTTTCTATACGTTGTAGCCATCGTGAGGGAATAGAAGGAGTATGATTAACCCGCAATGAACGACTCATCACCACTTTATCCATTCCCATAGCCCATTGAAAATCATGCGCAGAAACACCTATACGTTGCTCTGGTGGTTCCAGAGTTAACATCATTTTCATCGGGCGCGATAAAAAAGCATCATTTCGGGTTGATATCGGCCATGAACCTTCATTAAGACCGCCGATGACCACTGTATCAACCGTTTGCAAACGTGATTCCAAAGTACCCCAGATGAATAAACGTGGATGTCCTCCAGGTGAAGGTGTGACGGAACGCGTTGCGATCAATGCAGAAAACATAGCAGGCCATTCGCTAAAATGAAATGTTAATCCTGATTGATCACTGACCAATTCACGCAAAAAATTTGATAGGGTTTGTCCTGCTTCGTGTTGATAAAGATGAGCAAGAGAATTATCCTCATTGCGACCAAAATTCTCAAAAATTTCAACAGTTGCTATCGCAGCTTCATTGACGGTGCATTCTTTCTCTTGTTTCATGAGAAAGGTTAAAGGTTCAACAGCTTTCTTCAAAAGATGACACAGAAAACGTGCTTCTTCAAACTTCTGCTGATCAAGGGCATTCATTTCAGAACGATCATGAGAATATGTTTCAATCCATTTTTCAAGGAATTGATCACATTCAAAAAGATTGATGCGCCCTGTATTCCCTCGAAGTACAAAAAGTTCAAAATTTTCTGCCAGTTCGCGTAAGCGATGACGGTTTTGGTGGAGTGTTGTCAGTGGATGTTTAAGAAGAGAAAGAAAAGCAATGGGATCATCAGGTTGCAACACATTTTCTAAGATCAGTCGTAAGAGTGTTACAGGCAATGTTTGTGCAAGTGGTATTCCCCCTGAATCATTTGCTTCAATACCAAATCGCTGTAATTCCGCCGCAACACGGCGGGCTAAATTACGGTCATTTGTAATAAGAGCTGCGGTTTTTTTGGGATTTTCAATAGCTCTTCGTAAAGCAACAGCGATAGCCAGAGCTTCCTCACGTTCATTTATAGCTTCAATAAATGACCAATCTGCACAAAGTTCCTCATAATCATCACGGACAATTTGTACCCATTTATCGGTTGTAGAAGCTGGTCGGAATGCTTCTGATAAAAGCGCCATTCGCCTTTTCTTTGTTGCACTTTGTTGGCCAATCTCACAAACATGGGCGCGTTGACACTCCATGAGAGTTAAAAGTTTTTTTAAATGATATTGAGGATGGCTAAAAACGTTTTCTACATGATTAAAAGAAGCAGAAACTGCTTTTTCTTTATTGCTCGTGCCAAGTGCATTCCATTGCTCTTCATCCATATGAAGATCAAGACCCGGAAGAACAACTGCCCCTTTTGGCAGAGAGGCTATAACCTTTAAAAGATGAGAAACTTCCGGCATAGAACCTGATACACCAGCCGCAATGATAGGTTTATCAGATTGTGCGCGTCGTAAAGTCTCTGCGTGCATTGTAAGTGCTTGATTACGCCATTCAGCGGGATTACTTCGTTGCCTTTCTGTTAAAATTTGCGGCCAATTTTGTGTCACAATCGTTAAAAAATCGAGCGTTATTTGCCACCATTCAGCGACCATATCAGGGGCAATATCTTTAAGTTTTGACCAGTCTGCTCCTTCTGTTTCAATTTCATCCATCAAATGTGCTAAATCTTGAGCAAGCCAAAGTGCATCGGCACTATGAGCCGGAATAAGCACATCTTCTGTACCAAACATGGTACGCAAATGTGCAGGCAAATTTTCACGCCATGGACGAATAAGACGCGCTAAAAGCAGCAGGCGTTCACTTTCGCCAATGGGTGGATTGAGAGTGCTGGTATGATTTTCAACAAAAAGGAAACTGTCTTCATCGACATCTCCTAGAGCACGAATGGTTGGCAAGAAGGTTGATCGTGTATCACTTCTTTCAACAAAGGCTAAACGCAAAGCCCGAGCCGCACGACGTGTCGGAACATAAATAAGGCTATCGGCAAGAGCCGTTTGAATATCTCCATCAGAAGCAAAATTATCAATAAGGGCACCAGAGAACAGCGCATCAACAAAGTGAGGCAAAAAAGCTGTTCCAGAAGAAATAGAAAAGACACGTGGTTTATAGGTCATATGATATTGTATTTGGGATAACAAATTCCATCTTATTGATTATTTGTATTATTTTGACTGTATACAATTTTCATACAATTAAAAACTATATTTATACAGGAGATTCTTAATTTAGATTTTAAAAAGATTGAAAGACATTTCATATCTTATCGTAAAAAAACATATCAAAATTTTTTTGATATGTTTCAACGAAGAATGGGCGATAGCTTGTTCTCTAACTCACATAAGTACTCTAAAAAATATTAAAATTTTAAAAGCGCCAAAAGTATAAATATATTGTAAATTATTGAATATAATAGTTAAATTTACGGCATTCTTTCTATCGTGCACTCTGAAAATGTTCTTTACATACTCTATCACTTTCAGAAAAAATACTCCAACTCAACGTGACAAATGATTACCAACCAAATTGTTGTATAACCGATTCTTCTTTACATTAAGCGCGTATTTGATAATCTTTAAAAGCAGAAAATTTTATTTTAGGAGCTCTTTCTGCCTCATAATTTAATGAAAAATGGTTCTCTGCTAAAAATACTGGATCACCCTCTAAATCATACGCAATAGCAGAGCGGTGATTGCTGAGAAACTTTTGCAACTCATCTTTGCTCTGTGTTGAAATCCAACGACATACATTAAAGCGTGCTGGTTCAAAATTTACCGGTAAAGAATATTCTATTTTCAATCGCTCTTTTAAAACATCAATTTGCAAAGCACCAATAACACCAATGAGAGAAGGTGACCCATCATCTGGAATAAATAATTGCACAACCCCTTCTTCCGCCATCTGTTGCAAAGCTTCTTTAAGCTTTTTTGCTTTCATTGGATCGCCTAAACAAACACGACGCAAAATTTCTGGTGCAAAATTGGGGACTCCCTTAAAGAGGATATCTTCTCCTTCAGTCAAAGTATCGCCAATCCGTAACGTTCCATGATTAGGGATTCCTACGATATCACCAGCATAGGCTTGATCAGCAATTTGGCGTGAACGCGCAAAGAAAAATTGTGGAGCCGAAAGTGTCATCGGTTTTCCTGTTCGCACTAACTTTGTCTTCATGCCGCGTTCAAGTGTTCCAGAACAGACCCGAAAAAATGCAATACGATCACGGTGATTAGGATCCATATTTGCTTGAATTTTAAAAACAAACCCCGTCATTTTAGGTTCAGTTGCTATGATATTGCGCTGATCTGCACTTTGATCACGAGGACTTTGACCAAAATCAATGAGTGCATTGATCAAATCACGAACACCAAAATTTCGTAACGCCGAACCAAAATAAACCGGTGTCATATGCCCTTCACGGAAAGCTTGAAGATCAAAATTTTTGCAAGCATTTCGAGCGAGTTCCACCCCTTCAATAAAAGTTGAATGTTGATACTCTGGAAGTAAATGGACAATTTCACTGGGATCTGAAACGATCTGTTGTGTTACTTCATCATCTTTTTGACGAAATCGATTATGATGAAGATCAAAAGTCCCAACAAAATCTTTACCCGTCCCAATGGGCCATGTTATGGGTGCGGTATCAAGCGCTAGCTTTTCTTCAATTTCATCTAAAAGCTCTAGAGGATCACGCGCCTCACGATCCATTTTATTGATAAAAGTAACAATAGGAATATCCCGCATCCGACACACTTCAAACAATTTCAGTGTTCTAGGCTCAATCCCGCGGGCGCCATCCAAGACCATGATAGCACTATCAACAGCTGTCAGCGTGCGATAGGTATCGTCTGCAAAATCTTCATGGCCTGGCGTATCTAAGAGATTAAAAATATGATTTTCATATTCAAACGTCATCACTGAAGTCACAACGGAAATACCACGATCACGCTCAATATTCATCCAATCAGAACGGGTTTGAATACGATCCTTTTTAGCTTTTACTTCTCCTGCAAGTTGAATAGCACCACCAAACAATAAAAGCTTTTCTGTCAATGTCGTTTTTCCAGCATCTGGGTGAGCAATAATTGCAAATGTACGGCGTCGCTTTACTTCTTGCACTCTTCTTTCCATTATTCCTCCACAGATCGTGCAAGTGCTTCAGCAATTAGTGCACGCATTTCATTAATCCCATAAAGCGCAATAAATGATCCCAATCGTGGTCCTCGTTCCTGCCCTAAAAGGACTTCATAGATCATTTGAAAAAAAACATTTGAAACACCCGGTCCCCCTTCAGGGCTTTTTTTGTTATGATCTTGATAGCGTTCTATTAAACGTGCAACATCAAGAAGTGCATTTTGAATCATATTGCTATCAGCAGTTTCAGGCAAACTGGCTAATTTTGCATCAATTTGCGCTAATGTTGCCCGTTCACTATCATCTGCTGCGCGAAATTTTTTGTTAGGTTTCACAAAAATATCAAAATATTTAAGAGCAAATTGCACTAACTGATCAAGTTCTGGATAAGTTTGTGCATTGGCTCCTTGAGCATAGCGAGAAATAAACCCCCAGAGAACCTCTTTATTCTCTGCATTTGAAGCACTTACCAAATTCAACAGAAGAGCAAAGGGAACCGGTAAATCAACCTGTGGAGGACAACCATTATGGATATGCCATACTGGATTATTAAGCCGTTCTTGCCAACTTTGACGACCATAAGCTGAAAGATGTGCATAATATTCATCCACGACTTTGGGAATAACATCAAAATAAAGCCTTTTGGCTGTTTTGGGCTTTGAAAACATATAAAGCCCTAAACTCTCCGTTGGAGCGTAAGTAAGCCATTCATCAATGGTTAAACCATTTCCCTTGGATTTGGAAATTTTCTGACCCTTTTCATCCAAAAAGAGCTCATAGTTAAATCCTTCTGGAGGTTTCCCACCCAAGACTTTACAAATTTTAGAAGAAAGATTTGTGGAATCGATAAGATCTTTTCCTGCCATTTCATAATCAATGCCAAGCGCTGTCCAGCGCATAGCCCAATCAACCTTCCATTGACACTTAACCTTGCCCCTAGTGACCTCCGTTTCTATAGTTTCTCCTGTTTCAGGCTCGATATAAGTAACCGTTCCTTTTTCAACATTACGCGCAATCATCGGTACCTGTAATACTTTCCCAGAAAAGGGAGAAATCGGTAAAAAGAGAGAATAAGTCGCCTGCCGTTCTTCACCCAATGTTGGTAAAATAATTGCCATCACCTTGTCATAACAGGCAAGGATTTTTAAAAGTGTTTCATCAAAACGACCGGAACTGTAATAATCCGTAGCACTTGCAAATTCATAATCAAAACCAAAACGATCAAGAAAAGCCCGTAAACGTGCATTATTCGCCGCTCCAAAAGAAAGATAATCATCTCCAAAAGGATCAGGAACGCGGCTCAACGGTTGACCAAGATAATGTTCCATCTTCTCGCGATCAGGCACATTCTCAGGGACCTTGCGCAAACCATCCATATCATCAGAAAAACAAAGCAGCTTTGTTTTTACTTTATTCTCTGTAAGGATATGAAATGCATGACGCACCATGGTTGTACGTGCCACTTCACCAAAAGTTCCAATATGCGGTAAACCAGAAGGCCCATAACCTGTTTCAAATATTACACTGTCTGGATAACCCGTCTTTTCGTACCGTTTGATAATCTTACGTGCTTCTTCAAATGGCCAAGTTCTCGATTGAGCAGCCGCATCCTTTAATTCAGGCGTAAGGCTAAGGGCATCACACTGATCACGCATCATTATCTTTATCCTAAAAATTATACTCTTTTCAAAATAGGGTGTATGGTTCTTGAATTTATTCGTCAATAATAGCAAGCAAAAATATGGAAATTTCTTGATACTCACCATATAAAAACAAACCACGCTGTAAACATATTTTATTTTGATAAAAATAAAAAACGTTCAATATTATAAAGCAAAAGTATCTTGTTTTGCTTATCAAAGCCTTCTTTTTTCTTAATCATAAGGCGTGCTTATTATATTGGTGAGCAAACCAACATCATCACAAACTTTGCTCCCTAATGTTGTTACAATTCTTAACGCTTGAGATGATTCATAAAAGATATGCCTTTCTTGTACAGTTTTTACCCACATGGCTCATCAGCTTGTAATATGCAAAAAAATGATTTTGATTGATTCGATATGAGAGACATTTGAAAAGAGAAAATTTTAAAGTCTTCAAGATTCTAAATTCAATAGAAAAAAGATAAATTATCATTATAAAACAATATGATAAATCATAAAAACGAAATCTCTAATAGTAAACAAAAGAACTGTAAAAAAATTAATAGATAAAAATACTTCAATAAATCGTTTCATACAAAAGCACTAACCCACATGATACTTGTCAAAAAAATCTTTTATTTCTTTTCTTTATCACCTTGATGCTGCATGGCTAATGTACGCAAGCGCAGAGCATTTAATTTAATAAAACCCGTTGCATCTTTTTGATTATAAGCGCCTTGATCATCCTCGAAGGTTACCAACTCACTCGAATAAAGCGATTTTTTACTTTGGCGTCCTTCTACAATCACATTTCCTTTATAGAGCTTTAATGTAACTTCACCTTCAACATGTTCTTGAGATAAATCAATCGCTGCCTGCAACATCTTGCGTTCAGGCGAAAACCAAAAGCCATAATAAATGAGTTCTGCATAACGTGGCATCAATTCATCTTTTAAATGAGCTGCACCACGATCTAGCGTTAAAGATTCCATAGCCCTATGTGCTGTCAAAAGAATGGCCCCCCCTGGGGTTTCATAAATACCCCGTGATTTCATACCGATAAAGCGATTTTCTACTAAATCTAACCGACCAATACCATTATTGCACCCATAATGATTTAATTTTGTAAGTAAAGTTGCAGGTGATAAATTTTTTCCATTGATTGAAACAGCATCGCCTTTTTTAAAACCAAGCGTGATTCTGGTTGCTTGATCGGGAGCATCTTCCGGCGAAAGAGTACGCATATGGACATATTCAGGAGCAGAAAGTGCCGGATTTTCTAATATCTTTCCTTCTGATGAAGAATGCAATAAATTTGCATCCACTGAAAAAGGTGCTTCACCTTGCTTATCTTTTTCTATAGGAATTTGATGTGTACGTGCGAATTCAATTAGATCTGTTCGACTCTTAAAATCCCAATCACGCCATGGAGCAATAATCTTGATATCAGGATTAAGTGCATAAGCAGAAAGCTCAAAGCGTACTTGGTCATTGCCTTTTCCTGTTGCCCCATGGGCAATGGCATCCGCTCCTGTTTCCTTAGCAATCTCAATAAGCCGTTTTGAAATAAGTGGACGCGCAATTGATGTCCCCAAAAGATATGTTCCTTCATAAACAGCATTGGCGCGAAACATTGGAAAGACAAAATCACGCACAAATTCCTCACACAAATCTTCAATGTAGATTTCTTTAACACCCAGCATCTCTGCTTTACGACGCGCAAGTGCTAACTCTTCCCCCTGCCCTAAATCAGCTGTAAAAGTTACAACCTCAACGCCTAGTTTAGTTTGCAACCATTTGAGAATAATTGATGTATCCAACCCCCCGGAATAAGCCAAAACAACTTTCTTCATATTTTGCCACTTTTTCATTTTAAAGTTCTATATGAGCTGCTTTTTTTATTTTTTCCTAAAAATTTAAACGATGCAAGAAATATAAAAATAAATTCTTTTTAAGCAACATTAAAAAGACTCAAAAAGCGTAAATAAAGGCGCTTCGGACTATAAATAGCGTGAACACTACTTAAAAATAAGAGGAGATTTAGGTGTCATTTCTACCGGAGTGGTCTATTATTGTACAATTTTCTTTAGCATCGTTGATTTTAGCACTTATTCCAGGACCAGACATGATGCTTTCTGTGGGAAGAACCATTACACAAAGCAAAAAAGCTGGAATTATGTGTGCCTTGGGGAGTGCAACAGGATTTGCTATTCAAGTTATTGCTGTAGCACTTGGCTTGTCAGCACTTATTTTTGCTGCGCCACACGCCTTTGTTCTTCTGAAAATTGTTGGAGCCTTTTATCTTTTATGGTTTTCTTTCCAAGCTTTACGGAGAAAACCAACATTTTCCTTTGAACAAACATCTTCTAAATCTCAAAGCTCCAAACGTAACTATCTTGCTGGTATTGGAATTAATCTTCTCAATCCTAAAGTTATACTCTTTAATGCAACATTCTTACCACAATTTATCAATGAGAATGATCCTATGGCAACACAAAAGTTACTCTTTTTAGGACTCTCTTATATTCCTATTTCTTTCCCCATTACAATTTCGGTCGTTTTTACAGCGCATAAACTTACCAAAACCCTTAAACAAAATCCTCTCTATATTCGCTTTCTCGACTGGCTTATTGCAGGGACCTTTACCAGCTTTGCTCTCCACCTTCTTATCGTTACAAAAAATTGATTTATAAGGTGTAATTTATCGTTTTTAATTTAAATGAGAACTCTAAATATTGTGAAACGCTCTCATTTTAAATCTGTTTATATTGAATTAAACAATAGCTTTATTTTCTTGTACATCACAAGAAAAGCTAGAATTGTCGTGTAGATAAAAACGACTTAAGAAAAGAATATCTCTTATGATGTGTCCTAAACACCAAAATCTTTTACAACATTGAAAACTAAAAATTTGAATGCTCGTGCCAACTTACATACCTTGTATGAAACCTTAAAAATATGGATGGTATCATATATTTCACAGAGGTTTTTGTGCTATAGTTTTCACAGGCGTTGTCGTGAGACGGGGAGTACATTAAGAAATGCTTTTTTAAAAACATATCAATGGATAACAATGGTATTTATGGTGTGGGATATTTATATTTTAGTCACACCATTTTATGTATGAAGCATAATCTTGCTAAAAAACGTAACAAACAAAAGCATCAGGCAATGTATATCTCCACTCTTTAAAAGTTGTTACTGTCGATGCTTTTAAAAATCATAAAACCGAAGTAAAGAGTGTGAAGTGAGGTGAAAATGAGTGACTCTTGAGACTTTCCTCTAAATTAGGCTGCCTCCTCATTTCAGAGATTACACAAACAGACTTTATACAATATCTTTCCCCTATTGAACCTATACAAGCAAAGACTGTTTGTCTCGCAAATCCGTCTTAATCTCTGTCTCACACATATCTCTATATGACGTTTATATGTTGATTTACGAAAAAATACAGGCTTTATAGCACTGAAAATTACATTAACTAATGACCAATGGCATTTTCAAGTTTCAAACGTTCAGATTTTCGTAAGCGCTCTGAAGCCGATTTAAGCTGTCCACATGCAGCTAAAATATCGCGTCCACGCGGTATCCGAATAGGAGAAGCATAGCCTGCTTGATTAACAACATCAGCAAAACGCTCGATTTGCTCCCAATCAGAACATTGATAATTACTCCCTGGCCACGGATTAAAAGGAATTAAATTGATCTTCGCTGGAATACCTTTTAGCAACTGTATTAATCGCTTAGCATCATCTAAACTATCATTGATATCTTTCAGCATAACATATTCAAATGTGATTCGTTTTGCATTAGACAGACCAGGATAATTACGGCAAGCATCCATGAGAAGAGCAAGCGGATATTTTTTATTGATAGGAACAAGCATATCCCTTAGTGTATCGTGTACGGCATGCAGTGAAATTGCTAACATCACACCAATTTCTTCCCCAGTTCGAATAATTCCAGGAACAACCCCACTGGTTGAAAGCGTAATTCGACGTTTTGATAAAGAAAGTCCATCGCCATCAGAAGCAATCAATAAAGCTTTTTTTACAGCTTCAAAATTATAAAGAGGTTCTCCCATTCCCATCATAACAATATTGGTAATTTTGCGCCCTTCAACAGGAACAATTGCCCCATCAGGCGTATCCTTATCAGGAAAATCCCCCAAACAATCACGTGCAACCAACAATTGTGCCAAAATTTCTTCCGCCGTCAGATTGCGAACAAGCATCTGCGTTCCCGTATGACAAAAAGAGCAGGTTAACGTACACCCGACTTGCGATGAAAGACATAAGGTCCCACGTCCTTCTTCAGGAATATAAACCGTTTCAATTTCAACAGGTCTTCCAGCCCCACGTGCAGGAAAACGTAAGAGCCATTTACGTGTGCCATCCTTTGATATTTGTTCTCCAACAATTTCAGGACGTGCAATGGAAAAATGATGTTTAAGTGTTTCCTGCATTGCTTTAGAAATGTTCAGCATTTCACCAAAATTTGAAATGCCACGGACATAAAGCCAATGCCAAAGTTGGCGTGCACGCATACGCGTTTGACGCTCTGGTACACCAACTGTCTTTAAAGCTTGCACTATTTCATCTTGCGATAATCCAATTAAAGAGAGCTTAGAACTCTCCTTCACCACCACATTATCTGTTTTTTGTGCTAAACATGAACCAACAGGTCTAAGGTCGTAGGAAATAGCCATTGCTTTCCAATTTACATTACTATTTTAAAAGTTATTAAAACCTTAATGGCACTTTTGAGCCGCATTTAATGCAGCAGTGACTCCTTTTAAGGAATAAGTATAGGTGGTATGCGTTCCTCGTTTTGATATTGCTTTCACCGTCATATTGTTTCCAGCACGCATCGCAGAAACAAGTTGCTTTTCTAGCTCTGATGACGCCAACCAAGCTGAGGAATCCTTCGTGAAAAAATCAAAGTCCTTATCTCCAATGGTCACTGTCACTCTCGACCCTTCTTGAAGCGTATAACCAGCCATAAACTGCGGTTCAAACGAAACAGGCGATTGAGAACGCTTGGTAACTAAGAAAAAATTATCCCCATGATTAACCGTTGTTGGAAGAGCCTTCAAAGGAACAGATAACACATAGCAAATCGTATTTTGGGACGATTTATAAGAATAGGCTCCCCACGCTTCAAATTGATTTAAACGGCTTGGCGTTTGTGCACATACCGCCCCGGCTGTAACAAGAACCATTACAGATGCAGCAATAACAGTCTTTTCAAACATCTTCATTTAGCTCACTTCTTTAATCTCTAACAAGATTCTCTTCATTGGAAAAGTTCAAATAAAAACTCCTCAATACTCATGTGTAATTATCCTAATTCCTTCAATAAGCGAAATATTTTCACAGCAATCAGAACAGATTTCACGTTTCATTGTGACCTTTTAGTCGTTACCAAAATATGAACTTTTTATTCAATAATCGCATTAAAAAACAATATTTTTGATTTCACATCACCCATTTCGTTTTTTCATAAAAAACGATTCCTTTAGGCAATAGGATTTCAAAACAAGATAAAAATATACCACCACTCTGCTGAGAAATAAACCATACTCTTTACATCACAAGCAATCTGCTGCAAAACTTTGAAAATACACTCTATAATCCCCAAAAAATTTCATAGCATCTCATAGCTTTGTGAATATCATTTCTCAACTCTACACATTCAATACACGTCTGTCCGTAAGATACTCCACCTTTTAACTATTATAGTGTATTCATACGTCGTATTCAATATCATGCTGATATCGTCTTGTCATAATCTTAAAAATATCTTGCAAAAATAACCAAATATTATCAATATATTAAATCACAAAACATAGAAGCCTTAGATTCTGTCTCAATAGCGAATCGCATAACGTTATCTTTTACTATCAGCCCTTTAAGATATAAATTATACTATTTCTAGGCTCTATGGTGTATACTCCGCAATTTATACACTTATAATCTTTTTTAAGCTGCGTTTGATTCTGAAGTTTGAATCAATAAAGCATAAAGCGCATTGGCATTGTGCGTATTGCGTAATTTTTGCACAACATCAGCATGACGCAAAACACGTGCAATCTGTGATAAAGCTTTTAAGTGATCTGCACCAGCATTTTCAGGTGCCAAAAGAAGAAAAACAAGGTCTATAGGCTCATCATCGAGAGCTTCAAAATCAACAGGACTTTCAAGACGTGCAAATATACCAATAATCCGATTAATATCAGGTAATTTTCCATGCGGAATAGCAATACCACCACCAAGCCCTGTTGAACCAAGCTTCTCACGTTGCAAAACAATATCAAAAATTACATGCTCACTAAGACCTGTCAGCTGAGAAGCTTTTTCGGCTAAAATTTGCAGAACTTGTTTTTTCGAATTAGCCTTAAGAGCCGGAATAATTGCTTCCGGTGCTATTAACTCACTCAAATTCATCCTTTAATTTTCCTCTTACACGCTCAAATGCTCACCAATAAACCTATAAACGGTATCGAACCTTTAAGTTCTTTCACTTTTCGCAACAGCGCATGTGTTTTTATTTTTCAATTTATAATGGGTGATGGCTTAATACGTCTCATATCACTTTTAACAGAACAATAAATAGTGCTTAGCTCCTCATTAACCGCATGAGAAAAGAAAAAAAGAAATGAAGTTGTTCATAAAATTAATTTCCTTAAGACACTAGAAAAGGGCATTATTTATAAGTTTATTAAACCTGCCATAAAAGTTAATGTATAACTCCCCATTAGATTTTTTTCTTTCTTTAAAAATGAACTCTTAATAGAATGAGAAGCATATCGAGCAAAATGGACCTTTAGTTTGAAAATTACTGTATAGCTTAAACAAAGCCTTATAACAAGAACCTAAAGCTTTTCTCCCATTTTAAATACGCTATACAAGCCAATAAAACACGACAATCCCTATTGAATAAACGCAATATATAACGGATGGATGCTCCAATCAAAATACCCAAAACAGCATCATCGATATGTTCTTTGATTCGACAGAGAAAGTGTGATGAATATCTCTCACTTTTCAACAAAACACGCATTTATTTGCAGCCTCGTTTATCACTCATTATTAAGTTAATTCAATGATATCTTTTCTATGATACAATCATGAGTAAGCTCAACCAATAAAACAATAAACTCATCTTAAGTGACGAAACCTCTTTCACCACTCAATGAGAATTTATTAGATTATACTCATAAAAGAAGTTTGGCATAAATAAGGAGATTTTCAATAATTCAATAATAATGTCATAAAGACAACTATCAGAGAAAAACTTATTGCACACCCCAAATTAAAAAACTCTATCCTAAAGTCACATTCTTTTATTGCTTTACAAGCCTTTAACAACATGATCATCGTTTCTCAATAAAGAAAAATTTGCCTTTGTTTCTGTAATAGAAATATATCGATAATATGTTTTATTAATAATCACAATGAAACCTTATCTACCTCCTTTGAAATGTGTTTGATTACTTAGAATAGTGTTTGTAGCAACTATGTTGTTTCTATTAAACTTAAATGGAAAAGCATAAAAGCTGTAAAATCATAGAGAAAACTGATGTCCTAAATAAATTCTGCGGACATCAACATTGTTGATAATATCATTAGGACGACCGTGAACTAACACTTTGCCGGTATGAATAATATAAGCGCGGTCGACAAGCCCTAATGTTTCGCGTACATTATGATCTGTTATTAAAACACCAATGCCACGCTTCGTTAAATAACGAATAAGCTGCTGAATATCAAAAATAGCGATAGGATCAATTCCTGCAAATGGTTCATCAAGTAACATAAAATGAGGACGAGAAGCTAAAGCGCGCGCAATTTCAAGTCGTCGACGTTCACCCCCAGATAACGAAAGTGCAGGCATTTTACGTAAATGATCAATTTTAAATTCATGTAAAAGACTATCAAGCTCTTCGCGTTGTTTAAGGCGATCTTTTTCAATGACTTCTAAAACAGCTTTGATGTTATTTTCTACGGAAAGACCACGAAAAATAGATGCTTCTTGGGGAAGATACCCAATACCTAAACGTGCCCGTCGATACATCGGAAGATGCGTAATATCAAATCCATCAATTTTAATGGATCCTCCATCAGATTTTATGAGCCCCGTAACCATATAAAAACAAGTTGTTTTACCTGCCCCATTAGGCCCTAAAATGCCAACGGCTTCTCCCGTACGAATGCCAAAAGAAACACCATTAACTGTTGGTCTTCCTCGATAAACTTTAATCAAATGACTGGCAATCAAAGTCCCTTTTAAGCGCTTTTTTGAAGCTTCACTTGCAAGGTCATGCTGATCAGTCTGTTTTTTTCTTTTGATTCCAAACATGAAACCTTAATGGCCATTTTGTTGATTTTGTTTAAAAATAATAGAAACGCGACCTTTTTTCTTAGTCGTCTCACAACCTTCTAAAAAAGCCTGTCCGCTTTCCATATTGGCCGTTAATTTGCATCCTGTTGCCACATTGTCACCATCCGTTAATACAACATGATTCCCTGTCAAGCTCATCATTTTTGATTTTCCATCAAAAACACCTCTATCTCCCGTAGCAACTTGCGTCGCTATTTTTATATAGACTTTTCCTAAGGCTTCCATTTTTTGTATACTCGACGAACCAAACAAGGCAACAGATGATGCCTTCCTATCTTCCCTGTTTCTATCCGCTTCTTTATGGGCTTTATCATAATAAACAATTAATTTTGCCGTCCGTAAAAGACGTTCACCTTGCACCACTGAAACATCACCCTTAAAAAGGGCTATCCCTTCTTTATCACGTATTTCTAAAGAATCTGCATGAAGCTCTACCGGTTCTTTGTCGTTTGATAGATTTATTCCAAAATGGGTCCCTTCAGCATATCCTAAAACCGTTCTTCCTCCTAACATTCCCATGCTAAAAGCCAACGTCATACCGATCCATCTTTTGTATGATCTCATTCTTTCAATTCTTCTGTTTGCATATACACATGAATTCTCTTTTAAATATCCCTTAAAGATTCATCTTGATATTGCGTCATTGCTTTTCAAGCACTAAATGCACACCACCATGGAAATACATGTTTTTTCCTTTTTCTCGAATTTGTAAGGCATTGGCAGCAAGATGAAAACCGGCTCGCTGAATATTAACGCGTTGTTCTGTTTTTAACTGTCCCTCAGATAAATTAATATTAGCCGACATAAATTGTGCCATTATCCCATCATTCGTTGTAATGGTGAATGGCTTATCCAACTGTAAAAAACCATGAATGTTATCGTAAATACCCCCTTGTGCAGCAAGAAAAACTTGTCTTTGCTGGCCCACAGATGCTTTCGCTGTAATGTTTTGTAATCCAATTATTCCAGAGCGCGTATGATCTTGAAATGCCTTTTCTGCTTTAAGCCAATAAGGTTCATGAGCACGCGTATACCCTTCTAATTTTAGATTGAGCATTGTCAAGTTCGTCACTCCATTCTCTTCATTATTCAAAGGTATAGGCTCAGACGTAACGGGAACCAAGAAAAACGTAAACCAGCAAAAAACTACCCCTGAAACTAATGCTAAGAGGGGTAAAAAAATTTTTAAGTGGCTAATGCGACGCGAATGCCGAGATGCTTTTTTAAAAACATCTCCAACAGATGATTGCGTTGAAAAGACTTCATAATGATTGTGTACGGACATACTCTCCTAATCTCTTAAAATTCCGCATTTTTAATCTGTATAACCTTTATAAGAGGTATTTTCAAATTTTGTTTCTTGAAATTTATTTTTTCTTGGTTTTATTTTGCTTTTATCCGTTTATATATTGTAATATGCATGAAGTGCACAATTATAAAAAAGTTTTTTGTGTGAAAGTGAGGCTATTGTGGTTAAATCAGAGCTTGTGCAAATTATTGCTCGTCACAACCCGCATCTTTTTCAACGGGATGTGGAGAATATTGTAAACGCTATTTTTGAAGAAATTTCAACAGCACTTGCCAATGGCGATCGTGTTGAACTTCGGGGATTTGGAGCTTTTTCTGTAAAAAGCCGTTCAGCCCGTAATGGACGTAATCCAAGAACAGGAGAAGCCGTTGCTGTTGAAGAAAAATGGATTCCTTTTTTTAAAACAGGCAAGGATTTACGCGACCGTCTTAATCAGTGAGAAACTTATGATCATTAAACGTATTCTTCTAACAAGTATCGGTGTGATTATCACAGCGTTTTTGATTGTTTTTATCGTAGCTAATCGTCAAATTGTTCCGTTAACCCTTGATCCTTTTCGAGCAAATTCTGAAAGTTTTACTTATCATGCTCCTCTCTTTATATGGCTTTTTATTTTCTTTGGTTTTGGTATTTTATTAGGAAATCTGATCCGTTGGTTTTCCTATCACAAATGCAAAAAGGCCCTCAAAAAAAGTAAAGCTGAGATCGAGAAATTGAAAACGTCTATCACAAATCTAGTGTAATGGTCTTTTAATGAAGTCTTTTTCTCTTTAGTATTTTATATTCAATACAGAATTTGTTTCTATACGTGTTTTAATTGATTTTAGTTCTTTTGCACTTTTACGAAACATTTAAGAGTTTTATAATGTAATTCTTTATACTTCATATACCGTGATACAAAACATGCCTGCACAATGCTTTCAATCCTCCCACAAGAATAGATATCCGCAGGAAAAGTTGCCTCTTATTTTAGAAACAGGTATGAGTGAAAATTATGCTCTCATTGATTCTGGCAATGGACAAAAATTAGAGCGTTATGGGGATTATCGAATTATTCGACCAGAAGGTCAAGCATTATGGATGCCCGCTTTATCACAAAAACAATGGGCTGATGTTGATGCTATTTTCACAGGAAACCGTGATGAAGAAGGTGTTGGTCGTTGGCATTTTCCTAAAAAGCCACTTGGTGAAACATGGCCTCTTTCTTGGAATGGATTGTCTTTTCTAGGTCGCTTTACTTCCTTTCGTCATGTAGGCGTTTTTCCTGAACAAGATGCCCATTGGCGCTCTATGGAAGAACAAATTGTTAAAGCCGCACGTCCTATAAAACTATTGAATCTTTTTGGCTATACAGGTGTTGCCTCTTTGATTGGAGCACGAGCGGGTGCAAACGTTACCCATGTTGATGCTTCTAAAAAAGCCATTGCCTGGGCAAAAGCTAATCAGGAAAGAGCAGGATTACCAAATCATTCTATTCGCTGGATTTGCGATGATGCTGTAAAATTTGTCGAGCGAGAACTGCGTCGCAAAAAAAACTATGATATGATTCTTCTCGATCCCCCTGCTTATGGACGTGGACCCCATGGCGAAGTTTGGCAACTGTTTGATCATTTACCAGCCATGATCACAAATTGTCGTAAACTCCTCTCTGATAAACCGCTCTCTGTTGTCCTTACAGCTTATTCCATTCGTGCTTCCTTCTTTGCACTTCATGCTTTAATGCGCGATGCATTTGTAAATCTTGGGGGTACAGTCGAATCAGGAGAGCTCATTTTGCGTGAAGAAATTGCAGGGCGCGCCCTTTCTACTTCTCTTTTTAGCCGTTGGATTGCTTGAATATGTGTAGACCCAAAACCGGTAGCGTGAAAGAAATTACCTCTCTTAGCAACCCTATCATAAAAGATCTTAAAGCACTTAGCCAAAAGAAAAACCGTAATCGAGAAGGTCTTTTTATGGCAGAGGGATTAAAATTGGTCATTGATGCTCTCAATCTCGGTTGGACAATACAGACACTTATTTTTTCTAAAAGCGAAATTGGTAATGCCACTATCGAAAATACTGCTGCACGCGCTGTAGCCAATGGTGGTTTTGTTATCAAAGCCTCACAAAAGGTTATGGAATCACTTACCCGACGCGATAATCCACAAACAGTTATTGGTATTTTCAAACAAAAATGGCAACCTCTTGAAATGATAAAAGGGCAAGCTAAAGATGTTTACATCGCGCTTGATCGTGTGCGTGATCCTGGAAATCTTGGGACTATTATTCGCACTGCTGATGCTGTAGGTGCTAAAGGTGTTCTTTTAATTGGCGAAACAACAGACCCTTTCTCACCTGAAACAGTTCGTGCAACCATGGGATCTATTTTCTCTATACCCCTTTATCGTTTTGATGAAAGCGCCTTTTTAAACTGGTCGGCTCACTTTAAAGGCATAATCGTTGGCACCCATCTCAAAGGATCTCTGGATTATCGCACTCTTGATTTGAAAAATGGTCCGATAATCCTTTTAATGGGAAATGAAAAACAGGGGTTATCAGATATTCTGACAAGTCGGTGTGATAAACTTGCACGTATTCCACAAAGTGGACGCGCTGACTCGCTTAATCTGGCTATAGCAACAGCTGTTATGCTTTATGAAATCCGTCGCCCTTATTTAACACTGGAACCATGCGAGGAAAAAATATGATCCGCAAATCACTCCCTTTTTTTCTTCTTGGCTTAGCCCTTACAGTAGGACTTGACCAAGCTGTTAAGTATTGGATTATGCACAATATGCCTTTAGGAACAGAAATCCCGCTTATTCCTTTCCTTTCCCTTTATCATGTGCGTAATTCTGGCATTGCATTTTCGTTTTTCTCTTCCTTTTCTCACTGGGGAATCATTGCCATCACGATCATTGTGATTATCTTTCTTTTATGGTTATGGAAGAATACTGAAGACAACAAATTTTTAATGCACTTCGGTCTTGCCCTTATTATTGGGGGAGCAATCGGCAACCTTATTGATCGTATTCGCTTTCATCATGTCACTGATTATATACTTTTTCACATTGATGATATTTTTTATTTTGCTATTTTTAATCTTGCAGATAGTTTTATCACTCTGGGTGTTATTGCTATCCTTATTGAAGAACTGCGTACTTGGATGAAAGCAAGACATCATTCCAACCATACATCTCCTCATTGATGTTCTCATCGCCTTAAAAACAGAGATTTTTAACCACCATAAGCTTGATTACAAATCCTTTTGGATAATTCTTGTAGCTGATTACTTTACATATTTTTCTTTATGAGAATTTTTTTCTCTTCAATTTTACATATCTATCTTTGCTTAATACAAAAAAACTGACTTCAAATAGAAATCAATATTTTTTATCCATATATCCTCTATCACACCCTAAGAAAAAATATTTTACAGCTTTTTATTAGCACGCCAATCCTGCTCGTGTGTCGTGCAAGAAAATAATCTTGATGGATTGAATATAAACAGATTTGTCATCAGACAATCTTACGATATTTTTGGGAGATATATTTAGAGTAAAAAATTAATATATCTTTATATATCAACGTGTTATATAAAAACTCAATTCAATTAGGAGTTCTGGTAGGGCAGAGCATATGCAATCTTGAAGGTTGAAAAATAGTGTGATGCTACGCAACACTTTTCTTATCACCTTAAAGATAGATATTTTATAAGTGAGAATTATAGGGTTCCTGTGAATAATAAAAAAAATTTTAGTATCGTCCTTTTATCTTGCAAAAATATGGCAAAAAATGGAAATATTTTTCATGAAAATGAACCATTTTCTTACAAATTTGTAAGGTTCCTTGCTTTGATAAATCTCTTGTAATTTTTAAATAAATCTCCATAATAAAGGGAGATATGCTGGAATTCCGCCAGTGATTCTGAAGGTTTTTGTATTCGCTAAATTAAAGCTTATACAAAGTTTGTTTCTGGAATGAGAGAAACACTTTAAAACCCAATGCCTGACGGAACATATGCTAAAGGATTTTATATTATGGCTAATTTTAAAAATTTACGTTCAGCGCCTACTTCTCATGCTGATGCATCGATTGATCAGGGATTGCGCGACTATATGTTGGGTGTTTACAATACAATGGCCATTGGTTTGCTTATTACAGCTGCTGCTGCCTATGCAATTGTATCATTAGCAACGACAACAGATATGAACCAGGCAGCAGCTCAGATCAATAGCAGTGTTTATTTAACATCATTTGGAGTAACATTTTATACATCGCCATTTTCTTATATTGTGATGTTTGCACCACTCGTTGCAGTTTTATTCCTCAGTTTTAAAATTAATACATTAAGCACCAATGCTGCCCGTAGCCTGTTTTTTGGTTATGCTGCTTTAATTGGGCTTTCACTCTCTTCAATCGTTTTACGTTATACGACAGAGAGCATTGTACAAACCTTTGTTATTTCCGCTGCAACTTTTGGAGCTCTTTCACTTTATGGATACACAACAAAGCGTGATCTTACAGCAATTGGTTCATTTTTATTCATTGGACTGATTGGCTTATTGCTTTCTATGGTTGTGAATATTTTTCTTGGATCAAGTGCTTTGCAATTTGCTATCTCCGTTATTGGTGTTTTTATTTTTGCTGGTTTAACAGCTTACGATACTCAAAACATTAAGTTGATGTATTATGAAGGAGATCAAGGCGATACCAGAGGTCGTAAAGTTATTATGGGCGCGTTGAGTCTTTATCTTGATTTCATCAATATGTTTGTCTTCTTGCTACAATTTCTCGGTTCAAACCGTGATTGATTGCAAAAACAGCGCTTAATGAAGGAACCTTGTTTCTAAAAGAGACAAGGTTCTTTTGTTTTTGGTGTAAGTTTTTATCCTTTGCCTTTTAGGAATTATTCTTTTCGTAAAATGACAAAAATGCCTTACAAGCAAAAACTCCCTTGGTTTAGCGGTTTTATTCAACAAAAGCTCCATAACACCCTTTTAAAGGCAATCCATAGCCGTTCTCATCATCCATCAAATATTCTCAACCCAAATAATCATTATGATCTGACCGTTGCTTCCTATAATGTGCATAAATGCGTAGGTATTGATAAAATTTTTAATCCTACTCGGATTGTCCGTGTTATTACTGAATTACAAGTTGATATCCTTGCTCTTCAAGAAGCAGATAAACGTTTTGGTGAACGTATTGGTTTAATTAATCTTCAACTGTTAAAAGCTGAAACCGGTTTGATTCCTGTTCCTCTCAATACTATGTCACCTCAGGGTCATGGTTGGCATGGGAATGCTCTTTTTTTGCGAAAGGGATATGTACGTGACACTTTACAAGTCACTCTTCCTGGTATTGAACCACGTGGAGCTATCATTGTAGAATTGGAAATGGCAGCAGGTCCTATTCGTATTATTGCGGCTCATTTTGGCTTATTACGTTATTCTCGCAAACAACAAACAAAAATGCTCCTTGCAATTTTGCAAAAACGCTCCCTCATGCCTACACTCCTCATTGGAGATTTTAATGAATGGAGGATGGGAAAAGGCTCATCTTTAAATCATTTTTATCCCTATTTTGATAGCGCACTTGAAGTTGTACCAAGCTTTCCCTCTCGCTTTCCTTTTTTAGCTCTTGATCGCGTTTTTGCCTTTCCTCACCAATTGGTAACAAATCTTGAAAATCACCATTCACCACTTGCGCGCATTGCCTCAGATCATTTGCCAATCAAAGCTTATCTTAATCTTGCTAATGCAATAAATATCCTGAAAGATAAATGAAAAAAGTTAATGTGCCTCATCCCAGTTTTGAGCCGTCATGACTTTCACTTCAAGGGGTACAGACAAAGATAAAACCGGCATTGTAGCATTTTCCATGACATTTTTAACAACTGCCATGGTTTTTTTACTCTCTTCTTCTGGTACTTCAAAAATCAGTTCATCATGCACTTGAAGCAACATTTTTGCTGATAGTTTTTTTTCTTTTAAAGCACCTTCCATCTGTATCATAGCGCGACGAATAATATCGGCCGCAGAACCTTGAATGGGAGCATTAATCGCTGCTCTCTCATTAAGAGAACGAATTTTTACATTCTTTGCTTTTATTTCTGGATAATGGATACGACGTCCAAAAATTGTTTCTACATAACCATTCTCATGCGCAAAGCTTTTAATCTTTTCCATATAATCTTTAATTCCTGGAAATCTTTCAAAATAAAGTTGAATATAACGACCTGCTTCTTGGCGTGAAATCCCTAATTGATTGGCTAATCCAAAAGCTGAAATACCATAAATAATACCAAAATTAATCGCTTTTGCACGCCGTCGTGTATCTGAAGGCATTCCCTCTATCGCAATGCCAAACATTTCTGACGCCGTTATAGCGTGAATATCATGTCCTTTAGCAAAAGCTTCTTTTAACGCTTTTATATCCGCAATATGTGCGAGAATGCGTAATTCAATCTGACTATAATCAGCAGAAAGCAAAACATGTCCTTTGGGAGCAATAAAAGCTGTTCGAATCTTACGTCCTTCAGCAGTTCGTACTGGGATATTTTGCAAATTTGGTTCTGATGATGATAACCGCCCTGTCGATGTTATTGCCAAAGAATAATTCGTATGAACACGCCCTGTTTTTGGTAGAATATAAGAAGGTAAAGCATCAGCATAGGTCGATTTTAGCTTTGCAAGTTGACGCCACTCAATAATTTTACGCGGTAAAATATGACCTTCAGCAGATAACTCTTCTAAAGTTTGTGCAGAAGTTGACCATTGGCCACCCTTTGTCTTAGCGCCTCCAGGCAATCCCATCTTGCCAAAAAGAATATCCCCCAATTGCTTTGGCGAAGCAAGGTTAAATTTTTCATCCGCTTGTTTATAAATTTCTTCCTCTAAAATCAAAGCAGCTTGTGTCAATTCTCCTGAAAGGCGCAATAAAATCTGCCGATCAATAAGAATCCCGCGCTCTTCCATTCTTGCAAGAACTTCTACAAGAGGTCGATCAAGGCGTTCATAAATTTTTGTCATACCCTGAGAGACAAGTTGCGGTTTCAAAACTTGCCAAAGACGTAGCGTTATATCCGCATCTTCCGCTGCATAAAGGGTTGCTTGTTTTAAATCTACTTGTGCAAAAGAAGTAATTTTTTTTCCGTTATGTGTTAAATCCTTATAGGCAATAGGTTTATGTCCAAGCCAACGTTCCGATAAATCATCCATATTATGGGTTAAAGTTCCAGCATCCAAGGCATAGGACAAAAGCATGGTGTCATCAAAAGAACGTATCACAATGTCATATTGCTTCATCACCAACCAATCATATTTTATATTCTGACCAATTTTTAACACCGCTGAATCTTCTAATATCGGTTTTAAAAGTGCTAAAGCTTTTCGAGTCTCAATCTGCAAAGCGATGCGCCCACCCCTCAAAAGATCCTCCTCTCCTTCATCAAAATGTTCAAGAGGTATATAGGCCGCTTTTTCTGGCTGTAATGCGAGTGAAAAACCAACGAGTTTTGCTTGCATCGGATCAAGAGAGGTTGTTTCAGTATCAAAAGCGAAAAAACCCTGCTCTTGTGCTTGTGATAACCACTCTTTTAAAATTTCCTCATCAAGAATTGTTGTATAAGTCTCTCTGGTAACTTTTTGAATCAGTGCTTGATCTTTACGTTTTTGTGCAAAAGCTTGTGGAGAATTTTCAGAAAACTCATGACGAGATTTTTGCTCTATGTTTTTGGTACTAAAATCATGCTTGTCGTTAGGTTTTTCCCATTCAACATCTATATCCAGTGCATCAATAACAGCTGCATCGCATGCTGTCGCCTCTGCTACGCGACGCGTTAATGTTGAAAATTCCATCGCTTTCAAAAAAGCAATTAAGCGTGGTCCATCTTGTGGCTCCAAAATAAAATCATCTAAATCACTGTCTATAGGAACATCTGTTTTAAGCTTAACAAGTTCACGAGAAATTTTAACCTGTTCACTATAAGCTTGTATGTTTTCACGTCGTTTTATTTGTTTAATTTCAGTCACACGTTGCAACAAAAGATCAAGAGAACCAAACTGATTTAACAACTGAGCAGCAGTTTTTGGTCCAATTCCTGGAATCCCTGGTATATTATCCGTCGAATCTCCAATTAATGCTTGTAAATCGATCATCTTTTCAGGATGAACACCCCATTTTTCTATAACTTCTGAGACACCTATATGCTTATCTTTCATTCCATCATACAAGGATACATGCTTATTGACGAGTTGCATAAGATCCTTATCAGAAGAGATAATCGTTGTTTTTGCACCAACCTTTGTTGCCAATTGTGCGTAGGTCGCTATCAAATCATCCGCTTCAAAGCCTTCCTTTTCAATACAAGGCAAATTAAAAGCTTTTGTTGCTTGGCGGATTAACGCGAATTGAGGAATTAAATCTTCAGGAGGTTCAGAGCGATTCGCTTTATACTGAGGATAAATTTGTTTTCGAAAAGTATCAGATGAATAATCAAAAATAACAGCAAAGTGTGTTGGAACAATACCTGTCGCTGTGTTACGAGCATCACAAAGTAATTTCCATAACATATTACAAAAACCAGCTACGGCTCCTATAGGAAGTCCATCCTTTTTACGTTTTAAAGGCGGTAAAGCGTAGTAAGCACGAAAAACATAGCCTGATCCGTCAACCAACAAAAGATGATCTGTTGCTTTCATGACAATTTTATTTCTCCATTTCAGCTAAAAAAACACATTCCCCTTATATATTTTTTTCATTTTTATTTTAATTTTTTCATTTTGCCTCTAAAAAGCCATTTTTTCTTTTCATAAGACATGAAGTCGTTACACTTTATATTATGTACCTAGAGCTTTTCTTTGCTGTTACAGGATTAATAGCTTTCATTTTGCTCCTCCTATGATAGCTGAGGTACAATGTAGCGACAGGGTCGTTGTGGTGTTCCCCTCCCCACAACGACCGTTTTTTTGACAACCGTATTTTTCATTCCTAATCTTAAGTAACTTTTTTAAAGATAAAGTAGGGATGTTATTCATGAATTTTGAAGTTATTCCACAGAGCTTTTTCACCCATTTTTCTGATAAAATCAGCGTGCAACCTTTTTTCCTGTGCAGTCAATCTTGAAGGTAAAGCCTGTGGACGAGATTTAACTGCATAAGATGTATCTTTATCATTTTGGGTATGTTCATCAACATTCCTTTTGTTCTCAAAACCCAATACGCCCTGCTTTCCACCAATCAGTTCAATATAAACATCGGCCAAAATCTCCGCATCAAGCAAAGCGCCATGAAGAACACGATGGCTGTTATCAATTCCAAAACGTTTGCATAAAATATCAAGAGAATTAGGACCCATAGGAAATTTACGCCGTGCCATAGCCAATGTATCAAGAATATTATCAACACTGATAAGCGGCTTATTGACGCGTTTTAATTCTGCATTAATAAAACCTATATCAAAACTGGCATTATGCGCAATCATAGTCGCACCATCGATAAATTCCAAAAATTCATCAACAATATCACTAAAACTTTTCTCGTTTTTTAAGCGTTCATTGGTTAATCCGTGAATTGCTACAACTTCATCAGGAATAATAACGCCTTCAGGGTTTAAATAAACATGAAACTGGCGCCCTGTAAGATAACGATCAACCATTTCTACACAACCAATTTCGATTATGCGATCTTTCTCTTTATCTAAACCTGTTGTTTCTGTATCAAAAATAATTTCCCGCATAACTTCAATTCTTTAGCAATTTTTTTATCACATCAAAAACCTGTTGACGTGTATTCTCTAAATCTTTCCCTGTATCAATAATAAAATCAGCACGTTCTCGTTTTTTTTCATCCGACATTTGCCTCGCATTGATAAAGGCAAATTTTTTCTCATTCATTCCTTGGCGAATCATCACACGTTCTTTTTGTATCTCTGGTGGAGCAGAAACAACAATAACGCTATCTACACGACTTTCACCATTTTTTTCAAACAGAAGTGGAATATCAAGAATAACTAATTTTTCCCCCTGGTAGCGCGCTGTATCAATAAATTCTTTTTCTTTTTCTTGCACCAAAGGGTGAATTATTTTTTCTAATGTTTGTAATTTTTCCTTATCATCAATCAAAATTTCAGAAAGTTTCAGACGATTAACTTCACCGTTTTCAACAACACCAGGAAAAATACGCTCTATGCGCGACAAAGCTGGCTCACTTTTATAAAGCTGTTGTACCGCCTCATCAGCACTAAAAACAGAAATACCCGCTTGCTTGAAAAAATCAGCAACTGTTGATTTTCCCATAGCAATTGATCCCGTTAATCCTATGATCTTCATTCTCTCTCTTCACTCATATCCTCTAAAATAGCTTCCCGTAATGCTTTTGTTACCTGTGGTCTTATTCCAAACCACTGTTCAAAACCTATAACAGCCTGATGGAGAAGCATCCCAAACCCATCAACAGTCTTTAGACCACAAGCTTTTGCCTGTTGTAAAAAAGGGGTTATCAATGGTGTATAAACAATATCTGTTACTAATGCCGTTTTTTTTGCTTTATGAAAATCACAAAAAAAAGGATCATTTTCTTCTTCTGGATTTTTTATGCCAATGGACGTTGTATTAACAATCAAATCAGCTTGATAAAGTATTTCATGGACCTTATGCCAATCGTAGACTTTAATAGGTTTTCCAAAATGTTGGGCTAAATTATCAGCGCGTTGTTTTGTACGGTTAACTAAATAAATCTGTTCAAATCCGCGTTCTTTTAAAGCATAGAGGATAGCGCGTGCAGCACCACCTGCTCCAAAGACAAGAGCTGTTTCCCCTTCCCAATCAGATGCAAAATCATCAAGATTAGCGCTAAAACCATAGGCATCACTATTTGTGGCACAGAGTTTATCTCCTTCATACCAAAGTGTGTTAGCCGCACCAATTATTGTTGCTGTTTCATCTTTATAATCTGCTAGACGAAAGGCTTCCTGTTTATGAGGTAGAGTAATATTTCCTCCACAAAAGCCCATTTTTTGTAAAGAACTAATAAAATGGTTGAACTCTTCAGAAGACACTTCCTGTGCAAGATATTCCCCTTGTAAATTATATTGTTTAAGCCAAAAATTATGAATTCTTGGCGATTTTGAATGATGAATGGGAAAACCAACAACAAAAGCGCGGGGATAATTTGTTTTTTTTATTGTTAAGTCAACCATCGATAATCCCTAAATGACGTAATTTTACGAGTAGAGGGAGCAAAGGTAAACCAACAATAGTGAAAAAATCTCCATCAATTTTTTCAAAGAGTTGAATCCCTTCCCCTTCAATTTGATAGACTCCCACACTGTTTAAAATATCTTTTCCTACACGCACTAAATAACGTTCAATAAATTTTGATGAAAGTAAACGTACGGACATATGTGCACTAAAAGCTTCAACCCAAATTTTTTGACCATTTTTAAATAAAGCTACTGCACTATGAAGAGAATGTGTTTTTCCTGATAATTCGCATAAACGTTGATGTGCTTCCTTAATATTTGTTGCTTTATGAAAAACTTGACCTTCCAAATCAAGCACTTGATCACAACCAATAACAAAAGCATCAGGAAAACGATCTGAAACATTTTTTGCTTTTGCACACGCAAGAAAACAGCTAAGCTCTTTAGGTGTTTTTTCTTTTGCTTTTTTTTCTACTTCTCTTTCATCAAAAGAAGCTCCTTCAATTAAAAAATTTAAACCTGCTTTTTTTAATAATTGTGCACGATAAAAACTAAGAGATGCTAATATTAATGTCTCTGTGTTCATGAGAATTTTCTCTCATTTTCCTTCACGAAATCGTGATAAAAATTCAAATATTGCCGCTGCAGTTTCTTCAATAGAGCGCCTTGTGACATCAATAATAGGCCAACCAAAACGTTCGCAAATGCGTTTTGCATAGATTAATTCTTCAGCTATGTTAATACGATTTGTATAACTATCAAGAGCAAAACCTTCTCCCAAATCACGATTTTGGCGAATATGTGAGATTCTTTCAGCTGAAGCAATTAAACCAATAATTAAAGAATTTTTTGCCTCTAAAAGGGATTCTGGTAAATCAATATTAGGAATAAGAGGGACATTGGCCGTTTTGATCCCCCGATTTGCTAAATAGATACTTGTTGGCGTTTTAGAGGTCCTTGAAATTCCTACAAGGATTACATCTGCTTCAGATAAGCTACTGCAAGATTGTCCGTCATCATGCTCTATCGTAAAATCCAATGCCTCAATACGGCGAAAATAATCAGCATTAAGATCATGTTGTGCGCTCGCACGTAAATGAGTTGGCATTCCGAGATAAGACTGAAAAGCATTAAAAACAGGATGTAATATATCAATATAGGGAACTTTTATTTTTTCGCATCTTTTTTGAAGAAGAAGTTTAAGTTCTTCATCAATTATTGTGTAAAGAACAATACCTGGCTCTTGTTGTATTTCATCAAGAGCTTTTTGTAACTGTATTTTGTTACGAATCATAGGATAGATATGTTCTGTTGCCTGACTCATTGTATACTGGGATGCTACAGCTCTTCCAACAGAGATTAAAGTTTCCCCCGTTGCATCAGAAAGCATGTGTAAATGAAAGGATTTTTTTTCTTTTGTCACAAAAATTTTAACTCCTTGTTAAGACATGTGTATATATCTTTATGCTTTTTTATAAAACTAAAATTTAGAAAAAATCTTCCATTATTATGCACAAATAAATCCCTTGTGATAATTGAACGCTGCTTATGAGAAAAAAGAGGGGATAATATCTTTAAGATAGTGTTATTTTTATTCTTTTTATCCTCTCTTTTGTGGATAAAATTGAGGATAAATGAAGTGTAACTAATAATTCACACTAAACACAGTTTTAAATAAAAAGAATCCTTACCTTTAATATAAATTTATTAATAAAAAGTTTTGGAAAAAAATACTCTTGAATGGAATTTCATTAGTGCTATATAGCTTAAGTTCATATTTTTGTTGTAAAATAATTAAATACAAATAGTATTTAATTATTTTTTATATAATATTCTTAATATTACACGAATAAATTTTCATATAAATGGTACTTGCAGATTGAAAAAATCGAGTGTAAAATGCCTTTTTCTTGAGAATATTTCATTCTACAAATCTCCATGTTCAGGATAATTCTCTCCTTAAATTTAAAGAGCATCTTTCATGCAAAAAATGAAACTACAAGAACTTAAAAGCAAAAATCCCGTCGAACTTGTTTCTTTTGCTGAAACATTAGAAGTTGAAAATGCTTCCCTTATGCGCAAACAAGAATTAATGTTTGCAATTTTGAAAAAACTTGCTCTACAAGATGTAGAAATTATAGGAGAAGGCGTTGTTGAAGTTTTACAAGACGGATTTGGATTTTTGCGATCTGCTGATGCTAATTATCTTCCTGGACCTGATGATATCTATCTTTCACCTTCACAAATTCAGTCATTTTCTCTAAAAACAGGCGATACCATCGAAGGCCCTATACGAAGCCCAAAAGAAGGGGAACGTTATTTTGCTCTTCTTAAAATTAATACAATTAATTTCGAAAAACCTGAAAAAATTCGTTATAAAATTCACTTTGATAATCTCACCCCTCTTTATTCAAATGAACGCTTCCAAATGGAAATACAAGATCCTACAGAGAAGGATATGTCATCGCGCGTGATTGATTTGATATCTCCATTGGGAAAAGGACAAAGAGGATTAATCGTTGCACCACCTCGTACGGGAAAAACAGTTCTCCTTCAGAATATTGCTCATTCTATTACCACTAATCATCCTGAATGTTATCTTATTGTTCTTTTGATTGATGAACGACCAGAAGAGGTTACAGATATGCAGCGTTCAGTAAAAGGAGAGGTCGTTTCTTCTACTTTTGATGAACCTGCAATACGTCACGTACAAGTGGCAGAAATGGTCATTGAAAAAGCCAAACGCCTTGTTGAATATGGTCGTGATGTTGTTATTCTTCTGGATTCGATTACACGTTTGGGGCGCGCATATAATACGGTTGTTCCTTCTTCAGGTAAGGTTTTGACAGGTGGTGTGGATGCAAATGCTTTGCAGCGTCCAAAACGTTTTTTTGGTGCTGCACGTAATATTGAGGAAGGTGGATCTTTAACCATTATTGCAACGGCTTTGATTGATACAGGAAGCCGTATGGATGAGGTTATTTTTGAGGAATTTAAAGGAACTGGTAACTCGGAAATCGTTCTTGATCGAAAAGTTGCTGATAAGCGTATTTTCCCTGCTATGGACATTTTGAAGTCAGGAACGCGTAAAGAAGAGCTTTTAGTCGCACGACAAGATTTACACAAAATTTTTGTTCTTCGTCGTATTTTAGCGCCTATGAATGTAACAGATGCAATTGAATTTTTGATTGATAAATTAAAGCAAACAAAAAACAATAGTGAATTTTTTGATTCAATGAATACATAGAGTCATTAAAGTTTTTATTAGGATAGAACCTGTGGATACAATCTTTGCTGTTTCGAGTGGATTGTTACCTTCAGGGGTTGCAGTCATTCGGCTTTCTGGTCCTCATGTTGTGCATGTAGTTAAAACGCTTTGTGGTTGTTTACCTAAAGCGCGCTTTATGCATCATGGAAATCTTACTGCTCGTGATGGTAGTTTTTTAGATTCTGCTTTAACTGTTTTTTTCCCCGCTCCTCATAGTTTTACAGGAGAAGATTGTGCAGAATTCCATTTGCATGGCGGAAAAGCAGTTGTTAATCGTTTTCTTGATGAATTATCTACATTTTCTGGATGCCGTATGGCTGAGGCAGGTGAATTTTCACGTCGTGCATTTATGGAAGGGAAATTAGATCTTGTTCAAGCAGAAGGTTTGGCTGATTTAATAGAAGCAGAAACTGAGAGTCAACGGCGTTTAGCGGTGATGGGGACAAGTGGACATTTAACGACACTTTATCGTGATTGGCGCCATAAGCTTATGAAAGCGCGTGCTTTTATTGAAGCAGAACTTGATTTTGCTGATGAAGCAGATATTCCCAACACAATATCTGATAAAATTTGGAAAGATGTGGAAGATCTTTGTATTTCTCTTCGAGAACATATTGCTGAAGGAGAGCGTGCAAGTATTTTACGTGATGGATTAAAAATTGTTATTGCGGGGGCTCCAAATTCTGGAAAATCAAGCATTATGAATCGTCTTGCAGGAAGATCTGTTTCTATTGTAACGGAAGAAGCAGGGACAACGCGTGATGCTTTAGAAATGAGGCTTATTCTTGCTGGTTTACCTATTTTTTTAACGGATACTGCTGGTTTTAGAAAAACAGAAAATAAGGTAGAACAATTAGGAATAGAAGTTGCTAAACAGCATGTTAGAGAAGCTGATTTGGTTATTTTGGTTTATGATATAGGAAATCCTAAGCAAGTCGATTTACCAGAAACATCGGCTGAAATATGGCATATTGGTAATAAGCTTGATCTTTATAAAAAAAATGACCAGTGCTGGTCTATACAATTTTCTGCATTAACGGGTTTAAATTTTGATTGTTTTATCAAAGCACTTGAATTATTTTGTCATCATCGTGCTTCTGAAGTTGGGAACCTTGTTCCGGCGCGAAAAAGACAACTTCAACTCTTAAAGGAAGCTGTTAAGGAAATTGAAAATTCTCTCAATTATCATTCTCTTGATCTCAGTTTACGTGCAGAACATCTCCGTCGTGCAAGTGATTTTCTTGGAAAAATTACGGGAGATATTGATGTTGAAGATTTACTTGATATTATTTTTTCAGAGTTTTGTGTTGGTAAATAATGATTCACGTGAAACATTAATTATTTTATAGACAGATTTTAAAGATTATGTAATTTATGTTTGTTTCACGTGAAACCTTAGAATTATTTTCTATGGAATGAATTAAATGCAATCATATGATGTTATCATTGTTGGTGGTGGTCATGCTGGCTGTGAAGCAGCTTCAGCTTCAGCGCGTGTAGGAGCACATACAGCACTTGTGACACATAAAATATCAGCATTGGGAACAATGTCATGTAATCCTGCTATTGGAGGACTTGGAAAAGGGCATTTAGTTCGTGAAATAGATGCGTTAGATGGTCTCATGGGACGTGCAGCAGATGCTGCTGGAATTCAGTTTAGACTCCTTAATCGACGTAAAGGACCAGCAGTAAGAGGTCCACGGACACAAGCAGATCGGCAACTTTATAAAGAAGCCATTCAAAAGCTCTTAAAAGAACAAGAAAATCTTAAGCTTATTGAAGATGAAGTTATTGATCTTGTTATTAAAGATCATTGTGTAACAGGTGTTGTTTTAAAAAAACAAGGAATAATTTTTTCTGGTGCTGTTGTTTTAACAACGGGAACATTTTTAAATGGCTTTATTCATATTGGTGATAAAACGTGGGCTGCTGGTCGTATGGGAGATCCCTCAAGTGTGCAACTTGCTGAACGTTTGAAAAATTATTCTATAAAACTTGGACGATTAAAAACAGGAACCCCTGCTCGTCTGAGTAAAAAAACAATTGATTGGGATCGTCTTCCAAAACAACAAGCCGATGAAAAACCTGTTCCTTTTTCTCTTTTAACAGAGAAAATTAAACAGCCACAAATTGAATGTGCAATAACACGTACAAATGCGCAAACACATCAAATTATTCGTGATAATATTCACCGTTCTGCTTTATATTCTGGAAATATTGAAGGATTAGGACCTCGTTATTGTCCCTCAGTTGAAGATAAAATTGTTAAATTTGGGGAACGTGATGGACATCAGATTTTTCTAGAACCAGAAGGATTAAAGGATGATACGGTTTATCCAAATGGTCTTTCTACTTCTCTTCCTGAAGACATACAAATTTCCCTATTGAAAACCATTGAAGGATTGGAAAATGCTACAGTTTTACAACCTGGTTACGCTATTGAGTATGATTTTGTCAATCCGCAACAATTAACGAGAAGTTTAGAATTACGCTCTTTAGCAGGTTTGTTTTTAGCAGGACAAATTAATGGGACAACAGGATATGAGGAAGCGGCAGCACAGGGCCTTTTAGCTGGATTAAATGCGGCACGTAAAGTGGGTAAATTAGATGAAATACTTATAAGTCGTTCTACGGCTTATATTGGTGTTATGGTTGATGATTTGGTTTCACGTGGTGTTTATGAACCTTATAGAATGTTTACATCACGTGCTGAATTTCGTTTATCTTTACGATCTGATAATGCTGATACGCGTTTGACACCTTTGGCACAAGAATGGGGGATTATCAGTAAAATAAGGTGGGATTGTTATCAGAAAAAGCAACAACGGCTTGATCAAGCACGATCAATATGCCAAAATCTCTTTTTAACACCGAATGAAGCTTCTGCTCATGGATTACATGTGAATCATGATGGAATTAAACGTTCGGCTTATGATTTTCTTGCTTATCCTCATATGACTTTAGAGCGTCTTTCACATTTTTGGCCACAATTAAAAACAATTGATTCTAAAACAGTGGAATCTTTAGAAATTGAAGCACAATATGCGGTTTATTTAGATAAACAAGCACAAGATATTGCTTCTCTTCAGAGGGATGAACGTTTAGAAATTCCTCCATCTCTTGATATTCAGGCAATTTCAGGTCTTTCAAATGAGCTTAAATCAAAAATTAAAGAAATGTCGCCGCGTTCAATTGCCGATGCACAAAAAATTGATGGTATGACACCCGCCGCGTTATCTCTTATTATTACATATATTCAACGTCAACGACGTGAAAAGGCTAAAACAGCTTAATGGATTTTTCTACAGAACAAAAATATCAGCAATTATTAAATATAGTTCCTTCTGTTTCACGTGAAACGATGGAAAATTTAATTCAGTTTGAGTCTTTAATACTTCAATGGAATGCGCATATTAATTTGATATCTTCTGCCACAATACCAGATCTATGGATACGGCATATTTTAGATTCAGCACAAATTTTTCCTTTGTATAATCATTCTTTACAGTGGTGTGATTTAGGATCAGGAGGAGGTTTTCCCGCAATTGTGATTGCTATCTTTTTGAAAGAAAAAGGAACAGGGCACATTAATCTTGTTGAAAGTAATGGAAAAAAAGTTGCTTTTTTGCGAACAGTTATTGCTCAACTCAATCTTCCTGCAACGGTTTATCATGCTAGAATTGAAGATGTATATCAAAAAATTCCCATATCCGATATTATAACGGCGCGGGGATTAGCGCCGCTCAATGTTCTTTTACCGCTTATTTTTCCTTTATTAACAGAAAAAACAATCGCTCTTTTGCAAAAAGGTCGGGATTACGCTGCAGAAATAAAAAATGCCTCTGCCAATTGGCACTTTGATCTGTTAAAACATAAAAGTAAAGTTGATGAAAATTCTGTTATTTTAGAAATTTCTCATATTCGATCATATTAGAGGGTAAAGCAAAATGAGCGAAACAAGAATTATCGCTATTGCAAACCAAAAGGGTGGAGTCGGAAAAACAACCACAGCAATTAATCTTGCAACAGCTTTAGCAGCCATTGGTGAAAATGTCCTTATTATGGATGTTGATCCACAAGGTAATGCAAGTACAGGCTTGGGAATTGATCGTAATAGTCGTCCTTTGTCGTCTTATGATGTTCTGGTTTCTGGAGTTTCAATTACACAAGCGGCTTTAAAAACAGCTGTACCCAATCTTTACATCGTTCCTTCTACACTTGATCTTTTAGGTGTAGAAATGGAAATTTCTTCATCACAAGACCGTATACGACGCTTGCGTAAAGCTCTATACGATGATCCAGAAATGGAAAAAAAATTCAATTATATTTTAATTGATTGTCCACCATCACTTAACCTTCTGACACTGAATGCTATGGGAGCTGCGGATTCCGTTTTGGTACCTATGCAATGTGAATTTTTAGCGCTTGAAGGTTTAAGTCAATTGCTTGAAACAGTAAAACAAGTGCGATCTGTTCTTAATCCATCTTTAGAAATCCAAGGTATTGTTCTCACTATGTATGATGGACGGAATAATCTTTCAAATCAAGTTGTTGAAGATGTACGTTCTTTTATGGGAGACAAAGTTTATCGTACTGTTATTCCACGAAATGTAAGAGTATCAGAAGCACCCTCTTTTGGTAAACCTGTATTGCTTTATGATCTCAAATGTGCTGGGAGCCAAGCTTATTTACGTTTAGCATCAGAAATGATTCAACGTGAAAAACAAGCACGCGCTGCTGCTTAGAAATATAAAAAATATATAAAGGTTTAAAGAGAAAAATTATGAATGATGATCTCTCAAAAAAAAGACTAGGACGTGGATTAGCAGCATTAATTGGCGATATCAATTTAAACAATAATCTTGCACGTTCATCAAGTTTTGATAAATTAACCGAATCCAGTAGTATTTCCGAACGATTTGTTCCTCTTGAATCTATTTCATGTAATCCTCATAATCCGCGGCGTCATTTTACTGAAACAGAGCTTGATAATTTGGCACAATCAATTCGTCAGCACGGTGTGGTTCAGCCTGTTGTTGTAAGACCTTTAAAAGATCATCCCCATCGGTTTGAGTTAATTGCGGGTGAACGACGTTGGCGTGCTGCACAACGTGCAAATTTAAGTCAATTACCCGTTATTGTTCGTGATGTGGATGATAAAACCGCTTTGGAATTGGCTATTATTGAAAATGTTCAGCGGGCTGATCTTAATCCTATTGAAGAAGCAAAGGGATATGAGATGCTCCTGAATGAACATGATTATACACAAGTTGATTTAGCACACGTTATTGGGAAAAGTCGTAGTCATGTTGCTAATACGCTTCGTTTGTTAAAACTTCCAGAAAAAGTACAACAATTTTTAACCGATGGGCAACTTTCCGCTGGGCATGCACGGTGTCTTATAACCGTTGATAATCCACAAGAGTTAGCTGAAAAAATTATCCGTGAAGGGCTTTCTGTGCGTCAAACAGAAATACTTGCCTATGAGCAAGCTAATCCTAAAACTAAAAAACGTACTGTCATGGAAAAAAATGCAGAAACAAAATCTTTAGAAAAATTACTTGCAGATGTCATTGGAATGAAAGTTATCATTCGGCATGGTAAAAAAGGTGGTGATTTAAAAATACATTATTCTTCATTAGAACAATTAGATGAAATTTGTCGTCGTTTACAAAGTTAATCAATTATTTTTAAAGACCTTTTTAACAATTCCCTTTTAAAATTTTGATCATTCTATACATATGTTCTTTAGCGAATTCAATATTACTTGAAGGTATAATATTTTGTTCATGAGGAAAAGTTTCTTCATTTGTAAGCACAATTAATGTTGCTTGAAGTGCAAGTTTGCTAATAGTAAAATCTCTGGGTGTGAGATTGTTTTTTCTTAAAATATTTACGAGTTCTTGTTTACTAGAAATATAAGTGATATATTCCTCAAGATGATCGTTATCAGTGGTAAAACCACTTTTTGTATTTTCTTTTTTTAGCTCTGGAAGTAAATTTTCACATTCTTTTTCAATTTTTTCCAGCTTTAAAAGAAGATCTTCTGTTAAGGGATAATTGGCCACAAGAGGTGATATAAGAGAAGAATTATCCATTTCTTGCTTTTTTTCTTGAGTGTGTAATACAAAAGGAAAAAGGAAAATAAAACATAATATGAATTTAAACATAATCAAATACCTTTTCTTGTACGAATTTCAATAAAGATTTTTCATTTATTGTTCTTTATTTTTAGAAAAATCATTTATAAATATAACCGAAAATAAGGTAATTGTTCGGAATGGTAAAAATATGATGATTTTTAAATGAACCATTCTTTAATAGGGGCACGATTCCTCATGAAAAATAAAATGCCACTGGTTTCCAATTCACACGCTTATTTAAAAAAGATATTTTCCAGGCTTTTTCAAGCCCATTTCATGATGGTTTCTGTGATAAGGTACTATGAATAATAGAAAATTATAGGATTCCAATTTTTATGCTTATGAAGGAGTAAGCTATATCATTACATTCTTTGATAGTTCCCACAATCTGCTGCGATAAGCTCTTGGCATTTAAGATGATTCATAAAAGATATTTTTGTTATAGAGTTTCACTTCACACGGACTGCTCTGCTTATAATATGCAAGCGGATGGTTGTGATTGTTTTAAAATGAGAGAGAGTTGTAATAAGAGAATCTATGGTATTTAAAATTCTAATATAATATGAATTAAAGAAAAATTACCATTATAAATCAATATTTTGACTTATATAAAAAATGGAAAGATATTTTCCGACAGCTTATAATTGATTAGTTTTTAAACATGAATTCTTCACAGCTTCCTAAAAGAGTCGTTATTTTGTAAAAATGCTTTTTAACAAATTCAAGATTATTTAGAAATATAATATTTTTTTCAAATGAATATTCCTTTTCGGGTACAAAT
Source organism: Bartonella sp. B1099 (assembly GCF_944801835.1). Taxonomy (GTDB): domain Bacteria; phylum Pseudomonadota; class Alphaproteobacteria; order Rhizobiales; family Rhizobiaceae; genus Bartonella. The sequence goes on along the minus strand of NZ_CALYLN010000001.1, from coordinate 663,410 downwards.
GCAAGAAGCATTGATATTTCTATAAGTGCTAAGGTGCTAGCAGCGAAATCTTTAGGTGTAAGATTATTTTTTTCTAAAATATCCATGAGTTTTGGTTTATTAGAAATATAGGCCGTGTAATTTTCAATACTAGAGTGAGTCTTAGAGTCATAAGTGATGGGGTTATTCTTTATTTCTGGAAGTAAAATCTTACATTCTTTTTCGACTTTTTCCAGCTTTAAAAGAAAATCTTCTGTTAAGGGATAATTGGCAATGAGAGGTAATGTAAGGGAAGGGTTATCCGTTTCTTGCTTTGTTTCTTGAGCATATGATAGAAAAGGAAAAAGGAAAAGAAAGAACAGTAGAAATTTAAACATGATTAAAAATTATCCTTTATTTTTCGAATTTCAGCAAAAAACTCTTCATCTGTAGCATTCTTCATTGAAAGATTTTTTCTGATTGCTTGATCATCCCAACGAAGAAAGGGATTTGTTGCTTTTTCTTGCTCTAATGTGACAGGAAGAGTCATAGCGTTTTTTGCACGTAATGAAAAAACTTCTTCTGCTCTTTGTTGAAGTTTTTGATTACCTGGATCAAGTGTCAATGCGAAAAAAGCATTATTTTTTGTGTACTCATGTCCACAATAAAGAAGTGTTTCGTCAGGAAGTTGACGAAGTTTTTTTAAAGAGTTTAGCATTTGTGCGGCTGTTCCTTCAAATAGACGTCCACAGCCAAGTGAAAAAAGTGTATCTCCAGCAAAGAGTAATTTTTTTTCAGGAAAATAATAAGATAGTGCTCCTAGGGTATGGCCAGGGGTTGAAAGAGCTAAAAGTGTATGGGAGCCAAAAAAAATTTTTTCATCAGGTTGAAGTGTTTGATCAAGGTGATGAATTTTTTCTTTTTCTGCTTCTGGTCCGATAACCATAGCGTTGTACACTTGTTTTAATTCTGCTACGGCTTCTACGTGATCATAATGATGGTGAGTCACAAAGATAATGTTAAGTGTCCAATTACGACGCTTTAAAGCATTGTGAATTGCTGCGCTTTCAGGAGCATCGATTGCGGCTGTTATACCGCTTTTTTCATCATGAATGAGTACACCAAAATTATCTTCTCGACAGATAAACTGTTCAATCAACATGTCTTTTCTCCTGAACAGTGCACAATGATAAAATTTATACAATAACGTGTAATATAAATTATGTTGTATTTAAGAATTAGATTTATCCTCTTCTGTAAAAAGCCCTTGTGAGTGTTTTAGTATAAGAGGCATTTGGGTAAGCATAAAGAGAATTGTTATAGGCATGACGCCAAAAACTTTGAAACTCGTCCAAAAATTATCGCTAAAATTACGCCAAATGATTTCATTCAAAAGAGCAAGGAAAGCGAAAAAAAATGCCCAACGATAGGTGAGTTTTTTCCAGCCTAAATCATCAAGTTTTAAGGTAGAGTCGAGAGCATAACGTAAAAGTGGTTTTTTAAAAAGCATCCCACCAAAAAGTATAAAAGCAAATAAGCTGTTAATGATTGTTGGTTTCATCTTTATGAAAGTTTCATTATGAAGCCAGAGCGTTAGAAAGCCAAAAACGAGAACAAATATTCCCGAAATAAGAGGCATAATAGGAATTTGTCTTGCAAGGATCCACGATAAGCTTAGAGAAATAATAATTGCTACCATAAAAATAGCTGTTGCAGGAAAAATGGGCTTACTAAAATTTTGAAAAAATTCAATGTTTTTTATCAACCATTCTCCCTTATAATTGGCAAAAAAGAAGGCGACCAATGGCCCCATTTCTAAGAGAAATTTAAATGTTGGTGAGAGAGGTGCTTTTTTATTGTTGTTCATATTTTTCTCAGAATTATTGTGTGAATTAGGGTTCGTTAAAGGTTGTTTCATACATGTTTTCCTACAATAGTTTCGGCAAAGTCAGAAGCAGAAAAGGGTTGAAGGTCTTCAATATTCTCTCCTACACCGATAAAATAAATGGGTAATTTATATTTTGCTGCGATCGCGACAAGAATTCCTCCGCGTGCAGTCCCATCTAGTTTTGTCATGACTAAACCATTAACACCGGCAATATCACGGAAAATCTCCACTTGGCTGAGTGCATTTTGTCCGGTGGTGGCATCAAGTGTTTGAAGAATTGTATGGGGCGCTTGGGGAGAGTGTTTTCTTAAAACACGAATAATTTTTGCCAACTCATCCATCAATTCAGATTTATTTTGTAAACGCCCCGCTGTATCAATAATTAATACATCACTGTTTGCTTTTTTTGCCTTCTCGAAAGCATCAAAGGCTAAGCTTGCGGCATCTGCACCCAATTTAGTTGAAATAACAGGAGAATCGGTACGTTTACCCCAAATATGTAATTGTTCAATCGCGGCGGCTCGGAAAGTGTCACCTGCAGCAAGCATAACTTTTAGTCCCCCTTCAGTTAATTTAGCGGCAAGTTTTCCAATAGTTGTCGTTTTTCCAGTACCGTTTACACCGACCAGCAAAATAACATGAGGCTTATGACTGAGATCAAGTTCTAATGGTATTGCTACAGGCTCCAAAACTTTTTTGATTTCATCAGCAACAATCATATGAATGTCATCTGGGGAGAGATCTTTTTCATAACGACTGGAAGCTAAAGTATTCGTGATGCGTGTTGCCGTTTCTACACCGAGGTCAGCTTGAATAAGAATATCTTCGAGCTCTTGCAATGTCTCTTCATCAAGTTTTCTCTTAACGAAGAGGTCGCTAATTGATCCGCTTAGGCGTTGTGAAGAAAGGGCTAAACCTTTTTTAAGGCGTCCAAACCACGCTGTCTTTTTTTGTTCAACAGAGGGTTCGGGTAAAGTTTCTTCACTCTTTTTTTCACGAATGGTGTTTGTGACAATAATTTTGCCATAAGAAGGAACGTCACCAGAAAGGAGGGGGCTATCAGAATGGAGTTCTAAAGATGTGGGGAGGTCATCGTGTTTTATAGGTGTTGATTTTTTACTTTTTGTTTTTTCGTTCTCTATAGAAGTTTGGCTGTTTTTTATCTCTTCATTTTCTTCTATTATATCGCTTTTATCAGGAGCGAAAATTTGTTCTATTTTCTGCTCTTTGGATTTGGAATAAGAGAATATTTTTTTTATAAAAGATTTTGTCATAAGAGTTTTCCTGCTCAAGCAGCGTTTAATTTTGGAAGGACAGCAATTAATTTATCGCCATCATGGTCAATGATAAGAGCTTGAACAATTGTTCCTGCTTTTGCACCTTTAATTTGTACAAGAGTATAATCTTCCGTTCGTCCAATTTCATCTTTTTCAACAAGAATTGTTTGTTGGCTGTTTTGTAAATGAGCAAGATGTTTTTGGTAAACCTCTTCACCTGCTTTACGCAATCTTTCAGCACGCATCTTAACTATTTTACGGTTGACTTGTGGCATTCGTGCGGCAGGTGTCCCTTCTCTTGGACTAAAGGGGAAAACATGAAGGTGGGTTAAATTACAATCTTTGATTAAAGCAAGACTGTTTTGAAACATCTCTTCTGTTTCCGTAGGAAAACCAGCTATTAAGTCGGCACCATAAACCATTGTAGGACGTTTGGAACGTAATTCTTGGCAAAATTGAATAGCATGTTCACGCAAATGACGACGTTTCATTCGTTTTAAAATCATATTATCGCCTGCTTGCAAGGATAAATGCAAATGGGGCATGATCCTTTTCTCATAAGCTAAAAGATTTATAAGTTCTTCGTCTGCTTCAATAGAATCAATAGATGAAAGGCGTAATCGGGCCAAATCGGGAACATGATGTAAAATGGCTGATGTTAATTTTCCTAAAGTCGCTTTTCCAGGAAGATCGTGACCATAACTTGTAAGGTCAACACCTGTAAGGACTACTTCTTGAATCCCCTCGCCTGTCAGTTTTTTAATTTGCTCTATGACAGCACCCATGGGAACTGAACGAGATGGTCCACGTCCATAAGGAATAATGCAAAATGTACAGCGATGATCGCATCCATTTTGTACCTGTACAAAAGCGCGGGTGCGCTCTTGCATTGCACTGACCATATGGGGAGCAATTTTTTGTACTTCCATAATATTATTAATACGCACCTTTTCGGAATGGTTAATACCAAAATCAGGAAGTTGACGATAAGAATGGGCGTGAAGTTTATCTTCGTTCCCTAAAACAAGATCGACTTCTATCATTGAGGCAAAATTTTGTGCTTCTGTTTGGGCTGCACATCCTGTTACAATAATGCGTGCATGAGGATTTTCACGCCGCGCTTTGCGGATAGCTTGTTTTGCTTGTCGTACGGCTTCGGCAGTGACAGCGCAGGTATTAAAAATAATAGCACCATCTTTGAGCTGGTCTAGACCTGAAGCAGTGCTTTCTTTGCGAATGATTTCCGATTCGTAGCTATTGAGTCGACAACCGAAAGTTACAATTTCTACTGCCATCAAGAGTGATCCTTTTTATAGCACCCTGTTAAAGGATTTAAAAAACCACTAAATTGATATTTTATGGGTCCTGTCATAATAATGCGATTATCTTCTCGGTAAAAAATATTAAGTGTTCCCCCTGGTAAATTTACATCGATATGGCGCTGTGTAAAACCACGTCGATAAGCGGCTACGGCACTGGCACACGCAGCACTCCCACATGCTTGTGTTAATCCTGCTCCTCGCTCCCATGTCCGTAAATTTAGACTTTTCTTTGACGTTATGCAAGCAATGGAAATATTGCACCGTTCTGGAAAAAGGGAATCATGTTCAAGTATTGGTCCGTATTTTTCTAATGGAATATGTTGAAGATCATTTTCAACAAAAAAGATAGCGTGAAGATTGCCAATAGAGACAAGACAAGCATCTTTTAGAGGACCAGCTGTAATTTCTACGTGATTGGTATCCACTATTTCACGTGAAACAGGCATCTCTTTTGCATTGAAATTTGGGCATCCCATATCAACAGAAATGAGATTGTTGGTTTGGTATGTTCCTTCGATTATTCCAGCAGGCGTTTCTAAACAAAAATTGTCACCAAAATTATGGTCTTTAAGCCATGCAATGACACAGCGGGTACCATTGCCACAAGCTTTAGCCTTTGAACCATCAGCATTCCATATTTCAATGCGGAAGTCGGCTTCGTTCTGGGTGGGTGTGTGGATAGCCATGATTTGATCAAAATGCATTTCAGGATTTGCCGATAAAGCAAGGATGGCTCGTGGTGTAAGAGCCTGTGTGCTTTCGCGCATATCAGCAACAATAATTTGATTTCCAAGACCGTCCATTTTGCTAAATGGCGTTTTCATGAAATTTCTCTATTCTAAAGATTACTTATTCAAGGGATATATGACTAAAAACCTTATAAATTTCTAGTGTTTAATAAACATAAACTTAAGTACATAAATTATTTTTTTTAAAATAAGGTATTTTAACCCTGTTTTTTTAATTTGTTAATTTATCTTTGTAATTATAAAAAATATTCACTTAATTTTTTTGTAAGCTTATTTATTGTCATGGGAGAGAGTATAGATATGTCGTTTTCAAAAATTTCATTTTTCGTTGCAATGTCAACTGTAATGCTTTTAGGGGGATGTTCAACAGCACGGTTTGACAGTAATGATAATAGTAACGCATTAGAAGTTTTTTATCCATCTCAACAAATGACAACATTGGAAGTTTCTGATCCATCGTCTACTTCTTCATCTATATTTGAAGCTGCAAATGCTTCGATGTATGAGAAAGGAGATTCTCAGAGCGATGGACGAATGGCTAGTCTCGAATTGCCAAGCAATGCCACTGATTTGTTTCCTGCAAGTATTGCTGGGGTATGGAATCTTTCTATGGGGGGTAAAGTTTGTCGGATTGCAACGCCACAAACAAAGTTTGGACAAGGGTACAGAGCTGGTCCTTTACACTGTCCAGGAATTGCTTCTCAAGCGAGATCGTGGGCTGTAAAAGGAAAAAGATTATATTTCTATAATAATTCTGGACGTGTTATCATCGCTCTTTATTCTTCAAATGTTGATCGTTTTGAGGGACGTACACTTGATGATCATCCCATTGTTTTAAGCCGTTAGATCATTTTTTACTGTTTATGAAAAAATAAGCTATATGGGCAGATTCGTGAAAAGAATTTGTATTTTTCATTGAAAACGGTTGGAAAAGGTTGTTTGGATGGTTCTCGTTTCAACGCGCTATAAGGAGCTGGTCTCTAAAAGGGAAGTCCGTTTTGATCCAGCTCAGTTGGCTGTAACAGAGCACTTTGATCATTTATTAAAAAAAATTTCGGAACAAAATGCTTCTCGTCCTTGGTCTTTGATATTTTGGTCTTTTTTTAAAAAAATATTTAAAAAGAAGAAACAAGATTTTGTTCGTGTTGCAAAACAAGGGGAAAATAGCTCCTTTCAGGGATTGTATATTTATGGTGAAGTAGGACGGGGCAAAACCATGCTGATGGATTTGTTCTTTTCTTGTTTGCCGAAGGTCCATAAAAAACGCGCTCATTTTAATGATTTTATGGCTGATGTGCATGAGCGTATTAATGTTTATCGTCAAGCATCTGGGCGTGCAAAATCTAAACAAGATAATCCTATTTTAGCTGTTGCTGAAGATTTTGCACGAGAAGCAAAGGTGCTTTGTTTTGATGAGTTTACTGTAACAGATATTGCTGATGCTATGGTGTTGGGGCGGCTTATTTCCGCTTTGTTTGATAAAGAAATTTTCTTTATTGCGACTTCAAATGTGGCGCCGGATAACCTTTACTATAACGGTTTAAATCGTGAACTCTTTTTGCCTTTTATTGAAGTTTTGAAAGCATATGTTCGTGTTGTTAATCTTGATGCAAAAACAGATTATCGTCTTGAAAAATCAAATCTACAGTCTGTGTATGTAACGCCATTAGGGAAAAAGGCAGATGAATGTATGGATCAAGCATGGGCACGTGTGTTGCAAGGGCATAAAGAAAGATCTGATGAGCTTTCTATAAGAGGGCGCCTTATTCCTATTCCGCGTTTTGCTGCGGGTTGTGTGCGCTTTGATTATCAAGACTTGTGTGCAAAACCTTTGGCCGCAGCTGAGTATTTGGTATTGGGCGAGCGTTATCATACGATTTTTATCGATAATGTACCGATCATGGATGACACATGTCGCAATGAAACAAAACGGTTTATTTTGCTTATTGATATCCTTTATGAGCGTCACACCCGGTTATTTATGTCGGCAGCAGCAGGGGTGGAAGATTTGTATAAGGGGCATGCTCAGACACCGGAAACATTTGAATTTCAAAGAACACAGTCACGTCTCTTTGAAATGCAAAGCTACGATTATTTGAAGCTTTGGGAAGAACATTTTCTTTTGAAGAAAAAGCTTTGATTATACTTTTACCTTTACGTAAACTGTAAAAACAATAACTCTTTGAAATTAAAGAAATGTAATAATTCTGTTGTATTTTTTTAAAATTCACTTTATCGATACATCATGATAATTTTCTAATAGTTGTTTCTGCGGAGGGTTGTTGTTTCTGTAAGGAGAGAAATTTGTAATTTTCATTTCTTTATTCCTTTTTATGATATCGTTTAAATATGGTTGAAGTCAAAAATTTTCAGTATATGGGCGCTGATGAGTGTGCGCTGAATGATCTAAAAGTTAGGAAAAATAAAATGGCACGAAAAAAGATAGCTCTCGTTGGTTCAGGTATGATTGGGGGTACTTTAGCACATATTATTGGGTTAAAAGAGCTTGGTGATGTGGTCTTATTTGATATTGCAGAAGGTATGCCACAGGGTAAAGCTCTTGATATTGCTGAATCCTCTCCCGTTGATGGTTTTGATATTAATTTAAAAGGTGCAAATGCTTATGAAGCAATTGAAGGGTCTGATGTTGTTATTGTAACAGCAGGGGTTGCACGCAAACCTGGCATGAGCCGTGACGATCTTTTGGGTATTAATTTAAAAGTCATGGAACAAGTTGGTGCTGGGATTAAAAAATATGCACCTTCAGCTTTTGTTATTTGTATCACAAATCCTCTTGATGCAATGGTGTGGGCGTTGCAGAAATTTTCAGGTCTTCCCGTCCATAAAGTGGTTGGTATGGCTGGTATTCTGGATTCAGCGCGTTTTTGTTATTTTTTATCGGAAGAATTCAAAGTCTCTGTTAAAGATGTAACAGCATTTGTTTTAGGTGGGCACGGTGATTCAATGGTGCCTTTGGTACGTTATTCAACAGTTGGTGGTATTTCTTTGCCTGATCTTGTTAAAATGGGTTGGACAACACAGGAAAGGATTGATCAAATTATTCAACGGACCCGTGATGGTGGTGCAGAAGTTGTTAGTTTGTTAAAAACAGGTTCTGCTTATTATGCACCAGCTGCTTCTGCCGTTTCCATGGCTGAAGCTTATTTAAAGGACACTAAGCGTGTTGTGCCCGTTGCAGCCTATCTTTCAGGGGAATATGGCGTAAATGATACCTACGTTGGTGTTCCTGTTGTACTTGGTGCAGGTGGTGTTGAAAGGGTCATTGAAATTGATCTTGATAAAAAGGAAAGAGAAGCTTTTGATTATTCCGTAAATGCGGTTAAAAAGCTTTGTGAAGCTTGTATTGCTCTTGTGCCTAGTCTCAAGTAAATAAAACAAGTTTTCGTTCATTAAAATAAAGTATTTTAGAATATTAGAACTTTAGGATTAATAATAATTCATAAAAGAAAAGGACAAATGCATGAATATCCATGAGTATCAGGCCAAACGTCTGCTTCATGAATATGGAGCACCCATTGCAAATGGTGTTGCTGTTTATTCTGTAGAGCAAGCTGAAAAATGGGCAAAAAAATTGCCTGGACCTCTTTATGTGGTTAAAAGTCAGATACACGCTGGTGGTCGTGGTAAGGGTAAGTTTAAAGAACTTGATCCTGATGCAAAGGGTGGTGTTCGGCTTGCACAATCTGTTGAAGAAGTTGTTGCAAATGTTCAAGAAATGCTTGGGAAAACTTTGGTAACCAAACAAACTGGTCCAGAAGGTAAACAGGTCAATCGTCTTTATATTGAAGATGGTGCCGATATTGAGCGCGAGCTTTATCTTTCACTTTTGGTTGATCGTAGCGTTGGTCGGATCGCCTTTGTTGTTTCAACAGAAGGTGGAATGGATATTGAAACAGTTGCTGAAGAAACACCAGAAAAAATCTTCACTCTGCCCATTGATGCTACGCAAAGTGTTACCTCAGCTGATTGTGCAAGACTTTGTGATGCATTGGAATTGCGCGATAGTGCACGAGAGGATGGTGAAAAGCTTTTTCCGATTCTCTATAAGGCATTTTGTGAAAAAGATATGAGCCTTTTAGAAATTAATCCGCTTATTGTGATGAAAGATGGTCATTTGCGCGTCCTTGATGCAAAAGTTTCTTTTGATAATAATGCCTTGTTTCGTCATCCAGATATTTTAGAATTGCGCGATCTTTCAGAAGAAGATCCAAAGGAAATCGAGGCTTCAAAGCATGATCTTGCTTATGTTGCTCTTGAAGGCACAATTGGTTGTATGGTCAATGGTGCGGGTCTTGCGATGGCAACCATGGATATCATTAAGCTTTATGGCGCTGAACCGGCAAATTTTTTGGATGTTGGGGGTGGTGCATCAAAAGAAAAGGTGACAGCTGCTTTTAAAATTATTACAGCTGATCCAAATGTTAAAGGCATTTTGGTTAACATTTTTGGTGGTATTATGCGTTGTGATGTCATTGCTGAAGGTGTGGTTGCTGCTGTGCGTGAAGTTGGTTTAAAGGTTCCCTTAGTTGTTCGTCTTGAAGGTACGAATGTTGAGCAGGGTAAAGCAATTATCAAGGACAGTGGTTTGAATGTTATTCCCGCTGATGATTTAGATGATGCTGCTCAAAAAATTGTTGCAGCCGTGAAGGGAGCTTGAGTTATGTCGATTCTTGTGAATAAAAAGACGAAAGTTCTCGTTCAAGGGCTTACAGGAAAAACAGGAACATTTCATACAGAACAGGCGCTTGCTTATCATGGCACGCAAATGGTTGGTGGTGTTAATCCTAAAAAGGGTGGAGAAACATGGGAAGGTTCAAAAGGTGAGACTCTTCCTATCTTTGCTAGCGTTGCAGAAGCAAAAGAAAAAACAGGCGCGGATGCTTCTGTTATTTATGTTCCTCCTGCAGGGGCTGCAGCAGCTATTATAGAAGCAATTGAGGCTGAAGTTCGTCTAATTATCTGTATTACGGAAGGTATCCCCGTTATGGATATGGTTAAAGTAAAGGCGCGATTAGAAAACTCAAAATCTCGTCTTATTGGTCCTAATTGCCCTGGTATTCTCACGCCAAATGAATGTAAAATTGGTATTATGCCTGGTTCTATTTTCAGAAAAGGCTCTGTTGGGGTTGTTTCACGGTCAGGAACTTTAACTTATGAAGCTGTTTTTCAAACGAGTCAGGAAGGTCTCGGACAAACAACCGCTATAGGAATTGGGGGCGATCCTGTTAAGGGAACTGAATTTATTGATGTGTTGGAAATGTTTTTAGCAGATGATGAAACCCAGTCTATTGTGATGATTGGTGAGATTGGTGGATCGGCTGAAGAAGAAGCAGCACAGTTTTTACAAGATGAAGCAAAAAAAGGTCGTAAAAAGCCCGTTGTTGGCTTTATTGCTGGTCGTACGGCTCCTCCAGGGCGTACAATGGGACATGCTGGTGCTGTTATTTCTGGTGGTAAAGGTGGAGCAGAAGATAAAATTGCGGCAATGGAATCAGCAGGGATTCGTGTATCTCCTTCGCCATCACAGATAGGTAAGACTTTGATGTCAGTTTTGAAAGGCTAAAAGAAAATTTCACCTGAATTAAGAATATTTTCTTAATTCAGGTGAAAAAAAACTTGAGTATAAAAGGTATAACTTTTTTGAATTTTCGACCCCTCATCTGCTTTGTAAGCATTTAAAGGTTGAAAAAGAGATATATAAGGAGACGGAATAAATGTTCCGGAGAGGTATATGGCAAGGCAGGACGAGATAAATAGTCTTTTTGCACAGACGTCATTTCTTTATGGTGGGAATGCGGATTATATAGATCAACTTTATGCTCAGTATGAAAAAGATCCTACCAGTGTTGATTCACAGTGGCGTGCTTTTTTTGAAGGCCTTCATGATAACAAAGAAGATGTTCTCAGAAATGCTGAAGGAGCAACGTGGCAGCGTGATCATTGGCCATTAAAGCCAGATGGTGAGTTGGTTTCTGCTCTTGATGGTGATTGGTCTTCTCTTGAAAAATATCTTGGTGATAAATTAAAGGAAAAAGCAGCAACAGGGGGTGCTCAAAAGGGAAAAGTTTCTAGTGAACAAGATATTATTCGTGCAACGCGTGATTCTGTTCATGCCATTATGATGATTCGGGCGTTTCGAGCACGGGGGCATCTTCGGGCAAAGCTTGATCCTCTTCAATTGGCGGAAAAACTGGAAGATTATAAAGAACTTTCTCCAGAAGCTTATGGTTTTACTCCTGCTGATTATGAGCGTTCCATTTTTATTGATAATGTTTTAGGATTAGAATATGCAACTATTCCGCAAATGCTTGAAATTCTCAATCGTACCTATTGTTCAACAATCGGTGTGGAATATATGCATGTTTCGGATCCAATCCAGAAAGCATGGCTTCAAGAGCGTATTGAAGGGCGAGATAAAAAAATTGCTCTCACACAGCAAGACAAGAAAGCTATCCTGAATAAGCTTATTGAAGCAGAAGGATTCGAACAGTTTTTAGACACGAAATATAAAGGGACAAAACGTTTTGGACTTGATGGTGGTGAAGCGCTGATTCCTGCTCTTGAACAGATTATTAAATGCGGTAGTGCTTTAGGCGTTCAGGAAGTTATTTTAGGCATGGCCCATCGTGGTCGTTTAAATGTTCTTTCACAAGTTTTGGCTAAACCGCATAGAGCCATCTTTCATGAATTCAAGGGTGGGTCTTATAAGCCAGATGATGTAGAGGGATCAGGTGATGTTAAATATCATTTAGGAACGACGGCTGATTTAAACTTTGATGGAAATAAAGTTCATTTATCGCTTGTGGCTAATCCTTCTCATCTTGAGATTGTTGATCCGGTTGTTATGGGAAAAGCTCGTGCTAAACAAGATCAACTTGTGGGGCCTACGCACACTGATTCACTCCCATTAAGTGAGCGTTCAAAAGTATTGCCATTGCTTATTCATGGTGATGCTGCTTTTGCAGGACAAGGCGTTATCCAAGAAACTTTTGGTCTTTCAGGTCTTAAAGGTTATCGTGTTGCAGGTTCACTTCATGTGATTATCAATAATCAGATTGGTTTTACAACAGCGCCACGTTTTTCACGTTCTTCGCCTTATCCATCTGATGTTGCAAAAATGATTGATGCTCCCATTTTTCATGTGAATGGTGATGATCCTGAAGCGGTTGTTTTTGTTGCTAAAATAGCAATGGAGTTTCGTCAAATTTTCCATAAACCGGTGGTCATCGACATGTTTTGTTATCGCCGTTATGGACATAATGAAGGCGATGAACCTTCCTTTACGCAGCCACTTATGTATAAAGCAATTCGTAATCATAAAACAACTCTTCAGCTTTATAGTGATCAATTGATCGCAGAAGGAGTGATTTCTTTAGAAGAGATTGAGCAACAAAAAAAATTATGGCGCGATAAACTTGAAGGTGAGTTTGAAGCAAGTGCTTCTTATAAGCCTAATAAGGCTGATTGGCTTGATGGAAGCTGGACGGGACTTAAAGCCTTTAGTAATGCTGATGAGCAACATTCTAGAACAACGGGTGTTGAATTAAAGACTTTAAAGGAAATTGGTCAGAAACTTGTCGAAGTTCCAGAAAAATTTCATGTTCATAAAACGATACAGCGTTTTTTAAACAATCGTGCTAAAATTTTCGAAACTGGTGAGGGCGTTGACTGGGCAACCGCTGAGGCTCTCGCTTTTGGTTCACTTTGTTTAGAAGGAGCACCGGTTCGTCTTTCCGGTGAAGATGTTGAAAGGGGAACTTTTTCACAACGTCATTCAGTTCTTTATGACCAAGAAAATGAAGCGCGTTATATTCCTTTGAATCATTTACAAAAGGGGCAAGCGCTTTATGAAGTTGTTAATTCTATGCTTTCTGAAGAAGCTGTTCTTGGTTTTGAATATGGATATTCTCTTGCTGAACCACGAGGATTAATACTTTGGGAAGCACAATTTGGTGACTTCTCGAATGGTGCACAGGTCATCTTTGATCAATTTATTTCATCTGCAGAGCGTAAATGGCTTCGTATGTCTGGTCTTGTGTGCTTATTGCCTCATGGTTTTGAAGGACAAGGACCAGAGCATTCTTCTGCACGTTTGGAGCGGTTTCTTCAGCTTTGTGCGGAAGATAATATGCAGGTTGCTAATTGTACAACTCCTGCAAATTATTTTCATATTTTGCGTCGACAAATTAAGCGTGATTTTCGTAAGCCATTAATTCTAATGACACCTAAATCGCTTTTGCGTCATAAGCGGGCTGTTTCTCTTCTCAATGAAATGGGACCAGAAACGAGTTTCTCTCGTGTATTGCTTGATGATGCAGAATGTCTCAAAGATTCTGTCGTGAAGTTGCAGAAAGATAATAAAATTCGCCGTGTCGTTCTTTGTACGGGAAAGGTTTATTACGACCTTTATGAAGAACGTGAAAAAAAGGGTATCGATGATGTTTATCTCCTTCGTGTTGAACAGTTGTATCCTTTCCCTGCAAAAGTTTTGGTGAATGTGTTATCGCGCTTTTTGCAGGCAGAAGTTTTTTGGTGCCAAGAAGAGCCAAAAAACATGGGGGCTTGGTCATTTATTGAGCCTTATTTGGAATGGGTTTTGACGCATATTAATGCGCAATATTCACGTGCTCGTTATGCAGGACGTCCGGCGAGTGCGTCACCAGCCTCTGGGTTAATGGTGAAACACCTTGAACAACTGGCTGCGTTTCTCAAAGACGCGTTAGGTTCTTAATTTGTTACTACTCTGATGTATGGAAAAATATTATGACTACTGAAATCCGTGTTCCTACTTTGGGCGAATCGGTTACCGAAGCAACGGTTGGCAAATGGTTTAAAAAACTTGGTGAAGCTGTCGCTATGGATGAGCCTTTGGTTGAATTAGAAACTGATAAGGTAACTGTTGAAGTTCCTTCTCCTGTTGCAGGGAAATTATCTGAAATCATTGCAAAAGAAGGCGATACGGTCGAAGTGAATGCTCTTTTAGGAGCGGTGGAAGCTGGCCAAGCCGGTGTTTCCCAATCATTTTCGCCTTCTGCAGCATCTATTCCAGCGGCTTCATCTGAATCAGAGAAGCTTGCTTCGAGCAGTACTATGCCTCCTTCACCCGCAGCAGCAAAATTGATGGCTGAAAATAATGTGGCAAAAAGTGATCTTGCAGGTTCTGGAAAACGTGGGCAAATTCTTAAAGAAGATGTTCTTGGTGGATTAGAACAAAGAACAAACGCTCCTATACCTTCTTCCTCTGCGGCCAGTTCTTCAGTGGTTTCTGTTCCAGAAACACGTGAAGAGCGAGTCCGTATGACGAAATTGCGTCAAACAATCGCCCGACGGCTTAAAGATGCGCAAAATGTAGCAGCAATGTTAACCACATTTAATGAGGTTGATATGTCGGCGGTGATGGATTTGCGCAAGCGTTATAAAGATCTTTTTGAAAAGAAACATGGTGTTAAACTTGGTTTTATGGGATTTTTTACCAAAGCTGTTTGTCATGCATTAAAAGAACTTCCTGCTGTTAATGCTGAAATTGATGGAACAGACATTGTTTACAAAAACTATGTCAATGTTGGAATTGCTGTTGGAACGGATAAAGGGCTTGTCGTTCCAGTGGTGCGTGATGCAGATCAAATGTCATTGGCAGAAATTGAAAAGGAGATTGGCCGTTTGGGACGTCTTGCGCGTGATGGAAAATTAGCCGTTTCTGATATGCAAGGTGGGACTTTTACCATTACTAATGGTGGTGTGTATGGATCGTTGATGTCAACACCGATTTTGAATTCACCACAATCTGGTATTTTGGGAATGCATGCGATTAAAGAACGGGCAATGGTTGTCGAGGGCCAAGTTGTGATCCGCCCCATGATGTATTTAGCGCTTTCTTATGATCACCGTATTGTGGATGGGCAAGAAGCTGTAACTTTCCTTGTGCGTGTTAAGGAAAGCTTAGAAGATCCGGAACGCCTTGTTCTTGATTTGTAAAATACAGTTTTCAGGATGAAAGGAAAAACGGATGTCTTATGATGTGGCTGTGATCGGAGCGGGTCCAGGTGGTTATGTAGCAGCAATAAAGGCGGCACAACTAGGGCTTAAAGTAGCGATTATTGAAAAACGTACAACATTAGGGGGAACATGTCTCAATGTTGGTTGTATACCTTCTAAAGCATTGTTACACGCTTCAGAAGTGTTTGCTGAAACCCAGCATGGTTTTGAAACGCTTGGGATTTCTATTGGCAAATCTAAGCTTAATCTTGAACAAATGATGGTTCATAAGAAAGCAGTGGTGACAGCTAATACAAGCGGTGTTTCTTTTTTGATGAAAAAAAATAAAGTTGATACTTTTTTTGGAACAGCCAAAATTGTAAACGCGGGTCATGTGGAAGTTGTTGCTAGAGATGGTAACAAGCAAACAATTGAAACAAAAAATATTATTATTGCTACGGGCTCAGAGAGTTCAAGCATTCCAGGGGTGAATGTTGAAATTGATGAAAAGATAATTGTTTCTTCTACGGGAGCTCTTTCCCTTGAAAAAGTACCATCACGTATGATTGTCGTGGGCGCTGGTGTCATTGGTTCGGAACTTGGGTCGGTTTGGAGCCGCTTGGGGGCTAAAGTGACTATTATTGAGTATCTTAATAAAGTTTTGGGCTCAATGGATGGTGAAGTTTCACGTCAATTTCAAAAGTTAATGGAAAAACAGGGGATTGAATATAAAACGGGTGCAAAGGTAACAGCCATTACACAATCTGGCTCAACGGCTCAGGTAAGCTTTGAATCTGTCAAAGGTGGTGAATCTGAAACTTTAGAAGCTGATGTTGTGCTTATTGCGACTGGGCGTTCTCCTTATACAGAGGGGCTTGGTTTGAGTGAGGCTGGTGTTCAGGTAGATGAACGCGGCTTTATTGCCATTGATGCTCATTGGCAGACAAATGTTCCTGGAATTTATGCGATTGGTGATGTCGTAAAAGGACCAATGTTAGCGCATAAAGCAGAGGAAGAAGGCGTTGCGGTGGCAGAAATTTTGGCAGGTCAAAAAGGACATGTTAACTTTGATGTTATTCCTAGTGTCGTTTATACACAGCCGGAAATTGCGAGTGTGGGAAAGACGGAAGAAGAACTGAAAGAAGCCGGTATTGAATATAATGTTGGAAAATTTCCTTTTATGGCTAATGGTCGTGCACGCGCGATGCAAAAGAGTGATGGATTTGTTAAAATTCTTGCTGATAAAAAAACAGATCGGGTTTTGGGCGGGCATATTCTTGGATTTGGTGCTGGTGAAATGATTCATGAAATTGCAGTTTTAATGGAATTTGGTGGTTCATCAGAGGATCTAGGACGCTGTTGTCATGCACACCCTACCTTATCAGAAGCAGTTCGTGAAGCAGCTTTGGCAACATTTGCTAAACCGCTTCATATTTAAAAAGCTTTTAAAAAGGACATTTTAAAAAGCCAAAGAGGACAGTAAATATTTGTGAAGCATGCAAAAAATTTTGAGAGAGAATAAAAACAATCGTATGAGGTGTTCCACTTAATTTTTTGTGTGCTTTTCAATAATTGTTATTTTAAATCTCTGTTGTGCTGTTTTGATTAATTACCCTGTTGTGCACACGCGCTTAGAGCGTGTGGTATTTAGTCTATATCAAGTTTTACATATGTGGTGTTTCATCATGTTATAAATTTCGAGATGGGATTCTCAGCCTATTTACGTGCTGTGTTTTAAGGAAACATCTCTCAAAGCTCTCAAATCTATTTCGCGATGGAGCTGGTGAATGGTATAACTATAAAGCTCTTCGTGAAGTATATAAAACTCATTATATACCATCATCTTTATGCTTCATAAAAGGTATAAGTCAGCACTATAAGTTATATTGACGGGTCTTCAATGTTATACTGATTTTCGGTTATTTGACAGCGTTTATAAAAGGTATTTTTTCTTGCTGCTCCTTTTATTCATACGGACTCCTACCGCTTGTGACATGTAGAAAAAATAGTTTTGATTAATTCAATATAAAATGAAAGAATCCTACGATATTAGAGGACTTTCATTCGGCGTGTAAAACAATAAATTATACTTACAATTTATATTCAGAGCAAAGTTTTCTTATAGAGCTGTATGAAGTGGAAAGCCAAGAGAAATTTTTTCAAAGAAAGCAGGATTGGTGCGAGTTAAGGATCTTTGTTTTTTAAGATGAAGCGGGTGCTAAATATTTTGAAAAATACCACCTTAAAAGGTGGTATTTTTATATCTTTTGTTGAGGAACTCTCTTTTTAAGGATAATAGCAGGTCATACGGTATGATTAAATTAGTTTTTACCTCTTAGTTCTTTTTAATTGTTGCTTTCTCTGTCTTAAAAAGATGATCTGGTTCTTCTTTAAAGTTTTTAAGAAATCCCAATGTTGTCAAAATATGATCCATAGCTAAAATTTTTGAAAAAACATAATTTCTTAAGAATATTAAGTTTTTTATGAGACAGTTTTGTAATAACTTAAAAATCAAGCCTATGCACTCTATAGGGATAAATTTAAAATTGTAATTTTTTATCCTCTTGTTGTTCTCTTATAAAGGTAGGGAGCCCCATATGATCAAGATATTTGAGGAAAGGACGGGGAGGTAATTCTTCTACATTGACCATCGTTTTAACATCCCATTCGCCTGTGGCAATGAGAAGAGCTGCTGCTGCTGCGGGTACACCAGCTGTATAAGAAATGCCTTGTGCACCGGTTTCATGAAAAGCTTGTTTGTGATCGGCTATGTTATAGATAAAAATTTCCTTTGGTTTTCCATCTTTTTCGCCTTTGATCAGATCTCCAATACAGGTTTTTCCTGTGTATTCAGGGGCGAGAGAAGAAGGATCGGGTAAGACAGCTTTGACAACTTTTAAAGGAACGACTTCTTGTCCTTCTGCAGTTTTAATGGGCTGTTCGGATAAGAGACCAAGATTTTTCAAAACGGTAAAAACAGTGATATAACGATCACTAAACCCCATCCAGAAGCGGACATTTTGGACATCAAGATTTTTGGAAAGTGAATGAATTTCATCATGTCCTGTCATATAGGCTTTTTGTTTTCCAACAACGGGAAGATCCCATTCATGGCTGACTTCAAACATTTTATTAGAAGTCCATTTTTTATTTTGCCATGACCATACTTGTCCTGTAAATTCTCGGAAGTTAATTTCTGGATCGAAATTTGTAGCAAACCAACGCCCATGATTTCCAGCATTAATATCAATAATATCGATGTCTGTGATTTTATCAAAATAACATTCACGCGCTAACGCTGCATAAGCATTCACTGCACCTGGATCAAAGCCTGCACCCAAAATAGCAGAGATACCCACTTTTTCACATTCTTGACGCCGAGGCCATTCATAATTGCCGTACCAGGGTGGGGTTTCACAAATTTTAAGAGGGTCTTCATGAATGGCAGTATCAATATAAGCACATTTAGTTTCGATACAGGCTGAAAGAACAGACATATTAAGAAAGGCTGAACCAACATTAATGACAATTTCACACTTGGTTTTTTGGATGAGCTTTACAGTTTCTTCTACATTCATGGCATTGAGCGAATGGCTTTCGAGAACACCTTGTTCTTTCATGCTGCTTTTTTCTTTAATAGAAGCAATAATGGCTTCACATTTTTTGAGTGTTCGTGAAGCAATATGAATTTCGCCAAGAATATCGTTGTTTTGAGCACATTTGTGGGCAACAACTTGTGCAACACCTCCAGCACCAATAATGAGAACGTTTTTTTTCATTGTAGGTTCATCTCCTTTTTAATACTGTTGTATGACGTTTTTTATGGTTATTTTTATGAAAGGCTTGTCCGATAGTCATTGTAGCTGAATTGGCGTTGCAGCGTTAATTTACCATCGCACTCTTTAAGAACAATAGCAGGCATTGTTACACCATTAAACCAATTTTTCTTGACCATTGTATAACCTGCTGCATCTTGAAAAGACAGTCTATCTCCTACTTGAAGAGGTTTTTGAAACTGAAACGTTCCAAAAATGTCTCCAGCAAGACAAGATTTTCCGCAAATCATAATTTCGTGTTCTCCTTGATTGGGTTCTAATTTAGCATTTTCACGATAAATGAGAAGATCAAGCATATGTGCTTCGATTGAGCTATCGACGATGGCAAGATTCTTTTCATTGTACAATGTATCAAGGACGCTAACTTCTAAGGTGGTGCTTTTGGTGATAGCAGCTTCTCCTGGTTCCAGAAAAAGAGTGACACCATGGGTCTGTGAAAAGTTTTTTAAGCGTTCTGCGAAAGCTTCTAGCGGATAATTTTCAGCTGTAAAATGAATTCCACCACCAAGGCTTATCCAATCTACGGCAGAAAAAAGTTCTGAAAACTTTTCTTCCATGTACCCGAGCATTTGATTAAAAAGATTAAAATCAGCATTTTCGCAATTGTTATGAATCATTAAGCCGTTGATGAGAGGTAGAACTTCTTTAATAGCACTTTGGTTCGTTTCTCCTAAGCGGCTAAAAGGGCGAGAGGGATTGGCAAGATCAAAATTGGATGCACTTATTCCTGGATTTAATCTGAGACCTCGTTGAATGGTTTTGGTTGCATCAGAAAAGCGTTGAAGTTGCTGGATTGAGTTAAAGATAATTTTATCTGCATAACCACAGGCTTCATCAATTTCGTGATCAGCCCACGCAACCGAATAGGCATGGGTTTCTTTACCAAATTTTTCTCTTCCTAAACGCAGTTCATAAAGGGATGATGAGGTGGTTCCATCCATGAACTCAGACATTAAATCAAAAACACTCCATGTGGCAAAACATTTCAAAGCAAGCAAAACTTTTGCTCCTGACATTTCTCGTAAACGAGAAATTATTTGCATATTTTTGATGAGTTTCGATTTGTCTATAAGGTAGTAAGGGGTTTTTATCATCATTTATTCATTCTTTTTTAAAGGATCTTATTCTTGAGATCAGCGTTTAGTACAAAGAGTAACAGAATGTCTCAAGAAAAAAGAATCTTAAGAAAAGAATCTGTTTCTGTCTAGCAAGAGAAAGGCTTTCTGTAACGGTTGTCGTTTATTCGTTCGAGTTTTGCGTTATGCGTATGAAAAAAAAATTATATTATGCTTTAGCTTTTGTATTTATAAGCAGTCTTTTTATTATAACAACCGCTCGTGTTCATTTGGGGCAAAATAGAGGTGATGCTAAAGCCAAACTGGTCTCTCAAACCGCTGTACAAGAGAGTTCGGTGCCTTTGATTTTTACGGGACGTAGAGAACTGAATGGTTTTAAGGGTTATCATCATTATCGGCGTGGTTATGTTAAGTATAAAGATAATTGGTGGTATCCTGAAGCGGCTTTTGTTACATCATCACACTTAAGCACAAAAGGCGCATCATTAAAAGTTGTATCAGATGCTAAAAGAGTCTTTTTAACGGCTTCTTCTGAAAGTCCAGAAAAAAAAGAGCCATGGATGCTTAAACAGCATATTGAATCTTGTCGTGCTCGTTATCGCTCTTATAATCAAAATGATAATAGTTTTCAGCCTTTTCATGGGACTCGTAGACAGTGCTTATCGCGCTTTTTTAAAGGATAGAAATGATTAAATAAAATTTTAATTGCTTCTTGTCGTGAGCGTTATTGTTCTTACAATAAAAAGAGAACTGGAGTTGTGCGCAGCATTTCCATGCAAGCATTGTTTTTTGAAAAATTTAAATGCTTTTAAGTTTTATTAAATCTTATTATCATTAAGTGTGCAATGGGGGGGTGAGAATATAAATTTTTGTTTTGTCAATGACAAAATATTAAGGGTAGGATGGAGCTGAAAGAATGGCAACACGGGAAGCAATGCTAATATTGCTCATTTTGCTTCCCTTTTGTGGGAGTGCTGTTATTGGCTTTTTTCGTTCGACAGCAAAAAATAATGAAGCATGGTTTGCAGGGGGTATTGCTCTCTTTAGCTTTCTTTTTACAATCATGCTTTATCCGGCAATTCGTGGCAATCACATTATCCGTTTAAATATTTCTTGGCTCCCAGAATGGGGAGGTGATTTGATCCTCCGGATGGATGGCCTGTCTTGGCTTTTTTGCTTGCTCATTACAGGAATTGGGCTGCTTGTCGTTGTTTACGCCCGTTATTATATGGATCCTGCAGATTCTGTTCCACGATTTTTTTCTTTTTTTCTAGCCTTTATGGGCTCAATGACAGGGATTGTTTTATCAGGTAATCTCGTGTTTTTGGTTGTTTTCTGGGAACTTACCAGTATTTTTTCTTTTTTGTTGATTGGTTATTGGTATCATAATGCGAGTGCGCGTGAAGGGGCGCGTATGGCTTTAACGATTACAGGTTTGGGTGGTTTTGCCCTTTTTATTGGGGTTTTATTGATTGGGTATATGGTTGGTAGTTTTGATCTGGATAAAATTTTGCAGTCTGGAGATGTGATCCGGTCAAGTTCGCTTTATATCCCTGCCCTTATTTGTATTTTATTGGGTGGATTAACAAAAAGCGCACAGTTTCCTTTTCATTTTTGGTTGCCTAATGCGATGGCAGCGCCAACACCTGTATCGGCTTATCTGCATTCGGCAACGATGGTGAAAGCTGGGTTGTTTTTGCTGGTTCGTTTATGGCCCGTACTCTCTGGGACAGAGTCTTGGTTTTGGATGGTTGGCTTTTCAGGACTCTCAACACTTCTCCTCGGCGCTTATTTTTCCATGTTTCAGCAAGATTTAAAGGGATTGCTCGCTTATTCAACGATTAGTCATCTTGGATTGATTACAACGCTTTTAAGCCTTGGGAGTCCCCTTGCTTGTGTTGCTGCGATTTTTCATATGGCTAATCATGCTACTTTTAAAGCGTCTTTATTTATGGCTGCTGGCATTATTGATCACGAAACGGGAACACGTGATATGCGTAAGCTAACAGGTCTTTATCGCTCTATGCCGATTACAGCAACTCTTGCTTTAGTCGCAAGTGCGGCAATGGCTGGTGTTCCTTTGCTCAATGGTTTTTTATCAAAAGAAATGTTTTTTGCTGAAGCTGTTGAAACGCATATGGAATCATGGCTTGATTGGATTGCTCCTTATGTCGCAACGCTTGCTAGTTTGTTTAGCGTGACCTATTCTATACGTTTTATTCATGGTGTCTTTTGGGGACCAAAACCTCATAAATTACCCAAAACTCCGCATGAGCCGCCGCATTTTATGCGTTTACCCATGGAACTTTTGGTGTTTATTTGTTTGGCTGTTGGTATTTTTCCTAATTTAACAATCGGGCCTATTTTAGATAACGCTGTTGTCTCTGTTTTAGGACCGATGACGATCTCTTATAGCTTGGCTGTTTGGCATGGGGTTAATACACCATTAATGATGAGCTTGGTGGCTTTATTTGGGGGTGGTTTGCTCTACGTTGTTGGGCGGCGTTATTTTTTATCTTGTGATGATGGGGCTCCCTTTTTTCGTCATTTGAAAGGACCGCGTATTTTTGAACGCATTCTTGTGATTATTTCTTGGAAATGGGCACGCGCGGTGGAAGCTCTTTTTTCAACACGTCGTTTGCAAATCCAGTTGCATTGGATTTTTGCTGTGTGTTTTATTTTTGTTGGTCTTTTGCTTTGGCGTGATGGTTTCATTGCACTAGGAGGGTTACCGCTTTTTCCACTTGATATTCCTTTTCTCGCGCTTTGGCTGGTCGGTGGATTGTGCGCGCTTTTAGTCGCTTGGCAAGCAAAGTTTCATCGTCTTGCATCACTCATGCTGTTGGGGGGAGCAGGGTTAATGACGTGTGCAACCTTTTTATGGCTTTCTGCGCCCGATTTGGCTATAACGCAATTGGTTGTTGAAGTGGTGACAGCTGTTTTATTATTGCTTGGTTTGCGTTGGTTGCCTAAGCGTGTGTATAATCCTGCTCCAACGTCTATTCATTTCGGGGTACGTTTACGTCGCGCTCGTGATTTCATTATAGCAATTATGGGAGGTGCTGGTGTTGCATGGCTCTCTTTTGCGATGATGACACGTCCTCAAGGGACAACAGTTTCTAATTTTTTTCTGAAAAATGCTTATTCTGGTGCTGGTGGTCGCAATGTTGTGAATGTATTGTTGGTTGATTTCCGTGGTTTTGATACGATGGGAGAAGTTGTGGTTTTGGGGGGTGTTTCTTTGACTGTCTTTGCTCTGTTACGTCGATTTCGCCCTGCTCCTGAAAGTATTGAGCCGCCGTTTCAACAACGTGTTCAGGAAGCTTTTGATAAGACACAACCGGATCGAAATGTCGGGGATACAGTTTTGAATTATCTCGCCATTCCTTCTGTTATTATAGGGTGGCTCTTTTCTGTTATTATTGCTTTTTCTTTTTATTTATTTGTGCGAGGACATGATCTTCCTGGAGGTGGATTTGTCGGCGGTGTGACTTTAGCGATAGGCTTTATTTTGCAGTATCTTGCCCGGGATATTCGTTGGGTGGAAAACCATTTAAGAGTTTTGCCTTTACGTTGGATGGGCTTTGGCTTATTGCTATCAGTTGTCACGGGAGCAGGGGCTTTGTTTGTTGGGTACCCTTTTTTAACATCATTTTTCCAATATATTCATGTGCCTTTGATTGGAAAGATTCCTATAGCATCTGCTTTTTTGTTTGATTTTGGTGTGTTTTCTCTTGTGTTGGGAGCAACGATTCTCATTTTAATCGCACTTGCACATCAATCAATACGCAGCTACCGAATCGGTAAAAAACCTGCTTTAAAAGGGAAGGAAAATTAATGGAAATTATTCTTTCTTTGGCTATTGGTGTTCTTGTGGGATCGGGAATTTGGCTCATTTTGCGTCCTCGAACTTTTCAAGTCATTCTTGGTTTGTCTTTGATATCCTATGGCGTTAATCTTTTTATATTTGCAATGAGTAGGCCACGCAGTAATGCAGCGCCAATTATTGATCCTACGATGGCTATCAATCCAGCGAATTATGTTGATCCTCTTCCACAGGCTTTGGTTTTAACGTCAATTGTGATCGGTTTTGCAACGACAGCTTTATTTTTGGTTATCTTGTTGGTTTCACGCGGTTTAACAGGTTCAGATCACGTTGATGGGCGTGAGGTACAGTGATGGAAGCTTACGTGAATTATCTTCTTATCTTGCCGATTCTTTTGCCGTTAACTACTGGAGCCTTTCTTCTTTTCTATGATGAACGTCGTTCAAAACTGAAATCACTCATAAGTATTTTTTCTGCCGCATTGTTAGTTGTCATTGCTGTTTTACTGGTGATACGTGCTCTTGACGTCGCACCAGCTGTGGATGTTTATCGGCTTGGTAATTGGCCTTCTCCTTTTGGTATTGTTTTGGTGCTTGATCGCTTAAGTGCTATGATGCTTTTGCTTTCTAGTGTGTTGATCAGCGCGACGTTGGTTTTTGCTCGAGCACATTGGTATAAAGCGGGTCCTCATTTTCAGTCATTGATGCAATTTTTCATGGTTGGAATAAACGGCGCTTTTTTAACAGGTGATTTATTTAATTTATTTGTATTTTTTGAAGTGATGTTAACAGCTTCTTATGGCCTTGCGTTGCATGGTTCTGGTCCATTACGTGTGCGTGCTGGGTTGCATTATGTCGTGGTTAATCTGGTTGCTTCGTTGTTTTTTCTCGTTGGTGCGGCGCTCATTTATGGAATCGTAGGCACCCTCAATATGGCTGATTTGGCTGTAAAAATACAATATATCGCTTCTAGCGATATAACTTTATTCGAAATAGGGGCTGCACTTTTGGGAATTGCTTTCTTAATTAAAGCGGGGGTGTGGCCATTGAACTTTTGGCTGATGCCAACTTATAGTGCAGCAGTAGCGCCTGTGGGAGCTTCTTTTGCACTTTTAAGCAAAGTCGGTATTTATATTATTTTACGTTTAACATTGTTATGGTTTGGACCAGAAAGTGGACATTTTAGCCATTTTGGTCAAACGGTTTTGTTTTACGGTGGGCTTGCCACTATGGCTTTTGGTTTTATTGGAGTGTTGGCAAGCCAGATTTTGGTACGTTTGGCAGCTTATAGTGTTTTGATTTCTTCTGGGACATTGTTGACAGCAATTGGGATTGGCAATACAGACCTGATTGCAGGGGCACTCTTTTATATTGTTTCCTCAACTTTGGCACTGGGTGCTTTTTTTCTTTTGGTGGAATTGGTTGAGCGCTGTCAAGATGTTGCAGCCAATGTTTTGACGGTGACAATGGAAGTCTATGGGGATGATGAAGAGGAGGAGGAAGATGAAGTCGGGACTTATTTACCAGTAACTTTGGCAATTCTTGGGGCTTGTTTTGGTCTTTGTGCTCTTTTGATTATTGGTCTACCTCCTTTTTCTGGCTTTGTTGCTAAATTTATGATGTTTGTGGCACTCTTAAACCATAGTAAAGAAAATATTTCTCCCTCTCTACCCGTTTATCACGATTGGCTTTTTATGACTTTTGTCACTCTCTCTGGTTTTGCGGCTTTTATTGCGATGACACGAACGGGCATTCGAACTTTTTGGATTTCTCTTGAAGGGAGAATTCCACGGGTGCAAGTGATTGAATTTGCCCCTATTGCTGTTCTTCTTGCTTTGGGTTTTCTTATTACAGTTGTCGCTGGTCCTGTTAGTCGTTATATGTTTGAAACAGCTAAAACTTTGTATGAGCCTCAAAATTATATTGGTAGCGTTTTAGATGATTTTTCTTTTGAAAATAGGGGGATTCATCAATGAAATATTGTTATTTTTTCCCTTTTTCTAGCGTAGCAATTATTTTTATGTGGCTGATCTTAAATGGTTTTAGTGCTGGTCAACTGCTTTTAGGCGTTATTATTGCGTTATTTGGGGGCTGGATGATGCGGCTTCTTGAGCCGGAAAAAATAACTATTAAGAGTTGGCGTGCTGTTTTTCAGCTGTTTTTTCGTGTGTTTATTGATTCTATTATTTCAAATATTGCTGTGGCTTGCTTCGCTTTAACCAAAAGATCTCGAAAACAGCAGTCTGGTTTTATTGTGGTGCCCATTTCGCTTGAAAGTCGCACCGCTTTAGCTGTTTTGGCATGTATTCTTTCAGCAACTCCAGGGACTGTTTGGATTGCCTATAATAGAAAAAATAGTGAACTTTTGCTTCATGTCTTAAATTTTGAAAATGGATATGACTACCAAAAATTGATCAAAAAACGCTATGAGCAATTACTTTTGGAGATTTTTTAATGAGTATGCTGATCCTTTATTGGGGGCTTTATCTTTCACAGTTTTTTTTAAGTTTGGCAATGATTCTTGCACTGTTTCGGTTGATTCGTGGTCCACGAGCGCAAGATCGGATTGTGGGGTTGGATGCTCTTTATATAATCACTATTCTTTTGTTTCTGACATTCGATATCCGTTCAGGAACAACCATTTATTTTGTGGCAGCTCTCATTGTTGGCTTATTGGGCCCTGTATCAAGTATTGCGTTGGCAAAATTCCTTATGCGGGGGGAGATTATTGAATGAAGGACGATGTATCGCTTATTGTTGCTATTGCTGTTACGTTTTTTTTGATCTTAGGATCTGTTCTCACGTTGATTGGAACGATAGGATTGGTGCGTCTTCCCACTTTTTATAAGCGTTTACATATGCTTTCGTTGAGTACAAGTTGGGGCGCTGGTAGTATTCTTGTTGCGTCGTTTCTTTATTCAATTTTTGTCGATCATCATTTTGTTTTTCATGAATTTTTGTTGATGATTTTTTTACTTGTAACAATACCAGTCGCTTCTATGTTGATATCACAAGCAGCAGCTTATCGAGACTATTCAGAAAATAAATTAAAAAAACCGCTGGCCCTTTTATCACGTCAGATGGAAAAACAAACACCCACTTCCGAAGAAATGTCATGTGATACGAGCCAGAGCGATTTTTAAGATACCATAAGCTTTTTTATTCTGGTTTTTGTTCTTCTATACAGTGAATAAGATTTTTTTCTTCTGGGTCATTGATGAGATCAGAAAGCATGGCTTCGTTCCCTTTTGTCCACCATATATAGGGTCCTCCCATATATTTTGTTCCAGAAGCACTGATACTACGGGAAGCGATGATGCGCTTTCCTTGCCATATGAAATCAACAAGTGAAATATTACCCGCATTGAGATAGGTTACTTCAACAGACTCTTTATTTGTCCCTGTCTCGCATTGATAGGCAGTAACTTCTGTTGTGGGCTCTGGATCATCTGGGACTTCAATAACTAAAGAGCCAGCAAAAGCATTAAGTGAACCGAAGAGCGGTAGGCTTAAAGCAGTAAAAAATCCTACAATAAAAGCAATTTTTTTCATGATATTTCCTCAGTTATTTAAAATAATAACAGTGATTCATCCTTACAGAGGATGGGTTTTTTTTCTTCTGGATCTTGGATAAGATCATAAAGTGTTACTTCTTTATTTTTCTCCCACCAGATATATTGCTCCCCTACATATTTTGCTCCAGAAGCAGCAATCACATTCGCAGCGATAATACGATCACCTTTCCATTTGAAATCAACCAATGAAATATCGTCAGCGTTGTGATAGGTTGCTTCAACGCGTTCTTTATTTGCACCCATATCACATTGATAGGTTATGGTTTGTGTTTCTGGATTACCTGACACTTCAATGACTAAAGCAGCAGCTAAGCTACTCGTGACATTGAGAAATAATAAAAAGGAAAAAAATCCTAAAATTTGTAGAGTTTTTTTCATAATGCTTCCCTATATGAAAAGTAATTTGTCTTAATAAGATGGTGTCTACGGCAGGATTCGAACCTGCGACCCCAGGATTCATACCACTTCGGTTTTCACCGCCAACCTTATTGGTTGTTTGTGGTCTGGACTGTCTCTTCACCTTGAAGCTTGCGCCTTTTAGGTGCTGCCCGTTCAGTCTCTACACCTTCCTCTCATGTGAAGAGAGGCTTGGCTCGGGATTGGCATATCGTTTTGCCCATGAAGCTTTCCCCGAATTTGAGCAGATCCGCTTTGTGGATTTCTCCTCAAAGCGCCCAATTTTTAGGAATCCTGTGCTCTATCCTACTGAGCTACGCAGACATCATCATAGCTATTTCCTTTAATAGAAGTATAAAAACGAATCAATTATATTCAATATGAATTAACGAATTTCTGTTAATTTTTGTTCCAAAAAGGATAAAACTGCATTTGGTGGAACATTTTTTGCAATAAAAGATTGGCCAAGTCCGCGTGTCAAAATAAAAGTCAAATTATTTTGTGAAACTTTTTTATCTTGAGCAATGAGAGTCATTAATGTTTCAGCATCTGGTAGCTCTCCTGGGATATCCTTTAACTGTGTAGGCAAACCCACAGCTTTAAGGTGTGTTTCGATACGATGTATGAGTGTGGGGTCACATAGATTCAGTTGTGCAGAGAATTGATGTGCCAGAATCATTCCAATTGCTACAGCTTCACCGTGAATTAAACGCTTGGAATCATAAGAGGTTGCTGTTTCAAGCATGTGTCCAAAGGTATGACCGAGATTTAAGAGTGCACGTTCTCCTGTTTCGTATTCGTCGCGGGCGACTATGGCAGCTTTAAATTGGCATGAGCGAACAATGGCTTCTATTCTTATCGCACCATTGGAAAAAATTTCTTGTCCGTTTTTTTCAAGCCATTCAAAGAAAGTAGGCTGGTTAATAAGTCCATATTTGACCATTTCCGCATAACCTGCGCGAAATTCACGTGGTGGGAGTGTATTAAGAACAGATGTGTCAGCAATAACGCATTGCGGTTGATAAAAAGCACCAATAAGATTTTTACCATATCGGCTGTTGATGCCCGTTTTTCCACCAACAGAAGAATCAATTTGTGCAAGAAGTGTTGTGGGCATCTGGATGAAATTCATTCCGCGACGTATCATACTTGCCGCAAATCCTGCTAGATCTCCAATGACACCACCACCAAAAGCAATCACACAGTCACCTCTTTCTAAGCGTGCGGCAAGAATTTGGTCGATGACAGTTTGCAAGGTTGAAAATGATTTTGACTGTTCTCCTGATTCTACAATAATAGGGACGGTATGGATTTTATTTTTTGTTAACTCTGCTTGTAATGGATCCAAATGGAGAGGTGCAACATTTGTATCTGTAACAATTGCTAAACGCGTTTGATGAAAATTTTTTTTCTGAAGAGAATGCTTAATTTGTAAAACAGCTTGTGTAATAAGATCTGGACCAATGATGATATCGTAACAGTGCTTGTCTAATTTAATGGTGACGGTTTTGGCTTGCATGCTTGTTCTTTCTATCGTTATTTTTTTGTATAGAGGTAATGTTGTAGAGAGCGTATGACATTTTTTGCTACACTGTAGGGGCTTTCTTTATGACTGTTAATTGTTACGTTTGCTTTTGCATAGAGAGGATAACGCTGCTCCATGAGTTTTTGCATCGTTTCTTTAGGATTTACTGTTTGAAGAAGTGGTCGTGTTGGACGCTTTGAAACACGTTGCATCAGGATATCAAGATCTGCTTTGAGCCAGATAGATATTCCATTTTGCTGAATAGCTTTTCGTGTATCTTGATTGATATAAGCACCACCACCGGTTGCTAAGACAAGGGGACGTTTTTTTATCAGGTTGAGAATAACACGCTGCTCAAGGGAACGAAACTCCGCTTCACCATAGATTTTAAAGATTTCTGTGATAAACATTTGCGCTGCTTTTTCAATTTCTTGATCAGAATCATAAAAGGGTAAATCAAGCATGGTGGCAACACGTTTTCCGATGACTGATTTTCCTGCCCCCATAAGACCAACAAACACAAGAGCTTGATTATCGAGAGATGATAAGATTTGTCTTTTTATTTGTGACAGAGGCGGATATTGGGGTCGATTACTTTTCATAGCTTATTTCGGCATTTATCTGCTTTAAAGTCAATTCCTGTTAATCTTTATAAGATAGAATAAGAGATAGAGTATTTTGGAAAGTTTATTATTTTATGCCAACATTAACCAGACTTTTGATGATTCTTTTCATTTTGCTTGCTATTCTTTTTAGTATAATGATCATTCTTGTCGTTTTTGTTGAACCTGTAACTGTTGATATGTCTGTTGATGTCCCTTTGGATTCGCTGGCTCTTTCTTTGAGAATGAATCAATGAAAAGTAACATTGTGATAGAGCGTTTTCTTGAAATGATGAGTGCTGAACGAGGCGCTTGTGCTCATACGCTTGTGGCTTATCAGCATGATTTACAGTGGGCGCAAGAGGAATTGTCTTCGCATTCGGTTTCGCTCCTTTCAGCACAAAAGGAGGATCTCATTGGTCTTTTGTCGCTCATGCATACATTTGGTTTTGCCGCAACGTCACAAGCGCGCCGTTTATCAACATTGCGTCAATTCTATCAGTTTCTTTATGCAGAAGGATTAAGAGCAGATGATCCTTCCAATGATATTGATGCTCCTCGCCAAGGACGTCCTTTGCCCAAAATTATCAGTGAAGATGCGGTGACAAAATTTCTTGATTTGGCGCAGGTGGAGGTTAATCAAGCAGATTATGGATCGAAGGATTATTTGCGCGCATTGCGTCTTCAGCTGTTGAGCGAAATGCTTTATGCAACAGGTTTACGCATTAGTGAGTTGGTGAGTCTGCCTGTGCAGGCTGTTCGAGGGAAAGCATACAGTATTTTGGTTCGCGGTAAGGGAAAAAAAGAACGAATAGTGCTGTTATCAAAAAAAGCTCATCAAGTTCTTTTGCAGTGGTTGGATTTGCGTGATCAAGGGAAAGATGCGAAAAGCCTTTATCTTTTTCCAGCCCATTCAGAAACAGGCTATATTGCGCGTCAAGTTGTTGCGCGGGAATTGAAAAATCTTGCTAAAAGGGCTGGAATAAAAAGTGAAAGCTTTTCTCCCCATGTGTTGCGCCATGCTTTTGCTAGCCATCTTTTGCAAAATGGTGCTGATTTGCGTGCCGTTCAACATTTGTTAGGTCATTCTGATATTTCTACCACTCAGATTTATACCCATGTGTTGGAAGAGGGACTTTATCGTCTTGTTAATGAGCATCATCCACTTGCCGATGCGTAAAAGGCTCGTTAAAGAAAAGGTGATGTTTTTGAAAAGACTTTATAAAGCAAATTATAAGTGTATAAGTGACACTGAATGAGTTGGTACAAATGTATAATTATCTTGATTTTGAAAAACCAGTTGCTGATCTCGATGGGAAAATTCTTGAATTAAAAAAAATTTCTCAGGAAAAAGGCGGTCTTGATATGAGTGACGAGATTGCGCGTCTTGAAGCACGTTCCCAAACGGCATTGCGCGATCTTTATAAAAAATTGTCGCCGTGGCAAAAAACACAAGTTGCTCGTCATCCTGATCGTCCGCATTTTATGGACTATTCTAAGCGCTTATTGAGTGATGTGACACCTTTGGCAGGAGATAGAAAGTTTGCTGAAGATGAGGCTATTCAAGCTGGATTTGCACGCTTTAAGGGAGAAGCCGTTGCTTATATCGGTCAAGAAAAAGGTCACGATACACAAACACGTTTGCGTTATAATTTTGGTTCTGCACGTCCAGAAGGATATCGTAAAGCTGTCCGTGTTATGGAAATGGCTGACCGCTTTGGTTTGCCACTCCTTACTTTTGTTGATACAGCGGGTGCTTACCCTGGGGTAAGCGCTGAAGAACGCGGGCAAGCAGAAGCAATTGCTCAATCAACCGCTGCAACTTTGCGCCTAAAGGTTCCTGTTGTATCCGTTGTGATTGGAGAAGGTGGTTCTGGAGGGGCGATAGCAATTGCCGCTGCCAATAAAGTGTATATGTTGGAACATGCGATTTACTCGGTTATTTCTCCAGAAGGAGCAGCGTCTATTTTATGGCGTGATCCAGCACGTGCAAAAGATGCTGCAATGAATATGCGTATTACCGCTCAAGATTTGCTTCACTTAAAGATTATTGATGGCATTATTTCAGAGCCTGTAGGAGGAGCGCATCGTGATAAAGAGATTGCCATTGATGCAACGGGTGAGATTATTTCACAGGCTTTAAAAGCGATGGCTGGAAAAGATGGTGAAGTTCTTAAACAAGAGCGAAGGGAAAAATATCTTCAAATTGGTCGGTCATTAACATAAGTCGTTTTTTATAAGGGGTGTTGGATTGGAGTTGTTTTCGATGACATTTAACAGATTCCTGGCTGTGTGTGTGTTGTTTGTAATGGGAATATTGACGGCTTGTGAAGGAAGATTACCAGCTTCTATTCGTGCTAAAGTTGAGCAGCCTCTTCCGCAAGAAATCCAGAATAGAATGGCTTTGTATGATATTGATCCCTATGCACCAATTGTGATGCGTTTTTTCAAGGAAGAAAATCTTGCCGAAGTTTGGAAGCAATCTCGTTCCGGTCCTTTTATCTTAGTTGCTCGTTATGGCATTTGCAAGTGGTCTGGTAAGCTTGGACCTAAATATAAAGAAGGGGATCTTCAGACACCGGAAGGTTTTTATACGATTACGGCAAATCAAATGAATCCTTATTCAAAATATTATCTTTCTTTTAATATAGGATTTCCTAACCTTTATGATCAGGAAAATGGTCGTACAGGAAGCAATCTTATGGTGCATGGTTCTTGCTTTTCTGCCGGTTGTTATTCTATGAGCGATAAGAATATGGCTCAAATTTATGCCTTTGCACGAGACGCTTTTAAAGGAGGACAGAGAGCATTTCAGTTGCAGGCTTTTCCTTTCCGCATGACCAAGGATAATATGTTACGTCATAGCAATAATCCTCATTACCCATTCTGGGTGATGCTTAAGAAAGGTTATGATTTTTTTGAAGAAAATCGCCAACCTCCAACCGTTGAAGTGTATGGAAAACGTTACATTTTTAATCGCGATATTGATAAAACTTCAGTTTCCCTCATGAAGTGAGCGTTATTTTATTCCGCTATACTGTAAAATACCATCGCTTACGATGGCGATACAAGACATACAAAATTTTATGCATGAGGTATTTAAGGGAGTTACCTATTTTAAACGCTGAGTTTGTTTATAGAGCTTTATGTCAGTAAATCGAAGTAGGAGGACCAAGAGCAACTTGCCCAGAGAATTTGGGTTGTTTGCAGACCAGTATGGATGGCAATTTTGGTTTTCTCGTGGAGAGTGAATTAACATAAAATGTTTCTCTCTTTTTACTTTCAAAGGGTTTTATTCTTTTATGCTGTAAAGTATTGTCTTATCGTGCTGGTCTATAAGATAATATATACATCTAAAAATACGTTATCAGCTCTATTGATTTTAGTTTTTTTGCTTAAACTTAAGAGGATTTTGTTTCAATCAGTTGAAGAAATATAGAGTTAAGTAGAGTATTTAAAACCAAGAACGTATCCAATGGGGTTTTTGAAATGAATCACATGAAGTGATTCGCAGATGAGGTGTACGTCGAGAGAAAACAACCTGATTACAGATTGGTAAATATTAAAAAATTTTACAATAACAATTTGATTTATAATTTTCTATTTTAATAAGAGTTTGAATATCATGAGGTCTTTTATCTGAAAATCTGTTTATGATAAATCAATCACAATTATTCGCTTGCACATTCCAAGAGCAAAGCGCTGCATGGATAAAATTGTACAATAAATAAAATTTTACAATAAAAATGCCTCTCATGAATCGTCTCATGTGCCGAGAGCTACCAAACATTGGGGGCTGGAAAAATCTATGGTGGAGCTGTTTTGCTTCTTTAAAAGCGCAAAGAGGGTATAGCTCCATGGATTTAACGTTGTAAGGGTGAATTAAAACTTTATTCCTGGAATGATGAGAGGGTTTTCCAAGAGAGCTGTTTTGTCTGCAGTATCTATGGCTGGTTTATTAAAAAAAGCATTGAGAAGTTTTTGTATTGCTTCTTTTTCAATACCATCGGCAATGATGACAAAACGTGTTTGTTTTATTCCTTTTGGCCATGCTGGAAGTCTGATGGGGGGATGAAAAAATGTTTGTACACCATGTAATACAAGGGGGCGATAAGGATCATCACGCAATGCGATTATTGCTTTAATACGGAGTAATTTTGTACCATAACGGTCTTGTAGGAGATCTAAAAAAGCTTCAATTGTGGCATAATCAACGAGTTCTTCACAATCTAATGAAAAGGTACGAATGGTTTTATGGGGGGTATGGTCGTGTGGAGCGGTGGTAAGATTTTGCTTAAGGTGTGTATTTTCTCCTGGTTCATTCCATAATGTGTGATTTATTAGTAGATTTGAGCAGAAATCTTCAGAGTGGACATCAATGATTTGTGCTGCAGGATTCATTCGTTTAAGTGTGTTAAGGAGCGTATTAGAAAAGGATTGTGGTGCTGTGAGATCTGTTTTGGTGAGAATAATTTTATCAGCAAGGATTAATTGTTTATATATTTCAGGATAGCGTTCACATATGGAAAGTGTGCTTAATGTATCAAATGTTGCAAGAACAGCATTTATGGACAATGTTTGAATAAACAGTGGGTGGCTTAACAGTATTTGTAAAATAGGGGCGGGATCAGCCATCCCTGTTGTTTCAATAATAATGTGATTGAGTTGTTTGATTTGTCCTGTCTGAACGCGATTGATTAAATCCATTAATGTATCAATGAGATCACTGCGTAAATTGCAGCATAAACAGCCATTGGCAAGCTCAATAATTCCTTCTGTCGTCTTTTCAACAAGAAGATGGTCAATACTGATTTCGCCGAATTCATTAATGATAACAGCACATTCCGTTAAGAGAGGGTCTTGTAACATACGGTTGAGCAAAGTTGTTTTGCCAGAGCCTAAAAAACCAGTGATAAGCGTGAGAGGAATGCGCTTCATTTTCATTTTAATCATCAACCGTGGTTCTGTTTTAAAGAAACATATCTTACGACGTCAATTCCATTCATAATGGGGCGTGAGGGATATGTGATGGGTAATTGCCTACGAAATCCATTTTATCACCACTTTTAAGTTTATAAAGGTAAGTGCGGGTGCAATCATGTTACTTTTTAGCGCTCATGTTATAATAATTTTTGGAATTTGAAAGGTCTTATAGGAAGAGTTTTAATTCCTTACTTTGATTATTTTATCTATTATGCTCGTCTATCTTGTGATGTGTGAAAGAGACAGATTTTAATTGATTCAACAGCGATGGATTTGAAATGAGAGAATTTTACGATATTTGTGGTTTTGGAGAAACGGGGCAAAATAATTAATCATAAATTGTGAATTGTGGCTTACGGTTTTTTTATAGAATAGTTTGCGCGTTTTTTATACGAACTATGGGGTTTTCTTAGCGGTTTTACTGTTATTTTAGGCGTCTGTGGACTACGAATGAGATGTACTACTAAAGGATGAGAAAAAGAATGTGGAGCGGTGATAAAAGGTGAGGTGAGAATAATATTTCCTTGATCATCATATGAATTGGCGTGCATTTTTATGGCTTCAGGCGTGCATGTTTGTTGTCTCATATTGTTGGCTTGTGTTATGTTGCTCCCATAAGGTTTTAATGTTGTGAGTGTTAGTTGGGGGCTTCCTTGATGTAAAAATCCTATTTCAAGAAGTTGTGCCGCTTTTTCTTCCCTTTCACTTATGTTGTTTGCCCCTAGAATGACAGCAATAATTGTACGTTTATTGCGGGTGGCTGAGGCAACAAGATTAAAACCAGAGGCGCAAATAAAGCCTGTTTTCATACCGTCTATTCCATAAAAACGACCAATAAGGTTGTTTGAGTTATGCTGGATTTTTCGGTTGTTACCAAAATCAATGGCTGGAATAGAAAAATAATGAGCATATTGTGGAAATTCTCGACGTATTTGGACAGCTAAAAGAGCAATATCACGTGCGGTGGAATAGTTCTGAGGGTCTGGTAAACCACTTGCGTTTGCAAAATGGGTGCCAAACATGCCTAAGCGTTTAGCTTCGCTATTCATTTTGCGTACAAAAGCTTTCTGTGAACCTGCAATGGCTTCACTCATGGCAATGGCCAAATCATTGGTCGATTTAACCATGGTGATACTTAAGGCTGTATCAAGTGTGAGAACAGAACCAGCTTTATAGCCTGAACGATACGCGGGAGCTTTTGCAGCATATTCGCTGATGGTGATAGGTTTGTTGGGTGAAATTTCCCCTCGGCTCATGGCGCGAAAAATAACATACGCGGTCATTAATTTTGTTAAGGAAGCTGGATACCAACGCTCAAAAGCTTGATTATGTTTTAAGATATGTCCCGTTGTAACATCAACAGAAATAAAAGGCTGTGCTAAAGCAAAAGTGCTCGACAAACTCAAAATGAAATAAAAAAATAAATTGTAGAAGAGACGTTGCATGAATTTAAATCCAGTTCCTTCTCATTCGTTATTTAGAATTGTTTTAATGTAGCATACAAAGCTTTTAAGTCCAGTATAGAGAGGACAGATGGTTAATTGCTATATTGAGTTATGTCTCATGGATAAAAACCAACACTCATTTTATTTTCCCCTTGAATTTGGTTTGATGATTGAAGTCTCTCAAGAAATACTTTTTAAATAATGAAGATTGTAAAAGATTTCAGGTTCTTGAGGGGGGTGATGTTTTTCAGGAAAGAACAAGTTCGTATAACTATACATTTTGCCTGTTATTCTTTTATATATAAACATTGATTTGTAATGATCATTCACTATTTTACATATTGAATGAGGCTTTTGAATATTATACAACTTTTTCACTCCAAATCTGTTCCACATTGAATAGGGATAAATTATATTTATAAATCAATACCCTGTGTGTTATTTAAATGATTTTAAGGAAAGCAAGAATGCTTTCTCAAAAAAATTCATACGTTGATCATTTTTGATGATGTGTGTTTTATAATTTCGGATGAGAGAGTTTGAAATATCTCCCTTATATTTTTGTTTCATATGCTGCATTTAACACACAAAGTGATGTTTTTTATCAATCAAGATTGTGTTTCATGATGCTTCAGTTTTTGAAGCTTTTGAACAGCAGATGGTGGCATAGGAGGAGGGGTAGGATCTTGAGCGGCTAAGAGAAGCAGTTCATCACATGCTTCTTCAGTTTTTTGGATTAATTGATTTAGAAAATCACGTTTGCTTAAACCTGCTTCTATCGGAGGAAGAATACGAACACGAATTGTTCCGGGATAGCGGCGGAAATTACTTCGTGGCCAATATAAACCCGCATTGTGCGCAATAGGGACAACTTGAAGTCCTAATTCATTATAGAGTGCGACAATTCCTGATTTATAATCTGGTTCTTGACCAGGTTGTCGGCGTGTTCCTTCGGGAAAAATGAGGATTTGGCGTCCTTGTTTTACTTTCTCTTTTGCTTTTTGTATAACCATTTTTAAGGCTTTGATGGGCGTTGTGCGGTTAATGGGGATAATTTGTGTTTTTGCCATATACCAGCCAAACAAGGGAATCCACATCAATTCACGTTTTAAAATGAGAGTGGGATCATCAAAATAGGGAACAAGGCTAAAAGTTTCCCATGCAGATTGATGTTTTGGAGCAATGATATAAGCCCCTTGGGGGAGATTTTCTAATCCTTCAATTTCATAACGTGTGCCTGCGATGTATTTTTGCAAAAATAGTGTAACGCGCGCCCATGTTTTAGGAACAATCCATGCCTTTTTTCGGGGCATGAGAAAATAAACGGGAGCGTAAAGAATCATTTGTATGAAAGTTGTGGTATAAAAGGCGAATGTAAAAAGAATAGAACGAAGGATAAGCACTATATTTTCCATTTTATATCTATAAGAAGGCTTCGTATATAATATAATTCGCATGAGAAAACATTTTCTTTATGTTTTTTCAAGCATCTATTTTTTCGGTAATTCATTTTCCGATATTTAAAAACAGAAGGAAAGAGATTGATGGAATTACAAAAAGATGAACTTTTTATTCCACGGATTTTATCTATTGCGGGAACAGATCCTTCTGGTGGCGCTGGAATGCAGGCGGATTTGAAGGTTTTTTCAGCTATGAAAACTTATGGTATGAGTGTGGTTACAGCTGTTGTTGCACAAAATACTCAGGGTGTGCATTCTTTTCAAGCATTAGATGCTTCTTTTGTTGCTGATCAAATTGATTCTGTTTTTGAGGATATCCACGTTGATGCCGTTAAAATTGGTATGGTTGCAAATGCTCAGATTGCACAAGCTATTGCAGAACGTCTTGCTTATCATAAAGCGCGTTTCATTGTTTTTGATCCGGTTATGGTTGCAAAAAGTGGTGATGTTCTTTTAAAGTCTGATGCCATTGAAATTATGCGTGAAGTGCTGGTACCCATGTCAACTTTGATTACGCCCAATTTGCCTGAAGCTGCACTGTTATTGGGATGTGATGTGCAATGGTCTTTAGAGGCTATGTATCAATATGCTCCACGACTCTTGGCGCTAGGGTGTCATGCAGTTTTGTTAAAAGGGGGACATTTGAATACGCTTACCAGAAATAGTACAGAAAATTACGATTGTTCTAGTCCAGATCTTTATTGTGATCGTAAAAGTCTGGTTATGCTTGAAGCTTCTCGTCTTTCAACCACACATGATCACGGGACAGGGTGTACAATTTCTGCTGCTATTGCAGCTTTATTGCCTACACAGCCTTTAGACTGCGCCGTTAAACAAGCAAAAGAGTATTTACATGGAGCGTTATCTGCCTCAAATGCTTTGCAAGTCGGGAAAGGACGAGGTCCACTTCACCATTTTTATGCATTGTGGAAAAATTGATACAACAATTTATGGTGAAAAATCTCCACTCTATGAATTTGTTTCGTCGTTATAGGCTGTTTTGAACTTATAACGGATAAATGTTAACACATTGTAGCTTAACAGTTGTTTTGTATTTAAAGAGAATTTAGAGAGACAAAAAGTTATAATTTGTTGCTTTTATATATGTTTTTTATGATTAATATATTCTATTTAGAGGCAATTTAAAGTGAAAAATAGAGAGCCAAGAGACTCTTATAAATCAAGGTTTGTTAGTAAAAAGGGTAGAGGGATTTTTAAAAGCCTTTTATAAGACGATATTAAAGATCGTTGATCCTATCATATTCACTGTTGTATTGATTGGTTGGCTATATTTGCGTTCTGCTGAGAATAATAAATGCTCATTCCCTCGTGAGATGCTTGCAGATCAATAACATGACAATTCTTTCTTTTTAAATGCTGAATGGCAATTTTTGTTATGAATGTCCCAATACCTCTTTTCTGAAAATCTGAATGGGTGACAATATCATAAACGCCACCAATGCCATCCGCTTTCATACAAAAACATATGGCTACAGGATTGTTATTGATATAACCAACGAACAGATCTACATTAGGATCTTTTTTATAAAAGCTTCCTATCGTTTCATAAAATATGACCGCTTCTTTATCAAAAGGCTCGAAGACGGATGCCATAACATTTACGTAATCTCTAAAATCTTGAAGTGATTCAACTTCCTTGATTTTGAAGTTATCTGGCGTAGAAGTTATATGTGAATCTATATCTTGCGCTAAAGCCGCCATTCCTACCTCTGTTTCAACATGCTTTAAACCAATCGATAAAAGAATTTCATCAACTTTATAATGAGATGAATGAGGTCCAACCCACCAAGCCAAAGGAAGTTTCTGTGCATTGAAAGAATCGATTATGGACTTTGCTTGGCTTACAGGTACCGTTTCTTGTAAATTTTTAGCAGAGATAATGTTGAATGTGTCTGAAGAAAATGTTTAATGAACAGAAGATACGCCATTTGAAAAATCAATAACCTGCATTTGGGGACATAATTTTGGTAAAAAACGGACCTTTGAACAAAAATTATTTTCTAATGATAAGTTAATTTTTATTTTGTTTAATATTTGTTTTCCTTGTCATTTCTCATTGATCTTTTAATACTGAGGGCCGTAAAAAAAATCCGTTAGCTCAAAGGTGAGCCCAAATTCTTTTACATAAGTTTTTATAAAATGAAAGGTCGCAAAAGATCTGCCGCCAATACTAAAAAAATTACCCTCGCGATGACAAGAGACAATGCAAAATACTGTTGTGGCAAAATATTGTTGGGAAAAATGCCTTTGAGAAAAATATTCCTAGCAAAGTTACAAGTTATTGTTGCCAAACAGTGTCATAAACCAATGGGAATTGTCTCAAGCATAGCTTTACACGAGGGACCTAGCGAATTACAATGATTTCCTAGAAAAATGCTGCTTAAATCACTTTCATATAAGTAATGACTATTTTTTCTGAGTTAAAAATAATGATCCGATGATTGAGAAGCAAAATTCCATAGATTCTCACAAAAAATGACGAATCTTAAAACACCCTTTGAAAGGTCTATGAAGACCCTTTGAGAACCCCTTAAAAATCATGTGAAACAAAATAAATTGGTACAAAATGCTGACAAGCTATAATGACTCTACGCAAAAACAAATAAATTAAAATTTAAATGGAGCGGGCGATGGGATTCGAACCCACGACCCCAACCTTGGCAAGGTTGTGCTCTACCCCTGAGCTACACCCGCTCACCGATTCGATATATACTCTGCTTGTATGGCGTAGGCTTCTGTGAATTGCAACAAAAAAATATCATCTCAGTTTGATTTATTTTGTCTATGTTTCGATAAAATGAAATAAAGATTGATTTTAGAAGATTTTTCAGTAATAAATCATTCCTTTTTTAATTTTTGCATGGAGAGGGGTGGAGTGTAATGTTGAAGAGAATAAATATATTAGGGA
Source organism: Bartonella sp. B1099 (assembly GCF_944801835.1). GTDB lineage: Bacteria > Pseudomonadota > Alphaproteobacteria > Rhizobiales > Rhizobiaceae > Bartonella. The sequence continues at coordinate 622,568 of NZ_CALYLN010000001.1, read as the reverse complement.
TTGTCATCGCAGCTGTTTTTATGATGAACAGTGTTGCAAAAGCCGATGACCAAGTTAAGCACGTTAAAGTTGCTTTAACACAAATTATGATCCATCCTGCGGCGGATGCTGTTCGTAAAGGGGTGGAAGATGTTCTTGCAGAAAATGGTTATAAGCAAGGTGAGAATTTTCAACTGACCTTTTTATCAGCGCAGGGTAATATTTCAACAGCAACGCAAATTGCACGTAAATTTGTTGGTGATAAACCTGATGTTATTGTAGCGATTACTACACCTTCAGCGCAAACAATGCTTGCGGCAACAAAAACAATACCTATCGTCTTTGCAGCGATTTCTGATCCTATCGGAGCTAAAATCGTTTCTTCTCTGACCAAACCTGGTGGTAATATGACGGGGAGTTCTGATCGTATCGATGTTGCTGAAAGTGTTAAACTTTTGCAAGAAGTAAAACCAGATTTGAAAAAAATTGGTTATCTTTATAATGCTTCTGAGGCAAATTCTGTTTCAACCCTTAAGACGTTAAAGGATGTGGCAAAAAAAGCTGGAATTGAAATCATTCCTTCATCGGCACCAAAGCCGTCAGATGTTCAGGCAGCAACACGCGCTTTAATCGGTAAGGTCGATGTTATTTTTGTTCCTGCTGATAATACGATTCTGTCTGTTTTAGAAGGAGCCATAAAGGTCACACAGGAAGCCAATATGCCTGTGTTTACTGTTGATGCGAATACGATAGGACGTGGTCCTTTTATGACACAAGGTGTGAATTTCTACGATGTTGGGGTTGATGCTGGAAAGTTGGTTGTGCGTATTCTAAAGGGTGAAAAACCTGGTGATATTGATGTTGTGCAGGCCGCTAATAATGACATTCGAATTAATCTGAAAGCAGCAAAAAAGGCAGGAATTGTTATCCCGCAGGCCGTTATTGACCGCGCAACAAAAGTGATTCAATAACTTTTGTTGAGAGAGTGTTGATACAATAAAAGTACGTTACGTTTTCATGGGGATTTTCTTTACATGAATATATTTGCCTTTTCTGGCGCTGTGGAATTAGGTCTTATTTATGCGTTTGTGGCTATAGGGGTTTATCTCTCATTTCGCGTTTTGGACTTTCCGGATTTGACAGTTGATGGCTCGTTTCTTCTTGGGTCCTGTGTTTGTGGCGTCTTGATTCTTTTAGGTTTTAATGCATGGACAGCTATGGCATGCGCTTTTTGTGCGGGTATGGTAGCAGGTTTGATCACAGCTCTGTTGAATTTGCGTTTTGGCATTTTGAATCTTTTGGCTTCCATTTTAACAATGTCAGCACTTTATACGGTTAACCTTCGTATTATGGGAATTATGGGAGGGTCTAATGTTAATTTGGCGCTTGCCGATACGGCTTTAACACCCTTTTATAATTTGTTTGGGTTGTCTGATATCTTTGTGCGTCCTCTTTTCGTTGGGATTGTATTGCTTGTTGTGGCGTTTTTGATTTGGCGCTTTTTAGAAAGTGAAATAGGTCTTGCTATGCGTGCAATGGGCGCTAATCCACGCATGGCGACGGCGCAAGGGGTTCATACATCTGCATTGATTTATTTTGGTATGGGGCTTTCCAATGCCTGTGTTGCACTTGGTGGTTCTCTTTATATTCAAACTGCAATTGCAACAGATATTACCGGTGGAATTGGTACAATTGTTTTTGGATTGGCTGCCGTGATTATTGGCGAAACGCTTTTTCGTACGCGCAATATTTTTTGGATTATAGTCAGTTGTATTGTGGGGTCTGTGCTTTATCGTGTGGCGGTGCAATTTGCATTTGAAGCTAATGGAATTGGTATTGATACCTCGACAGATCTTCAGTTGATTACGTCACTGTTGGTTGTGTTAACTCTTATTGTGCCACGCTATTGGAGGAGGCGTAAACGTGATTGAGTTGTTTCATGTTGGGGTCACATTTAAACCACAAACGCCTTTGGAAAAACAGGCATTAATTGATATTAACCTCAAAATTGATCAGGGTAGCTTTGTTACGGTTATCGGTTCAAATGGTGCCGGTAAATCAACGTTGCTCAGTGTTCTGGCGGGGGAAACGCTTCCCTCGACAGGAAAAGTGGTTATCAATGGACAAAATGTTTCTAGGCAATCAGTCAGCGAACGTGCAGGAAAAGTGGCATGTGTTTTTCAAGATTCGTTAAAGGGAAGTTGTGGTTCTTTAACAATTGAAGAAAATTTGGCTCTTGCTGCTCTTCGAGGAAATCGTCGTAGTTTGCGTTCAGCTTTAAACCATGAAAAAAAACAATTTTTTCGAGATAAAATTGCTCAATTAGGCATTGGTCTTGAAGCCTATATTCAAAATCCTATGGACAGTTTATCTGGTGGACAACGCCAAGCCGTTTGTCTTGTGATGGCAACGTTAGCCCATGCAGATGTTTTATTATTGGATGAACATACCTCAGCACTGGATCCTGGGATGGCTGATTTTGTGATGCGGTTGACGGAAAAAATCGTTGAAGAGAAAAAATTAACGACTATTATGGTCACTCATTCTATGCGCCAAGCTCTTGATTATGGCGATCGCACATTAATGTTGCATGGTGGAAAAGTGATTTTGGATGTCTGTCATGAAGAGCGTAAAGGCTTGGATGTTAGTGATTTAATTCATATGTTTCAGAAAGTTCGAGGGGAAGTTCTTGATAATGATGAACTGTTAATGGATTAAGAGTGTGGCTCAGAAAAAAGCACATGAGGTTGATCAGTTTCTAACGCGTTTCTCACGTGCTTTTCCTATTGTTCTCATTTATGGGGCAGATCGTGGTCTTATTTGTGAGCGTGCTCAACGTTTTGCCAAGCTTACAAAGGTCGCAATAGAAGATCCATTTTCAACAATTCGTTTGGATGCGGCTGAAATTGATAAAGATCCTGCACGTTTGGAAAATGAAGCGCGGACTTTATCGCTTTTTGGGGGGGATCGTTTAATATGGATTTCTAATGCTGCTAACCAAAAAGGTTTTCTTGCAGCCTTGAAGCTTTTAATTGAGAAACCACCGGAGAAAAGTTTTATTCTCATTGAGGCAGGGGATTTGAAAAAAGGAATAGGGTTGCGCAATGCTGTTGAAACGGCAGAAAATGCAATGGCTTTGCCCTGTTTTGCCGATGATATGCGTTCTCTTGACAGTTTGATTGATGAGGTTTTAGGGCAGTTTAAGAAGACTCTTTCTTTGGATGCACGGAGATGGTTGCATGAAAGTTTAGGAGTCGATCGTCTTGTATCACGAGGTGAATTAGAAAAACTTTGTCTTTATGCTTCAAATGTTCATATTACTCTTGAAGATGTGAAGGCTGTTGTAAGTGATGTCAGTGCTCTTTCTCAAGATGAAATCATTGACGCTCTTTTATTGGGCGATATATCAGGTTTTGAAGCACATTTTAACCGACATGCAGCATTGCAGGGGGCGCTTTTTTTTATTTTAAGTACAGCACAAAGGCATTTTCAGCAATTACAGCTCTTGCGTTATCAGGTAGAGGTTGAAGGCAAATCGCCTTTTACGGTGGTTTCTCAAGCGCGTCCCCCTATTTTTTTTCAACGAAAAAAAATTGTTGAACAAGCTTTAAAATATTGGAAATTAGAACAGATTTCTTACGCAATGGAAAGAATTCAGACTGCTGTTTTAGACAGTCGTAAAAATACACTTTTGGGTGAAGCCATCATTCGTCAAGCTTTGTTAGGACTCACAATTATTGCACGACGGCAAATGGCAGCTTAACATATTTAAAATATGATGATTTTTTATTTTGAGTATAGCACAAGGGTATTTTCAGCAATTACAACTCTTGTTTTACCAGATAGAGGTTGAAGGCAAAACGCCTTTTACGGTGGTTTTTTAAGCGCGTCTACTCATTTTTTCAACAGAAAAAATTGTTGAGCAAGCTTTAAAATATTGGAAATTAGAATAAATTTCTTACGCAATGGAAAGAATTCAGACTGCTGTTTTAGACAGTTGTAAAAAGGCATGTAGAGAAGAAGTTCTTATTGTAAGGTGCAAAAGACATGATTTTGATTAAACTCAACATAAGAAGGCTTAAAATAAAATAATCCTGCGGTATTTAAGGGATCTCTTTCAATATAATAAATAATGTCATTATCTTTATGAATCAATGCGTTGTATGTTCGTAAGAAATGAAGTGAGAATTTTAAAGTTTGTTGTTCCATTTTTCGTATGTTTTATAGGTAAAAATGATCTGTTGTTTATTTACGCAGGGTAAATTGTATTATTCTCTCGTTGTAGTTTTTTAATATTTTGCGCATAACTCATTAAGACGAACAAACAGAAAATTATGTTTTTACAACTGTCTTTTTTGCCATTTGCAAAGAATCTTTAAAGGTGAAAGATGCCCCATATTCAATTTGAAAAAATAGCACTCATTGGGATTGGTCTGATTGGATCTTCTTTAGCAAGAGTAATTAAAAAGAAAAATCTTTCAGCTCAGGTTTCTATTGCAACGCGTCGTCAAGAAACACTGGAAAGAGCGCGTGAATTGGAACTTGGAGATTTTTATACAACGGATAATGCAAAGGCTGTTGAAGGTGCTGATCTTGTTATTATTTCTGTTCCTGTTGGAGCGAGTGCAGAGGTGGCAAAAAACATTCATAATTATTTAAAGCCAGGGGCGATTGTGAGTGATGTTGGTTCTACAAAAGAATTGGTTATTACAGAAATGGCACCTCTATTACCAAAAACGGTTCATTTTATTCCGGGACATCCTATTGCTGGAACGGAATATTCAGGTCCGGATTCTGGTTTTGCTGATTTATTTATGAATCGCTGGTGTATTTTAACACCTTTTGCAGATAGTGACGCGACAGCTGTCGCACGATTGACAGTGTTTTGGGAAGCTTGTGGGGCGCGTGTCGAAAAGATGGAGCCGAAGCATCATGATCTTGTTTTAGCGATTGTTTCGCATTTGCCACATTTGATTGCTTATAACACTGTTGGGACAGCGAGTGATTTAGAAAAAGTAACAAATTCGGAAGTGATTGCTTATTCTGCTTCCGGTTTTCGTGATTTTACGCGTTTGGCATCTTCTGATCCCGTTATGTGGCGGGACATTTGTTTGCACAATAAAGAGGCTATTTTAGAGATGCTGGGTCGTTTTAGTGAAGGGCTTGCTTTTTTAGAACGGGCAATTCGTATAGGTGATGGTGAAACACTGTTTAATTTTTTTACCCGTACGCGTGCTGTACGTCGTAATATCATTGCGGCGGGACAGGAAATTGACGCCCCTGATTTTGGCCGTCATAGCGTTTCTAAAGAGAGGAAGCAAAATTAAGAGATTTTTGAATTTTGTGCTGTTGTTTTGCTCATTCTTATCATGCTTCTTAGGTATCTGCTTTTTTTAATTGTTCGTTGTGATGAAGATACGGCGCTGTTCTCTGTTGTTTGTACGACGAATAAGTGGCGCTGCTTACCTTTATCTCCAACCCTGTGCTCCAAAATGGTTTTTGCATTCTCAGAGGGACGCTTGTTGTTTTGGTTAGCCAATTCGCATAAATGAGAGCGAAAAGAGATATGCTTCAAGTTCAATTTATTTCATATCAATGGACATGCAATTCTTATTAATTACGTCTGTAAAAGGAAAGAAATCATTTTTTTTGAAAGATAAAGGCTTTGTTCAATAATTGTTTGTATTGCTGATGGTAAAGACCTATAAAATGCTTCTATGGTATTATTCTTCACATCATCGAGCCAAGAATTATAGCCCCATCAATTTGATTTTTACGAATATAATCAAGAGATTTGCGAAGGATTTTTCAGGGAGAGGGATTTTGTATGAATGCCTGTAAATCAATGCAAGGATAGGTTGTATTATGGGTGTTGTCTCGTAAAATGTTTTATAAAAAACAGAGAGGCATTCTCCAATCGATGATAAGTATATTTTTCATTTTATGATGTTGTTTTTTCCTAAAGTTTGTACTTTTTCTGTCAATTGTAAACGAATATTCAAATCTCATGGAGCAACATGTTTAAAAAAAATATTAATATGATTCAGTGTATTCGTTGTTTAGCTTTTATGTGCTTGTTTGGAGTGGAAATATTCTATCTGATTGATTGCTCTTTTGAAGTGGCGAAAAACTTTATTTGAGAAAAATATATAAAGGCGTAAATATAAAAACTCACTTTCATCTATTCTCTTTGCATTTAAGCGTTAAAACGTGAAGAAGCACTCATGGAAAGATCTTTTCCTCAGATTTTATTTTTTGTGTTCTTTAATGGAGCGGAGCTCTCAATATAAAATAAAAAACTCTAAACAGAAAACAATTTGATTGGTAAACTTTGTTGGCTTTTCAGTTTTTGAAGAGGGTGAGGCTTGACCACATGGATTATTGCCCTCTATACATAAAAAATGTTTGTTTTTAAAGTTTTGATGGTTTTTATAAAGTGTGAGATAACTGAAAAAAAGGATATTACCAGAAAGTATTGAGGTTTGTTTAGGAATATCTTTTGGTATGGCTATCGTATTTTTGGTGACGCAATAAGTCATTATTGGCGTGATAGTGGGAGTGCTTTCGCAAGCCATGTTGCGCTGTCAGGTCTTTTAGCATTTTTCCCTTTTTTTATTTTTGGAACATCTTTTGCTCGTTTTCTTGGGGCTTTTACCTATACACCGCAAAAAATTAAAGCGCTCGTACAGTTATTGCCTGATGTCATTGCTGAGCCTTTATCGCAGGAAATTGTCAATGTTTTAACCCTTCATCAAGGAGGTGTGTTGACGCTTTCTGTTATTGGAGCGGCTTATTTTGCTTCTAATGGAATAGAGGCTTTGCGTACAGCTTTGAATAAAGCTTACCGTGTGACGGATCAACGGAGTTTATTGTTTTGTCGTTTTCAAAGTTTGTTTTTTGTGATCCTTGGCGCTTTTGGTCTTGTTGTGATGAGCTTTTTATTGATTTTAGCGCCTTTGTTGATCAAAATTATGCAAAATCATTCTTTTTTTATGACTGAATATATTGGGATCATTCGTTTATGGCGGTATACAATTGCTGTCGTTATTTTATTTGTGAGTCTTTTGATTGTTCATAAATGGCTTCCAGCAGGACAGCGGAAATTTATAGATATTTTACCAGGGATTGTGGTGACAATGTTTGTATGGTTTATGGCTTCTCTTGCTTTTGCGCAATATTTAACGATGTTTGATTATATTTCAACTTATGCGGGGTTAGCATCTATTATGGTTGCCATTATCTTTCTTTATATACTAAGTGCAATTTTTATTTTGGGGGGTGAAATAAACGCTGCAATCATGTTTTATCGCAATTATTGACAATTGTTTCGGTGAATGAAAAAACCTGTGGATCCTATGAAAGACAAAAGATGGGGCAAGGAATAAGACCAGCCATTACTTTATTGGTTGATGCGGATGCCTGTCCTGTAAAAGCTGAAATTTATCGTGTTATGAATCGTTATCAGCTTAAAACATTTATTGTCGCAAACCGTTTTCTTTCTCTTCCCCAAGAAGAACTCATTGAAAGAATCGTTGTTTCTGATGGGCTTGATAAGGCTGATGATTGGATTGTCGACCATGTGCATGAGGCGAGTATCGTTATTACCAGTGATATCCTTTTAGCTGCAAGGGTTGTAAGGTCTGGGGGGCTTTGTCTTTCGCCAACGGGGCGTATTTTTAATGACAATTCAATCGGCCAAGCTTTAGTCATGCGCAATTTGATGGAAAATTTGCGAGAGCAGGGCTATATAATAGGAGCTCTCTATTCTTTTTGTTACAAAGATTGTTCTATATTTTTACGGTATTATGTAGAATTTGCATAAGTCCTTGATTTTATAGTGATTTATTTAAGGCTCTATTTTCAGATAGAGCCTTTTCTTATATATTATAATGTAAAATAGCTGAATTTTTAGGAAAAAATTTATTTGAATAAAATAATAACATAATTACGAATACACAAAAAGCAGCCTCTTTGGACTGCCTTTAAAGTATGAACCAAGCTTCAAAACAAACGTTTAGAATATCGGTACACGATAAATGATTAGATACAAAATAACAAGCCTATTTTGTATTAATTAGGCTAATTTATCTAACATATCTAAATAAATAATGCTTATATCACTTTTAATTCGAGTGATTGCCTGTTTATCATTATGTTTCTCATGAGCTATTTTAGATAAAGTCGCAATTTTATCTTGATAATCCTTAATACCATTTAAACCATAAAGAGGTATTTGATACCGCGGATTTATAGGGAAGGATCGGCCATCAGATGATATTTTCACAAAATTGCTCACTATATCAGCATTTATTATTCCTGCAATATAATACGCTTCATCTAAACTAATATAAGAACCATCAGGTCTTTGAGATATAGTTACTGCATGATTTTGAAATACAGGAGGCTTTAATTCCCCCCACGGCATCATTAAAGGTTTGGCTATACTAGCAACATTCTTTGTATTATCTCTAAAAGCAACATGATAAGGTGCAAAAGTATAATCCCCAACTCTTGCTAATGAGTAAAATGGGACATTTTTGCCGTTAATAATTTTTTTACTATAAGGATTTTGGGCTTCAAAAATTTCTTTATAAGCTATAAAATGTTTAAATAGTTTGGGAGAATTTTCTCTTAGAGATAACTCATCTATAGCTACTCGTTTGCTTACATTTTTATCATACGCAAATGGTACAATAAATTTACTATTTATATGAAAAGGCGTAATATCTACTCCTCTAATCAAAGGATGTAGATATTTTTTTTCAACAAATACATGCATTGGACTAACTTTAAATTTAGATTTTTTGAACTGTGCATTTCTTAATGTAACCTCATTTTCTGTACGCACACCATTTTTAATATATTCATAAAGCATTAACTCTAAAGGATAAACTTCAACCCCTTCTCTACCTCTATAATCTGATGGTTTTAATGCAATCAATTTAACTTTTTCAGTATTAATAGCATGATTATCTTCATCATAAAATGTTAAGAAATTAGTGCTTCCATTATTGGGCTGAATAACTTTACCGTTAGTTATTTTGAATGTTTCTTCTATGTTAAGTAATTCAGTCTTAGTATTTATATTCCTATTTTTAGTGTATTTATATATTTTTAAGCCTTTTTGGTAATCTTGAATTTGTTTTGTGAAATAATAAGTATAAAATTTTTGCATTACTCCTTCAAAAGGATTGCCTGCTTTAGTCCAGTCATCAAAACCTAAAAAATAGGCTTTTTCATTATTTGTTAATAATAAATTACGATAACCTTCATAAGTTTTTTGAACTAAAAAAGTGTCAGGCATCAATAGCCCCATAACACCTTTAGGATCTAACCAATTACTTGCTACTACATTCGTTATTAATGCTGCGACATTAAGATTTATTCCTCCAGTTCTGGCATCACCTGAAAATATAGTTTTTGTTATACCAAGAGATTTAATTTTTTCTCGATAATGTGATGGTAGATTTTTCCAATCCACCCAAGGTGGATTACCTACCACAATATCAAACATACCTATTTTAGATGTTGTTAAATAATTAGTTATGATCCTAGCCCAGATTCCATTCCAATTATTTTTTTCAAATCTAACAAAATTATCAGCTAACTCTTGTAATTTTTTATTTATTATATGAATTTCTTTATATTCTTCAGGAATTAACACTTTTAATCTATTAAATACAGCTTTTGCGTTTAACAATTGTATATCTAACTCTATGTCAATCATACAGCGAGAAAATTTCTTTAAATTTCTTAAACCAACTTCAGGAAAATAAACAGGAAAAGTCATATCATCTTGATTTGAAGTTGGGATATTTGTATTAAGGGAATATTTTATAAACTCCACATTATCTAAAACAACTAATTCTGGGGTATAAGCAGCATCCCCTGAATAGATTGGTATTTCTATTTCCGAGTCAAAAGTCATAAATTGTGATATATTGAGAAAATAATTTACTCTCGCCGTTAGTACAGCTAATGGATTTAAGTCAATACCAACAACCCTGGATGTTATTTCTCTTAGAATATCTCCTTTATCCATATCTTTTGGTAAAGAACGAATTAATTGGTTAATCAAGGCGGTTATAAAAGTTCCTGAACCACAAGTAGGATCTAGTGAACGCCATTTATTACTTTGTTTTAAATTTTGCATTGTTATTGTCTTATGAGCAATATGATTTGCTAACCAATACGGCGTATAATATTCACCTAATGCATGACGTACAGGTGAAGGCATAACAGTTTGATAAAGATTTTTAAAAAAATCTTTAGCTTTTACCTGAGAATTAAAGAAATCAAATGTAGTATATTTATTTAATTTTTGTATAATTAATTTAATACTTACTGCAATTTCATTATTCCATTGAAATTTAGTTGAATACCATGAAAAGAAGTCTCCCTCTAATAAATTTTGCACTCCGTAATCTCTAATAATTGATCCAGACTCTAATTCCATCATTTTTGCTTGTAATGAATGTGAGTCAGCGTTAAGCATTTCTGCATAATTTACTAAAGAATCATCAAATTTAACTTGGGATACAACTTTGAATGCTATTAATTTGATCAAAATAGAATATGCTGTTTGTAAAGAAAATAGAGCATTGTATTCACTTTCAACATTTTCTAATGATAATGAAAGATAATCACCAAGAGCTTTTTTACGTTTAATAATATCTTTTTGTTGAGAATGGTCATTATGTGATAATTTAAATAAATTTTTCCATTCCTTTAGTAGCATTTGGGTTTTTTCTGTTGCTGAATCGTTAATTGTTTTATATAACAGCAGGGATAAATTTCTAATCGGTGAGTTAGTTGTGGGAGAAAAATCATCTATTAAAGCTGTAGAATCAAAAGTTTTTTGATTAAGTCCCACGATAGCTTTAATTAGTCTTGCGTAGTGATTACTTGTAATTGAAGTAAAATTTTCTTGACGTAAAATTCCATTATTATCAATAGTAATAATATAACAGATTTCCCCATCTGTGAGTAAGCCAAAAGACTTTAAAATGTGATTTTCATTTTCACCTTTGAGGTAGTTCAGTAACTGTTTTATAGCGTTTTTTTTATCTTTATCTGATGATAATTTGCTGGGCTGTTTAAATTCAATTAAAACATTAGCAAGAGCAGTATCAACTCGACCAGATTTAAATGTTACAATATTTTTTTCCTTAATTGGTTTATATTCAAAGTCTAGTTCACTAAAAAATCGCTCAAATAACGCATATAAATAGTTATCGAATCTTGTTTCAATAGTTTTTTCATTAGGTGCTGTAGAAGCGTCTTCTTTTACTTTTTGAGTAATTTTTTCTAGTTCTGATATAAAATCTTTATTATTAAAGACACTTTCTAATGTGTTTAAATTAATATTCATTTATTATCCTTATTTGATGATTTTACTGTTAAATGAAAATCACTTTTTTATGAAGATGGTTTTTGTTCTTAATTTTTGTCTTTAGGGGTGTTCTTTATTTATTGTTTTTCAGTGATTTCTTTAAACCAAATCGCAAACGCATCTTTTATATGTTTATAGAGTTTATCGCAACTATGGCACAACATTTCCTCATTTCATCCCAAGCCAAAACATTTTCTTGAATGCAGATAGTAGGCTATTTCATGAAGGAGTGTTTGATTTGTTTTTTGTAAATTGAGATGAGGAGGCAAGGAAAATGTAGTCTATACGAAATATGGTATACAATTTAAAGTCTATTGGATTTCTACTCGCAAGTAATGGTGCAGAAAACATTGCAAGCACACATTTTCTGTTACGTCAGGTACAATTTCTGCTAACCACAAGAAACCGATTCAAACCTGTTTGTTATGTTTGCTTAATTTGTGAATGCAGCCAAAGAAATTTCAGCATTACAGCTATACCGTTTTTCTGATATGAAGAATTATCGCTCAAATTTCAGATTACTCCATAAATTTAGAAAAGTCTTATTTTGAAAAACGTGATATAAAATTACTTGCTAATGAAGTTGATGTGGGTGGCGCTTACGTTCATCTCGTCTAACGCAAAGCTAACTAGAGAACCAACTGCATCGACAATCATCTAAAAGAAAATGAGAATTCCGATAAACGTTGTGTGATTGCGGCACGTGAATATTATTCCTTTGAAAAAAATTAAAATACTTTGCATTGTGGAGGAAAGCATAACCACATTTTTACCGTTCGCAGTGTAATGCGGCCTGTCGTTAAGCAATTTGCCGATAAATTTATCAAACGGAGTTCACGCATCAATACTGATAAAAGTAATGCCTATACTGCATTGATGCCTTATTACACCTACGTACTGTCAATCATAAATACGAATATTGCAGTGATTCAGGCATTACTAATAATCAAGCAGAGTCGTATTTTTCTCGCTTCAAAAAACCGCTATTTCATAGCTATTGGACTTACCAAACTGGTTTTAGAATGTAATAATCATCTTAGCAATGCAATGATAAAAAGTCATATGGTATCAGTATGTGGTGCATTAACAAACTGGTTAGATCAAGCTGTAGTGGAAAAGTTGACTATCAATGCCGTTGATGTGCATTGGAAGCACAAAGAGTAATTTCCTTTATATTTTTATTTCCACTTAATATAATATTTTTCTACTTTATAAAATTAACTAAAACAAATTCCACAATTTAAAATTTGTAGGATTTTAAATAAAATCAATCGGTAAAATCTTCGTGCAACTGCTAAATAATACCGCATTTATCGGCATTGGATCTCGTTATACAACGTTTAAAAAGACGTGGTTATTAGATTATTGTGCTTCTTTTATGACAGCTTTGATAAGTGCTTTGGCTTCATCATTGGCCCATGGCGCTGCCCCATTATAGGAAGCAATCAGATAACCCTTTTTATCAATGAGAAATGTGATGGGGAGTCCTAAAGCAAGTCCTTGTTTTCTCATGTCGTTGAAGATACTCATGGTTTCATCGCGATAGTAGACTAAATTATCAGCATGAATATCTTGCAAAAATTGCTGAATTTTTTCCACAGAAGCGGCTTTATCGATATTAATCGCTACGACATCAAAGTTTTCTCCACCCAATTCGCGTTTTAATTGCGCAAGTTCCGGCATTTCTGTGCGGCAGGGTACGCACCAGATAGCCCATAGATTGATAAGTATCGGTTTTCCGTTAAATTCAGCAAGTGTGTGGTCTTTTCCTTGAATATCTTTGAAAGAGAGAGTGTTCATATCTAAGGGTGTATCCATAAATCGCATGTGAGCAAAAAAGCCTGTTGCGGCTTTTTGGATTGTCATCATTTTTTTGTTTTGTATCTTTTCGGTCTTTTCTTTTGAAAAAGTGTTGGCAAAAGAAGAGACCTTCTTGTCATGATGATTTTTTATTGCGTATAAACTGACACCAACCAAAATAATAAAAAAAGATGCGATAAAGATTATCTTCTTTTTGTTTTTCTTCTTTTGGCTATTAACACTTTGAGGAATCATGATTTTATCCTTTTTATGGGTGTTTTTAAAATATGATCGATGAGAAGGTAAAGAACCAAATGTGTGTGGGGCGGTTTATTGCAGAATTTGCTGCCGTTATGGAAGAAATGAACACCTTAATTGATATTGAACAAAAATTCTATCGGCAATATATTGAAGGTTCGCTCTCTCATGCTGTGATATTAGCGCAAACAAAGATTATTTTACAGTCTGATTATGAAAAAATTTCTCATAGTTTAAAATTATTCTCAAAGAAATTAAAGAAGGTACATTTGTTTTTTCACGAACGCTTAAAAATATCTCATATGAATATTGAAGCGCGATTAAGCGCGTTGATTGGTCGTGGTGCTGGGCATTTGCATATGGCGCATGCACGCAATGATCAAGTGGCTGTTGATTTTCGGTTATGCGTTCGTGAAGCAGTGCAGAAAGTAGCACAAGCCTTAAAGGCGTTTATAAAGCAATTGCTTGCTCTTGCAGAAAAACATGTTAAGACCTTTTTGCCAAGCTTTACGCATTTACAATTGGTTCAACCCGTAATATGGAGTCATTAGAGGATGGCATATGTTGAAATGTTTGGTTGCGATTTATCGCGGATGTCTGGTGCTATTAAGCGAATGAATGAATCGACTTTGGAGGCTGTGGTTTTGGCAGGGGCATGTTTTCCGATTGATCTCTTTATGACAAAAAAAGCTAGGTTCCCGAAAATCTATAGGCAATTCAATTGATCGTGTTTTTAACCGTAACTTTACATTGAAATTTTTAAGGGCTGGTGCTCTTTGTACAATGCATCTTTCGCGTTTAGCAGAAAAAATCATTCTTTGGTTAAGTGAACAGTTTTATTTTATTCGTTTGTCAGGTGCCTTTTCAAGAGATTTATCTATTATGCTAAAAAAGAGAAATTCTGATACAGCAGAGTTGGTAAGGGCGAAAGCAGGTCGATTAAATAGTGCGCTTATAGGATTGTTGACGATGATGAAAGGATTACCGCTTGCTTATTTAAAGGATATATAAGAAGATAAAGAATATATGTTTAATGGGGCTTTGAGTTTGGACTTATCATTGACAGCGATGATAGGGATGGTTGCTGATTTGGAAGTGAATAAAAAAGCCATGAAACAAGCAGCGGATTTAGGGTATGTAACAACTACGGATTTTGCTGATTGGCTTGTCTCCGCATTAGGGATTACTTTTCGTGAGGCACATCATATAACAGAGCGTGCTGTAGCATTGGCAGAAAGAAAACAGTGTCGCCTTCAGGATTTATCATTCGATAAACTTCAAGCAATTTGTTTTGGTATCAATATGGCACTTTTTGATGTGTTGACCGTTGAAAAGTCTGTTGAAAATCGCAAAAATTTTTGGGGAACAGCACCAGCAAAAATTCTCAGGTAAATTGCATATTGAAAAAAGCATCTTGTGAGCGCTTGAGTGATTGTGCTTTAAAGGTAAAAAGAGATCGAGATGAGGAAAGAGGGCAGATGAAAATTATAGTAAAGGGGTTGGTGATTGTCCTTTTGGGGGGCTTGGGTGTCGTTGTCGCTGGGTGTGGGCGTAAAGGGTCATTAGAGATGCCTCCTGCAAGTGTGGAAAAGTCTATGCAGGGAACATCTGCTGCTAAAAGTGAAGATGACCAACCTTTTATTCTTGATCGTTTGATAAAGTAGGAGAAAAATATGAATTTTTTTCCCTACCATCAAGGTATGCTTTATGCTGAAGGGTGTTCGCTTGCTGCTCTTGCGCAGGAGGTGGAAACACCTTTTTATTGTTATTCGGCTAATGCATTGGTCACATGTTTTAAGGACTATCAAAAGGCATTTCAAGGGATGCCTAGTTTGATTGCTTATGCGGTTAAAGCTAATTCTAATCAAGCAATTTTAAGGCTTTTAGCGGCAAATGGGGCAGGTGCTGATGTGGTCTCAGAAGGCGAATTACGGCGCGCCCTTGCTGTTGGTATTCCGGCACATCGTATTGTTTATTCTGGTGTTGGTAAAACCGTGAGGGAGATAGATTTTGCTCTTTCTCAGAATATTTATTGTTTTAATGTTGAATCAGAACCGGAACTTGAACAGTTGTCACAACGTGCTGTTGCGCTTTCAAAGACAGCACGTGTTTCATTACGCATTAATCCAGATGTTGACGCAAAAACTCATAAGAAAATTACGACAGGAAAATCTGAAAATAAGTTTGGTATTCCATTGGTGTTGGCAAGAGAGGCTTACAAAAAGGCTGTCTCTTTACCTGGATTGCAGGTTTGCGGGATCGATATGCATATTGGCAGTCAAATTTGTGATTTAAAGCCATTTGAGGAGGCATTCTTTCTTATTGCAGATTGTGTGCGTCAATTGTGGAGCGATGGTTATGCAATAACGCATATCGATATTGGTGGTGGGCTTGGTATTGCCTATGGTTGTGAACAACATACTGTACCCTCTCCTTTTGATTATGCTGCGCTGGTAAAGAAGCATATTGCTCCTTTAGGGATTAATATTGTGGTGGAGCCGGGACGCAGCATTGTAGGTCAGGCTGGTGTGTTGGTAACCTCTGTTCTCTATTTAAAAAAGGGACAAGGGCGGAATTTTGTTATTGTGGATGCAGCGATGAATGATCTGATGCGACCAACGCTTTATGATGCTTGGCAGAATGTCGTCCTTGTGAAACAAGCAGTAAAAGACGCTCCTCTTATTCGTGCAGATATTGTGGGTTCCGTTTGTGAGACTGGTGATTATTTGGCATTAGATCGCTGTTTGCCGATTTTGGCACCTGGTGATCTTTTGGCAATTACTCAGGCTGGGGCTTATGGTGCTGTGATGGCAAGTACTTATAATAGTCGACTTTTGATCCCTGAAGTTCTCGTGCAAGATACACGTTATGCGGTTATTCGTCCACGCCTTGATTATGCGCAATTGATGGAATGTGATCATATTCCTGATTGGGTTGAGCATTCTTAAATGTTTTTGGTCTTATTTTTACTAAACTTTGATGAAACAATTTATTTTCTGGAAATTGTCTTATATGGGTTTTATGATCTTAATGCATCACGGTAAAAGGGGAAAAATGCTTGTTTATGAAAAATAAAAACATCAAGAGCTTTGAAATAAAGCTTTTGGGTGTACGCATTTTGATGTGGGGGATCCTTTCATTTGAACGGGTATGGATACGGTTGTTGCCATTTTTCCTTGTTCTTAGTCTCTTTTGTTCGCTTAGCTGGTTGGGGGTTTTTGGCGTTTTAGGCTATTGGTCCCATTGGCTCTTACTTGGGGTGTTGCTTGTTTGTGCTGGAGCGAGTTTATTTTTTCTTATTGGTTTTCGGTTTCCCACAATGCGGGAAGTGGATCACCGTCTTGAACGCGTTAATGATCTTAAACACCAGCCTTTGAATATTCAGACAGATCATGTATGTTCTGAAAATGAAGAAGATTTTAGTGGTGTTATTTGGCGTGAGCATCAACGCCGAATGGCAAAACAATTAGACCATTTAAAAACTGGATTTATCTCTCTTAATAGTGCGGCTTATGATCCTTTGGCTTTGAGGGCTTTGTGTGTTCTCCTTTTTGTGTGTGCCTTTAGTTTTTCTTTTGGTTCACGTGGGGGGCGCTTGGCTGATGCTTTTGATTTTCGTCCTGTGATTGATGAAAAATTCATGCGGATTGATGCGTGGGTAACACCACCTGCTTATACTGGCGTGGCACCGATTTATTTGACAAAAGATGAGAAGACACAACTGGAAATTCCTGAAGGGAGTGATGTGGTTGTGCGTGTTGTCAATGGGGCTGGTGTTACAGTCAAAGCAAAAACTGTAGAAGATGGGCAGAAAGTTTTGTTTTCAGAGAAAACGGAAAAAACAGCTTTCAATGAGCCAATCGTTCATTTTGAAACCCATTTAGAGCATTCAATGGATTTGTTTATCTCATCACGTCGTAAAAAACAGCAGTGGCATTTACAGGTGATGAAGGATAAGCAACCAACAATTGATTGGCTGGAAAAACCAGGGCGGATTTTAACGGGGTCGTTAGAGTTGCGGTATATGTTGGATGATGATTATGGTGTGACAAAGGCTTTTGTTGAAATAGAGCCTCTCTTTCAGAATAAAAGTGCTTCTTCTCTTTATCACGCACCGGAAATAAAGCTTCTTCTTCCACGGAGTGGAAAAGGTAAAATGCGAACAGTGCACGATGTCTCAGCGCATCCATGGGCGGGTTCACAAGTCAAAATTACTTTGGTGGCAGAAAATGGTGCAGGGCAGACAGGGCATAGTAAAACTTTTGTTATGATATTACCGCAGCGTGTTTTCTCAAATCCTGTTGCGCGTGCGGTCAGTGAATTGCGTCGTTTACTTGCTCTTGATGCTGCTGCGAGAGAACGTGTATTGGATATGCTCTCTGCTTTGTTGGTGCGTCCAGAAAAGGGGCTTCAAAATGTAACGCATTTTCTCGTTCTACAAAGTGCGTGGACAAGGCTCTCTTTGGCACAAACAGACGAGGATTTGCGCGATGTGGTGGATTATTTATGGCAGATTGCTTTAGGTCTTGAAGGTAATCAGCTTGAATCGGCGCAAAAAAAATTAAAACAAGCACAAGCTGCTTTACGCGATGCACTGCGATATGGTGCTCCAGCGGCAGAAATTGAACGGCTTATGGCAGATTTACGTCAAGCTATGGATGCGTATATTCAAGCTTTGGCTGAAAAAGCACCAGATGGTCAAGTTTCTAAAAATTCTAAAAGCTCAAAAAGTCCTAATCTTTCTGAAAATACATTACAAGAAAAGCTGAATCTCATTGAGGAAATGGCTAAAACAGGCTCTTCTTTAGCAGCAGAACAGCTCTTGACGGAAATTGAACAGACGCTTGACCACTTGCATGTGCAAAAAGGCAATCATAATGAGAAAGAAAACAATCAATCTGCACAAATGAAAGAAAAAATGGACAAACTTGGTGATTTAATGCGTCGTCAGCAAGAAATTCTCAATGAAACGCATCAGTTGGAGATGAAACAAAAACGTGGGGAAAATGTACCGGAAAAACAAAAAAAATCTTTAAAAAAACGTCAGACTGAATTGCAGTCTGAATTATCAACATTAGAAAAAGAATTATCAAAACAGGGATTTGAAACAGGTGATGCATTGAAAAAAGCGGAAGAAAAAATGAATTCTGCAGGAGATGCTCTTGATCATGGAAATCATCAGGCATCTATACAAAATCAGTCTGATGCTTTGGAATCTTTGCGACAAGGTGCCCAAAGTGTTTTGAAAAAAATGCGTGAAATACTCAAAGAAACAGGAAATGCTCAAAACTCTGATTCTGGTCCCAAAGACCCTTTAGGGCGTCCACTTTCTTCAAAAAGCGATGAAGGACAGGAAAGTGAGGCACTCCCACAAGAAAGTGATCAAATGCGTACGCGGCAAATTTTGGATGAAATTCGCAAACGTTTGGGCAAGGAACATATTCCAGAAGCAGACAAAAACTATCTTGAAAGGTTGCTGCATTTTAATTAACAAATTGTTGGCTTTTTTCTTAATTGATGTCAGAAACAACGTATGAGAAACCTCTATGGCGTTCATCTCAAAAGAAAATGATTAAAGCGCTTATAGTGCAATAATCATCTATTGTACGGTTTTTGGGGTTATTTAAGTTTAAAATGTGAAATATTAAAATGTTCGCTATTGCGGAGAAAGTGTAGAAGTCCATATAGGGTGAGTAAATAAAAACTGTAATATTTTGAAATTTATTTCTACATGGTATGTTGAGTTGGATATCGTTACACTGAAAGATTTTTATGCTTCTGCACTTGGACTACGTGTACAAAAGACACTGTGTGACCAGTTGAATTTATGGTGGCCAGATCTTGCGGATAAACGGGTTATGGGGTTGGGGTATACCCTTCCTTATCTTTCTGCATTGCGTGAACGGACTCAACAATGTTTTGCTTTTATGCCAGCAAGACAAGGTGCTTCGTCTTGGCCTTGTGTTGAAAAAGTTGCTACAGCGCTTGTTTTTGAAGAAGATTTGCCACTTTCTGATGTATCGGTTGATTGTATTTTATTGGTTCATGCCTTGGAATATACAGAGAATTCATTTGAAACGTTGAATGAAATATGGCGTGTTTTAGCCCCCAATGGTCACTTAATTGTCATTGTTCCTAATCGTTCTGGCTTTTGGGCGCGTAATACGACTACGCCTTTTGGTTACGGTGAACCTTATACGCGGCAACAGATTACGCGTTTGTTTGAAAAAACAAATTTTGTTTCTGGACCAATACAAGAAATTGTCCATTATATGCCTTCTACAGGTTATGTTTCGCGGTTGTTCTCATTTTTTTATGAACCATTTGCACGCCATCTTTTTCCCTATTTTGGTGGCCTCCTAATGTGTCAGGCGCAAAAACGTATCTATCAGGGATTACTTGTACAGCGTCGTCAGTCACGACGTGTTTTTATTCCTGCTTTATCCCCACAGACAAGAAATATTTTAATTTATAAAGATCATTAATCATTTTGCTATTGGCATAAGAACTACCTTTTATTTCAAATTTTCCGCATATTGAATCAAACAAAATTATTTGTTTGTACACAAGTGGGTGGGCCATGTAGGTTGAAATTATATAAGAAAAAACATGCTTCTTATGAGTTTTATGGACTGTCTCAAGAATTATAGGGCTGTCACAACATTTTAGAGCAGGCTCAAATGTGTGATGGTGCTCGCTTACTCTTTTATTAAGTGTAAAGAGGGTGGTGCTTAATGTCTCTCTTTATCGTTAAGATAAACATTTTGCATTCTTATAATGAATTATCCTGTCTTTTAAGAGGAGATAAGTAAGGGATGGGGAGAAAATATAAAAATTATCTCTCAATGTAGGCTCAAAAATGTGAGGTAAAGCAGTGAAGGGGAGCGGTATCTTTAAAAAATAATTATAAATATCAATATGTTAAAGAAGATACTTATGATAAAGAATGCTGCCTTAAAAGAGAGTACGATTGTTTGTATGCGAAACATATTTTAAATTTTTAAAGAGAGCAAAAGTATATGAAGCAGAAGTTGCCAAGTATATCGTGAGGATGGAAAGTATTTCTATTGTTGGTTTTCGTGTTGGGATATTTTCATAACGGATTTTTTGTATTTTGTCATAAAAGTGCTGATAGATGAAAACTTTATACGCTACCACCCAAATTGCATGTGAGCGTTTTTTCATCTTGTTTTTGTCTTAATGCAAAGGAAGGCTAAAGATACTAAAATTATTTTTGAAACAGTCCATATCAAATTAAAAGTTTAAACGATACCCATTTTGATCGGTTATGAGAATTTGTGCATTGGAGGGATCATTTTCGATTTTTTGTCGTAAACGATAGATATGGGTTTCTAAAGTATGGGTGATAATATTTTCATTATAACCCCAAACTTGTTCTAATAATGTTTCACGGCTGACAATTTTATCGTTAGCGTAATAGAGGCATTTGAGAATCGCAGCTTCTTTTTCTGTGAGATAGATTTTATTGTTGCATTGATCAAGAAGGAGCTTTTGTCTTAGTTTAAAAGTATAGGGGCCAATCTGAAAGGTTGCGTCTTCATTTTGTTCATATTGGCGCAACTGTGCTCGAATTCGCGCTAATAACACCGCAAAGCGAAAGGGTTTTGTCACATAATCATTGGCGCCTGTTTCAAGATCTAAGATACTATCGCAGTCTGTATCATCATTCGTTATCATAATAATGGGCGCACGAAATCCTTGGGTGCGTAATTGTTTAACGGCTTTGCGACCATCCAGATCAGGAAGTTCAAATCCCAAAATGATGAGATCAATATTTTCTTCTTGGATTATTTTCATTCCTGCGTCAGCTGTTTTTGCTTGGAAAATTTCAAACTCTTGATGCATTTGCAATTGTTCCACCAAAATGGGACGTAGATCATCATCTTCAATGATTAAAAGAGTATGGTGGTTCATATTTTCCCTTATAGGCATGTTAAGGCACTGATTGATAAAGAGCAGTTTCATGAAAAATGAGATTTCATGCAAGAAAAATTAAAAGAGGAAAGTTAAAAAAGAGAGTCTGTAAAAAATGAACTTTCACGATTTCTATAGTTTCTTGCTAAAAAGAAGATGTATCTTTCGTACGCAGAATATTTATACATTGATTGGAAGCGTTGTTTTATACTTTAGGGTGTGTTTTGCCATGGGGGATCATCATCTTTACACTCATAGAGAAACAAGCCGGTGCCATTATATATTTGAGCTTACTCCCAATGTTGCTTATCCTTGGTATTTGAGATTCTTCATAAGAGGCATGTTTTTTATCTACGTTTAGTTTAGTTTTTTCATCACATTTGTATGGGAATTGGGTGGTGTAGTGCTCGTGGTGTTGTCCACTATAATTGTTGAGTATTCTGAAAAGATGTATCATGAAGAGGGTGTTGGTGCAATTTGGTGAGAGTTGTATTGAGAAAGGATATAGAATAAAAAATAACAAGAAACATTAGCATGAGAACACGTAAGGGATGCGTTGTGCTTGTCCTTCTGTGCTGTAAAGCTCTTTTCCATATGAGTTGATGAATAAAAAATTATTATTTTAAGATCAAGGCATTTCCTTCTTAAGGTTGCCCATCAAACACACTTCTTTCCATTCATCTTCTGTCACGGGTTGTACTGATAAACGGCTGGCATTGACCAGCACCATATTGGCTAGTTTGGGATTTGCTTTAATTTGTTTTAATGAAACAGGTGTTGGCATGTCACAAAGTGCGCGGATATCCACACATTCCCAGCGCGGATCAGAAGTTGTAGAATCGGGGTGTGCTTCAGCACATATTTCTACAATGCCTACAATTTCTAACCCTTTATTTGAGTGATAAAAAAAACCTTTATCACCATATTTCATGGCGCGCATATTATTACGGGCTTGATAATTGCGGACACCATCCCATTGTTCGCCATCAGCTCCTTTTTTCTTTTGCATCTCCCATGACCATTTATGGGGTTCAGATTTAAAAAGCCAATAAGCCATGCGTTCACCTTTTCATAGACTGTTATGTATTCATCATATGTATTTTTATAAGCATATTGGTAACATCATCAATGATGATTTTTAAAATGGCGTAAAGAACGAGCATTATCTGTTTTTCGGCTACGGTTTAAAATGCGCTTACTGTGGCAGTATTGCGTTGGAAAAAGTTTAGCAAGAAAATTGGTTCTAAAAAGTGATGATAATGGTCTTGAAACAAATGGGTGATCAAAGGTGAAGAAGTTAAAGAATGGCTTCATATTATGCTTCGGTAAGGGGTAAGGTGCGTCTTATGATGCCGTAAAATACTGTCATGTGAAGTGTGGTGATATAAGGCAGTTTCTTTGAAACATGAAGTGTTTTTAGAATATGTGATGAATATTTAAGTTCGCGTATCAAGTTTTGGGTTAAGTGAATCGTGTAAAATAAGAAGCAGATGGAATCGTTTACAGGTGGGAAATCGATTCAATAACTATCTAGATTACAGACCGGATTGAGTGAAAATCTTTGTTCTTTAAAAGGTGAGGGAAAGCAATTTTCTTATGCTTTTGTTCCACGGCGTCCCGTCCCGATTAAGGGTGAGGCTTTTTCATCTAATGGCCAGCGTGAGCGAGGAGCAATATCAAGCGAGCTTATTTCTCCACGCGCGAGCTTTTGTGCACCGGCAAAAGCAATCATTGCTGCATTATCCGTACACAAGGAAAGAGGAGGCGCTATAAATTCGAAACCATGTTGATGGGCAAGTTCTTCCAATGTCAAGCGAAGTGCTTGGTTTGCGGCAACTCCGCCTGCGACAACTAGAGCAGGGGAATGCTTTTCTTGATCATGAGAGAAAGGGTATTGGTTGGTAAAGTGTTGTAGAGCCAATTGAACGCGATCACGCACCGTATCGGTCACAGCGGCTTGAAAACTTGCTGCAATGTCAGCAACATCATTTTCTGTAAGAGGAGCTATGGCTGTTGCGGCTTGTCGAACAGCCGTTTTGAGGCCTGAAAAAGAAAAATCTAACCGTTTTTCACCTTTTAAAGGTCGTGGAAGAGGGATGCGATTTTTATCACCCAATAAAGCTGCTTTTTCAAGCGCTGGTCCACCAGGATAAGGAAGACCTAAAAGTTTTGCAGTTTTATCAAAGGCTTCTCCTAATGCATCATCAATGGTGGTTCCTAAACGCTGATAGTTGCCTACTCCATGAACAAGGATTGTTTGTGTATGTCCGCCTGAAACTAAAAGTAATAAATAAGGAAATTTGACATTGTGCGTTAATACAGCTGTTAAAGCATGTCCCTCTAAGTGATTGACGGCAATAAATGGTTTTCCAGTGGCAAGAGAGAGTGCCTTTGCGCTCATAACACCTACCAATAGCCCCCCCATTAAACCAGGTCCACTAGTGGCTGCAATGCCATCAATATCTTTTAGTTTTATGTTTGCTTCTGTGAGGGCTTGCAGAATTAAATGATCAAGAATTTCAACATGCGCACGCGCGGCAATTTCAGGAACAACACCCCCATAGGGTGCATGATGATCAATTTGACTCCAAACAATATTGGAAAGAATTCGGCTGTTTGATTCATTGTTGTATTCAATGACAGCCGCTGCCGTTTCATCACAACTTGTTTCTATTCCCAACAGACGCATTTTAAACAAAACCTTATATTGAAGCTTCTTTCCTGTGTGCGTACCATGAACAGAAAAAGATGCAAAGTTTTTCTATTAAGAATTGATTTTTCTATGAGAGAATGATTTCATTTGGCACTTTTTTGAATTTTATGGCATTGTTGATTAAAAAATGAAGCTGTATTTTTGAGTATAAAATGAAGCTATGTTTTTAAAAACTTGTCTATTAAAGTTTATCATTGTAAATATTCTTGAGGAAAATGCGTTTTAGAAAATTTCTATAAAGTTATACACTTTATGAAAAGTGTGTAAAGAAAACAAAGATATTTGAGAAAAGCTTCATTTTTAAAACTTTTTTCATTTTATTATTTTATCATTAAAAGAAGTGTGCACAAAAAGTAACAAAAATGGTCGATTCTTCAAAACCAAAAGTTAAATCGCATTATACTGGTACGCGTCGTAAGAAGCCAGTCATTGAACATGAAGCTGCTTCCCATGATTCAGAGGAAAAAATACAAAATTCTGTAGAATCTCATGTCCAAGAAAAACAGAATATGCAAAATCAGGATCAAAGTACTTCTCGTACAGCTTGGCTTTTGTTGCCTCTTTCAGGGGTTTTAGGGGGACTCATTGCTTTGGGAATTTTTGTGGGGCTTCAATGGGTGGGTTTGTTTTCTTCTCCTTTTGTGAAAAATTCTGCTGAAGGGAAAAAAGTTTTACAGATTGCTGAGGCTGCAAAAGGCCAAAGTGAAGAAACAAGAGAACAATTGGAGCGAATGCTTCAAGAGATCGATGCCTTAAAAACAGCATTTTCTTCTGAGGAAAATTCTGTTGGAGAGGAAAAAGTTTTGCAGATTGCTGAAGCTGCAAAAGACACAAGTGAAGAAACAAGAGAACAATTGGAGCAGGTCCTTCAGGAGATTGATGCGTTAAAAACAGCATTTTCTTCTTTTTCATCACAACAGTTTCAAACAATGAAAAACGATGAACTTTTGCAAAAGGAAAGCAGAAAAGCTTTTGCGATTTTAGAGGAAAAAGTAAAAGCTCTTGAAGAGGTTGTACAAACTTTTGTTGGAGAGTCAAAAGAGATAGAAACGGCTTTGTCTATCGGGCAGAGCAATGCACATGATCTTGCTTCGTTAAAAAAACAGTTGGAAGCACTACAGCAAGAAATTATTGTTAAAAATAATGAAAAAAAAGAAATAAATACAGCACTTTTTACAGCGATCAGTTCGTTAAAAAATGCTGTAGAACGGGGTGGATCTTATAATAATGAATTAAAGCTGTTAGAGCAATTATCACCCTCGATTGATGGACTTGATCTGTTGCAAAAGACAGCTACTGTAGGTCTTCCAAGTTCAGCACAACTCTCTGTTGATTTTGCGCGTGTTGCTGATGCAATTGTTGGTACGCAAAATATTGTTACGTCAGATGCTGGTTTTTTTGACCGAATTTTAGCGTGGATAAAAGGGCTCGTTGTTTCGCGACCGATTGGAAATGTTGAAGGGATGACGCTAGGGGCTATTACAGCACGCATGGAAGTTGCCATTCAAGTGGGTGATTACGAAAAGGCTTTGAGCGAATGGCAATCATTACCTCAAAATGCAAAAGATGTTTCAAGAGATTTTGTTCAGCAGCTTGAAAGACATATTGCGGTTCAACAATTGCTGCAGCAATTGTTGTTGTCTGTGCAACAAGGGTCTTTTAAGGCAACAAAGTAAAATAGGCTCCAGATGATACGTGTTTTTATTTATACTTTTGTTGTTTGTATCTTTGGGTTAGCTTTCGGGTGGGTTGCTAATCATAATGGTATTTTTGTCCTCACATTTTTGAATTTCAGATTTTCTGCTTCATTGCTTACAGTATTAAGTGTGCTTACTTTGCTTTTTGTAGCGCTGGTGCTTTTGTGGTGGTTATTGTCTTTCTTTTTTTCCATACCGAGTGCGCTTTCCAATTATTTTTATAAACGTCATCGAAGGCGCGGTTATGAAGCTCTCTCAAAGGGGATTCTTGCAACTTTTGCTGGTGATGGTATGGTTGCGCAAAGAATGGAAGCACAGGTTGCTAAATATCTTGCAGGAAAACAAGAGCCATTGGTGAAACTCTTAAAAGCGCAAACCTTGTCTTTACAAAATAACTCTGTTCGGGCTATCGGTCTTTTTGAGGAGATGAGAAAGGAAGATCCGACAAAATTGGTTGGACTTTATGGTTTGTTTCGTGAGGCGATGAAGAGTAAAGCTTATGAGGCAGCGCAACAATATGCAGAAGAAGCGCTGTCTTTATCGCCAGCACTTGTGTGGGCGCATCAGGCGGTGCTTGATCGGTTGGGTGCTGAGGGTAAATGGGATCGGGCACTTACTGTTTTTGAAAGAGCACAAAAAGCTCTCCCGCGTTCTGCGCGCGTGACTCCAGAGCGACAGCATATACAGGTTTTACTGTTAAGTGGACAGGCTCTTCATCTGTTTGATACACATCCAGTACAAGCACGTGAAGCCATTTTGAAAGCTCATAAATTGGCGCCTGATTTTGTTCCAATAACGATTATAGCTGCTGATATTCTTTATAAATTAAATGAAACGCGTAAAGCGGATAAAATGATTATAGCTGCTTGGCAGAAGGATCCTCATCCTGATTTGGGGACACTTTATCTTGAAAGAGAAGAAGGAGCTATTGGGCGGTTGAAAAGGGCTAAGATACTTGCTTCTTATAATAAAGATGCATTTGAGTCAGCTTTCCTTATTGCTAAAGCCGCTTTGGATGCTGGTGAAATGGCATTAGCAAGAGAGCAGGCACAAAAAGCATTGCAGTATCATCCACGGGAAAGTGTTTATTTATTATTGGCAGATATTGAGGAAGCACAGGGAAACAATCAAGGTGCTGTGCGTCAATGGCTTTCCTTAGCTCTTCGTGCTGAACGTGATCCAGTATGGATGTGTGAGGGATCTATTTTTTCTTCTTGGTCAGCTGTTTCTCCAATCAGTGGACGTTTGGGTTGCTTTGAATGGAAAGCGCCTCCCCGTGTACCTTCTCTTACATTAGAGGCGGTCAATATTGTGTCAAACAGCCAAGATAAAAAGGACATGGTGGAAAAAACTGAAGGGGTTGAAGATAAGAAGCTTGAAAAATCAAAGCCTGTAGATGATTCTTTTTTGCATAATATGCAGGTGGACAAACAAGATATAAAAGAACAAGATGCAAAAACATTCAGCCAAATTCATTTAAATGTTGATGATCCAGGGGTTAAAACAGAAGAAGAGGACACGTCTTTATCGAGGAAAAAATTTCGTTTATTTTAAATTGCATCAACAGGGTAATTTGAGGGTTTTCTCAGAAGAAACAATGAATGTAGAAGAAAAAATATCGTTAATCTTATTCAATAAAATTATTCTCTTATGCTTTAAAAATGAAGTTTTGCTCGGTTGCAGAGGTGATTGATTAAAAAATGTTTTTAAATCAGAGATGTCTTGATAAAAAGCAAAAAAATAGCAAACCAAGGATTGCTGTCGTTATTCATCGGCGGTCTACCTATACTGGTCGTTTGGGAAAATTTTTACAACAAAATGGTTTTGTTCTTGATGTTTATCGTCCTATTTTTGGGCAAAAACTCCCTGATACATTAGAACATTATGCCGGTGTTGTTATTTTAGGGGGTCCAATGAGTGTGAATGACAGCGAAGCCTATATTGGTGAGGAAATTGATTGGATTTCGTTATCTCTAAAGGAAAATAAACCTTTTTTGGGTATTTGTCTGGGGGCACAAATGTTAGCGCGAAACTTAGGAGCACGCGTTGGTACAAGAAGTGATGGGACTGTTGAAGTGGGCTGGTATCCACTCGAAGTGACCCCACAAGGAAAGGAATTGATGAATTGGCCAGAAATGGTCTACCATTTTCATGATGAAGGTATTTATGATTTACCAAAAGAGGCAAAGCTTTTGGCAACAGGGTATACATATCCTACGCAAGCTTTCCGTTATGGAAAAAATGCATGGGGCTTGCAATTTCATGCTGAATTTACCCGCGCTATGATGCGGCGTTTGTTGGTGCGTTCGGCCCATAAATTGACCGAAAAAGGTGCTCAACCTGCTTGTGCACATTTAAAAGGGCGTTTAATCTATGATCAAGCTTTAAGCCAATGGTTTGAAGGTGCATTACGGCAGATCTTTTGTACACCGCCCGCACTGGTGTGAGTATGTACTTTATATTCTTAATGGGCTCACGACCTTTACGTAAAACAGAACGTCATTTAGTTGCATGGTTACGGGCTTGTTTTTAAAGAGACATTTCTCAAAGCATACTCAAGCACATTTCACGGTGCTGATCATGAATAGTATAATGATAAAGCTCCCATGGAATAATATAAAATACATAGAACACCGCCATTTTTATGCTTGTGAAGGAGTAAGCCGGCACCATCACACACTCTGTCCGACCCAATATTGTGACATCCCTTGGCATTTCTCGACGATTCATGAAAAGGCTTTTTGTCCTTTCTTGTGCCGTTTTTACCTCTACGTCAGCTTCGCTTTTGACGTGTAAGAAAATGGTTTTGATTAATTCAACCTGGAACAGGTTTGAAATGAGAGAATCTTACGAGATTCTGGACTCTCAATTCAACATGCAAAACAGTAAGTTATTACTGTAAATCAATTTGTCATTGTCATTCTTGTTGTACTGTAAAATAATGTCGTTTAAGGTTGAAGATAGACAGCGCATGTAAAACTTTACATATAAGGTATTTTTTGTTAGAAAGTGTAAAGGGTTCTCTTAAGAAAGTCTTGCTTCTTGAGCGTGTGAGATACTATACTTTAGGACGGTGAATTATGTCCTCCATAACGTGCTCAGTAGATAAAATCCGATAGATTAAGAAGCTGGATTGTTTATAGATTGGTGAATGTTTAAGAAACTTTATCCTTTTTAGGGTGGGGTGAAAATCAAAAGGTAAAGAAAGTTTTAAAGTTGTCTACGTCCTCTCAAATACCATCATCACAAAAAAGTTTTTCTTTGCGCTATTTATTATGGGGGCTGTTTTGTCTTGCTCTGATCCTCATTTATAGCGCTTTCTGGTTTTTTTTTCACGTAAAATAGAAAACTATGTTTCTGATATATCTGCAAAAGCATCTTCCGGTAATATGGCGGCCGTGTGTGAGAATGTGCGCAAGAATGGTTATCCTTTGCGTATCGGTGTTGTTTGTGACAAGTTTCAATTTTCTTGGCCTTTATACGGGATTTCTTTATCGACGGGGCGTTTGACAGCTGGTGCACCAATTTATGCACCTCATTTGGTCGAATTTAATGTTGATTCTCCTGCATCAATTGTTTTTTCTGGGAAAACTTCCATCGTATCCCATTGGCGTAAGTTGGTGATTGAAACAGAACCTTATTGGAAAACGGGTCAGACATTGAAGGTTATCGCTGAAGGGCTTGAACTTTCTCCTCTTGCCTCTTCTCTTGAGGATCAAAAGCTTCAAGAGGCATTAGGATCAAAAGCGACAGACAAAAAGGCAACACAACAAAGTGTTGAAAATCCGGCATTGTTGCAAGATAGTCCTGATGGGGTTTCACAGCCATTACAGCCAAAAGATGTCTCTCAAAAAATAACGACAGAATTTTTGCGTCTTGATCTTAAACATGAAAAGAAGCATTTCTCAGGAAATATCATTTTTGATGGTTTTGATATTTCTCCAATTTTTATATCTTCTTCTGTTGAAATTCCAAAAATCGATGGAAATTTGGAATGGATTTTAAATGATGCCTCTCTTCTGTCTGGCCATGAAGGAAAAAATTGGAAACAGCGTCTGTATGGAAAAAATGGCGTTTTAAAGCATGCTAAATTGGCTTTTCATACAGGTGGTGGGGTGCATATTAGTGGACCTTTTTCTTTTGATGATGAAGGATATTTGTCAGCAACATTCGAAATTGTTTGTATACAGCACGTGAAGTTTCTTGAGGCTTTGCAACATTTGTTTCCTGAAGAAACGGATAATTTTCAAGCGTTACTTTTTATTTTGAGTACACTGCCTAAAAATGCAGATGGCTCTCCCATTCTTCCCTTAACTATTAGCCATGGCTGGGTCAAATTGGGATTTTTAGAACTTGGTCGTCTTGCTCCACTTTAGGTTTGAGAAGAAATGAATAAGAGCGTCTGTATGGCTAGGTATTGCTTTATAAAAAGTGTCCACTGTTTTATATGTTGAATGAGAATCTTGAAGATTGTAAGACTCTCTTCTCATTTCAATCTTGTTCATATTGAATCAAACAAAATCCTTCCTCCTTGTATGTTGTGAATGGGAAAGCCATGTGGATCACTTGCTTAAGAAAGGGCTAAAAATGCCTCTTATGAACCGTCTCAATAGTTCAAAGGTATTGCACACATTAGGGGCTGGAAAAGTGTGTGAGGGCGCCGGCTTACTTCTTCATGTGTATAAAAGATGATGGTATAGATTTTATATTATTCCATGGGGGGTATCATTGTATTATTCATGGTCGGTGCCGTGAAATGTGCTAGGGTGCGCTTTGAGAGATGTCGTTTTAAAACACGCCGATGAATATGCGACGCAGTGTATTTTGTTTGGGGCGCTTTGTTTTATGTGAAAGTCGTGACTTTCTTAAAGAACGTGATAAACAAAAGCGTGAGGCAATCAAAAATCTCTATTGTTTTAAAAATATTGCTCTAAATTCTTTTGAAATCCGTAAAGCTAAATTAAAAAATGATGATAAGGATGGGAACAGATTTATACCTTTAAAACTCTACGTTTTCCCTAAATGAGATTGACTATTGTTTTAGAGATTACACAAACCGAGATACACAATTTTTTTTTGCTCCAATTTAGTATATAAAAGCTAAGACAGCTCGTAAAGTACAGAATCTTCTTAATATTTTTCTCAAACATACTGCTTTTAAATCTGAAAATTGATGTTTTTACGTTGAGAAATTAATTGTTAAAATCCATTCCTGTTGTCTTTTTGAAATTGTTATAAGTAATTCTGTTGTGATAGAGAGCGGAATTTTTATTTTGGGTGCTGCATCTCAAAACAAAAACTCCCGCTTCATCTTTGCTGGTTTGATCTGGTAGAATGGAACGGAAATTTTTAAACTGGATTGTTTTATAGTCATGTTAAGTTTGAAAGCCAGTATTTTGCAGTTGAGAAATCAACCCTGCTGCAAAAGTAAAACGAGAAATATTGAGATCATTTTCAATAAGGGCACTAATACGGTTTGTGACATTGTGAATATGATCTTCTTCTGTTTTTTTCCAAGTGGTAAAAGGATTCTCTTTTTTTCCATAATTTTTGAGAATTTTAATGACGATTTGCCGTAAGCTTTCGGAAATACTTTCTTTGGCTTGGCTTAAAGCCATACTGTCATAATAATCTACTACAGGAATAATACGACTTGCTTCGTTAATTCGGTTGATACGAATGATTTGCGCAAGTGAGAAATAGATCTCTGCAGTTTTAATAAGATCGCTGTTGCTTTGTTTTGCAATTAAAGAAATGTCACAGATGGTTGGAGCAGCTTCCAAGAGAGCCAGTTGTTTTGCTAATGCTTTTGGAGCCCCTTCTTCACTGTAGTGTCGTGCTTTTTCTTCAATCTTTTGCTTAATATCATTATCGTGAGAATGCATAAGCTCTTTTTCAATAACACTACGGGCTTGTTTTATTGTTTCTACAATTTCTTCTAATGGACGTGAGAGATCCATGTTGTGTAAACCCCAATTTGTTGTTTCAAAGAGCATTGGGGTCATTGCTGCGTAGAGTTTGTTTTGGACAAGACCGGGTATTTTATTATCAAGCTTATCAATTTGATCAGATAGTTGAGGAATTTCAAAACCATCACGGATGGCAATGAAAACACGAATAATATTTTCAGTCTTTTGTTCTGTTGCATCGTGGAGTTGCTTAACAAAAGTGGGACCTCCACGATTGACAAGATCGTTGGCAATCAGCGTTGCAATAATATTACGACGCAATTGATGGTTAATGACTTCCTTTTCAAAATTTTCTTGAATTTGGGTTGGAAAATAATTCAGCAAGGCTCTGTTGAAATAGTCATCATCAACAATGGGGCTATGAGCAATTTCTTCTTTGAGCGTTAATTTAGCATAGGCGAAAATAACAGCGAGTTCTGGACGGATAAGACCTTTGCCTTGGGTTATTCTTTGCCGTAAAACTTGCTCATCAGGGAGTACTTCAACTCTGCGATCTAAAAGCTTTTTTTGTTCCAAATCATGCATAAAACGTATTTGATAGGGTAAATCAGCAGTGCTTTGGCTTTCTGCTAAAGAAAGAGCAAGCGGTTGTAGATAATTGTTGCGCAAGACGAGTTGTTCGACTTGAGGAGTCATTTTTTTCAAGAGTTTATTGCGTTCTTCGCGGGTGAGTGTTTTAGCACGAAGTGCTGATGCAAGAACAATTTTGAGATTGACTTCAATATCAGAACAATTCACGCCGGCTGAATTGTCAATGGCATCCGTATTGCAGCGACCACCATTTGAGACATATTCAATCCGTCCACGCTGCGTAACACCAAGATTAGCCCCTTCACCAATAATTTTTGCACGCACTTGTTCTCCGGTAATGCGTATTGCATCATTTGCACGATCACCTACTTGGGCATCACTTTCTGTTGTGGCGCGGATGTAAGTCCCAATGCCACCAAACCATAAAAGATCAACAGGGGCTTTGAGAAGAGCAGAGATAATTTCAAAGGGGGTTCCTGTTTGTTTTTCGAAACCAATAGCCCCTGCTGCTTCAGGGGAGAGCGTAATGGTTTTTTCTTTTCGTGAGAAAATACCACCGCCCTTTGATAATTTGCTTTGGTTGTAATCCTGCCAGCTTGAGCGAGGTAGTTTGAAGAGACGTGCACGCTCTGCATAGCTTTCCTCTATGTTCGGATCTGGATCAATAAAGATATCGCGGTGATCAAAAGCGGCAATCAATTTTGTTTGTTTGGAAAGGAGCATTCCATTGCCAAAGACATCACCAGACATGTCGCCAACACCGACACAGGTGAAGGGCGTTGTTTGAATATCCTGATTAAATGATTCTCGGAAATGTCTTTTAACGGCTTCCCATGCACCTTTCGCTGTAATCCCAATTTCTTTGTGGTCATAACCTGCTGAGCCGCCAGAGGCAAAAGCATCATCGAGCCAAAAATGGTTTGCTTGGCTGATGGCGTTGGCTGTATCAGAAAAGGTTGCTGTTCCTTTGTCGGCTGCAACAACAAAATAGGGATCAGGGTCATCATGACAGATGACATTGTGGGGCGCACTTATTTTGCCGTTAACCAGATTGTCTGTGATGGAGAGCAAAGCTGTTATAAAGTCCGTATAAGCTTGTCGCGCTGCTTCTATGATAACAGCACGATCACTTGTTTGAGGAAGGCGATGGGGATAGAAGCCACCTTTTGCCCCTGCAGGAACGATAACTGCATTTTTAACTTGTTGGGCTTTGACTAAGCTAAGCACTTCAGTGCGATAATCGAGTGCGCGGTCAGACCACCGAATTCCGCCACGAGCGATAGGTCCAAAACGCAAATGGACTCCTTCAACTTCTGGTCCATAAACAAAAATTTCTCGATAAGGGCGTGGTTCAGGCAAACCTTCAATTTGGCGTGGATTTAATTTGGTGGCTAAAATACGCCGTGGACTGCCATCGCTAAGAGGTGTAAAGGCATTCGTTCGTAAACTCGCATCGATAAGGTTACTATACCGGCGTAAGATAAGATCATCATCTAAACCAGATACTTTCTGTAATTTTTCTTCAATGCGCCTTTGAATAATCTGTTGGTTTTTTGCTCGTTCTTTTTCTGTATGGCTTTGATGAAATTTTAAATGAAATAAAGCATAAAGCTCTTTGGTAATGTCAGGATAAGCATTTAAAGTTTGGGCGACACGATCTTGCGAGTAAGGAATTCCAGCTTGTTGGAGATAGCGCCCGTAATGGCGCAAAATAACAATTTCATGCCAATCAAGCTCAGCTGTTTGGGTGAGGGCATTAAAGGCGTCATTATCAGCATTTTGTGCCCAAATGGCTTCAAAAGTTTCGGCAAGCTTTTGACCGTCTTTTTCAAAATCGAGACTGAGCTGGAAAGTACTCTCTAATTGCATATCATGAAGATATACAGATTGCCCGTTGCCATCTGGTAATTCAAGGGTTTGTTCAGCAATAACACGAAATCCCATATTTTCAAGCAGTGGAACACGTTTGGAAAGAGCAAGGGCTTCATGGCGGTGAAAGAGACGAAGAGAAATGTTCTGTTTTTCTTTGTTTTGCGCGTGATAAAAGGTCACAAAAAGGGGGTTATCATCATGAAGACTGAGAATATGTCCGGCGTCTTTAATGGCATCTTCTGTTGAGAATAAATCACGATAACTGTTGGGAAATTCACTGGCTAGACGGGTTTGTGGTTCTGTTGTTTTATGGGTAAGAGCGATGGCTTGAACACTATCTTCCCAACTTCGTGCGATTGAACGAACATGTTGTTCAAGTGTGGTGCGCTCGTGAAGTGGAACAATTTCGCTTACTTTGCGATGGATAATATAATAGACACGGATAAGAGTGCTTTCCAGAAATAGCGGATAGGATTCAAAAAAGTCGCCTTTGTAAAGTTCAACAAAATGTTCGCCAACTTTTTCACGGAGGCTGCTGCTGTAATGGTCACGGGGTACATAGACAAGGATAGAAACAAAACGTCCAAAAGAATCAGTGTGGACGAGCACCCGCAAACGTGGACGTTCGTCTAATTGCAGGATAAGTTTGGCATTTTCTGTTAGTGTATCAACATCAACACGAAACATTTCATCTCTTGGATAGGTTTCTAAAACACTGATAAGGGCTTTTCCTGAATAATCAGCGTGATTATGTCCAAGGCGTTGAATGATGGTTTGGGCTTTTTCTTTTAAAAAAGGAATTTGCAAAATAGAGCGTGTATAAGCTGAAGAGGTAAAAAGCCCTACAATACGTAATTCTCCACAGAGCTGGTCTTCTTTATCAAAGATTTTAAGACCAATATAATCGAGCCAAACGGAACGGTGAATTTTGGAGCGGCTGTTCGCTTTTGTCACAATGAACAGGTTATCACTTTCCATAAAGGATAAGACTTCCTGGGGTGGTTCTTTCATACTTTCATCGTCAACAATATGAATAGAAGCATCCGCGAGTATACCAAGTTCGACGTTACTCGCTGTAAAAGATTTTATAGGTTTCTGATCTTTGATGAAGTTGTAAGTGCGCATGCCAAGGAAGATGAAATTATCGTCTGTGAGCCAGTGAAGAAATTCAATAGCCTTTTCGCCTTCTTGTTTGTAATGTGAGGGAAGGCTTGTTTGATAGGCATGAATATGCTTTTCAACTTCTTCAAGCATAGGTTTCCAGTCTCGTACAGCAGCATTAACCTGCTTAAGAACTAAGGTGAGTTCATGTTCAAGTTTTTGTATCTGCTGTTTGTTTAAAGACTCGATGTGAATTTGCATCAGACTGATGCGTTTTCCAGAAGTACAATCAAGAATAGGGTGTGCAATCAAATAAATATGGTTTTTGTGTTGATTGACGAGATTTAAAATAGAATCGAGAAGAAAAGGTTTGTTATCATTGACAAGGGTGATAACAGTTATAGGTCTGTTATTGCGGGTTAAATTTTGTTCAAAGCAGATAGTATTTTTTCCTGCCTGATGGAGATTAAAAGCTTTTACTGCGATGGCTGCGGCTTTTTGAAGTTCTTTATTTTCGTAATAAGCAATATCTTCTTTATCAGTTTGAGCAAAAAGGATTTTTTCTATTTTGTCTGGTGTGTTTTTTGTTTCTATTGTTTTTTGTTGTAACACATTTCTCTCCCTTTTTGCTCTTAGAGGTCTTTTCTTGTCTTCACATTAAAAGAAGACCATTATATCTTTTTATACTGTAACACTTTCTTCTTAAAGAAAATAGCTCTTTATTTGAAAAGAATGACTTTGTTTTTGCTCTTTTTTAGTAATAATTTGCACTTTAAAGAAATATTTTGCATCAACAAAAGGGACTTTTTAGTATTTTTGTATGGTAATAGTTTGTTTTTCTAAATATACGAAATGAAAGTAAAGAGAGAATTAGAAGTAAAGAGAGAATGACTCGTTTACCAGAAAGACTTTTAAGTGGTTATCAAAACTTTATAAATAATCATTTTTTATATAAAACAGCAGATTATCAGCAATTGGCAATTGAGGGACAGAAACCTGAAGTTTTGGTTATTGCTTGTTGTGATTCGCGTGCTGTCCCAGAAATGATTTTTGATGCTAAACCAGGGGAAATTTTCACCCTGCGCAACGTGGCAAATGTGGTTCCTCCTTTTTCTCCTGATAACCAATATCATGCAACATCAGCGGCTCTTGAATATGCCGTGCAATTGCTTGAGGTGAAACATATTGTCGTTTTTGGGCATGCCCATTGTGGAGGGGTTCTTACGGCTCTTAAGGAGACGTGTAAATCTTTATCGTCAAATGATTTTATTGGCCAATGGATTAGTCTTTTAGCACCAGCCGCAGAAATCGTTTTGAATAATAAGTCGCTCTCTTGGCCAGAAAAACAAACGGCTTTAGAGCAGCTTTCTATTCGCCATTCGTTGAGAAATTTAGAGACGTTTCCGTGGATAAAGTTCCGAAAAGATCAAGGTATTTTAACATTGCATGGGGTTTGGTTTGATATCTCTAGCGGAAAATTATGGAATATGGAACAGGAAACAGGGTGTTTTATGTGTGTTGAAGTTGAAAGTTTTGAAGTGTAGTATTTGTTGTTTTTATTTCTTCATATAAAGACATTTTATGATAAAACTTGACAAAGCTGGGGTTTTATTGTTTGAAGGAGCAAGCTTTCAGTGACAAAATTAACTTGGAGCCACCGACTGAGACCCCAGTTTAAGGGTATGAAGAGATCTCAGAGGTCAACATTCGACGGCGCGATGCGTTCTCGGGTGTTCTTTTGGTTTGTTTGTTATGCAACTTTGTTCGGAAACAATGAGGTAAATAATGTTTGAATCCTTACAAGAGCGACTTGGTTCTATCCTGTCTCATTTGACGGGGCGTGGTGCTTTGTCGGATCAGGATGTTGCAGAGGCGCTGCGTGAAATTCGTCGCGCTTTATTAGAAGCTGATGTTGCTCTTGATGTTGTTCGTTCTTTTACTGATAGGGTGCGGGAAAAAGCCGTTGGGACTGAGATTGTTAAATCAATTAAACCAGGCCAAATGGTGGTTAAAATTGTTCATGATGAATTGGTTCGTATTCTTGGAAATGAAAGCGTTCTGAGTGATTTGAATGCACCTGCTCCCGTTGTTATCATGATGATTGGTTTGCAAGGTTCCGGAAAAACAACCACAACAGCAAAGCTTGCAAAACGTTTCACTGATAAGCACAATAAAAAAGTTCTCATGGCGTCATTAGATACACGTCGTCCCGCTGCACAGGAGCAATTGCGCCAATTGGGAGAACAAGCAAAACTTGCAACTTTGCCTATTATTGCGGAACAATTGCCCGTTGATATTGCTGCACGTGCTGTGCAAGCTGCTAAATTGGGCGGTTATGATGTGCTTCTTCTTGATACTGCAGGGCGTAATCATATCGATGAAGCTTTGATGCTTGAATTGGCTGAAATTAAAGCATGTTCTCTTCCTCACGAAATTATGTTGGTGGCTGATAGTTTGACGGGGCAAGATGCTGTTCATCTTGCGCGTTCTTTTGATGAGCGTGTAGGGATTACAGGAATTATTTTAACACGGATGGATAGTGATGGGCGTGGGGGTGCGGCTCTTTCTATGCGTGCTGTGACGGGCAAGCCAATTAAAGCCATTGGAACTGGTGAAAAAATAGAGGCTTTGGAAGAGTTTCATCCCAGTCGTATTGCTGATCGTATTCTCGGAATGGGCGATATTGTTTCTTTGGTTGAAAAAGCGGCTGAAACAATGGATCATGAGAAAGCTGCTGCTTTTGCAAAAAAAATGCAGGCCGGAAAATTTGATCTGAATGATCTTGCAGAACAGTTGCAAAAAATGAAAAAACTCGGTGGAATGGGCGGTATTATGGGTATGTTGCCAGGATTGGGTAAGGTGAAAGAGCAGATTGCGGCGGCGGGTCTTGATGATCGTTTGTTTAATCGTCAATTGGCTATTATTTCATCCATGACACCCCAAGAGCGTGCGAATCCGGAGCTTTTAAAACATAGCCGCAAACAACGAATTGCGAAGGGGTCTGGGACAACGGCGGCTGATATTAATAAACTTTTGAAGATGTATCGCCAAATGGCTGATATGATGAAAGCCATGGGTGGTAAAGGCAAAAGCGGCTTTATGGGAAAAATGTTAGGAGGCCTTGGCTCCAAAATGGGTTTTGGAGGGATGGGAGGTGCAGATTCTTCAGCTGTGCCTGATTTATCGGGATTGGATCTGAAGCAACTTTCAACGCTTCAAAAACAGATTGAAAATGGCCATGGAGGGAAGGTCTTGCCCGGACTTCCCGGACGTGATCCTACATTTCCTGGTCTTTCCAATGGCATTGCCGATAGGGGAAAACTTCCTCAGCATTTTAAGAAAAAATAAGATGCAAAGAGGGAAAGGAATGTGATGCAGGAAACAGTATTAAACGAATTGGCGCATTTACGAGCATCTATTGATAATTTTGATGCAACTTTGATTCATATTTTAGCAGAGCGTTTTCGTTGTACAAAGGCTGTTGGGCGCTTAAAAGCCCGTTATGATTTGCCTAAAGTAGATCTTCTGCGTGAGCAACATCAGATCGCACGTTTGCGGCAATTGGCTATGGAAAGTCATCTTGATCCTGATTTTGCTGAAAGATTTTTAAAGTTTATTATTAAAGAAGTTGTGCGTCATCATGAAGTTATTGCTGAAGAGCAAAAAACAAAAAAAGTCAATTTAAACGAAAGCCAGAGCTGACAATAGGAGAAAAATATGGCATTGAAAATTCGTTTGTCCCGTGGAGGTTCAAAGAAACGTCCTTATTATCATATCGTTGTGGCGGATGTTCGTAGTCCGCGCGATGGGCGATTTCTTGAACGTGTTGGTGCATGGGATCCAATGTTGCCTAAAGATGGACCGAGGGTGAAACTTAATGAAGAACGTATCCAATATTGGCTTGGGCAAGGGGCTCAACCAACAGATCGCGTTTTACGGTTTTTAGATGCCGCTGGCTTAAAAAAACGTCCAACCCGCAATAACCCACATAAAGGTGAACCGGGTAAAAAAGCACAAGAACGTATAGCAGCAGCAAAGCAGGCAGCAGAGGAAGCAGCAGCTGCGGCTGACGCAGAATCTGCTTCAGAATAAGAAGCATGATTGCTTAATCAACGCTTTTTAAAAAAATTCTAGGAGAATAAATATTATCCGTTTTTGCCAATCAAAAACGGATCTTCTTTAAAAGAATGTTTATTTAAAACGGCGTTGGTTGTTTTAAAAGTTCAATTTTGAAAATCTATGGCTTTAAAAGTCGATGGCGCGGCCCTTAATTTCCCAGTCTCCATAGCGGGAAGGGTCTTTGCCGCCACGTCCACCGTTTTCCAACGGGTGTTCTTTTTTTGCTTCGTCTTTTCGCCTTGCTTCAGCTTCTTTAAGGGCGCGTTGTGCTGCGGGAGGAAGAGATTGCTGTTTAACAATAGTTGAATTTTTTGGGCTTGTTTTTTCATCTTTTTTATTCATTTTACACCTATTCCATTGAAGAAGCAGAAAGAAAACCCCATCATATATATAGCATTGGTAGACTTTTATCATGGAGTTTTTTGAGTAATGAACATAATGCGTACAGCCATGCTTTTGGCTTTTTTAACGGCCCTCTTTATGGGGGTTGGTTATCTTGTTGGAGGGGGCAGTGGTATGGTCATTGCTCTTTTAATGGCAAGTGGTTTAAACTTTTTTTCTTATTGGAATTCAGATAAAATCGTTTTACGTATGTACGGGGCGCGTGAGGTTGATCAGCATTCCGCACCCGTTTATTATAAAATCGTAAGCGATTTAGCTAAAAAAGCTTCTCTTCCTCAACCAAAGGTTTATGTGCTTGATAGCGTGCAGCCGAATGCTTTTGCAACAGGACGTAATCCTCAAAATGCTGCTGTTGCTGCGAGTCGTGGCTTGTTAGAGCGGTTAAGTGCAGAAGAAATTGCTGGCGTTATGGCGCATGAGCTCGCACATATTGAGCATCGCGATACCTTAACCATGACTCTAACAGCAACGATTGCAGGGGCAATTTCAATGCTTGGTAATTTTGCTTTTTTTATGGGAGGACAGCGTAGCTCTTCGGAGGATTCTCATGGTGCGGGGGCAATTGGAGGATTTATTGCATTGCTCGTGGCACCTTTTGCTGCAATGCTCGTGCAAATGGCCATTAGCCGTACGCGTGAATATGCTGCGGATCGGAGAGGCGCTGAAATATGTGGTAATCCTTTATGGTTAGCTTCGGCATTGCGTAAAATTGCTGATGGTGGGCATGGGGTTTACAATGAAGAGGCAGAGCATAATCCAGCAACCGCGCATCTATTTATTATCAATCCTTTGCGCGGTGAGGGAGCGGATAGTCTTTTTTCAACACATCCAGCAACGGCAAATCGTATTGCTGCTCTTTATCGGCAAGCAGAAGAGATGAAAGGGGCTCTTGCTGAAAGTGGCGGATGGAATAGAGAAGACGCTATAAATAAAAAAAGCAACGAGAAAAATTATGAAGATTTTCGCAGTCAGGCTCATGCATCAGGTGAGAAAGAAGATGACACTTTTCAGCGAGTCACAAAACGTCCTTCTTGGCTTCGTTATGAAAATTCAAAAAGTTCTCGTTCATAGAGTTTTTGAGGAGATTTCTAGGAGATCTCTTGAGGAAGCAGTGATATAAAGGTGTTATTTTGAAACACAAAAAAGCGGGGCATGTGTCTGAAAAAGATGTTCCAGGATTGGCTGTTCGGCAGGTGTGTGTGCGTCTTTTAGGGGCGGTTGTTGATAAGGATACGCCTCTTTCTGGTTTAACGGATAATGAACACGGGCACCCACAATATTTAAAGCTTTCACAACGAGATCGTTTATTGTGTCGGGCTATTTTGACAACGTCATTGCGTCATCGGGGGCCGATTGCGGCGGCTCTCTCGCGCTTTTTAGCGCGCCCTTTGCCTTTACAAGCACTGTCACTTCAGCATCTTTTGCATATCAGTGTGGCGCAAATTCTTTATCTTGATATTCCCGATCATGCCGCTATTGATTTAGCTGTGCGTGTGGCGAAACTTGATCCTCGTATGCGCCGTTTTTCAGGGGTGGTAAATGCTCTTTTGCGCAATGTTGCGCGTGAGGCGGCATCTTTACGCCAACAAATTCCGACCATTGAAGGTGTTCCAGCGTGGTTTGGAGAGCTTTTAGTATCAACTTATGGAATAGAGAAGGCGCGTCAAATTATAGAAATTCAAAGTGTGGAGCCTCCACTCGATTTGACAGTAAAATCCGATTGTGTTGGATGGGCGGAGAGACTTGGCGGTGTGGTGTTGCCTAATGGTTCTATTCGATTGAATCGTTTGGCATGTTCTGTTTCTGATTTACCAGGCTATCGTGAGGGGGCGTGGTGGGTTCAAGATTTTGCCGCAGCGTTGCCTGTTTATTTATTGGGAGAGCTTCGGGGTAAAAATATTGCTGATCTTTGTGCGAGTCCTGGGGGAAAAACAGCACAATTGGCTTTGCAAGGGGCAGAGGTGACAGCCATTGAGCTTTCTGCTAACCGCGTCAAGCGTTTAAAAGAAAATATGGAACGGCTGCATTTTTCCGTTCACATTTGGCAGGGAGATGTGAGAAATTTCCATCCCACACAGCTTTTTGATGCGGTTCTTCTTGATGCTCCTTGTTCTTCTACAGGAACAATCCGTCGTCATCCCGATATTTTATGGACGAAATCGAGGGATGATGTTGTCAAGTTAGCGGCGTTGCAATATGATTTGCTGGTCGCCGCCATTGCTTTGGTAAAGGAGGGAGGACGGATTGTTTTTTCCAATTGTTCATTGGCGCGAGAAGAAGGTGAAGATCTCATTGAGAAAATTTTATCAACACGCAATGATATTGTTTTAGACCCTATTGATCCAGAAGAAATGGGGGAGCTCACACATTTGCTTTGTGAGGGGATGTTGCGCACGTCGCCGGCAGATTTTTGTCATAAAAATTTTGATTCTGAGAAAACTGCCTTTTTAGGAATGGATGGTTTTTTTGCCGCGCGTTTACGAAAAATTGCTTAATTAACGCTTCATTTACAAAAATGGTCGAAATTGTATTTGATTCAGCATAGATGGAGATGGAATTTTGGCGGTTGCGGTAAAAGCTCCTCAGGTAAAGATAGCAGCCTGTATCGATACGCTACAGCATGTTATGCGACGTTTATGGGTTGGACCATTGTTTCGTTGGCGTTTTTCAGGGTTTCGTCCTCATAAAATTTTAGCCCATCCCATTGATTTGCATGTGGCTGATCCGATGATGGCGCATGAATTTTATCACGGTCGTTTTGCTTTTGCTGGTCATATTGTTCATTCTGGTGCTGTTTCACCCTTTTCATTGGTTGCGCCAACGCCCGAATGGGAAGCGGCTCTGCATGATTTTCATTGGTTGCGCCATATGGAAGCAGCAGAAAGTGATTTAGCTGCAGCGCATGCACGTTCTCTTTTAGAAGATTGGCTGGACCATGCTGGTAAAAAGGTAAAAGGGCTTGCTTGGAGTGGTCCTGTTGTCGCACGGCGTTTGATTTCGTGGATTTGTCACTCAAAAATGTTGTTAGAAGGGGCAAGCGAGCGGTTTGAAAAACGCTTTTTACGTGCACTTGGTTTGCAATTCCGTTATTTGCGCGTAACAATTTGCAGTATGGAGCACAATGATCAACGGTTACAAGCAGCAACAGCTTTGACGTTTGCATCTCTTGCTTTGCCTGTTTCTGCAGCCGTGAAAAAAAAGGTCCAAACCACGCTTATAGAAGAGCTTTCGCTTCAGATTTTGCTTGATGGTGGGCATATTTCCCGTAGTCCTATCATTTTGCTTAATTTATTATCAGATTTATTATCTTTACGTTGCCTTTTTATGCGAAGTAATGAAACAGCACCCCGTATTTTGATTGATTCTGTTGAGCGCATGTTGCCAGCTTTACGATTCTTTATCCATGAGGATCAAACATTGGCGCATTTTAATGGGGTTGGTGCCCTCGTGTCGGAACGGTTATCGACACTTTTGGAGCTTGATGAAACAGGAGGACATCCTTTTAGTTATGCGCGTTATTCAGGGTTTCAGCGCTTAAAAGCCAATCAAACAACAATTCTTGCCGATACAGGAAAATTTCCACCACGCTCTGTAGCACAGCAGGCTTGTTCGGGATGTTTGTCTTTTGAAATGTCTTCACAAGGACACCGTTTTATTATCAATACCGGTGTTAATCCTGATGGGCGGGAGGACTATCGACATTTAGGGCGTGTTACTGCAGCTCATTCAACTGCGACACTTAATGATTGTTCGGTGGGCGTTTTTTACAAAAAAAAGAAAAATGGCGCTTCCCTTTTGTTTGATGGTCCAACTGATGTTCAAGTGCGCCGTATAGAGGATTCTGAGAAAACAGGTTTTATTGCGAGCCATAATGGTTATGTGCGCTCCTTTAATCTTATTCATGAGCGTGGTCTTATTTTGGCGACGAGTGGAGATATGATCGAAGGTTTTGATCGCTTTTTTATGCCCAATAAAGAGGGGAAAAAACATAAAAGGGCGCAAAGTGAACAAGATCATGTTGCTGTTCGGTTTCATCTTCATCCACAAGTTGACGTTAACTATGATGGTGAGCGTGTGTGTTTAGCGGTAAAGAACGAACACGTAGCGGGCGAGCAAGTATGGTATTTTATTTCGCCTGATGCGGATATTTATCTTGAAGATTCGGTTGATTTTGCGGAATTAGCAGGTCCACAACGGACACAGCAGATCGTTTTATATTTTCGCCCTGCATTTCAGGAAAAGGTTCGCTGGCGTTTTATTCGTCAAGCCGTTTGATAAAAAATCAAAACATTGTTCTTATCGTCTATTGCGTTTTATTTTCGTGTCCTAAAATATCATCGTTTATTGGGAGTATATCCTCTTGAAGGACTGTGTAAATTTTTATACACGGAAGCATTTTTTGTAAGTGTGTGGGATGAATATTTTGAGGTAAAATTTGCCTATAGAATCTCATGTGCTAGTGTTAAGAAGAGAGGATGCTCTAGCGGAAATGGGGATGTTGACAGACCATTATTGACAGATTGGTACTGATTTTAAGAATCTTCATTCTTTAAAGATGTTAAGAGAAAA
This sequence comes from Bartonella sp. B1099, assembly GCF_944801835.1. Classification (GTDB taxonomy): domain Bacteria; phylum Pseudomonadota; class Alphaproteobacteria; order Rhizobiales; family Rhizobiaceae; genus Bartonella. Next base: position 578,231 of record NZ_CALYLN010000001.1, on the reverse strand, counting down.
TTAAACGGTTGCTTATCTTCAAAAAGTTTTGGAAGGTGCTGTCGTGATCAATATTCTTGGTTTTGGTCACATTATAGCTGCTTATAGAGTAATATGCTGGTACCATCACACACCTAGGGTTGTTTTTAATGTTGAGATACTCTCCTTGGCGTTTGAGACGGTTCTTTATAATTCCTTTTTGTACAGCTTTACTCCATACACCACGCTCCTCGCTTGGTAATGTGCAAGAGACAGGATTATAGTTGATCCAATATAAATAGATTTAGAATAAGACACTCCTCCAGTAGAATCTTTCATAAAATACGCAAAATAATGCACATTCTTGATAAATCAAAAGTCGCCCATCATAGAAACATTGAGAATTCAAGAAACAACATTACACTAAAGCACTCGGGAAAAATCTTTTCTGCTTTGTGTCATTATCAAAGTGTTATTATACTAAAAACGACGTCACAACCACCAACCCTCAAAATGCCCGTTTCTTTACAGCAAAATATGCTCTCAAATATTCTTCAAACAACTCTTAAAAAGATTTACGCGAATAGTGCCGCGCAACTGAATCAATATCACCTCGACAAATGCCAAGGTCATTGAGTTCATATATCGAAAGACGGCTTAACGCATTAATGGTTCGGCGATAACGGCGCCAATTACTATAAGAACGTAGAATATTCATATCCTGTACTCAAACTTTGTTACACTCTTTAGTTTAAGAATAGAGCATATTACTAAAAATAGTTGTGATATAATGTCATAACAGGTATGCATCTACATACAAAGAAGCTCCTTTAACACATGTCTCATGTAAAAGGGCCACTCTTAAAGCTATCAATAACGGTAATATTCTATTCCTAAAATAATGGCTAAATTATGTGCATTTTTTGCGGTGATAATTTCTTCATCATGTGTAGATTCTCCAGATTGAATCATTGCTCCTATTTCAACGGTTATCGATCGATATACGATTTAAGAAAAATCTCTTGAAATGCTTGTCTTATATGAAGAGAAAATTATCCCAATTATATTAATGACGGAAGTGTCGTATTCCTGTAAAAATCATCGCTAAACCCTGTTCATTCGCAGCCGTGATAACTTCTTCATCACGCATGGAACCTCCTGGTTGAATGACGGCAGTTGCCCCCGCTTCAGCTGCTGCTAATAAACCATCTGCAAAAGGAAAAAATGCATCGGATGCAACCACTGATCCTTTTGTGAGCGTTTCTGTTAAGCCTTCTCTCCTTGCACTTTCCGCTGCTTTACTTGCAGCAATTTTTGCTGAATCGATGCGGCTCATTTGTCCAGCTCCAATGCCAACTGTTGCACTATTTTTCGCATATACAATAGCATTTGATTTAACGTGTTTTGCTACACGAAAAGCAAATTGAAGATCACGCATTTCATCTTGAGTTGGTGCTCGCTTGGTTACCACTTGCAACTTAAGATCATCAACCACCACATTATCACGTGATTGCACTAAAATGCCTCCCGCAAGTGTTTTTGCAAGAAGTCCTCCACAACGGGGATCAGGAACGCCCCCTGTAATGAGCAAACGAAGATTTTTTTTACTAGCAATAATTTCACGTGCCGCCATTGTTGCATCAGGCGCAATAATCACTTCCGTGAAAATTTTAACAATCTCTTCTGCACATTCCTCATCAAGGGGTTGATTTAAAGCAACAATTCCACCAAATGCTGATACATTATCACACATAAGAGCTTTCAAATAAGCTTCTTTCAAATTTTTCCCTTCCGCAACACCACAAGGGTTGGCATGTTTAATAAGAGCAACAGCAGCAGTTTTTTGCGGATCAAATTCTGCTACGAGCTCAAAGGCTGCATCTGTATCATTCAAATTGTTATAAGAGAGCGCTTTGCCTTGTAAAAGTTTTGCTGTTGCAACGCCAAAACGTTTTTCATTATTGCGATAAAATGCCGCCTGTTGATGTGGATTTTCTCCATAGCGCATAACACTTTCAAGATGACCAGAAAAACTCTGCCATGATGGTGTTTCAATTTTTAAATCTCGTGCAAACCATGCTGCTATTGCCGTATCATAAGCAGCGGTGTGCGCATACGCACGCATTGCCAACTGATGGCGCATGGATAAGCTTAAACATCCGTTATGCTGTTTTAATTCCTCAAGAATCAAATCATAATCATTTATTGCTGTTACGACACCGGTATAAGCATAATTTTTTGCCGCAGCGCGAATCATCGCTGGTCCACCGATATCAATATTTTCAAGAATCGTTTGTGGATCAGCTCCTGAGTGGAGTGTCTCTTCAAAAGGATAAAGATTTACCACCAAGAGATCAATTCCATGAATGCTGTTTTTTTCCATAGCTTCCCTATGGCTAGGATCTTCTCTTACCCCTAACAAAGCACCATGAATCAAAGGATGGAGTGTTTTTACACGCCCATCCATTATTTCAGGAAATCCAGTAACGTCAGCAACATCTTTTACAGGTAAACCAGCAGCTATGAGAGTTTTGGCTGTTCCTCCTGTTGAAATCAATTCAACATTGTAAGTTGCATAAAGGGCTTTTGCAAAGGCAACCACAGCCGTTTTATCAGACACAGAAAGAAGAACACGACGAACCCGATGAAGATCAGGTATGGGAAAATTTTTGGCAACAACGCCCATAATAGAAGCCTTAAAAATGAAAGAGTTAAAATTTCAGCAAAACAAGTTTATACATTTATAGCACAAGCCTTTAGCAAAATACACTGAAAGGATAAACTGTCTTTTTAAAATAGACGATGTCTCTCCTTTTTTCTTATTTATACTGTAAAATGCCATAATTGGAGGTGTTGTGATAGGTATAAAAGTCTCATTGATACATTCAAATATTTTTTGTTGCTTATAACTCAATATCTCATCTTCATAGCAGGCTTGAAATACAAAACGTTTCCATACGTTTTTGTTGTATTCGCTTTTGTATGTGCGATGAAGGCGAGAATATTTCATATACCCGTTTGAGTTATTTTTAAGAAAGGCGAAATAACTAGCAAGAATATGAAATTATAACGGTAGAAATGCATGCTCATTTTTCCTGCCATTTTTAATTTTTATGTTTTTGTAAAAGCATTACAATGTTTGTAATAGAACGTTTTTTTAAGAGTGGAAATGACACATTGCCCCACATTTTTGAGTATTGCCTTTTTAATGAGATTACGCTTTTCATGCAAAATAAAATGCTATTATAGTGTGCATTCACGCGCGTTTATTTTAAAGTAAGCATTTTTCAATGAATCAACTTTCATTTTATGGTTGTCTTGTGAAGAGTGTCGTGTAAATCCTTCGTGAATGGTATAGACCCATTGTATGCCCATGATCTGTAATTAAAGGTGCGAGGGTGGGACGCTCATTCTCTTTATACTTTAATAACGCTTGCTTTAACAATATTTGGCATGTGAGAGGAAGGAAGTATTGATCTTGTTATTTTTTAATCTTTTTGTTGTAGCAGAAAGATTAAAGCGCCTAACATACCAGCAGCTAAAATAAACCACGTGATTGCGTAAACAAGATGATTGTTTCGAAAATGGATCATCGTAAGACCAGCAACGGGAAGGTTTGCTTGTGGAGATGTTTTTCTGGCATCAATAAAATAAGGGGCAACAGTGGTTAACCCAAGTTTTTCTGCCATAGCGGGAAGATCACGCGTATACCATACATTTTTTTCAGGATTATTTTTGCGTGGAAAAAATCCATTTTTTTCACTCATGCGTAATAAACCGATAATTGTCGTTTGTTCTGTGTTTGTGGTAGAATCTTGCTGAGATGAGGCATGTGTATGCGATGGCTCTGAGTGTTGAAAATTATTACGCTCATCCATGGGGATAAAGCCACGGTTGATAAAGATCAGTGTGTTGTCTGCGGTTTTTAAAGGAGTCAAAACCCAGTAGCCCGTGGTGTTTTGAGCAGCAGCCGTGACCAAAATATTTTTATTTTTTAAAAAATTTCCTGTGATCACAACCGGTCGATATTCATCTTTTTCAAAAGTAACCTCAGCCCATTGATCTTTTTGGGGGGCTTTTATGGGGGCTAAGTGAACGCGCTGATTGGCACTGGTGATAAGATTTGTTTTCCAGTTTAATCGATGTACTTGCCATATGCCTAATGCACTAAAGAGAAGAAAAAAACAAACGCATAAAGTTCCAAATAAAAGAAAAGAAAAATGATAAGAATTTCCTTGAAGCTTTGTCATGGGGGGGACTTTTTTGCTCATGATTTATGCTTCCTTTCAGGACAATAGACTTTTATTCTAACACGGTATACCTTTTAAAAAAGCATTTTGTACGCTTTTTAGCAAAATTTGCACGCCTTGATTTTGGAAAAAGATGAAGGATGAGCCAGAAAGAGATAAAAAAGGTTTTATAAAAGACTTGACCTTTTGTTGTCGAGCCCCTATTAGAAAGGAACTTCCCAATGATGCCCGTTTAAGGTCGCATTATGCGTGTTTTGCGCTTATTCTGTGCTTTGGGTATAGGGATTTGAGAGTTTCTTAGAGTTTAAAGGTGAAGTTTATGTCTCGTGCATGTGAATTGACAGGGAAAACGGTTCTGTATGGTAATAATGTTAGCCATGCGAATAATAAGACTCGGCGTCGTTTTTTACCAAATCTTTGCAATGTGACATTGATTTCAGAAGTGTTACAGCAAAGTTATCGCTTGCGTATTTCAGCAAATGCATTGCGTTCTGTTGAGCATCGTGGTGGTCTTGATGGCTTTTTGGTCAAGGCAGACGATAAAGAATTGTCGCAACGTGCGCGTTTGTTAAAACGCCAAATCATTAAGAAAAAAGCTGAGCAAGAAAGCGAGCAAAAAGCTGAACAAGCAGCGTGATTATTCGTATCATTATCTTTGGTGGATTGATGCTCTAATCACCGATCTTTGTTCTAGAAGTTCATTTTTTGGCTTTTCTCTCTTTGATCGCTCTATTATTTTATTGGTTCCATACCCCAGGTTAAAAAAAATGTTTTCAAGCGATCTTTTATTAGAACAGCAAAAGAGAAGATATGTTGTTTTTTCTATTTTAGCAATGTGTCTTGCGGTTACTGCTTCTAATATTTTGGTTCAATATCCCGTTTATTGGTTTGGTTTAAATGAGCTTTTGACTTATGGGGCTTTTACCTATCCATTTGCTTTTCTCATCAATGATTTGACCAATCGTTTTTATGGTCCATCTGCTGCGCGGCGTGTGGTTTATGCTGGTTTTTTTGCCGGTGTTTTTGTTTCTTGGATATTGGCAACACCGCGGCTTGCACTTGCTTCTAGTTTGGCATTTTTATTTGGCCAACTCCTTGATATTGTTGTTTTTACGCCTTTGCGACGGAAAACATGGTGGAAAGCACCTTTAGCAGCGGCGTTGGTTGGTTCGGCGTTGGATACGGTGTTGTTTTTTTCTCTTGCTTTTTCGAGCTCTTTTGCTCTTCTGGATAAACTAACAGGCTATGCTGATAGTTCACTGGTGGAGAGTACTGTTTTGGGAGGGATAGGCATGCCAGTTTGGCTCTCGCTTGCTTTTGGCGATTTCTCCGTAAAAATTATTATGAGCTTGTTGATGTTGATTCCTTATGGAACAATTCTTAACATTGTGAAACTCCCTCTTTATCAAAGTCATGCAAAGGACGATTCCTCTTTTGCTTGTAACAAATAATAACCTTTGTTTTTTGTTTTCTTTAAACTTTAAGAAAGTTTCCGTTATGTTACGCGTGCGATAGTATCGTTGATTGAGAGAGTTTATCGCTTCACGTTTTAAAGGGGGAGGCTCTCATTTCAAGATTTTTTTGTGAGGAAGCAATAAAAATTATTTGTTTAGGCTTTCATAAAAAGTGGATGGATAAACACTCTTTGAAAGAGGTTAAAAATACCTTCTTATAAACTACATTGATGTAAAAGAAATTTCAGTTATATGTTATTAACTCATTGAAGTTATAAGGATAATTCATCATTTTGCAACATGACGAGAAGCTGCATGTAATAACTTTTGCGTATTGTAAATCTTCTTATATTGTTTCAATAAAAATCTTTCTCTTATATATGATAGGCGGGGAAAAGCCCCTGTAGATAAAACCATTAAAAAAAGATAAAAATGCCTTTTCATGAATCATCTTAAATACCAAGGTTTGTTGCGATATCGGGGGGGGGGAAGCAGAATAATGGTATCGTTTTTCTCTTTTATGGAGCGTAAAGATGGTGATACTGAATGGATTGTACATTCAATATTATTCATAGCTTCTTTTGTGAAATAAACTTGGAAGTAACGTGAAATATTTTTTTAAATAGAATTATGCGCTCCAGCATCGCTTGTTATGGGTAAGAAAATGATTTTGCTTGATTTAACGGGAGACAGATTTGAAATGAAAGAATCTTACGGCGTTTAGGATTTTTATTTAAGTTGAATAATGTTCGATGCGTGATGATAAATCAATAGATTGCTGTATGATAGATATACAAGTTATTGATTTATAATGATAATCTATAGTTATTCATATTGAATTAGAACCCCGAATAACGTAAGATTCTCTCATTTCAAATCTGTTTATGTTGCATCAATCAAAATCACTCATTTGCACATCACAAGCGGGGCTGGTGTGTGGGTAAAATTTGTATAAGAAAGGACTAAAAATGGCTCTTATGAATCGGCTTAATGCAAGGGCTGTCGCAACATTGGGGGCTGGTAAATATAATGATGGTGCCGGCTTGCTTCTTCATAAGCGTAAAGATGGAGGTGCTCAATGGCTTTATCGTTATACCATTCACGGACGCTGCCGCGAAATGGGTTTGGGTGCCTTAAGAGATGTTTTTTTAAAACAAGCTCGTAAATTGGCAAACCAATGGCGTTCTGTTTTGCGTGAATTTAAGGCGGATTTATTTCTTATAAAGTTTGAGGTGTTTTATCACTAAAAAGTGCTTCTAGTTGTTTTGTTATGGCGCCTGCAAGCTCTTCGGCATTCATAATTGTTACAGCACGTTGATAATAACGGGTGACGTCATGACCAATTCCAATGGCAATGAGCTCAATGGGGGAATGGGTTTGAATTTCTTGAATCACTGCGCGTAAATGTTTTTCTAGATAATTGCTGGCGTTGATCGATAGTGTTGAGTCGTCAACAGGGGCACCATCAGAGATGACCATGAGAATGCGACGTTGTTCACGCCGTGATAAAAGGCGTTGATGCGCCCAAATTAAAGCTTCCCCGTCGATATTTTCTTTGAGTAATCCTTCTTGCATCATCAAACCTAGATTGCGGCGAGCGCGACGCCATGGGGTGTCAGCACTTTTATAGATGATATGACACAAATCATTCAGGCGTCCAGGATGATGAGGTTTATGTTGCTCCAGCCATTTTTCACGTGATCTTCCCCCTTTCCAAGTTTTGGTGGTAAATCCTAAAATTTCAACTTTGACACCACAACGTTCAAGTGTTTGTGCCAAAATATCAGCACAACTTGCGGCAACGCTAATGGGGCGCCCGCGCATTGAACCAGAATTATCGATGAGGAGTGAAACAACCGTATCCCGAAATTGTGTGTTACTTTCCATTTTAAAAGAAAGGGGCTGCATGGGATCAATAATCAGGCGTGGAAGCTTTGCGGTGTCGAGATATCCTTCTTCAAGGTCAAAGTTCCAGTTGCGATTTTGTTGTGCCATAAGGCGGCGTTGGAGACGGTTGGCTAAACGTCCAACAATGTTTTGAAGATGATGAATTTGCTTATCAAGACAACGGCGTAAGTGATCTAATTCGTTTTCAGAACAAAAATCGGTTGCTTCCAAAACTTCATCAAATTGACGGGTGAAGATTTTATAATTGCCAAGTTTTTCCATTTGCTTTGAATCGGAAAAAAGATGTTTGGATTTGTTCGACTTTTCTTGCCAAGGGCCATTTTCTTGCTCACCGTCAGTTTGATCAATGTCACTTGTTTGTGTTGCTTGTGTTTTTCCTTCGTCTTGACCATCACTTTCTTGTTCTGTGCTAGTTTGTTCTTCACTTTGAGCGTGTTTTTTGTTTTTATTTTCTTCTGCTGTTTGATCTTGAGGTTCACATTCGTTTTTTAATTTTTTATCGTTTTCACTGTCAGAAGTTTCATCTTGTTGCACTGTCATTTTAAGGGTAGTAAGCATTTGGCGAACGATCTGTGCAAAAGCTTGTTGATTGTAAATATGATGCGTGAGCTCATTGAGTTCTGCTGCAGCTTTTTGTTCAAGTTCTTGGCGCCATAATTCTAAGACGGGACCTGCTTCTTTTGGGGCTGCGCGCTTTGTTATTTTTTCACGCAATAAAAGGGCTAACGCTTCTTGGATAGGGGCTTCACTTTGGTTACTAATCTTTTCATAATGGGCTCTTTTGTATTTATCGGCGAGCATGGCATCAAGGTTTTTTGCAAGCCCCTCCATGGCTAAAGTACCAATTGCTTCAACACGTGTTTGTTCAAGGGCATCAAAGATAGCCTGTGCTTCTGATTCTAGCGGAGAAAATTGCATGTGAATGCGGTTATCATGCCATGCTTTGCGCAGAGCCATGGAATCACCTAAACCGCGGGTAATGGTGATATCTTTATCCGTAGCATGGTGTGGTAATTCTGGTAAACGTGCATAATTTTCGCTCAAAGATGGACGGTTATGACTAAAGGAAACTTCGAGGTGGGATGTACCGGCAATGGCACGCATACAAGTGGTAAGAGCTTTCTTAAACGCTCCACTATCAAGCGTATTGAGGGGAGGATTGTTTGTTTGATTTTTGCTGTTGTCGTCAGGGGCGATCGCCATAATTGACATATTCCTTTAAGACAAGACACCCTGCATGAGTGATTCGGGAAGCTCTTGTCCAAAGGCGCGTTGATAAAACTCTGCGACAGTGGCACGTTCGAGTTCATCACATTTATTGAGAAAGGTTAACCGGAAAGCAAAGCCGATATCTTGAAAAATTGTGGTATTTTCTGCCCAAGTAATGACAGTGCGTGGGCTCATAACTGTTGAAAGATCCCCATTGATAAAAGCTTGGCGGACCATATCTGCAACGTGAACCATTTGTGAAATTGTCTTTTTCCCCTCAGCCGTTTGAAAAGATTTTACCTTTGAACAAACAATATCAACCTCTTTATCATGGGGTAAATAATTCAGTATCGTAATAATAGACCAGCGGTCCATTTGGGCTTGATTGATTTGTTGGGTACCATGATAGAGTCCTGTTGTATCGCCAAGGCCAATGGTATTGGCTGTTGCAAAAAGGCGAAATGCTGGGTGAGGAGAGATAACGCGGCTTTGATCAAGTAAGCTGAGTTTGCCAGAGGTTTCAAGAACACGTTGGATGACAAACATAACATCAGGACGTCCCGCATCATATTCGTCGAAAACAAGAGCAATATTATTTTGATAAGCCCATGGCAAAATGCCCTCTTTAAATTCAGTAACTTGTAAGCCATCTTTTAAAACAATCGCGTCTTTTCCTACAAGATCGATACGACTTACATGACTGTCGAGATTAATGCGAAGACAAGGCCAATTGAGACGGGCAGCAACTTGTTCAATATGCGTTGATTTGCCTGTTCCGTGATAGCCGGAAACCATGACACGACGGTTAAAAGTAAAACCTGCAAGAATCGCTAAAGTTGTTTGCCGATCAAAAAGATAATCGGGATCGATATCAGGAACATGCGGGCTTTTTGTGCTAAAAGCAGGAATTTTCATATCTGTTTCAATATGAAATAAGTCACAAGCACAAAGGGTAATATCGGGTGTATTTTCGGGGTTAAGATTTGTCATGATGTTTCTGGCAGGGAAAGAACGCTATTTGTTTCATGAGAAAACGATACAAGAGTTAGAGCATTTATGCAATGCTCTAACGAGAGCCTTAGAGATGAAGGAAAATCGTTTTCATCTATTCTATCATGTTTTGTGAAGACAAGAATGTTTTATGTAAAGAGTGATGATCTCAATGAGAATGGGTCCGCATCAATGCGTATTTTTTAGCATAAACCAGATTTTTTGAGTAAATTATAAGCATGTAAAACATCGCGAAAGCGCTCTTCAGAAGCACGATTACCACCATTGGAATCAGGATGATGCTTTTTTACCAGCTCTTTATATTTCATTTTGATATCTTCTGCTGAAGCGTTTGCTTGTAGTCCTAGTGTATCAAAAGCTTTTGCTTCTAAGGGTTTTAATTTTCGTGAGAAACTATTGCTTGAACGCCGCTCAGTAAAAAGCGTGAAGGGATCACGCATACGATTTTGATAGGCCGCTGTTCCAGAGCGAATCTTTGCATAATTGGCAGCAGTTTTTTTCGCTGTGCCGTTGCTAAGATCTGTCGGCCATGTTGGGCGATGCCCTGTGAGAGCATCCTTTTGGAATTTTGCGATATCTTGATTGCTAAGACCCGAGAAGTAATTAAAATTTTTATTATAGGCACGCACGTGCTCAATACAAAAATGTAGATATTGTCCTTCGTGATTTCGACCTGCCGGTGCCTTATGGGTTCCTGTCTTTTCACACCCTTCCCACTGACACTGTTGCGCTTCTGGCTCAGATTTTTGTTTTTTATTTGAGCTTATGCGAATTGAATCGAATAATTTAGATGTTATTGCCATATTATTGGTTTATGCAAAATTGATTAATTTTACAAGAATTGACTTTTAAAAAATTTGTTTTCACACTTATTTGGTTATGAAAAAGGTGTATTCTTACACGTTCATTTTGTTAAGGAATGAAAAATGTCTATAGAAAAAATAATCAAGAAAAAGCTTCAGGATGCTTTTCATCCGCAGAAACTTGAAGTGATTAATGAGAGCCATCTTCATGAGGGACATCCTCATAATGAACATGCTTTTGATGGTAAAGGAGAAACACATTTTCGCGTGAAAATTTTGTCTTCTTCTTTTTCCAATATGACGCGCATAGAAATCCATCGAGCGATTTATAAAGTTTTACAAGAAGAGTTAGCGACTTGTGTTCATGCCTTGGCACTTGAGGTTGAAGCACTTTAATTTTTTTGATGAGGCTTTTTTTAAGAACGAGGATGGGCCTTTTGATAAATTTCCAACAAATGGTCTGTATCGACATGGGTATAGGTTTGTGTGGTGGAAAGACTCGCGTGCCCAAGAAGTTCTTGAATCGTTCGCAAATCTCCCCCCCGTGATAAAAGATGGGTGGCAAAAGAATGACGTAGCGTATGGGGGGTGGCCGTTTCTGGTAAACCAAGACTTGCACGTAAGTTGCGTACAGTTTTCTGAATGATAGCCGGCTGTAGGGGACCACCTCGTGCACCGCGAAACATGGGTTGGTTATCTTTTAAAGGATATGGGCAACATTTGAGATAATTTTGTACAGCTTCGTAAACAATTTTGATGAGAGGGACAAGACGTGTTTTGCCCCCTTTTCCTGTTATGTATAAACTTGTTTTTTCAGGATCAGAAAATTGTTCTGGTGTGAGGCTTAAGGCTTCTGATATTCGCATACCACAGCCATAGAGAAGCATAAGGACAGCTGCGTTACGCGCGTTAATCCAAGGTTCGTTTTCTAGCTGATTTTCTTGTTGGACGATGTGGAGAGCTGATTGTATTGCTAAAGGTTTTGGGAGCGACTTTGGATGTTTGGGGCTTCGGATAAGCTGTGCAGCGGGAATATTGACGATTCCTTCGCGAGATAGGTATTTAAAAAAAGAACGGATGCCTGCTACCCCACGGCTTAAAGAGCGTGCACTGATATTGTTTGTACGCCGATAAGCAAGATAAGCACGCAAATCACTGACGCGTAAATGAGCAAGATCTGTGAAAGTTGGTGCTTGGCTTAAATGTTGACAGAGAAAAGATAAAAATTGCCGCGTATCACGTTCATAGGCTTGTGCTGTTTGTACGGACATACGACGGGTTTTTACAAGATGCTCTAACCAGTTTTTCCTTGCAGTTAAAACCGCATGGTCGGCTGGAATGAGAGGGCTATTTTCATCTTTTCTCTTGTCGTTTTTTATAGGCATTATCTAGTTAAGGGTCTCTTTCTTTGTAGATTTTTCATCGTTGATGTGACCATTCTTGTTTTCGGGTTTTTCTTCATGGTTGATAAGTTGCTTTTCACCTTTGAGAGAGAGTATTTTTAAAAGATTATGCGTTGACATCAAATGCGCAAAAATTAACCCTAAAAAGCCATTTTTATGAAGTTTTGCAAGTTGGCTTGCTGATAATTTATTCAATTTTTCTTCGTCAACAACCCAAAAATTTTCCAATTGCGCCGAGAGACCTTGATCGTTTTTCACATTGATTGATTTTTGACTGAGAAGATCCATTTCCACAAGAGCATCAATGAATTCAGAGGTTTTCTCCATCGCGATTTTAAAACTTTCAAGAAAACGAATACGTTCTTCCATAAAAGGAGAAATAGAGCCATCAGAATTAAAAAGTTCTGTACCTGCAACTTCATTAAACATTCCTGACTGTTGATCAAAGCAAACAGAAAGTTCTTTTTCATTGCTAATTTGTGCTAAAACAAAAGGATAGCGACGAACGAAAGCAGGAACATAAGTATGGGTTCTCCAACTTTTATCAGAGGCGATATAGTCATTTTCATCGTTAGAAAGGCCAACAAGGGCAGCGGAAGTATAGTGCCGTTTTTTTTGTTCATCTTCGGCGCACATAAACAAAATAGGATAGTCTAGGGCTGCTTGAAAATATTCAGTACTTGCTAAAGGAACCCAGTGCGTATCTTTGGCAAAAGACATATCACTTGGTGGCGCAAATTTTAGATTTTTATGGGAAACTTTATTGATTGGCGTGATATCTTTGTAAAATAGCATAATATTTGCCATAAGACTTCTCCTTATATTAATTTGTTTTTGTTACCAAGAAAGGTCTTTGGGGAAGATTGTCTCATATGGCAACAAGATTGAATAGAAATGATTAAGATTGAGGGTTCACTTTTGAGAGATAATGTTTTTGTATGAAGTATAATAAAGAAAAGCTTAAAAATAAAGTCTATCTTGCCATTATTGGTATGCCTCATGGTATAAAAGGGGAAGTTTTTGTTAAAATTTTAAGTGCTGAGCCACAGCGTTTCAAATCTTACGGAACTCTTTATGATGATATGGGGCGTTCTTATGAAATTGTAACTCTTCGCACACAAAAAAATAACGCGATTGTACATTTTAAAGGGATCGATAATCGTAATGATGCCGAGTCTTTGAAAGGGATTCACCTTTATGTGATGCGTGATCAATTGAGTGATGATTTGGGCGAGGATGAGTTTTATCAAGTTGATTTAATAGGACTGCGTGTTCAAGATTGTGGGGGAAAAGTCTTAGGGGAAGTGTGTGGTTTTTATAATTTCGGGGCTGGCGATTTGCTTGAAATAGGTTTGAATACAGGCAAAAGAGTACTTATTCCTTTTAGTAAGGTGGCGGTACCAGAAATTTGTATGGATTCTGGTTTTCTTATTGTTGATCCCATGGCGGCTGGCTTGAGCAGTGGGAGAGAAAATGATCAGTAACGAAATAGCTTGAATCTAAGAAAATAAAGATGAAAGTAAAAAATAACTGGCGAATTTTATCAATAAAAAGTGAAAAGTATGCAAAGATTAAGAGAATACTTTTGAGCAGATATTGTAAGCATTTTATCTTGAGATATTCTTGAATTTTTAGAGTCTTTTTTGAAAGTGTAAGTATGAAAAGGACCCTATTGAATAGGTTGCAGGTTAAGAAGATTCCATATAACGCTATAGCGTTATATGGAATTGGTTTGTGTAATTTTGACTTTAAAAGAGCTTGTTGAATAAAATGAGGATGAAAAAACAAAAATGAAATTTCAAGCGCGCGTTTTAACTCTTTATCCTGAAATGTTTCCTGGTTTTTTAGGGTATTCTTTAGCAGGGCAAGCTTTAGAGCGCGGAATTTGGTCACTGGAGACAGTGCAGATTAGAGATTTTGCTTTGGATAAACACCATAGCGTTGATGATACACCTGCTGGTGGGGGGGCTGGTATGGTGATGCGGGCAGATGTCTTGGCAGCTGCGATTGATCATTGTCCACAGGATTCGCCAAGATTATTGATGAGTCCCCGTGGGCGGCCTTTTGATCAAGCTTATGCACGTCGTTTGGCTGGTGATTCGGGCATAACATTGGTTTGTGGACGGTTTGAAGGCGTTGATGAGCGAGTCATAGAAGCACGGGAATTAGAGGAAGTCTCTATTGGTGATTATATTCTTTCAGGCGGTGAAACTGCCGCACTGGTTATCTTAGATGCTATTATCCGTCTTCTCCCAGGCGTGATGGGAAATGAAGCTTCTGCAAAGTGTGAAAGTTTTGAAAATGGTTTGCTGGAACATCCCCAATACACGCGCCCTTCTCTTTTCGAAGGACGAGCGATTCCGCCTGTGTTAACCTCAGGGCATCACAAAGCGATTGCAGATTGGCGTCAAAGCCAAGCCGAATTGTTAACACGTCAACGTCGTCCTGATCTTTATGCGCGTTATGATAAAAATCGTCAGAAAACTTGATTCATAGGATAAGGTGGTGTATTGCATGGCTCTCTTTTTGAGAGAATTTTGAATAAAAGGTTTTCTATAGTTCCGAAAGTAAAATGAAGGAACGGTGTATTCGCTCCTGTGTAAGGCATAGCCTAAAGAGCATCTTTTCGTAGTACAAGGCTTTTTGGGTAAGAGTTGAGCGCTCTGACTGTTCGATAAAGAACATGAAGGATAAAAAAATGAATATTATCGCACAGCTTGAAGCTGAACAATGTGCAAAAATTGAAGAAAAGCGCCAATTTCCAACCTTTAAACCAGGAGATACTGTCCGTGTTATGGTGCGTGTGACGGAAGGTACGCGGACGCGTGTTCAGGCTTATGAAGGGGTGTGTATTGCGCGTTCCGGTGGTGGATTGAATGAGACTTTTACAGTCCGCAAGATTTCTTATGGTGAAGGGGTCGAACGTGTATTCCCTGTTTATTCTCCTTTGATTGAAGCGGTTGAGCTGGTGCGTCGTGGTAAAGTGCGTCGAGCAAAACTCTATTATCTTCGTGGTCTGAGAGGTAAAGCCGCCCGTATTGCTGAAAAGAGAGATTATCGAAAAAAGGGTGAAAAAGTAGAAACAGCCCCTGTAAGTGCAGATGTTGAAATGCACGTTGCTGAGTAAAAATTATCGGTTATACTTTATGCAAAAGCGGCTTTTATGCCGCTTCTTTGCGTCTTTTGTGATTCGTTTTGTCATTTAAAAGGCTTGTAGAAGGCTGGGAGGGGACATAAAAATGTTTGACCTATCCAAATTTTGTCTCTTTTTTATTCTTAATAATTGAGTGAAGTGCAGGGTATCATTGCACATGTCGTGGACACTCAAACGGAATAAGTATAGTTTGAAAAATGTCTGTTTATATTTGATAAAAGATGTTAGACCTTTGACGTTAAGATAAAAGTGTATTAGATTAAGGCAAGTTTTGCGGATCATATCCGTTGAGTAATCGGTTTTTTTTATGCGTGACCTTTAATCCGTTATGTGAGACAACCGACCTGTAATCGGTATCTTGAGATACCAAACAAGTAAAAACGAGAGAGTATATTTGTTCATTTTGTGTGAACCTTCTCGTTCGTTGCGGTTGCAAAAAAAAACCAGGTCAGGATATTTTATGACAGAGACAACTAGGATAAAAGAGCGCCCTCGTTCCCCTCATATCAGTATTTATCGTTGGACAATTACCATGGCCATGTCTATCGCACACCGTATTACGGGTATGGCCCTTTATGTTGGAACGGTTTTTCTTGCCGTTTGGTTAATTGCTATTGCCTGTGGGGAGGAGGCATTTAGAACTGTTCACGAAATTTATAGTTCTTGGTTTGGATTGTGTATTTTGTTTCTTTATACTTTGGCAGGGGTTCATCACATGGTTGGTGGTGTTCGCCACATTGTTTGGGATCTGAAACCTTGCCTTTTGGCAAAAGAAAAGGCAACAGTTACTGCTTGGGCGACAGTGTTTATTTCTCTTATTGTTACTTTTGCAATTTGGATTATTGGATATACCGTTGTTTAACTGGGGGTGAAAAGAGACATGAAAAAAGATTTTCGAACGGAACTTGGAAAAGTACGGGGGCGGGGGAGTGCACATGAGGGAACAGAGCATTTTTGGCGAGAACGTTTGACAGGGTTTATCAATCTACCACTTTTGATCTTTTTTATTGTTCTTATTCTTTCGCTTGTGGGCAAGGACTATAGTCTTGTGCGTGCAAGGCTTGCACATCCTATTGTTGCTATTTTGATGGGATTGATGACTCTTTCAGTTCTTTATCACATGAAACTTACTATGCAGGTGGTGATTGAAGATTATATTCCACGTGAAGGTTTCCGATTATTCTTTTTGACGTTAAATATTTTATTTTGTTTTTTCATGGGCGGTGTCATTATTTTTTCTCTTTTAAAAATTGCATTAGGGGGTTAAACAAATATGGCGGGTACAAGATCATCTTTGGGCGCTAAAGCAGGTAACGCCCCTTATCACACTGTAGATCATAAATTTGATGTTGTTGTTGTTGGGGCAGGTGGTGCAGGATTACGTGCAACACTGGGTATGGCAGAACAAGGATTAAAGACAGCTTGTATCACGAAGGTTTTTCCAACTCGCTCACATACCGTTGCAGCACAAGGGGGAATTGCCGCATCGCTTTCAAATATGGGACCTGACAATTGGCAGTGGCATTTATATGACACCGTGAAAGGCTCTGATTGGTTGGGTGATACCGATGCAATGGAATATTTGGTGCGTAATGCCCCTGCTGCTGTGTATGAATTAGAACATTATGGCGTTCCTTTTTCCCGAACGCAAGAAGGAAAAATTTATCAACGTCCCTTTGGTGGACATACAACACAATTTGGTGAAGGTCCACCTGTTCAACGGACTTGTGCTGCAGCAGATCGTACAGGCCATGCCATTTTGCATACGCTTTATGGACAAAGCTTAAAGCATAATGCGCAATTTTTTATTGAATATTTTGCACTCGATCTTATCATGACCGATGGGGTTTGTACGGGGGTTGTGGCGTGGAATCTCGATGATGGTACAATACACCGTTTTTCTGCTAAGATGGTTGTTCTTGCAACCGGTGGTTATGGACGTGCTTATTTTTCCGCGACATCAGCGCATACCTGTACGGGTGATGGGGGTGGAATGATCACACGGGCTGGATTACCCCTTCAAGATATGGAATTTGTGCAATTCCATCCCACAGGGATTTATGGTTCTGGCTGTCTCATTACAGAAGGCGCTCGTGGTGAGGGGGGGTATTTAATCAATTCTGAAGGTGAACGCTTTATGGAGCGCTATGCGCCTTCCTTTAAGGATTTGGCTTCACGCGATTTGGTTTCACGTTGTATCACGCTTGAAATTCGTGAAGGGCGTGGCGTTGGACCTAAGAAGGATCATATTCATTTGGTTCTCAATCATATTGATCCTGCAATCTTACACGAGCGTTTACCAGGGATTTCTGAATCCGCTCGAATCTTTGCAGGGGTGGATGTCACAAAAGAACCGATCCCCATCTTGCCAACGGTTCATTATAATATGGGCGGGATTCCTACCAACTACTACGGCGAAGTTCTCAATCCAACAGCTGATTCGCCTGATCGTATTCAGCCAGGACTGATGGCAGTGGGTGAAGCGGGATGTGCTTCTGTTCATGGTGCTAACCGCTTGGGATCAAATTCATTGATTGATCTTGTGGTGTTTGGGCGTGCTGCTGCCATTCGTGCGGGGGAAGTTATTGACCGAAATGCAGAAATTCCGCCTTTGAATGAAGAAGCTGTTGACGAAATTATGGCGCGTTTTGATCGTTTACGTTTTGCACAAGGAGCGATACCAACAGCTCTATTGCGTGAAAAAATGCAACGCACCATGCAAGAAGATGCAGCAGTCTTCCGGACAGAAGATTCTTTGCAACAGGGATGCCAACGGATGAATAAAATCTGGGAGGAATTGTCTGACCTTAAAGTCACAGATCGTTCCATGATATGGAATTCTGATTTGGTTGAAACCTTAGAGCTTCAAAATCTCATGGCAAATGCAATCATGACTGTTCATTCTGCGGCAGCACGTTTAGAAAGCCGTGGCGCTCACGCCCGTGAAGATTATCCAGAGCGTGATGATAAAAATTGGCGAAAACATACGCTTTCACATTTATCAAAAGAAGGTAAGGTGACATTATCATATCGACCTGTCCATGTGGACCCATTAACATCTGAAGCTGATGGTGGAATCGATTTAAAGCGCATTGCACCTAAAAAACGGGTTTATTAAGGGGAGAATGAAATATGGTACAAATTAAGCTTCCCAAAAATTCTCAAGTAAAACCAGGAAAGGTTTGGCCTAAACCTGAAGGTGCGACAAAACTGACAGAATTTCACGTGTATCGTTGGTCTCCTGATGATGAGAAAAATCCCCATCTGGATACCTATTATGTGGATCGTTCTGCTTGTGGTCCTATGATTCTGGATGGGCTTTTGTTTATTAAAAATCATATTGACCCGACTTTGACACTTCGTCGATCTTGCCGTGAAGGCATCTGTGGTTCTTGTGCGATGAATATTGATGGAACCAATACATTGGCTTGTACCAAAGGTATGGATGATGTAAAGCACCCCATTAAGGTCTATCCTTTGCCCTCCATGCCAGTCGTGAAAGATTTGGTTCCTGATTTAAAGCGCTTTTATGCTCAACACCGAGTCATTGAACCTTGGTTGCAGACTGTTTCGCCGGAGCCCGCAAAAGAGTGGTTACAAAGTCATTCCGACCGCCAAAAAATTGATGGTCTTTATGAATGTATTTTGTGCGCCTGTTGTCAAACATCATGTCCAAGTTATTGGTGGAATGGTGATCGTTATTTGGGTCCTGCTGTTTTGCTCCAAGCTTATCGCTGGATTGCAGATTCACGTGATGAGATGTGTGGTGAACGTCTGGATAATTTAGAAGATCCTTTCCGCCTTTATCGCTGTCATACGATTATGAATTGTGCACAAACTTGTCCAAAGGGATTAAATCCAGCAAAAGCAATTGCTGAAATTAAAAAACTCATGGTTGAACGCCGCCTTTAAAAAATGACGACTTCATGAAAGTAAAGGTTAAGGCTAGAAATAGCATGTATCTTTGGAGATTTAATCTATAAAAGCGCATGAACCTCTTATGATGAGGTCGTTAACTATGTTGTTCTAAAAGTGAAGTAATCTTTAAAAATGAAGTTTTTTCTGTAAAAGCAATCCTTGCTAACTGTATGGGCTTAAGAAAGCTCATAGTGGAGTTTTATCTGTGCAAATGGACCGATTCATAAACAGTAAAGTGGAACACGGAAAATTGTGTTTTTGTTTTCATTAAATTCGTATCAAAATTCTCATTTTAATGCATGATTTGATTGATCGTTTTTTATAAAAGAAGGCTACCTTATATCAATAGGGCACAAAAAACAAAGAATAATACAAACATTATAACGCATGTAAATCATTCAAATGAAATAAAAAGGAATGACGATAGTTCGTAATTTTACGATACGTTTATTATAATATCGAAAATACTGCTGATATGCAGTGATTGGGCGCTTTGATATCATCATCACATATATTTAAAGGTCATATTTTGTTTTAGGTATTCGATTGTTAAGTACATTAAAAAAAACAAAATTTATAGTTCTCAAAATTGGAGAGCATAAGATCACTCTCCATTATTCTGATAGATTATATAATTAAGGGGACAGGAATTTAAAACTGTTATAACGTCAAATGATTTGAATTTATTAGAGAGCCCAAAAGGCTTTTGAGGAAATATCAAATTTATATAAGTTTAATCCTTATTTTTCAGTATAAAATATATTTCTTAATATAAAAAAGAGCTCTACAAGTATTAATGATATGATCCGTTATTCTTTGTGTATTTATTTGGTTGTGCTGTAAAATACCGTCATTTGCGATGTGGTGCTTAAAGTGGTTAAAAGTTCACCCTGCTAGGCAAAGAGACAGAGAGTTAAAGATCACGTTTGGGTTGAGAAGTTTAATCCTTTGGGGTGGGTATAGCGCCACGTGATATGGTTAGCAAAGCTTTCTTTAGAGAAATTTGATTGTTTAAAAGTTGGTATAGGATAAGAATCTTTCTTCTTCCGAGGAAGATCGATATGTCACTATACTTTTTATTCCCGAATGAAATGTGATTTATAGATGCTCAATCAGAATGATACTATACTTATATTGGGTTCTCTGTATCTGGAGATTGTTTGATTAAAAAAATATTTATTGATCGCTTAAAATAAGCTTTTGTTTTGATGATGATAATTATTGGTGATGATCGGTATTTGTTTCATGAAGTTCTTATTGATAGGCGAATCAAAATTTACTTTTTCTCTTTTGCATCAAGTATACATTTTTAAAAGATAAATCGAGAGAATGAACAAAGATAAAAGAATAAAACTTCATATGCGATTTTGTTTTCTTTTGAAGTTTTTATCTGTTCGCTTTTTTCTTTTTTTGTTCATGAAGAGTGTAGAAAATACATTTGAGAAGCAAAGAGAAGAAGAATATTCAATAAAAAGCCGTAACAATTGGTTACGGCTTTTTTTATTTGTGTGCTCTTATCGAGAGTGTAATCCTTATTTAAGCGATTTTTGATTTAGCAAAAATCGGGTCGTAAAAGATTTCAGAAAGCTTTCTATCTTTAAAGAACAACACGACATCAACTGTTGTGTAAAGAACAATCTTGATCATTTCTATCTCGAGTTGGCGGCCAATTTCTGATCTTTTAATCAAGGTGGCACAGCGCTCAAATGTCTGCAAAGCGCTGTTGGCATGCGTCGTTGTAATCGATCCAGGATGACCTGTGTTGAGTGAATTGAGATATTCCCATGCCTCATTGCCTCGTAATTCAGCAAGAAAAATTCTGTCAGGCGATTGACGCATACAGGCATCTAAGCATTCTTCAGCTGAAACACGACCTACATTGTTGCCATAAATCATATTTACATGATTAGGATGATTGGGTAGAAAAAGTTCATGAACATCTTCAATCGTGATAATACGCTCTTCTACAGGGACTTTTTCAATGAGCGAGCGGGCAAATGTTGTTTTCCCCGATCCTGTCTTGCCGGCAATGATAATGTTGCGTTTGTGAAGGACGCATTCTTCCAAAAATTCAAGAATTTTTCCTTCACGTTTACGTTGTAAGAGCTGAACTTCAAATGGTTCCAACCGCGTGAAGTCATGCTTCGATAACAAGTTATTGGCTTCTTTTGCTGAAGGCTTGTTAAAACTTACATCAGAAAAATTATCAAAAGCCCCTTCTTCTTTGAGTTCTTCTAACGTCTTAACGATAAGGGAATGTTTACGAATCACAAAGGAAAGAGAACCATCAACGACAGCTGGCGTTTGGATAATTGTACCACGTTGTCCACCAGGCAAGAGCACATAATTAATGCTTCTGGGAGCCATTCCGTTATAAACGATAATCGCTGTAATAAGCGTTTGCAAAAAAGCTGTTGTTAACTCAGGTACGCTATGGACCTGCCACCCGTTGAAGCTTTTTGTCCATACTTCACAGGGGCGGCAGATCGATAATTCAGTGATCTTCGGATCTTCTAAGAAACGATCAAGCGGTTGCAAAAGCTGAGAAACAGCTTGATCTTTTTGTATTGGATTAACGTGTGACGAGACTGTAGACATCGCTGAAATCCAGATCACGAGCAACAAAAATATTCACTCGTTCGCCTTGGTGTTTGTAAAGAGTTGGTGTGATATTGATGGAATTTTGAAGAACATCGGCTACTATCGATTCAGCATTCTGAGCACCTTGAGGTTGTG
Source organism: Bartonella sp. B1099 (assembly GCF_944801835.1). Taxonomy (GTDB): domain Bacteria; phylum Pseudomonadota; class Alphaproteobacteria; order Rhizobiales; family Rhizobiaceae; genus Bartonella. The sequence goes on along the minus strand of NZ_CALYLN010000001.1, from coordinate 556,427 downwards.
ATTTTTCTTTATCTTCTTTGCTACTTTTATTGATTTTACCTCTCACCCATTCTCCTAAATCACTGATGATACTCACCATAATTGCACCACTAAATCGCTCCCAAAAGTGTCTATCAACCCAGCCACCAATACCCGCTTCACCAAGAGGACCTGTACCGGGTGAGTCAAGATTGACAATAACTCCAGAAGGGGTTTCAATGCGTAACCATTGTACAAACACACGTGTTTGTCCTTGCTGTAAGCCACTTTGGTAAAAACCAACGACTTTAGAACCACGGTCAAGCAAAACAACACGACCACTTGTAGAATAAATATCCCGTGTTAAATGACATGTCGTCATTCCTGGTTGTGACGTGATGATTTTTGTTTCCAATGTACAATCTATTTGCGTTCCTTGTGTAATCAAAAGATCACGGTTACGAAGTTGCACCGCATGTGATTGACCTAAACGTACAGGTTGGAGATTTAATGCACCACTGTCATCATTCGATGTGTTAGTTTCTGTAGATCCTTCGCTCCCACCATTGTTAAGACTAGAACTAAGCATACGTTTACGCGCTAATTCTTCAGAATCTTGGAGCATATGTGGGGGAACGGTTGTTTGAAGAAGTTTAGCTAAGGCTGGTGAAATATCTAGACTTGAATCTTCAATTTGTGTTGGTTTTTCTTCTTCTACAGGTTTTGGCTCTTCTATAACCCGAGGGATATAGCTCGGTATAATTTGCTGTACCGTTTGTTGTGGTTTCTCTTCCTCTACTTCCACGGTACTACCCATTTTTAAAGCTTTCCAAGTTAGAGCAATTGGTACCGCTATTATGACAATAAGTCCTACGATTAACAATGCACGGGTCCCTGGAATTGTTGGACGGCGATCTGAACCTAGTTCGGAGCTCCCATAGGCATCTTCAATATGTTTTTGCTCTATATTGTCCAGTTTTCTACCTTTTTCATCTCCTTCCTTATTGTCAAACATTATTTTCCTCCTTTATTGATACGATAAACCACCGAGGATACTGTTCCTGTTGTGTTTGGTATACCATGGGGGTCATAGGCTTCATTAAAAACAGCGAGAGCGCGTTTACCAAGTCGTATGAGCCATTTAGGATTAACTTTATGAACGGCGATAATATCATTAGAACTACCGATAATGGTGCGCGGTATTAAGCTTTCATTCCCTTCGGCATCTACGACATAAATCGATGGCATATCCATGTTAGCAGGAAACTTGAAGTAAGTAATACGCCCATTGTCCCAAGCATTGATGGGAGCAATATCTTGATGACCGCTCATGGTGTAACTGAGATTATAGCCCTTCACGCTTTGGTGAAAACCACGTTCAATCGCAAGGCGTCGGTTGTTTTCTTCTGACTTTTCATCGGTTGAATCGGGATAATGGAAAGCCAATTCATAGGTTGATCCCGCACGGTCATTTCGAAATTGTAGGCGGAATTTGTAACTCCGTTTGTCAGTTACAACGATGAGATTGGTATTGGCAAGTTCTGCTTTTGGTTTAATAAAAATATGCCGCCCTTTATGCGCAAAGGCATAGGCTTCTGAATCACCAAAGGCATGAGTGATATACTGTTCACCTTCTTCAAGAATAATATGTGTTGCTACTCCAAGAACTGTTTCAATTTGAACCACATCGGCTTCGTTATACGTTATATAGCGAATGCGGTGATCATATTGTGAATTTGATGGACTTTTGAGTGCCTGAACAGGTACCGTATAAAGAGAAGAAAACGAAGATAATAGAACAACGAATGCAAGTTTTTTCATAACAATCAATTCCTTAATCATTCAACAGTATTTCTGGATCAGAACGGTAACTTGTTACTTGAAAACCAAGGGGGTTAAGCAATCGGATAGATGATTTCATAGGTGCACCGACATAGGTATAACCAATTGTTGCAATCTGGTGCTGTTTTGGTCCAGTAGCAGCACCGCTGCTGTCAAGTTGTTGAGTCGTAAAACGTACAGTTGCTTGACCAAGACCATTAGGCTGGATTGAACGTACTTTAACTGTGATACGTGCTTTGTTGGAAAGTACTTTATCTCGTGCATTTTCCCCATCATAGATTTTATAATATTCTTGCTGAACAGAAGCCGCACTTAAAAGTGCTGTTGTGTCATAGTTCAGTTGAATGGTATCGTAGTCATAAGTTTCGCGGTTAAGTACATATTGGTTGAGCCAATATCTATCTACAACTTCACCATAGCTTTCTTCGTGCTCGCGCATAATTGAGATAACATCAACAGCACCTGTTGTGTTATCAACGCGTAACACTAAAGGTGTAGGCGCTGGTTGGGAAAATCCAATGACACCACATATCATACCGAATAAGCCCAAAAGACCAACAGCACTTGCTACACGCCACGCCGTTCTGCGCGACTTTACAAATTCGCTTATCAGATCCCGTTCTAGACCACGGCTTTCTTCGTAATAACTGCTAAGTTGTTCGGCTTTCACTGGTTTTGCTTGTTTTGTTTTCATCTGTCTCCTCGCTTAATTTCGGCAGGGATTGTTTTATTAATAGGCACACGGTTCCTATCATTGGGTTGTTTGAGCTTTGGTGCTAAAGCACAAGCCGATAGAAGGTTTGCAATCAAAATCATCAGAATGATATTTTTCATTTTAATATTACTCTTTTTTACTGTTAGTTGCATCCTAACATTTATTATCATTATTTCCATTTTGAATGTAAAGTAAAGTGCATAGTGTATAATTATTTTACTTTTCTTAATTTCATTTTTTATATTGATGAAAATAGCTCAATTTCAGTGCAAATATTTTTACTGTAAGATCGGATATGTTGGTTATTTTGTCCTATGGATATTCAGAGTGTCTGTTAGGGGAATCATTGCTTTTGGTTATCCTCTAGTTTTTATGTTTCCATAGATGTCCAAATGTCATGCCTTTTGCGAGAGAATTGGCAATGCTTGATAGTTTGAGTAACAGCATGATGGATATAATGGAGAGGATGAGAGCTCCCCCAAACGTGAAGCTTATATTTTGTTGGTAATCGAGTTTCATATCACCTAAATAGTTTGCAAGGATATTCATCATCACATTAAAGACAGTGGCTAAGAGTATAAAGAGAATTATGTAATTCACGACTTGGATTATCCATTGCTGGAAAAGGCGATGGGTTGGTTGCCAGAGCAAAGCAGTGATGAAGATAGGGCCAAGTCCCACGAGAAGTGTAATAGCGATTTTTGTCAGTATAACGAGGCCCCCGCCGATTGCTACGACGAAACTTGTTGCCAGCAAGATGAGGATGCCTAAGAAAGCGTAAAGCAGTCCATTGGCTTCGAAGAAGATGGTTTCTTGGAAAAGATGACTTGCATATTGAAATCCTTTTGTTGCTACTTTATCAAGCAAGTCCATTAATTTTGTGTTATCGAGTGGGTTTGTTATGAGCGCTTTTGATAAATCATAGGGCATTTGAGTTATCAAATTTGTAATTTCTGGTTGATAAAGTCCTGTGGTTAGAGCGATTGAAGTAATAATACTTATTCGCAGGAAACGATTTACGAACCCAGAGAGAGGCATATCGATAGCGCCACGAATGATAAGCCATCCATAGATGAGGAAAGAGATGGTAAGACCGATTGTTACAAAGGGTGTGATTGTCACAATTGCTTTTGAGGGAATATCCGTGACATATGTTTTTGTTATCTGATCAATTATATTGAAAAGTTGCGTGAACACGGTGAAGTTCATGGCATTCCTCTTTAACGAATAGTCAAGTTTTAATCATTTCAAAACACATATACATGCTAAAGACTTTATGTGCGTGAAAAGAGAAAACAAATGTTATAAAGAATTTTATCGGATAAATCTTATGGAAATTTTATGGTGGGCATTTTTGTGTTTTTACTGTCAAAAGTTTTCATATCAAATTCGCGCTTTTGCGTTTTTGTAAGCGCATACTCAGCATCACGTAATTGCGTAGCTATTTGCAGTTTTATAGATTCATTTTCGATCATAGCTAATATACCGTCCACATTTGCTTGAAAATTGGCAATCTCTTGCAAATTTTTTGCTTTCTCAAATGTGTCTAACAAAGATAAGATATACTTAAAGCGTCTGTCTGATGCTTGCAAAGCATGTAGATTTATAGCTCTATCCGTAACTGACGCATATCGTAAACGCCCAAGAAGATTAGAAATAAACGGATTTTGTTTCTCAGCAGCTTCTTTCTCTTCCTTTAGAATCTGTTGATATAAGGCATCTGAATTCTTATTTTTTTTGTAGAACAAATCTGAATTCTTTAAAAAAAGCTTGTCATATATTTCCCTCTTAGCTTTAATGCTCGGATCCGTAATTATAGTTTCATCAGTTATAGCTTTATAAGTGCCCTCTATTGCCGAAAGCTGTTTTTCTTTCAATTCAAGCTGTTCTTTTAATAGCTTAATAATCTCCAGATATTCTTCTGGTGGAGCAGGAGGTGTCTGTACAGTAGAAGACTGTGAAATTAAGGTTGAGTTGCCGGATTGGGGAGTTACTGCTGCATCTGCATTTGCTGGAGCTAGATTCAGCATTTCCAAAAGGGTAATCATTGCTGTTATAATAAACCGCCTTTTCATGTGTCTCCTCGCTTAATTTCGGCAGGGATTGTTTTATTAATAGGCACACGGTTCCTATCATTGGGTTGTTTGAGCTTTGGTGCTAATGCACAAGCCGATAGAAGGTTTGCAATCAAAATCATCAGAATGATATTTTTCATTTTAATATTACTCTTTTTTACTGTTAGTTGCATCCTAACATTTATTATCATTATTTCCATTTTGAATGTAAAGTAAAGTGCATAGTGTATAATTATTTTACTTTTCTTAATTTCATTTTTTATATTGATGAAAATAGCTCAATTTCAGTGCAAATATTTTTACTGTAAGATCGGATATGTTGGTTATTTTGTCCTATGGATATTCAGAGTGTCTGTTAGGGGAATCATTGCTTTTGGTTATCCTCTAGTTTTTATGTTTCCATAGATGTCCAAATGTCATGCCTTTTGCGAGAGAATTGGCAATGCTTGATAGTTTGAGTAACAGCATGATGGATATAATGGAGAGGATGAGAGCTCCCCCAAACGTGAAGCTTATATTTTGTTGGTAATCGAGTTTCATATCACCTAAATAGTTTGCAAGGATATTCATCATCACATTAAAGACAGTGGCTAAGAGTATAAAGAGAATTATGTAATTCACGACTTGGATTATCCATTGCTGGAAAAGGCGATGGGTTGGTTGCCAGAGCAAAGCAGTGATGAAGATAGGGCCAAGTCCCACGAGAAGTGTAATAGCGATTTTTGTCAGTATAACGAGGCCCCCGCCGATTGCTACGACGAAACTTGTTGCCAGCAAGATGAGGATGCCTAAGAAAGCGTAAAGCAGTCCATTGGCTTCGAAGAAGATGGTTTCTTGGAAAAGATGACTTGCATATTGAAATCCTTTTGTTGCTACTTTATCAAGCAAGTCCATTAATTTTGTGTTATCGAGTGGGTTTGTTATGAGCGCTTTTGATAAATCATAGGGCATTTGAGTTATCAAATTTGTAATTTCTGGTTGATAAAGTCCTGTGGTTAGAGCGATTGAAGTAATAATACTTATTCGCAGGAAACGATTTACGAACCCAGAGAGAGGCATATCGATAGCGCCACGAATGATAAGCCATCCATAGATGAGGAAAGAGATGGTAAGACCGATTGTTACAAAGGGTGTGATTGTCACAATTGCTTTTGAGGGAATATCCGTGACATATGTTTTTGTTATCTGATCAATTATATTGAAAAGTTGCGTGAACACGGTGAAGTTCATGGCATTCCTCTTTAACGAATAGTCAAGTTTTAATCATTTCAAAACACATATACATGCTAAAGACTTTATGTGCGTGAAAAGAGAAAACAAATGTTATAAAGAATTTTATCGGATAAATCTTATGGAAATTTTATGGTGGGCATTTGCCAGAGCCGGAGGCTAGCTATTAGATATATTCTGGCTTTTTGCATTTTGATAAGATTTTCTTCATTATTGAAGAAATTTCTGATCATTTGCATCTTTACAGATTCATTTTGAATCATAGCTAACATATACTTTAGCTCTGCTTGCAATTTAGTAGCTTCTTTTAAACTCTGCATTTTGCCTGTAGTATCTAATAAATTAGCGATTCTTTCAAAACGCTTATCTACGTCCTGAAGAGCTTGTAAACTTAAAGCTCTAGCGATAACTCCTTTATATCTGATACGTGTATTGATTTTTGTACGCATCTCATCTATTGGTTTAATATCTCTTAATTCCTCTTCGTCATAAGCTCTAACAGTATAGTGATAGAATGATGGCAAAGTATGCCTATTAATTGTAAAGGTGGCGGTCTGGTACGCATTTTGTACTTTTGGGTAGATTGACGCCAGATTGTTAAGAAAATATTGATTCTCATTTGGCAATGCTTTCTTAATTCCATTACCGGTTATAGAATCATGTATCTTTAATGTTTCGCTGGATTTCTTTTTGCTCAGTTCAATCTGTTTTTTTAATAACTCAATAATTTCCAGATTTTTTTTTGATGGCGGCTGTGACTGTAATTGCGGGATAGAATCCTGTTGCTTTATATCTGCATCTGCATTTGCTGGAGCTAGATTCAGCATTTCCAAAAGGGTAATCATTGCTGTTATAATAAACCGCCTTTTCATCTGTCTCCTCGCTTAATTTCGGCAGGGATTGTTTTATTAATAGGCACACGGTTCCTATCATTGGGTTGTTTGAGCTTTGGTGCTAAAGCACAAGCCGATAGAAGGTTTGCAATCAAAATCATCAGAATGATATTTTTCATTTTAATATTACTCTTTTTTACTGTTAGTTGCATCCTAACATTTATTATCATTATTTCCATTTTGAATGTAAAGTAAAGTGCATAGTGTATAATTATTTTACTTTTCTTAATTTCATTTTTTATATTGATGAAAATAGCTCAATTTCAGTGCAAATATTTTTACTGTAAGATCGGATATGTTGGTTATTTTGTCCTATGGATATTCAGAGTGTCTGTTAGGGGAATCATTGCTTTTGGTTATCCTCTAGTTTTTATGTTTCCATAGATGTCCAAATGTCATGCCTTTTGCGAGAGAATTGGCAATGCTTGATAGTTTGAGTAACAGCATGATGGATATAATGGAGAGGATGAGAGCTCCCCCAAACGTGAAGCTTATATTTTGTTGGTAATCGAGTTTCATATCACCTAAATAGTTTGCAAGGATATTCATCATCACATTAAAGACAGTGGCTAAGAGTATAAAGAGAATTATGTAATTCACGACTTGGATTATCCATTGCTGGAAAAGGCGATGGGTTGGTTGCCAGAGCAAAGCAGTGATGAAGATAGGGCCAAGTCCCACGAGAAGTGTAATAGCGATTTTTGTCAGTATAACGAGGCCCCCGCCGATTGCTACGACGAAACTTGTTGCCAGCAAGATGAGGATGCCTAAGAAAGCGTAAAGCAGTCCATTGGCTTCGAAGAAGATGGTTTCTTGGAAAAGATGACTTGCATATTGAAATCCTTTTGTTGCTACTTTATCAAGCAAGTCCATTAATTTTGTGTTATCGAGTGGGTTTGTTATGAGCGCTTTTGATAAATCATAGGGCATTTGAGTTATCAAATTTGTAATTTCTGGTTGATAAAGTCCTGTGGTTAGAGCGATTGAAGTAATAATACTTATTCGCAGGAAACGATTTACGAACCCAGAGAGAGGCATATCGATAGCGCCACGAATGATAAGCCATCCATAGATGAGGAAAGAGATGGTAAGACCGATTGTTACAAAGGGTGTGATTGTCACAATTGCTTTTGAGGGAATATCCGTGACATATGTTTTTGTTATCTGATCAATTATATTGAAAAGTTGCGTGAACACGGTGAAGTTCATGGCATTCCTCTTTAACGAATAGTCAAGTTTTATATGTTTTTTTAGGCATTCTTCGTTGAATTTTTTAGGGTGGGTCAAACTTGACAGAGCTTCTCAGTCTATGAGAGAAAACTGAGTATTATGCATTAACTTTTTCTTTTTACGAGCATACAGGAAAAATAATATAGAAAATACTATTATAAAAAGCTTTATCTAATAAATTTTATAGTAGGCATTTTTGTGTTTTTACTATTCAAAATTTTTATGTTATGTTTATCTTTCTGCTGTTTGATAAGTGTATGTTCAGCGTTACGTAAATGTGCGACCATTTGTAGTTTTGCTGTTTCATTCTGTAGCATAGCGAGCATTCCAATTATATGTGCTTGTAACTCTGCAATGCTTTTTAGATCTTTTGTTGTTTTGATTTTTTTTAATAGTTCTTCAATGTGCTGAAAACGGTTGTTCGCTTCTTGAAAAGTCCTTAAACTTACAGCTTTATCCGTGATGGCTGCATATTGCATGCGCTCATTGATAAAACTGCTAGATTCATGGATAGAAATAGGAATTTCTTCTTCTTTTAAAATATTTTTAAGGGATGTCGATAGAGCAGAAGGTTCATTTCTTTTGTAAAGCGTCTCTGGATTTTTGAGAAAAAAACTGCTGTGATCTGTTTGTATATTTTTAAGCTTTTGGGTGTTGGGTTTTTGGCTTCCCATTATAGATTCGTGTATCTTTTTTACGACCTCGAGGAATTCTCTAGGATCTACTTTTGGTTGTGAAGGTTTTTTAGGGGCTGGTTTACTTGAAAATGATCCCCAAAAGTTGGGCCATTCTGTTGGAACTGTTGCTGATAAATCTGCTACTCCAGCTCCAAACAAAGGAAAAGCTATTGCCGGGTTTGAGACTCCTAAGGTTATTGCTATTGCTATTGAAATGACCTGTTTCTTCATGTTTCCCTCCTGTCATTTTTTGCGTGCTGTAAAAAAATCGGTAACCATATTGCCGGATCATCACCCACTTCAGCGATAATTCTTTCGACTAACTCCGCGTTATCAGGTGTACCTGATAACACCAAGAGCTCGTCACTAAAGTCATGTTCGATAGTTTTTCCATTGCTTGTTACATGGAATTTACCAAGATTCAGTTCTGCAAGCGCAGATTGATCACCCTGTTTAATGAGGAATTGACGACTAAACTCACCAAGTCCTTTAACGAGTTCAAATTCAGTATCTGTCAATTTAAAGCCTTTTGTATAATCTTCATAATTTGCTTTGGGGTTAGCCAGAAAAATATAAGTCGCACATTGTTGAATGAGTGTTTTGGCAATATTACTTTCCAAAGCATCGCTAGGCTCTTGTGTTGCGTAAACAAAAATACCATTTTGTTTACGGATAGTCTTTTGTTTATTTTTTGCTAAATCTTCAAAGTACGGATCTTGCAAAGGCTTCCAGAATTCATCAAAGATATACATAAACCGCTGTCCGCTAATCATACCCTCTGTACGGTAAAGCAGATACATCATCACTGGAGTACGCGTTTCCAAATTATCTAAGAATTCGGTGATATCAAAGCCGTAAATTTGATGGGTTGAAAGATCAAGAGCATCATGGGGATTATCAAATAACCAACCATAATCACCACCTTCACACCATTTGAGTAAACGAGCGTGAACAGATGGAGGCGCATTATAATCACTTAAACGCGGATTTGGTAAGAATTGCACCAGAAAAGACAAACGACGCAGCGATAGGTCAATGTTACTGCTCATAACAGACATAACAGCTTTATTAATTTCTTCCTCGTCGTGATGTGTGACTTCACCACCTGCTTCTGCTAATTTTTTAACAAATTGTTTCAGAAAAATCAGATTGTCTTGTGTGGCGGGAAGTTGGAAAGGATTAAAACCACTTGATCTTCCTGGCTTGAATGTTAAATATCTTCCCCCCATAGCTCGAATGGCAATTTCCATGCCACGGTCTTTATCAAAAACGACAGTTGTTGGTTTAAATTTTTGCGCTTGTGCTAACAAAAAGCCGAGCAACACAGTTTTACCAGATCCAGATTGTCCGATAAGTGCGGTATTACCGAGTAACCGCTTATCGGTTGAATCTTCTTCAAGTTTGGAGGCATGAAAATTGAAATAAAGTGGTGTTTTACTGGTTGTTTTAAGAATCGTGACCGCTGGTCCCCATGGATTTCCAGTGGGTTTTCCTGACATAAAATTATGAAAAGATGAAAATGATAAAAAGTTTAGTGATGTAATTGGGGCAGGGCGGGGCCTCCATTTCCAATTACCAGGAAGTTGTGCCCAATAGCCAGCTTCTATCGCCAAATCCACGGGTTTGGGTAATAGCGCAACATCTAATAATGCTGCACTTGCTTTGGCCATATGGTCGCGAATTTGTTGAATTGTATCACCATATATGGTCAATGTACAATGATGTTCCCCCATGACAAAATGCCCACTGATAAGCTGGTTTAAGGCTTCGTCAATCTGAGCAATTTGACTTGTTGCCACATCACGTGCATCAATAAGATTACGTTGATGCCGCTGCAAATAATCTTTAGCAGCATGCCGAGAAAGCACTGAAAAACTCTGCGCCAATATGAACTCAAAGTCACTTTCTAACAAAGAATTCAGTTGTCCTGGTTTAGTTGTTGCATCGTATTCTTTAATTTCCAACATTCCAAATCGACGTGTTCCACTGGTTGTGCGGAGCTCACCAAGAGCACCCCATTTTGAGAAAAATGGTCGATTGATAGACATGTAGTCAGCAAAACGATCATGGCAAATTGGCATAGGACGATATTCACCATTGACAAGCATTCCAAGAAATTCAAGTGCAGAAGAATAAACATGTCCATTTTTTTCATAAGCACCAAGCAGTTCTGCACCATAACGCCTTAAAGATTGACCTAAAGTACGATTGACGTCATTGAGTTCTTTGATACATGAGTCTTGTCGCATCTTTTTTTGATCAAGCGTTTCGCGCTCATGTTTAGAAAAGAACGACATAATTTTATCCGCTATCGGTTGGAAAACGACAGTCAGATATAGATCATTGACCATCAAATTATAACCAGCAAAACTTTGCCGATATTTTTCATCAAGCTGATAGCAAAACATTTGATCAAATGTTGAATCAGGATATTCATAAACACGACGGCGCACGATATGCGTCCAAAATGATAAATTAGCTGATGCAATACCCCGTAGAGTATTATTAAGCTCTTTTGTCCATTGAAAAATATCTTCTTCTGAAGCGCTTTGATGCGAACGTCCGTCAATTTTCCAAATTGACAAATATTCTGAATTCTTCGTAGAGATAATCGTATCTGTAATATGATGGGAATAGGGGAGGAACAGGCTTACAGGTGTCTCTGATGCGAGACGTTTGCTGCTTTCAACAGCTGTCATGTTTATCTCCTTTTACTATAATCAGAGGGACTATAACTTGATGCGCCCCAAAAACCTTTGTTGCGATTACGAAATTTTGTGTCAATCCATAACCACCAGATACGAAATGCTTTATCATCATTTTTAGTAATTTGCACCATAATGAACCATAGTAGTGGTGCTATAATCCACAAAAAGATACTTACCGTCATAGCAATGACAGCAACTCCCATAAGCATAACGATAAATGGCATCATAGGAACCCCCCATATCGTTGGAACACGTGTTGCTCCTTTGAATAGAGGAAATTCTTTTTGTTCTTGTGATTTCATGGGATGCTCTTGTCATTGGAGATGAAATAATATGTGGCTAATATAGAAGGCTGCACCAGCAATAATGACGCTGAATGCCCATCGCATAAATGTGGCTCTTGCGATGAGACGAAATATATAAATAAGCAAAAGAAATAAAAGGATAAAGGCAGCAGCGATAGGAATAAGTATACTTAATCCATATTGCATACCTATGAAAACATCTAAGCTTTTTGCTTCCGTTTGAGCATATGCAGATTGAGACATTAAGAAAATCATTGAAATGATAAAAATGGAACTAATCTTATTGCATATTTTTACCCGAATTGTATTTAATTGTTTCATATATTTTATCCCCTTTTAATTAAAGTTGCTATATAATATTCCTTTTTTCAATATGGCTACATTATTACTAGTACACACCTATAATTTACAAAAGTTAAAAACACTATGTATTATACTAGCTTACGGCTGACTTACAAATAATAACTTAGCAAGTTGGGCTGCTGAACCCGCGATAACAACGCCTACAGACCAACGTACAAATGTATCCTTTCCGATGTAGCGTCCTGCATAACCAATTGCTAAACACAAAAGTATAACAGCAGCAGCAATAGGAATAATTATATCTAAGTCTTTTTGGAGTTTATCTAAAGCATCTTCTGCATGTCCTAAATATTTCGCTTTAGCATATACAGGATTGTTCATAGAAAGAACAATCAAAGCTGCAGAAAATGCAGTAATTTTATTATTTTTTGATTGTAAATTAATTAATCTTCGCATATCTCTCTCACTAAGATACTAAATAATATTTCATATATTTTTAATATAAATGAAACATTATTGGCTTGTTTACAATTAATGGATAAATTTTACTTCTATAAGATATATTTATTATACTGCCATAGTGAATTTCAAGCAGCTACGCCCCTTTGAATAAAAGATTAGCAAGTTGGATGGCTGAGCCAGCGATAACAACGCCTACTGACCAACGTACGAATGTATCCTTTCCGATGTAGCGTCCTGCATAACCAATTGCTAAGCACAAAAGTATAACAGCAGCAGCAATAGGAATAATCAGCTTTAAGTCATCTCTAAGCTTCTCTAAAGCACCTTCTGCATGTTTTAAATATTGTGCTGCTTGAGCATACCCAGGATGCGTCATAAAAAACACAATTAAAACTGCAGAAAATGTAGCAATTTTATTATTATTTTTTGACTGTAAGTTAATTAATTTTCGCATATTCTTCTCACTAAAATTTTTAATAATATTTCATATATTTTTAATATAAATGAAAATATCATTGTCTTATTCACAATTAATGGATAACTTTTACTTATCCATAAGGCATTTTTATTATATTGCCATAGTGAATTTCAAGCAGCTGTACCGCTGAATAAAAGATTAGCAAATTGCGCAGCTGATCCTGCAATAACAACGCCTACAGACCAACGTACAAATGTATCCTTTCCGATGTAGCGTCCTGCATAACCAATTGCTAAGCACAAAAGTATAACAGCAGCAGCAATAGGAATAATCAGCTTTAAGTCATCTCTAAGCTTCTCTAAAGCACCTTCTGCATGTGATAAATATGTAGCTTTAGCATATACAGGATGCGTCATAAAAAACACAGTTAAAGCTGCAGAAAATGCAGAAATTTTATTACGAGCTGTTGGGCGAAGAATATTTAATTGTTTCATGTTCTTTATCCTGATTAAGATTAAAACTCCCACAAATGACCCCTCTTTCATGAAGAAACTTAAAGAGATATTTGGGATTAGCCCAAGTTCTTAATTTTCCTCTTTGTGTAAGTAATGTATATTTATCGGGTTTTCCGGTGATTGGATCATCGGCAACAAACGTAAAATACCATTCTCTCTCTGAACGCATCACAACTGTAATTTCACGTGCCGCTCTCTGATTAAATGCTATATCAACGCTGTTTTGTTCTATCATTTTCATTTTCTTGCCCTCAATTAGAAGAGATTTTGTCCAATCTTACTAATTAGAGCTTTAATATTTTCTTATCTAGCTTTCATTATACCATCCTATCAAAATTCTAGTTTTCATTCATGAAAATACCAACCGTCACTCTAGCTGATTTATCGATGAAGAAGAATCTTCCGCGGCAAAAGCATCACGATTGCTACTTTCTTTACGCATAAACACATCTCCTAATTCCTCTGAAGAAAGAGGAAGAGAATCTACTTTAGTTGTCTGTCCTGGTTCTTCTTTTTTAAGCCTTACAGGCTCTCGCAAATCTTTATCTCTTTGCATAGCAGTTTTTACTCCGATATATGAAGCAACTGTCTGTGTATCAGCACCACTGTTTAAGTTTTCTGTATTGTAAAAACTCAACGTAGACTGCAATGTCGCTTTTTCAAAGATACACTTTGATGTTGTTTGTTCATAGCAGTAAGTTAAAGTGCTTTGTATTGCTGCAAGATTCCTATTTCTGCAAGAGTCAAGTACCTCAAAAAGAAAAAACCATTTCATATTTTGAACATCGATTTGCTCAAAAATTGCGTCAAAATTATGTTTATTTTGTTTAAATTGTTCAGTTGTTGCAATTTCTTCTCTAAGCGGAGATGATGGACAGAATAATTTATCATTATTACCTGTTATATAAAAATTATCCCGTCTTTCTTGTTCGAAGAGAGTTGAAAATGCTATGAGGGGGGGATTGGATATGGATGGCGTAGTAAATATTGTGAAATCTGGAACAATCATTAGAAATACACCTTATTATGAAGAATTTTATTGATATAAATGCCAATATTGCTTGGTGTTTTTTGTCGTTGTCTTTTTATTTTACAAATTTGAAAAACGGAATCGTTTAGCTTAAAATGTCCCTGGTGGTTATGACTTCTTTCTTTTCTGAGAAGATTTCTAGTATACGTGAATATCCAAGAAAAAAGATCAATGTGTGGTATAAAGCAGAGCAGACTACGCCAACCAACATTATTGGGATGAATGAAAAAAATACCATTTTTAAGCAATAATGATCTTTGGGACTCTCTTGATGTTACTTGTTTTATATAATTTTCTCGTTGTAAAAAAAGATTTGAAGGACATTTATACAAAGTGAAAATTCGTTGTACTTGAGGGGATTTCTTATTGTCATAATAAACGATACCATCATTATAGGGAGAGGGCTTGTTCTTTGTTGCATATTGCCATAGTTTATAGAATGGTGATTTATATTTACTTTTGACGACTGATTCATGAGAGTCAGCGAAGTGTGATGGCATTTGTGCACTGCTCTTTCCAATTTCAGCAACTGAACTGAAAAAGGATGTAGTGGTGGAAGCTGAGACACAAATAAACAGTTCTTTGTGGTACAAAACACATCTCCGTCAAAGTGATATATGTATCGTAATTTTAATTTTGACAATAAATAGACAGGAATTGTCTATAATTGTGTTTAAAATATGGCAATGGCAATTCTTTTTTTGCAAGGGGAGTAATTAAGGTGAATGATCTCAAAAATATGAATTTTGATGAATTACAAGAGATGCGTACACAAATTGATGTGGAATTAAAAAAACGGCAAGCAAAGGAAAAACAAAATGCACGACGAAAAATTCTTGAAATTGCTAGTACCCATGGAATTGATATCGCTGATCTTGTGAGCAAAGAGCGCCATTATAGGAATCCCAATAACCAATGGGAATTATGGAATGGGCGTGGACGGAGACCTAAGTGGATTAAAGAGTGGTTGGAGAATGGGTATACACTTGATGAACTCGAAGTAACATAAAACATGTATAATATTTATAAAGAAAGGGAATATCAAGAGATATGAATGCAAAAAGTAGCCTCTTCTTGCTTATTTGATTGTATAAAAATACTGAATGGATGTATTGACCTATTGAGGTATTAAATAAAATGTTAGAAAGTATGGACAAATGTATCTCAATGTAGAAGGTATTGTTGTCATAAGTTGCCATCATCATTAAGTTTGCCAGCTTAAGATGTTATGATTGCTTTTGGCATTTGAGAAAGGGGAGATTTTTACTTATTTTTTATCGTTTTATTTAACGTTGCTCTTTTTAGTCTAGGCAAATAAATGGTTTCATTGATTCTTCACAAAAAGAGTTGAAATTAGAAGAATTTATTGTGTCAGGAGTATGCCAATACTGTTGTTATATTTTCTAGCCGCAATGTTGTGATTTAGTATTGGGGAGAGGATAGGAGGGGCTTGGATTCTTTTTTTAATCATTTTTTATCCATATGCTCATCTCATTTGTGATGTGTAAAGGGTGATTTTGATTGCTTCAACAAGAGAGAGGTTGAAAATAAGGGGATTTTACGATCTTCAGCTCTCTCATTCAACATGAGAACCATGAAGTGTTTCTTATAAGTCAAAGTTTGTCTGATCAAGAAAGTCTTGTTTATTTTGTTATGCCGTGAAAGAGTGTCATGGGAAGAGTGATAAGATTGCTTTCATGAGATGTTTTTTCAATGTGTGGTGAATATTCTTAAAATATGGCTTGCTTGTTTTTCTCTCTCTATGGCTAAGCGGAATACGAGAAGGGCACATCAAGGGAAACTTGCGTGACAAGAATCTGGGCTGTTTACAGACCGGATTGAATGGAAGTTTTTGCTTTTTGTGAGGGAGAAAAGAAGCCAAAGGTTGTAAAAAGTATGAAGAGTATGAATTTTTGCTTAAAGCGGGAAGCCGTTTAGAAGACGGGGTGCATTGGGGGTAAGGCCAGCAGCTTCTTGAATGAAATATTTTTTTATTTTGGGCGCTTGATTGATGATTCCAAGACCGGTATCGCGAAGCATCCGTAAGAGAAGGTTATCGTTCGAAAAGAGTTTATTAAGCCAATCATTGCTTAAAGCCATACGGACAATTTCAAAACGTCTCCAGCTTTGATAGCGTTCTAAAGCTGTGAGGGAGCCAATATCAAGACCTAATCGCGCTGTTTCAATAATCACTTCAGCAAGGGCAGCGCTATCGCGTAATCCTAGATTGAGTCCTTGTCCTGCAATGGGGTGGATGGTATGGGCTGCATCGCCAACGAGGACAAAACGGGGCTTAATACATTGACGTGTTAGAGAAAGGTTTAGCGGAAAAGCTTGACGTTCACCATTCCAAGAGAGTTTTCCTAATCGATGACCAATACGTCTTTCGAGTTCTGTTTCAAAAATAAGGGCATCAGCTTTGAGATAATATTGCGCAGTTTTATGGTCTTCATTCCATACAATGGCGGATCGGTTGCCTTTGAGAGGGAGAAGAGCAAAAGGGCCGGCGGGTAAAAAATGTTGAATTGCTTGACCATTATGGGGTTTTTCATGTTCAACTGTGCAGATGATTGCTGTTTGTTTATAGGGGTGAGAAAAGTTTTTAAGACCTGCTTTTTGGCGTAATGTAGAGTGGGCACCATTGGCTGCAATAAGCAATTTTGTTTGCCAAACCTCTTCATTATCTAAAGTGACAGTTGTGTGTTGGTTGTCTTGATGAAAATCAATGACACGTGTGTTTGTGAGAACAGGGATATTGAGATCTTTGACACGTTTTTTTAAAGTATTGATCAGTTCTCTATGCTCTACCATCGTTGCAAAGGGTTCACCGGGGGTAATGTCGCCTTCAAAGGTTAAAAGAGGGGGTTTAACAGGATCATTTGTGCTTGTATCTGTGATGATCATTGAGTGAATAGGTTGCGCAGAGGGGATGATAGAGTCCCAACATTGCAATTGTTTTAACATACGAACAGAAGCAGCAGCAAGGGCAATGGTTCGTATGTTAGAAGCAGGAATATCTTCTTGTGGAGCAGCATCAACGATTTTTATTTTCAGATTAGGGGCTGTTTGCTTGAGCGCTATTGCCAGTGTTGAACCGACAACCGCCCCCCCTGCAATGAGAAGATCACATTGTTTGATTTTATGAGATTTTATTTTCTTATGGGGTTTTATATCTTTATGGTGATTAGAATACACAATGTTTCTTCCATTATTTACGAGACTTCTTCCATTGTTTAAAGCTTGCTTGCTGTTAAAAAGAATATTGTTCTTTCAAATTATCTACAGTATTTTAATTTTTACTTTCCTCCCTACTTCACAAAGAAGAGGCTTCTCTTTGGACGCAATGCCTTTTTGGTGTCAATCTGATGACAGATGAGTGTTTTAGAGCGCTTTTGTTTTACTTGTGTGACTCACTTTACAGATTTATCGGATCAGCCTTTTTTGAATGTCCTCTTCAATTCTTTTTACACTTGGTTGATAGAAAAGAAAACTAAAATTAGACAAAGATGAGAATGTATTTTTTTAATTTGTATGAATGTTCTTTAAGAGGCGTGTTCTGAAAGGGTACATTGAGGATGATAGATAAGGAAAATACTGTTCATTTGTGATGGTTAAAACGGTATTAATATTTTTCTGTTACCATGGTGATGTGGTTTAATCTTCTGTTGAGGAGGGTGGGTGATAGGGCTTTTCGTAAACTTGATAACCCATGTAAAACTTTACAGGTGAGGTGTTTTTTTGTTGTTCGTGTGATAATATTTTAGGATAGGGCTGTTTTTATGCTTTATGAAGGTTTCGTTCTTCAGATGGTGGTTTATGAACGACATGAAGTAGGAAAAAGGCAGAACGCACGAGATTAAGAAGTTGGATTATTGACAGATGATTGTTTACAGATCGGCGCTGAGGTAAGCTTTGTCCTTTTTTAAGAGAAGAGGGAAGTTATAACGCTTTGAATATGAAAGTTTTGTATTTGGAATTGATGGATGCACCGAAGTTCTTCACCTTATGATTCATTAGAGTCCCGAGATTCTCAAGGTTTTCGACTTGTTGAGATGTTTTTACGGCAGATTGGCGTATTTATTGGGCTTGGGCTTTTGGGCTTTATTATTTTTTGTGTATTTGCTTTGGCAACGTGGAATGTTGCTGATCCCTCTTTAACCCATGCAAGTACAAATGAGGTTACAAACCTTATGGGGTGGATGGGGGCAATTTTTGCAGATTTTATGATGCAGTTTTTTGGCTTGGCAAGTCTTGCTGTTTTGTTGCCGCCATTATTTTGGTCTTTTCTCTTGTTGGCACAAAAGAATATCTACAATTTGACTTTGCGCTTTTTTTTGTGGGTGCTATCAACAATTTGTTTTTTAATGGCTTTTGCTCTTATGACGCCTGTTGCTTCTTTTACCTATTGGCCTTTGCCTATGGGATGGGGAGGGGTTTTCGGAGATAAAGCTTTAAATGTTGCTTCTTCAATTTTTCCTCTTTTTCTTTCTCCACTTTACAGGATGTTCTTCAGTGTTGTTTTTATTCTTTTAGGTTTTTTCATTGCTGCTTTTGCTGGCAATGTGATATGGCGGCGTCGAACAAAGAAAAGAAAAGAAAAAAGCATTCCAAAAAATGAAATCGTTGATCCGGTCTTTGAGATGGAAGAAGATGTGGAATATGCCGCAGAAAATGATTGTGAGAAGCATGGTTTTTTTGCTACAACTTTTGGCGCTCTTTTGCATCTTTTTTATTTTTTACAAGCGCGGTTTTTTCGTTTTTTCTGTTTCAAAAGGCATTCTCAGAGTAAGCGGCAAGGCAAGTCATTTGATCGGATTGAACCAACTTTTTTGGGTGAAAAAGAAAAGCGTGAGGAGAATCAAAATAAAGTCCATGTTTCTTCTTCTGTTAAAAGTCGAAAGTCTTTAACAGTGTCTTCAAAGGATGGTTTTGTTCTTCCACTTTTAGATTACCTATCGGTTCCACCACCCTCTGTCAGGGATGCAAAACTTTCTCCTGCTGCGTTAAGAGCAAATTCTCAAGAACTTGAGGGGGTTTTGTTAGATTTTGGGGTCAAAGGAAAAATTATAGATGCTTGTCCTGGACCTGTGGTCACTTTGTATGAATTTGAACCGGCTGCTGGCATTAAGTCTTCTCGTATCATTAGTTTAGCAGATGATATTGCGCGCTCGATGCGCGCGATTTCTGCCCGTGTTGCTGTGGTTCCTGGGCGCAATGTGATTGGAATAGAATTACCCAATGCAAAGCGGGAGATGGTTTATTTAAGGGAGATTGTGCAAGCGCAGGAATTTGTTGAAAGTAAAGCCAAATTAGGGCTTGCTTTGGGAAAGACTATCGGCGGGGAAGCTGTGATTGCGGATTTAGCAAAAATGCCGCATCTTTTGGTTGCTGGGACAACAGGATCGGGGAAGTCTGTTGCTATCAATACAATGATTTTATCATTGCTTTATCGTATGACGCCTGAACAATGTCGTCTCATTATGGTGGATCCGAAAATGCTTGAACTTTCGGTTTATGATGGTATTCCTCATCTGTTAACACCGGTGGTGACAGATCCTAAAAAAGCTGTGACTGCGCTTAAATGGGCTGTTCGTGAAATGGAAGAACGCTACAGTAAAATGTCAAAACTTGGCGTTCGCAATATCGATGGGTTTAATGCACGTCTCAAGGAGTCAGAAGGTCAAGGAGAGACAATGGTGCGGACCATTCAAGTGGGCTTTGATCATGAGACGGGTGAACCTCTTTATGAGACGGAAACTCTTGATTTTAGTCCTATGCCCTATATTGTTGTCATTATCGATGAAATGGCTGATTTGATGATGGTCGCGGGGAAAGATATTGAAGGTGCGGTTCAACGCTTAGCACAAATGGCTCGAGCCGCCGGTATCCATGTGATTATGGCGACACAGCGTCCTTCCGTCGATGTTATTACGGGGACGATCAAAGCCAATTTTCCTACACGCATTTCCTTTTCCGTGAGTTCAAAAATCGATAGCCGAACAATTTTAGGCGAACAAGGGGCCGAGCAATTATTGGGACAAGGAGATATGCTCTTTATGATGGGAGGAGGACGTATTCAGCGTGTACATGGACCTTTTGTTGCGGATGATGAAGTGGAGCAAGTTGTGGCGCATCTCAAAGCGCAAGCACGACCTGATTATTTGGAAACAATTACCCAAGAAGTTGAAGAAGATGGTGCTGATGTTTCTTCGGCTTCTCCTTCAGCAGATGATCCCTATAGTCAAGCTGTTGCTATTGTTCTTCGTGATCGTAAGGCTTCAACCTCTTATATTCAACGCCGTTTAGGGATTGGTTATAACCGTGCTGCAACATTGATTGAAAGGATGGAAGAAGAAGGTATCATTAGTCCAGCAAATCATGCAGGCAAACGAGAAATTTTAGTCCCTGCTGAAGAAGAACGCTTTTGAAAAATCTTTATCATCATTTTTTAAATGACTTATAAAAACAAATCGTTGCCTTATTGTACCGTAGAAAGCCTGCGGCGTCATACACGAGCTCTCAATTTGCGATAGGTCCATAGCATTTGAGACTTTTCATAAGAGCTATCCCTTATTTTATATCATTTTACTTACATGTTAGTTTTTCTTGTAACGTGTAAGTAAATAATTTGAATTGATTTAATATATAGAGAGTATTTTATAATCTTCGGCGTTATGATTTTAGTTAAAAAAATGATAATTTACCATTATAAATCAATATGTTGATGTAAAATAGGATTATGTGAGGTGTGGTGGTATAAAGGCATGAAAGGATTGATATTTAAGTGTTTTTGTTGTTCTTGTCGTTCAATCTCACGGCAAAACCAGTTGCGCCACGTGATTTGTCTGTCTGTTTTTAGAAAAGGGCTGGTCTGTCGAGCTTTTGTTTAAGTGAATTATATGCGGTGGGAAGTTAAGTAGAACTTGCTAAAATTCAAATTATTTACACAGCGGATTGGCTGAGAATTTTTATTCTTTTGGGTGCATGGTAAGTCAAAAAAGCATTTTTTCCATTGAGTCATTTAAAAAGTTTTCAGGTTCGCAAGAAATATGTTTAGAACTTAATGCCATCCACGTATTGACTATGATTCATGCAGCTTTACGGATTGGGGGTGGAGAAGAGCTTATGCGTTTAGCCAATCAGCAGAAAAGTTAAGAAATTAGGGTGATTTCGAAAACTCAAGAGCAGACTGATTATTTGGATAATGCATTGATTTATAATAATATTGCATTACTCATTTTGAATAGGAGACCTCAATATCGTAAGATTCTTTCATTTCAAACCTGTTTGTATTGAATCAACCAAAACTATTCGCTTGCACGTTACGAGCGGGATGCCCTGTGTGGATAAAAATGATTAAGAAAGAACTAAAAATGTTTTTTGCGAACTGTTTAAGGGCCAAGGGTTTTCGCAACTTCTTATATTCAACGCCGTTTGGGTATTGGTTATAATTGAGTAGCGACATTGATTGAAAAGATGAAAGAAGGAGGTATCGTTTGTCCAAAAAATCATAGGGTTAAGTAGAAAATTTTGGTGCCTGTCGAAGAAGAATACTTTTAAAAATCTTTTGATAGTGTTTTCAAACAATATCTTTATCTTATAAAGCAGGGTATTTATTCATCATTGATGATTTAATTATAAATGATAATGATCAAGTCAATTCGATATTGTTTGGGAGCATTTTTTATGAAAACATCTTTTTTACCGCAAAGAAGAGTCTTAGGGTTTGTGAGAATTTTTGTCTTTTGGTGTTTAACTTTTCCTGCTCTTTCGCAAGCATCTAATAAGGTGGCAAAGGCGCAGAATATTGCTAACCACTTTGCGGCAATCAAAACAATGACAGGTGACTTTGTTCAATTTAGTCCAAAGGGGAAAATGTCTCAAGGAACATTTTATCTTGAGCGTCCAGGGAAAATTCGTTTTATTTATAAGAAAATGCCTTTACAAATCATTGCAGATAGTCAATTTGTGGGCATTAACAATCGGGCTTTAAATACTTGGAACTTTTCACAACTTTCACAAACGCCAATGAAGTTTTTGTTGGATGATAAAATTGACGTATCATCCGGGCGTTTGTTGGCATTTCGTGAAGATCCAGGGGCTGTGACAATCGTTCTGCGTGATAAAACGATAGGGGATGGGCAAATAAGAATGGTGTTTGATTCCAAAAACTTTGCTTTGCGGCAGTGGACAATTGTTGACCAACAAAACATGGAAACCACAGTGCAGATTATGAATGTGCGAACAGGCGTTCGTTTTGCTCAGGGAATGTTTATACTTCCCTCAAAAAAATGAAGCAATAGTATCACGTCATTGGGATTGAAGCAGATGCTCTTTCGTATTGCGACTTGGAATATTAACTCTATTCGTTTGCGTCTTGCACAGGTTTTTCAGTATTTGAAGCTCTTTCCGGCCGATGTTTTATGTCTACAGGAAACAAAATGTTCCGATGCTTTATTTCCAGTGGAGGCTTTTGAAGCAGCAGGATATAAGTATATCGCACTGAGTGGTCAAAAATCTTATAACGGGGTGGCGATTGTTTCTCGTTTGCCTTTTAAAAAGGTAGAAAAGCGTTTCTTTTGTCAAAACCAAGATTGTCGCTATATTTCAGTGATTGTGGAAACCCATGGTAAATTGATGCGGATTCATAATTTTTATGTCCCCGCTGGAGGTGATATTCCTGATGCTGAGGTGAATGAGAAATTTCGTCATAAGCTTGAGTTTTTAGAAGAAATGTCTTCTATTCGCGCCGATCAGGAAGAGGGGCTGTCTTCTCTTTTGTTGGGCGATTTGAATATTGCTCCTTTAGCAGAGGATGTTTGGTCTCATCAGAAATTGTTGAAGGTTGTAAGCCATACACCCATTGAAACCGAGCGTTTACAAAATTTGTGTTGTCAAGGTGGATGGGTTGATCTCATGCGGTTGCATATCCCTGTTCCCACACAACTTTATACATGGTGGAGTTATCGTGCGCGCGATTGGGCGTTGACCGATTATGGGCGGCGGCTTGATCATGTTTGGTCTTCTCTAGATTTAGCACCTTTTATGGTGGATCTTTCAACTTTTCGTGATGCGCGCGGATGGGAACGTCCTTCAGATCATATTCCTGTGCAAACTGTATTTGATTTTTCACGTTAATTTTGAAATAACAAGGTAAATAAAGTATTAATATTAGATAATGATTCTGAAAGAATGCGGGAGACTAGATGCATATCAAAAATCTCAAAAGGGGCGCTTCTCGTGGATTACTTTCTAGTATCTTATTTTGTTTTCTTTTGTCTGGATGTATGGTTGGTCCGAATTATCATAAGACATTTTTCTCTGTTCCTTCCAAGTGGGGACAGCAGTCTGCGCAGATATCTCAGCGTTCAATTTCCCTTGCAGGGTGGTGGCGACAGTTAAATGATCCGGTTTTAAATGCATTAATGGACGAGGCAATTTCTGGAAATAATGATGTTGCGGTTGCCAAAGCTCGGGTTCGTGAAGCACGTGCGAGCTTAGGGCAAGTGGTGGGATCTTTGTTGCCAAGTGCGTCCAATACGATTTCAGGAACGCGTAGCGGCTCTGGACAATCTGATACGTTGAACCAGTATCGTAGTGGATTTGATGCAAGTTGGGAACTTGATTTTTTTGGAGGGCATAAGCGAGGCGTTGAAGCGGCGCGTTATGGTCTTGAAGCGACCGTGGAAGATATGCGTGCGACGATGGTTGTATTGTTAGGCGATGTAGCAACAAATTACGTTCAAATGCGTGGTTGGCAACAAAAGTTATTGATTGTGCGGCAAATTGCTGCAACGCAGCGCAAAACATATGAATTGATGCAGGCAAAATTAACAGCGGGTGATATTTCTGAGCTCGACGTTTCAAATGCACAAGCGCAAATGGCCAATACACAAGCCGATATCGCTCAGATGGAAGCAAGTCTGGAAATGAGTATGCATCGCCTTTCCGTCTTAACCGGTCATGTGCCTACGGCTTTAAAGGACCTTTTGCAAAAAAATGCCAAACACGTCAAAATTCCACAACCGCAATGGCCAATACCAGCAGGAATCCCGGCAGATATTTTGTTGTCACGTCCCGATTTACGGCGGGCAGAGCGCCAATATGCACAAGCAACAGCCCGCATTGGTCAACGTGAGGCAGAACGTTATCCGTCGCTTACATTAACCGGGAATATTTCAACAGCAGCAACAGCCATAGATCAATTATGGAAAAGCTCAACAATTGGTTGGTCTTTTGGACCTGGTCTTCGTTTTCCCTTCTTTAATGGAGGACAGATTGTTGCTTCTGTTGCAATGGCGCGGGCGCAGCGCGATCAGGCTTTTATTACTTATCGCTCTGCTGTATTGAGGGCTTTAGAAGATGTTGAAAATGCGCTCGTGAGATTAACAAAGGAACATCAGCGTTTACAAAAGCTTGTCGTTGCAAATAAAGCTTTTCTGCATTCTTTACACCTTTCACAAAGTCTTTTTGAAAATGGCAATACCAGTTTTCTTGAATTATTAAATGCTGATCGTTCCTATTATTCTGCGCAAATGGCACTTAAAGATAGCCGCATTGCTTTAGCTACCCAATATATTGCTCTGATGAAAGCATTGGGGGGGGGATGGGATGGTGTTGTTGATGTGTCGCGTCCGGAAGTCGTTGATGGTGTTTCCCATTCACTTGCAAAGGTAGGGCAATGAAAAAAAATTTCATCAAAAATTTCATTACAAAACGCAAAAAGCTTTCATTCTTTCTTATTTCTCTCTTCATTATTATCATTTTGTTGTGGTTACGCTCTGTTTTTTTTGGAACATCCACGCCAACCTATATGACAGCTGTGGTGAAGCGTGGTGATATTGAAGAAAGTGTTTTGGCTTCTGGGATTGTGCGCCCTTATCGATTGGTGGCGGTTGGGGCGCGTGCTACAGGGCGGGTGGTATCCATGCGCGTCTTTCCAGGAAGTGTTGTGAAAGAGGGAGATCTCTTGGCAGAAATTGATCCTACAGACCAAGAAAATGATCTGAAAAGAAAAAAAGCAGCCTTATCGCATTATCATGCCAATTTAATGGAACAAGAAGCTTATCTTGCCCTTGCGCAGAAAAATTTAGCGCGGCAGAAAAAAATGATCGAAACACGTGCAATTTCAAAAGCTAATTTTGATGATGCTGTGACACAGGTGAAAATACGTGAAGCGCAAATTGCTCAACTGCGTCAACAGATTGTACAAGCCCAAATTGATGTGGAGAGTGCAGAGGTTAATCTTAGTTATACGCGGATAACTGCACCTTCAGCGGGAACTGTTTTGGCAACAGTTGTTGAAGAAGGTCAAAATGTTAATGCTGTTCAATCGGCGCCCACAATTGTTATTTTAGGTGATTTGTCAAAGATGACCGTTAAAGCACAAATTTCGGAAGCCGATATTCTTAAAGTTCGCACCGGGCAACCTCTTTATTTTACGGTATTAGGTAATGCAGATCGTCGTTATGAGGGAACGTTAGAAAGAGTTGACCCAGCCCCTGAATCCATTCGTGCTGATGTGAGTATTAACCCTGGTTTAGGGGGGGGTAGCTCTCTCTCATCGTCGGCAATTTATTATAATGGGATTGTGCATGTTGATAATAAAGACAACTTTTTGCGAACTTATATGACTGCTCAAGTGCATATTATTTTAGGACGTGCTCAGAATGTTTTGCTGGTTCCAAGTGATGCTTTGCGTGATGAAACAAAAGAAGGAAAAGCATGGGTTTCAGTGTTGGTCGGGGAAAATAAAGTAGTGGCAAAACAAGTGACTGTAGGGCTTAATAACAAAGTGATGGCAGAGATTTCTTCAGGGCTTGATGAGGGGGATGTGGTTATTACTGGTTCGCGCGATGGTGTGATGCCAGAAATTCCTGATGAACACAGCGAAGATGAGAATTAAGTCATGAAAGCAGAAAAAGCAGAGGCTGTTTTCGTTTTAGAAAATATTGTGCGCACATTTCCTGCGGGTGAAACATTTGTTACTGTCTTAAGGGATATCAACTTGACCATTAAGCGTGGGGAAATGGTGGCAATTGTGGGGGCTTCTGGCTCTGGAAAGTCCACACTGATGAATATTCTAGGGTGTCTTGATCGATCAAGTTCTGGGCGTTATTGGATTTCAGGAAAAGAAACAGCTTCTCTTTCTGCTGATGAATTATCAGCCTTACGGCGCAATCATTTTGGATTTATTTTTCAGCGCTATCACTTGTTGAATGAATTAACCGCCCTTGGCAATGTTGAAATTCCAGCGATTTATGCAGGTTGTGCACCGGATATAAGAAGAAAACGTGCAGAAGAACTTTTAACACGCTTAGGTATGGGAGAGAGAATCAATCATCGTCCCAATCAACTTTCAGGGGGACAACAACAACGGGTGTCTATTGCGCGCGCATTGATGAATAATGCGGAGGTTATTCTTGCTGATGAGCCAACCGGTGCTTTAGATAAACACAGTGGGCAGGAAGTGTTGCATATTTTGGATGAGCTTCATCAAGAAGGGCGCACCATTATTATTGTAACGCATGATATGCAGGTGGCTAAAAGAGCAGATCGTATTATCGAAATCAGTGATGGGGAAATTATTGCTGATAAGCTTTCAAAAAGTGCAAAAACAAAAATAAGTGTTCAACCTCTTCAGGAACAAGAAAATATGAAAGATCAAAAAACATTGGGTTTTTTTCGTTCTTTTGTTGAACGTTTTCGTGAAGCATTTGTTATGGCATTGTTAGCTATGAATGCACACCGTCTGCGAACTTTTTTAACAATGCTCGGGGTGATTATCGGTATTGGGGCGATTATTGCCATGGTTGCTTTGGGAAATGGTACGCGGGAAAAAATACTGGAAAATTTTAAAAGTTTGGGGTCTAATACATTAACCATTTTGCCTGGAAAAAGCCTCTCTGATCCACAAGCAGAGAAAATAACCAGTTTGGTGGAGGCGGATGCAGACGCTCTTTCTAAGTTACCTTATATTGCTGGTGTAACACCTCAGATTTCAGCAAGCTCTATGGTGCGTTTTGGTGCGGTTGAAGTCAATGCTATCATTTCTGGGGTAGGAGAACAATATTTTCAAACACAGGGACTTAAAGCTGTTCAAGGGCAGCTGTTTGATCAAAAAAGTGTGCATGAGCGGGCGGTTGATCTCGTTATCGAAAAAGAAGCACTTTCGGTGCTTTTCCCTCATAGTCATGGGAGTGCAATAGGGAAAATTGTTCATTTGGGTAATGTTCCTGCGCGCATTATTGGTGTGGTAGATCCGCAACATATGGGAGGAGGGACTTCAAATACGTTGCAGGTTTATTTGCCCTATACAACCTTACAAACACGTTTTCTTGGTACAACTCAAGTTCGGGCCATTACTGTGAAGATCGCCGATCATGTTGATTCAAATTTAGCGGAGAAGATGGTGAAACGTTTCCTTATTATGCGTCATGGTGGGGAAGATTTTTTCATTAGAAATTCTCAGATCTTTCGTGATCGTATCACAGAAAGTACACAGATTTTAACACTTTTGGTGTCTTCTATTGCTGCTATTTCATTGATTGTAGGGGGGATTGGGGTGATGAATATCATGTTGGTTACGGTTTCTGAGCGGATCAATGAAATTGGGGTGCGTATGGCTGTTGGCGCACGCCAAAGTGATATCTTGCAGCAATTTCTCATTGAAGCAATTTTGGTTTGTGTCATTGGTGGCGGATTGGGCGTTCTCTTTGGATTTTCTATCGGTGGTTTGTTTTTGCTGTTTAAGGCGCCTATTCACCTCGTCTATACGATTGATTCAATCATTCTATCTCTTACTTTTTCCACCCTCATCGGGGTATGTTTTGGCTTTTCGCCAGCGCGACAAGCTTCACGGCTTGATCCTGTTGTTGCACTCTCACGTGATTAAGTGTTCATCACCCTAAGGCATGTTTATTGTTCTATCTGCTTGGATATTAGCGTTTTTGAAGCAAAATATGGATGAGAAAAAGTTTGATTATCTCCGCTGCTTTTTCTCAGAAAACACTTCATTTGTTAAGGGAACATATTATTGAGACTCATGAAGTTTTATAGCACACCGTTCTCTTTATGTTTGATCAGAAGCAAATTGGAACCATCATACACTGCTCTTCAATATTGTTACAGCCGTTGGCATAAGAAGAGTGGAGATTTGAAACGCTTCATAAGAGACATGTGCCGTTCCTTCATGCGCGTAATTTAGCTTTCTTTAGACTATTTGTTTAAGATATCGCTTTTTTTCTTCTCCATCTTCTCATTTTGGGGGCTGAGATAAAACAAGCTATTTTGGTTGTTTGCGACAAGGATGCTATCGGTGTTTTCATAGGAGGATGATTTTAGGAAGCAACTGCGTAAAATGTGGCTTTGATCTCATGATTTTGGTGAGGGGGATAAAAAAAAGTTTGAGAGGTGGCAAGCCTCTCATTTTGAATGATGTGTGAATGAAAAGGGTTTTCATTTATTGAAAAAGCATAAGCTCATAATTAGCAGGAGCGAGACGGAGTAAGAGAGCATCGTAAAACCAAGCCGCAGATAAGCTACCGAAAAGAAAAACAACCAAAGCAATGACTATTATTGTGTTTTTTTACAAAAGGCAAAAAAATATTTTCAAAATCATCACACTTTCCTTTTATTTCCATAAGAGAGGAGACATGCAATCAATTCATCGTATAGTTTGGGGCATTATAGTTTGGGAGGGGCAAAGAGATTTTGTCGTCCAGGATAGAAAGAAAATCTTAAAATTAAGATATTTTAAATCTTTTGGGGAAGACATAAGAGGCATTGACGAATTGGTCTAGATTCGATAATTGAGGGTATTTAAAATTGGGGGGGAAGCATGACGACGCTACAATCGCTTTTACAGACCTATCGTGAGGAAGCGCGTACCGAACGGGATAAGGGCACGTATTTTGAGCGTTTTGCTCTTGCTTATCTGACCCATGACCCTCTCCAGTCTCAGTGTTATGAAAAGGTTCAGACCTTTAAAGATTGGGCACATGAAAATGGTTGGGATGGTCGTGATACCGGTATTGATCTGGTGGCAAAACTTCGTCATGAAGATGGTTTTGCGGCAATCCAATGTAAATTTTATGATGAATCCTATCGGATTAAAAAAGCAGATATTGATAGTTTTATTTCTGCATCAGGGAAAGAACCGTTTAAGCGGCGTGTGATCGTAGATAGTACACTCAATGCTTGGACTGACAATGCGGAAACAATGATACAGGGGCAAAAAATTCCTGTTACACGGATTAATATTTCCGATTTGCAAAAAAGTCCAATCCGTTGGGAGACTTTTGCAGCCAAAGGCACAATTGCGTTGGAGGGTAAAAAGAAACTCCGTCCCCATCAGGGGGAAGCATTGCGTTTTGTGCGTGCGGGACTTGCTCAGGCAGATCGGGGTAAGCTCATTATGGCTTGTGGAACCGGTAAGACATTTACCAGTCTTAAGATTGCTGAGGATTTAGCAGGTCAAGGCAAGTTTGTTTTGTTTCTTGTGCCCTCCTTGGCACTGATGTCACAGACGGTGCGTGAATGGACGACGGATGCAGAAATCGATTTACGTTCCTTTGCGGTTTGTTCTGATACACAAGTGGGAAAGCGTCGTAAAAATAGTGATGATGTTGCAGAAATTGATGTGTGTGACCTGGCTTTTCCAGCGACAACCGATGCAGCAAAACTGGCAGAACAGGCGGGTACGAGTGTTGCAGATGAGATGAGCGTGGTGTTTGCAACCTATCAATCCATTCAGGTGATTGCGGATGCGCAGAAAAACTATGGTTTTCCTACCTTTGATCTGGTCATTTGTGATGAGGCACATCGTACAACAGGAGCAACGCTGGAGGGAGAGGATCAATCCAATTTTGTGAAGGTGCATTCCAATGATGTTATTCGGGCTAAAAAACGTCTTTATATGACAGCGACACCCCGCATTTTTGGGGATAATGCAAAAAGTCGTGCGAATGAAGCCAATGCTGTTCTCGCTTCGATGGATGATGAAAAGCTTTTTGGTAAAACACTTTTTTATCGGGGTTTTTCATGGGCTGTACAGCATGACCTTTTAACGGACTATAAGGTTATTGTCTTAGCTGTGGATGAAAAACTCGTGAGTTCCGCTGTTCAAAAGCGCCTTAGTGATAGCGAATCTGCGCTTATTCTTGATGATGCTACGAAGATTATTGGTTGTTATAAGGCACTGACCAAACAAGATATGCAAGCGGATGTTGGTATGGATCAATATCCCATGCAGCGTGCTTTAGCGTTTTGTAAAGATATTCGCAGTTCTAAACTGGTCCGTGATGAATTTTCTGCGGTTGTTGAGGAATATCTTGAGTATACTCAAGGGAATGCGGAAAACGAGAATTTTCTGCAGTGTGAAATTGAACATGTTGATGGTACTTTTAATGCCAAGGACCGTAGTGCACTGCTTGATTGGTTGAAAGCGGATAGCGGTGATGAGGTTTGTCGTATTTTGACCAATGCTCGTTGTTTGTCTGAGGGGGTGGATGTTCCAGCTCTTGATGCCATTATGTTTTTAAATCCACGCAAGAGTCAGATTGATGTTGTGCAAGCGGTTGGGCGGGTGATGCGTCGCAGTGAAGGCAAAAAGATGGGGTATGTCATTTTGCCCATTGGTGTTCCTTTTGATATTCCTGCGGAACAGGCTTTAAACAACAATGATAAATATCGGGTTGTTTGGCAAATTTTAAATGCTTTGCGCGCCCATGATGATCGTTTTGATGCGACGATTAATAAGGCATCCTTGGGGCAAGATATCAGCAATGTGATTGAGATTATTGGGGTGACACAGAGTACTGAGTTACAGGCTGTGACGGCTGTTGTCGAGAATCTTCCGGTCCGTTCACAACCAGCACGATCGGGCATTGGAAGTCCTGAGCGTGATTTCCTTTTTACAGATGAGAACAAAGGGCAACTTTCCTTCTCTGTGGATGAGCTTTCGCGTGCCATCATGGCAAAGATCGTCAAAAAATGTGGAACGCGTGATTATTGGGAAGATTGGGCGAGCAATATTGCGGAAATTGCTAAAAATCATATCACGCGCTTAACAGGGATTTTGGCAGAGCCAGAGACGAGGGCGCGACAAGCTTTTGATCAGTTTTTAGCAGAATTGCGTGATGACTTAAACAATACGATTACAGAGGCTGATGCGATTGAGATGTTGGCACAACATATTATCACGCGTCCTGTTTTTCAGGTGTTGTTTGAAGGTTATCAGTTTACGCGTGAAAACCCTGTCTCGCGTGCTATGCAACAGATGCTTGATGTGCTTGATGAAGCAAATCTTGATAAGGAATCCAAAGATCTTGAGAAATTTTACGCCAGTGTGAAATTACGCGCCAGTGGTATTACCGATCCACAAGCAAAGCAGAGGTTAATTATCGAGCTTTACGATAAATTTTTTCGTTATGCTTTTCCACGCACGGTCGAAAAACTAGGCATTGTTTATACGCCCGTTGAGGTGGTGGATTTTATCATTCATTCTGTCAATGATGTGTTAAAACAAGAATTTGGCCAAACTCTAGGTTCTTCGGGGGTGCACATCATAGACCCGTTTACGGGAACGGGGACTTTTATCACACGGCTTTTGCAATCAGGCTTGATCAAACCAGAAGAAATGAAGCACAAATTTTGTCATGAAATTCATGCCAATGAAATCGTGCTTTTAGCCTATTATATCGCAGCCATTAATATTGAGACAACCTATCATGGTCTGATGGGGGGTGATTATGTTCCCTTTGAAGGAATTTGTCTGACCGATACATTTCAGCTTTATGAGCAAGATAAAGATCTGATTAGCGATTTGCTGGTGGATAATAGCACCCGACGGGCACGACAGAAGGAACTGGATATTCGTGTTATTGTGGGCAACCCTCCTTATTCTTCTGGACAAAAAAGCGAAAACGATAATGCCAAAAATATCGGTTATCCTAAATTGGATAGGCGTATCCGTGAAACTTATGCTGCTCAATCTAGTGCGAGCAATGTTAATGGACTTTATGACAGTTATATTCGTGCCATTCGTTGGGCAAGTGATCGCATAAAAGACTGTGGCATTATTGGTTTTGTCACAAATTCAGGTTTTATCAATGGATATTCTACGAACGGCTTACGAAAAGAATTGAGTAAAGAATTCTCAAACATTTATGTTCTCAATTTGCGGGGTGATATTCGTAAAAATATGTTGAGTAAAGGGCGTGCGCAAGAAGGACAAAATATTTTCGGCAGTGGAAGTATGGCAGGAATTGCTGTGACACTGTTTATCAAAAATCCCAATGTCACGGGATCTTGTAAAATTCACTATCATGATATTGGAAATAATCTCACAACAAAAGAAAAACTGCATGAGCTTCAGCGAATAGGTAGTGTTGGTGGTATCAAGCGTGAACGTGGTTGGCAGCTGA
Organism: Bartonella sp. B1099; assembly: GCF_944801835.1. GTDB lineage: Bacteria > Pseudomonadota > Alphaproteobacteria > Rhizobiales > Rhizobiaceae > Bartonella. The sequence continues at coordinate 523,641 of NZ_CALYLN010000001.1, read as the reverse complement.
TTACACCAGATGAACATGGCGATTGGTTGGATCAGCGCAACAGTGATTTTGAGAAATTTTTAGCCTTAGGGGATAAGAAGGGCAGTGATAAAAAGCTCTTTGAAAATTTTTCACTTGGTATTTCAACTAATCGTGATGCTTGGGCTTATAATTCAAGTCGTGAAGCTTTAGCTAATAATATGAATCATATGATTGCTTTTTATAATAGTGAAGTAGAACGTTTTAATGTTGCGTATGGACATTCTAACCGAAAGTTGCGTGCAAATGCTGTGAATGATTTCGTCAACACAGATACTAAAAAAATCAGTTGGAGTAGTAGCCTTAAAGAAGAATTAGTAAGAGGCAAGTTTTCCGAATTTGAAAATGATTGTTTAGTTCAGAGTTTGTATCGTCCTTTTACACAGCAATGGCTCTATTATAATCGCACTTTTAATGAGAGAGTATATCAAATGCCGCGTGTCTTTCCTATGGAGCAAGTAGTTGAAAATAGAGTCATACAAGTTACGGGTAGGGGGGCAAACAGTGGTTTTTCTGTTTTGATGACTAAAAAATTACCCAATCTTCATACAATGGATACTGGTCAATGTTTTCCACGGTATCTTTATGAAAGTGCTAAACTCTTAGAGAATAAAGAGGATGGTCAGGTTCATTTATTTACAAATTTTGCAGAAGGCAGAAAAAAAGCTGGTCTGCAGCGACGTGATGCACTCACCGATGAAGGATTGGCGTATTTTAAGGCGGCTTATCCTGGTGAAGTGATTACAAAGGATGATTTGTTTTATTATGTCTATGGAATCTTGCACTCTGAGGATTACTGTGCGCGTTATGCGCATAATCTGTCTAAAGAATTGCCGCGGATTCCAACGGTTAAAAAAGTAGAAGACTTTTGGGCTTTTGTAACAGCAGGGCGAAAGCTTGGTGATTTACATATGAATTACGAAGAGGTTGAGCCCTATCCGGTGACCTATAAACAAGGCGATCCAAAAACTTGGGTGATTTCTGATGCGGTGAGTTTCTATCGTGTTCAAGCGATGAAATTTGCCGGTAAGCGCGGGGCTATTGATAAAAGCACCGTGGTTTATAATAGCAATATTACCATGCGAAATATTCCTCTTGAAGCGTATGAATATGTGGTGAATGGCAGGTCCGCTCTTGAATGGGTGATGGAGCGGCAGATTGTCAAAACGGATAAAGCAAGTGGGATTGTGAATGATGCTAATCGTTATGCTGTTGAGACGGTGGGTAATCCAGCCTATCCTTTGGAATTGTTTCAACGGGTTATTACGGTAAGCTTAGAAACCATGAAAATTGTGCGTAATCTTCCAAAATTGGAAGTGCGAGAAACTGAAAAGGTTCAGTTGTCCATTGTACGCTAAAATGAGAGTTTTTGGGGGCGGTGATAAAATACTCTTCTTTAAGGGAGCGTGATCCAAGCCGGCATCATTATCCACTGCCCCCAATTTTGTGATAAGCCCTTGACACTTGAGACTTTTCATAAGAGGCATGCTGTTTTGGGACAGTTTTATGCCACGCAGGTTCTCTTTTTTTGTGATGTGTAACAAAACAGTTTTGATTGATTCAATAGAGAACAGATTTAAAGTGAGAGGATCTTACGGTATTTAAGACTCTTAATTTAAGATAAATTATGGTAGATGATTATTATAAGTCAATGTCTTGTAATGAATGCATAAGTGTATTGGGGCGTTTGCTTGGCAGGAGGATTTGTTTGTCAAACCTTTATGGAGGAATCCTGTGAGAAGGGTATGGAGAAAACGCTAGGAAGTGGTCAGAAGGTGGCAAGGTTTAAGGGCACCAGGATAAAGGATCATGGGGAAAATCAGAAGGCAGTTCTGATATAGACTTGGAGCGTTTTAATATATTGGACTATAAGAATGCGGGCTTGCTTGATCTGTTGTATTGTACTTTCAGCATCGCTCTTTTTCACAGGATAAGCAATGAAATGGATATTAGGCATGAGATATTTAAGTTCACGCATTGAGCGCCATATGTGGTAATCATGGGTGACGATATAAAGGGTTTTATAGTGGTGCTTTTTAATCCAAGCGGCGCTTTCTTCGGCGTTTCCTCTGGTGTTAATTGCTTGGTGTCCAATGTCAATACAACAGGAGATAAGCTGTGGGCTAATATGCATATTATGCATAAATCCCTTTAGATTGGTTGAGGCGTTTACGCCACTGATGAGAAGTCGTGAACCAAGCCCTTTTTGTAAGAGATGAAGTCCTGTCTCTATTCGGTGTTCTCCGCCTGTAAGCACGATGATGGCATCGGCTTTGGGAAGAGGCATTGGGGGAGAAAGCCGTTCGGTTTTTTCAGCAAAAATAATAAAACCACCCCAAAAAATGAAAACAATAACCGCAAGAGTAAGGGTTGTGGGTGGAAAATAGCGAAATAAGCGGCGGGGAGACCAGCTATGGTGGGGCTGTTTTGAAACAGGACGTTCTAAATTATTTTGAGTCAATGAGTTGGAGTGGTGAGTCATAAAATTAAAATAAACCGTTTTCACATTGATCGATTTTTTTCAGTTGCGCTAAAATAGTCATCCGGTTTGTAAGGGTTGTGAGAAAAGAAACGAAAATAATCAGGAGAATAATTTTTCCATAAGGAATGGAATTTATGGAAATATGTCCAAATAAAGCGGTTACTTGGCTGGCTTCTGCTCTTCCTAAGTTATAATTCGTCCACAGACAAAAGGTTGAGAACAGAAATATACTTGTGAGACCACCATATAAAGCACCGCGCAGCGCATTTTTAAAAAAATGCCAGTCAAATTGGCGTGCAATGAAAAGGGTTTCAGTACCAAGAAAATATAACACATTGATAATATGGGCGTTTTCTGCCAATGCATTGCGGGTGGCAAAAACAATGGTGAGGATAAGAGAGCCTAAAACCAATGCTAAAATTGAAAAACCAATGAAAACAGTGGTATATGCCATGGTTGCAAAACGATGGACCCAAACACGGTGATCATCAAATTGACCGCCTGGAATTTGAGTTTTAATAGCATGATTAATGGCGGCAAAATTGATTGTTTCATCTTCTTTTAAGGTGACAATGATCAGGCGGGGAAGGGGCAATTCGTTCAAATTAAAACCTGTTCCAAGCCATGGTTCGAGTAACTTTTCGGTGGCGTTTTGGTCAACAATTTTTGCATCTTGTACACCAGAAAAGGTTTTAACTAATGTTACGGCATCATGAAGTGCTTTGTTGATATCAACATTGTCAATGGGGCGTATTTGTATTGTGGCTTCATAGCTAATCTGATTGCTCCAATTTTTGGCAGAACGCTGGACTAAATCAACACCAATTAAGGTGAGGCTTGAGAGAAATGTCATAATAGCAATGACGGCAACCAGCGCTTGTCCAGAAATGTTGCTACTGGGAATAATCGCCGTTGTGTTTTTTTTATTGCTGGTAAAAATGGAAAAAAATTTATTCATGAATCGTCATCCGTCCATTATGGAGAAGCATACGTCGTGCTGCAACTTGTTCCATTAAGGCGATATCATGAGTGGCAATGATGACAGCCGTTCCAAAACGGTTTAATTCAATAAACAAACGCAGCAGGCGTTTTGCCAAGGGCGGGTCGACATTTCCTGTTGGTTCATCCGCAAGAAGAATTTCAGGCTGATCAATCAATGCACGTGCAATGGCGACTCTTTGTTTTTCCCCACCGGAAAGAACCGGTGGTAAAACATGAATATGATCGCCAAGACCTACCCAACAGAGAAGATCTTCTACTTCACTTCGGTAGGTTGCTTCTTCTTGCCCTTTAATGCGTAAGGGCAAAGAGACATTTTCATAAGTGGTCATGTGGTCAAGGAGACGAAAATCTTGAAAAACCACACCGATACGTTGTCGTAGCGCAGGGAGCTCTTGTCGTCTGAGTAAAGCTGTGTCTATTCCAAATAAATCAATATGACCACGCGTTGGTTTGAGTGCTAAAAACATCAGACGCATCAATGATGTCTTACCCGCTCCAGAGGCTCCCGTGAGAAATTGAAATGAGCCAGCAGGAATATGAAAGCTAATATCGCGAAGGACCTCTGGGCCCATTCCATAGCGCAGACCGACATTTTCAAAATGAATCACTTTTTATTCTTACTCCCGATTTTATCTTGTAGCATTTATTTTAAAAATTTTTGCCGTTTCATGGCGTTAGGCTTTTGTTGTAAGCTTGTTCATTTTAGATTTCATGGTTTTTTTCTGTGTTTTTGTTATCGATAAATATTCTTGCTCAAAAATATTATTATTTATACTTGCTCTTTCTCCCTTTATTTATGATTTTAGCAGGAATTTCAAAGTGATTCTAGCATAAACATCAGAATTATCTTTCCTTTTTGTTCAGAGACTTTTTTGCATTGAGGAGGGCATGAAGCCATTAAAAAGGCAATTTAAAAAGGCTCTATTGCTCTTTTTATCTCATTTTTTTATTCACATGCATATTCCCATTAAGAGCATATTCCAGTTAGGAAGTTTTTCTTCTTATCGGTGGTTTTCATAATAATGCCGAGATATTTGTGCAAAAAATAAAAACCACCGTATGGTTGTATTTTGTCGTTTTTCTTTAATCTTGTCGATTGGCAATCAGATCTTCAACAACTTGTGGTTCGGCAAGGGTTGAAATATCTCCTAAATTATTGAAATCATTTTCAGCAATTTTGCGTAAAATGCGTCTCATAATTTTTCCTGATCGCGTTTTGGGAAGTTGCGGAGCAAACTGAATTTTATCCAAAATGGCAATAGAGCCTATTTCCTTTCTAACATGTTTAATCAGCTCTTTCTGCAATTGGTCACTGGGTGTTGTTCCTTCCATGAGGGTGACAAAGCTGTAGATCCCCTGTCCTTTAATGGGATGTGGGTAACCAACAATAGCGGCTTCTGATACAGCGGGGTGCAAAACAAGGGCGGATTCAATTTCAGCGGTTCCTAATCTGTGCCCTGAGACATTGAGAATGTCATCAACCCGTCCTGTAATCCAGTAATAGCCATCGCTATCGCGCCTACAGCCATCGCCTGTAAAATATTTTCCTTTATAGGTGGAAAAATAGGTTTGAATAAAGCGCTCGTGATCCTTATAGAGCGTGCGCATTTGTCCGGGCCATGAATCACTGATACAAAGATTGCCTTCTGCTTCACCTTCTAAAACATTGCCCTGGGCGTCAACGATTTGGGGTTGAACACCAAAAAAGGGACGTGTGGCGGAGCCTGCTTTGAGGGGTATTGCACCGGGGAGGGGGGTGATCATATGTCCTCCTGTTTCTGTTTGCCACCATGTATCGAGAATCGGACAATGGTCATTTCCAACCGTATGATAAAACCATTCCCATGCTTCTGGGTTAATTGGTTCTCCGACAGTTCCTAAGAGACGTAAGGATGTCCTTTTCGAGCGTTCAACGAATGAATTGCCTGCTCCCATTAAGGCGCGGATAGCGGTTGGTGCGGTGTAGAATATATTAACTTGGTGTTTGTCAACAATTTCCCAAAATCTGCCTTTGTCAGGAAAGGTTGGGGTGCCTTCAAACATTAAAGTGGTGGCTTTGTTGCACAGAGGTCCATAAACCAAGTAAGAATGCCCCGTAATCCAACCAATATCGGCTGTACACCAGTAAACTTCACTGGGGTGATAATCAAAAACATATTTGTGGGTCATTGCAGCAAAAACAAGATAGCCCGCTGTGGTATGCAAAACACCTTTGGGTTTGCCGGTTGAACCTGAGGTGTAAAGAATAAAAAGTGGATCTTCAGCATTCATGGGCTCTGCTGGACAGTCTGTTTTGGCATGAGCAATTTCTTCATGGTACCAAAAATCACGCCCTTCTACCCAATCAATTGGTCCACAAGTTCGCCGTATAACCATAACTTGATCGACACACACATTTTGACGGGCGGCAATCTCAATGGCATGGTCAACATTGTCTTTTAAGTTAATCCTTTTGCCACCACGCAAGCCATGGTCAGCGGTAATAATGAAGGTTGATTCACAGTCAACAAGGCGTCCTGCTATGGCTTCAGCAGAAAAGCCCGCAAAAATAACCGAATGAACAGCCCCAATGCGGGCACAGGCGAGCATGGCATAGGCTGCTTCGGGAATCATGGGAAGATAAATGGTTACTTTATCGCCTTTCTTAATGCCACGTCTTTTTAAGAGATTGGCAAAACGACAAACATGTTCATAAAGCTCATTATAGGTTATTTTTTTATCATGATAGGGGTTATCCCCTTCCCAAATCAGAGCGATTTTATCTCCATCGGTTTTCAGGTGGCGATCAATGCAATTATAGGCAACATTTGTTATCCCATCTTCGTACCATTGAATTGATACATCATCATTAAAAGAAGTGTTTTTTACTTTTGTAAAAGGTTTAAACCATTCAATACATTGACCATGTTTCGCCCAGAAGCTTTCTGGATCATTAATGCTTTCCTGATACCATTTTTGATAAGTTTCCTCATTGAGTAAAGTATTTTTTTTGATCTCTTCTGATATCGGATAAATTTTTTCAGTCATGTTTCCCTCTTTTAATTTATTGTTTGGAAAAATCAGCCATAGTATTTTTTAGGCAAAACTTTCCCATAAGCTTTTCATTGTGAGGGTAGACTAAATGACAAAGATTGGAATAGTCAATTTTTAAAATCTGATACGTTTGTCTTCAGATGAGTAACTTATGCTCATTTAGGGCACGCACATGCGGAAGAACCTATTGTCGTACAGAGCTTTTTATAAAAGCATAAAGATATTAAAAAATACCCTAGGAGAGGGAATGAGACTGCTTTCTTGATGAGAATATTTTTATTTTGTACTTACTCGTTTTAAAAGAATAAATTTACTAAATATTAATATAAACCAAAATATCTACGCAAGAAATCAGAAATAATGAACATAATAACTGACGATAATGCCATTATAATAGACAATTTCCATCCCATACCACTGAATACTTTAAAAGGGATGGCAATTATAGGAGTAATTATAATTAGCATGCAAAACATTCTTATAATTTCATAATGAATATCCATTATAACAAAATCCTAGTTATGGTATGAGATCAATAGATACCTCTAAAAAATATTTTTTTCAGTGTTTTCGTAACTCATCTAATAAAGATTAATATAAACCAAAGTATCTACACAAACTATCAAAAATAAATAATCCAACTCCCCCCGATAATGATATGATGATCGCTAACTTCCAACTCCGACCAAAGCATACTTTAATAATAGTAGTATAGATAGAGACAAATACAACAAGCATACAAAACATTCTTATAATTTCATAATGAATATTCATTGATAATAAAATCCTAGTTATATTATCTTATACTAATAGATATCTCTGAAAATTACTAACTTCAGAGATATCTTTATATTTCTTCTCTAAATTAGAACCAACATTCTTGAGCTTTATCTATAAAGCCTCCAACAAAACCTCCTATGAATCCCGTTGTAAAACCTGTAATTCCACCTGAAAATGCACCCGCTGGTCCTCCAGTAAAACTACCTAGAAGTGCTCCGCTTACTCCTGACGGAACTGCTACTGCGAAGCCTACTGCATTCATGTGAGTCATAAAATCATTAGGACTACATGCATTCTTAATTATCTATATTAAAATAGTATCACAATGATACATTTCAAGTTAGTACAATGCATTTTATAGGAGTGTCAAATATAATTTTTAAAAATAGAAATAAAAAACTGTATAAATAATTGGACACATTATGTATATATGAAATATTATTCTTATTAAGATGAGAATATTACTTATAATAATTTAAAAATATAAGAAATATGTCCATATTTTTTCTTAACTTTATTTTAAAATGAGAAAAATTGTGCATCTGAAAAGTTGGTGTTTTTCTCTTGATTTACAAAGATCACCAAGAAATAGATTTGTGCTATCATTGGATTTAGTTGTGTTGTTATTGTTTGTACGCATGTATTGGGATTAATACTTTTTTAGGCGATTGCCAAGCGCATTTTACTCCTTTTTGGTATGTAGAAAGCCTTTTCTTATCTGCTTTATGCCATTGGAAACTGGGGAATTGTTTACGCGTGTTGGGGAAGTTGAGAGAATTCGTGGTTTTTAATGGAAACCATTGCGATAATCGTTTTGAATGTTCTTTTGCAGTTATTTATTTGGCGAGAGTTTTTTCATGTATGCGCAACGTATCTATTCTCATTATTTTGTCTTTAATATAAGGATTTTTTTGGGTGCTTTTGGTGGGAATTGACCAGAGGGGGTGAAGTAGAGGCGATGTGTGAGAATATGAAAGACAAAATAGAGCTGTTTTGAAGTCATTTTATGGGTTGAAGATGTGCTCGAAACATGCCGGTGAGAAGTTTTGGAAGACCAAGTTTTTGTTCATTTTGCTTATGGGATGAAAGAGAGACGGGAGTTTTTTCTGCTAGAGTTGCTCTTTTATTGAGGGGAATATTTTTTCTCATGTCTGTTGTTTTGGGCTTATTCGTAGAGTTTTCAAGGGGAATTTGTATGGAGGGGGAATGTATATTGGGAAAATTGCTTTATACAGGGCGTTTGCCGAATAAAGCAGAGCCAATGCGAAGGACATTCGAGCCAAATTGTAGGGCTGTTTTAAAGTCATTAGACATACCCATGGAAAGTTTTGGAAGATCGGCTTGTTTTGCTAGTTTTGCTAATAGAGCGAAATAGGGTCCAGGGTTTTCCTCAACGGGGGGGATGGCCATCAGACCAATGATATCAAGTCCATAGTTGTTTTTGCATTGAGAAACAAAAGGGATCACGTCTTGCGGTGCAACACCACTTTTTTGCGATTCTAAGCCAATATTGACCTGAACATAGCAGGGGAGATGTTTTTGTTGTTTTTGCATTTCTTCTGCCAAAATTTTGGCTATTTTTTCACGATCAACCGTTTGAATGACATCAAAAATTTTAACAGCTTCAGCGGCTTTATTGGACTGTAGAGGACCGATGAGATGAAGTTTAATATTTTCAAATTGTTGACGTAACTCCAGCCATTTTTGTGCTGCTTCTTGCACACGATTTTCTGCAAATTGAGAGTGACCGGCTTGCAAAAGGGGACGTATATCAGCAGCAGAAACAGTTTTTGAAACAGCAATCAGTTCAACTTCTTCCACAGGACGTTGTAGCTCTTGGCATGTTGCTGCAATGTCTTTTTGAAGGTTTTGCAATGCTTCAGTGGAAGAGGCTTGGGGGCGTGTGTGTGTCTTCATATTTTTGTGCTTTACTGTTTTTATTCAAGTTTTATTCAGGGGGTGGTTATTTTTATAAAATACTTCGGGAAATATTGCACGAAAATGTTGACGATGAGGTTAATCCATGGTCAAGCATAATAAAACAAGTTTTTGGTTCAGTTTTATTAAAAGAGTATCATGGGAATGACGATTGAGCATTATAAGATAGGTGAACGCTATAATCCACGTGCGAGAGAAAAAAAATGGCAAGAAATTTGGGATGAAAAGAAAATTTTTCAGACTGTAGGGGAAGATTGCCGTAAAAAATATTATGTTTTAGAGATGTTTCCTTATCCATCAGGCCGTATTCATATGGGGCATGTGCGCAATTATGCCATGGGAGATGTGGTGGCACGCTATAAACGCGCAAAGGGGTTTAATGTGCTTCATCCTATGGGCTGGGATGCTTTTGGAATGCCGGCTGAAAATGCTGCTTTGCAAAGTAAAGTGCATCCTAAAACGTGGACCTATGAAAATATTGCCGTGATGCGTGGGCAATTAAAGCAATTAGGACTCTCACTCGATTGGACACGGGAATTTGCAACGTGTGATGTGGACTATTACCACCGCCAACAAATGCTGTTCCTTGACTTCTATCAAAAGGGGTTGGTGACACGTAAAGTGGCTAAGGTCAATTGGGATCCCGTTGACCACACGGTTTTGGCCAATGAACAGGTTGTGGATGGACGGGGTTGGCGTTCGGGCGCGTTGGTGGAACAGCGGGAATTAACCCAGTGGTTTTTCAAAATTAGCGATTTTAGTGAAGATTTACTCGCAGGACTTGAAGAACTGGATCAATGGCCTGAAAAAGTGCGCACGATGCAAAAAAATTGGATCGGAAAATCCCAAGGTTTGCTGATTCGTTGGGCTTTAAAGGCAACAGCTGATGATGCAAGGGATGCTCATGATGTTTGTCAGTCCTTTAATGAGGTTGTTTGTTATTCAACGCGTCCTGATACCCTGTTTGGTGCTTCTTTTTTAGCTCTGTCTGTTGATCATCCCATTGCGCAAGCTCTTGCAAAAAAAGACAAAGCCTTGGCAGCTTTTGTTGAGAGTTGTCGGAGTGGTGGAACAACAACAGCAGCACTTGAAACAGCGGAAAAACAAGGGTTTCGCACATCGCTTGTGGCAGTACATCCTTTTGATGTGGCGGTGCATATCCCCGTTTATATCGCTAATTTTGTGTTGATGGACTATGGAACGGGGGCTGTTTTTGGCTGTCCAGCCCATGATCAGAGAGATTTCGATTTTGCGCGTAAATATAATCTTCCGATAAAACCTGTGGTTTTGCCAAAAGGGACGAAGGAAGAAAATTTTGTCATTACTGAAACACCTTATGTGGGTGATGGGGTGATGATTAACTCCAGCTTTTTGAATGGCTTGACGCCCCAACAAGCCTTTGAGGAAGCTGCCAAAAGGCTTGAGAAACAACTGCTCAATGGGCAACCGCAGGGAGAAAAAACAGTGCAATTTCGATTGCGTGATTGGGGAATTTCGCGTCAACGTTATTGGGGATGCCCCATTCCGATAATCCATTGTAAAACGTGTGGCGTTGTGCCTGTCCCCCGTTCTGATTTGCCGGTTATATTGCCTGATGATGTTACTTTTGATCAACCGGGAAATCCTCTTGCACGCCATGAAAGGTGGCAAGCTGTTGCTTGTCCTTCCTGTGGTCAACCTGCCAAACGCGAAACGGATACCATGGATACTTTTGTGGATTCTTCTTGGTATTATGCGCGCTTTACGGCTCCTTTTGCCGCAGAACCTGTTGAAAAACAAGCAATCGCTGAATGGTTGCCTGTGCAACAATATATTGGTGGAATTGAGCATGCCATTCTCCATCTTCTTTATGCGCGCTTTTTTATGCGTGCTATGAAATTGGTTGGTCATGTGAGTGTGGATGAGCCTTTTAAGGGGCTTTTTACCCAAGGCATGGTGGTGCATGAAACCTATCGCGATGATCAAGGGTGGGTTTCTCCAGCAGAGATTTCGATTGTTGAAAAAGATGGAAAACGGTGTGCTTATAAATTAACCGATCAAAGAGAAGTGACGATTGGTTTGATTGAGAAAATGTCAAAATCAAAAAAGAATGTCGTTGATCCTGATGATATTATTGCCTCCTATGGCGCTGATACGATACGCTGGTTTGTGTTGTCTGATTCACCGCCGGAAAGAGATGTCATCTGGACAGAATCGGGTGTTGAAGGTGCGCATCGCTTTGTCCAGCGTGTTTGGCGCCATGTGGCTTTGAGTGCTTCTGTTTTAAGGGATGTCGCCCCTTGTGCAGGGCATCAGGGGGCAGCTTTGGAACTCTCAAAGGTTGCACATCGCACGCTTCACGCTGTCGAAGATGATTTAGAAAAATTTGCTTTTAATCGGGCTATTGCACGTCTTTATGAATTCTTGAATATTATGGCACCTTTGTTAAATAAGGTGGCAGATGTTGAGGATGAAATGAAAGCGGCTTTACGTCAAGCTATGGATTTTTTCCTTGCCATGATTGCACCGATCATGCCCCATTTAGCTGAAGAATGCCATGCGGCTTTAGGGGAGGAAACTTTAATGTCTGAACTTGCTTGGCCTGTCTATGATCCCGCATTAATTGTTGAAGAAAGCTATACTTTGCCGGTGCAAATTAATGGTAAAAAACGCGGTGAGGTCACCGTTGCTGCAACTGCGAATGAGACGATGATTAAAGAAGCGGTTTTGGCTTTAGATTTCGTACAGGCGCAGCTGGGTGAAAAACCTATGAAAAAAATTATTATTGTTCCACAAAGGATTGTGAATGTCGTTCTTTAAAAGTTTTCTGCTTGTTGTTTTAGCGGGTGTCTTCACACTGTTGTACGGGTGCAAAATTGAACCGCTCTACCATCAAGAGTCGCAGAGTTTAAGAGTAATGAATTCTGCTGTTTATGAGGGGTCTTATGCGCATCAGAATTCTCTTTCTGAGCAAGCTTCTTTGGGGCTTTCAGCAAAGCTTAGCTCTATTGTTGTGGAAGAGCCTTCGGATCGTTTTGGACAAATGGTGCGCAATCATCTGCTGTTCCTTTTGTATGGAAAGGGTGGAAAACCTTCTCAACCGGCTTATCGATTGGCATTGCAGATATCCGTCTTGACAAGAGAATCGATGCAGATAGAGGTTGATTTTGAGAAAAAGAGAAAGGGGCGTCCTTCTGTTGGAACTGTTATGAGCAAAGCTTCCTATACCTTGCAAGATATGAAAAATAGACCTGTTGCAAAAGGAACAGCAATAATGAATGCATCTTTTGAGCGACTTCGTCAAGAATATGCAACGATGCAAGCAGAAGAAGATGCAAAAAAGCGTGTGGCAGAAGAGCTGGCTGAACAGATTTTTTTGTTACTTTCAAGAGATCTTTCCAATAAAACTTCTAGTCCTTAGGCAATATTTTGTCCTGTTTTTTGCCAATCGTTGAGAAATATTTGTAACCCTTTATCTGTAAGCGGATGGTTGACGAGGGCTTTTAAGATTGCGGGTGGAACTGTTGCAACGTCAGCACCGCTTAAGGCTGCTTCTTTGACATGGTTAACGGTGCGGATTGAAGCGGCTAAGATTTGTGTTTTAAAGTTATAATTATCATAAATTGTGCGAATTTCATGAAGGAGTTCACCTCCATTGAGTCCGCAATCATCGAGTCTCCCAATAAAAGGTGAAACAAATGTTGCACCTGCTTTGGCTGCAAGTAAGGCTTGATTGGCAGAAAAACAAAGGGTGAGATTTGTTTTTAGTCCTTCTGCTGTCAGGGCTTTACAAGCTTTTAATCCATCCAGTGTTAAAGGAAGCTTGATGCAAATATTATCGGCAATCTTTGCTAAAACAGCCGCTTCTTTCATGATTTTTTCAAATTCTGTTGCAGCAACTTCAGCAGAAACAGGCCCACTAACGAGGGAACAAATTTCTTTTGTCACTTCAAGAATATTGCGTCCTGATTTGAGGATAAGAGAGGGATTGGTGGTCACACCATCAACAAGACTTAAATTCTGTAATTCTCGTATTTCTTCAATATTGGCGCTGTCCACAAAAAATTTCATCTCTAACCTCTTCCTTTTAGCTTTTTATGTTGTAGCCTGTTTTTTTGTTATGCGCTATTGTTGACTGCAAAAGCAAGAGTAAGAATAAATATCCTTGTGAAAATTAGGAATGCCATGATGTTCATAAAAAAGGATACTATGGTGTTCATCATGTATTTACTTTCTGTAAAGGAAGATCGCGTGTCAGTGAATGGATTTTTGTGTCATAAATTACCATTGAAGAAGTTATGTGTTTTACGCATGAAGTTTTTCTTATGTTCAAAGAATTTATTTATAACGAAAAAATTCTCATATTGAGCGTTTTTATGACGATATGTAAAAATGATTTATCTTTATAAATCAATCTATTGAGAATAAGTTGAGCATTGAGCTGGAAAAAATAAAAATGTATATGTTGGGCATGAAATTACACTTATGGATTGCTAGGGAGCGCAGGGATAATGTTGGGTGGAATGCTTAATTGTGATGGATTTTAATTGGCACTGGAGAATGGCGCTGTTTTTTTGTTAGAGAGGATGACATTGTATTGATTGTTGGCGTTTTGGTGATGGAATGCGTCTTAAAAAGAATTTTGGGGAGAAGCTTGTTGTGAAAAGGGGAGTGATTGAAGCCCGCCATGAATTTTATAAGAGTGTTTAAAGATAAGGTGTAGACTTGTTGGGGTTCAAGAGGATCGTAGACAAAAGGATTGTAGATAAGGGGGAGATCATGGATTGGTTAAAAGGGTGAATTCAAACATGATAGAGGAAAAGGTTGTTTCTGTCTTGGTTCCTCTTCCTGTTGCGCATGCTTATAGTTATAAAGTTCCGTTTTCTATGGAGGTGGAAATTGGTTCTTTTGTTCGGGTTCCGGTGATGGGGCGTGAACTTTGCGGTTTTGTGGTGGATGTTGGAAAGAAGACAAAAGATGGTCAAGGAACTGCTTCGGTGGCGCGTGAAAAATTACGTTCTCTTTTATATGTTTTTGATTGTCCGCCATTAAAAGCAGAAATGATCGCATTTTTGCGGTTTGTTAGCCGTTATACCATGACGCCTTTTGGTCTTGTTGCACGATTGGTTTTGTCTGTACCGGCTGCTTTAGAGCCGGAAGCGCAGATGCTGGGATTGCGCTATTGTGGGGGAGATGTGGAACGTCTTACACCAGCGCGGTCACGGGTTTTGGAATTGGTGCGCAGTGAGAAGATCTGGACACGTTCTGGTCTTGCGCATGCGGCTGGAACGTCTGTTTCTGTCGTTGAAGGTTTAAAAGCACTAGGAATTTTTGAAGATGTTAAAATTCCTGCTCCTGATCTTGTGAGCATGCCCGATCCTGACTTTTGTCCTCCTCAGTTGCAGGGCGCACAGAGTGAAGCAGCAAAACTGTTGCGGGAAGGTGTTTTGTCTTCTCAGTTTCAAGTTTTTTTGCTCGATGGTGTGACGGGCTCTGGAAAGACAGAAGTTTATTTTGAAGCGGTTGCTCAAGCTTTCAAAGAGGGTAGCCAAGTTTTGATTTTATTGCCAGAAATTGCTTTAACACAGCAGTTTTTAGATCGTTTTTATGCACGCTTTGGCGCTGCAGCAGCAGAATGGCATTCCGATTTGACACCGCGTCGTAGAGAACGTGTCTGGCGGCAAGTGGCAGAAGGGCGGGTGCGTGTCGTTGCGGGGGCTCGTTCGGCACTTTTTCTTCCCTTTCATTCACTGGGCTTGATTGTTGTCGATGAAGAGCATGATAGCGCTTATAAACAAGAAGAGCGCATTTTTTATCATGCGCGTGATATGGCTGTTGCTCGGGGCTCTTTTGAGCATTTTCCTGTTATTTTGTCCTCAGCTACACCGTCGATTGAAAGTCAAGCCAATGTTTTAAAAGGGCGTTATCAAAAGGTGCATTTACCCTCCCGTTTTAAAGAAGTTGCCCTTCCACAGTTGCGGGTCATTGATATGCGTCAAGGAGGAGTGCAAAAGGGGCGCTTTATTTCTTTTACCCTTGAAAGGGCTTTAAAACAAACGCTTGAAAAAGGTGAGCAGGCGCTGCTTTTTCTTAATCGCCGTGGTTATGCGCCTTTAACTTTATGCCGAGTGTGTGGACATCGTTTTCAGTGTAGCGATTGTTCAAGTTGGTTGGTCGAACATCGCGCGCAAGGGCAATTAAAATGCCATCATTGTGGTTATCATCAACCACTTCCAGAAGCCTGTCCTGAATGCGGAACATTAGACCATCTCGTGGCTTGTGGACCGGGTGTGGAAAGAATTGCAGAAGAAACACAAATGCTTTTTCCACAAGCGCGCTCATTGATTCTTTCAACGGATCTCAAAGGGGGGATTGGGCAGTTGCGAAGCGAATTGCAAGCTATTGCCAATGGTGATGTGGATATTATTATTGGAACACAGTTGGTCGCTAAAGGACATCATTTTCCCAAGCTCTCTCTGGTGGGGGTTGTTGATGCTGATCTTGGTCTTGCTAATGGCGATTTACGCGCCAGTGAACGAACCTTCCAGCTTCTCTCTCAAGTGACTGGAAGAGCAGGGCGGGTGGGATTGGAAAGTTTAGGATTATTGCAAACCTATCAACCGGATCATCCAGTCATAAAGGCTTTACTTTCATGCCAATCAGAAGATTTTTACACACGAGAAATTGCAGCACGTCAACAGTATCATTTGCCCCCTTATGGGCGTCTTGCCTCTTTGATTGTGTCTGCACAACAGCGCCAAGCCGCAGAACATTATGCGCGGGCACTCCGTCAAGCCGCACCGCGGGAGAAAAATATCTCAGTTATGGGACCGGCAGAGGCGCCTTTGGCTCTGGTTCGGGGGCGTTATCGTTTTCGGCTTTTATTGCAAGGTCAGCGCTCTTTTGATATACAAGGGTTTATTCGGGCAATGCTGAGAAATAGCCCTAAAATGCCCAGTTCCGTTCGGGTTCAAATTGATATCGATCCGCAAAGCTTTTTTTAAAAATAAAATTTCTCTTTCAAGTGATTGGAAGAGCAGGGCGGGTGGGATTGGAAAGTTTTAGGATTATTGCAAATCGATTAACTCGATCCATCCGGTCATAAAAGCTTTACTTTCATGCCAACCAGAAGATTTTTTTATACACGGGAGATTGCAGCACGTCAGCATGATCATTGTCCCCCTATAGGTGTTTTGCCTCTTTGATTGTGTCTTTTAAGCAGCACCAAGCCGCAGAACATTATGCGCGTGGCATTGCGTCAAGCCGCACCGCGGGAGGAAAATATCTTGCTTAATAAACCAACAGAGACATCACCCTTATTCGTACAACATGTTGATTTATTAAGAGTTTTCACTTTTACAGGTTACAGGTGAGGCGCTCGTGTGGCGTGGAATTATCCAAGAAAGGCATGCCTCTTATGAACTGTCTCAAGTGTCAAGGGTTTATCGCAACATTAAGGCAATGGGTGAGAGCCGTTGGTTTGCTTCTGATCAAACGTAAAGATGGGGGCTCAATGGCGGTTTATCGCATTCATGGGTGCTGTTACGAAATGGAGATGCTCCATTTCTTACACTTTTGTTCCTTTCGTTTTTTAATGGAAGAAGATTTTTCATGCAAAGCAGAACGCTCCCAATCGAGTATTCCCAAAACAGAATGTCATTATGGTTACTTTCATCTGCTTGTTTGAGTCATTGTTTGAGCAAATATTTCTCAGAGTGTTGGTATTCATTTTATGATGTTGCTCATCAATAATGTAAACACTTTGCATAAATGAATAAAGCCGTTAAGGCTCCCTATCTTTTCACACAAAATATAAGTTGGCACCTTCTAGAAGTTCTGTATACATAAGAGTGTTTTTGGAAAGTTTTTTTGCAAGAAAATATACTTGGTGAAATGTTTTAAAAAGAGTGGGCATTTAAAACAAAAGGATCATTTTTGTTAATTTTAAGGAGATATCCATTGTTATTTCTTGCTTATCCATTTGAAATAATAGATTTTTTAGTCGCTTCTCGCTTCTCGCAAAACTTTTGTAGAATAAGAGGAATAATCTTTAAAGAAGAACCGTTTTTGGGGGTGGCAAGAGCGTTTGAAGTACAATAAAAAACGTGAAAATCGCTTATGAAAATGTCAAAAAGAGGTATAAAAAAATCGTGATGCTATCCTGCAGATCTAAAAAAAATCCTTTTCAAAAATATTTTGAATATTTTATTTAAAATTTTTAAAAAGCAGCGATTTGTGGTGTTGCGAGTCGGCTATGTCTATGCTAGAAACCAAATGGTTTTTGTTCTAGGTTTTAAGAAGAAGATTCTTAAGATTGAGAATGTCTGTTTCATTATCATCTGATAAATATCAGAGAATCGCTCAAGGGAAAGAGGCGGTATTTCGTGTCGGATTCATTTTCTCTCATACCGCTGCCGTTGGTAGATCAACGCTATGCGCAAGCGCTTTTTAATTGCGTTCAAGAAGCAGGAAACGTTGAAAAAGTTGAAAAGGCAGTGGAGGATTTTTTGCTTGTCTTAGAGCAAAATGAGGATTTAAAACACTTTGTGCTCAGTCCATTCTTTTCAGTCAAAGAGCAAATTAAGGTGATACAATCTGTTTGTGAAAACATCAAATTTGCTGATAAAGACGCAGGACAGATTGTTGGTAATTTTTTACGTGTTATTGCTGCAAACCGTAGGCTTAGTGCCGTATTTGGTATTTTAAAGGCTTTTCAGCGTCATGTCGCACGCGTTCGTAGGCAAGTTACTGCGCAAATTGTTTCTGCACACCCGTTGAGTTCTCAACAAAAACAAGAGTTGTGTGAGGCTTTGGAAGGTGTCGTTGGGGGAAAAGTTTTGCTTCACATCATTGTGGATCCAACAATTCTTGGTGGATTAATCGTTCGTGTCGGGGCGTCTCAAATTGATACGTCTCTTCTCACAAAATTGTCTTCGCTTAAGCTTGCATTGAAAAAAGAGGTCAGCTGATGGATATTAGACCATCTGAAATTTCAAAAATTCTAAAAGAGCAAATCAAAAACTTTGACCAAAAGGCTGAGGTTTCAGAAATTGGTTGGGTTCTCTCTGTGGGAGATGGTATCGCTCGCGTTTATGGTTTGGATAATGTTCAAGCTGGGGAAATGGTTGCTTTTCCAAATGGTGTGCGTGGGATGGCGCTCAATTTGGAAGTTGACAATGTCGGTGTGGTCATTTTTGGCTCAGATCGCGAGATTCGTGAAGGGGATTGTGTCAAGCGGTTGGGCGCTATTGTGGATGTCCCTGTGGGTCCCGCTTTGCTTGGTCGTGTGGTTGATGCTCTTGGAAATCCTATCGATGGTAAAGGACCTATTAAGGAAACAGAGCGTCGTCGTGTTGATGTTAAGGCACCAGGGATTATTCCGCGTCAGTCTGTGCATGAGCCTATGTCAACCGGATTAAAAGCTATTGATGCGCTCATCCCCATCGGACGGGGACAGCGTGAATTGGTGATTGGTGATCGCCAAACAGGAAAAACAGCGATTTTGCTCGATACCTTTTTAAACCAAAAACCTTTTCATGAAAAAGGAGCTGGACGAGAGCAGGACAAAGTTTATTGTATTTATGTGGCTATCGGTCAAAAACGTTCGACGGTGGCACAATTCGTTAAAGTTTTAGAAGAACGTGGAGCACTGGAATATTCTATTATTGTTGCGGCAACTGCTTCTGATCCTGCGCCCTTGCAATTTATTGCACCTCTTGCGGGATGCGCGATGGGCGAATATTTCCGTGATAATGGGCAACATGCTTTGATCGGTTACGATGACTTGTCAAAACAAGCAGTGGCTTATCGACAAATGTCTCTTTTGCTGCGTCGTCCACCGGGGCGTGAAGCTTATCCGGGAGATGTTTTCTATCTTCATTCACGTCTTTTAGAACGGGCGGCAAAATTGAATGCGGAAAATGGATCTGGATCATTGACAGCTTTGCCGGTCATTGAAACGCAAGCAAATGACGTTTCGGCTTATATTCCAACAAATGTGATTTCCATTACTGATGGGCAAATTTTCTTGGAAACCAATTTGTTCTATCAGGGTATCCGTCCTGCTGTGAATGTTGGTCTTTCTGTATCGCGTGTTGGTTCGGCAGCACAAATTAAGGCAATGAAACAGGTTGCTGGATCGATTAAAGGGGAATTGGCGCAATATCGTGAAATGGCCGCTTTTGCGCAGTTTGGTTCTGATTTGGATGCATCAACCCAGCGCCTTTTAAATCGGGGAGCTCGCTTGACAGAGCTCTTAAAACAGCCACAATTTTCTCCACTCAAAACAGAAGAACAAGTGGTGGTTATTTTCGCAGGGGTGAATGGCTATCTTGATTCTCTAGCAGTTTCTGATGTTGCGCGGTTTGAGCAAGGGCTTTTGGTGCTTTTGCGGAGTGATTATCAAGATCTCTTAAAAGCAATTGCTGAGCAAAAGCAGATAACAGATGAGCTAAAAGATAAGTTGATAACTGTTCTTAACACCTATGCGAAAAATTTTTCGTGATGAATTGATGGAATGCTTGAATGGCCTCACTAAAGGATCTTAGAGACCGTATCGCTTCGGTTAAAGCAACACAGAAAATTACCAAAGCTATGCAGATGGTTGCAGCAGCGCGGTTGCATCGTGCGCAAGAGGCGGCGCAATCGGCACGTCCTTATGCGAAGAGGATGGCTGATATTTTAACCAGTGTTGCTGGGGATGTGGATGGTGTTGATGCACCGGCTCTTATGCGTGGGACGGGGCGCGATGATGTCCATCTCTTGGTGGTGTGTACGGCTGAGCGCGGTTTATGTGGTGCTTTTAATGTGCAAATCGCTCGTCGTGCTCGTGAGCAAATTAAAGCGCTGTTGGCCGCTGGTAAAATTGTGAAAATTATCACTGTGGGCAAAAAAGGTGCGGATATCTTATCGCGTGATTACAAAAGTTTGATGATTGATCACATTGATTTACATGCTGTAAAGCGAATTGGTTTTGCAGAGGCGATGATGATTAGTCAACGCATTGTTGATTTGTTCAATGAAGGCGCTTTCGATGTCTGTACGTTGTTTTATTCTGAATTTGTTTCTGTGATTAATCAACGCCCAACAGCTTTTGGCTTGATCCCAATGGGGGCTCCCAAAGCAGCTGTTGAAGCAATAGATGTTGGGGAGCAAACAGAGCTTAAAGGTTCACAAGGGATTGTGTCTGAGGCAATTGTTCATGAGGCGGTTGTTTATGAGTATGAACCTGATGCTGCTTCTCTTTTAGAGGCGCTGGTACCCCGCAATCTTTCAGTGCAAATCTTTCGGGCTTTACTGGAAAATGTTGCTGGTGAAATGGGCGCAAAGATGACAGCTATGGATAATGCGTCGCGTAATGCGGGTGAAATGATAAATAAATTGACGGTGGCTTATAATCGTCAACGTCAGGCACAAATTACCACAGAATTGATCGAAATTATTGCGGGCGCTGAAGCGCTTTAAATGGAAAAGGTAAGGATTGATGGCAAAAGCAGTAACCTCAAGCAAAGGAGCAGAAAAAGGTGAAAAAAAGAAACCAGCTGCTCGTTCCGGTGTGAAAAAAGACGCTTCGAAATCTCAAGTGGAGGTAAAGGCTTCATCTGCGCCTGCACATCGCGCCGCTAAAGATGCACCGGTGAAAAAAGAACAGCGTGCAAAAGGCGCTGTTGGTGAGATCAAGCAGGTTATTGGTGCTGTCGTTGATGTGCAATTTGAAGGGGCATTACCAAATATTCTCAATGCGTTGGAAACAGAGAATTTAGGCAATCGCTTGGTGTTAGAAGTTGCACAGCATTTGGGTGAAAATACTGTGCGTACGATTGCGATGGATACGACCGATGGTCTGATGCGAGGACAAAAGGTCGTGGATACAGGAGCACAGATTAGCGTTCCTGTAGGAGAAGCGACCTTGGGACGTATTATGAATGTGATTGGAGAGCCGGTGGATAATGTGGGTCCAATCCCTTCAACTAAAACACGTTCTATTCACCAAGAAGCACCTGAATATGTTGAACAATCGACCGTTTCAGAGATTCTTGTTACGGGTATTAAGGTCGTGGATTTGTTAGCCCCTTATTCGAAAGGGGGGAAAATTGGCTTGTTTGGTGGGGCTGGTGTTGGGAAAACCGTTCTCATTATGGAGCTTATCAACAATATTGCAAAGGCACATGGTGGTTATTCCGTGTTTGCTGGTGTGGGAGAACGGACACGTGAGGGAAATGATCTTTATTACGAAATGATCGAAAGCCGCGTGAATGTGAATCCAAAAGAAAATAATGGTTCAACAGAAGGATCAAAATGTGCGCTTGTTTATGGGCAAATGAATGAACCACCAGGAGCACGTGCGCGTGTGGCTCTTTCAGGATTGACCATTGCAGAAAGCTTCCGTGATGAAGGACAAGATGTCCTCTTCTTTGTGGATAATATTTTCCGGTTTACACAAGCAGGGGCTGAGGTGTCTGCTCTTTTAGGACGTATTCCCTCTGCTGTGGGGTATCAGCCTACTTTGGCAACGGATATGGGCGCTTTGCAAGAACGTATTACCAGTACAAAAACAGGCTCTATTACTTCCGTTCAGGCGATTTATGTTCCAGCTGATGACTTGACAGATCCAGCGCCGGCAACGTCTTTTGCCCATTTGGATGCAACAACCGTTCTTTCGCGCTCTATCGCGGAAAAGGGAATTTATCCAGCCGTGGATCCGCTTGATTCTTTCTCGCGTATGTTGGATCCATTGATTGTAGGGGAAGAGCATTATACGGTTGCTTGTCAAGTGCAAACCATTTTACAACGTTATAGAGCCCTTCAGGATATTATTGCTATTCTTGGGATGGATGAGCTTTCTGAAGATGACAAACTGTTGGTGGGACGGGCGCGTAAAATTGAACGTTTCCTTTCGCAACCTTTTCATGTGGCGGAAGCCTTTACGGGTTCGCCAGGGAAACTCGTTCCTTTGGAAGACACAATCAAAGGCTTTAAAGGTCTTTGTGCAGGCGATTATGATGATTTGCCGGAAGCTGCTTTTTATATGGTGGGTTCGATTGATGAAGCTCTTGAAAAAGGAAAACGTCTCATGGCAGAGGCTTCTTGAATTAGAAGCTTCTTACTTGAGGAGAAATCTGTCGTGAATATTTGTCGTTAAATAAGGGCAAGTTGTTGAAAAAGGTAAGTTGTTAAAGAGGGCGGAGAGCCCTTCTGGGTATTGTGGAGACTTTTGTGGAAAACAATAGAGAAGAGCATTTTTTGTTTGAGCTTGTATCGCCTGAAAAAATTGTGTTTTCAGAGCAGGTCGTGTCTGTTGTTCTTCCTTCAGCTTCAGGGGCTTTGACTGTGATGGCACATCATGCACCATTGGTGGCAAGCATTGTGTTGGGGGGTGTTCGTGTTCGCACCTCTGCGGGAGAAAAGCTTTTTGCTGTTTGCGGAGGTGTTGCAAATATTACCTTTTCGGGTTGCTCTTTATTGGTCGAGCATGTTGTGGCTGTGGAGCATCTTTCTTTTGATGTCTTAGAACAGAAGATTTTGCAGATTCAAGCAACATTAGAGGGGGGAACGAGTGATGCGGACAATCCTAAAATCGAGGCTTTTTTCAAACAATTGTCAGCGGATGGTTCTGTGTTGATAGAAGCGTAGCAGGATATATCAGGATATATTAGGAAAAGGTGACATGAGCGGGAAAAAAGGTACGGTTGTGTCTGCCAAAAGGGGCGGAAAGCCTTTTCCTCGTCCTGGTCGTGTTTTTGCGGGACCTCTGCCGAAATGTTTTGTTTATATTTTTGCTTCTCTTATTTTGCAATGGGCTTATGGCTTGGGAGCCAATATTGTTCAGTCTAATATTGTTCATCTGACCGGGGATTTTCACGCAACTTTGGCCGAAACAACATGGTTGGTTGCAGCCTATATGGCACCAAATGTCAGTGTGGCGATTATGTTGATCAAAATCCGCTATCAATTTGGATTGCGTGCTTTTGCTGAACTATCGATCCTTGGTTTCGTTTTGGTTTGCGCGTTGCAGCTCTTTGTGACCGATTTGCGTTCTGCGCTGATTATTCGCTTTTTTGCTGGGATTGCTGCTGCGCCTTTGGCTTCGCTTGCGTTGCTTTATATGATGGAGGCTTTTGCACCAGCAAAAAAGTTTACTGTTGCTCTTAGTTTGAATTATATGAATGCGGCTTTAGCAGCACCTTTATCCCATTTGATTTCTCCTGATTTGCTGGAAAATGATGGATTTTCCAGTCTTTCTGCTCTGGAAATGGGGTTGGTTCTCATCAGTTTGGTCTGTATCTATACTTTACCTCTGACCCCTGTTGTCCGGAGTAAGGTTATTCAAAAGTTGGATTGGATAAGCTATGGTTTGATTGCTCTTGGTCTTGGTCTTAATGCCGTGATTATGTCTGTTGGCATCTTGTATTGGTGGTATGAAGCGCCATGGATTGGTTGGGGGCTTGCACTGGCTATTTTCTCTTTGGCTGTTGCTATTATGATTGAGCTTAATAGAGAAAAACCATTGATTGATCTGCGTTGGATTTTCAGTAAAGAAATGATTCAATCTGTTTTTATTTTATTGATTTTTCATGTTTTCTTGTTGGAGCGATCCAATTTGCCCTTCGGTTTTTTTAATCTTTTTGGTTTGCTTAATCGCGAGATGGCACCCATGTATCTTGCAGTGACATTGGGGACTCTGTTAGGGGGGGCTGTTTGTGTGTTTTTTTTACGAGCAGGGCGTGAGGATTATTTTTATTTGTTATCTTTGGGTTGCTTGGCTCTTGGCGCTTATTTAGATAGCCGTGTAAATCATTTAACGCGTCCGCAAGATATGATGTTGAGCCAAGGATTGGTGAGTTTTAGTTATGCGCTTTTTTTGCCTCCTGCGCTTTTTAAAGGGTTTGCGATCGCTGGTGAGCGAGGACCGCGTTATGTTTTGAGTTTTATTGCTGTTTTTTTGCTCACACAAGTAACGGGGGGATTGATGGGGTCGGCTTTTTTTGGCAGCCTGCAGTTTTATTTTGCCCATAAAAACTTTGAGTCCTTAACACAAAATATTGTTGTGACTGATCCGCTTATTTCTGGTGAGATGAATACTTTATTTTCACCTTTTTATGGTACGTCTGTCGCTCATGGCTTGGGAAAAGATCAGGGGACTTCTCTATTAATAGAAAAATTTAAGTTAACAGCAAATATTTTTGCTTATGATGACGTTTTTCGGCTTTATTTTTATATTTCAATGGTTGTATTCGTTATTTTTCTTGTCACAATGATTGTTAAGTCATGCTCTGTGCGTGCATTAGAAAAAGAGTGATGTCATAGAAGAGGGGTGCAAAAAATGATAAAAGCATTACGGTCAAAGGCTACAATTGTTGCATTCCTGTCAGGTATTACGGGGGTTTTACTGATTTTGTGGGCTTGGAGACTTCCTCCTTTTGTGAGCAATATTCAAATAACGGATAATGCTTCCATTAAAGGCGATGTTACTTTGGTGAGTTCACAGATCTCTGGGGTGATCGCACGGATTTATGTGCAAGATTATCAACGCGTTGAAAAGGGAATGCTGCTTTTTGAGCTTGATGATTCTCTTTTTCGTCAGCAGCTTGCACGAGCACAGGCTGTTCTCGATTCAAAAAATGCAAAATTGGCCAGTATTGAATTGCAAGCACAGCTTTTACAGGGTGAAATTAATACAGCAGAAGTCGAATTGGCCCGTTCACGAGCATTCTCCAATGTTGTTCCTGATAAAAAGTTAGGCTTTGGTGATGCGGCAAGTGCTGTTTCTCGTCCTCTTTCACAACTTTTGGCGGCATTGGAAACAAAACGGCAATTGCAAAAACAATTAAATCTTGAACGGCAAAGTTTACAGTCAGAAGTTGCGGGCGCAAAGGTGGGCGTTGAGTTGGCAAAACTCAATCTCGATCATACAAAGATTTTATCGCCGCGAACAGGATATATTGGATTGGTTGGCGCTAGGGTAGGACAATATGTTATGCCGGGGACGCAATTGGTCTCCGTCATTTCTGATGATATTTGGATTATTGCTAATTATAAAGAAACGCAACTTTCTCAGATGCGTGTGGGACAACCGGTTGTTTTTTCTGTTGATGCATTGAACAACAAAAAGTTAACAGGGCGTGTGGTTCGTTTTGCTCCAGCGACAGGTTCAGAGTTTTCATTGTTAAAAACGGATACGACAATTGGTAATTTTATTAAAATTGCGCAACGTATTTCAGTACGAATTGCTTTAGATCCTGGTCAGGAAGGAATCGAAAAGCTCATTCCTGGGATGTCTGTGGTGACGTATGTGGATACTTCGCAGAGGGTTGATTCTGGAGGGTAAAATTTTGGGTTTTTTCAATTTAATTTTTATACCATTTTCTTACAGCAAGTGGGTGTTTACTTTAGAAGATTTCGTTTGGTTTGTGATGCTCTACCTCTTAAAGCTTTTAAAACTCTTATTGGTTATGATGTAAAATAATGCTCTAAAGAACATTAAGGCGCATGCCTCTTTAATCCCTTCCATTTCTTTTAAAATAACTCAGTCGAGGGGGAACGAGGGTAGATGGAATACATAAAAGTTGGCTTGTCGTCTCTTATCATACTGTTCTTTTTGGTATGGTGGTGTGGGTTGTATGGCATGGAAGATAAAAAGCTGGATGATAGACTGTGGGGTGAAAAATTTATCCTTTGGGGGCATAAAGTTAGGGGGCGTAAAGTATTATGCTTTATCAACGATAAAAAAATGCCCGTTTTGAATCAGGCATTAAAAGGGGGAAATTGTTGGTGTTAGTAATTTTTGCGTATGAGTAAGACGCTTGCTAAAACTAATCCTGCAGCTAATGCGAGGGTTTTTTTAGGATTTTCTTTTGCTTTTTTCTTTAATTCTGTTGCCTGTTCGTTGAGGTGGTAAAGCGCGTGACGGCCTTTTTGTTTCCATGTGTCGAACAGCTCAGAAATGTTTTCAAAGCTATCATTTTGAGAACTCCAGCGATTTACGGGGACAAGTTCTCTTTTTAATTGTGCAATACGTTTTTTAATTTTAGCATTTTTGGCGTTGGTTGAAAATAGACACATCTGTTGACTCCTTCATGTGTTAAATTGTTGCATGATAGTTGGAATTGTGTTTGGGGTTTTGCTATAACGGCTTAAAATTTGAAAGGTTGCATTGATTATGCGGCTTGGGGGGATATTGTTTGGGGGGATTATGTGGCTCGGGCGTGAGGTGAAAATTTAAGCGTTTGGGTTTAATGAGGCGTTTCTTAACGAGCTTGCGTTCATTTTATGATGGCGGTTTGTGAAGGATATAAGATAAAATCTCCTGCAAAGAATAATCCCTCGTGAGGGGTATCAAGCTTATCGCGCATTTCCATCATTATTTCATAAAGGGATCAAATTGGGCGCTTCATTTTCTTGTACTTGTTTCAGAGTGTTGCGATCGCTTTTGAAGACAGTTCTTCAAGCATTTTTACTTTTTTAGTTTTATCTGCATGGGCGCTTTTAAAGTGTGTAAGGGACATGGCTTTGATTGATGATGAACAGATTTGAAATGAGAGAAGCTGACCATGTTTAAGTTTTTTTATTCAAATTTATAAAAAAGAGATTATTATAAATCAATATGTTGTCTTAATTAGGTGGTACCTTTCGTGCATTTTAAAAAATTGTGCTGTGATAAGCGTTATCTGTTGTGTTGTAAATATTGTTTTTCGATGATGTGGATGTAAGGTATAGGATGCCACTTAAAAATGTGGTGTTGTCCGTGTCTGATTTCAGTTTCTTTTTGAAGTAACCAAGTGTAAAACTATGAATGTGAGCAGGCGTGGTAGGATTTATCTGAGGCATCTATAAAATGGACCTCGCTTATGGGCTTAAATTGCATTAGGGATTAACAGATGGAACTTTAAGCAATCTGTTAAGATTGATGGGTGGTATCGTTTTCGTCCTTTGAAGCGCGGAGGAAGTCAATGTCAATGATGATTGATCGTGCAGGTTTTAAAAATTTGAGGACTTGATGAGTACAACCTATTTTTTATCGAAACCTCTTGAGCGTCGCCGCTCTGTTGGTGTTGCTGTTGGTGATGTGATGGTTGGGGGAAAAAGCCCGATAGTTGTACAGTCAATGACCAATACAGATACCGCTGATGTTGATGCAACCGTTGCTCAAGTGGCTGCTCTTTGGCAAGCAGGCTCACAATTGGTTCGCATTACGGTTGATCGTGATGAAGCGGCAGCAGCTGTCCCAAAAATACGGGAACGATTGGAAAAATTAGGATTTTTTGTCCCATTGGTTGGGGATTTTCATTATATTGGCCATAAGCTTTTATCAGAGCATCCGGCATGCGCTGAGGCGCTTGCCAAATATCGTATCAATCCTGGAAATGTTGGTTTTGGTGCGAAAAAAGATCGTCAATTTGCAGAAATTATTGAGATTGCTTGTCGTTATCATAAACCTATTCGTATTGGTGTGAATTGGGGCTCTCTTGATAATGCGTTGTTAACACAGCTTATGAATGAAAATGCGAGACAAGAAAACCCTTTATCGGTTGCTGAAGTCATGCGAGAAACGATTGTTCAGTCGGCTTTGCTTTCGGCTTCTTTTGCGGAAGAGCTTGGATTGGGGCGTGATAAAATTATTCTTTCTGCTAAAGTGAGTGATGTTCAAGATCTTATTGCTGTTTATATTGCCTTGGCAGAGCGTTGTGATTATGCTCTTCATTTGGGATTAACGGAAGCAGGGATGGGAACGAAGGGGGTTGTGGCTTCTTCGGTGGCTTTGGGCGTTTTATTACAGCAAGGGATTGGCGATACAATACGGATTTCTTTAACGCCGGAACCGGGTGGGGATCGAACACGAGAAGTAAAAGTGGGGCAAGAACTTTTGCAAGTGATGGGGTTTCGGCAATTTCTCCCCGTGGTTGCAGCTTGCCCTGGATGTGGGCGTACAACTTCAACGGTCTTTCAGCAATTGGCGCAAAAAATTGAAACAGATTTACACAAAAATATGCCTGTTTGGCGTGAAAAATACCCTGGAGTTGAAAGCTTGAAGGTTGCTGTGATGGGATGTATCGTTAATGGACCGGGGGAATCAAAACATGCGGATATTGGAATTTCATTGCCTGGCGTGGGGGAAAGTCCAGCCGCCCCCGTTTTTATTGAAGGACAAAAGGTAAAAACTTTGCGGGGTGATCACATTGCTGAAGAATTCGAAGGGCTTTTGAGTGATTATATTCATAAACGCTTTGGACAAGGTTGAATAATTGTACAAGGTTGAAATAAAGAGGATAAGTTGTTTTAAAAGGTATCTCTTAAGGTTTCCACTTCACGATGGGGTTTATAGAAATGCTATAATGGTAAAGTTCTCGTGAAGGATATAAAACTTATAGAGCATCCCTTCATCTTTTAAGTTTAATAAAAGAACAACCAGCTGCATATGCTTACGCTTGCTTCCCATACAGTTCTAATATCTGAGACTCTACATAAGAGATATTTTAGTTTTTACTCACATGCTATCTCCGTTTGTAATAGGGGCAGTTAAGTGATTTGAATTGATGCACTATGAGTGGGCGAAAGAATTTTACAATATTCAGAATTCTCATTCGACATGCAAAACAATAAATGATGATTATAAATCAATGTATTGTTTATTTTATAGGTTGCTTTGGCTACCGTAAAGATCTTGGATCATTTATTATTTCAAATAAAACCAGCTGTTATGCATTTTAGAAGCCTATGACTGATATCGATGCGTTTGAGTTTGTTAAGACTCTTCAGCAAAACGATATGAAAACTTTGATAGATTCGACAATGTGGATGTTGGCTCGTTGGCGGTTCTTGCGTTCGTGGAATAATAGACTTTGACAAAAGCAAAATTATAGAAAGAACATGATGCATTCATTCTTTCTTTCGGTATTTAGGGGGCATTCTTTCGATATTTTCAGGCATTTTTCTGGATATAAAATTGATAAAACTGAAGATCATTATAGCGGTTATTGTCCTATTTGTAATAAAATGTGAGCTTTATTTTTCTATAAAATGATGTATCTGGATGCCTTTTTTGGCGCTATTGGGGGAATGAATGACAAGTATATTAGCCTTTGGCTTTTTATTTAATGGTATAAGAATTTTAACAGGCGCCTTTATTGTCTTTTATATGCTTGAAAAAGGCTTAACGCTTATTGATATCGGGATCATTAAGTCATTTCAGGCTTTTATTATGATGGTGACTGATATTCCTCTGGGGTATTTTGCCGATCGAAAAAGTTATAAAATATCAATCGTTTTAGCGGCGACTTTTGCTGCTACATGGCTCTTTCTTATGGGCGTTTCGACAAGCTTTTACGGTTTTCTTGTGGCAGAATCTTTTAATGCAGTGTCGCTGACATTGATTGCGGGGGCTTATAATGCTTTACTTGTTCAATATGCAAAAGCAAAAGTGACATCGACTAAAAAAGTGTTGGGATTAAGTTCTCAATATAATTATATTGGCATGTTTATCTTTAGTTTGATTGGTGCTTATTTTGCTGATTATTCGAGCCAATCTATATGGTATATCGCGGCATTTTTAATGTTGATGACAGCATTCTTTGGTTTGTTTTTTCTTGATGACTTCAAAGGAGAGAAAAGACCTCGTCACAGAAATTCTCTTCAGGCAAATTTTCTTGCTTGTGAAGCTAAAGAGATGGTTTCTATTTTTGTTAAAATTCCTTATATCTCTTTATGCTTTTATTTTTCATTGATTTTTTTCAATATCTTTTCGCAATATTGGCAGTGGATCTTTAAAGATCATCATATTCATGTCACTTATTTTGATCTTGGGGTGACATTTTCACTGATATTGCTCTCTCAGCTCTTGGCGAGTTTTCTCTTTACAAAACTCAGCGAGAAGATAAATTTTGTTTTATTGTTGTTTCTTTCTGTTTGTCTGATTTTTACAGTGACTTTCTTTGAGCCAAGAAAAGAAATTGCTGTCATTTTAGTCTGTATGATTTTTTATCTCATTAAGTATACCTATCTTCGTGTGGAAGTTATTCTGCATGATTGTATGAGTGATCATTTCAGGGCGACATATGAGTCTTTCTTGTCAACCGTTGGAAGACTGAGCCTCTTGGTGTTTTTTTATATGAGTGCATCTATGGTCAATAGGTTTGGCTTTTTCTCACTCGTTTATATTTTTGCTCTTTATTTATTGATTTACTTGTTGTCCGTATTTTTTTTAGAAGGAACGCGCAAAAAAGTTCAATGAGAAGAGTAACTTATTATTACACGTGTGTGTTTCATGGGGGAATAGCAGATCAAGTCTTTGATTGAGACCATCATTGTTTTGCATGTTGAATGAGAAAGCCGAATATTGTTCATTCTTCTTATTGCAAATCGATGTTTGTTCAATCAATCAAAACTATTCTTTTGCGCGCCACAAGCAGGTGTAGTGTAAAATCAATTAAAAAAGAAGTTGCTTCCGATAAACACTGAGCCAAGAGTTATTAGCCATGATTAAAAAAGAGCAAAGAAAATGATAGTGTTGGATGCTCTTATGATAGGAATGGTGGTGGTATACATTCAGTCAATGGGATGGTACACAACATTTTCTTATTTTCACTTTGTTCTTTGCCGGCAATATCTCATTCAATCGTGCTCATTGGGTGGTAGGAAATTCATCGCTTGTCCAGCTCGATGTCCTGATGATCGATTTTATCGTTGGTATCGTGAGTGGATTCTCTTCCCTTTAAATATGTGGTGAGATAACTTCCTCTTTTATTTTCAATATCTTATCTTTGGTTGTGGAGGCGCTCTATTGTCTTGTCATAAAATATTCTTATCCAGAGAATAAAAAAACTATTTACTGGGATTTTGCATAATATCTCTCTTTGAGAGGGAATAAAATCAAGTGCGACAATATTGTTATATACAATTTGATATAAATAAACAATAAAACGGCACATATTGATATATTTAATAGGAATCAGTAAAGCCAAAAAATTATGGTTATTAAAAGGTTAAAGCGATGAAATCATTCTCCATAACGCTTCTTGTAACATTTATAACTCTTTTTTTTGTATCCGTATTATTAGGGTGTACGAGCGTCGATAGTCTAGAGAAGTACAATAAACTTTACGAAGAATATATCAGTCAAAATTATGGGGCTTTTGAACATCTTCAAAAGGAGGAACAAGCAAAAAAATTTGTATATAGCCATGGCTATCAGAATATAGCACCCAAATTTGACGTTATACGACATCGTCATATCCTTATTGTTTTATGTGGTCGCTTTGTTGATTTATTGCGCGGGGATTATAATGAAGGGATATCAGCAGATATGTTACTCAATGTCATAAGTAGTTTGCGTAATGACTATAATTGGAGAGAAAGCGATTTTATTTGGGCCTATAATATGTCTATGAACTCTGCCGATCCCATGATGGGTTATGCAAAAAAGTTTCTTAATTCTTCAAGTGGAAATGGTATGAGCCCCAAAGCACAAATAATTGATCTCGTGTCTCGTATGAGAACCGATAATAATGAAAACACTAAACAAATAGCGCGTTTTTGCATAGAGCTCCACACAATATATGACATGATGCAACCAAGAGGAATGTATAAATGACAGCGAGCGAGCACATTAAAAATATTATAAATTAATGGGTGGAATGCATATTTCTTCGTTTTTTCTCTTGTTTTTTAGGCAAAACAGGATGTCTAGAATGCATTTGTTTTATAAGTTCATGTGCTTGTTTTCATGAAATCCCTTCTTAAGGTTTGTCACATCCCCTTAGGGTTTGTTATATTCATTGAATGATGGGACCAATAATATCATGGAGATCAATGGTAAGTTTTTTTTGAAAAATCTCTTGGACATTTAATAAAGAGGACAGTGTAGGCTCTGTACAATAGGGCGGATGACGTTATTAATTTTTACGTGTTGCACTAAAGCGAGCTGCTCGTTGGAGAGGGAGTGCTTTGATACCAAAAGGGTGTAAGAGGGTTTCTGCTTTTGTGATGAGGGCATCTCGCTTTTTTTGGGTTTCTTCAATGCCATAAAGGCGAACAAAAGTTGCCTTTTGTGTTGTTTCATCTTTCCCAGCGGTTTTTCCTAAAGTCTGTGTGGTGGCAGTAACATCAAGAAGATCATCGGTTAATTGAAAGGCTAAACCAAGGTAGGTCCCAAAAGCCGTCAACTTTGTCGATAATTCTTCTGATGCATTGCCAATGATGGCGCCTGCTTGGCAAGCAAAGCTTATCAGAGAAGCTGTTTTCATGCGCTGTAGGGTGATGATGTCAGTACTTTCTTGTGGTCTTTTTTCTGCTTCAATGTCAAGCATCTGTCCCCCTATCATACCACCAAGTCCTGATGCTTGTGCAAGTGCTGTGATCAATTTTATTCTCATCTCTGTCGACAGCGCATTGGCTTTATGGGCAATAATTTCAAAGGCAAATGTCAAGAGCGCATTGCCTGCTAGAATTGCTGTTGCTTCATCAAATTCTATGTGGACAGTGGGTTTTCCACGCCGGAGGGTATCATTATCCATGGCTGGAAGATCATCGTGAATGAGTGAATAACAGTGAACACATTCTAAGGCACATGCAACATCAAGTGAATGTTCTACAGGGATATCAAAAAGTGCAGCACTTTGAATCACAAGAAAAGGTCGCAGGCGTTTTCCTCCGTTCAGCACCCCATAGCGCATGGCTTTGATTAAGTTTTCGGGGCGTGAAATTTCACCAGTTTGGATGTGATCACTTAACAGTGTGCTCAGTCGATTTTCAACGCTTTGACCATGTTTTGCAAGAAGGGTGGTAAATTCGTGCATTCTTGCTTCCTTTGTTTTTATGAAAATGAAATGATGACGCTCAAAGAGAGAGACTATTGCTTTTTCTTGTGTTCATCAATGGATGTAGGTTTTTATTAAAAATCAATTTCTTTTTATTATGCGTATCTTTACTGTATGCACAAATTCCTTTTAAAGCCAAATAAAATAATGCTAAATAAAAAATTAAATGTTAGTCTTATGAAAATACTTTCATGGGTGTATAAAACTCATAAACTTTGTGGTGCTTTTGCTCTTCATTTGGTCATTGTGATATCATTTTTGATAAAAGGAAGGTTATTTTTGGTAAGAGGAAGATCATTTTCACATTGCCTCTTCTTTTTTATCAGTATATAATGCCCTCGAATTTTATGGTGTTTTTAAATGAAGCATTGTCATTTTTGACATTGCTTTTTCTATTTTAATGGATTTGGAGTGTCTTTTTATGGCTGTACCTAAACGAAAAACCTCTCCAGCGAAGAGGGGCATGCGCCGTTCGGCTGATGCTCTGAAGGCGCCGACTTATATCGAGGATAAAAATTCTGGTGAATTGCGTCGCCCTCATCACATTGATTTGAAAACGGGAATGTATCGTGGACGTTCCGTTTTAGTGGTTAAGGACTGAGTCTTTTATCTCTCTGTCTATACCGGTAAGATCCTTTTGATTTATGGGTAAATGTGCGTTCTCGAGCGTGCATTTTCTGCTTTGAGGTGGCTGTTGAGGTGACCTTGCGTCGCTCTCATGCCATTGATTTGAAAATGGGCCATTGATTTGAAAACGGGAATGTATCGTGGACGTTCCGTTTTAGTGGTTAAGCCTTTAGTCTTTTATCTCTCTGTCTATACCGGTAAGATCCTTTTGATTTATGGGTAAATGCGCGTTCTCGAGCGTGCATTTTCTGCTTTGAGGTGGCTGTTGAGGTGACCTTGCGTCGCTCTCATGCCATTGATTTGAAAATGGGCCATTGATTTGAAAACGGGAATGTATCGTGGACGTTCCGTTTTAGTGGTTAAGCCTTTAGTCTTTTATCTCTCTGTCTATACCGGTAAGATCCTTTTGATTGATGGGTAAATGCGCGTTCTCGAGCGTGCATTTTCTGCTTTGAGGTGGCTGTTGAGGTGACCTTGCGTCGCTCTCATGCCATTGATTTGAAAATGGGCCATTGATTTGAAAACGGAAATGTATCGTGGACGTTCCGTTTTAGGGGTTAAGATTTTAGTCTTTTATCTCTCTGTCTATACTGGTAATCCTTTTGATTGATGGGTGAATGCGCGTTCTCAAGCGTGCATTTTCTGCTATTTCCTAGAATAGAGGGTAAGCTTTTGTTGAGAGAGATGATTTTATTGGGGGGGGGTGATTTTTTTATTTTCTTGAGAGACAATATTTGTGTGCAGTGTCTTTTAAAGAATGGAGATGACGATTTGTTTCATGCTTTTCTTATTCTTTGATGAGATCACAGCCATCATATAAATAAAACGCTCCAAACGGAATATACTTGTGTTGTACATCTACGCGTTTTTTTTTAAAGCACCTCTCTCAGTGTGCTTTTCAGCCCATTTTGCGACAGTACTTCGTGAAGGGTATAATGATAACCCCGTGAAATAATAAAAAATTTATTTGCCTTTAAGCTGCATAAAAGTGCAAGCGAGCATTGTTATACATTTTTCGCTCGTGGGTGTTGTGAATAGCTTTTAACTCTTGAAATGGTTCATAAGAGACATGCTTTTTTTGTAAAGTTTTTACTCACATAACTTCCCCGCTTGTAACGGCTAAGCGAGTGTTTTTAATTGATTCAACATAGAATAGGTTGGAAACAAAAGAACTTTACGATATTCGGGGGGTAATTCAATATAAGACAAAATTATAAATTATCTTTATAAATCAATATCTTGAATTACATGGGATGTGTGAGGGGGAATTTGAATGTTTTAATGGGAGAGAAGCTTTCTGTATTTAGACTGATGATTGAAGATAAAAATGATATCTTATGATGATGAGTCAATGAGCTCGCTATGAAGTAAAACGCATGAAGCGGTGGCGAGTGGAATGGGTCGAAAAGTTAGAGTGTTGATTGGTGCTTTAAGAAATTTTCTCCTGGAGA
The DNA here is from genome assembly GCF_944801835.1 of Bartonella sp. B1099. Taxonomy (GTDB): domain Bacteria; phylum Pseudomonadota; class Alphaproteobacteria; order Rhizobiales; family Rhizobiaceae; genus Bartonella. Next base: position 488,521 of record NZ_CALYLN010000001.1, on the reverse strand, counting down.
ATTCAGAGAATGATAAAAAAATAAAACCAGCAAAGAGCTGGTTTTATCAAAATATCCTGTTGTTATGAAAGAGTGTATTATGCCGCGTAGACAGCTTCGCTGTTTTCAGCGTTTTCTTCTCTTTCAGTTTTAAATTCGCGTTTTGGCTTGTTGGAAAGGTGCATCTCAATAAGATTAATTGCTTCTGTTTCAGAAAGGCTATTAATAACCGCAATTTCACGAGCCATTCTTTCAAGGGCAGCAGTGTAAAGTTGACGCTCAGAGTAGGATTGTTCGGGCTGTAGGTTAGAGCGAAAAAGATCACGGACCACTTCAGCAATACAAATAAGATCTCCTGAGTTGATTTTAGCATCATATTCTTGAGCACGTCGGGACCACATGGTTCGTTTAACGCGTGCTTTTCCGCGTAAGACTTTTAGCGCGCGTTCGACGGAATCTCCAGCAGATAATTTACGCATTCCAACAGAAAGGGCTTTTGCAATGGGGACTTTGACATCCATTTTATCTTTCGCAAAATGAATGACAAAAAGTTTTAATTTATGTCCTGCAACTTCTTGATCTTCAATCGCTATAATTTGTCCTACGCCATGCGTGGGGTAGACGATATATTCAGAGGTTGCAAATTCTTTAGTCTTTGAGGACGTTCCATGTTGGGATGCCATAATTTTATTTTACTCCCTTATGATCAACAAATGCATCGGAAAACAGGTTATAAACCTGAGGGTTGAGTTTTCTTTAACCAAGTATATTGTACCAATTAAGTGAGCATAAAAGCCGAGTACTTTTAAATCCAAAAAAAATACATTGCTTTACTAAAAAAAGCAAAGAAAAATACTTAGAAAGATGATCATGCTAGAATAACACTAACATCAAACTTCAAAAGAATCAATCATTTCGCTTGAGGATTTTTTATTTTTACAAGAGAAGTCTTTCAATTGTTGAAGGAGAGCGCTGTACATTGTAGCATTACTCTTCTCCACTTCCTGGATTTTCTGAAAAATACTTTTCTAATTTGTTTGGAACGCCATCCATTTCTTTGGCTTGAGGAAGAGGTTCTTTTCGGGTCGTCAGATTAGGCCATTTGTTTGCATAATGAAGATTAAGTTCTAACCACTTTTCGAGTCCTGGTTCTGTATCTGGTATAATGGCTTCTGCCGGGCATTCTGGCACACAAACACCGCAATCAATGCATTCATCAGGATGAATGACCAACATATTTTCACCTTCATAAAAACAATCAACAGGACAAACTTCAACGCAATCCGTATATTTGCAGTGAATGCAGTTGTCGGTTACGACGTGGGTCAAGATCAAACTCCATTTGTTACTTTAATGCTCTTTAGAGGAAAGTGTGTGTGTGTCTTTATGATTGGTGAGTTGATCGCGTAGTACAGCTAATTTTGCAAAAGGTGAATCTGGGTTAAGATGTTTTTCTTTTTGAAAAGGCTTATAATTTGCACGCTTGCCTTGGGATTTATGAAACTTATGAGAACGTTTTGTTGGTGAGGGGGCCTCTTGAAGGAAATTTCCATTCGCATTGTCTCTTCTTTTTACAGCGCTCTTTGGTTTATTTTTCCACTTATGTCCAGATTTATCACGTTTTTTTTGTGGGTGGTGGTGAAATTGATGCCTATAATGCCATAATAAAATAACTTTATCTTCCGCGAGAGGGAGAGTGGGCTTGGCAAAATTTCCAATAGGTTCAGCTGCTGGTAAACGATTGGTTTTATGGGGCTGTTTTTCAATATGAGAGGATAAAGTATTCAGAGTTGAGGGATTTTTTTCTTCTTGTGTTGTTTGTGAAGTTCTGATTGTTTGCCATAGACTGCCAACGCATTCTGCGGGGTGAGTTTCTTGTGTTGTCGCAGTCACAGAAAAAGAGCTTTGCTGTGCAAGAAGATTTTGTTCAAAAACAGTATTGCTTATGCTGTATGATTGGTAGCCAAGTCCTTTGAGGATTTCTTCCATATCGCTTCCATTGGCTCCAAGAATGGACATCATGGCTGGGGTTACAAAAAAGCTTTTGCCGTCATAGGCGCCATCGGGTTTGGGATCACTTCCTTGTTTCCACTGAAGGGCGGGGCGGATGAGATTGGCAAGACGTTCTAAAATATCAATCCGTACGGCACGTTGTCCTAAGATTCGGTAACCGGCTAATTGATAAAATTGGCGGTTATAGGTAGGGTCAACAATTAAAGAGGTACGACCAGCAGATAACGCTGTAAAAATTTTATCCAAACCCGTTTGGTCTTGTCCTGCATTTTGAAGGTTCCACAAAAGAGTAATGGCTTGTACCGGAGCGGGTTTAAGCATTCCGGCAACATAGATATGAAAAGCACCAAAACGCACACCTAGACGCCGAAGTACGGCACGTGATTCTTGCGCAAGGTTTTTGACAAGGTCTAAAACTTCGCGGCGGGGTAAAACCCCTAAAGCATTAAACAGTTGTAAGGCAAGATTACTGGTTGAATCTGTTAAATTATCGGCATTGCGCAAATCAAAAAGGGGCTTTAAAGCTGTCTCAAAATGAAAGGTTACAAAGCGTTCTAATCGTTTTATGACGTTATCGCGGGATTCTCCGGTGAGTTGTGTGTCTGCTAAAACAATCAGTTTGGGTTTGAAAAAATCTTCTGTCGCAACAAGTTGCCCCACAGGTTGACCAATCCAGCGCACAATGCCATCAGAACTGAGGGCAAAATCACCATTTGCACAAGCACAAAAACGCGTCGCACGTTTGGAAAACGCAAGAATCAAACTCTCATTCTCTGTTGAGCATTGCTGCTCACCTGTTTGATCGCTATTGTTTTTGTTGGCATAAAAACGAAAACCTTCAAATTTACCCCTTCCGTATTTTTCAATGAGAATATCATCCTGAAGAATCTCATTCTGTTGAACAATCTTGCTATCCATGATCATTTTCTTTCTCAGTGTGACACTGGTAAAAAGCCTTTTGCGACAACTCCATAATGCTGTTCTTTCTTTAACACGTTTGTTGCGCTTGCTTCAATCATTCTTGTCGTTTTTTGATGTTTCTTTTTGCGTCTTTAAAACTTAGAGGCTGCTTTTTTATTCAGTTTTTATTCAGTTGGGATAGTTTATATTTGTAGATTACACTTATTAGTTGTAATGTAAAGCTGAAAGCGTAAAAAGCATAAACAGATTCTCTAAAATTAAAAGGAAATGGAATCGGTCATCAAAAAAAACAGCATGTATTTTGTCTGAGCATTTTATTTTTTTTTTACTATTTTGTCATGAAAAGTGAAGAGAAAGTTTTTTTCAAATATTTCATAGGCTAAAAGGCATATTGTAGGGGCATTTTGCAGGTGAAATTATGTCTTATGACAAGAAGTTTTACCATGATCATGAAAAAAACAATTGCGATTATAAATTTACACGCTAAAGTAGTGCGCACACAAGCGGACAACTTTTGAGTTCTTTTTAAGAAAGAACAATGATGTCGTTACCAAATCAATTTTGATAATTTTAATCGCAAGGGGTTATTATGGGTAATCTTTCAAATGCTGTTTATAAAAGCAGCAAAAATTATGGCGATGCAGACAAAAGCTTAGGACGGAATATGATGCGTTCTGCTATGCAAGCACCTTATCTTGAACGACAAAAAGAGCATGATTTGGCTCTGCGATGGAAAGATAAACGCGATGATGATGCCATGCATCAAATTGCCGCAGCTCATATGCGTCTGGTGATTGCTATTGCGAACCGCTTTAAACGTTTCAAAATGCCCTTGGGGGATTTGGTACAAGAAGGGTATGTGGGATTGTTGGAAGCGGCTGCGCGTTTTGAACCTGATCGGGAAGTGCGTTTTTCAACTTATGCAACATGGTGGATACGGGCTTCTATTCAAGATTATATTTTGCGAAACTGGTCAATCGTTCGAGGGGGAACGAGTTCTTCGCAAAAAGCACTTTTCTTTAATCTGCGGCGTTTGCGCGCAAAACTGGTACAAGATGATAGTGCTTTGTCAAAACAGGATATTTTTCGTACAATCGCTGAAAAGCTCGGTGTTTCCGTACGCGATGTGGAAACAATGGACTTTCGTTTTTCCAGTTCGGATAATTCCTTGAGCGTTTCTGTTTCTGAGAATAGTGATAATCCCATTGCGAAGATGGATGTTTTGGTCGATGAGAGCCCTCTTCCTGATGCTTTAATTGAGCAAGTGATTGACGGTCAACGGCGGACGCAATGGCTTTACGATGCGTTGCAAATTCTCAACGAACGGGAGCTGGAAATTATTCGCTTTCGTCGCTTAAATGAAGAGGGGGCTACTTTAGAAGTCTTGGGTGAAAAATTAGGAATTTCGAAAGAACGCGTGCGTCAAATTGAAGCACGGGCTTTGCAGAAATTGCGTTCTGCTCTTCTTACGGTTCATTCAGAAGATGCTTACGATATATAAGCCATGAAAGGCTTTGTGAGGGGGGAGGTGCGGAGGCGTAGGGCATGAGGAAGCTGGTTGCATTTGCGAATAGGTGTGGGGAAGACGTGATTAAAGAGAGACAAAAAATCAAGATTGTCGCAGATGAAAAAGGAGCTTTATTCGGTGATAATTTTCACTTTTGTACCAGCGCGTAACGTTTGAGTTGGTGAGAGGGCATTGAGAATCCGAAAGAGTTTTTCTTTGTTTGGTGTGTGTTGCATTTTATTGGCAAGGTTTGCAACATTTTCTCCTTGTTTAACGCGGACAATACTGATCTTTAAGGGTTTTAATTTTTTTAACTCTAAAGTTGAAAGAGGGTGAAAGCTTTGGATCGTTTTTTGGGCAATTTCTGCAAAATTTTGAGAATTATAGGGAGCTGCCGTCAGAAAACGAAAAATATGATTATTGAATAGAATGACAACCACATCAAATTGCCATTGCTCATGAATCGCACGGGCTTGTGCTCCAAGTAAGTTTTGGCTTAAGTGTCCTTGATGAGGGAGCCCTTGAATTGTAAGGGGGCGGATAGATGATGGGTCTAGACCGATAATCCACCCGCTTTTCAAATAATCACTTGCAGACATTCCAGCAATATAGGGGACAGCATCAAAACGAATCGCAATTTTATTGGGACCACTCGCCCAAACTGTGTGTGCTGAATGCTCTATTGTAAAATTGTTGGGAACAGAAAAAGCGATGCGCCATTGTGGGTGAATAAATTGGTTGCCTCGTACAAACCCTGTGTAAAAGCTTCCTCCAAAAGTCATGCCATCAATGCTTCTGAGAAAAGAATCACGATCGATGATTTGATGGTTCTCTTTACTGATTTTACGGGCTTTTTCTATCGCAAGTCGAATGCGTTGAGGGGTGGTGGGGTGAGAGGCTAGAAAATCTAAGGAAGCATTTGGGGTACCAGAAATATTCTGAAAAGCACTATAGGCTTCCATTGTTTGAAGAAAGCGCGGTGAAGCAAAGGGATCATATCCTGCTTGTTGGAGCATTTCGAGGGCAAGGGAATCAGCTTCTAGCTCTTGATTGCGGGAAAATTGCGCAAGTTGTTGCTTGTTGTGTATGGGATTGTGATTTTTGCCCATAGAAGAAAGAAAGCGTGGAGACAGATGGTTTGTCATCTTCAATTCGGCTTCTTTTTTCAAGCGTAAAATGCCATGATTAGCTCTGATATGGGCCATCTCATGGGCTAAAATGGCAGCAACTTCTGAAGAATCATTGGCGAGTGCCAGCATACCACGGGTGATGTAGATGGAGCCATTGGGGAGCGCAAATGCATTGACACTTGCTGAGTTTAAAATTGTGATACGATAGCTTTGAGGAGAATGGTGGGAGGCAATGGTTAGTTTACGAATAATTTCTGCTAAAAAGCGTTCAAGTTTTGTATCATGATAGGCGCCACCATACATTTGCAAAATACGGGGGTGTTGCAGAGCGCTTAATGTGACATAGATATTGTCATTGTTGGTACGTTTGATTGTTTCAGAAGAATTGGAAGAGAGCTTATCATTTTGAGAAAGGGGGATATGACAAGCCGAAAGGAGAAGCATTAAACTGAGGAAAGTTGCTTTATAAGGCAGAGAGCGAAAAAGAAAATTTCGTTGAAAAATGGAGAGTGTTGGGTCGCGGTACAGGTTGTTTCTGCGGGGTAATTTGGCAAATTTCATGTGTATCTTTATATCGTGTGTGTTTTTTTAAGAGAAGCTTTAAGGATTAAGGATTCGTTTGGCTATATCACGGTGATTGTTTATAAAAATAGCTCTCATGGATAAAGGAGTGTGAGAGAAAATAGAATTTTGTGAAAGGCAAAATATGGCATGACAACATTTACGATATTGTTAAACGGAGACCTTTTTATCACTGATCGTTTGCTTAATCAAATTCAAAACAGTCGAGTGATTGCTGCGGATGGTGGGATGCGTCATGCGGCAGCACTTAACGTGATACCTGAGTTGTGGTTAGGGGATTTCGATTCGTCTGATCAGACTCTGATTGGCAAATACAGCCATATTCCGCGTGAGGTTTTTCCCTCTGATAAAGATATGACCGATAGTGCTTTGGCTTGTGAAAGAGCGCTACAAAAGGGGGCTAAAAAGCTGATTTTGTGCGGGGCTTTGGGAGGGGAGCGAAGTGATCATAGCCTTTCTCATATGACACAAGCGTTGATGATGGCTGAGAAAGGCATTTCAGTGTTGTTAACAAGCGGTTTGGAAGAAGGTTGGCCGGTTGTGCCAAAACTTGTGTCATATGATTTGCCTCAAGAGTGTTTGTTTAGTCTTATTGGGTTTTCTGACTTACAAGGCTTAACGCTTGAAGGGGTAAAATGGCCAATTTGTGATAAAAATGTGTCATTTGGCTCTTCTTTAACACTTTCTAACCGTATTTGTGGAACCTTTTCTTGCCATTTAGGTTCTGGAAAAGCTATATTGTTAGCGTCTGTGCCTATTCCGTAAAGCTCTTCCAATATATTTTGAATAAGGCAGGGGGGGGCTGAGTGTTTAAGTGCCGACATAAACGATATATTATGTATTGATCTTGAGAAGGAAAGGTTTTGCTATGTTAAAATCAATTTTAAAAGTGGCCGTCGTTTCTGCGATTGGTTTCAGTTCGGTGGCTTGTACAACAACTGATGAACGCGTTGCACGTTACGGTGTAGGGGGTGCAGCAATTGGTGCTTTGGCTGGAACAGCTATTGCTGGAAGTACGCCTGGAGCAGCGCTTACTGGTGCGGCATTTGGTGCTTTGGCTGGAACAGTAACCGGTGAGGCTGTAAATCAAAGAAGACAACAAAGACAAGCTTCACAATTGTGCACATATCGCTCTCGCAGAGGACATGTTTACCAAGCACCTTGTGCGCAAAGAGTCCCAGTACGTCAATTATGTACCTATCGTGATGCAAGAGGGGTGATGTATCAAGCACCTTGTCCGCACCGCGTTCGTTAATGGCGGTGCCATTACTGCGGCTTGACCGCATTTTCTTAAACGTGGGAATAACGCCTTTGCTCAACCAAGCCTGTTTATCGGTTGAGCAGGGAGCGCGTATTGCTTTGGTCGGCCGTAATGGTTGTGGAAAATCGACCCTGTTAAAGATTGCCGCAGGAATATTAGAGCCTCATGGTGGCGAAATTTTTCGCCACCCTCGCGTAACACTTCGTTATGTCGCTCAAAATCCGGATTGTTCAGGTTTTGCCGATATTAACGCTTATATGGAAGCGGGGCTGGACCAGACATCTGATGACCAATGGAGCAATACGCTTCGCACAAATTTAGGGTTTTCCGGTGAGGAAAAATTAGAAACGCTTTCGGGGGGTGAAAAGAGGCGTGTTTCATTGTTACGGGCAATTGCAGCAAAACCCGATATTTTGTTCTTAGATGAACCAACCAATCATCTTGATTTACCAACCATTGAATGGTTGGAAGGCGTGTTGTCTTCTTTGCGTTCAGCGATTGTGGTGATTTCCCATGATCGACGATTTTTGGAAAATGTTACGCGTTCAACGGTATGGCTTGATCGTGGGACAACGAAAAGATTGGAAAAGCGTTTTTCAGAATTTGAGAGTTGGCGCGATAAAGCTCTGGAAGAAGAAGCACTCGAGCAGCATAAATTGGGGCGTCAAATTGTCCGTGAAGAGCAATGGTTGCGTTATGGGGTAACAGCACGCCGTAAGCGTAATGTACGGCGCTTGAGTGAATTAAAAAACTTAAGACAGCGTCATCAAACCTATCAGGGGCAGCCTGGACGTGCACTGTTGAGCGCTGCTAAAACTCATGATTCTGGTCAATTGGTGCTCGAAGCAAAAAAAATTTCAAAATCCTATGGGGATCGCGTTATCGTGAAAGATTTCTCTTTACGCATCCAGCGGGGGGATCGAATTGGCTTGGTAGGACCTAATGGGATTGGAAAGACAACGCTCCTTTCTACATTGATTGGGCAAGAAGCCGTGGATAGTGGGACGGTGAGGCATGGCTATAACCTCTCCATGGCATTGCTTGATCAGCAACGTATTCTCAATGAAGAAGAAACTTTGGCGTATTATTTAACGGGAGGAAGGGGCGATACTCTCGTGATCAATGGACAAGAACGGCATGTGGTTTCTTATATGAAAGACTTTTTATTTTTGCCGGAACAAGCGCGCACTCCCCTTAAAGAATTTTCCGGAGGAGAAAGAGCACGACTCATGCTTGCACGCCTTCTGTCGCGTCCGGCAAACTTTTTAATTCTTGATGAACCAACCAATGATTTGGATATGGAAACTTTGGATTTGTTGCAAGAATTTATTGCTGATTTTGCGGGAACTGTGTTGTTGGTTAGCCATGACAGAGATTTTTTAGATCGTACGGTAACGCATATGTTGGCACCGGAAGGCGATGGTCATTGGGTTTTATATGCGGGCGGCTATAGTGATATGATGGCGCAAAATAAGCAGGCTTTCCGTTTACAACGCAAAGAAATAGAATTATCGAACCGTAAAGCATCTGCAAAATCTTGCGCAGGAGAGGGCGGAAAAAGTGCTTCATCAAAAGATCCTAGCTTGAATAGTGCGGGAGAGAAAAAAACACGAAGAAAATTGTCCTATAAGCAGGTTTATGCATTGGAAAAATTGCCTGAAGAAATCGCTGTTTTGCAAAATGAAATAAAAAAAATTGAACAAGAGCTCTCTGACCCAACTCTTTATCGCAGTGATAAAGAACGTTTTGAGCATTTATCAACAGCGTTGGAGAAAAAGAAAATGACTTGCACACAAAAGCAAGAAGAATGGCTAGAACTTGAAATTTTACGCGAAGAAATAGAAGCGTGTTCACATTAATGTCTCATCATTTCTCAGCATTTTAAGAGATTCCTATTGTCTCATCACTTTATGTAGAAGCGCTTGAGTGTATTAAAAAACGACCACAGTGCCTTATGAGTTCATAAAGAGCCGATTGTAGAAACATACTTTTGACTGCGGTTCAAAGTCATAGGGCTGGTTAATGGGATTTTGAAGCAAGCTTTACTGTTTATGTTTGGCTTTTTTGCACAATTCTTGATAAAGAAAAAATTATTGGTGCGGTGCGTTTTTCAAAATGTCCTGTATGCAAGCAGGGCAGCACCCTCAAACATTTTGCAAGTCCCCAATGTTTGTTATCACTCGTGGCGCTTGAGCGCATTGATAAAAAGCATTTTCTTGTTTTTGTTTTATACCTTCAACACACCAATCCTGTTTATGAAGGAACAAGAATATGATCCTCATTGATTCTCATGTGAAAAGTGTTGTGATGCGAAAAGCGTAAGGTATTCGATGTTACGGTTTAAGTTTAAACATGATGATATGTCACGACAAATCAACGTGTGATTGTAGCATTTCTAGGAGGAGAAAATGATGGCAATTAAAACAAAGCGAACAATTTCCACATTGATTGGTGTAGAAGATGCTGCTGAACTGTCTTCTTATTACTTGCGGAATGCGAATCATCTGCGTCCTTTCGAACCGTTGAGATCTGACGATTACTACACTCTAACAGCTTGGCAAGCACGCGCCAATGCATTTGCTGATGAAAGCGCACAAGGGCAAGCCTATCGATATGCCGTACGACTCAAAAATGAAAACACAATCATCGGTGTTGTAAACTTCACAAATGTGGTTCGTGGTGTTTTTCAAGCCTGTCATCTTGGTTTTTCTCTTGATGAGAAACAACAAGGCAAAGGTCTTATGTTTGAGAGTTTATCGGCTCTTATACGCCATATCTTTCAAGTCTATCACCTGCATAGAGTGATGGCAAATTATAGACCTGAGAACATAAAAAGCGAACTTTTATTAAAGCGCCTTCATTTTGAAAAAGAAGGCTATGCCAAAGATTATTTGATGATTTCTGGAAAATGGAGAGATCATATTCTAACCTCTCGAATCAATGACCTTTATGAGCCCGTCAATAGATTTGAATAAAGCTAGAGGCTTTTTACTAGATATCTAAATATACCGAATTTTTCACGATCTTAACAAGATGCAGATTCTTAACCATCTCTCTTCTGTAAACAGTTCAGCCCCTTGTTGAGAGAATTTCTGCTGCTGACCCCTTTAAATGTTTTTTATCCTAGACAATGAATTGATTGATCATCATCATTCATTGTTTTGCAATTTAAATTAAGAGTCCTCAATAGCGCAAGATTTTCTTCATTCTTCATTTCACACCTGTTTTTAGGTTGAAGGACTCAAAACGCTTTATTGGCATGCACAAGTGGGGTTGGCTTATGGGGTTGGCTTACAAGGGAGACCCATATGGATAAAATACCCTCCCTATGGATACAAACGCTCCTGTGGATAAAAATAATTGAAGAATAAGACGTAAAAATGCGCTTTTCATGAATCCTTTCAAATGTGAGGGCTGTTAAAATCTTATGCATCTTGTGAAGTCGTCTCGTCACAAGTTATATGAACTTTTCATATTTGATACAAACTGCTCATGGTTGGCAGAATTTTTGTGCATTCACGCGTTTTTTTCCATTTTCTTAAGAAAATTTCCAATGTTATCAATGTTGTTAATTCATCCCAAGCGCATTTTTATAAAGTTCAATGATCGCTTCTTCTTCCATTCGTTCATGCTCTTCTTTTTTACGTAACCGTATAATGCTTCGAACAGCTTTGCTATCAAAACCAGAGCCTTTAAGTTCCGTGTAGACGTCTTTAATATCATCGGAAATGGTTTTTTTTTCTTCTTCTAGTCGTTCAATTCGTTCGATAAAAGAGCGTAATTGGTTGACGGATATAGCGTGTGTTTGATCGGTTACTGTATCATTCATTGTATTTTTCTCCAGGTTATATGTTTTAAGTTATTTTTTCGATGACAAATTTATGTTGGAAAAACTTGAAAAATAAAAAATCAATCAAGTACCATAGTTTTTTTACAAATTGACTTTAAATATTTTGTAAAGTTTTTAAGATATATGTATTGATAAAAGGGCGATAAAAAGAAAAATATAAAAATATATGTTTTAGACGTGAATGGCTTTTGAAAAAAGAGATGTATGATTTGTTTTGAGAATTGACATTATAGAGGAAGTTTTGTGATTTTGAAAAAACAATATTGGGCATTTCAGAAAAGATTAAAGGTTTTTCTCTTGAGCATTTTGCTTTTGTTTTCCCTTGTTGTTTATGCAAAGGCTGACTTTAGGGTGTGTAATACAACCCAACAGTCTGTAGGGGTTGCTCTTGGATATCGTACCTTTTCAGGGTGGGTGAGCGAAGGCTGGTGGGTGGTTCCCGTGACAGAATGTAAAACTTTAATCGAAGGACCTCTTGCCTCGCGGTTTTATTATTTTTATGCGGAAGGGGCACAAAAAAAAGGAAGCTGGGCAGGCTCTGTCACCATGTGTGTGCAAGATAGCCAATTTACCATTCAAGGGGTTCATGATTGTTTCCCTCGAGGATATCAAAAGGCTGAGTTTAAGGAAATCGATACCGGTAATCAAACCAGTTGGATGGTACAGTTGACGGATGATTCTTTGTTCAACAATTCAGTTGCCTCTTCTCTTTCAGGAAATTCTCCACCGTGAAACGGGCTCGTAAAGTAAAAATTATTGCGACTCTCGGTCCTTCTTCTTTTTCTCGTATAATGATTGAGAAGCTTTTTAGGGCAGGGACAGATGTTTTTCGCCTTAATATGAGTCATACGGATCGTGACACACTGGGTGATTTGGTCAAGTCGATACGGGAGGTTGAAAAAACGGTTCGCCGACCCATTGGTATTTTAGTAGATCTTCAGGGACCAAAACTGCGTATTGGTTGTTTTGACAAAGGGCAAGAAGATTTGCGTGTCGGGCAAAGTTTTACATTAGATCATCGCGATGTGGCTGGCGATGCACAGCGTGTTTTTTTCCCTCATGAAGATGTCTTTTCGGCACTTAAACCAGGAGATCGCTTGTTAATTGATGATGGAAAGTTGGAACTGCGCGCTGAAGTGTGTAATGATCATTTTGTTCAGTGTCGCGTGGTTGCTGGAACCCGTATTTCTGATCGAAAAGGTGTGAGTTTTCCGGATACAATTTTGCCTTTTGATTCGATGACCTCAAAAGATAAAGCTGATCTTCAGGCGTTGTTACAGCTGCCTGTTGATTGGGTTGCTCTTTCTTTTATTCAGCGTCCAGAAGATATTATAGCGGTGCGCAGGTTAACAAAAAGCAAGGTGTCTTTGATGGCTAAAATCGAAAAGCCTCAAGCCTTGGAGCATATAGAGAAGATTATTGAAGTCTCTGATGGTATTATGATTGCACGCGGAGATCTCGGTGTGGAAATGCCTCTGGAAAGGGTTCCTGCACTTCAGATGGAGTTGATTAAAGCTTGCCGTTTAGCCGGAAAACCGGTGGTGGTGGCAACACAAATGCTCGAATCAATGATCACATCTCCTGTGCCAACGCGTGCAGAAGTGTCGGATGTTGCTACAGCGGTTTATGCTGGAACAGATGCGGTGATGTTGTCGGCTGAATCTGCTTCTGGTCGTTATCCGGAAGAAGCGGTGCTTATGATGGACAAAATCGCGCGGCAAATTGAACAAGATCATACTTATGCTGCTCAGGTTGGAGCACAACATCCAACACCAGAATCAACAGGGACGGATGCGATTTCTCTTGCAGCGCGTCAGATTGCTGAAACACTTTCACTCGCCGCTATCGTTGCCTATACGGCTTCAGGAACAACGGGTCTGCGCGCTTCTCGTGAGCGTCCCAATAGACCGATTATTGCTTTATCGCCCATTGTGGAAACAGCACGACGTTTGGCACTCGTTTGGGGGCTTCATTGTGTGGTCACTGAGGATGCAAAGAATTTAGAGGATATGGTTGATCGTGCAGCAACCATTGCCTTTCAGGAAGGTTTTTGCCAAGGGGGAGAGCGCTTCCTTGTGACAGCTGGTGTTCCCCTTGGAACACCTGGTGCAACAAACCTTTTGCGTATTGCCTCTGTCTCTCAAGATGGAACGAAGGGGATTTGATCCGTTTACACATAATGTTTTTTCATGCGCCTTTGAATGGGCTTCAGGAACAACGGGTCTACGCGCTTCTCGGAGCGTCCCAATAGACCGATTATTGCTTTATCGCCCATTGTGGAAACAGTATGGTCGTATGGGGTTTGGGTATTAAGTTTTGGGGTGGGGTGCGATGATGTTGTAATTTTACTGTTCGTTTTGAAGATGATTGCCTATGGTGAAAATTTTTTTTCTATCATCTTTTTAGATATGTTTCAGATCGCTTTATTGATCTCTTACAAGCGAGAGATTCATTGATCATGAAAATTCATTCTTTTGCTGTTGGAATGAGAGCTTTAAAATTTTTCTCACTTTAAGCTTTTGTGAATGGGTGAAACTTTTGCAAATAGAATTGAATAAAATTATGTGTCCTCAGAAATCATGAAGGTCAGGTATGAGAATAAAGTGATGGGTGAATGTGTTTTAAAAAATAGGCTTTGCATGCATCGTTTTTATGTAAAAGCAGTTGGCTTTATGCATTATGATTTTTTTTACAATAGCGTTGGTTTGGGGATGTTGGTTTTGGTCGTTTGTTGTGCAAGATATTTCATTGGAAGCCTAGTGGTATAAGGCGGATTCTTTGAAGTATGAAGTGTTTGTGTGTCAATGAAATATTCAAGAGAGGTTTTTTGAGGAGAATTGAAGTCAATTCCATGAGAGCTATGCGTGATCAGTTATTGGAATCCTCTTGATAAGAAATCGAACTGTTTATGTGTATGCGTTTTTTAGAGTTTTATGCCTTTTGAGGCGCGGAAGGTAAGTTAAATCGGCTTGCTGAGTGCACGATGATGGGTGTTTAAAAGTCTTCCTGTTCTTGTTCTTGAATGTTTGTGCTGTTTTGATCATCTTTGAGCAATTGGTTGGTGAGCTTTTCAATGCGTTGTGTGGTGTCACGCATAATTCTTCCCATGGCGCGCTCCTTTTCATTGTGGAGTCGTAAAAGAGCATCGTAGCTTTCTTGTAATTTTTTATTTTCTCGTTTTATTTCTTCCATTTCATCGATAATCATTATGCCCGCCATGACCGATAAACGATGGTCGCCAATTTCTCCAAAATTTTTCTTTAAATGGGAAATATATTGATCCAATTGTGCTGCAAGCGCAATAAGATGGCTTTCTTGTCCTTTATTACAAGCCATACGATAATTCTTACCATCAATGGTAACGGAAACTGTTTCCATACATTCAAACCTTTATCTATCAATGACGACACGAATCGTTTCCATTGCTTTAATAAGACGTTTGGAAACTTCTTTGTTAACAGATTCTAAGCGTTCAATTTGAGCTTCAGCTTTGTCAAGCGCTTGGGCAAGATGGCTGCGGTCAGCATTCATTCGTTGAATTTCTTCTTCCCATTCGTTATTTTTATCAATAACGGCGTTGCGGTTTATTATGGTGATCTCTAAGGTTCTAAGTGCTTTTTCTAGGTGCTCTAGAGCATCTTGCAGAACCGTAGTCTCTTGGTTCATTGCTTTTGTCCTTTGGGTAATTATATCCTTTATCAATGCGTTATGCAAAAACGAATCACTTACATTCTTATATGGTGTCTCTTTTATTTTTAAGTATGTAGGATATTTTAGCAAGCAAAGCAGGGGATGGATATAAATTAAAAGCTGGATTTTTTACGCGTATTGGCATAAATGACATGGATATACAGGATGCGTGAGGGGAATGTGTTACTAATGTTATGGAAGTGATGACAAAAAGTCTCACGCTGATGGTTAAAAAGAGTATTTCTTAAGGAACTTTAAGAGAATACGGAAAAAGCAACAGTATAACGTAATTAACGAAATGGTCGATCATTCATGACAAACACCCTCCAACAGAATCAGATGGCCAATGCTATCCGTTTTCTTGCTATTGATGCGATTGAAAAAGCCAATTCTGGTCATCCCGGCTTGCCAATGGGAGCCGCTGATATTGCGACGGTTCTTTATACGCAATTCCTTGCTCATGATCCCAAAAATCCTCGTTGGCCTAACCGTGATCGTTTTGTCTTATCAGCAGGACATGGATCTATGTTGCTTTATGCGCTGCTGTATCTTTCTGGTTATGAAGATATCTCACTTGAGGATCTTAAAAATTTTCGCCAATTAGGGGCAAAGCTTGCAGGTCATCCAGAATATGGGCATGCGGCAGGAATTGAAACCACGACAGGACCTTTGGGACAAGGATTGGCGAATGCCGTGGGGATGGCTCTTGCAGAACGGTTGCAAAATGCCCGTTTTGGTGATCTTATCAACCATTACACTTATGCGTTGGTGGGGGATGGATGCCTGATGGAAGGTATTGCACAAGAAGCACTTTCCTTGGCAGGACATTTAAAACTGCACAAGCTTATCGTATTGTGGGATGATAATAATATTTCTATCGATGGAGAAATTTCCCTTGCGGATAGTACAGATCAGATCGCCCGTTTTAAAGCATCCGGTTGGAATACACTCAAAGTGAATGGGCATGATCAAGCCGCCATCGCACAAGCTATTGAAGCAGCACGCAAGAGTGATAAACCAACGTTGATTGCCTGTAAAACAACAATAGGCTTTGGGGCGCCTAATAAAGCGGGAAGCAATAAAGTTCATGGAGCCCCTTTAGGTGTGCGAGAAATTGCTGAGACCCGTATCGCCTTAGGGTGGGAGGCAGAGCCTTTCGTTATTCCTGCCGATATTCTCGATAATTGGCGCTTGGCAGGGCTTAATGCTGCTAAAAAGCGACAAAAGTGGGAAGAAAAATTGGACGCTCTTCCTGTCTCAGAGCGAGTGGAATTTGAAAGATTGATGCGTGGTGATCTCGTGGGCGGATTTGATGGCGCTGTGGATGCTTATAAACAGAAACTTGTTGAAGAGCGTCCCTTTGTTGCTACGCGTAAAGCTTCGGAAATGGCTTTGGAAGTGATCAATGAGGTCGTTCATGAGACCATTGGTGGTTCTGCTGATTTGACCGGCTCTAATAATACAAAAAGCAGCCAGATGAAAAGTATCACGACAGATGATTTTTCAGGGCGCTATCTCCATTATGGCATTCGTGAACATGCCATGGGCGCTATCATGAATGGGCTTGCTCTCCATGGAGGCTTTATTCCTTATGGGGGAACATTTTTATGCTTTTCTGACTATATGCGTCCTGCCATGCGTTTATCTTCTCTTATGGGGTTGCGGGTGGTTTATGTCATGACCCATGATTCTATTGGGCTTGGTGAGGATGGTCCGACCCATCAACCCGTGGAACATTTGGCCTGCCTGCGCGCCATGCCTAATCATCTTGTGTTTCGCCCTGCTGATGCTATGGAAACAGTTGAGTGTTGGCAATTGGCTTTGAAAGCACGCGGGACGCCTTCAACTCTAGCTTTGAGCCGACAAAATCTACCGCTGTTGCGTCAAGAGTATGAAGAAGAAAACCTCTGTATGCTTGGGGCTTATGAATTGTTAACGGCCAGTGATGAGGCGCAAGTGACACTGTTTGCTTCTGGTTCAGAATTACAAATTGCGGTCAAAGCACGGGAAGCCTTAGAAGAAAAAGCTATCCCAACCCGTGTGGTTTCTGTGCCTTGTTTTGAACTCTTTTCTCAACAGTCTGGCTCCTATCAACGGGCTCTCATTGGCGATGCGCCGATTAAAATCGCGATTGAAGCTGCTGTTGCTCAAGGATGGGACCGTTTTATTGGCTGTGATGGGGTGTTTATTGGTATGGAGGGCTTTGGGGCGAGTGGAACAATTGATGACCTCTATGCACATTTTGGTCTTACTTTTGAAAATGTCGTTGCGACTGTTGAAAGAGAGCTGGAAAAGATCAAAGAAGAAAAGACAAAATGACAGCGTGTGTTGTCATGCGTGAGGGTGTTTGTAGGGTATCATACTCTGCGCGGTGTTGTGGATAGTGTTGTGGATTATTGTGGATAAGTGATTGATTGATCGAGATATTGACGTCTTGAGAATTCATAGTTTGGGATTGGAAAATGCCCATTTGTTGTGTTTTAAATGTTATGCTTTAAAAAATTAAATGAGGAAACATGTGAAATGACAGTTCGTGTTGCAATTAATGGGTTTGGTCGTATTGGACGCAATATTTTACGAGCACTTATGGAAAGTGGACGAAAAGATATTGAAGTGGTCGCAATTAATGATTTGGGATCGGTGGAAACAAATGCCCATTTGTTGCGCTATGATTCAGTTCATGGGCGTTTTCCGAGGGACGTTAAGGTGGTGGGAGATGCCATTGATGTGGGGGCTGGTTTAATAAAGGTCTGTGCAGAGCGTGATCCTGCACAATTGCCTTGGAAAGATTTGGATATCGATATCGCGTTGGAATGTACGGGTATTTTTACTGCGCGTGATAAAGCAAAGGCGCATTTAGATGCGGGGGCAAAGCGTGTTTTGGTTTCCGCTCCCTCAGAGGGTGCAGATCTTACGGTCGTCTATGGGGTTAATCATCAGTCTTTAAGCAGTGAGCATCGCATTGTTTCAAATGCTTCTTGTACAACCAATTGTTTGGCGCCTGTTGCACAAGTTTTGCATAACACGGTGGGCATTGAAAAGGGCTTTATGACAACAATCCATTCTTATACGGGAGATCAACCTGTGTTGGATACCATGCATCGTGATCTTTATCGTGCGCGTGCGGCTGCTCTTTCGATGATTCCTACCTCAACAGGAGCGGCAAAGGCTGTGGGATTGGTCTTGCCAGAGTTAAAGGGATTGCTTGATGGGGTATCCATTCGTGTTCCAACCCCTAATGTTTCTGTGGTTGATTTGACATTTAATGCTAAGCGTTCCACAACAATTGAAGAAATTAATACGGCTATTGCGACTGCTGCACGAGGTCCTCTCAAGGGAATTTTGGATACGACAGAAGAAAAGCTTGTGAGTTGTGATTTTAATCATAATCCGCATTCAGCGATTTTTCACAATGATCAAACCAAAGTGATTGATGGTAAGCTCTGTCGTGTTCTCGTCTGGTATGATAATGAATGGGGCTTTTCTAACCGTATGAGTGATACGGCTGTGGCTTTTGCCAAGACAATATAGACACCATAAGAAGGACCTTAGGGTCCTCTTTTTATAGGAGAAAGTTTTATTAAGAAAAAGCTTCGTTTTTGTACAAATTAAGGCGCATTCTTTTGGGAAAGTCGAGAGAGGTTCTTGTTTTTATGTGCTAGAGAGAAGATGCTGTTGAAAGATTGATGGCGTTTTTTGATACGAGGCGATATGTGCTTTTAAAAGCTGTATGAAACAGTAACATCTGACACGAGATGATGTTCGAGAAAAGGTCAAAAAACGAAAGAAGTAAACTCTTTTATATAAAAGTAAAAAGCGTTTTAGTGAAAGTAAAATGGAACCAATGCATTTGTTTGCAACAATGGAATGTAGAAGATTAAGAGCAATGAGGGGCTTTTGTAAACTTGACGATGGGCGCTTTGGATTTTCAGACAGAGAGTTGAGAGAAGGGGTGTCGTGGGTTCTTTTCATGCAAAAGCAAAAATAGAACGTGCAAAAGCAAAGAAGAGGTTTTAGTGGAAATGAAATTAAGCAAGTTTGTTCGATGCGTTTTTATTTGAAACAATGGAAAGTGAAGAGGAAGCAGTGATGGGGTTTCGTACGCTTGATGATGTTGATGTTTTGGGCAAACGTGTCCTTGTGCGCGTGGATTTTAATGTTCCTATGGCACAGGGCAAAGTTTGTGACGACACGCGTCTTCAACGACATAAAGAAACACTCGTTGAGCTGCAAAAGCGGGGAGCTAAGCTTATTCTGCTTTCTCATTGTGGTCGCCCCAAAGGAAAGGTCGAGTCAGAATTTTCACTCCGCCCTGTTGTGCCAGTGCTGGAAAAGATCATAAAACAGCCGGTTGCTTTTGTTCCTGACTGTATTGGTTCGGTGGTGCAGGTCGCGGTGGAGGCATTGCAAAATGGGGGTGTTTTACTGCTCGAAAATGTTCGTTTTTATGCCGGTGAGGAAAAGAATGATTGTTCTTTTGCAGAAGCTTTAGCCCATAATGGGGATCTTTATGTCAATGATGCTTTTTCGGTTTCTCATCGTGCCCATGCTTCAGTGGAGGGAATAACCCATTTGTTGCCTTCTTATGCGGGGCGATCGCTGCAAGGGGAATTGCAAGCCTTAGAAAAAGGGCTTGGAAATCCAACGCATCCTGTAGTCGCATTGGTGGGAGGGGCAAAAGTTTCCAGTAAGCTTTTTGTTCTCAATCATTTGGTGGAAAAAGTCGACTCCTTGGTTATTGGGGGTGGGATGGCCAATAGTTTTTTAGCTGCGCAAGGTATTCATGTGGGGAAGTCACTGTGTGAATACGAATTGATGGAAACGGTCAAAAAAATCATTAAAAAAGCGCAAGAATGTCACTGTGAACTTCTACTCCCTGTGGATGCTATCGTTGGATTTCGCTTTGAAAAAAATGCGCCGCATCGTCTCTATGATATTGGCGATATCCCTGAAGATGGCATGATCTTGGATATTGGGACGCGCTCTATTGCTCATATCAAGAGCGCCATAGATAAGGCTGCGACCCTTGTGTGGAATGGACCCCTTGGTGTTTTTGAGATGCCTCCCTTTGATAAAGGAACAATTGATGTTGCACGCCATGCCGCAGAACAGAGTTTAACGGGCAAGTTGGTTTCAATTGCAGGAGGAGGCGATACGGTTTTTGCTCTTAATCATGCGGGTGTTGCCAAGGATTTTACTTATCTCTCAACTGCAGGAGGGGCTTTTTTGGAATGGATGGAAGGGAAGGTTCTTCCTGGAATTCTTGCCCTTATGCAGGATTAAAGGGATTATTTGAAAAGCAGTTTTTAAACTGTGTGTCGCTCGTGTAGAGTGTGTTCAAGCGTATGGCACACTTTTGGGAAGTTTTAAGACAAAATAGAGAAAATAAAGAGGAATTTTTTTATGACTGAACGGCTTGAAGATATTGCACTTTCTCTTGTGCAGGCGGGTAAAGGTATTTTGGCGGCAGATGAAAGTACGGCGACAATAGGCAAGCGTTTTACAAGCATTGGTATTGAATCCAATGAAGATAGCCGCTGTGCGTATCGTGAAATGCTTTTTAGCGCAAAAGAAGCTATGGAAAACGCTATCTCTGGGGTTATTTTATTTGATGAAACCATTCGACAAAAAGCATCAACAGGGCAAATGTTGACGGATCTTATTCGGGATGCCGGCGCTTTGCCAGGAATTAAAGTGGATACCGGTGCTAAGCCCTTGGCTGCTTTTCCTCAAGAGACAATTACCGAGGGGTTGGATGGTCTTCGTGAACGGTTAAAAGACTATTATGCTTTAGGCGCGCGTTTTGCGAAATGGCGCGCGGTGATTGCCATTAATGCCGATAGTTTGCCAACAAGAGGCGCCATTAATCAAAATGCACAAGCTCTTGCCCGTTATGCTGCTTTATGCCAGGAACTCAATATTGTGCCGATTGTTGAGCCGGAGGTGTTGATGGATGGACCGTTTTGTCAACATTCCATTACGCGTTGCTTTGAGGTGACACGCGCTGTTTTGACCACTGTCTTTAACGAATTGTTTGAAGCTCGTGTTGTTTTAGAGGGGATGATTTTAAAACCCAATATGGTGATTGATGGAAAAGATGCGCGCAAGGCTGGAGTTGAAGAAGTGGCTGAAAAGACTGTCCGTGTGCTTAAACAGACTGTTCCTGCCGCTGTTCCAGGAATTGCTTTTCTCTCTGGAGGGCAATCTGATCAGGAAGCAACGGCGCATTTGTCTGCCATGAATTCTTTGGGCGCTTTGCCTTGGACATTGACTTTTTCCTACGGACGCGCATTGCAAGCGGCTGCTTTAAAAGCATGGGCTGGTCGCCATGAAAATATTGCTGTTGCACAAAAGGCATTTTGTCATCGTGCGCGGATGAACCATCTTGCGGCTTTAGGACAATGGACAAAGAGCCAAGAAAAGGTAAGCGCTTGAATTGCTATAGATTTGAATTCCCATAAGGTTGCGCGCAAGGCTGGAGTTGAAGAAGTGGCTGAAAAGACGGTCCGTGTGCTTAAACAGACTGTTCCTGCCGCTGTTCTTAAGAATTGCTTTTTTTGTCTTGCGGGCAATCTGATCAGGAAGCAACGGTGCATTTGTCTGCTAAGAATTCTTTGGGCGCATTGCCTTGGACATTGACCTTTTCTTAATCGACGTGCATTGCAAGCGGCTGCTTTAAAAGTATGGGCTGGTCGCCATGAAAATATTGTGGTTCGCACAAAAGGCATTTCATCATCGTGCGCGGATGAACCATTTGGTAGCTTTAGGACAATGGATAAAAGAACAGGGGACAAAGAGCCAAGAAAAGAAAAGCGCTTGAAGTACAAGCTCTATGCTTAAATGGGGAATATTTTGCATGTTTCTGCGTGATTGGGAAACTCTCATCATGATAAAAATGATGGGGGCGTTTTAGGCTTGAAAGCTTTCTTAGAGGGGTTTTCTCATTGCATATTTTTAAAGTCTTTATGCGTGGCATCGCGCGATAAGATTGCGGGAGAGGCGCGTTTGTAGGAAGGGGAGATGGTGCTTTAAAGGAAATTCGTGAATGCGCAGCAGTGTGTTGTCGTTCATGAGGGGGGCTTACTTTTTAAGTAAAAATCATAAAGATGATATTATATTGAAGAGTTTGATATTATGCTTTCTCTATGGATTAGACATACAGCTTATGAAGCTTTTGTGTGTCAGGATAGCTTTCTTTTCAATGGGGGCGTCTTTTATTGACGGACGGGTTGAATAACTCTTGCGAAAGAAAATAGATTTGGATCTCAATAAAACGCCTCTTTTTTCATTAAAATGAATAAATTTTTCTTGTATTTTGTGATGATATCATTATAGAAAATTAATCTCGTAGCATTTTGGCTTTAAAATCGAGGGGGGGAGTTGTGGACAGCATATCTTCTAAGAATACAAGCACCAAAGCAAAAAATCGGTACGCAGAAAAGAGCGTTTCTGCAATTATGATGCGGAAATTTTGCCATATCGTGCGTGGGGTATTCTCTGAGATATTCGCAGTGTTTTTTTTCATAATTTTTCTTATCTTGCTCAACATGCGTGGATTGGTTCATATCGTACTAAACTTCTTTGCGGGTGCGAGTGGACTCGCGTGCTTTTTCTTTTTTTTAGGATATTTCTTACAACGCCGCGACGCAACAGTAGATGAAGCCGCTCTATCGCTCACATTACTCTTAGCAATTGGTGAAGGCGTTTTTTCTATTTGCTGCATGTCTGCTAGTTGGGGGTATGATGCTCTCTTATACCGTTTAGCGCCTCCAGGGTATGTTCTTATTCTCTCTGAATAAATAGAGTGCACTTTGGTTGTGTACAAATCAAAATAAGAGGCGGGCAGCCTCTCAAATTCTTAATAATTGTTCTCAAAAATCATGACATTAGAGCTGCATTTAATGAAGGGACTATAACAAACCTTGGTCCTTAAGCTCAATGGAAGTCTTGTAGGGCGGAAATCTCGTAGGGCGGACTCACTGCGTCCTTGACCTTAAGACACCCAAACGGCTTGTTTTGTCTTTTTCACGCGGCTTATGAAGTCATGATATAAGGGGAAAGCTTCTCAGGGTGCCTCAATGGTATGTTATCGTGTGTTAAATGGAAAAATGAGAAAGCATCTTTATGCAATATAATCCAATTATGATTTTTTGATTTAAATATAAAGGGTTCAAAGCCTTCTACAAAATTGATACGCTATAAGGGGGAAAAGCGCCTATATTTAGCAACAAAGGCGTATTTTAGGTGCTCTTAATAGAGCTATATCACAAAATGATTTTTGAATTTAAAAAAAACGCAGCCATCATGATTTATAAGAGTTTGAGACCGATCTATTTCTGTTGGATGCGTTTTTAAATTGATCTTTAAAGTGCGCTCTTTATAGCACAAAAAAAGCCTCATTGCTTAACGAGGCAATCATTTTGTTTAAAATCTTTGTGTCTCATGAGAATGAGGTTTTTACATACCAATATTGCCAAAACGATTTTTGAACTTAGAAAGGCGACCGCCACGGTCTACGAGTGTCTGGGACCCACCTGTCCATGCTGGATGTGTTCTTGGATCAATATCCAAATTAAGGGTATCCCCTTCTTTTCCCCAAGTGGAGCGCGTTGTATATTGAGTTCCATCCGTCATAACAACGGTAATTTTGTGATAGTTAGGATGAATATTCGCTTTCATGCGTCAAACCTTTTGCGTTTATAGAATGAAAGAACACTTACTCGATTTTTTAAGTGCGCTTCCTTTGTCTTTTTGATACACTGATTAAAGTATCTATTCCTATAGCTGAGCACGCATCAAAAAACAAGTGTTCAAGATGCATCATTGTGTCACGTGTTTAAATCATTTAATATAGTGAGCGAAGTTTTATGAAATTATATCGTCATTCAGAAAAATCTGCAAAGCCTTTCCCTAAAAAATCTTCCTTCTCTTCGCTTGTAACTTTCGGTCCTTATCTTTTGCGTTATCGCTGGTTGTTTATCTTTGCCTTTGTTGCTTTATCTGTTGCAGCTCTTGTCACGCTCGCTTTACCTGTTGCTATCGGCAAAATGTTTGATCATGGTTTTTCCACTTCAAGCCATGGTTACATCAATTTTTATTTCTTTATTTTGTTCGCTTTGGCTTTGCTGCTCGCACTTGCTTCGGCTTGCCGTTATTATTGTGTCATCACCTTGGGAGAACGGATTGTTGCCGATTTACGCCGTGATGTTTTTGTCCATATTATGAAACTTTCCCCTGCTTTTTTTGACAAGTCTCATTCTGGTGAACTTGTTTCAAGGCTTCTTACCGATACAACACAAATAAAACTAGCCGTTGGTTCAACTGCTTCTACGGCTTTGCGTCATCTCATTGTGGTGATTGGTGCTGTCGTGATGATGGTGATCACCAATGCTAAATTATCTCTGCTGGTTCTGGCGGCTATTCCTGTTGTGGCAATTCCTTTGGTGATCTTTGGGCGTAAAGTTCGCGCGCGTACGCGTGCGGCGCAAGATCGTGTCGCAGATGCTAATGCTGTGGCAACAGAACAGGTCAGTGCTATTCGTACGGTGCAAGCTTTTACTGCTGAAAAACTTGTTGCGACACGTTTTTCTCAGTTGGTAGAACGTGCCTTTCAGACAGCGCGGGCTTCTGTGATTTTGCGTTCCTTTTTTACGGGCTTTGCCATTTTTCTTGTGTTTAGCAGTGTGGTGGCTGTGTTGTGGATTGGATCGCGTGATGTTTTGAATGGAACGATGACAGGGGGCACCTTAGGACAATTTGTCCTTTATGCTGTTTTTGGCGCCTCAACCTTTGCTCAGTTATCAGAATTGGGGGCAGAATTAATCCAAGCTGCAGGGGCTGCTGAACGATTGGCTGAATTATTGCAAGAACAACCCATGATTTTAGCTCCCAAAAAACCTGTCTCTTTGGCAAAACCTGTTCGGGGCGAACTTGTTTTTGATCATGTTGATTTTGCTTATCCCTCTAGAGCACAAAAGAAGATTTTACGCGCGCTGTCCTTTTCGATTAAAGCGGGTGAAACAGTTGCTTTTGTTGGTGCTTCAGGGGCGGGTAAAAGCACACTTTTTTCTTTGATCCTGCGTTTTTATGATCCGACAAGTGGAAAAATTAGGCTTGATGGCGTGGAGATTGATCGCCTCTCTTTACAGGATTTACGTGGTGCAATTTCTTATGTTCCTCAAGATGTTGCTATTTTTGATGGCACACTGCGTGATAATATTGTTTTTGGGACTGAAAATGCTATGGAAGAGGATGTTATTGCTGCTGCTAAAGCAGCCAATGCCCTTGAATTTATTGAAGCTTTACCTGATGGTTTGGATACACAAGTCGGAGAACGTGGAACTATGCTTTCTGGGGGGCAAAAGCAGCGTATCGGTATTGCGCGGGCGATTTTAAGAAATGCGCCTCTCTTGCTGCTGGATGAAGCAACCTCTGCGTTAGATGCAAACAGTGAAAAGCTTGTGCAAGAAGCCTTAGAAGGACTGATGAAAAACCGCACAACATTGGTGATCGCGCACCGTTTGGCAACCATTTTAAAAGCGGATCGTATTCTTGTGATGGATAAAGGCGCTCTTGTGGAAGAGGGAACCCATGCCGAACTTGTGGCAAAAAATGGCGTTTATGCTTATCTTGCAAAATTGCAATTTTCACCTGAATAAGAGATCTTGATACAAGAGTCGTTTCTTTAAGGGAATAAACAGCACTCTTTTGAAGTAGGCTTATCAATTTTTGAGGGCTGTCTTTTCTTTAAAGTGCATCAACTTCTAGAGCAGTTTTATTAAATACAAATTGTTGTATTTACAAACGTGAATACCTATACTTTGTATACTATTTATATTAAAATAGAATATATAGAGGGTTGCAAATCTGTTATACACATAATGATATAATATTGAGGAAGCGATAAGAGAGCTATATGAAATGTCGGTGAAGATAAAAGAGAGCAAAAATGAGTGATCACGATACTTTCATAGTTATAGTAGGAATAATCATAGCAGGGGGCATAATCTATAGTCTTTGGTTAGCAAACCATCGCAACAAGCAATTAAGTGAACAACTTGAGCAATATGAGAAATTACTGCAGCTAAAAGATCGAGAGTGCGCGATATATCACAATATTATTGCACAATGGGAACAAAGGCTTTTTAAAAAAACGCGGAGAATATCACAAGAATGGATTAAACAATGGGATGAGGGAGTAAGGCAATGGGAGAAAAGTATACTGGAGATAAAAAATCCTGGGCACTTTTCTCAAATTAGCGGACAGCAGCATCCGATGGTGGTGAAAGATATTTGTGCTCACGGATATGCAGATACATTTTTTCTTTATGAGGATGCGCTGAGAGTAAAATTTACTGTTGAGCAGATTGAAAGAATAAATGAAGTAATGAGGCGTCCACTTTTTAAGCAAAATTATCGTAAAGTTGTACGATTAATGAGGCAGAATGGCATAAAATTGCAAAAATTTGTAAATCCTCTTACGAAAAAAAAGCAGTATAAGCCTACGATGTTGTTGTTGCATTGGTGGTTATATATGATTGATGATATGATTACAGCGAAATATGAACAGCAACAAAAAGATAAAGCTTCAGGGCACTATAAAGAGCTCGCATCTATGGCAATCTACTTTGAGGATATACCTAAATACACAGAATATGAAACGCTAGAAAAGATACTGAGAGGATTTGGTAGTCTGCCTGGTCGTGGACTATGCATTTGTAAAAAGGTGCTTCTATCATTATTGTATGATATTTCCAGTGATTATAAAGCGGCAAGAGAAACTTTTATTTACTATAAGATGCTTATTGATACTGTGAAAGAAGGATATATTGCCTTCGATAAAGATTGTTGTTACTCCACGGTTGAAGAGGCAATGAAGGTTTGTAGAAAGAGAGATAAAGAAGAGAAAAAAGACCTTAGTATTTCTGAAGAGATGCCAACATTTGAAGAAGCTTATAAATTAGGCGTCAAAGAATGGATGAAGGGGGCAAGTAAGAAATGTGATGATCGGTTGATTTTTTGGAAGGAACTTGTCACAATAGGAAATTCAAAAGAAAAATTAAAAATTATCTTCGGTGATGAGAAGGTGCAAGCATTGCGAGAGGCTGTTGATAAAGAACAAGAACGGTTTGAAAATGAAGTACAATCAGCAATCCTCGCGAATAAATATTTGAATGACGATAAATCTTACGCTTATTTGGCAGGTATTCTGGAATATAATGGTTGATAAAGGGGGAATGCAATGGGTTTTCTGAGGTTTCTGTTGCTATGTAGGGGTGCAGTGAGAGGCATTGCTCTTAGCTGAGAAGAGAGGCGGTTTGGAGGCAAGCTTTTGGCGACACGTGTAGGGAGGATTTCTTAAGAGGATGAAGGGGAGAATTCTTGCCTTAGCTGTGGTTGGTGTTTTGGTTTTCTAGTTTGTTTGTAGGGGAATTGAGAAAAAAAGCAGCGTTAATAATATTGGCTAAGCTGTCATTGAATTTTTAGGGGGGAGGGGACATTGATTGTTTGGTGATGGTGTTTTGTCATCATTTTCTGTTGTGTCTGTGAAAAAAGTTGAAAAGCTTCTCTCCACATTGTTTTTTTAAAAGATTCTATAAAATTTTAAGGAGGGCATTCAGGTTCTAAGGGCTTTTTTAAAATTATGCGGGTTTTGGCTATAAGGTTTAGATACCTTTTTTGAGAACTTTTTCTAGTTTGGTGCGAATGTGTTCATTGCCGGCGAGGATATTTTTTTTGCGGAATATGTCATCACCACCTTCTTTATCGGTGACAAAACCACCGGCTTCACGAACCATTAAGATTCCAGCAGCCATATCCCAAATTTGCAGGTTGTCTTCCCAATAGCCATCGGTTCGTCCTGCTGCAACATAGGCTAAGTCAAGGGATGCTGCGCCAAAACGGCGAAGGCCAGAAACTTCCATCATTACATTGCGCAATTCAATGAGATAGGTTCCATGACCTGGACGACCCAAATGAGGCATGCCTGTGGCAATGACACAATCTTCTAGTCTGCGCCGCGCAGAAACGCGACAGCGCCGGTCATTGAAAAAAGCACCACTGCCGCGTTCTGCGGTAAAGAGCTCATCACTGACCGGATTGTAAATGACAGCCGCAACAATTTTGCCTTGGCTTTCTAAAGCAATGGAAACGGCAAAAAAAGGAATGCCATGGAGAAAATTGGTGGTGCCATCTAAAGGATCAACAATAAAACGATGTTGTGAATCTTCTCCAACGATTTCTTTAGATTCTTCCATCAGAAAACCGAATTTGGGGCGTGCTTTGCTCAGTTCAGTGAAAATAATTTTTTCTGCTTTACGGTCTGCTTGACTAACGTAATCGGCTGGACCTTTTAAAGATACTTGCAAATTTTGCACTTCACCGTAATCACGCACGAGCGAGCGTCCTGCTTTCATGGCGGCTTGCACCATGACATTCATGATTGCAGAATGGGCCATCTTGTTATTCCTTTATTTATCTTTTTCATTTGCACGACGCAAATAGATCAACTCGTTGGTATCGACAATGATCCGTTCTCCGGCATTCATAAAAGGGGGAACAAGAATACGAATCCCGTTTTCAAGAATGGCAGGTTTATAAGAGGAGGTCACCGTTTGTCCTTTGAGAGCTGGATCAGCTTCCACAATCGTGACAGCAACTTGATCAGGTAGGGAGATGCCGATAGGCTTTTCTTGATAAAGTTCAACTGTGACAGTCATCCCATCTTGCAAGAAAGCAGCGCGTTCACCTACAAAGTCTTTTTGGAGTTCAAGTTGTTCATAAGACTCTGAATCCATAAAGACCAAAGCATCGCCTTGTTGATAAAGAAAGGTGAAATCCTTTTGTTCAAGGCGGACCCTTTCAACTGTCTCAGCGGCACGAAAGCGTTCATTGAGTTTTGTACCATCAAGCAAATTTTTCAGTTCAACTTGATTAAATGCACCGCCTTTTCCAGGCTTTACAGCGTTGCATTTGACGGCAACCCACAGACTTCCTTGATGCTCAATCACATTTCCTGGGCGAATTTCATTGCCATTAATTTTCATCGTTTCTATCCAATTCTCTTCTTGCAAAAAGAGTTCTCTTACTTTGTCCTTACGGCGCTTTTCTTTGCTGCCTTAACAGTGAACTCTTTTGTTGTTTTTAGGTTCAAAATTTCTTGTTCGTTTTGCGGTTCCCTCATGGTCTTTGTGTGCTTTTCATCTGTCTTACCATGGATTTTCTCATGGGGTTCTCTCATAAGTTTTCTTATGAGCTTTGCAGAGAAAAGCTTAAGGACAAAAAGGACCTTGATGTATTCTTGCTTTTCAGTTCTTTGCAAGACCATAAAAAGTGCCAAGACGCAAGCTTTTTAAAAATTTGCACAAAATTTTTTGAGACTTTTGAGGATTTTGGGGAAATTTATCCCGTTGTGTTGTAAAATTTCATTCAGACTGATGATAGAAATTTTGTAAAACCATGAGGCGTTGTTTTATGAAAATGACACGGGGATATTGTGCGGGGAAACTTGTCCGAATAATCTTGTGAAATCAACCCCATGAAACGGAAAGCGGAGTTTCGTTCTGAGAAGCCTGATTGCTGAGAAATTGGATCGGGAAGGAGCTTTGTGTCCTTTAAAGGTGTATGAGGTAAGAAAAGAGCGTGTAGCACCTTATAGCGCGTTTCGTTTTATAGAGAATGTGGTGCGCTGTCACGTGGTGTTAGCTTGTATTCTCATCCATGATAAGCTGTAGAATGGCTCTTTGTTTTATCGAGGTGAGCGTTCTAAATCTTTTGAGCAGCAGGTATTCTTCAGTGTTCGAGATGACTTCATCGTGATGGTGTGGAGGCTGTTGTTTTGTGATGATATCGGCATAAAAAAAGGAAATCGGAACATTCAAAATATCGGAAATTTGCATTAAGCGCCCCGCGCTTACACGATTTAAGCCGTTTTCATATTTTTGAATTTGTTGGAAACTTACGCCTAAAGCGTTCCCTAAAGTTGTTTGAGACATTTTGAGTATTTTTCGTCTCAAGCGAATTCTTTTGCCGACCAGAAGATCAATATTAAGATTTTGAGATTGCATTGCTCCCCACCGGTTGCGAGCGCCCTCGCATAAGTATTCCGGGAGCTTGAAAGTACTGAAATCTAATCAGCTTTTTTTGCTTTTAGTGCTAAAGAGCACCTGGACATAGCAAAATCTCCCGGAATTCCGGGATACCCACAGAGTGGGACAAATTCATGCTTAGATTTTCGGGCTTTCAAGACCCTCTTGGTCGTTGCGTATGCGACCAAAACACCCTTTTATTCATAAAGTAATTTCAGCAGGTTGGCAATAAAAAACAGTTTTTTAAATGAGAAGCGGTGTGTTTTTTTATGAAAGTAATAAAAGCATCCATATCGAGGGAGTATGGCTTTGAACAGCGCGTATCGCGTTATAGAGAATGTGGTGCGCTCGTGCGTGGTGTTAGCTTGTATTCTCATCCATGATGAGCTGTAGAATGGCTCTTTGTTTTATCGAGGTAAGCGTTCTAAACCTTTTGAGCAGCAGGTATTCTTCAGTGTTCGAGATGACTTCATCGTGATGGTGTGGAGGCTGTTGTTTTGTGATGATATCGGCATAAAAAAAGGAAATCGGAACATTCAAAATATCGGAAATTTGCATTAAACGCCCCGCGCTTACACGATTTAAGCCGTTTTCATATTTTTGAATTTGTTGGAAGCTTATTCCTAAAGCGTTCCCTAAAGTTGTTTGAGACATTTTGAGTATTTTTCGTCTCAAGCGAATTTTTTTGCCGACCAAAAGATCAATATTAAGATTTTGAGATTGCATTGCTCCCCACCGGTTGCGAGCGCCCTCGCATAAGTATTCCGGGAGTCTAAAACACTGAACTCAAATCAGCCTTTTTGCTTTTAGTGCTAAAGAGCACCTGGACATAGCAAAATCTCCCGGAATTCCGGGATACCCACAAAGTGGGATAAATTCATGTTTGAGTCTTCGGGTTTTAGAGCCCTATTGGTCGCCGCGTATGCGACCAAAACACCCTTTTATTCATAAAGTAATTTCAGCAGGTTGGCAATAAAAAACAGTTTTTTAAATGAGAAGCGGTGTGTTTTTTTATGAAAGTAATAAAAGCATCCATATCGAGGGAGTATGGCTTTGAACAGCGCATATCGCGTTATTGAGAGTGTGGTGTGCACTATCACATGAGGTTAGATTGCATTGTCCCCGCCGGTTGCGAGCGCCTCTTATGCGTATTCCGGGAGTCTAAAACACTGAACCTAAATCAGCTTTTTTGCTTTTAGTGCTAAAGAGCACCTGGACAGTGCAAAAACTCCCGGAATTTCGGGATACCCACAGAGTGGGGCAAATTCATGTTTAGGTTTTCGGGTTTTTGAATCCCTATTGGTCGCCGCGTAGGCGACCAAAACACCTTTTAATGTGTAAAGTAATTTCAGTAGATTGGCAATAAAAAACAGCTTTTTAAACGAGAGGCGGTGTGTTTTGCATGTAATTGAAAAGAAGGTAGTGCTCTTTTGATCCTCTGATCTTTCCATATTTTGAGGATAAATATTTTACAAGCGGATAGCTTATTTTGCACATTGGATAGTGTTCAGTAAATGATACAGGGCGTTTTAAAAAACAGGAAGAAGCTTTATTGCTTCTTTGCGTGCCTTTTCTTGTTGTTTGTTGTCCATACCTTGGAGCATTCTTTCAAGATCAGGGGCTTGCATTTTTGCTTCTTTCGCAAGCATATACCATGCTGCTGCCATGATCGTATCGCCTTTTGTTCCGATGCCATCTCGATAAAGTCTTGCAAGAGAAATTTGGGCGGGGGCAACCATGTTGTTGGCATTGTGAAGCAGCAAATGAAAAGCACGATCAAAATCTCTTGCGCCTCCACGGCCCTCTATCAGCCATTGTGCTAAATGAAGTTGAGCTGTTAAGTGGTTGTTTTGAGCCGCGACTTCCATGAGCTTGCGGGCATTATGATCATCCTTTGGTCGAGTTAACGTGCCTAGGGAAAGAATTTTTGCCGCCGCAAAAGCCGCTTCAGCATCCCCAAGAGCAGCCCCTTTTAAGTGCCATTTTAAGGCTTGCTCGATGGCTTCATTTTCACGGCTTGGAGAAGAAACGCCAGGAAGATTTTGTTTTTCCAGGGAGGCTTTATAAAGAAGCAGTTGTCCATAATAAAAATAGGCTTCCTTAACACCTGCCTTGACAGCTTTTCGAATATACTGTTCACCAAGTTCTTGATTTTGTTTTACAAAGTGACCATCAAACAACATAAGCCCATAGCGAAGTTGCGCTTGGGGTTCTCCTTGTTTGGCGGCGCGTTCAAACCATAAAGCAGCCCGCGCTCCGTCAACAGGAACAGCGCATCCTTCCATATAAATTCGGGCAAGAAGCGTTTGCGCAAAAGGATCATTTTTTTCAGCACGTCGAAGAGCTTCTTGAAAAGCTTTTAAATAATAGCCTTGGATGTAATAGTCATAGGCTTGGTCATAGTCTCCAGCTTTTAAGGGCTGAAAAGGTTCTTCTGGGGGGGAAGATTCTTGAATCGTATTCAAAGAGTGTTCAAAACTTGCCGTTTCATCAGTGCTGCCAGCAGAATTTACAACAGAACTTGTAAGCCCTACCATTCCTAGGATAAGCAGTTTAACACCTCTCTTGATCATCGATATCTCCTCCTCATTATCGATCAGAATTTTCACATTTTTTTTTCATCATTACAAGCCGTATCAGAATCCCATGGCTTTCTTATTTTTCATTTCAGTTAAGGGAGGTTTTTTAGATCCCTTTATAAAGATAGCATAAACGTTGATCAGAACCAGACTGTTTTAAACAGTGCTATTTTAAACAACAATAATGAAAGAATGATCCAGAGAGGTGATCTTCTCTTATCAATACTTTATCACCCTAAAATAAAAAAGCGTCTACCATGAGGCTACTTTTTAAAATACGTGACGAATTGCTTATGAAGAATGTGAAATGTTGAGAAAAAGAGAGCGCGTAGGAGCACTTGTTAGAGCCATTAAAATGAGGTGCAAATCTCTTTATCTTTTGCAAAAAATTTTAAGTCTTTATGTTTGAAATAGAGAGAATGTCCATCTTCAAAGAGCGGGTTTATTTATTCTGATAAATACGTAGATAATACTTGGTTCTCCCGACCAATCATACTGAAGCACAGAAATTATACGTCCATCATCCTTTGGTGTTCGTGTGTAAAACAAACCCAAACCCATGTTTTGCTGCTTTTGGGGTTGATCTGTATAAATCACATTCTATCCTGTTCGCCGCAACAGATCGATAAATAAAGGCGTAAAGTTGTCTATTGTATCACTTTGATAAGAGGAGAAGTGTGGTTGGATTGATTGGTAAAGATCTTTTGACATCGTTAGAAAAATCGTATACTTCTAAATCTACCACCCTCTTCTCCGCCGCAAGATTTTCATCAACATAATGTGATACATAGTTCCCTGGAGATGCACAACCAGCCACTAACAAAAGTTGTGACAGAAATAAATATTTTAACATCTTCATTCCCCCCTCTATCATTTTTCCTTTTTCTGACTCGTTTTTTCTTAAGAAAGTTCTTGCACAAGATAAGAAAAGCACCTTTTCTACCGTTATACTATCACGTATCGGCATCTCAGCAAGTATTTATTTATCAATATTTACACATTATTTAAAAAACTGCCATCATCTTTCATGGTATTTAAAACTTATGCTTAACAGACAAAGTCAAATGATTGCATGGGGGTGCTGCTGCAGATTGATCCAATAAATTTTCAAGCGCTGCTCTTTTGGGGGGATGTTTGTGATGTATGCAGATGCATAGAGTCTGTAGGGTGAACAGAGTCTGTTGTATTCACGTGATATTAAAAGCTTTCATTGGGTTCAGAGAGTAATTGTAAAATGGCTCTTTGTTTTATCGAATTGAGCGTTCTAAATCTTCTAAGCAGCAGGTATTCTTCTTTACTGGAGATAGCTTCATCATGGTGGTATGGGGGCTGTTGTTTTGGCATGATATCCGCATAAAAAAAGGAAATCGGAACATTCAAAATATCGGAAATTTGCATTAAACGTCCTGCGCTTACGCGATTTAAGCCGTTTTCATATTTTTGAATTTGTTGGAAGCTTATTCCTAAAGCGTTTCCTAAAGTTGTTTGAGACATTTTGAGCCTTTTTCGTCTCAAGCGAATTCTTTTGCCGACCAGAAGATCAATATTAAGATTGTTGGTTTGCATTTTACCCTCCCGCCGGTTGCGAGCGCCTCTTATGCGTATTCCGGGAGTCTAAAACACTGACTTGACTCAGCTTTTTTGCTTTTAGTGCTGGTGAGCACCTGGACATAGCAAAATCTCCCGGAATTCTAGGATACCTGCAAAGTGGATTTGTTTTTATGTATCGGGTCTTAGGGTTTTTAATCCCCGTTGATTGTTGCGTATACGATCAAAAATACCTTTTAAGTCATAAAATCATTTCAGAAAATTGACAATAAGAAACCGCTTTTTTAATGAGAGGTGATGTGTTTTGCGTGAAAGCAATAAAATAACCACATTGAGAGAGGCTTTGAACAGAGCGTGTTTTGCGCCGCTATCGAATGATGTTAGCTTGCATGTTCATCCATGATGAGTTGTAAAAAGGCTTTCCTTTTTACAGTGGTGAGCGTTCTAAATCTTTTAAGCAGCAGGTATTCTTCAGTGTTCGAGATGACTTCGTCGTGAGGGGTGGGTGCATGTTGTTTGGTGGCGATATCCGCATAAAAAAAGGAAATCGGAACATTCAAAATATCGGAAATTTGCATTAAACGCCCCGCGCTTACACGATTTAAGCCGTTTTCATATTTTTGAATTTGTTGGAAGCTTATTCCTAAAGCGTTTCCTAACGTTGTTTGAGACATTCCCAGCTTTTTTCGTCTCAAGCGAATTCTTTTGCCGACCAAAAGATCAATATTAAGATTTTGAGATTGCATTTTTCCTCCCGCCGGTTGCGAGCGCCCTCGCATGAGTATTCCGGGAGTTAAAAACACTGAGTCCGAGTCAGCATTTTGCTTTTAGTGCTAAAGAGCACCTGGACATAGCAAAATCTCCCGGAATTCCGGGATACCCACAGAGTGGGTTTATTTTTATGTATCGGACTTAGGGTTTTTAATCCCCGTTGGTCGTTGCGTATGCGACCAAAATACTTTTCATTCATAAAGTAATTTCAGGAAATTTACAATAAAAAACAGCTTTTTTAATGAGAGGCGGCGTGTTTTGCGTGAAAGCAATAAAAAGCATTCATATCGAGGGAGTATGGCTTTGAACAGTGCATATCACTTTATCGAGAGTATGGTGTGTACTATCACATGAGGTTAGATTGCATTGTCCCCGCCGGTTGCGAGCGCCTCTTATGCGTATTCTGGGAGTTAAAAACACTGAACCTAAATCAGCATTTTGCTTTTAGTGCTAAAGAGCACTTGGACAGTGCAAAATCTCCCGGAATTCCGGGATACCCACAGAGTGGGTTTATTTTTATGTATCGGACTTAGGGTTTTTAATCCCTATTGGTCGCCCGCGTATGCGACCAAAATACTTTTCATTCATAAAGTAATTTCAGAAAATTGGCAAATAAAAATAGTTTTTTGACTTATAAAATTTGTTTTTTGAATGAGAGGCTATTCTTGCCTCTCAACCTCTCTGGAATGATGACCAAAATCACGACATCTACCTCCGTGTTTGTTGAGAGAACGAATAAGCTTTTTTTAAGATAAAAAAAACTTT
The DNA here is from genome assembly GCF_944801835.1 of Bartonella sp. B1099. GTDB lineage: Bacteria > Pseudomonadota > Alphaproteobacteria > Rhizobiales > Rhizobiaceae > Bartonella. The sequence continues at coordinate 452,839 of NZ_CALYLN010000001.1, read as the reverse complement.
GGACGCTTAAAAGTTAAACATTTTCAATTCGCTAATATTGACAACATAACCAATAGTTATTACCTTTAATACCAAGGAATAGAAAGGACATACTGCTATGAAAACTACCCTTTCTCCGCTCATTTCAGAGTTCGAAACCGTTGAACAGGAAAGCAGCTACACGGCGTGGTTGCGCGATAAGGTCGCGATAAGTCTTGCAAATCCATCTCCTCCTATTCCGCACGATGAGGTGATGGCTGAAATGGACGTTATCATAGATCAATGTGAAGCTGAACAGAAACAGTGATGCTTCCGGTTGTTTGGTTGTCTTCGGCTCGTGATGATTTGCGTCAGATTTTAACTTACATTGCTCGCGAAAATCCATTTGCTGCACGTCGAATGAAAAGGTTATTGGAAGAATCTGTACTACCATTGGCTGAACATCCATATCTGTACAGACAGAGTGAGAGGATATTAGGGTTACGGGAAATTATAGCACATCCAAATTACCTTATATTGTATCGAGTTGCTGCAAATCAGATCGAAATTGTCGCTGTCGTACATGCCCGACGTGAATTCCCTCCCTCTCTTTAATTGAATGAGAGATTATTCTTACCTCTCAACCTTTCTGGAACGCCTACCAAAATCATGACATCAGCCTCCGTGTTTATTGAAAGCGGTAAAATGATTTCGTCTACGGTAATGAATTCACAGGCGGTTTCTTCATTAAAACCTGCGCAATCGTTTGCTATTTAAAAAAGGGTAGGGGGTAATTTTGTGTCTACAGAATGTGTATGTCTGTGGGAAGTGATGGCGTGTCGTGTGGTTTGGGCGTGTACTTTCAAAATTAAAGATGAGCGTTGTTTAAATTTATAATGCATCAATTGCATCTGCATCTATATGGAAGCCTGCTGCCTTTAACCGCTTAATAAGTTTGGGATATGCTTCTTTTATGTCTTCTTTAAAAGAAAGGTAGTAAACTCCATTAACATCTGAAGGCAATTCAACGCCTTCTTTGTATAAAATAGCAATTCTCTCAAGAGGAAGCACGCCGGCTAACATGCCCATTTCGAAAGTAGCATTTTGTCGCGCACGAAATTGCGCTTTTGTTTCACCGTCAGATCTAGCATAGCCTATATCATCGGGCGTTAGCAATACAATACCAAACCCTATAGAATCCTTACAAATTTCTTTTTTCAAAGTTTCAATGATAGGTAAACCATTACCGCTCGTGTTTTGCAAGATGTACGGATCGAGCTTAAGTTTGAGAAGAATATTTTCAAGGTCTTTTAAGGAGCCACGATCATGACCGTGAACGATAAAGATTTTTTTAGGGGGTGATTCTGAGACATTAGAAGATGTTTTGGGAATGTTGGAAAGAATTATTTGGGAAGGAGTCGTTGATGTTTCTTCTACATTCTTTGCTAAATCTTCTTTTAACTTTTGTTTTATGTTTTCTTTGCCTTGAATTTGCAGCTTCCCTGTTTGTTCATACCAATTAATGATACCTCCAGTAGTAGTTTTGATCTGATATGTTCTAGGGGATTTATGTGGTAGAAGTTTGGCTTCTTTGATTTGATATCCAGCCTTGCAAACTATGTTTTTAAGATCTTCAGATGTTCCGTTATATTGCATTTTTATGTCCCCTTCACATCTCTATCATTCGTTGTTGGTCTTCATGACCAAGATTAACAATGACGAGCTCCCCCAATCATAATGGCTTCTTTTGATAAAACATTGAACTAGAAAATTTTTATAATACTTCCCTCTATATATTATGTCAAAAAAAGATGCTAGCTTTTTCATCCCATTTGATTAGATTATTAAGCAATTTTATTGAGTTTTGAGGCCAGAAAAACACATTTTTATCCTCTTTATCTGTTATTGCGATATAGCGGCGAATGTTTTAGATTTTTATTAACACTTCATTTATGAATTGCCCTCCCATATTACAAGGGGGCGTTTTTACATTTTTCATGGCAAAGTTGAAGCAGAACCAAGGGGGTGTCATGGGTAAAGATGACTTCTTCCATGGCAATGAATTCACATCCCGTCTTTAAAGCTTCATCAAAATTTGCAAAATCGCTGCCTGCTTGAATAATGGCGGGGGTTTCCATAATCTCTGCCCACCACGTGGCTAACTGAAGATTGCGTGGGTGCGCTTGGGGTTTTTTATCAGCTCCTAATTTGCCAAAGAGAAGATAATCAACCCCCGTTTCTGCTGCAAGCATAGCACTATGGCGATTGCGTAGATTGCCAAAGCCGATGATTTTTTGTTCCTTTTGCTGATTTTTTAAGCTTTCAAGAGCATTAAGATCATCTTCTATGTGCAATCCATCAGCCTTTATGCGTCCAGCAATGCGGCTGTCACCAGCGATAAGAAGAGCGGCGTCATTGTTTTGAATATCTTCTGCGTAAGTTTGAGCCTGTTTTTGTAAAAAAGAGCCATCATCTTTCTGCTGTTCAGAATCGTAAAGGATGACACAGGCAAAAGACTTTGTTTGCAACATGGGACGCAAAAAGCCGTGTGGCATATTGCGTCGAACATCAAGTGTTAAAACCAATTGAGGAACAAGAGGGGAGTCAATCGGTTTATTTTTTTGTTGTGTCATGTCCTATCTCTGATTTTTGTAAATGATTGTTAAAAAGAAACTTGACTCTTAAAAGTTAAAGTTTCATCCTGCCTTGTTTGCGATAAAGGTAACTACCATTTTTATGTGACTTCAAAGTTTTGTGACGCGTGGGAGTCCATTTATGAAATACCAAGCCGTTGTTGATCATAAGACGCAGCCTTTTCGTCGTGATACACGCATTGATGTTTTTCGTTCTTTAGCCTTATTGACGATTTTTATCAACCATATTCCCGGAACGCTCTATGAGCATGTAACCCATAGAAATTTCGGTTTTTCTGATTCTGCAGAAGTTTTTGTTTTGCTTTCAGGCGTTTCATTGGGCTTAAGTTTTCATGCGCGGTTACAGAAAAAACCTTTTTCCTTCATTGTGCGTAAACTTTGGTACAGGGCTTTGCAGCTCTATGGCGCATATCTTTTGACCACTTTTGTTACGTTAAGCTTGTTTTTAGGAGCCTTTTTCTTATGGAGAACAGAAAAACTGTTAGCGATGAACAATGTGGGGCTTTTTGTTACACAACCGCTTACAGCATTTTTGCATAGCTTAAGCTTGGGACATCAATTAGGCTATAATAATATTCTGCCGCTTTATATGGTTTTGATGTTTTTTGCGCCTTTTATCCTATATTTGAGTTGTAAACAGACAAAGTGGCTGCTTTTGGGCTCATTTATACTTTACCTCATCTGTGGATTTTATAAAATTGCGCCCCCTTCTTATCCTATAGAGGGAAAATGGTTTTTAAATCCTTTGTCTTGGCAATTCTTGTTTGTTATAGGCTTAACCAGTACTTTAGCGCTTAAACAAGGAAAAACAATCGCTTTTCAGTCTTTTTGGGTGGTTTGTGCGGCAGGCTATCTCTTGGTGGCACTGTTATGGGTTCGCTTAAATTGGTGGGGCGTTTTGGGTTGGTTGGGCTGGTCTTCTCCGTTGCTCAACTTTAATAAAACCTTTTTAAGCTTGCCACGTTTGCTCCATGTTCTGGCATTATCTTTTCTTATTCTTTCGTTGCCGCGCGTCAATAAATGGTTTGCTGTTTCAGAGCAACATCCTTTAGTAATCCTAGGAAAACATAGTTTACCGGTCTTTGTAACAGGAACTATTTTTGCCATGTTTGGACAAATTATCAAAATAGTGATGACAGGAACGTTTTTTTCCGATAGCCTCTTAATGATAACGGGCATCGCTCTGCAATTTGGAGTCGCCTATTATTGTGAAAAACGGCGGTCTTTACAGGAGGCTTTTTCAAGAAAACTGATCCGCTTATAAGAAAAACGCGGTCCCGTGATCCCTGTTTGGCTGCGTTAACCTTAGTATAAAAAGCGAATTGCACAAAAAAATTAAAAGAGGTAGTCATTTCAAAAAAAAGCATTCTATACAGCAACAAAAGAAACTTTTTAGGACTCTGTTCGTTGAGTGATATAATATTGAGCGGTGTGGTTTTGTGCTGATCCTTGGAGTATAAAAGCGTGAGCGTACATAAACGTCCCTATGATGAACCTATTATCATGATTGAGCATAATGCTTTTAATCGTCTCTATGAAGAGACAATGGCGCTGATTGAAAAAACAGCAGCCTATATCGATTCAGAAGGGAAAGTCGTTGCGCGTTCCCTTTCGACAGAAATTTCTGCACTCTATGCAAAGGAGGCGATGTATTTAAGTACAAGACTGATGCAAATTGCCTCTCAACTCCTTCTTCTTCGAGCAGAGCGCGAAGGGGAAATGTCATCAGAACAAATAAAAAAAGAAATCGTTAAAGTTTCCCTTCAGACCCCGACGTTGGAACTTGAAACCCCTCATTGGAACGAACTCCCAGAAATTTTTCGCCAATTTGTTGCTCATTCACTGCGTTTAGAAGCGCGCATAAAGTATATGCGCGCAGGGTGGGAAGCGGCGGCTTCCTGTACTTTAGAAGATGAAAATCCAGTAGGAAAACAAATAGAATTACTCAAAACAGCCTTTGGGCGTTCTTAGAGGATATTCTCTTGGGCTTTTGTCTAAGGGGAAATGTCATCAGAACAAATAAAAAAAGAAATCGTTAAAGTTTCCCTTCAGACCCCGACATTGGAACTTGAAACCCCTCATTGGAACGAACTCCCAGAAATTTTTCGCCAATTTGTTGCTTATTTACTCTCGTTTGAGAGGCTCGCATAAAATCTATACGCGCGGGGTGGGAAGCGGCGGCTTCCTGTACTTTAGAAGATGAAAATCTGCTGGCAAAACAAATAGAATTACTCAAAACAGCCTTTGGGCGTTCTTAGAGGATATTCTCTTGGTTTTTCGCGAAGGGGAAATGTCATCAGAACAAATAAAAAAAGAAATCGTTAAAGTTTCCCTTCAGACCCCGACATTGGAACTTGAAACCCCTCATTGGAACGAACTTCCAGAAATTTTTCGCCAATTTGTTGCTTATTTACTCTCGTTTGAGAGGCTCGCATAAAATCTATGCGCGCAGGGTGGGAAGCGGCGGCTTCCTGTACTTTAGAAGATGAAAATCTGCTGGCAAAACAAATCAACATGGGTGGGTATAACGTAAAAAGACTCGGTGGCGTATATACCATCCAGAGAGGAGAATTTTTATACTTATGAATGTATGGATCCTCTCTTTGCTCGTTTGAGATGGTTTAATCATTATGACATTGGAGATGAGATAGAAGGGGGAGATGAGATAAAAGGGGTGTTTTTATACTTTTCTTTTGCTTCCTTGTCAGGTGTGAGGGGTTTGGTTTGATGGCATTTTTAGTCTCATAAAAGCTGCTGTTTTTTCGGGTGTTATACGGCATAAATTATGATACATGTTCCTCTTTTTACGGGTTTTATGTTTTGCTGCTGTTTTCTTGGTGGGCGAGCCTTTATTCAAAAGAGGGAAAAGTGTATAAACTGGATTTTATGGCAGAGACGATTCGTATTATAGGCATTGATCCCGGACTACGGTATACGGGGTGGGGCGTTATCGATCTTGCGGGTAATCGTCTTCAGTTTGTTGCTGCAGGGACAGTTTCTTCCGATGTAAAGTGTGATCTGGCTTCCAGACTCTGTCAGATCCATAAAGGTCTTTCAGAGGTTGTGCATCAATTTATGCCTCATGAAGCTGCGGTGGAACATGTGTTTGTTAACAAAGATGCGACAGCAACTTTAAAACTTGGGCAAGCGCGTGCGATTGCGCTGCTGGTTCCTGCGCAGGCAAAGTGTCCTGTTTTTGAATATGCACCCAATAAGGTGAAAAAATCGGTTATTGGTGTTGGACATGGGGCGAAAGAACAAATTCATATGATGGTAAAAGTTTTACTCCCACGGGCTGAATTTGATAGCAATGATGCCGCTGATGCCCTTGCGCTTGCTCTTTGTCATAGCATGCATCGTAAGAGGATTGATCAATCTTATCAGGCAAGGATGGCGATATGATTGGGGCGACAACATGATTGGCAAATTAAAGGGTACGCTTGAACATATCTTTGAGGATTATATTATTCTTGATGTTCATGGTGTGGGGTATGTTGTTTTTATCTCAAATCGGTTGCGTCCTTCTTTGCCTTCTGTTGGGGAGACGTTAAGCCTCTTTATTGAAACGCATGTTCGGGAAGAGGCAATCCGCCTTTTTGGTTTTGCAACAAGAGCCGAACAGGAGTGGTTTTGTATGCTCCAAAATGTTCCAGGCGTAGGGGCTAAGGTTGCCTTAGCAATCTTGGGCACTTTATCGCCAGATGAACTTGCACAAGCTATTGCTTTAAACGATGGGGCGATGATTAGTCGAGCGCCAGGCGTTGGTAAAAAAGTTAGTGAAAGAATTGTGGGTGAGTTGAAAAGTAAAACGCTTCCCTTTGAACAGGCGGTCAAGACTGTTTCAATTCCGCAGCATGAGAGCGCTAATCAACCTGCGCAGGATGCGCTTTCCGCTTTGATGAAGCTAGGCTTTGAACGCGAGCAGGCAGCTCGTGCTCTTGCTCTTGCCATGAACGCCCTTGAGGGAGAAACTGTTTCTTCTGCTCTCTTGATTCGCCATAGTCTCAAATTGCTTTCTTCTCCTACTTGAAATTAAGGTAACAATGCATAAAGATGAAGATCAACGCCTTTTAGGGGCTGCACCCCTTCCCAACGATCCGGATCGTTCCTTAAGGCCACAAGTTCTCGATGACTTTATCGGGCAAGAAGCAGCGCGGGCTAATTTAAAGATATTTATTGAAGCCGCAAAAACTCGGAAAGAAGCGTTGGATCATGTTTTGTTTGTAGGACCACCGGGACTGGGAAAAACAACGCTTTCACAGATTATGGCAAAGGAATTAGGCGTTAATTTTCGCTCTACTTCAGGACCGGTCATTGCTAAAGCAGGAGATTTAGCTGCTCTCTTGACCAATCTTGAAGAACGCGATGTCTTGTTTATTGATGAAATTCATCGCTTAAATCCAGCAATCGAGGAAATTCTTTATCCAGCTATGGAAGATTATCAACTCGATTTGATCATTGGGGAGGGGCCGGCAGCACGCTCGGTTAAAATTGATCTGGCTAAATTTACTTTAGTGGCGGCAACCACACGGTTGGGGCTTTTGACCACACCGCTTAGAGACCGTTTTGGCATCCCTATTCGTCTTAATTTTTATACAATAGAGGAATTGGAATATATTGTGCAGCGTAATGCGCGGCTTTTTGCCGTCAAGATCAGTGATGATGGCGCCCATGAAATTGCACGTCGAGCACGTGGAACTCCGCGTATCGCTGGACGGCTTTTACGGCGCGTTTGTGATTTTGCTTTGGTCAAACAGGCAAAACAAATTGATCGAAAAATCGCCGATGAAGCGCTTTCGCGCCTTGAAGTGGATTATCTTGGGCTTGATCCGCTTGACCGGCGTTATTTGCTGCTGATTGCGGAAACTTTTTTAGGAGGACCGGTAGGCATTGAAACCATTGCGGCTGCTTTGTCAGAACCACGCGATGCGATTGAAGATATTGTTGAGCCATATCTTCTCCAACAGGGTTTTATTCAAAGAACGGCTCGAGGACGCATTCTTACGGAAAAGGCGTGGAGCCATTTAGGACTTGCTGCGCCTGCTTCAACATCGATACAAAAACGTACGCAACTTTCTGATGCTCAAGACAATGCATCACTTCAGACGTCTTTATGGGATGGGGAAGAGGACTAAGGCATTTTTTTAACCAAAACTGTGCGGGTGGTTTATCGCAAGCTCTTATAAGGACAAGAAGAACGCCTCTGGTTCTTGTGTTTTCACCGAAAAGGTTTAGAACGATAGGGGGGATTTTGTGCTTTTTTCTTTTCACAACTTCAACACAAAAATATGTTCAATCTTTTGATTGATAAACAATTTTCTAACTTAAATGATTTTATGGGACATGAAGTCAATGACAGAAGTAATGCCTTTCAAGAGCGATCATAAAAATGCTTTTCATAATTTTCAGGTGCGCGTTTATGTGGCTGATACAGATTTTTCCGGTGTGGTTTATCATGCGCGTTATCTGGAATTTTTTGAACGGGGACGTTCAGAATTTTTACGGGATACCGGTTTTAATAATAAAATATTAGCTGCAGGAGGGGAGGGGGAAAAACTGTTTTTTGTTGTGCGTCATATGGAAATTAGTTTTTTACGACCAGCCCAAATTGATCATCTTTTAGTTGTTAAAACACGTGTTAATCATGTCCAAGGAGCACGCTTTTTTATGGAGCAATCTATTGTGCACGAGGTGACCACGTTGGTAACAGCAAAAGTGGAAATTGCTCTGATTAATGAAGAAGCAAAACCGCGACGTTTACCCAAAGAGCTGTTTGCAAAAATGCTTGGTTAAAACTCTTGCATGTTGAATATACAACAGTTTTATTGATAATGATAAGATAGAGTTATTCAATTTAAATGAGAACCGTGGATGGTGTAAAATTTTCTCATTTCAAATTCTTTTGTGAATTCACCAAAATCATTTTCTTGCATGTCACATTTTTTTCTTGTTACAGGCAGGGTTGATGGGTGGAGATAAAAAGGATTGAGAAAGGCATAAAATGCCTTTTATAAAGCGTTTTAAGTGGCAAGATTGATCGCAAATTTTGAGCTGGAAACGCTTATCCTATCATGCCGTAAAACACTGCTCTTTGGGCGGAAATCGTTGGGTAATGTAAATGTCAAGGGCTTCTTGTGAAAGTGGGGGGTGAATATTTTAGGGAAAGATTTGCGGGCTGGGGAACACTCTTCTTTGAGAGACAGTGATAATCCTATGAAATAATAAGCTGAGAAATCCGCTAGCATCAGAAGTCAGCGTTTTGACAGACCAGTGTTTATAGAATGGTGCGGAGGATAGTTTCGTTTACTGATTTCTGTCAAAATGAAAAAGCGTAAAAACGTGGATCTGTAAAAATGAAATAAAGGATTGGAGTTTTGTGTGTGCTTTTGCTTAATCGGAAATTAACCACCAAATTGCCTTTTGTTTTTTAGGGTGGAGTTCTCTAAAATTTCTCAAAAGGGCGTGTTCTTTTTCGCTATAGATTTCTTGATCATCGTGTGAGGGAGGTTCTTTTGTGGGGGGATCTTCTTTTGTAGCAATAATATCCGCATAAAAAAAGCTCATTGGAACTTCCAGTAGATTGGCAATTTCTAGCAAACGTCCTGCGCTTACACGGTTTAACCCTTTTTCGTATTTTTGGATTTGTTGGAAACTGACACCTAAAGAATTCTCTAATTCTTTTTGAGAAAGCTTCATTGATATTCTTCGATGACGAATTCTTTTGCTTGATAAGAAATATCATTAAAATGTGAATTTTTGGTTTGCATGTTAAGTCCCCCCGGTTGCGAGCGCCCTCGCATGAGTATTCCGGGAGTTAAAGGTACTGAGCTCTAGTCAGCTTTTTGCTTTTAGTGCTGAGATGCACCTGGACATAGCAAAATCTCCCGGAATCCCGGGATATCCACAACAGTGGATTTATTTGTACGCTAGAGCTTAGGACCTTTAATCCCTCTTGATCGGTGCGTAGACGATCAAAATATCTTTTGATTGATAAAGTACTTTCAAGAGATTGGCAAGACAAATTAAAACATTAGCTATTCTATTATACTGTAAAATGGGGTTGTTTGAGAGGCGGGGATTTGAAGCCAATAGAGGGAATTCGCTTTAAGGAAAGCTGGCGTAGATTATTGTTTGCAAAACGGTGCGGGGTTAGAAATTTTGTCTTTTACAGTGAGGGGGGAAAGTCAAGATGGTGGAGCATTCTTTTCATAAACGGGGGGATTGGGTTTTATCCTTCATAGGTATTGATGAAGGGGGAGGCTTTAGGGTGATCTTGCATAAATGTCTTTGTGAGAGAGAGGGGAGATGTCTTGAGAGATGTCTTTGATGATCACTTTTTAAAGAAATTTAAGAAACAGGTCTTGTTTTCGTGCATGGATTTATGTGAGACTAAAGTTTTTTACTTAAATTTAGAAACTATAAAACAATCTGTTTTATAAAATTTTAAGAAGTGCACCTTTCATTTAGAGGGACAAAAATTATGCCGCATGGTGAACTAATGAATCCGGAAACAATGGGAATGTTGCATTTGTTTATGCAAGCAAGTCTCGTCGTTAAAGTTGTTATGGTTGGGTTGCTGCTTGCTTCCGTCTGGAGTTGGGCTATTATTTTTGATAAAATTTTTACCTACCGGAGAATACGGCGTGAAATCAAACAATTTGAACGGACATTTTGGTCTGGCAAAGCGCTAGAGGATCTTTATGTCACCTGTAAGAGTCACCGTACCAATAGCATATCTGCTGTTTTTATGGCAGCAATGGCTGAATGGAAAAAATCTCTTGAAAAAGGAACCCATACTTCGATCAGTTTGCAGAGCAGAATTGATAAGGCGATGGATCTAACACTGGGACGTGAAAGTGAAAAAATAGAATCAAAGTTAAGTTTTCTTGCAACACTGGGATCTGCAGGACCCTTTATCGGTCTTTTTGGAACAGTGATTGGTATTATGGAGTCTTTTCTTTCTATTTCTGCTTCTCAAAATACATCTCTTGCCATTGTCGCACCAGGGATTGCAGAAGCACTTTTGGCAACGGCTATTGGTTTGTTTGCGGCAATTCCAGCCGTTATTGCCTATAATAAATTGACCCATGAAAGTGCACGCATCATTGCACAAATAGAAAATTTTGCCGATGAATTTTCAACAATTGTCTCACGGCGTATTGATGAAACACGTACAGCACCTTCCTCTTTATAAAAAGGAGCTTATCCCATGGGAATTTCTGTTTCTTCTTCTTCTCAAAAAAATACACGGAGGCGGCATCATTCACGAAGCCAACTGATGAGTGAGATTAATGTCACCCCTTTTGTGGATGTCATGTTGGTGTTGCTTATTATTTTTATGGTCTCTGCTCCCCTTTTGGTGAACGGTGTTCCTTTGGATTTACCACGCAGTCAAGCGGGTCCCGTCCGCGCACAAAAAACACCCCTTACAGTTTCACTGGATGCGCAAGGGCGCTTTGCCATTCATCAAGATTATTATGAAAGTTCACAAGCGTTGATTGCACAGCTTAAAACTCTTCTAGAAGCGGATCCTACACAAAAAGATCAACGAATTTTTGTGCGGGTTGCTAAAACTGTTGAATATCAACAAGTCTTAAAATTGCTCGCAGATATTCAAAAAGCAGGGTTTTCTCAAGTTGCGCTAGCAAGTCTAGCACAATAAATAACGGACAATAAAAAATAACAAACAATAAAATTGTCCATAACTATTTGTTTTTAAATGTTTTTAAAAGAGTGCAACGTGATTAAAAGTGAAAAAAATACAAGGTATCAATTAAGGCATAAAGGATGAACAAAGACTCCTATCATAGTATGAAACGAGGCTTAGTTTTATCCCTTGTGGTCCATGTTATTTTGATCAGTTGGGGCGCCGTTCAGTTTACAAACTCTGTTTCTTTGCCACAACCCTTGGAAGCAATTCCCATCACTCTTGCGCCCGTGAGCGAAGAGTTTTCCTCTCAACAAGGCACTGTGAAAGCGCCACTCCATGCAATTCCTGCTGTTAAACCAACGACTACCCCCCAAGAGATAGAAGATGCTCGCCATATTGGAGAAGGACAACGAGATAGTCTTGCGCCTTTCCAACCAAAGGAAAAGCCGCGCCCCGTTGAGACAACACCGCCGCCGCCAAGCAATCCCTCAGAACCATCTAAACTTACAGAACCAGTCGAAGCAAAAACAGAGGAAACTCCCAAGCTCGCACCTGAGATGCCTGTAGAAGCGGTGGAGGAAGCCCCCAAGCTTGCACCTGAGATGCCTGTAGAAGCAGTGGAGGAAGCCCCCAAGCTTGCACCTGAGATGCCTGTAGAAGCAGTGGAGGAAGCTCCCAAGCTTGCACCTGAGATGCCTGTAGAAGCGGTGGAGGAAACTCCCAAGCTTGCACCTGAGATGCCTGTAGAAGCGGTGGAGGAAGCTCCCAAGCTTGCACCTGAGATGCTTGTAGAAGCGGCAGAGGAAATTCCCAAGCTTGCACCTGAGATGCCTGTAGAAGCGGCAGAGGAAACTCCCAAGCTTGCGCCTGAGATGCCTGTAGAAGCGGTGGAGGAAACTCCCAAGCTTGCACCTGAGATGCCTGTAGAAGCGGTGGAGGAAACTCCCAAGCTTGCACCTGAGATGCCTGTAGAAGCAGTGGAGTCCCCTCCCAAGCTTGTGCCTGAGGTGCCTGTAAAAACATCGGAGGAAGCGTCTAAGACTGTGCTTCAGCCTGCGCACAAAAATGAAGAGAAGGTATCGCCGAAAGAATTAGCTCCAACGGTAGAAAAGGCACCAGCAGAGCAGGTTGTGTCTCAAGCGTCTAAAATTGCACTTCCAGAAAAACCTCTTCTTCCGCAGTTTAAACCAAAATTTAATGAAGAATTTCCAAGGAAGAATGAGGCTGCATTGAAGCAAAGGACGCCAAAGCTTAACAAGAAAAATCAAGAGAAACAGACTATTGAAGATATTTTAGCGCTGGAAGAAAATAATTTGCTCAATCGTGCGCGCTCACAAGGAGGGGGAGCAAAACGTTCTCATACACCAGAAGCTTTGGGGGCAAGAAAAAATATCAATGATATCACAAAAATGGCACAAACATTGGTCAATATTGCGGGGGGTTGTATTCAACAGAAGCTTAAACTTGTGGCGCTTGGTGGCGATTTAAAAAACCGTCCCATCGTGCGGTTGCGTTTTTACTTAGACCGTGAAGGGATGGTTATGGGGGATCCTATCATTGATCCTGTAAGCGGTCTTGAGAGCCAACAGGCGATTATGATAAGGCAGGTGTACGCGGCTGTCTTTTCATGCCAACCTTATGCAGATCTTCCTCGTGATCAATATGACCTGTGGGGGCAGGGTTTTGACTTTAATGTTGACCCTCTCCAAGAAATAAGATGATAAATGAGAGAAATTAAATTCGCTTAATGAAAGGACACATTCTATGATGACTATAACAAGACATAAAGTTTTTAGATGGTTTATAGTCACTTGCAGTTTGTGGCTTTCAAGTCTCTCATCGGGTTATGCGCAATTGAAAGGAACAATTTCCAGCGCTGATTTTAATCCCATTCCCATTGCAATTACAGACTTTATTTCCAATGATTCGATCGGGTTGAAAATATCTGCTGTAGTGACAGCCGATCTTGAACGGTCGGGGCTTTTTTTACCGCTTGATAAGGAACATTTTTTTGAAAAAATTTCTAATCCGAATAAACAACCGCATTTTGCTTCGTGGCAGAAAATAAAAGCGCAAGGTTTGGTGACGGGACAAGTCATGAGAGAAATCGATGGACGGTTGAGGGTCGATTTTCGTCTATGGGATGTTTTTGGACAGCGACAATTGAAAGGACGGCGTTTTTATACTGCCACAGAACGTTGGCGGCGTGTGGCCCATATGATCGCAGATGAGATCTACAGTGAAATGACAGGAGAAAGTGGCTATTTTGATACAAGAATTGTTTTTATCGATGAAACAGGTCCCCAAAATGCACGCATTAAACGTCTAGCCATGATGGATCAAGATGGCGCAAATTTGATTTATATGTCTGATGGAAGTGAATTGGTGCTTACACCGCGGTTTTCACCAAAAAGGCAAGAAATCACCTATATGGCTTATGAGGATAATCAAATCCCTCATGTTTATCTTCAACAAATTGAAATGGGGCAAAGAGAGTTGATTGGAACGTTTCATAACATGACAATTGCGCCGCGTTTTTCTTCTGATGGACAAAAAGTCATCATGAGTTTATTGCAAAATGATGGAAGTGCAAATCTTTACACTATGGATTTGCGGACCCGTACAATGACGCGGTTGACAACAACTTCTGCCATTGATACCTCTGCTTCTTATTCACCAGATGGAACACAAATCGTCTTTTCCTCAGATCGTAGCGGAAAGCCGCAAATCTATAAAATGAATGCCGATGGCAGTGATATTCAGCGTATTTCTTTAAACGAAGGCAGTTATTCGACACCCATTTGGTCGCCACGGGGTGATTATATTGCCTTTACAAAACAATTAAATGGACAATTTTCTATTGGTGTTATGCGCCCTGATGGACAAGCAGAACGAATTTTAACTACAGGGTTTCATAATGAAGGACCGACTTGGGCCCCCAATGGTCGTGTGTTGATGTTCTTTCGTAAAAACCCTGGTATGGGACCCAAAATCTATACCATTGACATTACGGGACGCAATGAACGTCAACTCCCCACACCTAATGATGCTTCTGATCCAGCATGGTCACCATTGCTCAATATACAATAAAAACAAAATGCTTGATAAAAAGATAAAAACAGAAAAAATATAGAGTCTACACAATCTCAATGGTTTTTAATCAGTTTAAAGAACGCACTTGTGAGAGGGCGTATGGGGGCCTATCGATTTTATCCAGCATCGGCTGTTGTTTATCGATAGTCGAATTTTCTTGAGACGAAAACGTTTTTTAAAAAAACAATTTCTTGAAAAAAATAGAGCCGTGTGGTGGTTTCTAGATTGCCTTTATTTTCCAAACTGTCGCTATAGATCCTTTTGACTTCCTCTCTGATCTGGTTTGCTTAAAGTTCAGCCATTGCTGCCATAAAAACGGCAGATATGCTATTGGTATTTAGATTTTTGTTAAGAAGATTTTCTCTGCTTCCCCCTGATGTGTTTTCACAAAACACGAAAAGAATCTCTATGGGTAAGTTCTATTTACAAGACGATGGAATGCGTCTTGCAAAAAAAATATTGAATGTCTCTAGAATTTTTTAGGCTTTATAACAGATGCAACTTATTGATTTATAATGATAATATAGCGTTGTTTAACTTGAATAAGGACCCTTAAATAGTGTCAATTTTTCTCATTTCAAATCTGTTTATCTTGAATCAATCAAAATCACTCGCTTGCATGTTGCAAGCGGGGTGAGTGTGTGGATAAAAATTGTATAAGACAAGGACTAAAAATGCCTCTTATGAATCGTCTCAATGCAAGGGGTGTCGCAATATTGGGCGCTGGAAAATATAATGATGGTGTCGGTTTATTATTCCATAAGCGTAAAGATGGCGATGCTTAATGGAGCAAGTGAGCATCACATAAGCTCCTCATGTTGCAACCACCTTACAGCCTTTGAGACAGTTCGTAAGGGGGTATTTTCTCCTTTCAGTTTTACGTGCCACACGGGCTTTTTCTGCTGAAGAATGTGCAAGTGTATGATTTTAATTGATGCACCATACACACAGATTTGAAATGAGGGAATTTGACACTCTTTAAAGGATTTTATTTAAGTTCAATAATGCTAAAATACCTTTATTAATCAATGTGATAAGCTTGTTGCTTTTAGTTTTAAGTAAATCTCATGTGTGAGAAGAAGAACGCGTCTTTAAGAAAATTCGAATGGTTTACAGACCAAATCATCTTCATCTCTTGAGAGGAGGACGGAAAGAGTAAGCTTAAACAACAAAGAGAGAGGCTATAGAGGGAGCATTCTTAGACTATAGGTAATTATAAGAAAAGCGTGAGATGATAGAGTGTTGTATGTTTTTATCATCAAAACTGTTTGAGTGTTCAAAGACGTTCAAGGGCGTTCAAGAGGGGGATTGCTTTGTGCTTTCTTTTTTCTGCACGCCGCTTTTAGGGACATTGTTTCTATTTTTTTGCACTTGATGGTGGTTTTCTTGGGCGCTACCAATGATTAACCCCGCTTTTTATGCGGGGCTTTTATCGGTGCGGTTCAAAAGGAGTGGTGACAGTTTTTCAGTCTCTCATCGGTGAAGAGAGGGGTCAATAATGGGCATTATACGGACAGTTTTGCCAAAATCTCATCGCTGACATCAAAATTAGCATAAACATTTTGTACATCATCATCTTCTTCTAAGGTTGAAATCAGTCGTAAAACGGATAAAGCTTTTTCTTCATCTATGGGAGCAAGGGTGGTGGCTTTCCAAATTGTTTTAATCGATTCTGCTTCCCCAAGTTTTGCTTCAAGTGTTTTTGAAACTTCACCAATATCTTCAAATGCGCAGGTAATATGATGTCCGGTTTCTTCGGACTGTACATCTTCAGCACCAGCTTCAATGGCTGCATCCATGATGTTGTCTGCGGTTCCTGCTTCTGGTTTATAAATTATTTCTCCAATCCGATTAAACATGAAACTGACCGATCCTGTTTCTCCTAGGGCTCCACCTGATTTGGTGAAGGCGGCGCGAACGTTTGAAGCGGTGCGGTTACGGTTATCGGTTAAAGCTTCAACAATCACGGCAACACCGCCTGGTCCATAACCTTCATAGCGTACTTCATCATAATTTTCGACATCGGCTCCTGACGCTTTTTTAATCGCGCGCTCAATATTATCTTTCGGCATTGATTGTGCTTTGGCATTTTGAACAGCCAGCCTTAAACGTGGATTCATGGCCGGATCAGGGGCACCTTGTTTTGCTGCGACGGTAATTTCACGTGCAAGCTTAGAAAATATTTTCGAGCGCATTGCATCTTGACGCCCTTTACGGTGCATAATATTTTTAAATTGTGAATGGCCTGCCATAGTTTTCCTTCCTGTTTGAGGGCTCTCTTTCTGGGGTGGGCGTTTTTTAGAATGTAAGGCGATAAAATCACGCATCCCACCAGAATAAATGTGCCACAGCATGAGGTGAAATAATCAAATAAATCCTTTATAGGAAAATTCATCTTAAAGGTAAAGATACCTTCGTTGAGGATCATTCCAAGAGAGATCTCTTGTCGTTGAGCAAAAATCACGCTATAACAGAATATAATCTCATGGCAAAATGGTTTATTCCATGTCTCGCTTTATTTTACAAAGTGGGTGGAAAAGACGAACATATAAGAACATATAATGAAGAAGTTCCAGTGCTCTTGAGTGGGCGGTAACCTGCCTCATAGAAGAGGCGCAGAAGAGGATTTATAAAAATGGCAACGCAACTTTTGATGCCCAAAGCAACAGCTGTTTGGTTGGTTGATAATACAGCTCTTTCTTTTGAGCAGATTGCAGAATTTTGTAAATTGCATGTCTTGGAAGTAAAGGCTATTGCTGATGGTGAAGCAGCTTATGGTATTAAAGGTCTCAATCCGATTAATTCTGGGCAGTTGACGCGCAGTGAAATTGCCCGGGTGGAGGCGGATCAAAACGCACGCTTGAAAATTTCTCAATCAAGGGTGCACATTCCTGAAAAAAAACGTAAAGGAGCACGCTATATCCCTCTTTCTCGACGTCAAGATCGTCCCAATGGTATCTTATGGTTGGTGACCAACCATCCCGAGTTGAAAGATGCACAAATTGCAAGATTGATTGGGACAACAAAAGCAACCATTGAACAGATCCGCCTTCGAACCCATTGGAATAGTGCTAATTTGTCTCCTCTTGATCCTGTAGGGCTTGGCTTGTGTTCGCAAATCGATTTAGACTTTGAACTCCAGCGTGCGGCAAAAAACCGCCCTGTTGCTGCAGAAGAAGATAGGTCGTTGCTTCCCGCCTCTGTGACGGAAAACGCTCCTCTCGAGGAAAATGAAAGTGAAGACAATTCTCACAAAACTTTTGATGCTGATAAAGTTTTTGCAAAATTGAATGCGCTGCAAAAAAATCGTCAAGATCAAGAGGAAGCGTAAGCGGTAGGACGTACCAGAGCAATGTTGCTCAATTGATTATCGAGATGTTAGGGGAATAGCTGGGAGGGAAAAAATTGGCAGAGACTGAAAAATGATGAAAAAAAACAGAAAAATTTCGTCTTCATTAGGAATTAACGGTTATTCTTAAAAATATTTTTAAGAATTTACCCTTCTTTAAAGGAGAAACGGACTATGTGCTCTACCAAAAATACTCTCTCTCGTTCCTTAGCGATCCTCTTTCTTTTCTCCCTATGTTTGGGTGGGTGTGGCAAAAAAAATACCGGTGCATTTCATGGTATGAATGGCGCTTATATGAATGATGCTGGTTTAAATCAGGTGTTACCAGGTTCAGGACAAGAATTTACGGTTAATGTGGGTGATCGTGTGTTTTTTAGTCTCGATTCTTCTTCATTGGATGCAGATGCTGAACGTATTTTAACGCGTCAAGCAGAATGGTTGCTTCATTATCCTTATTATTCTATTATGATCGAAGGTCATGCTGATGAGAGAGGAACACGTGAATATAATTTGGCACTTGGACAGCGTCGTGCTGTTGCTGTGCGAAATTATTTGGTATCTCTCGGTGTGTCTGCGCAACGGATTCAAACAATTTCTTACGGAAAAGAAAGACCTGTCGCGGTATGTGATGATATTTCCTGTTGGAATCAAAATCGACGTGCTGTGACAACGCTAAGTGATATGAACAGTCATTAAATGAGCAAATTGTTTGTTTCTACCATTCAATGAACTCTTAAGGGGAGAAAAGAATGTATCGTAAAATCAATTGGAAAATGATCTTTTATATGGCGGTTTTCATCGCTTGTTCTATTTCATTTGCTGAAAGTGCGGCTCGAAAGGCTTCAGAATATCCTGCACATGATACGGATAAAGTTGGCACCGCTGATAAAGCTTCTGACACTGTTGATAAAGCCGCCTCCGATGCGGTGGAAAAAGCCTCTGACGTTGCAGATAAGGCTACTTCCGGTGTGGTGGAAAAAGCTTCAGATGCCGCTGATAAGGCTTCCGATGCGGCGAAGAAAGCCACGGATGCTGCCGATAAAGCTGCTTCCGATGCGGTAGAAAAAGCTTCAGATGCTGCAGATAAGGCTGCTTCTGGTGTGGTGGAAAAAGCTTCAGATGCCGCTGATAAGGCTTCTGATGCAGCGAAGAAAGCCACGGATGCTGCCGATAAAGCTGCTTCCGATGCGGTAGAAAAAGCTTCAGATGCTGCAGATAAGGCTACTTCCGGTGTGGTGGAAAAAGCTTCAGATGCCGCTGATAAGGCTTCCGATGCAGCGAAGAAAGCCACGGATGCTGCCGATAAAGCTGCTTCCGATGCGGTGAAGAAAGCCACGGATGCTGCCGATAAAGCTGCTTCCGATGCGGTGGAAAAAGCTTCAGATGCTGCAGATAAGGCTACTTCCGATGCGGTGGAAAAAGCTTCAGATGCTGCAGATAAGGCTACTTCTGATGTGGTGGAAAAAGCTTCAGATGCCGCAGATAAGGCTTCCGATGCGGTGAAGAAAGCCACGGATGCTGCCGATAAAGCTGCTTCCGGTGTGGTGGAAAAAGCTTCAGATGCTGCCGATAAGGCTTCCGATGCGGTGAAGAAAGCCACGGATGCTGCTAATAAAGCTGCTTCCGGTGTGGTGGAAAAAGCTTCAGATGCTGCCGATAAGGCTTCCGATGCGGTGGAAAAAGCCTCTGACGCTGCTGA
Source organism: Bartonella sp. B1099 (assembly GCF_944801835.1). GTDB lineage: Bacteria > Pseudomonadota > Alphaproteobacteria > Rhizobiales > Rhizobiaceae > Bartonella. The sequence continues at coordinate 433,436 of NZ_CALYLN010000001.1, read as the reverse complement.
TAAGGCTGCTTCCGATGCGGTGAAGAAAGCCACGGATGCTGCCGATAAAGCTGCTTCCGGTGTGGTGGAAAAAGCTTCAGATGCTGCCGATAAGGCTTCCGATGCGGTGAAGAAAGCCACGGATGCTGCTAATAAAGCTGCTTCCGGTGTGGTGGAAAAAGCTTCAGATGCTGCCGATAAGGCTTCCGATGCGGTGGAAAAAGCCTCTGACGCTGCTGATAAGGCTGCTTCCGATGCGGTGAAGAAAGCCACGGATGCTACTAATAAAGCTGTTGGTGTTTCAGTGCATCAAGGGATTATTTTAGAGAATCAGCAGGTTTTATTTAAAGATTATGATTTAGATAAGCTTTTACATAAGATACGGATGGTGCTTGAGCATAACAATTTGAAGAATGTTAACAAGCAGTTTCACCGGCTTTTTGATAGAAAAGACTCTTCTGTTTATTCTTGTTCCGTTGAAAGTGCTGCTTTGGATGCAAAATCTCAGACTGTAAAAGAAGAGATGGTGCAGGAGCATAGCGCGGGTGATCAGACAAAGGTTGCAGATGTGAAAGACCATCCTGCGAAGGAAATAGGCGATCATTTACAAAAAGCGCATGATGTGAAAGCTCATATTAAAGCACATCAGAGTGACACGCTTTCTTCTTCAAAAGCTTTGTATAAGGAAGGGTATGATTTTATTCATTCTGCCAATTATGTTGAGGCTGAAAGGAGCTTTTGCGCTTTTCAAAATCGTTACAAAAAAGATCCTTTGAGTGATGATGCTTTGTTTTGGTTGGCTGAATCTTTGTTGGGACAAAAACGCTATCATGAAGCAGCACAAGTTTATCTGTCCGCATGGTATGCCGATAAAAAGAAGCTCTATACCTCTGAGATTTTGCTGAAATTAGCAAGAAGTATGGTTGCTCTTGAGAAAAATGAAAAAGATTGTGCTTTTTTCGCAAAGAAATCAAAACATCATCAAATATTAGAGTCTGTGTTTTGTAAGTCTCTAAAATAAGCAGCGAGGTCGTTTTGGGTGTGCGTTAGACTGGCAAGAAATCTTTTTAAAACATCGGATTTTATTCAGTGTCGACGAGTGATTCTTGCCGTCTCAGGGGGAAGTGATTCTTTAGCTTTGATGTTTTTGGTCAAAGAGTATTTCGAAACGCTCTCAGTGCCCCCAGAAATTATTGCTGTGACGGTTGATCACCAATTGCGTAAAGAGTCCGCGTATGAAGCAGAAACTGTTGCGGAAATTTGTCGTGCCCATCACATTAAACATATCACTGTGCGGTGGGAAGGCAAAAAACCAAAGACGCATATTGCTTCCAGCGCTCGTATTGCGCGCTATGATCTCTTGGTTCGGGAAGCACAAAAACAAGGCGCCTCTCTTATTATGACGGGCCATACACTCAATGATCAGGTTGAAACCTATCAAATGCGATGTCAACGTCTCCAAAAAAGTAGGGGGGCTTTATGCGGTGAAGCTGGTGCTATGCATGATGGGGGTTCTGCGGGCGGTCTTGCCGGTGCATTGTGCGGTGAAGTTGATGCCAGAGAAACGAGAAAAAATATTGCCGAAAAAGAGGGGCTCTATGAGCGTGGTTTATCCTGTATTCCGCGTGAGGCATTGTTGCAGAGAAAAGTGCGTTTGATTCGACCGCTTCTTGGTGTAAAACGCCAAACATTGCGTAATTATTTACGCTTAAAAGGAAAAATGTGGATTGATGATCCCACAAACGAAGATCGCAATTTTGAACGTGTGCGGGTGCGTCAATCTCTTTCTTCGCAAAAGCTTACTGATATTGCTCAAAAAATAAATCAAGCCGCTTTGCAACGTCGTCAACAAGCGCAAAATATTGCCAATTTAATTGTAGCGCTGGATATTACGGTTCAATATGGGCGTTGTTTCATCAAAAAGCCTGCGCCACTTTTACAGAAACATGTCTGTTTCCCTTTTGTTGTTGGGCTTTTTGCCGTGTTGATGGGTGGGGGATTTTATTTGCTCCCCCAAAAAAAATTAAGCACGCTTGTTCAAAAACTCTGTCTCCATTCTCCCGTAAAGCAGCGTTTTACATATGCAGGCTGTGTGATTGAATATAACAAAGCTGGCATTGCTTTATGGCGTGAAGGGCGCAATATGAAAGACGCTCTTGTAAAGCCAGAGGAAACACTGTTATGGGATGGGCGCTATCAGATTACCAATCATGGATCTGAGGCTATAAAGGTTGGAGCTGCCAATTTAGAACAGTTGAAATCTTTATTGAAAAACAACAATTTTGATCTTGAAAAGCCTCATTTTCCCTCTTTACAATCGCTGCTGCTGATTTCAAATGATAAAGGGTGTGATATTCCTGAGTTGATTTCTCAAGCGATTATTCATAAAAATGTTATCATCAAGCGGATTATGGCGCCTTTCGATTGGCTTTCCTCACGCGAAGATGCTGCGCTGGTGAATGTTGTGGAACCTTTTTTTAATCTTGAGGTGAAAAGATAAAGAAAAATAACGCTAAAAGAGAATAAACCGTCTCTCATCCCTTGGCAAGGGGCTGACAAGGTTATATGTTAAGGGGAACTGTTTGAAATCTATATTTGATTAAGTGGGCTGAATATGAATTCCAATTACCGCTCTCTCCTCATTTGGGGAGTTATTGCCTTGATTTTGATTATATCGTTTTCTATTTTTAATGGAGATAGTCAACGTTCTGGTGGTGGAGAAGTCTCCTATTCTGAATTTTTGCAAAAGGTTGAGAATAACGAGCTGAAATCGGTGACCATTCAAGGTCAAAAATTAACAGGACAAACTGTCGAACAGAGAACTGTTTCAACTTTTGCACCACGCGATCCAGGTTTGATACAAAAATTGGAAAGCAAAAACGTTAATGTTAAAGCTATTCCTGAAAGTTCTGGAAATAGTATCTTCCTTAATCTCCTTTTTTCTTTGTTGCCTGTTATTATTATCGTTGGGGCGTGGGTCTTTTTTATGCGACAAATGCAAAATGGATCACGCGGAGCAATGGGATTTGGGAAATCAAAAGCAAGATTGCTTAATGAAGCGCAAGGACGTGTTACCTTTAAGGATGTTGCTGGTGTTGAAGAAGCAAAACAAGATCTGCAAGAAATTGTTGAATTTTTACGCGAACCACAAAAATTTCAACGCTTAGGAGGACGTATTCCTCGTGGTGTTTTGCTTGTTGGTCCTCCAGGAACCGGTAAAACGCTGTTAGCGCGCTCTGTCGCGGGTGAAGCCAATGTGCCATTTTTCACCATTTCAGGGTCTGATTTCGTGGAAATGTTTGTCGGTGTTGGGGCAAGCCGTGTGCGAGATATGTTCGAACAGGCTAAAAAAAATGCACCTTGTATTATCTTTATCGATGAAATTGATGCTGTTGGACGCCATCGGGGGGCTGGACTGGGGGGTGGAAACGATGAACGCGAGCAGACCTTAAATCAGTTGCTTGTTGAAATGGATGGGTTTGAGCCCAATGAAAGTATTATTCTTATTGCTGCGACAAACCGCCCTGATGTGCTTGACCCTGCTTTATTGAGACCAGGACGTTTTGACCGACAAGTTGTGGTGCCAAACCCAGATGTTTCTGGACGGGAACAAATCTTGAAAGTGCATGTGCGCAATGTTCCTTTAGCCCCGAATGTTGATTTGAAAGTTTTGGCAAGGGGAACACCAGGATTTTCCGGTGCGGATTTGATGAATCTTGTCAATGAAGCTGCTCTTATGGCTGCGAGCCGGAATAAAAGAGTCGTGACAATGCAAGAATTCGAAGATGCAAAAGATAAGGTGATGATGGGGGCTGAACGTCGTTCAACCGCTATGACGCAAGAGGAAAAAGAACTCACGGCTTATCACGAAGCAGGACATGCTATTGTGGCTCTCAATGTTCCCGTTGCTGATCCTGTCCACAAAGCAACAATCGTTCCAAGGGGAAGGGCATTGGGAATGGTGATGCAATTGCCAGAAGGTGATCGCTATTCTATGAGTTATCGGTGGATGATTTCTCGTTTAGCCATCATGATGGGAGGACGTGTGGCTGAAGAGTTGAAATTTGGAAAGGAAAATATCACATCGGGGGCTTCTTCTGATATTGAGCAAGCAACGAAATTAGCACGTGCCATGATCACACGGTGGGGGTTTTCTGATCTGCTTGGAAATGTCGCTTATGGCGATAACCAAGATGAAGTCTTTTTGGGTCATTCTGTTGCGCGAACACAAAATGTTTCTGAAGAAACAGCGCGCATGATTGATATGGAAGTGCGTAAGCTTATTGATGATGCCTATAAAAGTGCAACCAATATTTTGAAAACAAAAAGAAAAGAATGGTTTGCTCTCGCTCAAGGCTTGTTGGAATATGAAACTTTAACGGGCGCTGAAATTAACGAAGTCATTGCAGGTAAGCCTCCTTCACGCACACAGAAAGATGAAAATGCTGCGCCGCGGACTTCCTCTGTTCCAAAAACTGGAACAGTAAAGGTAGAGACCTCTGTGGACGATGAAAAAGATGCTAAAACAGCGCCTAAAACAGTGACCCATAAAGCAGAAAACGTTAAAGGTGAGGCGGGAAAGGTAGAGGGTGCTGTTGGGAAAAAAACAGCAAAATCCAAGGATACTGAGTCTAAAAAAGCGCAAAATGCAAAAGGCACCACAAAATCAGTCAATCACTCTCAAAGTAAAAACAGTGCTGAAAAAAAACCCAATACTGTGGGAGCTGATAAAGAAAAATAAGAGCCTTTTAATAACGCTTGAGTGGCTATGTTTGGGAAAAATTTCTAAATTCTTTGAAAAAGGCGCGAGCATTGCTTTGCGCCTTTGATGTAATATTAAAATATGGAAGCAAAAAATTAAGCAAATCCGTTTATTATGACAGCTTTAGCAGGGGATAAGGTGGTCTGTTCTTTTGCAGCATTGGTAGGGTGCGATGAGGTGCTGTGCGGTTTTTGTCCGAGGGTTGTGAGGTTTGATGATGAATTGGCTTGCAGGTTTGCTCAAGAGTGCGATGTAAGGCGATGGGGGTGCTGTGCGGTTTTGGGTCGAGGGCTGTGAGGTTTGATGATGAATTGGCTTGCGGGTTTTCTCAAGAGTGCGAGGTAAGGCGATGGGGGTGCTGTGCGGTTTTGGGGCGAGGGTTGTGAGGTTTGATGATGAATTGGCTTGCGGGTTTGCTCAAGAGTGCGATGTAAGGCGATGGGGGTGCTTTGCGGTTTTGGGTCGAGGGCTGTGAGGTTTGATGATGAATTGGCTTGCGGGTTTGCTCAAGAGTGCGAGGTAAGGCGATGGGGGTGCTGTGCGGTTTTGGGGCGAGGGTTGTGAGGTTTGATGATGAATTGGCTTGCGGGTTTGCTCAAGAGTGCGATGTAAGGCGATGGGGGTGCTTTGCGGTTTTGGGTCGAGGGCTGTGAGGTTTGATGATGAATTGGCTTGCGGGTTTTCTCAAGAGTGCGAGGTAAGGCGATGGGGGTGCTGTGCGGTTTTGGGTCGAGGGCTGTGAGGTTTGATGATGAATTGGCTTGCAGGTTTTCTCAAGAGCGCGAGGTGAGGCGATGGATTGGTATGGATTGGTTTGCGATTTTGGCAGGGTGTGAGACTATCCTTTGGGTGTCTTCAAGGAATGTGTAAAGCCTGTTTAGAAAATAATATTGCTTTATGTGTGCAGAGGAGAAACATTATTGGTTGAGCGTCGTTTAGATGCGTCAATGGTGAAGAGGGTCTTTGATGCTCTAAAAAGATGAGGGGCAAGTCCAATGGTCTTGTTGAGAGGGTAACGGGTATAGAATTAGAGGATCCATTGTACCCAAGGGGGCTGTTAGAGTGTTAAAGAAAAGCTAAGGGAAGAAGGATAAAGGAAAGAGGCATGGTGCAAAAATATTTTGGGACAGATGGAATTCGGGGAAAAGCCAATTCATTTCCTATGACACCTGATTTTGCCATGAAGGTAGGGATGGCTGTAGGGGTTTTATTCCGTTCACACCATCAATCACGTCGTGTGGTGATTGGCAAGGATACCCGATTATCTGGCTATATGTTGGAAAATGCTTTGGTTTCAGGACTGACTGCTGCGGGGATGGAAGTTTTTTTATTGGGGCCCGTTCCGACACCTGCTGTTGCAATGCTTTGCCGTTCTTTGCGCGCGGATCTTGGGGTGATGATTTCTGCTTCTCATAATCCTTTCTATGATAATGGCATTAAACTTTTTGGTCCTGATGGTTTTAAACTTTCAGATGATATGGAAGCAAAAATTGAACAATTGATCGATACAGATCTGTCAAAATCTTTAGCAAGTTCTGCCGAAATTGGTTATGCAAAACGGGTCGAGGGAGATATTTATCGGTATATTGAATATGCCAAACGAACTTTGCCTCGTGATGTTCGCTTAGATGCTGTGCGTATTGTGGTGGATTGTGCCAATGGCGCTGCTTATAAAGCCGCCCCCCGAGCTTTATGGGAGTTGGGAGCTGAGGTTTTTGCTATTCATGATGAACCCAATGGGACCAATATTAATCAAAAATGTGGCTCAACCGATTTAAGCTCTTTAAAACGAAAAGTGCATGAAGTGCGTGCTGATGTAGGGATTGCTCTTGATGGAGATGGCGATCGTGTTCTCATTGTTGATGAAAAAGCACAAACTATTGATGGGGATCAGTTGATTGCTGTGATTGCTGAAAATTGGCATAAAATGGGACGGTTACGGTGCAATGGGGTTGTTACAACAATTATGTCCAATCTGGGACTGGAGCGGTTCTTGAACAGCAAAGGATTGGATCTTATCAGAACAAAAGTTGGAGATCGTTATGTTGTCGATGCCATGCGCCAAAAGGGATATAATGTTGGAGGTGAGGCTTCTGGGCATATTGTGCTCAGTGACTTTGGGACAACGGGTGATGGGTTGGTGGCAGCCTTGCAGATTTTAGCTTGTATGAAGGAAAGTCAAAGCCCTATGAGCCAATTGTGTAAACGGTTTGAACCTGTTCCACAAATTTTAAAAAATGTAACGATTAAAAATAAAAATGTCTTGAAAACCCCCCCCGTCAAAATGGCTATTGATCAAGCAGAAAAACGGTTAGGAAAAGAGGCGCGATTGGTTATTCGCGCTTCTGGAACCGAGCCGGTTATCCGCCTTATGGCTGAAGGGGATGCACGAGATGTGTTGGATACAGTCGTGACAGAATTGATGGATGTGATTACTCAGCATGATACACGCGTGGGGACTGCACTTGAAAAATAAAAAGATGAGAATGATCAATTTTTTTCATGACAGTTCTAATGTTTATAAAGTAAAAAAGTCATGTGATATAAAAATAATAAACATTTTTTGTTTCTTGTCGTGTTATACATTCTCTTAATTTATGATTTTAGGATTTAAACATAAAAGGATTGAAGCCTTCTATAATACCGATACGACTAAAGCGATTAGACCTCCCCATGCTGTTCTAGGGGCTCTTGAAGAAGATGTATCGCCAAAAGATTTAAAGTTATGCGTCCTTTTGATTCCATCTGCTAAAAGGTGATCTCAAAGATTATGGGTCAATGATTGTCAATGGAAATTATCGTGTGATATTTCGCTTTGATGACATATTTAATGGTGTAGATGCCTCAATGGTGGATTATCTAGATTATCACTAAGGAGTGCTAAGCAATGATGAAGAATCTTTCACATCCTGGTGAATTATTGCGTGAAGATGTGATCAAAGAACTTGGTTTATCGATTAATGAAGCAGCAGAGTGGCTTGGTGTATCTCGTGGAGCACTTTCTAGAGTTTTAAATGGAAAAGACGCTATGAGTGCTAATCTTGCTATTAGGCTTGAAATGGCTGGTGTAAGCACAGCACGTATGTGGCTTGCACTGCAAACAAATAATGATTTATCAAAAGCAATTCTTAAATAACAGTCTCATGATAAAGATTGCATAAAAGAGTTTCAAACGGCTGTTAGATTTTTTCAACAGAGATATTGGGAAGAGCAAAATAACGCGAGTAGTGTGTATAAAATCAAAAGATGTGACATGGTAAGGAAAGGAATAAGACCTTATGTTTGTAGTCCTATTAAGCCATATGACAAAAGAGAGGTCATCAAAGGAGGTTTAATATGAGTGTGGAAAAAGATATTGTACGTGCACGCATAGATAAGACGTTAAAAAAAGAAGCCCATGAAATATTATCAAGTCTAGGACTTACGGTGTCTGATTTTATTCGGATTGCTTTAACAAAAGTTGTCAATGAAAGAGGGTTGCCGTTTGAGATGTATATTTCTAATGAGGAACAGCCTGAAACTTTCAAGAAAAGTGACAAGGGCGAAGATATATACAGGGCTAAAGATATGGAAGATTTGTTTCGTCATTTGGATATTTGATATTTCTGATCATAAATAAGCTTTTAATTTATATCATTATAGTTACGGGTATCACGTAATTTTTTATTGACAATTTACGGGTATTCCGTATATTGAATGATGTATGCAAACAGTGATTGAAACGACAGCTTATTTAACTTCTGCAAAAGAAGAAGGTATATCACCTGAAGAATTGTTTAATATTGTTTCTTTTATTGCTGTTAATCCAAATGCTGGTGATCTTATACAAGGTACAGGTGGAGCAAGGAAAGTTAGATTTCCAACAAAGCATAAGGGTAAAAGTGGGGGATATAGGGTTATTACCTTTTTTGGTGGTCAAAATATTCCGGTGTTTCTCTTAGATATTTATAGTAAATCATCTCAAGGAAATTTGACAAAATCAGAGAGAAATGAGCTGAAGAAAATTTTAACTGCGCTTCTTGATGAATATCGAAAGGAAAAATAATGGATAAGACAAGTAGAGCTGGTTCTCGTATATTACAGGGTGCTCGTGAAGCTCTTGCCTATGCTAAAGGTGAAGCGGATGTCACCAAATTTGGTATCCATATTCCTGCAAATGTTGATGTCAAAAAAATCAGAAAAAATATTGGGTTGACACAGGCTCAATTTGCGGAACGTTTTGGTTTTTCTGTAGGTCGCATTCGTGATTGGGAACAGGGACGATATTCTATAGATACTTCTTCCCGTTTGTTGCTTTCAATCATTGAAAATGAACCAGAAGCGATCAATCGTGCTCTTAAAAAATCTCTATTGGCTTAAGAAGGGGGAAGGTGTTATTTTTTTAAAAAGCATCACGGCGCTTGAAGGGGTCGTAGTAAATTTCTGTGACACGAAATTTGCCTTCAAGGCGTTTGCATTGGATGATGACGTCTATCATAGAAATTAATAAGCCGCGGATGTCTTCTCTTGCTAAATTACCGCCACCCTCACTTTCTTTGACAAGAAGGGTCATTTGTTCAAAGGCGGAAAGGGCTGTGGAGGCATGAACTGTGGTGATGGAGCCTGGGTGACCAGAGTTGACATTGCGGATATAGTAAAAGGCTGTGCCATCACGCAGCTCTTGTAGAAGAATGCGGTCGGGGCGCATGCGCAAGCCCGATTCAAGGAGTTCTTTTGCACCAGCTTTTGCTAAGCCTTGGTTATCTTTCGAATAAAAAAGTTGCACTTTGTTTGAATGGGGAACAACCAGTTCTGGTGTGTCTTCAATGGTGAGAATGCGTTCGTATTCGGGGATTTTGGCAATTAAAGCTTTGGAGAGGGTGGTCTTTCCAGAGCCGGTTTTGCCAGATATTAAGATGTTTTGTTGAGTGATAACGGCGCGTTCTAAAAACTTGCAAAAATCTTTGGCGATAAAGAGGTCTATTAGTTCTTGTTCTGTGTCAGAAAGTTCATCTGCTCGCTTTTTCATTTGTTCAAGGGGGGTGAAACTGACGTTTCTTGCCACAGAAAACAGTTGGTTTTCGTGTAAACTTTCAAGGGAAAAAGTGCGTGATGAAGGTTTGCGGATTGTCATGCTGATGGTATTGGGGGAAACAGCGGGGGGCATGACAATTTGTATGCGTTCATTATTGGGGAGTGTTGCGGAGAGAACAGGGTTTTCTACACTGATCTTTTGTGTTGTGTAGGCAGCAACAACTTTTGCAATGCCTTCTAGCTCGCTGTAGGTTAGTTCTTCTCTTGTGTGGGTTTGCCAACCATCTGGACCTTCGACAATCACTTCACCAGGGCGATTGACGACAATTTCAAATAAATTTTCATTATTGAGGAAGTCATCTAAGATTTTTAATTTTGTTAAAACGATGGAGGCTCGTTCTGCATTTTTTGCTGTTGGCATAATGTGACTTTAATTACTTTATGTGTTTTATGGGATTTATATATTTTTATTGATTGTGAGCGTGACTAATGAAAAAAGGAATAGCCCGGGGTTGAGTGGGAGTAAGTGCTGTTCCTTTTGTGGGTGAGCGTTAGTTTATAGACAGATGAAAAGTCGAGATCTCTTGCGACGAAAATATTGACCAGTTCGCCTTGGAATTTTTCTAAGGTAGGGGGGATGTTGATTTGGTTTTCAAGGGCGATACTTGCTGCATCTTTTCCCATGTTGTTTGCGCCTTCAAAGCCACCGCCTCCAGAGTTGTTTGCACCTGCTTTATTCTTGTTTTGCATTCTGTTGGTGAGGGTGGTTGTGGCGCTATCAATAACGGTGAGTAAAAGGGAAGAGCCAAAGCGTTCCCACCAGTGGGTGTTGATGTTGCCATCAAAGCCGGCGCGCCCTAAACTGTCGGTTGCGGGTGAGGCAAGGGGGATGATGATCCCGTTTGGGGTTTTTGCTCTGGTCCAGAGGACGAAGAGACGGGATTGCCCTTGTTTGATGCCTCCGCGATATTCGCCAACCACTTGGGTTCCTTTATCAAGCAAAACAACGCGTCCATTGTCAGAGAGGATATCGCGGTTAATAATGCAGCTGGCAAAGCCTGGTTGGTCACTGTTTAAGGCGGTTTCTAAGATACAGGGGATAGAGGTTCCCATGGCGATGATAAAGTTTCTATTGCCGATGAGTTTTGCTTTTGTTTCTTCTGATGTGGTGGGTTTTAGGAGGGTTGCAAAATTTTGTGTGTTTTGAGCGGCAGGAGAATTTTGCATATGCTCGAGATTTTCAAGGGCATTCAATTTCTCAAGGGGGTTGAAAGCATTGTTGACGACGTCTTTTAATTCAGATTTAGAGCCTTTGGCAAAAGCTAAGACAGGGGCACGTCTTGCGGCATCAAGTAAGGGGTCATCTTTTTTGGGGGCTGGTGCGAGTGGTTGTGGGGCGGGCAGGGTTATGGGTGCCATTTTTGCACGCGGGGTGGAGGGGAGGATCTCTAAAGGCGCGAGGGTGTTGTGAAAGCTTTGTGCTTGTTTTTTATGAGCTTTTGCGGTGTCTTTTTCTTTTTCTGGGGGAGATGAGAGAATGTTCCAGACCACGTAGGCGCAGACTCCTATACAGGCGATGGCAACAACTATTTTTTTGCCAAGGCTTTGTGAGGTATTGTTGCGTTTATCGCCAATTGAGCCTCGATCGCTGATAGTGGTTTTATCACTCATGTGTTGGTCCCCTTTGAATTCCCGCTTATTTAAAGATGTTTAAAGATCTGATGCAATTTTACGTTCAACAGATGGTGAGGTTGTGCCGGTGTCTGGATTGATGCCTTTGGGTTGATAGGCTTCGTTAAAGATGCAGAGGACATTTCTTCCCTGTCTTAGGGTGAAGCGTGCGCTAATGGCATGGACAATAACCATGTTGCCTCTTGTGGTTTTGGGAACCAGCGATTCTGTTCCATCACTGCTTACGATGTAAATGGCAGGGATTTCTTGGTTGTCAGGGAAGGTAAAGGTTGTGGTTTTGCCATTGTCGTAAACAGAGGAGGGTTCAAGGTTGCTTGAGCCTTGTGCGGTGTAAGCCCAATTGCGTGGTCCGTAGGTTTCATAAGCATTGAAGACGCTATCGATTTGTCTGGCTTGTTTTTTTTCTTGTCGCAGAAGGGCTGCAAGTCTTCTTTGTTCTGCTTCTTCTTGGGGGTAGCGAAATTTCACGAGGAAATAGGTTTCTTGTCCAGAGGAGATTTCTCCATCTTTGATGATCAGTTCAAATTGATAGGAGCGTTTTGAACCATCAAGTTTTGTGGTGACGACTTGGAGATTGGTGATGGGTTGGACTTCGCGCGCTTTGAGGAAAAGAATATTGCCAGCGGGGGCGACTTCCCATGCGACGCTGTTGCCAATGGCGACATGCGCAATTTCTTCATTGGCAGAAAATTCTATTTGGACCGATGAGCGGATGGAGCCAATAATTTTTGTGACATTATAAGCATCATAATTGATGAAGCGAATGCGGCTATCGCTCGGCGCGCGGGTGGGAAAAACACTGGCGTTACTCCAAGGTGTAGGAGAAAGGGCGAGGAGGCTGAGAATAAGAAAAAGGATTTTTTTTGTCATGATCAGTTGACCACTTCCGGATCAGTTCTATATTCATTAACAATAAACCCAAGAGGATTTATCAGACGATTTTGGACAGAGATAGGGGCGTTGATGTATTCAAAGGTGAGCGTTGCAACCCAATGAGTGATGAATTCTTTGTTGTTTTCATTGTCATGGATTGTTCTGTAGTAACGCACTTGAGCAACATCTTGATTGATGAAGGAGATTGATTTTATCGTTATTGTAACGGTGGCATGTTTATAGAGAATTTGGGGGCTTTGTGGATTTCTTGCGCCGTACCAGCTGGCAAATCTTTCCTGCTCTTCAGGGGAAGAGAGGAGAGAGACAGTTTCGAAGTTGTGTTGTACTTCTTCTGTGGCAAAGCCTTCACGCGAGCGGACGTATTTTGCGGCGAAATAGCGTGTGATGGCTTCATCCACATTGGTGGGTCCTTCTTTTAAGGCTTCCACGACTTCTGTGATACCGGTTGAATTGTCCACACGGATGACAAAAGGCTCTACGGTTTTAAGCGGTGTGAGGGTGATGACCGCGAGTGAGGAGATGAGCGCGACGATAACGGATATCGCGGCAATTGTGAGGGAGGCGCGAGTGGTGCGTCGTGCTGCTAACATGCGGTCTTGATCAAAAGAGCGCGCTTCAGCGATGTATTGTTCTACGTCTTTTTCTTTCATGCTTTTTGCCCGCAATTTTTGTAAGATCTCATTTCCTCATCCGTTAACTTTTGTGCCAGAAGCATTTCCAGCTTTCCCTCTTTTAAGGGTAGGCGTGTGTTGTTACTGATGATGATGGGGGTGGGTGTTGGTTTTTTCCCTTCCCAATTCCACATGGATCGGTTGAGTGGACGTTTAGAATATCCATCACACTTTGGAAGTGACTTCAGCGTGTGTGATGAAGACATACAGCCACTGAGAAAGAGAAATGGTAAGATGACCCCAATTTTTTTAAACATTCTTCCATTTCCTTTCATTTTATTATACCTAATATTGCTATTGCTTTCTGTTCCATCTTCTCCATACGCTTCTTCATAGCTTTGAAAGGAGCTTTTACTGCGTCGACACCTGCTTTCGTTGATCCTGTAAGAGCAGCTCCACCAGAAGCTAAAGCCGATGCGATTTCTGGCAATTTGTAAAAGATAAGAATACCACAACTGCTGATACCTAAAAATTGCACTAAAGCAACGATCATATCCAGAACGCTTCTTGAAAGGATGGTTGTTGCAAGCTTGACATATAAACCACCGATTATGACTATTAATACCTGAAGTATAATGAAATTTACTGTTTGATTTAGCCATGCTTCTGTAAACCTTCGTGTTGCTGAAAACATATAAAGGCTTATAAAGAGGGGCCCCACTGATAGGACAAGAAATAAACCAATTTTAGCATATACTGAGACGAAAAAACCGACGCCACAAAAGAGAGCAGAAACTCCTAAGCAGAAAAGACCAGCAAGCCAATAGACAGCAAATGTAAATGTATGTTCTCTGTTGGCAGCATCAAAAACGTGTGAAGCAGCAGTTTGTATCATATTATCCCATACATTTTTATCTGAATGTGCACCTTGGGTAGCATTTGCAATGGCATTCGGCAGATCGTTGAAGAATATATCCCTAACCCAAGTATTATAATGGGTGGCGTTTGTGGCAAGTGCAACAATAATGCCAAGTTTGAAAACTGTTGCTATAAAGTCCCATAAAGGCATGGAAGAACGCCCATAGATGATATTGTATCCTATAAATATAATATAGATTGTACAAGACGCTTTAAGCGGAGTAGATAAAGACGATGAGAGATTTCTAATGGTGTCATCCATTACCTTTGTGAGGGGCTCCATCAACCCGTTGTCTATCATGGTAAATATATCATACGCTGCCATTGTTTTCCTCCGCTCCTTATCATATGGGTTTTGCGTTCCATACTAAGTTGAATTTTTATGCTTTAATTACTGTCCTCTTTCTTTTCAGATTGCTCTTCTGTTTTTTTCTTATCGTCATTTTTACGATATTCATTTAGATATTTTTGAAAGGATTCTTTACCAAGTTCGTCTATTGCTTTTCCTAAGTTTTCACAATTTTGAGGAGATTCTGTCTCAGAAGGCTTTTTCCACATACATTTAGATATCCACTCATCGCGTAATTTTTCGTCTTTCTTAAATTCCCCTACACTGTGGATTTTTTCACAACCAGCTGTGATGAGCCCAGTGCAAAGTAGCAATGTTGTTATGAGAACTTTATTCATCGATATTTCCCCTTCTTTCTTTCAGTTTTACAAGGTTTGAGCACAATTTTTAAATTATGCTAGGTTATCGGTTTTTTATAACCAGTGATGATAAATCTAGGGCAGTGACATAATCTTGCCATAAATCTATTGTATAGTCTGCAAGGTTATTTAAGTTGAGCAGCTAAAGCGCAATAGCTATGTGTGATGGCGTCATTCATTGTCTTTGTAAGAGGCTGCGTTAATATCGTGTCTCTATCAGTGAATATGCCTTTGCTGTCTACTGCCATTTAAATGCTCCGCTCTTCGTTGTGTATTTTTATAATTTAATTATTATTTTGTTCTTTCGCTTTTTTTTCTTCATCAGCACGCTCTTTTATCCCAAATGTAGCGTTCCATATTTCTTTAGCTTTTGCCTGACGTTCTTTCTCAAGTTCTAAAAATGCTAACCGCATGTTTTCACAATTTTTTGAAGTTCCTGCAAATCCACATCTAGCATCCCACTCTAGGCGTAATTTTTCATCTTTTTTAAATTCTGCGACGCTATAGGTTTTTTCACAGCCAGCAGCGATGAGTCCTGTGCCAAGTAGCAATGTTGTTATGAGAACTTTATTCATCGATATTTCCCCTTTTTCCTTTCAGTTTTACAAGGTTTGAGCACAATTTTAAAATTATGCTAGGTTCTAGTTTTATAACCAGTGATGATAAATCTAGGGCAGTGACATAATGTTGCCATAAATCTATTGTATAGTCTGTAAGGTTCTTTAAGTTGAGCAGCTAAAGCGCAATAGCTATGTGCAGAGGTATTGTTTGTTGCCTCTGTAAGGGGATTCATCAACATATTGTCGATATAAGAAAATACGCCTTTGGTTACTATTGCCATTTAGATACTTCGCTATTCGTTGTGTATTTTTATAATTTAATTATTATTTTGTTTCTGTTCAGCTTTTTCTTTTGCTTCTTGTTCGGCTTTAGCCCGTTGCTTAGCTTCAAATTCAGCTTTCCATTTTTCATATTCAGCGTCTTCTTTATCCCTAAGTTCCTTTAATCTTTTATCCAAGTCTTCTGCGGCTTTACGCTGTCTCTCTCCAGCTTTTGCTTCATATTCCTTTTGAAGTTCAAGCTGCGCTAATCTTAAGTTTTCACAATTTTTGGCAGTTCCTGCGAATCCACATTTAGCATTCCACTCTTCCATCAATTTTTTATCTTTTTTAAATTCTGCGACGCTATAGGTTTTTTCACATCCAGCAGCGATGAGTCCTGTGCCAAGTAGCAATGTTGTTATGAGAACTTTATTCATCAATATTTCCCCTTTTTCCTTTCAGTAAATGTAATATAAGATGCTTGTAAGTGTTTAGCTTGAGCAGCTAAAGCGCAATAGCTATGTACAGAGGTATTGTCTGTTGCCTCTGTAAGGGGTTCCATTAACATATCATCTATATCAGTAAATACGCCTTTGGTTACTATTGCCATTTAGATATTTCGCTATTCGTTGTGTATTTTTATAATTTAATTATTATTTTGTTTCTGTTCAGCTTTTTCTTTCGCTTCTCGTTCGGCTTTAGCCCGTTGTTTTGCTTCAAATTCAGCTTTCCATTTTTCATGTCTAGCTTTTTCTTTAGCCATAAGTTCATCCATACTTTTTTTCCGCTCCTCTGCTGCTTTACGACTTCTTTCTTCAGCTTGTGCTTTATATTCTTTTTCAAGTTCTAAAAATGCTAACCGCATGTTTTCACAATTCTTTGAAGTTCCTGCAAATCCACATTTAGCATCCCACTCTAAGCGTAAATTTTTATCTTTTTTAAATTCAGCGACGCTATAGGTTTTTTCACAGCCAGCAGCGATAATTCCAGTGCTAAGTAGCAATGTTGTTATGGTGATCTTGTTCATGATTAATGACGGTCCTGTTGTTGTTTAGCGCGCTCTTTTGCTCTTTGTTCTTCTTCAGCACGCTCTTTTGCTTTTTCTTCAGCTTCTTTTTTTTCTAGTTCAGCCTTTAGTTTTTTTATTTCAGCTTGTCTTCTTTGATGTTCTGCTTCCATTTCGGCTTGAAACTTTTCCATAGCATCACGAAAACCTTCGTTTTGTTCCCTAATTCTTTCTTCCGCTTTTGCTTCATATTCCTTTTGAAGTTCAAGCTGCGCTAACCTTAAGTTTTCACAATTTTTGGCAGTTCCTGTGAATCCGCATCTTGCATTCCACTCTTCCATCAATTTTTTATCTTTTTTAAATTCTGCGACGCTATAGGTTTTTTCACAGCCAGCAGCCATAAGCCCTGTGCAAAGCAGTAATGCTGGTATGATGATTTTATTCATGATTAATGATTGTCCCCTTGTTTTTCAGATTTTTGCTGCTCATCATTTGTAGAGCCAAAACCTCCCCATTTCTTACGGGTTTCAAATTCAGCTTGCTCTGCGTTTTTACAATTTTTCGATTTAAGATCCCCTGATGTCAAACATTTCACGAGTACTTCTTCCATCAGTTTTTTGTCTTTTTTTAATTCTTCTACGCTGTAGGTTTTTTCACAGCCAGAAGCCATAAGCCCTGTGCAAAGTAGCAATGTTGTTATGATGATCTTGTTCATGTTCAAGCCCCTCTTTTTTCCCTTTATTGACCACGCAGTTTTTTGGCAAAATCTTTATATCGTGCTGTAAATTCTTCGTAGCCACGTTGTTCTGCCGCTTTATCTTCTGCTTGTTGAATCATCGCGGCGGCTTGCATTTGAAGGACTTGTGTTTGCAGTTTTGCTTGTATCGCCGATAATTTTGCTTGAATGCCTTGAATTTCACCAGCCTTATCAGTGTTTCCAAGTTTATCGAGAAGCTTGTTAATCTCTTTTTGCGTTTCACTGGCTTCTTCGTAGACATCTTGGCCTTTTGCCGCTTGTCCTACTATGTGCTGTTCAGCTTTTTTAACTTCCTCTGCGTAAAAAGCATCCACCGCTTCTTTTGATCCTGCACCCCCCGCGGGCTCTTTATATTTAAGCTCTTCTTGCCATTTTTGTGCGTTTTTGCTGCTGCTCCCGCCACCACCGCCACCGCCGCCGCTGCCCATCGATTGTTGAAAGTGGTTAAAGTCAGAAGGCAGAGCGCCATTGCTCCCTTGCTTGTTAAACATTTCTTTCAATGCCGAAATGTCAGGTTTGGCATTTAAAGAGCTATAGAGTTGTTTCATTTGATCGAGTTGGCTCTTTAATTGATCAAGCTGTTCTGTGCCTAGCTTAAATTGTTTCTGCAATTCTTGAAGATGTAGTTTGCCTTGTTCGAATTGTTTCATCATTTGTCCTACAGCCGCGGGATCATATACCATCATGGCTAAGGCATTTGTTTTTAAGCCTAAAGAAATTGCGCAAAGCGCGGTTGCCAATAAAAGTTTTTTCATTGTTTTGACCTTTCTTGGAAAATAGGAAGCCATTTATCTGGAGATGTCCCAACTTCTTCCATAATGGTTTCGAGAAGTTCAATGTTTTTCGTGGTGCCGCTTAAAATGGCTATTTCATCATCAAAACCCCGTAAATTCAGTTCTGCTACCACAGAACTTTGTCCCTGCTTGATGAGAAAACGCCGTGACTCTCGGCTTAATTCTGTTTGTATCAGGTTAAACTCTCGGTCTGATAATTTAAAACCCTCTACATAATCCGCGTGGTTCCCCTTTTGATTGGGAAAATAAACCTGGGTGGGACATTGCTCTATAATGGTGTGGGCTATCGTCGAATTAATCGCATCTTTGGGAGATTGCGTGGCAAACAACATCAAACCATTTTGCTTCCGAATGGTCTTCAGCCTATCTTGCGCAAAGGCTTTAAAGGAATCATCCTCTAGCGCTTTCCAAAACTCATCAATGACAATGATAATACGACGCCCGTCAATCAGAGACAGAATCCTATGAAAGAGATACATCATTAATGGTGGACGAATTTCGTCATTGTCCAAAAAATCCGTCATATCATAACCAATAAATTTGGCATCAATCCCTATGTCATCATCAGGATTGTCAAATACCCACCCTAAAGCATTGCCTTTACACCATCGCTCTAAACGCCCCGCTATCCCCTCCCGATGCGTGGTGTCAAAAAACATTTGTAAAGCCGATATGGTCCGCTGCTCTTGAGGGAGCAAGGCAAGTTGGTCAACCGCAGAAGCAATATCTTGCCTTTCCGATTCACTAATCTTTTGACCCTCAGCAGAAACAAGCTTGGTAATCCATTGGCGTAAAAAGACCCTATCAGCTGGATTGCTATAATCTAAACCTTTTAAGGGTGCTATCCCCGTCGGCTTGCCATTTTTTAAAGGCATATACGTGCCGCCACCCGCTCTGACAAAAAGCTCTGCTCCACGATCCTTATCAAAAAACACCATATTGGGATCATGCTTTTGAAGTTGTGCTAGTAAAAAATTAACAATAACCGTTTTACCAGAACCAGACGGACCACAGACAAAGGTATTGCCTAAATCACCAAAGTGAAAGTTAAAATAAAACGGCGAACCAGCTGAAGTCTTCATCAAGGCTACCGCTGGTCCCCACACATTGCCATCTATTTTGCCAACCGGAAAAGAATGAAAAGGTGAAAGCGCTGCATAATTGCGGCTGGTTATCGCGCCAGAGCGGGTGCGATAGGCATAATTGCCAGGCAATTGTGCCCACCAAGCCGCCGCTAACCCTAAATCCTCCCGCGCAATAACAGCACCACCATCTGTCAGACGAGAACGTGCTTTGGCAAGATTATCCGCTAACTCTTGTGGCTCATCGGCAAAAACCGCTAACGATAAATGATGCTCCCCTAAAACAAAACGATTCGATTCAAGATCATCAAGCGCATCATCCAGCTCCATGATTTGTGAGCCCGCACGATCTCCGGCATTGACCATCTGGTTTTGTTTGCGACCCATAATCTGCTTGGCAGCATTTTTGCTCTTGAAAATAAAAGATTGCGTAAAAATAAACTCAAAGGGAAGCGTTAAAAGACCATCCGCCATGCCTACTCTGGTTTTGGCTGGATACTCTTTCCAACCAAACATGCCAGCAAAACGCTGGCCCGCTTCGGTGCGTATTTCTATGACTTCTTTCCCAAAAATCAGACGGTCTGAATAAACAGTCGACGCTATCGTCCCCCATGTCAACGGTATGCGTTCACGACGACCGCCTACCAGTTGGTGAATAAACTCACTTTGCTGCGAATAAATAGTGCCTTCATACTCATACAGACTTAATCTTCTTGCGCCATAACGCTCTAAATTTTGAATGACATCTGTCGTAATATCTTCAAGCTTGCGAATCGATTCTTCATCAACTTCCGTTTTTTCTTGCTTGGCTTTGCCTAAACGTTTAAAAAATTCTAATAATTTATCCGTCTTATCAACGTGTGGATTCCACAAAATTGAAAGATAAAGCTCATTGCGATAAAGCTCCTGAGAAACCATTCGCTCACGATATTTATCATCTAATTGCTTGGCAAATGCCGATCTGAAAGTGCCATCCGGATAAACCGTCTCCCGCTTTCGGATAATATGGCTATAAAGCGCAATCCGTTCATCCGCAATGTTCTTAAACAGATTATTGAGCTGTTCGTGAAGCACGTTCAGATCAATAATATCCGCTGTCTCAAAGTTAATGCCCTCAAGTTTAACAACCATCATGAGCGCGCGTGAATCCAGTGCAATGACATGCTTGTTTACATGGCGCACGTAAGGGATGATCGCTTCTGGCTGCTTTTCACGCTTGCGCTCTGCTGTTTTCATTTTAATTCCTCATAATTACGAATTAATCGTAATGGAGAAATACTTCCTCCACCCCATAGACTAGAATTTCTGGCAAAAATAGTTGTCTTTTGCCATGTCAGAAGAATACGAAATTTGTTATGGTCATGTTTGAGAATTTCTTTGAATATGAAATGGATGGCAACACCAATGGTTAAAAGAAAAATATTGCCTGCCATAATAAACAATATCATCGATCCTATCCCATTTAATCCCATAGCTTCCACCGTCACGCCTGCAATCATTGCAGGGCGCGTGCAAGCAAGAAATAACGTATCCTCCGTTAGCTTCTCATGCTCTTTCATGATTTTTGAAAATGCTAGAGCACGTTAATTAAGCTTTAAGCATTGATACGATTTGCGCTGCGCCAAAGATTATGCCAATGCCAACACAAACAAAAAATGCCTTACGCATTTCAACATAACCAGCAATCCAGGCAAGCCCGATACCAGCAACCGCAATGGTGGCAATTGATGTGGCAATAGATCCGTTTAAAGTGTCAACTATTTTTTGAAGTGCACCTTCAACTTTTCCGAAGCCTTCTGCAAATGCTGGATCACTGAGTGCAAGGAAAGCAATAAAAAGCATCAAGACTGTGGTTAGCCATTTCTTTTGAGTGTTTGAAAAGGCGAATTTTGATAAAGTACGGCTAGTCGTAAAGTGATTATTTATTTTAGGCATAAAAATGTCCCCGCGTATTAAATTAAAAATTGCTTAACATTAATTTACTGTAATGTATAACGTAAGAAAATAAAAAATTCTACTGTTTCATTTATAGTATTTTATTTTTTATAGTACAATAAACAAAATTCTTTATAATATACAAAATGATATTTTTAAAAAAAACTTCTCGATCAGCATTTAAATATCTGATTTTTATTTTTTTTATTTTTTCAGCTGTTTTTTATTTTCGTAAATATTTTGAAGATTTTATGCAAAGCCCTGTTGTACAAAAGATACAGAAGACAGTGGAAAAACAGTTTCAAGAAACAGATTTAAAAAGGCATGATTATGCGCAAGGACAAGATGTGTCTTCCCCGTTAGAATCGTTATCAAGACAATTTTATGAAGAAAATGTTCCCGTCTATTCTGGTGCGATTCAGGTCACAAGTGGTGTGACCTTTAAAATGATCACACCAACAGATGATGGATGGAGAAAAAGAATCATGCGCAATATCCGCCTCTATGGTGTGGAAACCTGCGAAGTGCGGCAATTCGCCTCACGCAATGGTGTTAAGTGGCCCTGTGGGGCTTTTGTCACGGCGTGGCTGGTCTCAAAAACAATCGATAAAAATGTTACCTGTCGGCAAACCCGTGTCATTAAACAAATTCATTATGCTCAATGTTTTGTGGATGGCATGGATCTTGCACGCTTAGGCCTTGCAGAAGGATTGATGGTGTTGACAAAAGATCAGCATAACTTCCCATCCCCCGCAGACTATAAAAATTTACAATTGACCGCTCAAAAAGAAAAAAATGGTTTGTGGTCAAGCCAGTTTCAACAACCAGAAGATTGGCGAAGAGAGCATGGAAGCTATAATCCCATTGACCACAATTGATTTTGACCATAATTGATCAAGCGTCCTCTTCAGTGCTGTTTACAATTAAAGACAATATGCCACAATGAGCCTTAATAGCTTTAAAGTTGACCATAAGCGATATAGATCTTGATGGATAACTCTCGTCATGGAAAAAAGGCTTATGAAAAAATAGACAAAAGCAAAACTAAAAACCCTTTACCTTCAAAAAACACTGCATTGCTTAGATCTTTTACCTGAAGTATTCTCTCATACTGCTATGTTCGTGAAAAATGGCGTGTGCATTCTGAGAGGGATTTCCTCTCAAGCGCTTGAAGAAGCTAAAAAAAATATGAAAGAAAAAGGTGCTTTCTTTTATTGTAAAAGAAAGCACCGGGGGGGGATAGAAACACAGTCTTACATATTTTCATCTAAAAGGCGGTCTTTTTTATCTTTTTTCCACAGAAAATACGTTGCTAGTCCCAGAATGGGCACACCCAATTTGGCAAAAGGGAGATGTTGACTGAGAACAGCAAGACTGGAAATAGTCGCATCTGTCATCAGTTTGTGACGTTGTTCTTCGGTCTTTTTTTGTTGGTCATAGCGTTGATAAACCTTCAGAACCCTGTTGATCATAAGTGCTAAGCCGGCAAGAAAAAGCCAAATTAAAAACATGATACTGGCGGCAAAAAGTGGCTTCATAACAGTACATAACCCAAGAAAACCAATCATACATAAAAAAAGCAAAGCCATGAATAATGAAATGCCAATAAACCCACAGCAAATTGCTTGAAGGCGCACTTGCTTGACAGTGCTTTTTAGCCCTCCACCGACAAGATGGTTTAAAAGAGGAGTGATAAACTTATGCATTGCTTAACGACGCAGTAACTGAGAAAGAATAAAACCAACCCCTGCTGCAAACAAAACACTTTTGCCAGGATTTTTACGAACGCATTGATTCATAGTTTGCTCAAGATCACTGATTTTGTCTTTTGCTTGAGACATGATGTCTTCACTACTTTCTTTTGCTGAGTGGTACAGTTTTTCCGCTTTGTCTTTGGCCGCATTGAATTTTTTAGCACCAAGATCTGTCAGTGTGGAGGTCATCCCTGAAATTTCATGACGTAACGTTTCTAACTGTCCCTGGAGCTCGTTTTGTAGATCTTTTTCTGCTGCAGTTTTATTTTTTTGTGTTGTTTTGTTCTTGTTCATGATGTTCTTTCCCTCTCTTGTATAGTGGTGTTTGCTGTGTTCATCGTAATCATTTGCATGGGAGTGAAAATTTTTACTGCTGGGATAACGCTAAAAGTGTTTTTTAGTTCCTTGTCTTTTTGTACAATTTTTAAAATTGTTTTATGCCTTTCAAGGTATTCAGCACCATTTTCTCGCTTTTGGGGGGCTGTTTCTTTTAAAAGGTTAAAGATCTTTTTCTTTAAGAGAAAAATCTTTGTTGTTTATCCCGTATAAATTATCCCTTGCATATGTTTTGTTCTCTTTATTCAAGAGCGGTTGAAATGAGAAAAGCTTGCAATATGAGGGGCTTACTCAACCGTAATGATGATAAATTATTCTTATAAATCAATATGTTGTAAGTAGATAAGATGATGCATTATTTTTACTAATTGAAATATTGTATGGGAGATTTCTGATAAGTCTATCATTTTGCCAAATTTACACAGTAAAGTAACTTAAGTAAGGTAAACTTTTGAAGGGTTATAAAAAATTTCTTGAATGATTTCTTTAGAATAAGAGAGAGCGTTTAGGGAATAAAACTATACTTGATTTATCAAGTTTTCTTTCTTAAGAGGAAGGTGGAAGTGACGTTGAAGTGGCATTGTGGAATAGGGGGGGCTCTGCAGAATGGCGATTCAGCGTATAATTGAAGATAAGACCACGAGAGTGTGAGACAGAAATGGAATCTGAAACAGTCCCTTTAGAGAAGAGTTCTGCTGGATTGGCAATGCATGATTTTTCGCCTTTTTCTATGTTTATGGCTGCTGATTGGGTGGTGAAAGCTGTTATCGTTCTTTTGTTGCTTGCTTCTTTGATATCTTGGACAATTGCTTTTGTGAAAATTATTGAGATCACTTTGGCAAAACGACGCGTGCGTCATGAACTCCGATTGGTTCTGAACGCTCAGACTCTTACGCGTTTGGCTGCGAGCTTGAAAGAAAGCAAAGGGGCTGGGGTGTTTTTTCTCAAAGAAGTCCTTAAAGAGGTCTATCTTTCGACGCAAGAGGTTCATTTTGTGGCTCCTGAAGGAACAAGCGAAAGTTCGGGTGAGAAAACCAATCCAAGAAAAAGTGCACAAACGCTTGAAGATATTCTCTTTTATGAGGAAAATAAGCAATATGGAGATGTTTCTCGCGATGTTTATGTCCGCGATGTCCATGAAGGTTTAAAGGAAAGGGTTCATTCGCTTTTGTCACGCTGCTTGCTGGCTGCGACACGACGTGTTGCCTGTGGAAGTGCTGTTCTTGCAACCATTGGCGCCATTGCGCCCTTTGTGGGGCTTTTTGCAACAGTTTGGGGAATTATGAATTCTTTTATTGGGATTGCGCAATCGCAAACAACGCGGCTTGATGTGGTTGCTCCTGGAATTGCTGAAGCCTTATTTGCAACGGCGATTGGGCTTTTTGTAGCGATCCCCGCCGTTGTTATGTATAATAGCCTTATGCGTGCTTTGAATGGGTATCGCAGTGATTTAGGTGATATCGCGGCTGCTCTTGAAAGGCTCTTGAGTCGTGAACTTGATCGACAAAGACAACAGAAAAGTCATAAAAAATGAAAGCAAGCTTTAATGATGATTTTGATCTCGATGAAAGTGGGTTGCACAGTGAAATCAATGTGACCCCTTTTATTGATGTTGTGTTGGTCTTGCTGATTGTTTTTATGGTTGCTGCTCCCTTGGCAACATCTGTCATTCCTGTTCAGCTTCCTTCGATCACTCAAGCGCCTTCAGTGGTTCAACCTGATGAGCCCCTTTATGTCACTTTGCAAAAAGATCATTCTCTTTACATTGGCGATTATCTTATAGAACAAGCAGCCTTGAGGGAAACTTTGTTGAGGGAAACTAAGCAAAATTTAGAGACAAAAATCTTAATCAAAGCCGATAGTGAAATTGATTATGGCATTGTCATCGATTTATTAAACCAAATACGCATGGCTGGATATGGAAAAATCGGTCTTGTCGGATTGCAAAATTCTCCCAACCTTGCCGCAAGAGATGGGGGCAATCATAAAACAGCAGATGGAACAAAGGGACTTGTTGTGACAGACGATGCTAGCGAGAAAGCGGGCGCTAACATGGTGGGTCATGGGAAGGTGGAAACAACCAGCACTGTGGAAAACGCTCATATTTCTGGAACAACTTCTGCTCCGTGATAAAAAATATCTGATAAAAAATAGCTTTGTTGAAGGAAGCAAAGCAACTTTATCAAAGTCATATCAAAGGCATAGCGTAAAATTGATGAGGGGCAGTGTCATCGATTGATGCAACCAAAGATGTATGTGTTGGATAGCGTCAATCTGTCTGATCGGATTACAAAACGCTCTCAATCTTGCTGCTAACGGACAAGAGACTTGGGGTGTGATGGTGCAAAAAACACATTGGTCATGAGACATTCTTATGGCATTTGAATCGCTTATTTTACAAGACAAGGAATTCTTCTTAAATCCAGTCAAGAGGAGCTGTCTTCTTGGATCATCACACGCAATCGTCCTTGGGGTGTTAAGGCATGTGAGGGATGTGCGGGCATGTGGAGGCTTGTGCTTTTAAATGAGACGCGTGGAGGAGGATGCGTGCTTTAAAAGCCCTAAGTGATCAAGGAAAGACGTCAAGGAAGAAGGGCATATCTTACGTGCAAAGGTTTTTGCTTCTTCAAGGGTTGCATATCAATTATTAAGACCAGTAGAACCCGCTGTCGCGTAGTGAGAAATTTTTATTGTTTTCAAACACAAGATTTTCTGAATTGATAACGTCACGGGGGTCGTGAATGTTGAGAAGGGACGTGGGAGGAGAAAGGATGCAGGGCTTTGTGCGTTTGATTAAAAGGTAAAAGCCTTGGGCATAAATGGACGCTGCTTTGCTTTAAAAGCTCAAGGAATCTCAAAAATCAAGAGCTTGTAAAATCCAAGGAAAAGGAGTTCAAATCCCAATAGTGCTTGCAAAAAAATCAAGGGATTGGGAAGTGAAAAAACCTTTGGAATGCGTTTTGTGTTGCTTTAAGCTGCTTTAAGTATGCCCTGTGGAACCAAAACCTCCTGTTCCACGGCTTCCGTTATGGCTTTGGCTGTCTTCTTGCGCTGGTTCAATGGCACAAACATTAACTTGGGTGACAGGGGCGATGACTGTTTGAGCAATGCGCATGCCTCGTTCAATAGAAAAGTCTTCCTGACCACAATTAATGAGCAAAACTTTGACTTCGCCACGGTAATCACTATCAATCGTCCCTGGAGTGTTAAGGCATGTGATGCCGTGTTTTAAAGCTAGACCAGAGCGTGGGCGTATTTGCGCTTCATACCCTGGGGATAAATGAAAAATGAGTCCCGTTGGAATAAGAGCACGCTGCCCTGGTGAAAGGACGAGCGTTTCTTCTTTTCCAAGGGCGGCGCGTAGATCAAGACCCGCAGAACCCGCTGTTGCGTAGTGAGGAAGCTCTAAATCTTGTCCGTGTGCAAGAATCTCGACGGATAAAGTCACGGAGTGTGAAGATTTTGAAGAGACACAATTTTCTTGCTTGTTGAGGGGTGTGTTGGTTTCAGTGTGCGGCATGATCAAAGCATTTCCAAAATATGAGGTCTAGAAAAAAAGGTACTTTAACAAAAGATATTCATAAAACAAGCCGATAAAAGTTTTTTGATGCAGGTTGTCCCCAGAGCTTGGTTATGATCTCTTGTTGATCCAGAATACGCCAAAGTATACACATCCCAAAGCACCATAAGAATCTTTTTAATAAGGGGATTGCCAACGATGATTTGATGTTTCGTTAAAAAGGAACTCTCTATGCGAGAGCGAAATTATATTCGAGATCGAAAGGATAAGGGGTGCGCGTTTTTTTTAAATACTGCCGATAAGAATCCCTGTGGCAAAAACCAGAGTCCCCCCAATGATGACCTGTAAAGAGGCGCGCCAAAAAGGGGTTGACATGTATTTGTTCTGGATCCAGACGATGGCGCCGAGTTCAAAAAAAACAATGATACAGGCAATCACTGTTGCGACATAAAAAGAATTGATCAAATAGGGAAGCGTATGACCTAACCCGCCCAATGTGGTCATAATGCCGCTGGCAAGACCTCTTTTCAAGGGCGAACCCCGTCCTGATAATTTGCCATCATCATGGGCGGCTTCTGTGAAACCCATTGAAAGTCCCGCTCCAATGGAAGCTGAAAGCCCGATCAAAAAAGTTTGATGGGTTTCTCCCGTGGCAAAAGCGGCAGCAAAAATGGGGGCAAGGGTGGAGACAGAGCCATCCATTAACCCGGCAAGACCCGGTTGAATCCATGTCAAAAGTGTTTGTTTTTCCGCTTTCGAGGGCTTTTTTATGGTGTGATTTGCTGCTGTTTTTGGGCGAGAAGGTTGGCTCCCCTTGCTTTTTACAAAAGAAGTTTGTTCACATAATCCAGCCGCCGTGTGCGCTCGATTATGGCAAGAAAGACACAAAAGTTGCTTATAATTTTCAAGCTCTTGAATTCCCATCGCCGTAAAAACCGCCGCTTCTTTAGAGGAATAAGACTCTAGCGCTTTTGCATATTTTAAATAGAGCGCTGCTTGTTGCTCTTTTACTTTGAGTGCTTGAAGGAGCATGTTTTGTGCCGAACGAAAGAACAGAGCTTTACGCTGTACAAATGAAAAAAACGATTTAAACATTCTCTGTTCCTTTGCACTTTAGAATAATTCTAAAAGATGAAGAAAAATAAACTGAAAGTCAACCTAAAAATTACAAACTGAAAAAATGCAAAAAAGTTGCAGTGAGAAAAAAAAGAATGTGCGGGCACCATGAAAGTAAAGCTGACCAATCAATAAAGGAGATTTATCCAGGGGTTTCGCGAGGGGAGCCCCGTGAAGGAATTGAGAGAAAATAGGCTTTATTTTGCTAAAGGGGTGTTCCAATGGAGCATTCCAATTATTGTACGAGAGTCAATGGATTTATGCTCGGAAATGTATGAAAAAAATAAGCCAGCGCTATCATTTAGTTGGTGCGTTCAAAAAATGATAAAAAACTTTTTGAAATTTGAGATCATTCTTTAAAAGAGACCTTGTCTCAAGGGTTCTAAGTCTCTTTTCGTAAGAGCGCTGCTGAAGGGAATAAAGCAGTAAATGCCTATGAAATAATAAAAATCTATTGAGTCTTCTCATCTTTATGCTTCATAAAAGAGCACGCCAGCGCCATCACTTGTCTTAGTCCCCAATGTTCGCGACAGTCTTTAGCAGCGTTTATTCTCGGCATTTTTATTGGATCGTTTTACATTCCGCATCGCGTTTTAAGTGTAAGCCAGCCCTCTTATGATATTAGCATTGAGGTGGACTTGTTTGCGTCTAACAAATTATCTTTTGTGCTGTAATTGGAACTTGTTTTAAAGGTTAGAGTGTATCAATGAAAGAGATGTATTTGTTTGATCACGCATGAAAATGGTGCTTTATGAAAGGTCATTTATCGCCTTGCAACGCGCCTTATATCTTGCATGAAAGCCCCAAATTCAGTAGGATTCTCTCACTTCAAAACTTCTTATATTGAATCAATCAAAATCATTTCCTTGTGAATCACGAGAAGGGAAATGTTGTGGACCACTTAAAAGTGTAATAAATTCGGGAGGGAGTGCATAATCTCTGTGTATTGAGGGAGATTGTTCTTAGCGTTTTGAAAAAAACATTCAGTTTTGTAGAAAAAGGCGGGGAAATATATGGAAATTGATAAATGCTTGGAATTGTGGCGGCTTCTTGAAAAACTAACAATACTCCAGGCAGCGCTTTTAATAGCTGGTTTGAATCCTATGACATGTACAGTTATCGAGACACCTTACCCAGAAGATAGTGTTATTTACGAAGATGGCAATGTCGTATCTCGAGAGAGTACTGTTGTATTCCATATTGCTTATAATGCCATCGTTCAAGCAGGACACAGCAGTCGGTTAATAATAGAATGGGTTGAGAATAGTATTCTAGGTTTTATAAATGAATCTTCCTCACATGTTCTCGTTGAAGATTTAAAAGAATGGCTTTTATCACGTGGTCAGCGCCCTACATTTTTCTTTCCTGAGGATGATTCTGGCGACATTAAGGATCAAAAGTATGCGTTTCAAAATCCAAATCATCCACGTTATGCTCCAAAGCTTGCTGCAGCTGTGGCGGCATGGGAAGCAGTGAGCGAGGCTGAACTGGGTAAAAGTGTTAAAGCAACGCTTGCACAATGGGTGCAAGGGAATGGTAAAAAATATGTAAAGAAAAATGGTGAATTAACAAAGGATTTCATTGAACAGGTTTCAAGCGTTGCTAATTGGGTACCTGAAGGAGGGGCTCCAAAAACAAAAGCTAGCGTTTCTTTATCAGAAAAAAAAGAAACTAAAAAAAAGTGATAATTCTGTTTGTTCTGCGTCTGTTGATGATGCAGAAATGCCTTTCTAGGGGGGGGGAGGTTTAAGCTATCCTCCCCTAGATTATAACTAATTGTTTTTACATAAGAAAATATTTTATCGTATTTCAATGACTATTCAGAGGGGGGAAAATAGACATTGTTGGGCAGTAAAACCTCCCCTATCGTTTTCATAACTTAACCATCTATTTTTATTGATTTTTTTTGGCATTGTTCAATTCGATTCAACTGAATAGGAAAATCAAATGCAATGGAGATGAAAATGTTATGGAGATGACAATGCTAAAAAAAATCTTTTCTTTTTTTACGGGGACTGAAAGTGCAAAAAATTCTCAAGGAAATATACCGATGAATGGATCGATATTGGAGCAGCCTGTGGCGGATGAGGTGGTGCGAAAATCGTTTAGAGGGAGCGTATTGTCGCGTTGGCTAAAGTTTGAATTTATCATTGTGATGGAAAAGGTCAAAACACGGCGTCCTGTGCGTTCTCCCTAAAGAAACCTTGCTCTCTATCGCTTTGTGAAGGATTTCTCTTGAAAAATTGGCGCTATAGTAAAATCCTCTCATGGCATAATACGAAAAGGATATCTTATGATTTATCATGATGAAAATGCGAAAAGAAAAACAGCTGTATGGCATGGTTACTCTGGAAGAATTTGTCGCTCGCGCAGGTGATGATCGATATTTCAGTGTCCCTTTTGTCCATTTATTTCTGACCAATGGAAGTGATGAACAAGCTTTTGTTTTATGGTGATGGTGGTCAACGTTAAAGAATGACACTTGAAGAATATCAAGGGCTTTCAAGGGGATAGAACAAAGAAAAATATATTCCACCAAAGAGGGGTGTTTCTTGGAAATAAAATTGACCATTAAAATCGCTTGTTTAAAGGAAACAGGTAACCGTGTAAGGAGAATGCATCCTGCGGGCTGTTTAT
Source organism: Bartonella sp. B1099 (assembly GCF_944801835.1). Lineage (GTDB taxonomy): Bacteria > Pseudomonadota > Alphaproteobacteria > Rhizobiales > Rhizobiaceae > Bartonella. The sequence continues at coordinate 403,101 of NZ_CALYLN010000001.1, read as the reverse complement.
TGTGAAACAGTTCTCTAAAGAGAGAATTATAATCCTTGCTACTGCGTAAGCCTCTTTACTGCAGTTTGTGATCGTTGCTTTTGCGTGATGATGGTGATACTCTTGCTGGATCGCTTAAATTAAAGGGAGCACTTAAACGACGAAAGGAGTGGTTTCCCACTCCTCCGTTCCTATCTCCCCTTGCGGGGAAGCGGCCACCATTACTGATGCCGTATATGCTTTTTTATATACGCTTATTGTAAAAAAAAGTCAAGGGTGTAAACGGGGTAAATATTTAAGCATAAGAGAAATAACTTTATGAAATTCTTCCTCCGATAACCTTGGGGCGCCACTATGTGAGCAACTCAGACGGCTTACCGAAACGGTTGTTACATAATTGCAGATAATCCATGCTTTTTTATGTTCTATTGGAGATTGTAAGGGATAAGCCGCGGGATTATTCGGTTGTGATTTTGTCGAAAAGGGCAAAACCGTAACATTCCCGTAGAGCTTCGCATTCTTAGAGAGCACTAAAACAGGACGTTTTTTCCAGAATTCAGGGAGAATCGAATCATGAGGGAAATCGCACCAAAAAACTTGTCGAATGCGTGGTGCTGATTTGAGCCGAGGTTTTATATGAGGGGGTTTTGTGTAAGGCGCATTGAGATCTCCAAATTTCTCATGTTCTCGCCATGCGGCATGATCATGTTCCATCACACTATGCGGTGCTTCAAGGTGACAGATCTCTACAGGAGTAAGCGAGGAAGGGGGAGTGGGAGGCGTTGTGTTTTTATCCTCAGGCATGGTTGACCATTCAATCTTTATCGGTCCCCTCACTTAATTCTCTGATCGCTTTTCTGCCGCCAGCTTCTATCAAAATATTGCTGATAAGTACAGAGAAGCAAAACGATAAAATATAGATATTCGTTGTTTTTGTTGTTTCTCTCCCCTTTGGAGAGGAGGATATTGATAACAACATTAAACCTGCAAAGGCATGAAAAAGAAAACAGAGGGAGATTTTACAACAAAAGGTGTGTTTCATCCGTTTTAATGTTTAAGGAGAAGTTTGATGAGAAGATGATGTTTGCGGACGCGTGTTGCAGGGATAATTTTTGTGTTCTTGACGCTTTGTGCTGGGGGCTCTTTTGCTATTGCAAACCCATGCGCTATGCAGTGTTTTAAAGAGAAAGTATGCTGTTCTGCGTGGGAGGAATTCGTTTATGTCTTGTGGCCTGAAAGAATGCCTTTTGAAGTAATATAGAGGCTCATAAGGATGAAAAGGAGGCTTGCAACCACATTCCAACCGGCAAATGAAAGAAAAAGAAAACGGGTGGGGGCTTCTGAACAAGAAGGAGGGTGAATGTTGTTTAATTGATTAAGCAGTTGGTTAATGTCTGAGGTTTTTCGCACAGCGTTTAAACCACAACTGGGAGGAGCTTCCCAAAAGCCATATTCAACACCGGCATGATAAACGGCTAAAACAAGGCTGATGCTCATTAAGACAAAAACACATAAAAATAAAAGTTGTATCCAAGAAGACATGCGAAAAAACCATGCTCCAAAACCTGCTAAGAGCAAAAAGGGGATGGCACCGTAATAGGGAAAACGTTCGATAAGACATAAATCGCAAGGAAGATACCCACCAAAATATTCAAAACAAAGGGCAAGACCTACGGTGGCGGACAAGCAAAAAGCCAGAAAAAAAGCCCATAAACTTTGTTCTTTTCTGCTGGGTTCTAGATGAAGATGCTTGTGTAAAAGGGAATGGGAAGAAAAAACACATGCCATTGGGTCTGTTCCTTATAAAAGCTGTTTGTTAAAAAAAGCTATGAAAAGCCCATAAATTAAAAGGAGACTAACACACCCCATGAGGATAATCCATTTGAAATGCTGTTTTAGAAAATTCATTGCTTTTTGTCCAAAATGTTTAATCAGCCACGCGAGAAGATAAAAACGGGCACCTCGGGAAAAAATACAAATGAGAATGAAAAGTTCAAGATGGACACTCATCACACCCGCCAAAATTGTGACAATTTTGATGGGGGGAAGATGAAAAAAACCTGATGTTATCAATAAAATGATTAGAAATTGCAGGGTTGCATGGTTTTTTAGAGCTTCAAAACTTTCAACTTTACCGTAAAATTCTAAAATGGGTTTGGCAAGGGTGTCATAGGCAAAATGTCCGATAAACCAACCGGCAATGCCTCCTAAAACAGAACAGATGGTTGCAATGAAAGCATAGCGATAAACCCGATTTTGGCGGATAAGCAGCAGTGGGATATATAAAATATCTACGGGAATGGGAAAAAAAGAACTTTCAATAAAGGCAATGAAACCAAGCCAGTGTGGTGCTGTACGCCGATTTGCTAAAGAAATCGTCCAAAGCTTTAATTTGTTTAATATCATGAGTTTTTTTTATAAATTTAAGAGGTAAAAACTTTACAAATGAATTTGCTATAAATGTGATAAAGAAAATATTCCATTAAACAGAGAAGAAAATGAGAGAAATTCTTAAAAAATCAAAAGTCTTCTGTTGACGAATCTATGCTTCTTCATATAGTGCAAGGGAATAATCGACAAGTCTGTCTTTTATAATACAAGTGCGGGTGTGGTGGAACTGGTAGACGCGCCAGACTCAAAATCTGGTTCCGAAAGGAGTGTCGGTTCGAGTCCGACCACCCGCACCACTTTTATAAAGACTTCCATTTAATGGGGGCACGACCTTTACGAAAAACAGAATGCCACCCAGTTACCAATTCATGAGCTTTTTTAAGAAACATCTCTCAAGGTACTCAAGCCCATTTCGTGACTATGCCCGTGAATGGTATAATGGTAAATCCATTGAGCACCCCCATTTTTACGCATGTAAAAAAGCAAGCCGGTACCATCATTATATTTACCAGCCCCCAATGTTGCAACAGACCTTGCATTGAGACGGTTCATAAGAGCCATTTTTAATTCTCTTATACTTATACAAATTTTATCCACACATTCATCCCGCTTTTAACGTGCAAGGGTATGATTTTGATTGATTCAAGATAAAGAGATTTGAAATGAGAGAATCTTACGATATTCGGGACTCTCATTCAATATGCAAAACAGCAAATTATTATTTATAAATAAATGCGTTAACTTATTCAAACAGAGTGCATCATATTGATTTATAAAATCATGGGATTTGTAAAAAATTGGGATTTATCAACAGGATTCATTGTTTTGCCTGTTGAATGAACAAACTCGAAGACAAGAGGGGGCTCTTATTTTTAAATCTGTTGATTGCCAATCAGTCAAAACCATGCTCTTGCACATGATAAGCCGGATACACTTTTGTGGCGTAAAACTGTACAAGCATGCCTTTTCATGAATTTGATTAAGTGTGAAGGGGTATCCTTGGAGGGGGGCAAAGTATAGGAAGCTTCCAGCGTGCTCTTTAATGAAGGGTAAAGAGGGTGCACAATAGATTTTATTTTTTATGGGATCTGTGGCGAAATGGGTTTGCGGGTTTCATGTTTTTTTTAATACGCCCGCAAATGAGCCCGTGTCTTGAGGGCATGGTTTGAAGGACTCTCCTATGATGTGAGGGGACCCAAATGGGTTGAAAAACAAAAACGTGAGGTAATAGCCCTATTCTTTAAAAGATACTGCTTGGCCTTTGCTTGCTGAAGCAGACGTCAAAAAGGAGAAGGTAAGGCTGGAAACGGCTTTTCACAAATGGTTTTTTTGGCTTTTACAACGTCATATTCTTCCCCAATGAGTTCTTCTCCAATGAGATTGTCTCTTTCGCTTCAGAAATGACACAAACAGAGAGAGGCGATATCCTTGTTCCATTCTGGCATAAAACAGTTGTAACACAGCGTCATTTGACGTGGGGTGATAGAAGGCAAGCCGTTGCAGTATTTTTTTCAGTGTGTCTTGAATATTCAAGTGAGAGCTTTCCCATAGCATTTTTCAATTTAAGTGAAACCCATGAAATGGGAAGTCAAGAGGAATTCACTCAAGAGTTGTCGTTTCTTTACAAACTGACATGGGGGGGTAATCCGCCATGGGTTTTTAGAATAGTGGTTTAAAATAGCGGGTTAAAATCTTTGTTTTTTTGAGATGGGGCGCAAAAGCAATTTCCGTGACCCTATCAAGTGATCTTACTTGAGGAAAAAGGAGGTGATCGGTGAATTGACACTGAAAAACTGGATTGTTTATCGATGAAGAAACATTGCTTTGGGAGGCGTGAAGATAAAGATTGAAAAATAAACACATACACTCTATCTCTGTTATGCTGTTGTCCGTGTTATCATCATCAGCTGCCCTTGATGCGCAGTATGCGTCTTTGTTTTAAAGAAATATCCGTGTTCTTCCTTATTTCATGTAATGATCGTGAGGGTAAAGCTCTTCTATTTCACATGTGTCCTCTAAAGGGGGGAGGATAGGAGCTTGCGAAAAGCTGGATTGTTTCACAATTTCTTTATGGATGGTTTAGCCTTTATGGACGGTTTAGCGCTGGTTTTTAGAGTCTTCGTCTTTTTTAAAGGGGGGAGAGAAGCATAAAAAAAAACCCTGCTTTTACAGGGCTTTTTAAACGTTTCATTGTTTTCTACAAGAGATTAGAATTTATAAGCGATGCCAAGGCGAAAATTATGCGCCTGGGTACTCATTTTAAGTTCATCATTGGCAAATTTCTGTTTAAAAAAATCTGTATAACGATATTCTGTACGCATGATAATGTCATCTGTCATGGCAAGATCAAAGCCACCACCAACAGTATAACCAATCATTCTTTTTGTCTTATCGAACACATTGCCAGAAGCAAATACTGTCGAATCTTCTTGCGATTTTGTTAAAAGAGATAGGATATATTGCATCTGTGTGTAGGCAACACCCCCTGCAATATAAGGCATAAGACGATGGGAAGCAAAACCAATGCGCGCACGCAGAGCGCCAGCCCATTTTTCTTTCAATGTGACACTGCTCACAATAATATCACCATAGTTGGGGATCGTTTCATCCTGAGCAGCGGGTTTTATAATAGGAATTCCAGCTTCTTGAAAGACTGCGTTAAGAGAGTCTAAGTTATCGAGAATTTTCTTGCCATTGTCCGTTTGGCTGTTTTTCCGCCCAGACCAGATCATATCTGTATCAAAACTGACAACAAGGCTATTTCCTAAATCAATATTAGAACCTGCATAAAAACCGCCGATAAATCCTGATGGTTTTGGTGAGAGATCTCTGTTGACCCAAGCCCATTTCCCGTTCTCTGTTTTTGGAGCGTAATCTAAAGTGCTCTTAGTGAAAACTTGTCCAATTTGTCCGCCAAAATAAAAACCAGACCAAGAAAAAGGCACAGAAACAGTGACTGGCGCAATCCTTGGAGCTAAACCACTTGGCGCTGTAACATTCGACTTTGATGGTTGAAACATTACCGTATCAGCCGCTTGCGCTGTTGAAGCAGTCATAAAAGTGAAAAGAGAGAGTGCAATTAAACATTTTGTATTCATAAAACGTCCCCAATTTATTTCAATTACATAATCTATTATGCATAAATTAGTTAAAAAAATCTATATATAATTTCATTATGAAAAAAATAAAGCACACCAAAAATCCATAATTTTTCAGTATTAAGTATTTTTTAAAAACGTGTTTATCTTGCTCTTACACCGTGAACGTCTTAATTTTTAAGAATTTTTTTGGCTATATCCTTTCAGTATTCTCTGTATTGTAGAAAACATTATGATTTAATAAGTTAATATTTTATCTTGTTAAAAAAATATTATTTTGTAGATATAAAAATACTTTTTTATTGTTAATGTATAAATGCATTATCCATAATGATTGATATTCTTGTGCTTCATATATATGCTGGATATCAATGTCCTTCGTTTTAAAAAGTGCAGAGTACGTCCTTCCTATTCTTTGTCAGTTTTAATCTTCTGACTCCTCTTGTATGGCGATAGTCTTGAGCGTTTGAGAAGAAGAGCAACGTTCTTTTTTCCATTGTTTTTATCGCTATGCTACGCTTTCTTGTAACGATCCAAGCACAGCGTTTGGATTGATTCAATGGAATATTAAAAGGGGTGACATGAAGAATAAAAAGGAGGAAGCGCTATTCGTTTATGAGGTTTTTTTTCATGAAAAGGATAAACCATTCTTCTCGTTCGTCTCAGCTGGAATGGAGATGAAATCCTAAAGACCGATTAACATTGGCAATTTTTAAAAAAGAGAGCAGCTTTAAAGAGAACAGCGTATGGATTCAAGCTTATGTGAAAATGCGCAAGAGCGCCATGATGCGCAAGCGCTTCAAGTTTATTGTGGGCCATCTTAAAGGATATTTCTGTGAGGGCGCTGATTATTTGTCGCAAAGGCAATGTCAAAAACTTGTGGGGTGTTGCGTTTTGTTCCAATAGCTGTTGCCTCATTGAGAAGCATTCCTATCGTTACGCTTCATAAAAAAAGAGCAAGCCGGTATCATCACACACTTGGGCCTGTTCTAAAATGTTATGGACCAATCCTCAGCACTTCTCGAGGGTTCATTAGAGGCATTTTTGAGTCCTTTTTTATACAAATTTTTACCACCCACACATTTCGCTTGTGATGTGCCAGCAAGTGATTTTGATTGTTTCAACCAATATAAAGGGATTTAAAATGAAAAAATCTTACAATTTTCAGGACTCTCATTCAAGTTTAATAACACTATATTATCTTTGTCGGATTCTTATTGGGAAGCGATCATCTTTTTGGGATCAACCCGCCGGTCATAATCTTCTCCTAAAAACACTTGGCTTTAAGGGCTTTGGTGCACAAAGTTGTATCATTTTTATGCGCTGCTTTGGCAATTCTAGCTACTTTTTCATAGCCAATTTCTGGTGCAAGAGTTCCTTTGGACCAGAGCCAAAATGGAGATGAGAACCTAAAATAAACACTGTGAGCAACTATCATCGGGGCGTGGCGCCCCGATGGCTTCGAGGGATAAGAGTTAAGAAGTTTGTTTCTTCTTTGTCGGATTTTTATTGGGGAGCGATCATCTTTTTGGGATCAACCAGCCGGTCATAATCTTCTCCAGAAACGCCTGCTTTAAGGGCTTCAGTGCGCAAAGTTGTATCATTTTTATGCGCTGCTTTGGCAATTTCAGCGGCTTTTTCATAGCCAATTTCTGGAGCAAGAGCTGTGACTAACATCAGTGAACGCTCCATGAGGGCGTGAATATGAACGCGATTGGCGCGTAATCCTTGAATGCAGTGCATATCAAAGGAGCGCATGCAATCCCCAAGAAGGGTAATCGATTGTAAAACGTTATAGCCAATAACAGGTTTATAGACGTTGAGTTCAAAATGCCCTTGACTGGCGGCAAAGGTGACGGTGGTATGGTTGCCAAAAACTTGGGCTGCAACCATGGTCATGGCTTCGCATTGGGTGGGGTTAACCTTGCCGGGCATAATAGAGGAGCCGGGTTCATTTTCAGGCAAGTTGAGTTCGCCTAAGCCAGAACGGGGACCAGAACCCAAAAACCGGATGTCATTGGCAATTTTAAAGAGATCAGCGGCTAAGGCATTTAAGCTACCATGGAAATGCGCAAGAGCACCATGATGAGCCAGCGCCTCAAATTTATTGTGTGCCGTCTTAAAGGATATTCCTGTGAGGGCGCTGATGTTTTGAGCAAAGGCAACGTCAAAGCCTTTCGGGGCGTTGAGCCCTGTTCCCACAGCTGTTCCGCCCTGAGCAAGCATTTGAACATCAGCAAGGGCTGTTTCAATCCGATGAAGATTGGCTTCCAGCGCGACCCGATAGCCTGAAAATTCTTGGGCAAGCGTTAAGGGTGTGGCATCTTGTGTATGGGTACGTCCAATCTTGATGATGTCGGCAAATTCTTCTTCTTTTTTCTTGAAAGTGGTAATGAGCGCTTCAAGAATAGGAAAAAGATGTTGGCGTGTTTGCAGCGTGGTGGCAATGTGAAGCGCCGTGGGAAAGGAATCGTTGGAGGATTGACTCATATTGACATGGTCATTGGGATGAACAGGCTTTTTGCTGCCCAGTTTGCCCCCCAAAAGCATGCTAGCATGGTTGGCGATCACTTCATTGACATTCATATTGCTTTGGGTCCCTGAGCCTGTTTGCCAAACAGAAAGGGGAAAATGTTCATCGAAAGCGCCAGAGAGAACAGCATCAGCCGCTGTGACAATCGCTTTGCCAATCTTGGGAGAAAGTTTGCCTTTGTCCATATTGACAAGGGCAGCTGCTTTTTTCACAAGGCTTAGGGCATAAATGATGGTGAGAGGCTGCTTTTCACTGCCAATATTAAAATTATGCAGAGAACGTTCAGTTTGTGCTCCCCAATAACGATCTTGGCGTACCGAAATCGTTCCAAAGCTATCCGTTTCCTGACGTGTTTCAACCATGATAAGATCCTTTATTTGTTCACGGGTTCTTAAAAAAGCTAGATAACGCGAAATGGCAAGAAGAAGCAAGACGTGGAAGCTGTATTTATAGAGAAATTATTTTATGGCTATCCTTGACATTGAGAAAAGCCGATTTTATATCTTAGAGAGTGTTAGCACTCACATACATAGAGTGCTAGCAAGAACTTTCTAAGATTAATGCAATTATGTTCAGTTTTAAGGATTTAAAACATGGCTAATATACAATTCCGCCCACTTCACGACCGTGTCGTTGTTCGTCGGGTTGAATCTGAAAATAAAACCGCTGGTGGGATTATCATTCCTGATACAGCAAAAGAAAAACCACAAGAAGGCGAAGTGATTGCTGTTGGCAATGGCGCTCTGGATGATAACGGAAAGCGTGTGCCTTTAGAAGTCAAAACAGGGGACCGTATTTTATTTGGAAAATGGTCTGGAACTGAAGTCAAGATTAATGGGGAAGACCTCTTAATCATGAAAGAATCTGACATTATGGGAATTATGGGCTAATTCAAAAGCGCTCAATTTTTCATTGTGTACTATTTTGAAAAAAACTCCAAGGAGAAATTAAATGGCTGCTAAAGAAGTCAAATTTGGCCGTGAAGCGCGTGAGCGTTTGTTGCGCGGTGTCGATATCCTTGCTAATGCGGTTAAGGTGACACTCGGCCCTAAAGGGCGCAATGTGGTGATTGATAAATCATTTGGTGCGCCACGCATCACAAAAGATGGTGTGTCCGTTGCAAAAGAAATCGAACTGGACGATAAGTTCGAAAATATGGGTGCGCAAATGTTGCGCGAGGTTGCTTCTAAAACCAACGATATTGCTGGGGATGGAACAACAACGGCAACGGTGTTGGGACAAGCGATTGTGCAAGAAGGCGTTAAGGCTGTTGCTGCGGGCATGAACCCTATGGATCTTAAACGCGGGATTGATGCTGCGGTGGATGAAGTGGTGGCTAATCTTTTCAAAAAAGCCAAAAAAATCCAAACTTCAGCAGAAATTGCACAAGTAGGGACCATTTCCGCAAACGGTGCTGAAGAAATTGGTAAAATGATTGCAAATGCCATGGAAAAAGTGGGCAATGAAGGCGTCATTACCGTGGAAGAAGCTAAAACCGCTGAAACCGAATTGGAAGTTGTGGAAGGAATGCAGTTTGATCGTGGCTATCTTTCCCCTTACTTTGTTACCAATGCTGAGAAAATGGTGGCGGATCTTGATGATCCTTACATTCTTATTCACGAAAAGAAATTGTCTAATTTGCAATCCTTGCTCCCAGTTTTGGAAGCGGTTGTGCAGTCTGGTAAACCTCTTCTTATCATCGCTGAAGATGTGGAAGGCGAAGCTTTGGCAACGCTCGTGGTGAACAAGTTGCGCGGTGGTTTGAAAATTGCTGCTGTAAAAGCACCTGGATTTGGTGATCGCCGTAAAGCAATGCTGGAAGATATCGCTATCTTGACATCGGGTCAGGTGATTTCTGAAGATGTGGGCATTAAGCTTGAAAATGTCACTTTAGATATGCTTGGTCGTGCTAAAAAAGTGAATATTTCTAAAGAAAACACCACCATTATTGATGGTGCTGGACAAAAGGCTGAAATTACTGCACGCGTTAATCAGATTAAAGCGCAGATTGAAGAAACAACTTCTGACTATGACCGTGAGAAATTGCAAGAAAGATTGGCTAAACTCGCTGGTGGTGTTGCTGTTATCCGTGTGGGTGGGGCAACGGAAGTTGAAGTGAAAGAAAAGAAAGACCGTGTGGATGATGCCTTGAATGCAACACGTGCTGCTGTGGAAGAAGGTATTGTTGCTGGTGGTGGTACCGCATTGTTGCGTGCAGCAAGTGCGTTGAGTGTTAAGGGAAGTAATCCTGACCAAGAAGCGGGGATCAATATCGTTCGTCGTGCTCTTCAAGCACCCGCGCGTCAAATTGCAACCAATGCCGGTGAAGAAGCGGCTATTATCGTTGGCAAGGTGTTGGAAAATAATACTGACACATTTGGTTACAACACCGCAACGGGTGAATTTGGTGATTTGATTGCTTTGGGAATTGTTGACCCTGTGAAGGTGGTTCGTTCTGCTCTTCAGAATGCAGCCTCCATTGCAAGTCTTCTGATTACAACAGAAGCGATGGTTGCGGAAATGCCAAAGAAAGAGGCTCCAATGCCTCCAATGCCAGCCGGTGGAATGGGCGGAATGGGCGGAATGGATTTCTAAGCTCTTTTCCCTAGAAATAATAAAGAAACGGGTCTTTTTGACCCGTTTTTTTTGTCTATTTCTTTTCTTCTTCACGTTCTTGGGGGTGGCTTCCTTCACGTGGAAAAGAAGACTCTAAACGTCCTCTCTCTAATAGTCTTTGTTTATGGTCCCCAATATTATATCACAGTCCTAATGGCTCCATAAGCAGCATGCCACTTTCATCCCTTTCATTTTTATGCCTTTTTCCCGATCCTCTTTGCCACACCCGTTATTCTTCTTTACGATTTTGACAATTTACAGAAGACGGTAGAGAATAAACCTTGCGCTTTCAAGCTCATTTCGTGATAGAGCGGCTGCGTGGTACGAGGGTTGGTGCCATGGTGCGAGGGTTGGTGCTGCGGTACGGGGGCTGGTTCCGTGGTGCGAAGGTTGGTGCCGTGGTACGAAGGTTGGTGCCGTGGTGCGAGGGTTGGTGCCATGGTGCGAGAGCTGGTGCCGTGGTACGAAGGTTGGTGCCGTGGTGCGAGGGTTGGTGCTATGGTGCGAGGGTTGGTGCCATGGTGCGAGGGTTGGTGCCGTGGTACGGGGGCTGGTGCCGTGGTACGGGGGTTGGTGCCGTGGTACGGGGGTTGGTGCCGTGGTGCGAGGGCTGGTGCCGTGGTGTGAGGGCTGGTGCCGTGGTACGGGGGCTGCCATGGTGCGAGGGTTGGTGCCATGGTGCGAGGGTTGGTGCCGTGGTGCGAGAGCTGGTGCGTGGTGTGAGGGCTGGTGCGTGGTGCGAGAGCTGGTGCGTGGTGCGAAGGTTGGTGCCGTGGTGTGAGGGCTGGTGCCATGGTACGAGGGTTGGTGCCATGGTGCGAGGGTTGGTGCGTGGTGTGAGGGCTGGTGCCGTGGTGTGAGGGTTGGTGCTATGGTGTGAGGGCTGGTGCCATGGTGCGAGGGTTGGTGCGTGGTGTGAGGGCTGGTGCCGTGGTGTGAGGGCTGGTGTTGTGGTATGGAGAGTGGTTACAAAGTGTACATTCTTATGGTTCACTTTACAGTTATACGTTTTTACGATTTTGACAATTTACAGAAAATAAGACATTTCCGATCACTATCATTTCAGTCATCATTGCTCTCAAAGCCTATTGATTGGTATCATTCCTCTTCAAACAATTAACAAGCATAAAATGAGATAAGAGCTATATTATATAGCTTCTATGGCTCTCAATGTACCACGGCACTGATGGCTCCACGAGCAGTATGCCATCTTTTATCCCTTTTATTTATGCCTTTTTCCTGATCTTTTTTCCCTCACTCATCATTTTTCTTATAAAGCGCACATTCTTATGGTTCATTTTACAGTTTCACGTTTTTACGATTTTATAAATTTACAGAAAAAAGTAGAGAAGAGACATTGCGTTTTCAAGCGCATTTCGCGATGGGGTTGGTGCCGTGGTGCGTGATGTGGGGGAAGTTGGGGAAAGGGGGATTAAATCAATAGTCTTGAAATGTTCATCGGCTCTCTACGGATTTCTGTGAATAAGCAAAATTGTAAAAACGTGAAACTGTAAAGGCAAAGGATGTGTGCTTTGTCAAGAGCATGAGGGTTTGCGGATGATTGGATGAAGAGAGGGGTGAACGGAAGTGTAGAGGTTGGAAAGTTGTGTGGAAGAGTGAGATTTGAAGAAGGTGTGAGGGGCGCTGAAGAAATAAGTAAGGGGTATATGCGGTACTGTCTGCTTTTTACCATAAGGTGGTTAGGTGGCAATGAGATGCAGCAATGAAAAAACGCGTATTGTTCTCGTTATGAGGGGAGGCATTATTTTAGATCATGCCATTGCTTCACAGTTTTGAGAGGGGCGTAGGGGGTATGGTGCGTTGTTTCTTTTATTTTACGTTTGCCTTTGTTTGAAGGGGGATTAAATCAATAGTCTTGAAATGTTCATCGGCTCTCTACGGATTTCTGTGAATAAGTAAAATCGTAAAAACGCGAAACTGTAAGCTAAGGGGGGGGCGTATGTGGTTGGTGCCGTGGTGTGAGGATTGTGAGGGCCGGTGTGTGGTATAATGCTCCCACGAAGTGTATGAAACTTATAGGGTGCTACCTTTAGGCTTCAGAAAAGATGGAGGGGAGTATTCTTTAGCATAATATGATTTCTGTTACTTACTGATGCGTTTATTGAAAAGAAAACTCTTCGAATGGTCTAAAAATGCTTCGCGATGATACGGATAATTCTCTGTCCATCAATATGTTAATTTAAACGGTCTCCGTTGGCATGTTCATTTTCCCAGAATATTTTCTTGAGGCAGCTTAAATTTCTTCCTCATGGGCTTTTTAAAAAAATCCCTTTTCATGCCGCTTAGTGCCGCTAAAATGAATGCTGCTTAATGCCTGAAAATTCATGACAGAATAGCGTTTGTGAAGCGTGTAAACTTTCTCATGAGACGTGAAAATTTATCTATAAAATCTTCCCGTGTTTTCAAAATAACGGATGTTTTTTTAAAATTGAACACGTCTCATGTTTCATTGTTCATTTTAGAGCTGAATATTCGATTTTTGTGTAAAAATACTTGTCAAGGCATCCATAATCCGTGAAAAATCAAGCGCTAAGAGGAAAATGATGAATATAATCCACTTCGTATAGCGTGACATCACTTTTATACTTTTATAAGTCATGATGATTTCTTGGAGAATTTCTTTTTCCTTTTCTGTAAGCTCTGTTTTTTTTCTAGCCATGTTTCCACCCACACAAGCCTTCCCCTTGTTTGTTATGTTTTAAAATTTCTCTGGCGAGATTTGAACTGATGTTTGTGAGATCTTTTTGCTCTAAATAAATGGGCATCCAACCCATGCAGGATGAAGGCTCATGGATTGTTTTTATCGCGCAACCAGTGAATAAGAGCAGCGCGCACATCAGCATCACTTTTTTGATTAATTTCATTTTCCACCTCAAGCCGTGTTGTTGATGACTTTAGCATTCTTTCTGTTTGCTTTTGCTGTTCAAGCTTTTTTCCAAGCCTAAAAGCTTTTGCTAAAGCGATAAAAAAAGCGGTCAGAGCCGCTCCTGTGATCATTAAATTTTTTTTCAGCCATTCCATCATAAGCGCTGCTCCTGAAAGCGTTTTGTTACAAAGAAAATGCCAACACAAGCGGCTAAAACCATGATGGTTGCCAAAGCCCATTGGATGGGACCATTGCCTGCCAATAAACCTCCAAGACCAGAAAAAGAACCAATAATGGGGGTGAGTGCTTCGGCTTTGAGAAAACCCATGGGGTCTTTTGTTTCAACCGTTTGATAATTGGGAGAAACATAAGCCCCTTTTGCCCATAATCCTGCTTCTGCTGCACGACGGTGCACAAGACCGTGAAGACGTTTTCCACCCGCTTTGGTCCACTTTTGTAATTCAGAAGGAACAGCTTCATATTCGCTGTTATTAAGTTTTTTGAGCAGAGTCGACTTGCAAAAAGCCGCTATTCCTACATTATAGCAAAACGATACGAGCGCGGCAAATTGCTCATCTGTTAAGGAAACCGTCACATTTTTTTCAACGGCATTCTCAAATTGTCTTAAATCGTGGGAAAGAATTTCTTCGGCTTGTTTTTCTGTGATGATCATGCCCTTGTGAACAAACGGTTTGCCAGCCGTGCTGGTATGACCATAGCCAATTGTCCACACCCCGATGGCATCTTTATAGGCCTTTAAACGCAATCCTTCCCATTGTTTAATGAGTGAAAGCCCTTTTGGTGATATTTTTCTCATTTGCTTCTCCATAAAATAAAGCCTCTCAAAACTGTGAGGCTGGTCGACAGATTAAAAATGATTTTTTTCACGCTTCAAGAATAAAAGAGATGTAAAACTTTAATGAAATCAAAAGGTTGGTGATGGTATCTCCAGTGGACATTCTAAGTGGATATCCCAAGTAGGGGAATGGTTGGTGGTGTTTGCCTTTAGCTGATGGGCGGGGGTGGTTTTGAGATTTCCTCCGTGTGCTGGTTTTTTGAGGGAGTCTTGTTGGGGGGGACTGGCTGTTGGTTGAGGTACGATAAGCGTACTCCATTGCGGTTGTTTGATCTGATGGCATGAAGGCGCTTGAGATAAAGTGACACGCTCAGAAAAATAAGCGTGGGTATAGGCTTTGATTGAAGACGAAAGCATCAAAATAATTTTACTCGTTCAGCATTCTGTCTATCTACATAAGGATCATGGTGGACAAGAGCTTTGGGCGAATAAGAGCTGTGGAATTTTGATACAGTTTTAAAAGGGGCTGGTTTTGAGAGAACATTTGAGAGGATAACAGCCTTTTGCTCTTAACAGACAAGTTGCTTGCTATTTTTGTTTTACGAACGCAAAAGCCCCTTTGCTTATCGCAATCTTAGCTATAAAGAAGCAGCGCTTTGTGCTTGATGAAGAGGAAAGAGGGGAAAACGTCAATGACAATTACATTGTCAAAGCTTTGTATTCCGTGGCTCTTTTTCTATGTTGTGAAACAGAAACAGTTTTTCCCCCTTCTTCTTTTAAGTTTTTTTCAAATCTCTCGGTGACAGTTTCCCCTTTTTTGTTGACTTTTTCATGGGCGGCTTCTGGGTTGGTTTTGAGATAGTGTTCGAGGCGTCTTCGCCCTTGCGCATGTTTATATAAACTGACGGGAAGATAAGAATCTAACTTTTCAGGAGATAGAGGTGTATCTGGTTCGCATAATACACCCTGAACATTATCCTTATGCAGTCTTTCTAATTTTTGAGATTCAAGGTAAAGCTTTTTGGCGAGCGCTAAACTAAACATTCCACATTCAGAGGAGCTTCGTTGAATATCCATTTCTGCTATAGCAAAAGAACAGTTGGACAATTCATGCGCTTTAATGGCCAATTGTGTTCTTAATGCTAGCATCGCTGGTTTCATATTGTTAAGTGTTGTCGGTTCAAAAAATACCACGGACGTTTTGTCATCGATGGTTTGGTGATCAATGACTGAAAAATGGATTCCTCTATCCTTTGTGTAAATGATAAATCTAGAAGATTGAATGCCGTTTTCGAGTGTGTCTTTAAGGGCAAGGGCAAAGTGGTGAGATGACGTTACCAGTTGGAGATGCATTTCGGGATACTTGCTATTTGCTTGTTCTACCAAGGCTGGCATCAGTTGAAGATCTGTACGGGCATAATCAGCTGTAAACCAACGGCCAGTTAAGATGTCATCTTCTAAGCCCGCAATAATAGCTTTTAACTTTTTACGATCGAAAGGGATATTTTTTTCTTTGGCGCTGTTAGGGTGTTCTAAATGTGTTGCAAGATTTTCCGTAGGATCATTAGAACTTGCACCTTCTGGTGTTGCTGAAGAATGAGGGGAGACCTCTTGTGAAGCTTGTGGTTTCATACGATTAACCTTTCTCTTGAGGAGCGAGAGGCGATATTATTTTCTTACATTTTGACAAAATGATGTTTTGAAAAAAAAGCTTTTGTTTCTTGAAAATTCAGGAAAAAATCATCTTTTCAATGGTTTTATAAGAAGGTCAATTGAGAAATTTTCTGCGTTTTTAAAATCGGCGTGTTTTTTACAGCTGTAAAATCTGTAAAAATTGGAGGAAATTGGCGGGTGTTTACAACGTTATCTTTATAGTTTAAGTTATTTTTATCCCATAGCGCATTTCAATGAAGAGAGGACAGCATTTTTTCAACAGTTCTCCCTGTGAAAAAATGAGATTATCCACAAGAGCCGTTTAGCCAATATTGCCTATTTAAAAACATTCTTTTGGATTTTTGCCCAAAAAAGTCCCCAAAAGCCCTAAAAAGATCGTCTTCACCTTTTGTGATCAAATGATCCTGCTAGGCTCTAAAACACTCCTCCTTTGAGGGCGTATGTTTCTGGAATCGGTTGTGATGTGCTTTAGGGCGCAGGGAATCTTTTAAGCTTGTTTATTGCTGGCGGTTTTTTAAAGGTCGCAACTCGGATGAAAGGGGAAGTGCGCTCTGTGGATTTCAAGTGTTCAGGTTGTCGCACATCATCAACAGTGGGGAAACAGTAGGAACAAGGTGTATGAGGGGAGTGGTTTTTTTAAACAGAGGGGTAACAGAAGAGGGGGACTAGTTTGTTATGCTCTAAAACACTCCTCCTTTGAGGGCATATGTTTCTGGAATCGGTTGTGATGTGCTTTAGGGCGCAGGGAATCTTTTAAGCTTGTTTATTGTGCTTTATGGAAAAATTTTAAGGGGGACTGTTTGTGAATCCCAAGTGCACCTTGGCGTGAAAGGCGTCGTTTTTTTATAAAGCAATGGGAATGATCTTCATCTTTTGTGGTGTGGGGCTTTGCAGTGTGGGGCAGCTCAAAATGGACTATGCGTCAAAGGAGATCGCTGTGTTTAGCTTATTACTCTGCGTTGCTGTGATCGCTTGCATCGGTGTTTTAAGGGGAGAATGGGGGGTGTTAAGGGCGGTGTTTTGTTGCGGGCGCTTTATGAGAAGGGGGCGTGGAGCCAGTTTTCTCTCTCTTGCTTTTGGTGCGGCAAAAGAAAGATCATTAAAAAAGCTGGAAGTTAAAAAAAGACGAAAGACACCGTCAAACAATCAATTTTTGCAGCAAACTTTTGAACTTCTCAAACAGTAAAACTTCATACAATTTTATACATTGTTGTTTATACAACTTTATACATTGTTGCAAAACACACTGTTTTAGAACAGATTTTAAAACAGTCTCTCATAATTTCTCACAACATAAAAATTTAATGGTGATTTAATGATGAAATTAAGACGCAAATATCCCTTTACCGCACCTGTCATTAAATACGATTTTTCATCTTCTGTCAACAGAAAAACAATGATTTGTCCTTTTTTATCGTGGAAACAAAGTGAAAGAAAAAAGCGCATTTATAGGGTGTATCTCGCAAAATATGTTGTCTTAACAAAATATGTTGTTTTACATGGGAATTTTTATGGGAGAAAATTTTTTATGGGGGGAAAGTTTTTTTGATGAAGCTTTTTGATGGAGCAAAGAACATTCCTTTGAGAAAGAAAGGGTGAGGTGGAGAGATTGTTGATGGTGATATTGGGAGGGGAAATTCTATCGACTGGTGGTTTATGGAGGGAATGGAACCTTTAGATTGGCTGGTGTTGGAGAGAAGAGGAGTGTGTGAGCGATTGAGACTGGCGCGGCTGTTGTATTCGCTGGGGGATGGATGAGAGTGGCTTGTTCCAACAAAAGGGTGTTTGAAGAGGGGGCTATCTTGTTCTACCGTAAAATATTGTCCTTTGAGAGCGTCTGTTTCTTGGGGCGCGGCTGTAATGTTTTTAAAGGTGTGGGGGCGCTTTTGAGGCTTGTTTATTGTGCTTTAAGCCCCGCAAATCCCCCCGCAAATCCAATGACAAGGGTACGCGCTTTGTGGATCTTAAGTGCCTCTCTTCTGAGAGGCGGATTTTACAAACGAGGCGTAGGGTTTTAGAAGCTTTAGCCTTTGAGGGGGAGACGACATTAGTGTTTTTTAGCGAATACTCTTTGGGCTGGAACAGTCAAAATGTTTATAAAGAGCATCAAGAATAAGGCGCAGTGAGCCAACAAGCGTTGGTAGGGGCTGATCTTCACTAACAAGATATTGTAATGCTGCATGAAAGTTGTGTTGACGATGCAGATTTTGGGCTTCTTTAATCGCTTCTTGCATCGCTTCATAGCGTTGTGTTGCTCTTTCAACCCATTGCTTTTTTGCTTTCTCATCAGAAGCACTGTGCTTAAAGCCATCATAATAGCCGTTTGGCAAACCTTTGGCACATAAATAGTCGTTTCTGATTTGCAAGTATTGTTGCGCCGTGTCATATTGCTCTTGACTGATGCCTGATGAATCCCCTTTATAGCCCAGCAAACAAAGACGCCCAATATAGCTCCCCACAAGCGGATTTTTTGCTTCTTCAAGGCTTAAACCAAAGTGTTTTGCACGCATTTCAATGGCTGCTTGGAGCGCTGATTGAGATGTCAATTTGCTGGGGCTTTTGGCACGTGAAATACGGCCATTGGGTTCTCTTTGTTTGCCGGTTATTCTCGGTCTACCGCGTTTTTTACCTATTTCCATGAATTTACCATTTGAATGAAAAAGAAACTGTCTGTTGCGGGGGACAGGAATTGTAAAAAGCATTTGGAGAAAATACGGGGCGAAAAAATACTGGGAGGTTATAAGCCGTTATAGTGCAAAGGAGAAACGAAGCCTTTAAGCGTCAAAGCAACCTTGTAGGGCAAAAAAATCATCTTTAAGATATTGTTTTTACTCCACCCCCATCATGCTTATCTTTATCTTTTTAGCCGCGATCGCGGATGATTTGCTTTCTACAGATTTTTCAACGTCTCTGGAAAAAGTGAAAAGAAATTTTTGTCACATGTGAATGAAAAAATAAAGTTCCATGGGGCTTCTCCTTATTTTTTCGCATAAGTTTTTTGTCTCTTCTCATCGGTGTATTAGGGGATTATAAGGGGCGTATTGAGGGATTATAAGGCTTTTATCTTTGAACGCTGAACCCAGAAGCTTGATCTCCATCACGCTGTTTAAGCCCTTATTCTTTCATAGAGTCCTCTTATAAAGGTGGTCCTCTATAGAGGAGCTTTGCCGGAGAGTGAAGGGACAGAGAACGCTATAAAACAACCTTATTCATATTCGTCATTATAACATAAGATGCCCTCTATTTTCAAATAAATAATCACTTATCGGCTCAAATAAATACTCAAGAATCAAGCGATTGGGTTTGGCGATGTTCTTTATCTATCCTTTATAGAGGCTGAAAGTTTCTTTGGCTGTTTTAATGGATTTCATCATGAGTAGGGGGCTGTCGTTTAAAGGGTGCGATGTCCTATCCAAAGAAGCTGTATGAAAAGATCCTTGGAGATAAAGGGGGCTTCAAGAGAAAAGAGGCGTCTATGAAGAGAGGCTTTTATAAAGCTGGGGGCTTGTGAGAGACGAAACCTTTCTTGCTAATGTTAAAAGAGAGGCTTTTTCATTTAAGAAATTTTAAAATGAGAATGGAAAAATTTTAAGGATGCTGTCGCGGCATTTTAGGTCATCGGTTGTTTTTTCGCCAGTGGGGTATTGAAGGAGGGTGTTCTAAGGAGGGTATTCTCAAAACAGTGTCCTTTAGGGAAAGGCTCTCTGGGCTTGTGTGATCGATCAAGAGGGAAAAAGGCACGTTTATAAGCATTGAGAGAAGCTCTGTTGTTAGGTGTTCAAGGAATTTTAAAAAAGACTGAAAAAAACTATTCGTGCTTGCTTCATGATGAGAAGAGTGCTAAGCGACTCCGTCACGCTGTTTCTTGTGTTATCAGATATTAAAGCGTGGGTATTTTAGACGTGGGGGATTATTCCTATGATCAAAGATCAATCACAACAGCCATCAGCCTGTGAGGAGAAGGCTTATATCTCGCAATCTGAGTTGGATCAATCGGCCGCTTTTAAAAAAGCGATGGTTCTCTCAACAAAGGATTATGTCATCATTTGTTGCTTGGCTATCCTCTTGTTGGTGCTTTTTGTTGCTGCTGTCTCTATGGATCCTTGGGAAGTTTTTCAAATTTCTAAAGAACAGCTGCAAGCAATGAAGCAGCAAAATTTTCAAGAAGCGATGCGA
Organism: Bartonella sp. B1099; assembly: GCF_944801835.1. GTDB lineage: Bacteria > Pseudomonadota > Alphaproteobacteria > Rhizobiales > Rhizobiaceae > Bartonella. Next base: position 382,951 of record NZ_CALYLN010000001.1, on the reverse strand, counting down.
GAAAGTCTTCAAAACCCTTTAAAAAATCCTATCATCGAACATTTGCGTGATGCGGGGTGGAAGAGTGTTTGGGCTTTTGTATGTTTTATGCCGTCAATGATTTTTGGGGCTCTTGCTGGTTTCTTTCCACTCTTTTCTATCTTTCACGCCATCTTTAAACGGGACGTGAAGGAAATGATGCAGCTGTGGGAAACAGTGCCAGAGCAGCAACCTTTAGATAACCAATCTCTTAACACAAGACTATAGGGGGGATACGTGAGCGTTTCTTTCATCATTGGATGGTTAATTACTGTAGGGACAATAATCTTTATGTATGTTGCATTGCTTTCGGTACTCTTTTCTACCGTGAAGATCATCTTGGCACTTTATTATTCTTTGATAAAACGGACAATCGTGTTAGTTAAGATGCGGTGCAAATTAAAAAAGGGGCCAGCGCAGAATTTGAGGTGTTATCAGGTAGAGGATAGAGAACAGAATACAGTTCTTGCAACACAGTTTAGCGCTCGTTCTTTTAAAGAATCTTTGGAACTCTCAAGAAAAGATTATAAAATAATCTCTTGTATAGCTTTCATTGTGGTTGTGCTTCTCGCATGTGCTTCGCTTTTTTTATCTCTTCTCATAAAATATACGGCTGTTCCCTACAGTGATGCGTCGGCCTTGTTTTTTCTTGGTGCACTGCCGTTTTTGTTTATTTTGGTATGTAGCACTTTCACTTTACCTGTCATTTTAATTCTCCATAGTTTCCTTTATTATGGCGTGAAAAAAACAGTGAAGAAATTAGAAACATTTGCTTGAGCAGAGAATAAAAATGATGATTTCATCTCAAGGCGATAGAGAAAAAAAGGGAGCGTTATGATAGAATATTTAGCTTTTTTAGGGGGACTCATTATTGTCATTTTAATGTTTATGGTCATTGTCAGGCTTCCTTACCTGTTGATCAAGCATATGAGGGTGTCCTTTAAACTTGCTCGAGAATTGAAAAAGAATACGACGCAACAAAAGCAAGCCATACAACAGTTGTGTAATGATCCGGAAGAAATGAAAAAACAGAATCTCACGCATAAGACCCTTGAGGCAAAAATGCGCTTTCTCAACTTTAAAGAGTCTCTGCCCCTTTATGCAAAAGAATGTAAAATAATCTTTTTTATCTTTATTCTCTTTTCTCTTCTAGAATCTGCTTTTTCTACCACAAATTTGCTATGGTGGAAGAGTGATAGCATTGTCTTTATCATGGTGCTGTTGAGTATTATATGGATAGGAATTCTTTGTTTGTCTCCCATCATGGCAATAATGGGGATAAAATTAACCCGAAAATTGAGAGAAACGCTTCAACAGTTAGACGAAGTGATCGAACAGCGCGATCAGGCAATTCGTATGCAGAATGCACAAAATGAAAAATAGCAAGGGGGGACAAAATGTCCGGTAGTCTTATAACATTAGCAGCATGTTCTATTCTGTTATACACGCTCTTAAATGTCTTAATATGGGTGCCCATTGTTGTCATTTATTATCTGTTTATTAAGCGTGCGCGGCTCTATTGTCGTGTGAAAAAAGAGTTGAAAGAGGTGCTCCATGAGCGCGATAGTGCCTTGGAACAAATCGCCCAAAAATGAAAAAGTGAGAAAATGAAAAGCAGCAGTCTGTTTGATCAAAAACAGCTTTCGCTTGTTTGGGCCGACTATAAAAAAATATTCACTCTTTCAACCGTTATGGTGACACTTCCAACAGTTATCACTGTTATCGTTAAGATATGGAGAAGGAAGGATTTTTTTTCTGCGGCTCTCTTAGAGCCATTGGCATGGATGCTGGCTTGTGCTTTTTTATTCTTACCCATTGTTTTTATGATGCTTTTTATCGTAACCCGTCAATTGAAGAAAATGATCCGACAACTGGAAGAAGAGGTTGAGCAGAAAAAAACACCGATGATCCTCTATCGTGAAAATGAGGGGGAAAAGTGAAGAAAAAGGAGAAAATAAAGCATTCTATTCTACGCACATCTTGGAGTTTTTGCGCTTTAAGGGGCGGTGGTGAGATCCTTTGAGTACAAAAGCTTTAGGGATGGTGAGAGGTTTAAGCTTTGAAACAAGCATAAAATCCATTTCCACCATGCTTTGAGGATGGCTTAAGGGAAGGTGCGTGGTTTAAGTTTTGGTGATGGCTTGATGACTCAAGTTGTTTTCAAGACAAAGAAATGCGCAGATGATTTTCTTGAACCGCTTTACTTCTCTTGTGAAAGGGACTTCTCTTGGGGAAAAACACCACTCAGAATTTTAGAGCCAGAGACTGAAAAAGGCGGCAAGAGTAAAGGAGGAAGTGTACCGTCATTCTATAGAGATGGCATTCTATGGGGATGGCGTGCAATAGAGGTGGCTTTTATAAAAGGTGGGTTGAGGAGAAAAACAGACATTCAGACAACGAGGAGATAAGACAAACGAGAAGATCCGTCTGCGGTGGGAAAACATGCCCTTTGAGGTCAAAGAAAAAACGCTTCTTCCGATATTATTTTTATAAAAGATGAGAAAAGACAAGGATTAAAAAAAACAAGCAATTGAACTAAAAACCATGGATGGTGATGAATGGCATTTATGATCAGGAACAACGTTTTGATTCATGAACTTAATGTTTTAGATAAATGAGGGAGAAAAAATGAAGCGCAATGGGGGGAATTTAATATCGAATAGGGGGAAAAATTCAAGATCAGATCAGAAACCATCAAATCAGGAACTACGGGCTTTTTCTTTGGCAGAAACATTTCTGACACGCAAAAATTATAAAGTTATCTTTTGCCTTGCTTTTATTCTTGAGGCTTTTAAAGTGGCACTTGCACTGGTATTTGAGTGGGATTTGACAGGGTGGTGGAATTATAGCCTCTTCATTCTCATATTCATATTGGTTGTTCTATCCGTTCTTCTTTTTTTATTGATCCCTGTTGTCTTTTTCGTCCGTCTTACTTTTACGCGTTTGTTGAAAAAAAAGATTGCTCAGTTGGAGCAAGCAATTAGCCAAGCGGAGAAAAATTCCTTCTTAACAAAATAAGCGTGTAAAGAGGAGGGCAAAATGAATATACGGTTTTTTTAATCTTTTTATGCTTTGTCGGAGCGCTTTTATGGGCGTGATGTTTGACCAAGGGAAAAAATGTGCGGTTGATCTAAACGCGGTTGATCGTGGTAAATTGAATTCATTGTAAGGACAAAAGCGTCGTTTCATGAAAGTAGCTTTTTAGATCAATGAGGGGTAAAAATGAGACACCATGAAAAAAATGCAGCATTGGATGGGAGCCCACGGGTTTTTTCTTTGGAAAAAGCGTTTCTGACACGCAAAAATTATAAAGTCATCTTTTGCATGACTTTCACTCTTTCAACTTTGAGAACGGCTCTCTTCTTACCAGCATTGCTTGGGGTGAAGTTGACAGAGTGGGAAGCCAATGTCGCGGCTCTTCTCTTGCTTATCATACTGTTTATATCATATTTAATTTTTATATTGATCCTTGTTGCTTTTGTGGTTCGTGTTACTTTTACGTATTTGTTGAAAAAAAAAGATTGCTCAGTTGGAGCAAGCAATTGATCAAGCGGATAGCGGCTACATATCGACAAACGAGTGCGTGAAGGGGAGGGGAAAATGAGAGATATGGATATCGTTGTCCTATTTTCATGGGGTGTGGGCGTGACGCTTTTTACACTGCTTTCTGCTGTGGTCATGATGTTTATTTGGGCATTGTATTATTCTGCTTTCAAGCGGGTGAGATTATATTGCCAAGTGACAAAAGAATTAAGACGTGTGCTTAAACAACCGGTTGCTTTTGAGCCGTCCAGTGGGGGAACACCAATGATGAAGCCATCATTTGAGGAAAAAGAATTCAAAGTATTTTCTCTTGCTGATGAAGAAATTCTCACAATGGAAAATGCAACGGCGCTTTTAAAGAGTTTGGGGGGAAGGATAGAAATTGAAGAAAAAGGGGATCATTTGGCAACCTTCTTTTTACCAGATCGTGAAGTGCAGTTTCTTTATAATGCTGAGAAGGGGTATCCGCAATTTGATTGTGCCATTGCGGTGATCTCTGGTATCCATGCGGCAGCTTGCCAAACGATCGATCCTTATAATTCTGGAGGCTTGATTGCTCTCGAATTGAGTTTTGATCTGAAGGGATTAGAAATTTTTGAAGAAAAGGTAAGTGTGGGGCGTTTGCGCCATGCGCTTGAGAAAGCTTTAGAAAAGGCTATGGACGAGGTTGATCTTGGTAACATGCTCCGCTCTCAATATCGCACCCTTCCTTGGGAAAACAAAATTGTGGTCCCTCAGTTGACGCCTTATGCGCTGCGTTATCTTGCGGCTTTAGCCTTGGTAGGGGATGTTGAAACTTTAGACTCCTATCACAAAAGCTTTATGGAAGGTGAAAGACTGGGCTTTGGGACAAGCATTAAAGAAGAGCATCTGGAACGCGCGATAGCGATTGCTAAAGCGGTAGAAGAGACAAAACAGCTTAGTTATGATCTGCTTCAACAGACGGCAAAGAGTTTTTCTATGGAGGTGGAGAGTTATGACTATTTCAGAGCTACAGATCCAAATTTGTGCAGTAGAAGACGTTCTGTTTACGAAAATTTGCTCGAGGAAAAAAGAGAAGAATTGAGGCAACAGGGATATACGGTTTACGAAAAGGACACGATTTGTGAGATTGATGGAAAAAAAGCTCGTCCCCATATTCTTTACATGAAGGATGGGGAAGTAAAATATATGGATGTAAAAATTGAGATTAATGAAAAAAATTATTGAGAAAAATAAAGCAGTTAGGTAAATTAAATAAAACTTAAAATGGCGCGTCAAAATGAGATAAACAGAGGGGATCAATGCAGGAGAAAAACGCAACATTTGGAGAGTCTTTCTTTTCATGTAAAAAATTGACAGTATCTTTAGTGGCAAGCTGTAAGGGGGTGGAAAGAGATCAAATGATCGGGCGCTCCTTTTTCATCATGTTTTGCACAATGTTTTATACGGGCCTTATCATGATGGTTTTAGAAGTTCCTGCGGGTGCAAAGTCTCTGGTACAGCCAGAGCCGTGGACAAGATGGGAGAGTATCGCTTCTCTTATTTTTCTCTTGCCGGTGTTGATTTGGTTTTGTCTTCTCACCCCTCTTCCGATCCTTTGGGGAGTTCGTCGTTTTAAAGAGCGTAAATTGGAAAAAATAAGGCAAAAATTAGAAGAAGAAACACAGCCGTTAAAGATCAATCGGTGAGACGATCGCCATGAGAAATGAGGTGGTTGCGCTTTTTATTTTTTTCTGCCGTTGGGCTGTTTTCTTCTCGAGACTGTGGCGGTTTTTGCTCTTTTTGTCACGATGATCATTGTGACGCCTTATTATTGTTTAATTAAGCGGTTGAGGCTCACTTTCAGAGTGAAAAAATAAACAGGTTTGATAAAAGAACGACCGCAGCATTTTTGTTTCTCTAAAAAAAGTCTTAAAGAGATCGTGCAGAAAAACTTAGCGCCGGACACAGAAATAAGTTCCCATGCGTTTAAAAAATGGCTCTTTTTTTCCAATAAAGATTATGTCATCCACGCATGCCTCTCTTTCATCATTATGGTTTTCAAAGTTTATGTCTATGTGACTTTTTATACAGAGGTGAATTTTTTGAACGATGAGAAGAGATTTATCTCTATGAACATTTTCTTTTTTACTTTGTTGTTTTCTCGGCATGTCTTTTGGCAACGGTTCCTGTTATTATAATCCTTCGTGAAATTTTAACCTCTCGGCTAAAAAAGAAGATTCAGCAATTGGAAGAAGTGACTAAAGCCCCCCAATCAATTATAAAGGGGAGAGGGTAAAATGCATTACGAGATGCTGGAAGCTGCCACGGTGGTTTTGATGGTTCTGTTGGGGGGCTTTTGGATTTGTTCTTAACGGTACCCATTGTGGCACTGTATATTTCTTTTATCAAGCGTTTAATATCCTATTATAAGGTTACGCGGCAATTAAATGCAGTGCTGAAAAAGCGCATGTAGTCTTCGTGGCGTGAGGAGGTATCCTTTTAGATCATGCCATTGCTTTACGGCTTTGAGAGGCATGGAGGGGCTATGGTGCACTCCGTTGTTTTTTTCATTTTACATTTGTCTTTGTTTGAAGGGAACTGATGATCAATTGACTTGGGGTGGTATTAGCTTTCTACGGTTTTCTGTGAAAGAGCAAAATCGTAAAAACGTGAAACTGTAAATTCAAGGGTGTGCGCTTGGTCAAACGCATGAGGGGGGGATGATTGGGTGAAGAGGGCGTGAATGGAGAGGGCGGAAGAGCATAGGGCAGGAAAGGTTGAAATGGTGTGGGGGAATTGGGAAAGTTTTTTGGAAGATGTGTGGAAAGAATGGGGGAATGGGAAAGGTGTATGTGGAGGATGGGGTTTCAGAAGGGAGTGGGGGTGCTGAAGAGCTGAGCAAGGTGAGGAACATGTATGGCACTGTCTGCTTTTTTTATCAAACGTTTTTTAATTATAAGCTCACGTGGCAATTAAATTCAGTACTGAAAAAGCGCATGTAGTCTTCATGGCGTGAGGAGGCATTCTTTTAGATCATGCCCTTGCTTTACAGCTTTGAGGGGCATGGAGAGGCTATGGTGCACACCGTTGTTTCTTTCATTTTACATTTTCCTTTTCCTTTGTTTGAAGGGAACTGATGATCAATTGACTTGGGGTGGTATTAGCTTTCTACGGTTTTCTTTGAAAGAGCAAAATCGTAAAAACGTGTAACTGTAATTCCAAGGGTGTGAGCTGTTCAAGAGTATGAGGGGGGTGGAGATGATTGGGTGAAAAGGGGGCGAATGGAGAGGACGGAAGAGCATAGGGCAGGAACGGTTGAAATGGTGGGGAATTGGGGGAAAGGGAGATAATCAGTCGTCTTGGGATGGTATTGAATTTCTACAGTTATTCTGTGAATAAGTAAAATCGTAAAAGAGTGAAACTGTAAAAACAAGGAGGGCTTGGTCAAGCGCATGAGGGGGGGATGATTGGGTGAAAAGGGGAAGAATGGAGGTGTAGGGGCGAATGGAGAGGACGGAAGGGCTTGGGGGAAAAGGGGGGAATTGACGTGGGAAAATGAGGGAAAATTTTGGGGGAGAATGGGTGGAATGCTGGAATTGGTGGGGAGTTTGGGAATGCGAAAGCCGTTGTGTGGAGCATAAAGTTTGAAGAAGATATGCGGGAAGAGAGTGGAAATGTGGGGAGATGTTTTGTACCAATTTATTAAAAGATTTGGCTTTTAAAGGGATCGACTTTATTGTCTTCTCAAGACTGCCATGGAGGCGTGTTTATTTTCAGTATCCATGATTTGAGAGAGTGTCGTTTAAGAGAAAGTTTAGAGCACAGAGTTTGGAGGGTGTTTGCTTGGTCACGAAAAAGCAAAAGGAGGGATTGTATTACAAGTTTTGTTTCTTCATATGATTTTTTATGGCATCGAGGATCTGTTGACTTATTTCCTGATGGGTCAGCCAGCGTGAACCTTTTGACGTTGTTTTTTGTCCTAATTGAATAGAGATGAAATCAATCTTATTTTTGCGTGCGCACTCAGTGATCATTTGATCATGCGTATTGGAACCAAAAACATGAAGAATGCACGGGGCGGTAGGTAAAAGCGCTAACTGTTCAATTAATGCGCAAGAAAAGGCAAAGGCGGACGAATGAATCCATAATATGCAATATTTTAAACCATGCCATTGCTTCACGGCTTCTAAAAATTGTGTCCGTGATGTTGCACAATCATAATCCAACGAGATGCACAACTGCTGTTTTTGGAATGCTTCAAACTGGACTTTTGGGGAAAGAAAGCGTGCAACGATAATGGCTTCTTTTGGCTTGAGGGATTGACAAAAAGGAGCAAGCATCCCTGTACCTCCTACAACTAAATAACGATAATGCGCGCCCTTTTTTTGCATGTCCCCACCCCTTTGCTTTAAATGCGTTGCTTTAAAAATGTACACATTTCATTAGAAAGCTGTTCACAATGTGTTTATATCTTTTTCCTTATAACTTGCCAAGGAAAACCTTTGTCTTCTAAGGAAACCTTGTTGGAAGAGGTTATTTGACATCATGCTTAACCCATAAAGTGTACACACCACCGGCAATCAATGCGCAGATGGTGGTGTGCATTTTGGGGTGGTCCTTCCATGAGAGATAAGCCCAACGGGTTTATTTCAAAAGGCATTATAAGCGCAGTGATCAAGCGCATTTTTTAAAACATTCGCATATGAGCCTTGAGAAAGGGGGATTTGTGAGAAGAGACTCCTCCTGCGATGGTTTTTACAAATTGTGGGTGTGGGTGAGGCTTGTCGTGAGCACAGGGGTGGTGTGGTAAGGCGGGGCGGGTATGGCTGTCCGTAGCGGTGGGATATGGTGGTTGTGGGGGTAGTTTGTGGGTGTGGGTGAGGCTTGTCGTGAGCACAGGGGTGGTGTGGTAAGGCGGGGCGGCTATGACTGTCCGTAGCGGTGGGATATGGTGGTTGTGGAGGGTATAGTTTGTGGGCGTGGGTGAGGTTTGTCGTGAGCACAGGGGTGGTTTGTCGTAAGGCGGGGCGGGTATGGCTGTCCGTAGCGGTGGGATATGGCAGTTGTGGGGGCGGGTATAGTTTGTGGGTGTGGGTGAGGTTTGTCGTGAGCACAGGGGTGGTGTGGTAAGGCGGGGCGGGTATGGCTGTCCGTGGCGGTGGGATATGGCAGTTGTGGGGGCTGGTTGAGGTATTATGATGGGGATCTATGAAATGGGGGTGAGGCTTGTTGGTTTGGCAGTGTTGAGCGCGTGCTGCTTTAAAACAAGACTGCGAAGGGGCGGTATTTAATGATTGACACCATCAAGATTGAGAATATCCGTATCTTTGGGTAATATTGGCAATATCCTGTGTCTTCGGGCGCATTCTCTTTAAGGACTTCTATTGGGTGACAATGCGTTTTACTTAAGAGATGATTTGTGTCAAGAAAGAAAAAAACACATATTTTTGTAAACAAGGAAGAGCAAATGAAGGGGGAAATTTCAACAGGAGATCAAAAAAATCGCTCTTTTGCTCTGGAAGAGTCCTTTCTTTCCTCTAAAGAGCATAGCATCATTTTTCTTATTTCTGTGATCATGGCGCTGTGTCGGTGGGTTTTTTTGATATTCTTAGAATTCAAGAAACCGTTGACTGTTGCTCAAGAGAACACGCTTTTTGCCTTTTTTGTGCTGCGTGAAGTCATCATGGTCTGTGTGTTTGCTTTGATGCCTGTTTTCTTGGGGCTTTATCTCATCTTAACGCATTTTTTGAAAAAAAACATTCAGCAGTTGAATGAGCTTCTTCAGCAACGGGGGCAAAAAACCGATCAACAAAATCATCCTGCAAAAAAACATAGAGAAAATATAAACCGTTTTTTTATCGTATTCCTTTGCTTCATCATTTTGTTTGACGTGTCTTTTACGGCAGGGGTTGTCATACTGATTTTGGAATTTTATTCTTTTGTCTTCAAGCGCGTGAGACTGTATTGCACCGTGAAACGCGAATTAAAACATGTCAGACAAGAGCCAAACAGAGCGCTGTCGCCGTTATCGTGAGGGGAAAAAGCCATGTTCAGCCATTCTCGTGATACAACGCGTGACACAAGAAGAGGAGAGGGTTGAAGAATCATCAGATGAAGAGGGGGATGACGCCCATTGTCGTTTGTGGATGAGGAGGTGTTCTTATCATTTGGAGGGCAAGAGCGTTAAAAAATCTCTTTTTAAAAAATCTCTGGGAGATTTATTCGAAAACAAGGGAAGAGCTATGCGTCGCACTTTTCGTGCGGCTTAAAAGAGCGGGCGTGAAAAAAGAAATATGCTTGTATAAAAAAGGGAAGAGCAAATGAAGGGGAAAAATTCAACATTTTATAACGAACTGTGCGATTTTTGTGAGAAAGAGTGTTTTTCTGTGCGAGAGTATGTTGTCATTTGTCTCCTCTCACTCATGATTGAGCTTTAGAAACAGAATCTTCTTTCTACCACTGTTATTGGAGTCCAAAGAGCAATTGACTGGGTGGCAGGCTAGTTCTCTTTTTCTCGCTGTATGTGCGCTCTGGAAAGTTATTGTCGGGCGCGTTGTAGTTTTGAACTCCGTTATGATGATCCTCTGCATCATATTGTGGCGCTTGTTGTTTAAAAAGGTGCGCATATTGAACAAAATAAATGAGCAGCGGGGGAAAATAATCCCTCAGCAAAAAGATCGCTATAAAAAGGGTGCGAGGGTAAAAATGGACGAGCTTCTTGTTATAATATTGTGTCTTGTACTTATGTACGTGACAGGTTGCTTTGCGTGTACTCCCATGACGAATTTGCAACTTTATTATGGTGTCTTTAAGTGGGCGAGAAGATATGGCTGTTTAAAAAAAGAACTGAAAAGCCTGTTGAAAGAGCAGGAGATAGCCTTTGAAAAATCATTGAGCGAAGGGAAAAAATTCTAAAAAAAATGCTGAGAAATTGAGCATTGATGGGGAGTGCTCTCGATAACATTTTGCCTTTGAAGTTTTTAAGGGGCTTGAGGGGCGCCATACAACATTGCTCTAAAGGGTGGGGAGGGGGAGTGACATTTTTGGGAAAAAAGCTTGAATTGTAGATGGTCATTGATAGGCTGTGTGGGATTAAAGACCGCGTGGAATTAAAGAAATGTGGGATTTAGAGTGTGGGGTCCTAGAGCTTAGCGTGTGTTTTGGGCGCTTGACTTTACTCGTTTGAAATGTGAGATAGGTAAAAAAGCCGTTTTGGGAGTAGGGGATCGCGGTCTATATGCTGGTTCTCTCTTTTTAGGCGCCTTGTTTATAGAGGTTTTGAAATGAATCTGATAGTGTGAGGGCGAGGAAATTTTCTTGAAAAAAGGGGAATTTTTTGGCAGAAAAAGCTCGAATTGTAACTGATGTCTTTTAAAGATTGGCGCGGGTTGAAATTCTTCATTGTTTGAGGAAGGCAAGAGGGGGAAAAATCCCTCGGATATTATTACTTTTATGATTTTTATCATGACGCAAGCCATGAACCGCCTGTGCTCTTTTTTTGATTTTCGGATTTCGCATGCATCCTCATGCACCAATTGCCAAAAAAAGATCTAGAAATGAGAAAAAGCATTCTCTGTATGAGAGCTAATAAGCTCTCTACCGCATGAGGCTTTGTCAAAGAGTGAGAGGGGAAAAAATGAAGGAGAAAAATTGGACATCAGAGCAACAAACGTATAAAAGAACCCATTCTTTTGCGTGCCAGCAAGCGTTGCTCTTTAGCCAAAGGATTATAAAGTTATCTTTGCTCTTGCTGTGATGATTATCCTTTGGAGAATGATTCTCAGAATACCAGATGTCTTAAATTGGCAGCTGACAGGGTGGCAATATGCGGTGCATCTCGTGATCTTTAAGGGGACGGACGTCATAGAAGGCTGTGCTCTTTTCTTGATTCCGGTGATGTTCCGAGTGCGTCGCAACGTGACGGGTGCGTTGCAAAAAAATATTCAGAAATGAGAACAAGCACTCTCTGTACGAGAGCAAATAAACTCTTTGTCGCATGAGGCTTTAGCAAAGAGTGAGAGGGGAAAATGAACAATAATCCTATCGTCGTACGTCTCTTGGATCCCCAGTTCTAGGTGATGATTGCACTTTTCATGGTCATTATCATGCTGGTTTTGGCTCTTTATATTTCTGTCTTCAAACGGATGAAAATGAATTTCCAAGTAAAGGGCGAGCTGGAACGTGTGCTGAAAGAAAATGATCTGGCAACGCAGCAGTTTTGGAAGGATGAAGCCAAGGTGCAGGAGAGGCGTTTGCAACAAGAGAGAAAAGAGCTCTTGGTCGATGATAATGAAATTCTCACCATGGAAAGTGCAACAGTGCTGTTAAAAAGCTTGGGGTGGTCCGTGGAATTAATGGGAAAAGGTGATCATTTGGCGACCTTCTTTTTGCCTGATCGCGAAGTGCAGTTTCTCTATAACGAGAAATACGTAGAAGAATTTTCACCCTTTGATCGCAGACTTCTGGTAATGAGCGGTATTTTTGCCGCGGCTTGTCAGACCATTAATCCTCTTAATTTTGGGGTTTTGCCAACGGTATTTATAAATTTTGTCCCCAATGGGGTGCAAATTCACGAAGAGAAAGTGACTGCTTCGCGTTTCAAGAAAGAACTTGATAAAACTTTAGAATGGGTAAAGGAAGATGATTGTCTGCATGAAATGCTTTGCACTCAATATTGTATTCCACCTAGGGAAAAAGACTCTTTAGTATGGTCAACCGTTGAAGCAGAGCCAGCTCCTTATGCGCTGTTGCATCTTGCTGCTCTTGCCTTGCTGGGGGATGTGGAGACTTTAGCTTCTTATGATGAAAGTTTTGCGGTAGGCGATAAACTTGGCTTTGATGAAACCATTGAGAAAATCCATCTGGAACGCGCGATGGTGATGGCTCAAGAGGTAAAGGAGGCAGGAAAATTCAGTTATGATCTGCTGGAACAGGTTGCAAAGATCTTCTCCATAGAAGTGAATGACACTCAAATTTTCAGAGTGAGAAATCCTTATTTATGTCATCAAAAACGAGATTTGCATCAAAAAATAGTCGAGGAGAAAAAACAAGAATTAAGGCAACAAGGATACGTTGTGAGTGATGAACCATGCGTCATAGAATCAGAGGGGGTAAAACATGCTCCTGATATTACCTATATCAAAGAGGGTGAGCTTGCATTTATGGATATAAAAATTGATTAGTTTCCTTAACGTGTTTTTTTTAAAACTCTTATTTGAAGCACAAACATGCTTGTTGAAAGAAGCTTAGCACCGTGATTGAAAGGTTTTCTCCCCAAAGCAATACAAAAAAGATACAAGAGCAAAATAGAAGGGCTGGAAAAAATCAAAAAGTACAGCAAGTTTAAAAAATCCGCTGAAAATTTTTTTTCTCAAGATGAGGGGCAAAGTGACGTGATGGTAAATTTGTCTCTTTCTTGTTTTTTTAAGTCTATTCCTTTTTTAAGAAAAGTTGCTTTATTATGTGAAAAAAAGCGCGCTAGAAATGAGAAAATATTCTGCTTAAAAAGCAGAATCAATCATTATGGACTGCATAGAACACTGTTCTTTCCGGTGTGGGGATATTTTCATACATTCTGGTGTTTTTTTTGTGAAAGCCGGTGTTTTTTATGAAAATCTGTGATGAATATTTGAGGGCGAGATTTGACAAAAGAGCTGATGAAAAACTCTTCTAAAGTGGGGGACTTTAAAGTGGAGGATTGAAGCGTGCAATTGGCAAAAACTGTTTAAGAAACACTGGATTTTTTAAAGATTGAGAAATTTTGTTTCTTCGGCTGGAGAGAGTATTCTGACAAAATATTATCTTTTAAGGCGTGGGGATAGGGGGGTAAAAACTTTAGGGGCGCTTCATATTTTTAGGCACTTTATTCATCAAGGCTTGGACCTAAATCCTCGTGACATAGGGGCAAGTTGAAGTGGGGGAAAGGGCATCTTCTTGAAAAGAGAAGAATTGACTGAAAAACGGCAGAATCGCGGTCTATCGTTGTCAAAAAACAGTGTGAGATTGAGAGCCTTCTCTTCATTCAAGAGGGAGGAAGATGGTATCAAGTGCTGTTCTTAAGCAGCTGATTTTGAGGACATAAAATACAATACAAATTAAAATAAAACAAAGGCCCCCTTTTAAAAGGGCCTTTTTATTTTCGTTTTATAGTATACAAAATGTATATAACTTTATTTTTAAAAATTTTGTATCTTATACTTTCGCAGAAATCATTCGCAGAAAATATATCTTAGTAAACCTAAAAAATTAGCAATGGCATCTAATAATTTTTTCCTTTTGTATAGAGATCATTCCTTGATGCTTGCTCTGATGCAGTTCTATTCGCTGTTCTCAGTATATTCAATGTATCCGATGGGCTGCTTACTTGTTTAAAAAACTGTGAATGTGTTTTTTCAACAGTATAAGGAGCAACAATAGGAGAGGGCGCTTGATTGACTATACGATCAGACTTTTGAATCGCAAGAGCTAAACCGCTTGTAATGGCTCCCGCTATAAAAAAATATCTGATATTCATCGTTTTCTCCTACTATTTATTTCTATAAATAAATACCGATACGTATCATATATAAATTCGCTTTAAATGACTATAGTAAAAATACAACAGTCATAAAAAAGAATAAACTTTGTCTACATTTTGACAAAATTTACTCTTAATTGCCTAAATCAATTCTTTATGATTCCATTTTATGGATATTTTAAAAAAGCTCGAGAGCTCTGTCCGTGAAGGGGAATCCCGTAAGATGAGTGACAAAAGAACTGCTGTCAAAATTCTTTTTGTGCCATTCTTTTTGTGCCATTGAGTAAAGATTTATAAAAATGAGGGTTCATTAAAATTAAAATGAGATGTGATAAAAGTTAATTCAAACCCGTGAAGGGAAAGGATGCGTTCTTATGCAAGGCTAGAGTGCATCTTCTATGAGATTGGGTACATGCCGCATGAGGGTTGAGGCATGTGTCCCTTGAGGGGAAGGATGCACTCTTTGTGAGGGCTAGAGTGCATCCTCTATGAGATTGGGTACATGCCGCATGAGGGTTGAGGCGTGTATCCCTTGAGGGGAAGGATGCACTCTTTTGAGGGCTAGAGTGCATCCTCTATGAGATTGGGTACATGCCGCATGAGGGTTGAGGCGTGTATCCCTTGAGGGGAAGGATGCACTCTTTTGAGGGCTAGAGTGCATCCTCTATGAGATTGGGTACATGCCGCATGAGGGTGAGGCGTGTATCCCTTGAGGGGAAGGATGCACTCTTTTGAGGGCTAGAGTGCATCCTCTATGAGATTGGGTACATGCCGCATGAGGGTTGAGGCATGTGTCCCTTGAGGGGAAGGATGCACTCTTTGTGAGGGCAGAGTGCATCCTCTATGAGATTGGGTACATGCCGCATGAGGGTGAGGCATGTGTCCCTTGAGGGGAAGGATGCACTCTTTTGAGGGCGGAGTGCATCCTCTATGAGATTGGGTACATGCCGCATGAGGGTTGAGGCGTGTACCCCTTGAGGGGAAGGATGCACTCTTTTGAGGGCTAGAGTGCATCCTCTATGAGATTGGGTACATGCCGCATGAGGGTGAGGCATGTGTCCCTTGAGGGGAAGGATGCACTCTTTTGAGGGCTAGAGTGCATCCTCTTATGAGATTGGGTACATGCCGCATGAGGGTTGAGGCGTGTATCCCTTGAGGGGAAGGATGCACTCTTTGTGAGGGCAGAGTGCATCCTCTATGAGATTGGGTACATGCCGCATGAGGGTGAGGCGTGTATCCCTTGAGGGGAAGGATGCACTCTTTTGAGGGCAGAGTGCATCCACAGGGGAAGGCATATCTCATAAAAATAGAGAAAGCCCAAGAGATTTATTTTTATTTTATCTCTACCGGTTTGTATATTTTATAGATATTTGCTTTGTCTCCTCAATATTTGAGAGGGTTATAGAGTAAGACTCACTGATGAAGATCAGCTAATGAATATTGAGATCTCTATGAGAATTAAGATATTTTTGTGCTTTTTTTTTGTCTTTTTCTTGATTTTATTAGCTCACACAAAATTTATGAGGCATTTTCCTACAATTTGGCTTTTGGTTGTGCCAATGGATTTGGTTTAATATTTCAATGATTTCAATGGTTTTATTCATACCGCCTTTAAAGAATGATACTTTATCATAGAATAGAATAAATTGAGTCAATTTTTGTAATTCTTTATCTTTGACGTGTTTTATTCTACACGAGCTCTCTTGCTTTTAATGAGTTGTTGGCTTGATGAATTTTAAGATAAAACAGCGTTGAAAGAAGGGAAGCCGGTTAAAAGAGGAAAAGTCTGAGAGAGTTGGCTCTTTTAGGCTAAAATTTCTAAGATAAAGAGCAGAAAACTATCATTCATTAACCCATTGCTAGGATAAAAATACCTTATTGCTGTTTTAATGATAAAGAAAAATATGCGTGAGTCTGTTGTGTCGTAAAACAGCTTCTCTCGTAAATCCCTCGTCCTTTGAGAGAGAATTTTTAAGTTCATTTGAAAAAAGAATAATCTTTTTTGCAGGGAGAACTTATGGAAGAAAAACCCAAAGTTTAAGAGGGCTTTAAGATAATACAGCCATAAAAAAAGCCCTCTGCTTTAAACAGAAGGCAATAATAAGAAGATTTTCAACATTGGGTCGTAAAAATATCAAAAAAGAATGAATTAAAAAAACTTACTCTTCTATCATTAGCAGAAAATTAAAAAGAGAGCAATATAAAAATACTTTTTACAAAAAAGAAAACTTTGTTTTTTTGGCCTTAAACCTCATGAATACTTCTTTTTCATTGAATGTTTAATTTGAAATTTACTGTCAACTTAAGTCTTTAAAGATGTTATGACGTATGCAACCATATTTATTCTTCACTAAAAAACCAACAAAGAGAGCCCTACATGGCGATAGGCTGGTGCGATGGATTGGTGTGGGATGAGAGGCTTTGTTTTTTAAGGGTGTGCGTGTTGCGTGTAAGGGGTTTGTGAGGCTTGTGTTTTGTTAGGTGTGGTGAGGGATGGTGGGGGGCTGTTGGTATGTTGCCCTGAATGACGAGGGGGATTATTCCGAATGTTTATGGTTTGCATAGCCCCAATGAAAGGCAAGTAAGTCTAAACAATCACGTAAATGATCGGCAAGGGAGTTTTGTTTGCGTTTTGAAGGACTTAATTCTTTGATCGCTTGTCCATAACCAATCACTCGCTCAAGCAGTGAATAGCCAAGAATACCAAGCTGCCCTTTGACGGTTTTTAAATGATTGGAGGCTTCTATTTGCCGTTCAATGAGGTGGGTATAGCCTTGGCTACAGGAAACTTTTTCACGCGTATAGTCAAGGCTCATGTGCAGGTCTGCCTGACTGTGACGCCAATAAAAATAAAAACGTTCTGCAGCTTTATATTGTGCCTTACTGAGATGTCCTTTTGCATATAAAAGTGCAATGGGGCGGCTTTGTGCATTGACAAGAACTTTAATGGTACGCCGATTGCTGGAACTTTCTGGATGATGGGGTTGAAAATAAGGATTGCGCGTTTCAAGGGTGACTTCTTGCGTCTTTAAATGACCTATGTGCTGTCCTTTCTCGTGAAACTCAAGAGGGCGCGTGTTTTTTTTCTTATCGTGATGGTTCATCTCATCTCCTTGAATAAAGTATCGTTTGATTCTCGTTTTTTAAAAAAATGTTGCTTGCTCTAGGGAAAAGCGAAGGACGAGAGGAAGATATATGTTGGCATGTGTGCGTGGGAATGCGGTCTTGGGGGATGGCTTGGATTGTTGTGCTGTGGGGGAGGGGCCCGTGGATTTTGCATCTTGAAAAGCGAGATGTTTTGTTGCATGGTGGATTTTCCTTGAATAATTTGATGGGGAGGGGTGTGAATGTCGCCTGATGGGATATTGGGACCGTTGTTGGTGTTTTTAGGCTTTAATCGAGTCTTTCCTTGTTTTTTATTTATATCAGTGCGCATATAGCCATGAAGCGTTTCGGGCTTACAAAAAAGGCAGTGTTAAAGAGTGTGGTATGTTGGAGCATTGTGATTCTTGTCTCTCAGTTGCTTTATATGGCAGCAGAACGTGTTGGTGTGAGCTGGCTTTGGTTCTCCAATAGATGGCTGTTTAACATCCTTTTTGGCTTTGTCCTCAGTTTTGCTGCTATCGCTGCAAAGCACCTTGGGGTGACTTGGCTGGATTTTCTTTATATGGGAATGGAGAATTCGGTTGTTCCTTGGGCGTTGTTCTGGAAAAGAGTAGCTGTTTGCTGCATTGTCTTCCTTTGCCTCGTCTGTGCTTTTGTGGCAGCACAAGCATTTCTGTGTGACAAGGAGCAAATGTTGGGGCTTGTTTGTATAGAGTCGTGTTTTCGGCAATGGTAAATGAGGGTATGGGTGAATTTGTCCTTGGATTTTGCATCTTGAAAAGCGAGATGTTTTGTTGCATGGTGGATTTCCTTGAATAATTTGATGGGGGGAGTGCTATGGCGTCGCGCGGGTTTTTGTCTTTGAAGAGACGGTTTTCTGCATTGTGGTTGCTGTCTTTGGGGCTGTTTATGTGGAAATGAAGGCGTTGGGGATGACGTGGGGCGTATTTTTACGGGCTTTGGCATTTTATGGTACTCCCGGCATTTTCCTTATGGTGGGGTATGAAGTCCTGCAGCGGCGCGGTATCGATAAGGTTTGTTCTTCAAGATGCTGTTGTTTGGCTTCATTTTTGCCGCTGTTACTGATTTTGTTTATAAGCAAGCCCAAGCTTTTGATGTGAGCTGGCTTTGGTTCTCCAATAAGTGGGTGTTTGACGTCCTTTGGGGACTTGTCTTTGGTCTTGTTCTAGGGCTTATTTTTCGAGGGGCAAAACGTTTTGGGTTTAGGCTTTCATTCTTTGAAAAGAATTAAGATTTTGCTCTACCAGCATGCTTGTTGGGATTGTTTTTGTGAGAGTGGGGGGGGGGTGATGTCACGGGGTTTGGTGTTTTTGAAGAGCTTAGCTTTTTGCTGCATCATGAGCGTTGTCCTTGTGTTTGCTTATGCCGGAGTAAAGCGTTTTGATCTTCCAGTCCAAGCGTTTTTATTGGGGGCGGTATTGGTTGTCTTGTTCAAACTATCCTTGGATTTGCTAATAAAAAGGATTTTAGGGTTGAGGGGGCAAAGCTTAGTGATCGTACGTGTTTTTTTATTTTTGAGGAGCTTAGCGTTGACTTGTCTGTTGAGTTTTATCCTTGGTTTGGCTTTGATCGGAGCCAAGTATTTGGGTGTGCCTTGGATTTGGTCCTTGAATGAGTGGGCTTCAATCTGCATTTGTGTCCTTCTTGTTCGTGTTAAGAGCATTTTTTTCATGAGGGAATGCAGTGTGTTGGGGTGACGTTGGGGGGCTTCTTAAAAAGAATGGGCATTTTATTGAATCGGGGGCGTTTTCTTTAATTTTATGGCTGTGGGGAGACTTGTTGATGTCGCAGAGTTTGGTGCTTTTATTGTTGTTGCTGTTTTTTTGCCTTTTTGTTGTCGCTGGTGTTTTTCTTGATAAGGCGGCTGCGCGCCGCGGGGTTACAAGGTGGATGTTTTTTGGCAGGTGGGTGGTCTTTTATGGCGTGATTGCTCTTTACCTTGGTTTTGTTTTCGCAGGCGTGGGACGTTACACTGTTAGCGGGGCGTTGTTGTTGAAGGGAGCACTGTTTTCTTGCAGTTTTGCCGCTGTCTTTGGTTTGGTGCATGGGGGCGTAAAAAGTCTCCCTGTTGTTTGGCAAATGTTCGTGAAGGCGACCTTCTTTTGTTGCTTGATGGGGGGTATCCTGTGGCTTTTTATTGTGGGCGTCAGCGATATGAATAGCACCAGGGTGATATTCTTGAAGGTGTTGGTCTTGGCACTCTTGTTGGAATTGCTCTTGGGGTTCTTTATACGCGAGCATCGTGATACGGTGGTGCAGAGGGTGTTGCGTGTTTTGAATTTTGTGCTGTTTATCTGCATTTTGGCTCTTGTCTTTAGTTTTTCTCATTGGGGAGCAGAGCGTTTGGGTTGGAGTTGGCTTTGGTTCTCGAATCAGGATGTATTGATTTTCATTTTTGGATTTCTTTCTCCTTTGATTTATCAGGGAATGAAGTCTGCGCGTGTGATGGCGGGACGTTTTTTAAAAAAAGAGTGAGGAGGGGCGTTAAAGATAACGCCGCGGACAAGATTGTTCAAAAGAACAGCGATAGCGGTAGGTTTGGGGGTCAAACCAGAGACCGATTTTGCCTTCAAAATCGCCAGAACGTTGTTTGGCAATATTCATAATGACACCGGGGCGTTTGACTAAATCGGCTTTTTCTTGCGCCAGAGAGGCGGCAAAAATTTTATCTTCTAACGACCGATTGCGCCAAATGGTGATAATGTTAAAAGCATTCGCTCCAATTTCTGAGGCGCCTTTAATATCTTCTGTTCCGGGGATATCTTTATCCAGCCCTCCTTTGCGGGCATGGGCGACAAGATGAATATGCACAGTGTTTAAAACAGCCCAATCCACCATTTTATAAACCGCTTGTTCTTGCCCGGCATAATCATCAGAGGCAATGCCAAGCCGCATGAGACTGTCGATAATAAATTGATCGCACCCATAGCGCGCACGACAATAGTCAAAGACATCAAGTAAGGTGTCAACACTCGATTTGCCAACATGTTCATAAAGAATAAGCCCATCGTCTAAAAAATGCAAAATGCGTTCAATGGTCTCTTTTGTAGGCTTTTCTAAGCCGCCCGTTTGTTTGGTTAAACGTCGAAGCGATTGTTCTCCTTTCATTTCTAAAGAGGCTAAGCAAAGGCGACTGTTTTGCGCAATCCAATGGGGAATACAGTCAGACAACAATTGGCTTTTGCCTGCACCACTGGCGCCGCTCCACAGCGTTAATTCTGCGGGGCGAAAATGCAATTTACCTTTAAGTTTAGGATAGGGAACCGTATAGCCAAGGTGTTTTTCAGGCTCTGGCCAAAAAAGCCCAATCACTTGATCTTTATAGTCTGAGGCGCGTCGTAAGCCTTCTGGGGCAAAGCTTTTGGCGCAAGTAAAAGCCGCCTTTATGGTGGCAGCATCAATCCCCGTGGTTAAACACTCATTGGCATCTTTGCGGGGTAAGCGAACCCGGTAGCAACGGTGACGCCCAAGCCTGCTGGCAATTTCATGAGCGGCTTCTTCTCCGGGCTGGTCCATATCGGTGGCTAAAAAAATGGTTTCAAACGCTTCTAAATGATCAAATTCATTTTCAATCCAATTGTGCTTGCCTCCCTTTCCACCGCCAAAGGGGACAGAGACCGCTGGATAGCCATAGGCGGCAAGCGAAAGCGCATCAATTTCTCCTTCCGTGATGACAATTATTCGGTTTGTTGAAGAAAGCGTGGGAAACAACGCGTGGTCTATGGACGCATGCTGAGGCATCTGCGTGGTGGCGTGGGTTGTGGGTGTGGGCTGAGAGGTGTGCGTGGCGCTGTGGATTGTGGGCGCGGGCGCAGAGGTTTGTGTGGCGCTGTGGGTTGTGGGTGTGGGCGCAGAGGTGTGCGTGGCGCTGTGGGTTGTGGGTGCGGGTTCAGAGGTGTGCGTGGTGGCGTGGGCTGTGGGTACGGGTTCAGAGGTGTGCGTGGTGGCGTGGGCTGTGGGTACGGGTTCAGAGGTGTGCGTGGTGGCGTGGGCTGTGGGTACGGGTTCAGAGGTGTGCGTGGTGGCGTGGGCTGTGGGTACGGGCTGAGAGGTGTGCGTGGTAGCGTGGGCTGTGGGTACGGGCTGAGAGGTGTGCGTGGCGCTGTGGGTTGTGGGTACGGGTTCAGAGGTTTGTGTGGTTTTGTGGTCCGTAGGGTAAAGGGCTTGCCAACCAAATAAAATCGGTTCACATTGGGCTGCTGTGGGTTTTGTTTTGGCGCCTGCTTGTGCAAGCCGTTCTTTGACTAAAGCAAGGGTGCCATCGGGTTTATAAAAGGGGAAAATGATTTTTTCACCCTCTTCTCCTATGCGGTAGCGCTTGATAATCTCTAGAGGGATATGGCGTTCTTTGTGGAGATAGGTTTTTACGCGATTTTGTGGGGGGTGCCCTTTAGGAACCGGGGGACGGCGGTAGGAACGTTGGGGAACCATAAAAGGTTTGGGGCGTGTGAGATTGAGAGTTGCGCGTGCTTCTTCGAGTGCTTGAGAGAGGCTAATGCCTTTGACTTCACACCAAAGGTCTAAAATATCGCCTCCGATACCTTCTGCAAAATCATACCAAAGCCCTGCTTTACTGCCGCTTAAGCAAATCGATAAACTTTGACCGGGCTCCCCGCGTGTGTTGCCAACAATCCAATGGTTGCCACGTTTGTGCCCTTGGGGAAGAAGCATTTCTGCTATCCGATTAGCTTGGGCGATAAGTTTTTGTTTGATTTCAAAAATTGTGCTCATGGTCATGCGTGATCTTATGGGTTTTGGGATTCTATTTTGTTGTTTTCGCCATTCAATTTCGTGGCGAAATCCATAGCGCTATGGCGCTTGCCAATCTGCTTTGTGGGCTTTTTACGGGTTTTGGCTTGCCAATGGGTTTGGCTTTTACTCAGGCCTTCTAAAGCGGCTGCGTTGCTGTTTGGTTGCTTGTGTGGGAAGGGGTGCTCTTGCCGGGGAGCGGTGGGACAAGGCGTGTGTGTGACAAGAGAAGAGGCGGTGGCTTGCGGATGTTGTGTTCCTTTGCGTGGAAAAGATAAAGCGTGTGGGGCATGGGCTGTTATGATGAGAGCCGTGTGGGGGATGGTGATGCGTTTTATGGTGGCTGCTTTGCCTGTTGTTTAGATGGGTGTTGTTTGGATGCCTATTGTTATGTTCAGGGTTGTTTTGCCTGTGTGGCAATCGGAGCTCTTGCCGGGGGGCGGTGGGGCAAAGCGTGTGTGTGAAAGAGAAGGGGCGGTGGCTTGCGGGGGTTGCTTGAAGGATTGGTGCGTTGTTTGAGCCTTCTAAAGCGGCTGCGTTGCTGTTTGGTTGCTTGTGTGGGAAGTGGAGCCCTTGCCGGGGGACGGTGGTGCAAGGCGTGCGCCTGAAAGAGAAGGGGCGGTGGCTTGCGGGTGTTGCTTGAAGGATTGGTGCGTTGTTTGAGCCTTCTAAAGCGGCTGCGTTGCTGTCTGTTTGCTTGTGTGGGAAGTGGAGCCCTTGCCGGGGGGCGGTGGGGCAAAGCGTGTGTGTGAAAGAGAAGAGGCAGCGGCTTGCGGGGGGTGCTTGAAGGATTGGTGCGTTGTTTGAGCCTTCTAAAGCGGCTGCGTTGCTGTTTGGTTGCTTGTGTGGGAAGTGGAGCCCTTGCCGGGGGGCGGTGGGGCAAAGCGTGTGTGTGAAAGAGAAGAGGCAGCGGCTTGCGGGGGTTGCTTGAAGGATTGGTGCGTTGTTTGAGCCTTCTAAAGCGGCTGCGTTGCTGTTTGGTTGCTTGTGTGGGAAGGGGTGCTCTTGCCGGGGGGCGGTGGGACAAGGCGTGTGTGTGAAAGAGAAGGGGCGGTAGCTTGCGGGTGTTGTATTCTTTTGCGTGGAAAAGATGAGGCGTGTGGGGCATGGGCTGTTATGATGAGAGCCGTGTGGGGGATGGTGATGCGTTTTATGGTGGCTGCTTTGCCTGTTGTTTGGATGAGTGTTGTTTGGGTGCTCGTTGTTGTGTTCAGAGTTGTTTTGCCGGATAGTGTTTTGTTTATGGTTTTGAAACATTGGTGCCCTCGCGTTTGCTTGTGTGAGAAAAGGGTTGGACCATGTGATGTCAACAATCGTCGCTATAGTTGATCAGACTGCGGTAAAGATTCTCGTCGCTCTCAGAAGGGCGCGGTGAGACGCTTTCCTGTTTTTGCTGTTCTAACCGTTCGATTTCACGGCGATACCAGTTGCGCCATGTGGCTTGCCAATCTACTTTGAGGGCTTCTTTGCCACTCTTGGCTTGCCAATAATCGCGAAACTTCTTGGCTTGCCAATGGGCTTGGCTCTCACTTAAGCCTTCTGAAATTGCTGCCTTGATGTCTGCTTGCCAAGTTTCAGGAAGACGGTGTCCTTTGACAAGGCTGGAGGGGGTGGTTTTTTTGTTGGAACAAGGCGACGAAGGCGATGTTGAAAAGCTCGAGGACACACAATTGACGGTTTTTTTTGTATTTTTCTTTGGGACAATCGCTGTGAGAGCGGATTCTCGCGCCCCTGCTTGAAGAGCGGTGGCGGTGCCGTTTTCATGTTTTGTTTCTGCCGGTGAGGAGGCGGCTAGTGAGACGGAGGTTGGTGAGGCGGAGAGAGCCAATCTGGGAGATGGCCCGCTTTGTTCCAGACTCTCTTGGCTGGAAAGGTCCACTTCTTTCTCATCAAACACCCTATTCTTTTCAAAAACACCGTTAGGTGTTTCCTTTTCTTCTGCCTTTTGAGCTTCTAAACTTTGTTGAGCATCTTTTGTTCGCGCGTTAAGCAGTTGTTGAATCTCAGTATTGATTTTCTTGCGCTTTTTTGCCGAAGAACGACCCGCAAAGGACTTTTGTTCAAGCAATTTTTCACGCTCTTGAAAAACATTTTCGCAACGCGCATTCCATAAACCATTGGCTAAATTTAAAATCTTACCCTCGTGGATCAGCATTCCTAAAACATTAACAAAAGTTCGCTTGTCACAACCGCAAAGACGCGCTAAACGTTCTTCCGAGATTTCTAGAGGACGACCGCGTGCATACATTTCATTGAGAAGAACCGTATAAATTCCAATCTCATGTGCGCGCATGCCACGAACACCTCCTAGAAAGTCATTTTGGTACCAACAAACATATGGAAGCCTGGACGATTCATAGTGAGGAGTTTCTTGTTGATTAACGTGTTTCATACGGCAGTCTACTTTCTTCTTTCTTATACAGTTTCATTGAAGATAAAAGCGCAAACAGAAATTTAACGTGTGGTGCTTTGATTCTGTTCGATGACAACTATAAAGAGCTTCTTTATGACGTTGATAAATCTGTGGGTGTGCTTGAAGGGCATGGAAACTTAAAACTTGAGTTTGCAATGATGGAAAAAATAAAAAGAACAACACGTCTCAATGAATCAGTTTTGGGAAGTTGCCCTTTGTCTCCATGGTGTGGTGAAAGTGTTTTTATGAGCAAAAAATGATTTTTTATTTCCCCCTAAAAAATAAAATTTGTCCCCTTAATTTTATCCTTTTTAAAGGATATTGCAAGCCCGTTTTGTAAAAAGGACGTGTTTTTTTTTAAAGACGCGCTATATGGTGAAATTATGAATATCGATGGTTGGCGTAAAAGATTAAGGACCGCTTTGGAAAAAAGTGGACGCTCAAAAAGATCTATCTCTCTCGCTGCCGGTAAAGGCGCGGGTTACCTTCATTCTATCCTTTCTGAAGGAAAAGAGCCAACAATCGAATCTCTTTCGCGAATTTGTCACGAAATTGATATCAGTATGAATTATATTCTTTACGGTAAGGGGGCTAGCCCTGAAGATAAAGAATTTATAGAGCTTATTTCAAAGCTCTCTCCTGAAGAGAGACAGGCGATTTTAACTCTTTTGCGGCGACCCGTTGACGAAGCTTCAAAATAAGTTCTTTTTGTGCTTTTGAATCAAGACGACTCCAGTATTCTATTAATATTATATCACTCATTTTATCTCTCCTGTGTGTTTATCGTTGCAATTAAGTGAGAACAAATAGCGAACAACAAAAGAACATGAGGGGAACAAGGTATAACAGATCTTTATTTATGTATGTCATTTGAACCCCGCAAAGACTTAAAATATATCTTTTATGAAGGATAAAATGCTTGACATCTCTCCTATAGAGGAGATAAGACTAACGCTATATTTGATCTTGTCAAGATGAAGCCATGCTTTATCAACTATCTAAAGGGGGAAAATCATGAAAAATATTCCATTCGTTAAAGAGGATGAAATCATTATCATTCTCTGTGAAGATGAAAAGCCCGATAGCTATGAAGGACCTATCGAAGAAATCGAAGAAGTACTCGAACTCATTGAAGAATCTGAAACTGTTTATAAAGTTTTACGATTTGATCTTACAACAAATCATGCTGAAGATGTGACCGAACAAATCGCTGATTGTTATGTCGAAAATTATGAAATAAACGAAGAAAATGCCCACTTGCAGCCCTTCATTTTGAATAGTGAAGCCTATCATGCCTGTTTAGATGAAAGAGTGGCACGCGATTATGAAGATAATCTCTATGGCTCCTATGAAAAACAGCATCGTTTACGCCCTTGTGATGTCTTGTCAGATTATTGGTGGTAATCATGCCAAGTTATCTCAAGACATCTTATCGAGGCTTTCCACTTTATTATGCTGGAAAGACTCAAAATTTAATCAGACTCGAACCACAAAAACACAATGCTGTTCTTTTCATATCGCAAGAGGCGGCTGAGGATATGGCAAACAACTTGGCGGAAGAATATTGCCACCATGATTTTTCTGTCGTGCAATAGCAGCATGGAAAAAAAGCTCTTTCCTCCCGTGAGATAGATCATTGATGGCTAAGGTAAAAGCCTCCAGTGTTTTTTCACGGGGGAAAAGGGGGGCTTTCCTTTCATTCATTTTTAGGGGCTGTTTGGGGGGAGGCGCTGTTTGGGAGAGAGAGCCGATAGGGGGCGCTAGTATGGAGAAAAGGGGAAAGGGGTGGGCGGCGCGTGAGGGGGAAAGGTTGGCGCGCAGTTGCTTGATTTTGGGAGAGTAAGAAAATGAAAAAGATGTCGCAAAAGGCAGAAAGTTTAGCGGGATATGCTAAAGTGTCTGCAGGACAATGAAGTGTGAGAGAGGTAGAGGGGGAGGTGTACAGAGTTGATGAGGGCAAAAATTCTATAAAAGGTAAGTTTAAGGCGGAATGTGGGTGTTGAAAGGAGCATCAGAGGCTTAGCGTGAGAAGTGTTGCGGGGGGAAGATGGTGGACGGTGTTGGGGGGAATCTAAGGACGTAGGCGCGGGGGAAGAAGGGAGTTTTGTACAGTGTTGATAAGGGAGAAAATTTCATAAAAAGGCAGTTTTAAGGGGGCGTGGGTGTTGAAAGGGGCATCAGAGGCTGAGCCGTCGCAAATATTGCTTGAGGGAGATGGCGGAAGATTTTTCACAAGCAAGAGATAAGAAAGTCAATTGGGGGAAGATGTTAGGGATGTAAGAGAGGAGACCGGGGGCGGTTTTGTCTGCTTTTGTATCGTGTGTGTGAGGGGTACAGTGAGAGATTCCCCCCCCATGGTAGGTCAGTTGACGGATAATTGACGGGATAGGTGTTTTTTCACGGGGGAAAAGGGGGGTGCTTTCCTTTCATTCATTTTTAGGGGCTGTTTGGGGGGAGGCGCTGTTTGGGAGAGAGAGCCGATAGGGGGCGCTAGTATGGAGAGAGAGACAAGAGGGTGTGTGAAGCGTTTGTGCAGTTGGAGGGAAGGAGGAGGCGTCTGTTGTGCGTGGGGGATCATAAAATGTGATGTTTCAAAGAGCATCTTGCAAAGAGGATATAGTGTCAAAAAAAGAGCCAGATAAAGGGGGAAAACATGCCAATTATTATCGATTGTATTCAGGGAACAGAGGAATGGCAAAAAGTGCGCAATGGTTTGATTACAGCTTCTCTGTTTGAGATGGTTATGGCAGAAAAAAAACAGGGACAAAAAACATCACGCTATTATAGTGTCATGATGAAATTGGCAGGAGAAAGAATGACCGGAAAAACCGTTGAGGAAGGGACAACACTTTCTCAGCGACGTGGGACAGAATTAGAACCAAGAGCACGACAGCTTTATGGAAAACTGACACAGACAGAACCGGAATGTATTGGCTTTGTTTTAGCCGATGATCGCAGAAAAGGATTTTCTCCTGATGCTTTTGTGGGAAAAAATGGATTATTGGAAATTAAAACAAAAAAACCTGAAATTTTAATTCCTCATTTTGCGCAAAAAAATTTTCCAGCAGAACATAAAGCACAATGTCAGGGAGGCTTATGGATTTCGCAACGCGAATGGGTGGATTTGATGCTCTATTGGCCAGATATGCCTCCTTTGATTAAACGCGCTTATCGTGATGAAGCCTATATCAGCAAGCTTGAAGTTGAAATTCATCGTTTTAATGAGGCTTTGGAGAAGATGGTCCAGCATATTAAATGTTTCGAGACAGGCTTTAGCATAAGAACAGACAGTGCTTTGAGGGAGGGGGAAGGAAAAAAGTTGAAGACAAAGCGTCTGTTGAGAGGAAAAACAAGAGTAAAACGGGAAAGAAAGGGATCTTGTACAGCGTTGATTAGGGAGAAAATTCTGTAAAAAGGTAAGTTTTAAGGGAAAAGGGGGCATCAGAGATTTAGCGTGAAAAGTATTGCTTGGGGAAGTGGGAGCGATGTTTGAGGGAGGATGTCAAGTGGAGGACGTACTTTGGAGGTGAGATGTTGGGGCAGTGAGAGAGGAGATGGGGGGCGGTTTTGTCCGCTTTTGTGTTGCGGGTTTGAGGGGCATGGGAAGTTTCCCCGTGAAGATTCACGTGTTTTTTCACGGGGGAGAGAAGGGAGGGTGTTGTGTTTTCGTTTCGTTTATTGTGGAGAGCTGTGTTGGTGGGGAGGCAATAGGAGGCGCCAGCATGGAGAAAGGGGAAAGGTTGGCGCGCAGTTGCTTGATTTTTGGAGAGTAAGAAAATGGAAAAGATGTTGCAAAAGGCAGAAAGCTTAGCGGGATATGCAAAGTATCTGCAAGACAATGAAGCGTGAGAGAGGCAGAGGAGGAGGCGTACAGCGTTGATGAGGGGAGAAAATTCCATAAAAAGGTAAGTTTCAAGGAGGAACGTGGATGTTGAAGGAGGGGGTATCAGAAGCTTAGCGTCATAAGTATGCTGAAAAATGGCGGTACGTGGCACATAGTATCTCAATGCGGGGAGATACAGTTCAAAATACTTTAAAACATAAGATGTTCTTCATGTTTTGAGAAAGTTTTTTTACGAAAGGAGTGAGAGACGATCAACTAACTATAAAGGGGATGGCCATAATCGCCAAGGCTGTCATTATTGTCAATAAACAGGCTGGAATCTTAAAGCGAAAACGCCAAAGGATATTGACTGGAACAGACATGATCGTCGTTAAGATGAATCCTACGATAAACCATTGTAGAGATAATCCTATGATATTGATCTCATTTCTATTCAAACGATCTTGTTCTAATTCTTTCTCTGAAACACAATCGATAATAGAAAAACCACGATAAACAGGAAATTCTCTCCTTGGACAAGAAGTAACGGAAAATTTTTCAAGCTTTGACCATTCTTCTTCTTGTTCTATTTCCAATCGCTTCTTTTCTATTTTTTGTCTTATATATTCTTTTGAAATACAATTGATCGGAGATGTCTCCCCAACGAAAAACTCATCCTTTGCACAGCTACTCTTTGCAGGATCTGTGAATAAAACTGCGCTTATTGCTATAGGGCAAAATCTTATTGCTATAGCGAATAAAATAAGGGGTTTAAACATGGGGCTTTATTGTCCTTTGTTGCTAACGCGTTTTTATAAGAAGTTTCTGTTGAAAAGATCAGTATGTGTCGTTTTTATGTTAAAAATATGTACAGAAGCGTGTTTAATGAAAATGGCGATCGTGATCATCTTGTATTCCAACAAGGGTGTGGTACAGGTTAAAACCCCGCCTGAGCGGAGTTTTTATTTGTTGGAGAGGAGATTCATATCATAAGCAGAATGAAAGCGCGTGGGGGAAACATTCAGAAAATGAAAATGCCTCGACAAATCTAAAAAAGTCAAGGGAAGGGCAAAGGGCTCAACGGGTAAGGCTTGGCAAAGGGAGGGATAGGACATTTTCATGAAGCTTAAGAAGGGGTATGCAAGGCAAGAGCAGGTATGCAAGCAAGGGGGCATTGTTCTTGGTGTCTCAATTTCAAAATTTGTGCGCAAAGTGTTTGAGAGATCAAGTGTTTTGGAGGCTAAGCGCGTCATTGAGATCATTGATGGTGAAGCCATTAAAGCACATGGCTTAAAGCAGGGAGAATTTGGTCAAGCCAACAGAGGCTGGAAGGGAAAAGATGGATGCTTGCAGGAAAGGCTTAGAGACAAGAAAGAGAGAGGAAAAAGAAGAATAAAATGGTGCTGCGAGAGAGGATTGAACTCTCGACCTCTCCCTTACCAAGGGAGTGCTCTACCACTGAGCTACCGCAGCCGTTTTCAATCGTTGCGCTGTCTTGTGCCATATTGTCAGAAAATAGGCAAGAGAACATTTGTATATTCTTGCAAGAAAACGTATCTTATGTCATGACAAGTGTGTTCTTATACTCTTAAACATTTTTTAAAAAGCCGTGAGTTGATTGGATAGAAGCTCAACACTGTTTAAAAGGTTGCGCAATGACACAGATGCATCAAAAACAAAAGCACAATGAAATAAATCATCAAGAGGAAAAAGCAAAACGACGTCAAGAAAGATTGGCGCAGCAATTGCGACAAAACTTAAAACGTCGAAAAGAGCAAAGTCGAAAAAGAGCCCAAGAAGAGCTCTAAAATGCAAAAAAAATGTTTTTTTAAGGCATCTTTGCAACCAAACGTCTCAATTATTTGTTCTCATCGTTAGAAGGCGTTTTAAAAAAACGATCAATAAAGCATAACTTTTCAAAAGGAGAAAAACCTTTGGAAGAGGTGGCGCAAAGGAAAAGAGGGAAAACACGATGGATGCTATTCAAATTGTTGGTGGGGAAAAACTTAAAGGGACAATTCCGATTTCAGGGGCAAAAAATGCTGCATTGCCTCTTATGATTGCGTCATTGTTGACAGAAGAAACGCTCACGCTAGAAAATATTCCGCATCTTGCTGATGTTGAATTGCTTATTCGTATTCTTAATAATCATGGGGTGGGATATGCCGTTGATGGACAAGAGTTTCATGATGATGGGACCAATTCAAGAACCATTCACTTTACCGCGCAAAAAATAGCCACAACACGGGCGTCTTACGAATTGGTGAGAAAAATGCGCGCAAGCTTTTGGGTGATTGGACCACTGCTTGCTCGATGCTTGGAGGCTTATGTTTCGCTGCCTGGGGGGTGTGCTATTGGAACAAGACCCGTGGATTTTATCCTCGAAGGACTAAAAAGTTTAGGTGCTCATATTGCTATCGAAAATGGATATGTTCATGCAAAAGCACCAAAGGGATTAAAAGGGGCGCATTACCGTTTTCCTAAAGTCACGGTTGGGGGAACCCATGTGTTGCTGATGGCGGCGACAATGGCAAAGGGAACAACCACTCTTAAGAATGCGGCGTGTGAACCAGAAGTCACAAATCTTATTCGAACCTTGAATGCCATGGGCGCTCAAATAACGGGTGAAGGTACAACGACGCTTACCGTTGAAGGGGTGAAAAAACTCAAAGGAACAAGAATACGCGTTATTGCAGATCGAATTGAAGCGGGAACATATGCAATGGCTGTGGCAATAGTGGGCGGAGATGTCTTTCTGAAAAATGCCAACCCTAATCATCTGACAACAGTGCTGAAGGTTTTGCAAAAAACAGGGCTTGAGATTCAAATAGAACCTCAAGGAATTCACGTGAAGCGAAATCCAGCAATCACAAAAATTATGCCCGTTGATATTAAAACAGGACCATATCCTGCTTTCCCAACCGATCTTCAAGCGCAGTTTATGGCGTTGATGACACGGGCTGAAGGAATCTCCCATATTACGGAGACGATTTTTGAAAATCGTTTTATGCATGTTCAAGAACTCAACCGGTTAGGGGCAGAGATAAAACTCGATGGTGAGACGGCAACGGTCTATGGAAAGGAGAAGTTGCAAGGCGCCCCCGTGATGGCAACCGATTTGCGGGCTTCTGTCTCTCTGGTGATTGCAGCATTGGCTGCAAAGGGCGAAACAATCGTTAATCGTGTTTACCATCTTGATCGTGGCTTTGAGAGGTTGGAAGAAAAATTAGCCCGATGTGGTGCTAAAATTCAACGAATAACGGCGTGAATCTGTCCAAGATATACTGAAGACTGTTTTGGGGGAGGGCATGCGTTCAGGCATGTTTTGAGGTGTATTGTTAGAGGTGGTGATGGCGGGAGGAGATGTCTTTTTTGAAAAATGCCAACCCTAATCATCTGACAATAGTGCTGAAGGTTTTGCAAAAAACAGGGCTTGAGATTCACATGAGAGCCTCAAGGAATTCACGTGAAGCGAAATCCAAAAAACACAAAAATTATGCCCGTTGATATTAAAACAGGACCATATCCTGCTTTCCCAACCGATCTTCAAGCGCAGTTTATGGCGTTGATGACACGGGCTGAAGGAATCTCCCATGATTGTGGAGACGATTTTTGAAAATCGTTTTATGCATGTTCAAGAACTCAACCGGTTAGGGGCAGAGATAAAACTCGATGGTGAGACGGCAACGGTTTATGGAAAGGAGAAGTTGCAAGGCGCCCCCGTGATGGCAACCGATTTGCGTGGCTTTTTGTCTCTCTGGTGATTGCAGCATTGGCTGCAAAGGGCGAAACAATCGTTAATCGTGTTTACCATCTTGATCGTGGCTTTTTAGAGGTTGGAAGAAAAATTAGCCCGATGTGGTGCTAAAATTCAACGAATAACGGCGTGAATCTGTCCAAGATATACTGAAGACTGTTTTGGGGGAGGGCATGCGTTCAGGCATGTTTTGAGGTGTATTGTTAGAGGTGGTGATGGCGGCCCCCGTAGAACAGATGAGGTGGTGATGGCGGGCGGAGATGTCTTTTTTGAAAAATGCCAACCCTAATCATCTGACAACAGTGCTGAAGGTTTTGCAAAAAACAGGGCTTGTTGATTTTTTTTTATGTACAATTCGATACCATTTTTAATCTACACATGCTTGTTTTTGTTTATCTGGGAGAAATAATCTCTTTCATCTGACATTTCAGTTTTAAACTATCTTAAAAAAAGGGATAAAAATAAACTTCCGCGTTGTTTTATCGTAAATAAATCCATTGAAAGAGAGAAAAATGAAAGAAAAGTTTGAAATTATTGAATTTCATAGCTTGATCAAGTATTGCTGGATATTTTCTGATTTATTCTTGACTTTGAATGTGTGAAAAAAGGAATATGTGAAAAAACCACAAGCAGATAAACTTGAGGTCAGAAAAGTACTGTTAGAATGTCGTATGACAAGCTTTTATGATATGGATTTGAGTCATAAAGGTTTTCAGTATGAATGCGAATGCCCCGATTGAAAAATATCTCATACAACCAGGATATTATAATAAAATGAGA
The DNA here is from genome assembly GCF_944801835.1 of Bartonella sp. B1099. Taxonomy (GTDB): domain Bacteria; phylum Pseudomonadota; class Alphaproteobacteria; order Rhizobiales; family Rhizobiaceae; genus Bartonella. The sequence continues at coordinate 350,262 of NZ_CALYLN010000001.1, read as the reverse complement.
AGATAGCAGAGCGGATTTGCGATCAGAATTATAAGACTGAATTGCTTCTTATTTGTGTTCTTTATATTATCATTCATTAGAAAAGTATTTAAAAGTATATATCAAAATGATAGTAATTTTTCTTAATATTTATTGTTTACTTTAATTTAAAATACAGTATTAATATAACTTATGTATTTTTATGAACTTAATAAGTATTAAGGAAATTAAAATGACTTTGAAATTATTAAGCTTGCTATTGACTATGATGGGGTATTATCAAAATGAACTTTCTCAAACGAGAGCAGATGCGGGGAATAAAGTTGTCGAAGAAGATTTGCAGAACGACCCTGCATATATAGAATGGTGTATTGTCAATGACAAGCATCCGGATTGTAATCCTTCAGAACCTCGCAATCCACGTCATTCTACCATAAATCTTGGACATTGGGATTGATGAAAATGGCGGAGTAATCTCTTTAACAGATGAAAAAATGAACATGAAAAGCCTATAGGAAAACCGATAAAAGATGGTCATACCAACAAAGTAGCTTCATTCTTTAAAAGCTGAGAAAGAGTGGTATTGTGCATGGGGATGCAGATAAAGCACTATGAGTAGTAGATAAGCGATGTCTCTCATAGAGCAGTGTAGGGGGGGTGATGGTTCTTGATTTGTGCGCTTTTTGTTTCTCTGATGAATGCTGTAAGCTGTTGTTTGAGGGAGCATGTGTTAAGGCATGTTTTTAGGTGTATTTTTAGGAGATGCTTTGGAGGGGGATGGTGTTAGGACGAAGACGTTGTTTTTGTTTACTTTCTTTTGTATGTGAAATTTGGGGTAGCTGATGACTTTTTAAAGAAGCCTTCAAGTCCATTTTATTCAAAAGTGAGAGGATGCGTGTTCTTAGAGAGAGGTGACGTTTTTTATTGTGGATTTTTAGAGATTAAAAGAAAATCCGATGTGGTGCCAAAACTCAACGGATAACGGCGTGATCTTATCCCAAGAGCATGGCAAATCTCGTACGGGGGTTGTTTGGGGACATGCGTTCAGGCATGTTTTTAGGTGTATTTTTAGGAGGCTTGATCTCAAGGATTATTCGTTTTCTCAATCAATTGCTGGTTTTCCCTTATGGTTTGGGAGAGTGCGCATAAGCGTGTGACAGATCTCTCCTAAAAAAACAGAAGGCAATTTTGAGTTTGATTTCTTAAGCGATGAAAAACACTCCTTTAAATTTTATTGTAAATTTTCCGAAATTCCTTTATAGCTTAAAAGGTAACTTTGGTTGTAGACGCAACGACCAAGAGGGATTCAAAAACCCCTAAAATCCGAGCGTAAAAATGAACCTACTCTTGTGGGATTCCCGGAATTCCGGGAGATTTTGCACTGTCCAGGTGTGTTTGTACACTAAAAGCAAAAAAAGCTGATTCGAGGTCAGTACTTTCAGACTCCCGGAATACTTATGCGAGGGCGCTCGCAATGGGTCAGGGGGCTTGAAGTAAAAGCGAAAAATCCACATTCTAACGATATTTTGATAGGCAAAAGAATTCGTTTGAGAAGAGAAATGTTGAAAATTTCTCAAAAAGAATGAGGGTATCGTTTAGGGGGCACCTTTCAACAAATCCAAAAATATGAAAAAGCTATCAATCGCGTTGGTGCAGGGCGCTTACAAGAAATTGCTGATATCTTGGATATTTCTATTTTCTTTTTTTATGCCGGTATTTCAACGAAAGAAAAAAATACATCCTATGATGAAATTGCTAATAAAGAAGAGCATACCCTGTTGAAAAGCTTTAGAGAACTTAAACCTAAGCAACAGAAGGCAATTTTGTGTTTGATTTCTTAAGCGATAAAAAACACTCCTTTAAATTTTATTGTAAATTTTCCGAAATTCCTTTATCAATAGACCTTGTGACTTTGGTCGTAGACGCAACGACCAAGAGGGTCTGAAAGCCCTAAAGTTCGATACATAAAATGAACCCACTCTTGTGGGAATCCCGGGTTTCCGGGAGTTTTTGCTATGTCCAGGTGTGTCCACACACTAAAAGCAAAAAAAGCTGATTCGAACTCAGTACTTTCAGACTCCCGGAATACTTATGCGAGGGCGCTCGCAATGGGTCAGGGGGCTTGAAGTGAAAGCGAAAAATCCACATTTTAACGATATTTTGATAGGCAAAAGAATTCGTTTGAGAAGAGAAATGTTGAAAATTTCTCAAAAAGAATGAGGGTATCGTTTAGGGGTAACCTTCCAACAAATCCAAAAATATGAAAAAGCTATCAATCGCGTTGGTGCAGGGCGCTTACAAGAAATTGCTGATATCTTAGATATTTCTATTTTCTTTTTTTATGCCGATATTTCAACGAAAGAAAAAAATACATCCTATGATGAAATTGCTAATAAAGAAGAGCATACCCTTTTGAAAAGTTTTAGAGAACTCAAGCCTAAGCAACAAAAAGCAATTTTGAGTTTGATTTGTGAGCAATAAAAAACACTCCTTTAAATTTTATTGTAAATTTTCCGAAATTCCTTTATAGCTTAAAAGGTAACTTTGGTCGTAGACGCAACGACCAAGAGGGATTCAAAAACCCCTAAAATCCGAGCGTAAAAATGAACCTACTCTTGTGGGTGTCCCGGAATTCCGGGAGATTTTGCTATGTCCAGGTGTGTCCACACACTAAAAGCAAAAAAGCTGACTCGGATTCAGTGTTTTTGACTCCCGGAATACTTATGCGAGGGCGCTCGCAACCGGAGGGGAACCTGAAGTGAAAGCGAAAAATCCACATTTTAACGATATTTTGATAGGCAAAAGAATTCGTTTGAGAAGAGAAATGTTGAAAATTTCTCAAAAAGAATTAGGGTATCGTTTAGGGGTAACCTTCCAACAAATCCAAAAATATGAAAAAGCTATCAATCGCGTTGGTGCAGGGCGCTTACAAGAAATTGCTGATATCTTAGATATTTCTATTTTCTTTTTTTATGCCGGTATTTCAACGAAAGAAAAAAATACATCCTATGATGAAATTGCTAATAAAGAAGAGCATACCCTTTTGAAAAGTTTTAGAGAACTCAAGCCTAAGCAACAGAAGGCAATTTTGAGTTTGATTTGTGAGCGATAAAAATCACACCTTTAAATTTTATTACTGCTCTTTTGAAATGATTTTATGAATAAGTACATCTAATAAGTATACACGGGCTCTCGTTGTACAATGCAGTTTTAAGGGGGAATCCAAAGCCTGAAAATCCAAATTGAAATATGAGCCTTCTTTATAAGGAGCACGAGATTCCGGGAGCTTTTGCACTGTCCAGGTGTGTCCCCGCGCACTAAAAGCAAAAGGCTGAGTTAAGTTTCAGCTCTTTCAGACTCCCGGAATACGCATGAAGAGCCACTTGAAATGGGTCAAGGGGAGTGATCTGTTAGTCTATAAGGAACATGAGATTCTGGGAGTTTTTGCCATGTCCAGGTGTGTTCACATGCTAAAAGCAAAAAAGCTGACTAGGGTTCAGTGTTTTTGACTCCCGGAATACACATAAAAAAGCCGCTTGCAATGGGTCAGGGGGTGTGACCCGTGAACGCTAGAAAACAGCCTTCTGGTTGATTTCTCGTGAGTGTAAAAAAATTTAAAGAGTCTTTTTTCTCCATAATAAATTATTCGATAGTTTTTTCTAAAGGAAGGGAGTTCTGTGGCGGCGGGTTCTGTGGCGGCGGGTTCTGTGGGCGGCGGGTGCTGTGGTGGCGGGTGCTGTGGTGGCGGGTGCTGTGGCGGCGGGTGCTGTGGCGGCGGGTTCTGTGGCGGCGGGTGCTGTGGTGGCGGGTGCTGTGGTGGCGGGTGCTGTGGTGGCGGGTGCTGTGGTGGCGGGTGCTGTGGTGGCGGGTGCTGTGGTGGCGGGTGCTGTGGTGGCGGGTGCTGTGGTGGCGGGTGCTGTGGTGGCGGGTTCTGTGGTGGCGGGTTCTGTGGTGGCGGGTGTTGACCTTTTCCTCGCAGAAATATCCCAAGAAAATCTCTTCCTCTTCATTTAAAAAATCATAAAGTTCTTATCCTTTATTCTTAAAGGCGGCTTGAGATAAAACGCTTTGGGTGAGAGGAAAACGCATTCCATCAAACAAAGGGCGCTCTCGTCGTGGTTTCTGTATTCGAAGGCGCGCGCTCTCTCCAAGCGTCTTTTCAATGTTTCAACAGTGTGATCGGCTCATTGGCTGTTTTCCCTTCGCAAAACTCTTTTTAAAACCAACCACGCAGCATATTCTTGTAAAACAACACCTAAAAGCGGTCGTGTATAGGGGAACGTCAGATGATCATCATCATATCCTTTCATTTGCACCGTTATGGTCGCATGGCCAAGGCTTTCTGGCTGCTTTTCTAACACCTCAATGGAAGGAGAGAGGCGCACTGCAACTTCAATCTGCGGAATATTTTGGGTGCTTTTTTCTGGCGTCTGAAAATATTTTAAAAGATGTGGATCATCGATCAACCAATGTACCTGTGCATATTTTGCGAGTTGTTGACACGCCGTGGTCACTTCTCTGCCAACCAAATGGGAGCGAAAATGATGTTCAAATTCTTCGATTAAAGATTGTGCCAAGGGAGTGGATGATTGACCAACCAATTGCACCAAAACATAGGGGCTTTTCCATAAAAAATGGCGTTCAAAGGGCGCATGTGCAAAATGACAATCAACCCAATGCGCAAGGGTACTTTCATCAATTCCAATCAAAGTCCAAGCATACGCTGCACGCGATAGTGAAGAATATTTCTTCTCATTTTGCTGTAAATAATCTTCTAAAAGGGCAAGAGCTTGGGAGGGAGGACCAGGCAAAACAACAAGCGCGCTACCATCACAAGAAAGATAAAATCCTGGCGCGGTGCCCGTAGGATTGTCAAGCACTGTTGCCGTTTCCGGAAATAAGGCTTGACGCGCATTATTCTTATCTGGCGCAATCTTTAACCGCTCCAATTGACCTTTTACTGTGCGCCAAACATCTTCATGATGCACCAAAGGTTGTCTTACAGCTTGAGCAACGCTATCGCGTGTCTTATCATCAGAGGTCGGTCCCAAGCCCCCACTGATGATAATCAAATCTTCTTGTCCAAGACAAGAAATAATCGTCTCACTGATTTGCTGTAATTGATCCGCACAAACAAAATGACGCATGACTTGAATGTTTCTTTTTTCCAAGCTTTGGCTTAAATCTTGTAAATTCGTATTCAAATATTGTCCTGAAAGAAGTTCATCACCAACCGTGATAATCGCAGCACGATATGAAGAAACAGGATTTGCAAGAAAATTGCTAACAGCTTGTACCATTTGACGGGGTGAGGCGCTCCCTCCTAGATCATGGGGGACCGTTTTTCCGCTACGAATAACGTGATCAACACTTTGAGATAATTGGTGTGCTTCCTCGTAAAAGCCTAAATGCTCTAAGAGTAAAGCCGCAGTATAAAACATCCCAGAAGGATTGGCTTTATTCTGTCCAGCAAGGTGTGGTGCGCTTCCATGAGCAGGTTGAAAACAGGTCATCTTATCCCCTACATGGGCATGCGCTGCAAGCCCCAAGCCACCCATCACGCCGGCAGCAAGAGCAGAGAGAATGGCGCCAAACATGTTGTCAGCAACAATCACACCAAATCGTTCTGGCTTTGTTGCAATCCGTACCGCCACTGCATCAACATCATGAATATCTGCTTCAATTTCTGGATAGTTTTGCGCGATTTTTTCAAAAATTTCTTGAGAAAATTGTTCACTTTCTCGCATCACATTCAGTTTATCCGCAAAGGTAACCCGCCCAAACCCATGGTTACGTGCATAAGAAAAAGCGTATTCAAATAATCGCTCTAAACCAAAGCGTGTTTGCAAACGAACGGACCACGCTGCTTCTTCAAGACCATATTTTGCTAAATTGGGATGTGTTAACCAAGCGGACATTTCAGGCGTAATCCCTCGAAAATCTAATCCCGCACAAAGGCCTTCACTCTTTTCGCTGATCACACAAAACTGAAAAGGATTTCTCGGACCAAAGATGTATCTTATCGGACATATCGTGGCAAATAAGCTTAACTTTTGGCGAAGTTGAAGGAGGGGAGAAAAATCGCTCAGGTTTTGCTCTTTTAAAGGCGGTGCAAGTTCTTTTAAAGCGACTTCTTTTCCTTTGTCTGTCACAATCCCAAGTAAAACAGCGTCACTTTCAGAGATTTTTTGCCAAGTCGCTTGTGGAATAGGATCTCCGTCTTGTTTCCAGCATTCCCAACCAATATCACCATAACTGAATTCAATCGGTAATTGAAATTGCTCTAAAACCATCAGTGCTGCATCGCAGAGCTCTGGTCCCACATCATCACCCGCTAGCACAAGAACTTTCTTTTTCATCATCCCTCCCTCAATTTGTTGATGATTTTATTCGTCATAACAGAATGAACCTCCCACATATGCATTCAAACTTCACGGATAATAACGCCCATCTCCTTCAACTCTCTCTTTTTTAAAAAAGAGCTTTTTAAAAGAAGAGCCAAAACTTTCCCATCTTTCCCATTGGTTTTCTAGGTGTAAGAACAACACGATGCTCATATCGTTTAAATGCCTCGCACTTTTTATTGTAAAGTTTAAAGGGTGACAAATCCCTCTTCTAACGCTAAAAATATTTTAGTTGACTCTAAAGATATTTTACTCTCTTGCAACGCTTAATTTATAAATGCTTTTGATCTACATTGTCCATGGGTTTAAACGACCCTTTAAAATAGCTGATTTCAATATATTCAACTTGAGCCGCTGTCAGATTTTTAAGAGGTTCAACGATTTCGTCTCGTGAAAAAGAAAATTCTTCCATCACGCAAAGTGACATCAAGATTTTTAAGCATTACTCACCCCCCAATTTGGTTATTTGACTTGATTTATGGTGATAAAATAATTGGCTTTTCGAATATAAATGATAAAGCCCACGCTACAACATATTGCCAATAAAAGTGCAACATCCCACGGACTATGTCCGGATAGTTTTCCAATCACTGCGGCGCTTAATGCTGCGCTTCCTAATTGTAAAGCGCCCATAACACCGGATGCTGCTCCAGCTGCTTGCGGATGTGAGGAAATCGCTAACGCTGTTCCTAATGGCAACAAAAAGCCATTGCCAAAAGTTAGAAGTGAAATGGTACTCAAACTCGTGACGAGAGGCCACGGACTCACATAGATTTGGAGAGCAAATAATATCCCTCCTAGGACAAAAATAATATATCCACGTCGAATGGTCCGTTCCATAGATTCTTGCTTAAGAAATCTTCGTGCAACCAAGTTGCCTAAGACATAGGTTAAAGAAACACCAATGTAACTATATCCAATATCGTTACTGGGTAAGCCCAAAGCTGTAAGAAAAAAAGGTGACTCAACAATGTAAGCGAAATAGGTTGCATAGGCAAAACATGGTATCAATGCGTAAAAAATAAATTGCTTATTTCTAAGGACGCCTAAACTACCCTTAAGGACTCCTATAGGCGTGAAAGAGTGACGTTTGATAGGGGGAAGAGTCTCTGTTAGGACAAAATAACACAGCAAAATGGTTGAAAGGATAAAAAGGCTTAAAAAGATAAAAGTGGCTTGCCAATGAAAAACTTGCAATAACACCCCCCCAATTAATGGCGCAAGTGCTGGTGATGTTCCAACAAAAGGAAATATAACCAAATAAAGCCTTCCTGCGGCCTTTTTATCCATCAAATCATTAATAATAGCGCGACTTAAAACGATCCCAGAACAGGCTCCAAGACCTTGTAAAAAACGCAGTGCAAAAAAAGTTTGAATATGAATGGTGTAAATTATACTCAATGTGGTAAAAAACCACAAAAATAAACCAAACAAAAGTGTCTTTTTGCGTCCAAAATTATCGCTAAGCGGTCCATAAATCAGTTGTCCAACAGCTAAAGCAAGTAAAAAAATGGCCACCGCACTCTGTATCTCAGATTCACTCACTTGGTAATATTGACGCATATCTCCAAGAGCGGGGAGAAAAATATCCGTAGAGATTAAACCACCGATGGATAAACATACAATAGAGATTATAAATAATAAAGAAGGCTTATTATCCACAAACAAATACTTTTCAAAACTTAAGATTTTTAAAGTAAGCACAATTTATACTTATGCATATAGTGATATTGTATCATCCTTTATCTTTATCCACAGGAAAAGTGATCACTTTTATACGTTATCGTCCTTCACTCATATTAATGCCTTCACTCATGTAATGAATGTCCGCTCATAAAAATGTGTAAAAATGATTGAGAGATTTCTTAATTGATTGGGAGCTGCAAGAATCGTCTCTTGCTGAGTTTTCAAAAGGGAAGAGGGGTGCGTGATCCATCAAAGGGCGGGGCTAAAGAGGGAGAGGCTTAAAAGAGGGGGCGCGGTTTAAAGGAAGGGGCGTGCGGCTTGGAGGAAGGGGCGCTTAAAGCCTACCAAAAATCTGGAACTTCCGGCTTTAAATGCGGACCAATGCGCACTGCTGAGACCTTTTCTGCTAAGCCGGTGCGGTCTGAAATCTCAACCGCAAAACCACAAAGGGTGGCAGGTCCACGTGCCGGTTCAAAACGATCTTGCTTCGTCTTATAAAGAAAACGGTGTAACGGTTCTTCTTTATCCATGCCAAGGGAGGAGTTGTAATCACCACACATGCCCGCATCTGTTAAATACGCACTGCCGCCTTCTAAAATCTGTGCATCAGCGGTGGGAATATGCGTATGCGTGCCAACAATAACACTCACACGACCATCAAGAAAATGACCAAAACATTGCTTCTCGCTCGTCGTCTCTGCGTGAAAGTCAAAAATAATCGCATCGGCTTGTTCCATTAACGAACAGGCAAGCAGAATATTTTCCGCTATCTCAAAGGGATCGGTGACTTTATCGGGCATAAAAACACTGCCCAATAGATTGGCGACAAGAATACGCGCACCATTTTTAGCCGTAAAAACACCAGCACCTCTTCCTGGAGTCTCTTTCGAGAAATTGGCAGGACGTAAAAAACGATCACTCTCATGTGCATACTGTAAAGCTTCTTTGTTAGAAAAAGCATGGTTGCCGGTGGTCACAACATCAACACCCGCCATTAAAAGATCTTGATATGTCTCTTGGGCGAGACCAAAACCATCAGAGGCATTTTCTCCATTGACCACAACAAAATCAAGCTGCCATTTCTCAATCAGTTGAGGAAGATGCTTAAAAACAACTTCACAGCCTGTGTTACCGACAATGTCACCCAAAAATAAAAACCGCATAGGCGCTTTAATCACATTTTAACATTTTAAGAAACCTTTTTCTGTAAAAATTCCTTGAACCTGTAAATCATGTTCGGCTGCTGGAATAGAGAAAACCTCCTGACACGAAAAGCCTATGCCCCATAATGCCATATGATGTCCTTGTTTTTCAAGGGCTTCAACGGCGCGGTCATAATAGCCGCCTCCATAGCCAAGACGGTGACAGTGATGATCAAACGCAGAAAGTGGAACAAGAATATTATTGGGGATAACAGTCGCATTGTCTACTCCTGGACCAACGGTGCCAAAACGCATAGGCTCAAGCTGCGTGTGTGGCGAAAATGCTCGAAAAATCATGGTGGTCGAATCAAGCACGGCGGGTAAGGCTAAACGTCCTCCGCGTGAGGCTATCGCCTCAAGGAGAGGGCGCGGGTCAATTTCCGATTTAATGGGAAAATAGCCTGCTAAAATGAGGCGTGAAAAATCTGTCCCTTTTTTTTCAAGATATTCAAGAAAGTGGCAACAAGCATGCTGTGAAAACAGCGTGCGCTCTTCTTTTGAAAGGGCATCACGACGTGATAAACCATTCTTGCGTGCTTTCGCGCGAAGGGATGAAGCTGTTTCACAGAGAGGAACTTGGGGCATTGTTTCGTCACTTGTTTAGCGGTTGGTCTTGTCTCCATTGTAGCCATGGTTTGTATTTTGTAAACCGCTGCTCAGAATTAAGAGTCATGGGCGTGGAACAAGTCAAGCTTTATGAAAATTAAGGCGGGCTCTTCTTGTGAAAAAGCATCACAACGCGATAAACCATTCTTGTACTGCTTTCGCGCGAAGGGATGAAGTTGATAGGGGATATTATTTTTATCAGCTGTTGCAAATCTCATGAAGTTAAAGCTTATCGTCATTTTAATCGCTTAAAAAGAAGCTATTGATTTATAGAAAAGAGAGTCTCAATAGAAAAGGGCATGAACAATTTTAGTGTAGGGGAAAAAAGTTTTAGGGGAGGGAAAATGATGCAAAAAAGGGTGATCCACAACAGCCGATGGAAAAAGTTGATCCCGGGAACCTATACAAATAGGTGGGCGCCATATGAAAAAGCCCACGGGCTTCATCAGGGACAGCTCCCTTGGAGATCACTAAGGTCTCAGGAATACGTTATTTCCTGTCGAGAAGCGCAGAACACCCTCTTTAATATAAAACAATTTCACAGCTTCTGCTAGAGATAAAATAACCGCAAATGTTTTATTTTTTATAAAGTTTTACAAGAGATTTTTTACACCCTCGCTGGTGATGGCGGGGAAGCACTGAAGAATGGATGGATGGCTTATTCAAAGTATAAAAATCAAAAAAAACACTGGATGGAAGAGGGGGAATGAAGCAACTTTTTTCCATTGGCAATGTTTGATGGGCGTTTTGCTTTTTCGGGGGAAAGCTTGATTGGCGCTTTCTAGGCAAGGCTTTATTTTGATGTTTTACGGAAATGTTTGCCGGCAAAGCTTGAAGAGGAATATTTCTTATTCAAGGATGTTTGTTGAATTCAAACGAAGCACCTTTGAAGTTTTTTGTCTTATGAAGTGTATTTTAAGGCTGCTTTCAATTATGAGGGCACGCAGGGGATGCCTTTCGTTTTTATCATTTTCTAAGGTTGTAAAAAAAACATTGCCAATGGCATAGTGCTGGAGGGCGTGGTGCTGGAGGGCGTGGCGTTGGAGGGCGTGGTGTTGGAGGGTGTGGTGTTGGAGGGTGTGGTGCCGGAGGGTGTGGTGCTGGAGGGCGTGGCGTTGGATGGCGTGGTGCCGGAGGGTGTGGCGTTGGAGGGCGTGGCGTTGGAGGGCGTGGTGCTGGAGGGCGTGGCGTTGGAGGGCGCGGTGTTGGATGGCGTGGCGTTGGAGAGTGTGGCGTTGGATGGCGTGGTGCCGGAGGGTGTGGCGTTGGAGGGCGTGGCGTTGGAGGGCGTGGTGCTGGAGGGCGTGGCGTTGGAGGGCGCGGTGTTGGAGGGCGTGGAGGGCTTGTGTGTGGCAGGGAGCAGGGTTCATTTATTCAGCTTGAAAGGGGCTGCGCGTTTTATGCAAACTTGAAATAGACTTAAAGGGTTTTGTTTTAAGTATGATCCGTTCAAAGAGCTTGCGGTGATTGTTCGTCTAACAAAGTTTCAATGCGCTTTTGAATCCTTTGCATTTGTGGATAGATGCTTAAGGCCGTTTCATAAGCTTTGAGAGCAAGTTTTGGACGCTCTGTCGCTTCCATGGTAACTCCAAGTTCAAAAAAGGCAATGTAGTTACGCGGCTCAAGTTCAAGAGCATGGTTGAGATCAAGCATGGCAAGTTTGAAATCACTCAGTTGAATGTGAATCCAAGCACGTCTTATCCAAGCTTCAGCGTGGTGAGGTAAAAGGGCAAGAGCATTATCAATATAATCAAGCGCAAGCCCATAATCATCATTATTGATCGCATTTTCAGCCCATGACATTAAAAGATCAATCGTCTCACTCCCCGATTGGGACCATAAAAGTTGAAGTTGTTGACTGATCTTTTTTGCTTTTGCAACATCAGCGCAATATTTTAATTCTTTCAATAAACGTAAAATTTCTGCCTCTTTGCGTTGCTTAACTCTATCAACAGAGGAAAGCTGCTCTGAGTCGAAATCTTCAAGAATCATCACTGACGAATCAGAATCAGAGGACGTTGCGGAAGAGGGAGGAGGAGAATTGGGGATCAGATCATCTAAGGGTAAAAGCGACTGTGGAGAAGGACGATCTTCAGGAAGTGAAGGAGGATTTTGTCCATAGCTAGAAGAAATGAAACAAAAAATACCCATCAAAGAAAGAAAAAAAGCGCGCTGAAAAAGATAAAAAAAACACCGCGGAAAAAATTGAAAAGCTTTTAAAATAGAAAAATCCATAACAACAAGCCCTCAAAAGATAAATCACCAAATATTATCAAACACTGGACTCGTCATCAACAGACTTACACTCCTTAAAAAATTCAAGAGAAAATTTTAAATGCCTACAAAAAGTAGGCATAAAAACATTTACTCTGAAAAAATCAGCCCTGACGCGCTCTAAAACGTGGGTTCGTTTTATTGAGGATATAAACACGTCCTTTACGGCGCACCAAACGATTGTTCCGATGGCGTTCCTTGAGTGCTTTAAGCGAATTTTTAATTTTCATCCTATTCACCGTTTAAACAGTTTACATAATACAATATCATAACAACAATAAAACAATACACGGCATATGAATATTGCCTTATGATCGTATCATTGCATCATAATACAACACCCTACACTTTTTCACTGTGATCATAAAAATAAAAACGCACCCTTAAGGCACGCGTCAATACACTTCATTAGCACAATGAGTAAGTGAAAATTGCAAAAAAAGTGATAGAGAATTTAACAAGAAGACTTACTCTTGTCAAGGGTCTCTCTGCGACAAAAAGGGGCTTGATGCTTGCTTTGAAGGACAAAATATTTGAGCAAAAGACGGATAAGGCGTGAAAATAAGCTAAAAACTTCTCAGCTTTGAACAAATAAGCTCTGTCAGGGGGGCGTTGAAGAGTTCGGGCCGCGTTGTTGCGCCATTGGATTGTTCCATAGTGGGGGGCTTTTAAGGGCGTGGTGATGTTTTTAAAAGAGCAGGGCTATGAAGCTTGTAAGACACAGGAGAGCTAAAGGGTGGCGGCGCTGTTCGTGGCTCTTGAAAGATGCTTGAAGCGCGAAAAATTTGCTGCTTTGTAAAGCGCTGTTTTGAGGGGCTTGATGAATGATATTGCTGAGATAAGAGAGAGAAAACTGTTTCTTATGTGTGATAAGTCTATTGCATAAACAAAGGAGGCTTACGATAAGGGAAGACTTTGTGCGAAATGCCATAAAAATAGGGTATAAAATCAATGGATATTCACGGTTCCTGAGGCGTCTTATCATTTCATGATTATTCATTGTCTGAATAAACTTAAAGAAAAGATGGAAAAATACTAAAAAAAAGCTGGGGGCATGAGAGAAGAAAATTGATCTGGAAAGGAGAAAAAAGAGGAAAGAAAATATGAAACAATTATGTGCTTTGAAAACAACAACCCTTACTTAAAGTTGATGCTGTTGAAAGAGAAGAAAGTCTCACGAGATGCAAAAGTAAAAATCATGTTTGCTAAAATAAAAATCATAATTTATCGCTTTATGTTTTTTAATGCTTTTCGTCTGTAATTCTTTCACTCCCTGTACTTTCAGCTCTTGTAAAGTGTCGTCGACAGTTATTCCCCATTGGGAAATTATTGCTCCTTGTCCCTTGACATAGGATGTATAATATTAAGCTTAAAGTTTCAAATACTTCCCTAATGAAGCGCTTAATACCTTGAATAATGGAAACTGTAATTACATCAAGGAAGTCTAAAAATATGAAAATAAGAATTATCGCTTTTTAATAAATCATATGTTTCACGATTTTATGACTTAATCAATCTTTGTGACATGCTTGATTACTAGGTCTCGTCCTGTAAGTGCTTTACGGTACAGTTTTCGATATTTAAGAAAAGAATAAAAAAGCCAAACAGATAATATTACTATACCACAACCACAAATAATTCCTAGAATCTGCCCTAATATTATAGCTTCAGTCATTTTTGTCTCCTTGTTGGATTTGGCTTAGCAATGATTTCGTCCAGTTGCTTCATTACTTTTTTCAGTTTCTTTTTTACCATGATGTAGAGCACCAAAGAGATGGGTATTGAAACGTAAAGAATTAATGAGCATATCAGCCCTATTGCAGTTATAGCATCCATTTGAGCTTTATCTGCATTGCCTGTTACTGCAAGGAAAATGTATATACAAATGCTTATAAAAATGATGAGTATAAATTCTTTCTTTGAAACAACACCATATTTTATTGTTTCCTTAACTTCTTTTTGTATATCAAGGACTAAATCCCATTGAGAGCATGTATCACTTTGTTCTTTTGACGCTGTGCTTGATACGTTTGGTTTTTGTATTGTCATGTGGATATCAGTTTATTTCTTGAATGTTTTGTTCTGTTAAAGTTAACGATCCTGTTTTCACGCTACTCTTTGTTACATGGAAAGAAGATTTTCTGTACTTTTTAGGCTTATAATATGAGCGATTTGCAATGTTTGTTGCACATCTTCCCTTTATTACTTAATTAGATATGTACAATCCTTCATTTCACTGTGTAAACGATTCGTTTGTGCATACAATTATCTTTATGACTGATCCTCAGGTGTAGAGGCATTTAATATGTAGTGTGCAAGTCGTCTGAACTTGCTTAAGGGAAGTTCGATTGTGGATAGATCGACATGGGATTCTTCGTCCTTGAGAGCCGTTAGGCGTTTAAATGTGAATAAGGCCTATAGAGGTGAGAACGAAGGCGATAAACATACAGAAGGTTGATAGATATTAAAGTGAATGATTTTTAAATAGCTGTTGTTTTAGAAATTACGCTAATTTTACTGTTTTCTTTTAGTGTATCAGAGTATTTAAATCTGTTAGTTTTAAGCTTTCTCGCTAAATGAAGCAAAGAGGAGCGTTTAAAGCCTTCGAAAAGATGACAAAGGTTATACACCATCACACTCTTTACCAGTCTTAAAATATTGCGACAGCCTTTGGTACTTGAGAGGATTCAGGAGGGGTATTTTATTCCTTTCTGTCCACATTTTTACTCATACACTCGCTCTACTTTCGACGTGTAAGCAAGTGATATTAATTGATTCAATATGAGAGAGATGACGATGAAAAAATCTTACACTACTGGGGGGATGATTCAAGTTAAAAGATGATTATTTATCATTATAAATCAATATCTTGTATTGAATTCGCGTGGATGTTATCTGTGATGGATAAGCTTAGTACTTATAATTATATCTTTTACATAGATGTTCGGTATGGAGCGTGAAGCTTGGCATTTCTCTGTGAAAAAATGAACATAAGGACAGCCGTGAGACAAGAAGAGCGCATTGTAAGAGTGCTTTTGCTGTGGGCGCAAGCGGTAAGTCTATTCCTTAAAGGTTGGAATGAAAAGGGTATGGATGGGGGAAGAAGGATGTTGGAAAAGGTGGAGAAAAGGCAAAACTGAGTGGGGTAGTGGATGGTTTTAAGTCGTGGAGGGATATTTTTGAAAAGGGAAGGCACTGTTGGATTGTTGAATGGTACATTTTTTTGTTTTTTTCAGAGGGAGGCATGGAGGAGAAGGGAATTTTGAGGAGAGAAAACCGTGAGGGGGGACAAGGGTTAGAGGCATTGCTGCTGAGCCGTTGGATCGCGGTGCGCGCGGAGGTTTTTGTTTTTTTACTTCGGAAAAATGGGAAAACGTTTGTATAGGGAGGTTAAGATTTGCTCGCTGGTCCCGTTAATTGAATGACGTGGCCCATTTTGCGATAGGGTTGGACAGTGCGTTTGCCATATAAATGGATCGAAGTGTGCTCTTGTGTAAGAAAATATTTTAAAGTGTTCAAATTGTTCCCAAGAAGATTGGTCATTTGGCAATCACTATGGCGATAGGGGCTGCCTAAGGGCAGACCACAAATCGCACGTATATGCTGCTCAAATTGTGAGGTGATGCAGGCTTTTTGAGTCCAATGACCAGAATTATGTACACGCGGGGCTAATTCATTCACTAAAAGACGACCATCCGTTAAGACAAAAAATTCAATGCAAAGAACACCTACATAATGAAGAGCATCCATTACGGTAACGCCGATGTTTTGCGCGGCTTTTTGCACTTCAAGGGGAATATGAGAGGGAACAAAGGATTTATGAAGAATGCCGTTTTGATGCTGGTTTTCAGGACAATCATAAAAAATATGCGTCCCTTCTTTTGTCCGCGCCGAGAGAACCGAAATTTCCGATAAAAAAGGAACGATCTCTTCCAAAATACAAGGCTGTCCTTGAAAAGTTTCTAAGGCTTCTTTACAGGTTTGTTCATCGGGATGATCAAGCTTGATCTGATTTTTTCCATCATAACCAAAACGACGTGTCTTTAAAAGACCACGGCCCCCTAAGGTATCAAGAGCAGAAACAAGAGAAGAAAAATCGTCAACAGCATGCCATGAGGCGGTGCTAATCCCTTGATCCCGTAAAAATTGTTTCTCAAAAAGTCGGTCTTGTGCGATCTCTAAGGCTTTAGAAGAAGGATAAACAGGCTTGCTTTCCTCTACATATTGAATCGTTTCAAGCGAAAGATTTTCAAATTCATAACTGACAACATCACACTGCGCAATCAATTCATCTAAGGCTGATGTATCATCATAGGAGGAAACAATATGCTTATTGGCTGTTTGAGCGGCTGGGCAATCAGATTCAGGGCAAAAAATAACCGTTCGAAATCCTAATTCTGCGGCCGCTATGGCGAGCATGCGTGCTAATTGTCCGCCGCCGATTAAACCAATGACACTGCCTGGAGGGAGCATGCTGGATGGCGCGGTGTTGGAGAGTGTGGTGCTGGATGGGGAGGCGTTGGATGGCGGGATGTTGGAAGACAGTGTCATTTTAAACCTCCGTAGGCGTTAGGGCGACATTGGTGGTTTGTTGCTGACGCCAATCTTCTAAGCGTTGGGCAAGATCAGGATCATAAACCGCCATGACAGCGGCAGCTAAAAGGGCGGCATTAATTGCCCCTGCTTTGCCAATGGCTAACGTGCCAACCGGTATGCCTGCTGGCATTTGCACGATTGAAAGTAAAGAGTCTTGACCAGAGAGAGATTGTGAATGCACTGGAACGCCAAAAACAGGAAGCGGCGTAAGCGCTGCCAGCATTCCAGGAAGATGGGCTGCACCCCCAGCACCAGCAATTAAAATTTTAAAACCTGCCGATTTTGCTTCTTTGGCAAATTGGTAAAGGCGTTCAGGAGTGCGGTGGGCTGAGACAATATGCGAACTATGAGAAATGCCAAGAGCCGTCAAAATATCGGCACTATGGCACATCGTTTGCCAATCCGATTGGCTCCCCATTAAAATCCCGACATCACATGATTTCTTCATCATTCTCTATCCTTTTCAAAGGTTCAAGGCGATTCTTTATCATTCGTTTTGTAAGAGTTTTATAATCTCTTTGCAAAGCCAATTGATGGCAGAGAAATAGTTTTTTTAAAATAAGATTGAAAGGTCAAAATTTAAAGGGCAAATACAGAAGTTCAAAAATACCCTCTTCAAGCGCATAAAATACTGTCCTTTGAGCTTTTTGCTGTTCAATATGTTGGAGGGGGAGAGCTGAAACCAGCGAGAGTGGCTTTTACTTTAAGAATGCTTTTGTACTTTAAAGAAAATGTACTTTGAAGCAAAAAGCAAAAAATACAGGCTGAAAATATATTCTGGAAAAATTTTTGAAAACTATAAGGTTTTTAGAAAATGTCTCATTTTTTGTTGCTAAAATGAATACCGTTCCCATATACTTTACAATATGGTGCAATTTGAAACACTGTTTATGATAAAAAGAGATTTTTATGGCATAACTGCGTTGTAAATAAGGATATTTTTCCAGAAAAAGTACAAAGGAATATCTTGTCTTTCAAAGGATTTTTATTTGGTTGTTTAAGTATGGGGGGAGGGGCTTTTTCAATCATTGTTGAGATCAAAGAACGCAAATAATCAACGCTTTAATTTTTGTTAAGAGGCGCTTTTAGGCGATGATCTCTTTCATCATTTCTTCATATAAATGTAACGATAAGACCATAAAGATAACAGCACTACAAAGTGAAGGATGAATTGTGAAAATAAATCCATGGTCTCTTTTTTGCCCAATTTTTTAATATGTATGAACGCTCATAATAAGAAAGAACAGTTAAACACCGAATATTAAGAAAGGAGATTTAAAAGTTATGTTTTTTCCATTTTTAATCGCTTTAGGCACTGCAATAACAACGGTGTATGGCAAAAAAAATATAAGTTATGCTTTGTGGGCTATTTTGTTCGTTGTTATTCTTCTAACTTTTAATCATCACGCAACTTCTACTTTGAATTTATCTTTTTGAGAGAATAGCCATGGAAAATGTTGAACAAAAAAATCCTCATTTCGTCATTTTTATGAATATACTAGGACTGATTGGATTGTCCATTGTCTTGGTGGTCGCTTTTTATTATCAATTGGTAAAATTTGAGTTACCTTGTCCCCTCTGTTTGCTGCAACGCGTTGGATTGATGCTGGCTGGATGTGGGTTCTTGCTCAATATTCACCATAGGGTGAAAAATACCCATTATGGGATGGTTATTATCGGTTGTATGGTCACCAGTGCTGTTGCTGCTCGGCAGGTATTTTTGCATATCACACCTGATGATCTGGGATATGGTTCAACGTTCTTTGGATTGCATTTTTATACTTGGGCTTTCATTATTTCTGTCCTTTGTATCTTTGCTGTGGCATTCGTCATGATTTTAGGCGAATTGGCATACAAGTTTAAAGAATTTTCTCCTTTGCCAATTTTGAGTAAAACGGCAAGTTTCTTATTTGTGTTTTTAATCGCGGCAAATTTGATTTCGACCATATTGGAATGTGGGGGAGGACAATGCGCTGATGACCCTGTAAGGTATGAATTGTTATCAAATTGGTTCCCTTCATAGTCTTGAATTTTTTTAATTATTCCTCATCATAATTTTACGGTTAAAGAGGCGGAGATGTTAAAAAAAATCCGCTTCTTTTTTACTCGGGGGATAATTCATCAAGTGTACTGGGGCGATATTCATCAAGATTTTTGATCTCCTCAAAGCGATCTTGTATCGAGAAATTGGCTTTTATGCCTATTTGCGATTGATCTTAAAAAAAAGACTTGGTTTGTCGTCTTTTTGGGGGGTAATTTTTTTTTAAATCCGCGCTATTTTTAAATGCTATGGAGGGATTCGCTCGAAGAGGGGGCGAACCGTTGGATTGTCGAGCGGTGGTGGGGATAAAAAAAGCTCACGTTTGTTAAGGGTGCATTAACGATAAAAATTTTTTGTTCTTGATTTTTTTTTACTTTGTGCTAAATAACCCTTTGTATTCATTTTGGTGCTTCTGAAGTATTTTAGATACTTTTAGAGGGAGTAGTTTAAAATTTTGAAAGTTATCTCAATAATTTTCTCTGAGGTTTGTTTATAAGAGACGAACCTTTTTTTTTATCTGCTTTTTTGATGTTTTTTCTGTGAAGTCTTTGTTTTAGAAAAGCATGAGCGCTTTGATGATGCTCCTTACAAAAAACATTGACGTAGAAAAACAATTTATCGTTGTGAATATTGAAGGCGAAAATCAAAAAGTTTTCTCATGTATAACTTTCTGAGAGTGAAGCCATTCAATGGATTTTTGTTCATTCTAAGAAAAGCACCGCTTGTGGGGCAAGATTCTCTCAAAAATTGTAAAAATGCTTTTTATGACCCCTTTTGATCACCCAAATGGGCGTGTAAGATTTTGTGCTGGTCAATAAAATAATAAACCGGTTTATCTCTATGATTGAAATTAAAGTGGGGGGATTGAAGTGAAAATGGGATCGAGGTTTTAGAGGCGTTTTTTAAAAACGTAGTCGTATCATCATTTTGTACAGATATTTCTGTAAATCTGTAAAAGCGTGAAAACAGAAATGTGCAAAAAAGAGTAGAGGATTGATGTGTTGTGCAAGCTTTTGGGGCGTGGTTTGGGCTTGTGGCATGGTGTGGAATAGGAGGGAGAAAATTGGGGTGAAGAGTTTGTGATTGGAGAGACAAGCTGGGATGAAAAGGGGAGGCGTGACTGGAGAAGAGCGTCTTGTGAGTGGAAGGGCAAGATGGGATGGAGAGGGGTGACATGATTGGAGGGGGGATAAGTTGGGAAGGAGAGGGAGAGGTAAGTGGGGGGGGATGAGAGGATGGAAGGGAGGAGAGGGAAAGTGTGTATGGGTAGGTTAGGATGGTCCTGTATAAGAGGCGGCGGTGCGAAAGGATGCGTGAAAAAGCGCGGAGGATAGGGATTGTTTGGTCCTGTCTGTTCCATGTTTTTGAGGAGGCGATTTGGGATAGCGCACGGGGGCAAGAGGCTGAATTGTCGTTTGTAAACTTTTGTTTTCGCAGTGGTGCGGGAAGGGAAGTTTTGTCTTGTGGGGGCAAGCTAATTGGTCTTTTTATCGGCAGTTTAGTCTACAGATTTCTTTAAAAATGGTAAAATGTAAAAACGTGTATCTGTAAAAAGATGAGGGACGTTTAAGCCGTGGGGATTGATGTATTGTGCAAGCTTTTGGGATGTGGTTTGGGCTTGTGGCATGGTGTGGAATAGGAGGGAGAAAATTGGGGTGAAGAGTTTGTGATTGGAGAGACAAGCTGGGATGAAAAGGGGAGGCGTGATTGGAGGAGGGAGAAGTTGGGAAGGAGAGGAAGAGGTAAGTGTGGGGGGACGAGAGGATGGAAGGGAGGAGAGGGAAAGTGTGTATGGGTAGGTTAGGATGGTCCTGTATAAGAGGCGGTGGTGCGAAGGGATGCATGAAAAAGCGCGGAGGATAGAGATTGTTTGGTCTTGTCTGTTCCATGTTTTTGAAGAGGTGATTTGGGATAGCGCGCGCGGTAAGAGGTTGGTTGGTCGTTTGCAGATCTTTGTTTACAGAAGTGCTCGGGGTGGCGGTTTTGTCTTATGTGTGTGGGGGGGAGAAGCGGGATTATTTGGTGCTTTGTGGAGCAATGATGGTTGGGAACTTTTTTGAAAGTGCGTAGAAATTAAGAATATTTTAGAGTGGCATTATCTGTCGTGTTTTATGAAACACTCTCTTTGAGAGGTGCATAAATTTTACTGAAAAGGATAGTATGAGCGAAGAATGTTTCTGTGCGCTTTTGTCTAATCAGAAATGAGCCCAAAAATTGCCTGCTGTTTTTTGCGGAGAAGCTCTCTGAAATTTTTTAAAAGAGCGTGTTCTTTTGCACTATAGGTATATTGATCATCGTGTGCGTGATGGTCTTTTGAGATAATATCTGCTGTCACAATATCCGCATAAAAAAAGCTCATCGGAACTGCTAGTTTTTGAGCGATTTCCAATAAACATTTTGCGCTTACACGGTTTAAACCTTTTTCATATTTTTGAATTTGTTGGAAACTCACCCCTAAAAAGCTTCCTAATGCCTTTTGAGAAAGCCCTATGGCAATGCGTCTTTGATGAATTCTTTTGCTTGATCAGAAACATCAATAAAATGCGGGTTTTTGGTTTGAAACTGTGAATTTCTGGTTTGCATGTTAAGCCCCTCTCCAGTTGCGAGCGCCCTCGCATTGGTATTCCGGGAGTAACAAGTACTGAATCCGAGTCAGTTTTTTTGCTTTTAGTGCTGGTAAGCACCTGGACAGTGCAAAAACTCCCAGAATCCCGGGATACCCACAAGAATGGGTTCAATTATACGCTAGGGTTTAGGGCTTTTAGTTCCCTCTTGATCGGTGCGTAGACAATCAAAATATCTTTTAACTAATAAAGGAATTTCAAAAAATTGGCAAGAAAAATGAAAATATTGGGAAGGTGAAAATATTTTTTGGAGCTCAAGAATTATACTCTTATGCCCTAAAAACACACTCTTTACGGAGTGGTGAAGAGAGTCATTCGGGATAGAGCAAGGCGTATTTTATGAAGTATTCTCGCTGAGAGGGAGTGATCTGGACCACATGAAGTGATCAGCATGGGGAATGAGGCGTGTTTGGTCCTGTCTGTTCCATGTTTTTGAGGAGGCGATTTGGGATAGCGCGCGGGGCAAGAGGCTGAATTGTCGTTTGTAAAGTTTTGTTTTCGCAGTGGTGCGGGAAGGGAAGTTTTGTCTTGTGGGGGCAAGTCAATCGGTCTTTTTATCGGCAGTTTAGTCTACAGATTTCTTTAAAAATGGTAAAATGTAAAAACGTGTATCTGTAAAAAGATGAGGGACGTTTAAGCCGTGGGGATTGATGTATTGTGCAAGCTTTTGGGATGTGGTTTGGGCTTGTGGCATGGTGTGGAATAGGAGGGAGAAAATTGGGGGGGATTGAGTGTCATTTCTTGTCATGCTGAAACCAAGATCATTCTAAAAATTGAAAAAAATTGGCAGGTAAAATTTGAGGGAGTGAAATTGGAATGCTCAAAATGGAAGGTGCGGTTTTTTGAGAACAGAAAAGAGAAAACTGGAAAAACCTTCCCCTTTTTGTGGAATTTTTATTCACAAATTTGAGAAAATAGGGTATGAACGCTGGAAAATAACGCACAGCTTAACAAAATATGTGCATTGTAAAGGAAATTATTGTTTATGTCAAAAGAAGAAGTTTTAGAATTTTCGGGTATCGTTACCGAACTCTTACCAAATGCGATGTTTCGTGTAAAACTCGAAAATGATCATGAAATTATTGCACATACCGCTGGAAGAATGCGAAAAAATCGTATTCGCGTGTTAGCCGGTGATAAAATCATGGTCGAAATGACCCCTTATGATTTGACAAAAGGACGCATTACATACCGCTATAAGTAGCCTTATGGAGGGGGGGCGCTTTTTTGTAAAAGTCACAATATTCTTTCTGTGATTTTTAACAGTCCTTGAAGGGACTTTCTCTGCGTCAGAAAAGAGCAATGTTTAAAATGACCTTGAAAAAGTGTAAAATCAGTGCGGAAAGTATACAAAAAGAATTAAGGGCAGTGCACAAAAAGAATAAGGAGACCCATGGCGCTTAATATGGGGGAAAAAATAAGCCGATTGTAAAAGGGGTGGAAATGAAAATTATAAAAGAGTGGGGGAAAAAACGTTGGGCACAAACTCTTGGGGGGAAAATGCATTTGGGAGAAGAAATTCATTTGGTGCTTGCCTCCGCTTCGCCACGGCGTTTAATGCTCTTAGCGCAAATGGGCATTGAGCCCCAACAGGTTTATGCAAGCGATATT
Organism: Bartonella sp. B1099; assembly: GCF_944801835.1. Taxonomy (GTDB): domain Bacteria; phylum Pseudomonadota; class Alphaproteobacteria; order Rhizobiales; family Rhizobiaceae; genus Bartonella. The sequence goes on along the minus strand of NZ_CALYLN010000001.1, from coordinate 327,239 downwards.
GATGAAACACCAAAATTAAAAGAACATCCCGCAAACCTTGCCAAACGTTTGGCAAAAGAAAAAGCACTCAAAGCGCAAGAGAGCTTGCGCTGGTACGCTCAAAAATCCCAAGAAAATCAAAACCCTCAAGAAAAATTGCAAAACGTTCCAAAAAAATTATCTGGGCAGAAAACGATTATCTTGGCGGCTGATACGGTGGTGGCGGTGGGGCGCACCATTCTTCCCAAACCAGAAGGGGAGGATGAGGCTTATGAATGTTTGCGTTTCCTTTCTGGAAGGGCGCACAAGGTCTATGGCGCCATTTGTGCCTTGAATGAACAAGGAAAAATAACCGTAAAATTGGTTGAAACGCGTGTCCGTTTTAGACGCTTAACCTCTTTTATGATGAAGGCTTACCTTGCTTCTGGAGAATGGCAAGGGAAAGCGGGTGGCTATGCTATCCAAGGAAAAGCAGGGGCTTTTGTGGTCTATATCGCAGGCTCTTATTCGAATGTCGTGGGATTGCCTTTGGCTGAAACTGCCGATCTCTTGACTGCTTATCACTATCCACTTTACGCTCAGTGGACTGAAGAGATGCCGTAGAAAAATTTGAAGGTAAGAGCTATGCAGGGTGAAAGGCAGCAAAAAGTGCAAAGCAAAAATAAAACAAGGCAAAATGAAAAAAGAAAAACAGAAGAAAATTTAATGAAAGAGGCGCAGACGTTTCAAAGCCAAAAGAAATTTCATAGCCAAAAAGAACGCTCTGAGCAACAAGAGCCCAATTTACCAAAAGAGACTCGTCCTCCGCATCCTTGTCCTATTTGTGGTCAAATGTCTCAAAAGTCTGCGTATCCTTTTTGTTCACCCCGATGCCGCGCCATTGATCTCAATCGCTGGCTTTCGGGGGCTTATATCCTTCCTCCACCTCCACAGGTTAGCGATGAAGAAGAATAAAGGGGCTATGGTGGAGGTTGTGTGAGTTTTGCGTGTTGGAGCAAGGCTTGGGGGGGAGGGTTTGTTCTTTGGGGGAATTTGCTTTTTGAAGGGGAATAGGGGAAAGTTTCATTGGGTTGCTTTTTAGTAAAGATGATAAAGCGTAAAAACGTTAAATCGTAAAATCGTAAGAAAAGAAGGAAAGTTCAAGGACGTGGAGGGTTAATGCGTTGTGGAGGCTGTATTTATGCAGAATAGCATGAAAGTAAGTGTCCATATAGGATATGTCTACGCTATGCCTTCCATGTGTTTTGTTGACGTTTAACATATATATTTTGTATCTGAAGTATCACTATAGGTTAAGGATAAGTTTTGAGGGCTATCAAGCCACCGTTTCTTTGACGCGTGAAAAATTGATGTACTATTCCTTGATTACAAACCAATACATTGTTAACATTGCTTTTTAGCAAAGGTGCTCTTAACTTTTGGTGTAGGAGCTTCTCAAGAGAAAATACAATTGAGAGGGGGTTAAGGTGTCAAGATATTTATTACCGTTACCACTTGTGTTGGTGGCTGGTTGCGCATCTATGAATCATGCAAATTATGTTGATCGAAATATTACCAACTCTGATATAAAATTAATTGCTCATGATTTTGTTCACAATCTTAAACAATCTTTATTGCCAGCTCAAACAACACTTATTGTGAAAAAAAGTAAAAGAGAAGACAATTTTGCACCTTTATTTATCGATCTGTTGCAGCGCAATGGATATCGCGTGATCTATACAGATCAACCAAATAAACAGCAAAATGGTGTCGTTTTGACTTATCAAATAATGCCAACAAATATAGGTATCCTGTCTACTGTCTATTATGATGAGGCTGGAGTAACACGTTATTATATCCGTACTTATAAGAGATGAAATCCCTTTGACGGTTTGTCTAAAAGAAGGAGATAATAAAGAAATGTTGGCAGAAAAATCGCCTTAAGAAGTGAAACTATAGGCCTGTCCAATCAGATAAAATTCTGCTGAGAATAGTGAAAGGTCTTCTCTAGACTTTGATGTTGGTTATTCTTAGGAGGGATGTTCCTCTATGAGACCGTAAAACAGCGTCGTTTGAGGTCTGGTTATATCCTACAATGTTGTAAAATATCATCATTTGGGATTTGGTGATATTAAGCATGGGGAAATCTTAAGCTGGGGGGGAGGGATATGCGCGAAGAATGTTGCTGGGCGCTTTGGTCTAATCAGAGATTAGACACCAAATCGCCTGTTGTTTTTTGCGGGGAAGCTCTCTAAAGTTTTTTAAAAGGGAAAATTCTTTTTCGCTATAGATGTATTGATCAGGGTTTGAGAGATTTTCTTTTGTAACAATATCCTTTGTTAAAAGATCCGCATAAAAAAAGCTTATTGGAACTTGCAGTATATTGGTGATTTCTAGTAAACAGCTTGCGCTTACACGGTTTAAACCTTTTTCATATTTTTGAATTTGTTGGAAACTCATCCCTAAAAAGCTTCCTAAAGCCTTTTGAGTAAGCCCCATGGCAATGCGTCTTTGACGAATTCTTTTGCCGATTGAAATATCAATAAAATGTGGGTTTTTGGTCTGCACTTTAAGCCCCCTCCAGTTGCGAGCGCCCTCGCATTGGTATTCCGGGAGTTTGAAAGCACTGAGCTCAGCCAGCCTTTTGCTTTTAGTGCTGGTAAGCACCTGGACATAGCAAAAACTCCCGGAAACCCGGGATACCCGCAAAGCGGGATAAATTTATGTGTCAAGTTTTGGGGTTTTCAAATCCCTATTGATCGTTGCGTAAGCGACCAAAATTACAGTATTCATTCATAAGGCAATTTCAAAAGATTGGCAAGAAAAATGAAGATATTGGGAAGGTGAAAATATTTTTTGAAGCTCAAGAATTATCCTCTTTTTTGTGAAAAAATGTTCTTTGAGGTCGATATTAGGGTATGGAATACTTAGCGGGGATATTTTGACAACGAATTGGGCGTTCCTTTGCTGTTTTTAGCAAAAGGTGGAGGATGCGTAAAACCTACGGCCTCATCATTTTTTTTCAATGGTGCGTGTTTTTCTGCTTTAAAAGCTTTTCCTATTGATCGCATTTGTGTCAGTGGATAGATGAAACATGATTATCTTCAATTCTACACATTCTTCTATGCTATAAAGCACCGTTGTTTAACGCTGTGAGGAGTTCAAGGTCTCCTATTTTTCGGGGATAATCAGGTATTGCCGGTATGAAAACGAATATATCTTACAATTCCTCATGTTCAGGATCTGCCCTATAGCGCTTTGGCAATTTTTAAAAAGTAATTGAATTTTTCATTATTTTTTATATATACTCAATAACGATATCTATATTAAGAGGATTTTTCTATGCCTTCACTAACTGTTACAGCAAAAGGACAAGTGACGCTGAAGCGGGATTTACTCCAGCACCTTGGTGTTAAACCAGGGGAGCGCATCAACTTTGATAAGTTACCAGGTGGTGAACTTCGTATAAAAGCAGCACAGCCTACAAGCACAATTGATAGCTTTATCGGACGATTTGCTGGAAAAGTTAAAAAAACACTGACTGTGGAAGAAATGAACGAAATTGCTGCCTCTGGTTGGGCGGGGAAAAAGTGAAGATTTCTGTCGATACAAATGTTCTAGCCCGCGCTGTTTTACAAGATGATAAAAAGCAAGGTGAAATAGCAAGTAAGATCTTAAGAGAAGCTTCTCTCATCGCTATTTCTCTGCCTTGTCTTTGCGAACTGATTTGGATACTCCGCCGCGGGGCAAAATTATCAAAAGAAGAGATTGCTTTGATGGTTCGTGATCTTCTTGCAACGCGTAATGTCGTCATGAATCGACCAGCTGTTGAAGCAGGGCTTGCTATGCTTGAGGCTGGTGGAGATTTTGCTGATGGAATTATATCTTATGAGGGACATTGGCTAGGTGGTGAAACCTTTGTTTCATTTGATAAATTAGCAATAGACCTGCTAACGAAAAATGGGCTCTCAACAAGACTCCTTTCTTAACCTTGTCAGTTAAGATCGTGATGGTGTCATTGTTATAGGAATAATGGGGCTTACTTTTTAAGCTTAGCGCATTTTTCTCTTCTATGATAAATTTATCCTATCATGCCCTAAAACACTGCTCTTTTTGGGGGATGGGGAATTTTAAGCTGGGGGAGGGAGATGCGCGAAGAATGTTGCTGTGCGCTTTGGTCTAATCAGAGATTAGATACCAAATCGCCTGCTGTTTTTTGCGGGGAAGCTCTCTAAAGTTTTTTAAAAGGGAAAATTCTTTTTCGCTATAGATGTATTGATCAGGGTTTGAGAGATTTTCTTTTGTAACAATATCCTTTGTTAAAAGATCCGCATAAAAAAAGCTTATTGGAACTTGCAGTATATTGGTGATTTCTAGTAAACAGCTTGCGCTTACACGGTTTAAACCTTTTTCATATTTTTGAATTTGTTGGAAACTCACCCCTAAAAAGCTTCCTAATGCCTTTTGAGTAAGCCCCATGGCAATGCGTCTTTGACGAATCCTTTTGCCGATTGAAATATCAATAAAATGTGGGTTTTTGGTTTGAAACTGTGGGTTTTTGGTCTGCACTTTAAGCCCCCTCCAGTTGCGAGCGCCCTCGCATTGGTATTCCGGGAGGCTAAAAGTACTGAATCCGAGTCAGCTTTTTGCTTTTAGTGCTGGTAAGCACCTGGACAGTGCAAAATCTCCCGGAATCCCGGGATACCCGCAAAGCGGGATAAATTTATGTGTCAAGTTTTCGGGGGTTTCAAATCCCTATTGATCGTTGCGTAAGCGACCAAAATTACAGTATTCATTCATAAGGCAATTTCAAAAGATTGGCAAGAAAAATGAAGATATTGAAAAGGTAAAATATTTTTTGGAGTTCAAGAATTATCCTCTTTTTTGTGAAAAAATGTTCTTTGAGGTCGATATTAGGGTATGGAATACTTAGCGGGGATATTTTAACAACGAATTGGGCGTTCCTTTGAAGTTCATATCATCAATTGTATGAAAGGGCGGGGAATTTTAACTGTAAAAAAGTTGAATATCGGGTGGGTGATATGAAGTTATTTTTAAAAAAGAGTCCCTTCGCTCTTTTTTCTTCTCTGTTTATTTCTAAAGTTGGTGATTATGCTTATGAAGTCGTTTTCGTTTTACTTGTTTTAGAAGTCACAGATAATGCCTTTTTGATCGGTCTTGTATATTTTTTTCGATTTATCCCTTTTCTCTTTTTTGGACCTATAGGCGGTTGGTTCGCAGATAATTTTTCTTTGAAGAAAAATATGATCTGCAGTGAAGTGGTGAGATTATTCGCTGCATTCTTCGTGTTCATAACCACTATAACAGGGACTGACCATATTATTGTGCTTATTTTGGCAGCAATAGGTACAACAATCGGAAGAAGTATTTTTCAACCAAGCTTTCAAGCTGCTATTCCTAGAATGTTTGCAATCAAGGATCTGACAAAGGCAAATAGTCTTGCACAAATTATCAATGAAATTGCCGCCGTCATTGGTCCTTTAGTTTGTTCCCTCCTGCTGTTTTTAGCCAATAAATCCACCGTCCTCATTTTTGATTTTTTTACCTACTTTATCTCTATTATCCTGTTATTGAATCTCATGAGTTTAAATTCAAGTGAGACTCAATCATTCAATTTTATAAAAATTTATCGGGAAACAGCTTCTTATCTTAAAACTATTTCTACTGAAAATAATAACTTATTGATTACGCTCATTGGATCGGCGTTTGCTATTCTCTTTACGGGGGCAATTTTAAGATTTTTAATTCCAGCTTTTGTTCTCTCTATAGGGGCAGAGGAAAGCTTTGTGAGTTCACTTTTTTCTCTCATGGCTGTGGGAACGATTGTCGGCAGTTTGTTCTATCATAAAATGATCGTCAATGTTACATCATTAAAGCTTATGATCTTTTGGCTTCTTTATGGGGGCGTTTTATTTGTTATGCCTTTAATTTCAATCCTTTCTTTAAAACTCCTTCTCGTATTCGCCTTTGTTTTAGGCTTTACGGGTGCATTTGTGGATATTAGTTTAGTCTCAGCGCTTCAATTATATTCTCATCGTGAAGATTTTGGAAAGAGTTTTGGAACCTTTTCAACCCTAGCAAACTCTGCGGAAGCCGTGTCTGGCCTTATTGCTGGACTTTTTGCACTCGTCGGATTAATGGGCTCTTTTTTAGCGATGTCTGCCTTTATTATTGCCACTGGAATGACTGGTGTTATAAAAATTAAAAAAAGTAAAACGTTAACACCCCCTTCACATGACAGTCGAGAATGATCATTGAGCGATTTGAGATCTCCATGCCGTTTCTTTTTTTAAAAAAGACAGTGCGTTCATGATCCTATCATGGCGTAAAACACTGATCTTTGAATTGTGGTGATATCAGCTCTATCGCTTTATACATTTAAGGCGCTTTTTTTGTGTGTGTGGATTGTGGAGCTTGCTTGTCGCGCCTTTTGTCGCACCGCTCCCCAAGGGCGGTGATCTCAAGATAGGAGCGTTGCTAAACTGTTGTGTTGTTTACAAAGTGGCTGTGTACTGAGGAGCGCAGGAGCGTGAGCCTTTGGTTGGCTGCTTTTGAGTGAAAATGGGAAAGCGTAAAAATGTGGATCTGTGAAAAAGAAAGGGGAGGTTCAAGGACGTGGAGGGTTTTATGCTTTGTGCAAGCTTTGGGGTGGGGAGTGGTTTTTTGCCATAGTGTGGAATGGGGAGAGAGGATTTGGAGCTGAAGATCTTATTAATGGAGGGTGAGTTGAGATGGAGAAGGGCGTTTGATCTGTGGAGGCGTGGGGCAAGAGGTTGGATTGTTGTTTATTGGGATTGTTGTTTATAGAGTGGGGGAGCATTTTGTCCTTTGGGGGGAATTTGCTTTTTGAAGGGGGAGTGGGGTGGTTTTGAAGTTCTTTGGCTGCTTTTGAGTGAAAATGGGAAAGCGTAAAAATGTGGATCTGTGAAAAAGAAAGGGGAGGTTCAAGGACGTGGAGGGTTTTATGCTTTGTGCAAGCTTTGGGGTGGGGAGTGGTTTTTTGCCATAGTGTGGAATGGGGAGAGAGGATTTGGAGCTGAAGATCTTATTAATGGAGGGTGAGTTGAGATGGAGAAGGGACGCGCGTATTGGTGCGTTGAGCGGAGAGAAGAGGAAACAGAGAGAGGAAGGAGAGAGTGGGATGGAAGGGGCGTGACTGGAGGAGAGAGGCTGTCAGTAGGGAGATAAGCTTGAGAGGGAAAAGGTGCGCTAAGGATGTTGGGGCGTTGATAGAAGGGGGGAGGAAGATTTATGTTGGATGTGTGTTGGAGGAAGAGGCGCGCGCATGGCGGGGTAAAGTCAATTTTTCTAGGGGGGCTTTCATGTTTTTCTTGAGGGCGCTCTCCTGAATGTTTTTAGGGGATGGGGATGTGTCATTGGTCGCAAGGAATGAGGTCATTTTTTTGGGGGCGCTGTTTTGCAAAACCTTTTATCTTCTGGTTTTATGATGCTTTTTTGCACGCGTTTCTTGTCTTTATTTTTTCTTTCATGTTTTGCTCTTGCACTCGTTTAGATCATAACCCATATTCATTTTAACACGACAGTTCTTCATGCTTCAACGTTTCTGGTGTTCGTGTGGTGGGGCGGTCTTTATGACATGCGGGGGAGAGCTTTTGGTTTAGTGTTTTGAGAAAACAAAAGGGCTGGGGCGATGACTAAAAAAGAATGCCTAAAGAGTTGCCTCAAGAAAGGAAAAAAATGCACTTGGAAAAATATAGCGAACGCGTGCAGGGCTTTTTACAATCAGCACAAAATAACGCGCTGGCTTCTGATCATCAGCAGTTTATGCCAGAGCATTTCTTGAAAGTGTTGTTAGATGATCCACAAGGATTGGCTGCATCGCTGATCCAAAAAGCAGGGGGAGATCTGAAGCTTATTCAAAAGGCACTTAAAGAAGCACTCGAAGTTTTGCCAAAAGTGCAAGGGGGAAATGGACAACTCTATCTCTCGCAGCCGGTGGCAAAAGTCTTCGCAGCCGCAGAGGAGCTCGCACAAAAAGCCGGTGATCAATTTGTTACTGTCGAGCGCATGTTGCAAGCGCTGTTGATGGAAAAATCTGCAAAAACAGCCGATATTCTCACAAAGGCGGGCTTGACCCCGCAGGCGCTTAATCAGGCAATTAATGATCTGCGCAAAGGAAAAACAGCCACAAGCCCCCATGCCGAAGGTCAATATGATGCCTTGCAAAAATATGCACGTGATCTCACAAAAGATGCACGCGAAGGAAAACTCGACCCTGTCATTGGGCGAGAAGAAGAAATTCGACGCACCATTCAGGTGCTCTCACGGCGGACGAAAAATAATCCTGTGCTGATCGGAGAGCCAGGGGTCGGAAAAACCGCTATTGTTGAAGGGTTGGCGCTGCGCATTATCAATGGCGATGTTCCAGAAACTTTGCGCGATAAACAACTCTATGCGTTGGATATGGGTGCGCTTATTGCCGGTGCAAAATACCGCGGGGAATTTGAAGAACGCCTTAAAGCCGTTCTGGCGGAAGTGCAAGCCGAAAATGGGCAAATTATTCTCTTTATTGATGAATTGCATAACCTTGTGGGGGCTGGAAAATCTGATGGTCCGATGGATGCTTCCAACTTGTTAAAGCCGGCTCTTGCCCGTGGAGAACTCCATTGTGTGGGCGCTACAACTTTGGATGAATATCGAAAATATGTCGAAAAAGACGCAGCTCTTGCCCGCCGCTTTCAACCGGTCTTCGTACCTGAGCCCTCTTTGGAAGATACGATTTCTATTTTGCGTGGGATTAAAGAAAAATATGAACAGCACCACAAAGTGCGTTTAGCAGATAGTGCTTTGATTGCCGCTGCACGACTTTCTTCTCGTTATATTACTGATCGTTTCTTGCCCGATAAAGCTATTGATCTGATCGATGAAGCCGCTGCACGCTTGCGTATGCAGGTTGATTCAAAGCCCGAAGAATTAGATGCTCTCGATCGGCGCATTTTACAGTTGAAAATCGAACGGGAGGCTTTGAAAACAGATGTTGAACCTACAGCAAAAGAACGTTTGAAAAATGTGCAGGAAGAACTCAAAATATTGGAACAACAGTCCGCCGAGATGACAACGGCTTGGCAGGCTGAAAAACAAAAATTAGGGCATGCGGCTGATTTGAAAAAACAACTCGAAGAAGCGCGCAATGCTTTGGCAATTGCACAGCGGGATGGACAATTCCAACGCGCTGGGGAATTGGCTTATAGTGTTATTCCGGAACTCGAAAAACAATTGACCTTAGCCGAAAATGATGACCAACAAAATCATCTCGTTGAAGAAACGGTGACCGCTGAACATGTCGCACGGATCATTTCTCGCTGGACCGGTATTCCTGTTGATCGGATGTTGGAAGCAGAACGCGAAGCGCTCTTGCGCATGGAAGATGAAATTGCTACCCGTGTCGTGGGACAGGGTGAAGCGGTGCAAGCGGTGGCGCGAGCTGTCCGGAGGGCACGGGCTGGGTTGCAAGATCCTAATCGTCCCCTCGGCTCCTTTATGTTCTTGGGACCTACCGGTGTGGGAAAAACAGAACTCACCAAAGCTTTGGCGGCGTTTCTTTTTCAAGATCCCAATGCTATGTTGCGTATTGATATGTCGGAATATATGGAAAAGCATGCTGGGGCGCGGCTCATTGGGGCGCCGCCCGGATATGTCGGATATGAAGAAGGGGGCGTACTGACGGAGTCCGTGCGAAGAAGACCTTATCAAGTTATTCTCTTTGATGAAATTGAAAAGGCGCATCCGGATATCTTTAATCTGCTGCTGCAAGTGTTGGATGAAGGGCGCTTGACCGATAGTCAAGGAAGAACAGTCGATTTTCGTAATACTTTGTTGATTATGACTTCCAATCTTGGTGCTGAATTTTTAACCGCTTTGCCGGAAGGGCAAACGGTTGATCAAGCAAAAGACGATGTGATGAATGTTGTCAAAGCCGCTTTCCGTCCGGAGTTTTTAAACCGTATCGATGAGATTATTCTCTTTCAGCGGTTGCAACGCAAAGATATGGAGGCGATTGTTGATATTCAGATACAACATTTGCAAAATTTGCTCAATGAACGCAACATAACCTTGCATATCAAACCAGAAGTCCGACAGTTCCTTGCCGATAAAGGTTATGACCCCCTTTATGGGGCACGCCCCCTTAAACGGATTATCCAAAAGGAAATTCAAGATCCGCTCGCAGAAAAAATCTTGTTTGGAGAAATTCACGATGAGACGGCGGTGACAGTTACAAAACAAGGAGATCGCTTGGATTTTTCGCCTGAAGCATAAGTGGGGGGAAATTCCATGGGATAGAAGGGGGCAATAATCCTCTTATGCCATAAAGCGCCGTTGTTTTTAGGGGCGCTTACGGTGTGCAGCTCTGCTTGAGTGGGGGGGCAGAGAAATCTGCTATAAATTGTTGGATTCTTGACAGAGCAGTGTGCGGGCTGGGTGAACGTTTCATTTGGCTTATTTCTGTAAAAGCGTAAAAATGTGTATCTGTGAAAGTGAAGTGAACGTTCAAGGACGTGGGTGGATTTATGCGTTGTGTGTGCTTTGGGGCGGGTGAAGCTTTTGTTATGGGGTGGAGAGGGGAGAGAGGATTTGGAGGGCGAAGAGGAGGGGCAATAATCCTCTTATGCCATAAAGCGCCGTTGTTTTTAGGGGCGCTTATGGTGTGCAGCTCTGCTTGAGTGGGGGGTCAGAGAAATCTGCTATAAATTGTTGGATTCTTGACAGAGCAGTGTGCGGGCTGGGTGAACGTTTCATTTGGCTGCTTTCTGTAAAGCTGTAAAAGCGTAAAAATGTGTATCTGTGAAAGTGAAGCGGACGTTCAAGGACGTGGGTGGATTTATGCGTTGTGTGTGCTTTGGGGCGGGTGAAGCTTTTGTTATGGGGTGGAGAGGATTGGAAGGCGAAGAGGAAGCGTTTGTCAATGGAGGAACACGTTGTGATGAAGAGGGGGGGCGTATGGATGCGTTGATGGGAGAGAAGAGGAAGCAGAGAGAGGGAGGAGAGAGTGTCGAAATGGGAGAGAATGGGATGAAGGGGGCGTGGTTGCTATAAGAGAGGGAGGAGAGAGTGAAGGGGGAAAGGTTGGTTTTTATGATCACAAGGTATGGAGCGTTATTTTGCAGTGCACTGTCGTGAAATGGCGAAAGCAGTAAGGCATGTTTTTTCAAATTTTTTCAAAAACGCGTGAATGAGCAACATCATGATGGTTTATTTTGTGCTTTATGTTTTGGGCATTCTGGTTGCATGAGAGAGATGATTATGAGAAAGAATGACACAAAATATTAAAAGAACAATATAAAACTTGACAAGGTTAATGTAAAAAGGTATCATAATGACACAATCGGAATTGTATCTTTAAACCAGAGCAGATAAGAGCCCCTCCATAAAAGCTATTGGGAAGACGTGGGTGAGAAGAGAATGGGGTGTGGATGCTCAAGGTCTTTTTCCAAGATTTTGTTGCTTTATTGCTTGTTGCTGTTGAATCCGATGCTGTCAAGGGGGCTGAACAAGGGGCGGTATTGCAAGAGGGGTGTTGTTTGAAGTGGAGGGATGTCCTTCTCCATTGGGAGGCTGCTGTACATTATTGGAGGCGGGTGATATCCGATATCAAAAGCTTTAGGTGCAGGGGGAGAGCGACGAATAATGTTTGTGGGCGTTTTATCTAATCGGAAATTAACCACCAAATTGCCTTCTGCTTTTTAGGGTGGAGCTCTCTAAAATTTTTTACAAGAGCGTGTTCCTTTTCGCTATAGGTTTCTTGGTCGTAGTGGGAATGATTTTCTGGAATGTCTTCTTTTGAAATATCCGCATAAAAAAAGGTAATGGGGACCTTCAGTAGGTTGGCAATTTCCTGTAACCGCCCTGCGCTTACACGATTGAAACCTTTTTCGTATTTTTGGATTTGTTGAAAACTCACTCCTAAGTGGCTTCCTAATTCCTTTTGAGAAAGCCTCATTGAAATTCTTCTGTGACGAATTCTTTTGCCAATAGAAATATCATTAAAATGTGAATTTTTGGTTTGCACTTCAAGTTCCCCTCCGGTTGCGAGCGCCCTCGCATGAGTATTCCGGGAGGTTGAAAGTACTGAGCCTAATCAGCCTTTTGCTTTTAGTGCGTAAGACACACTTGGACATAGCAAAAGCTCCCGGAATTCCGGGATACCCGCAAAGCGGGACAAATTCATGTATTAGGCTTTTCAGGCTTCAACTCCCTATTGATCGCTGCGTGGACGATCAAAGCACCTTTTGAGTGATAAAGTAATTTCAGGAGATTAGCAAGAAAAATTAAAACATTGGCTATGCTGCACACTCGTAAAGGAGTGTTGTTTTGAGGTGTGGTGAAGAGAGCAGAAATATTCGGGATAAGGTGTGCTTTATGAAGGATTATTCGTTTGAAGGGTGATGATCTGAAGTCCGTAGGGGATATTTGCTCCATAAGAAGCTCGATTGTTAATAGACCAGTGTTGACTAAAGTAGTATGGGGTGTTGGTTTGGAGGCTTTTTCTGTAAAGATGGTAACGCGTAAAAACGTGGATCTGTAAAAATGAAGCAAAGGATTGAGGTTTTGTGGGCGTTTTATCTAATCGGAAATTAACCACCAAATTGCTTTTTGTTTTTTAGGGTGGAGCTCTCTAAAATTTTTTACAAGGGCCTGTTCCTTTTCGCTATAGGTTTCTTGGTCGTAGTGGGAATGATTTTCTGGAATGTCTTCTTTTGAAATATCCGCATAAAAAAAGGTAATGGGGACCTTCAGTAGGTTGGCAATTTCCTGTAACCGCCCTGCGCTTACACGATTGAAACCTTTTTCGTATTTTTGGATTTGTTGGAAACTGACACCTAAATGGCTTCCTAATTCCTTTTGAGAAAGCCTCATTGAAATTCTTCTGTGACGAATTCTTTTGCCAATAGAAATATCATTAAAATATGAATTTTTGGTTTGCACTTCAAGCCCCCTCCGGTTGCGAGCGCCCTCGCATGAGTATTCCGGGAGTCTAAAAGTACTGAACCCTAGTCAGCTTTTTTGCTTTTAGTGCTTTTGGCACCTGGACATAGCAAAAACTCCCGGAATTCCGGGATACCCACACAGTGGGCTCATTTTTACGCTAGGGTTTAGGGCTTTTAGTTCCCTTATTGACCGTTGCGTGGACGATCAAAATATCTTTTAAGTGATAAAGTAATTTCAAAAGATTAGCAAGAAAAATTAAAACATTGGCTATGCTGCACACTCATAAAAGAGTGGTGTTCTGAGGTGTGGTGAAGAGAGCAGGAATATTCAGGATAAGGCGTGCTTTATGAAGTTCTATCCGTTTGAAGGGTGATGATCTGAAGTTCGTAGGGGATATTTTGCGACATAAGAAGCCCGATTGTTAATAGATCAGTGTTGACTAAAGTAGTGTGGGGTGTTGGTTTGAAGGATTTTTCTGTAAAGATGGTAACGCGTAAAAACGTGGATCTGTAAAAGAAAGCGGAGAATTGATGTGTTATTTGGGCTTTTTGTTATGGCGTGGAATGGGATGAGAGGTTTGGGGGCAAGGAGTCTGTAAATGGAGCAGAGGGCTTAGATGAAGAGGGATGACGAGAGAAAAAATATTTTAGGGCTGGATGGACAAGTTTGATAAAACACTCTGCTTTGAGGGGTGAAGATCTCGAAGTGAACAAGCAGCTTCTTCTTTAGAAGAAGCTAGACTGTTCAAAAAAATGGCGCTGGATGAAGTCTTCGTCCTTTAAGGTGAGAGGAGTGGCAGTCAAAATTCAGGCGATTAAAGATCGGGTCTTAAGGTTTTTTAATCCAGTGGACAAACACGAATAAGATGACCGTCGGGATCTTTGATGAGGAAGGTCCGTCCAAATACGTCCGTATAGGGTTCTTTCAAGACATTTATCTCAACGGTGGTTTGTTCTTGCCATTCTGCATAGAGTTTATCGACGTCCTCTCCGTGAGGCAACATAATGCCAATTTCTGAAAAACGAGGCACATTTTCCTCCGGCGTATCGCCCCCAGACCAGAGAGCAAAGAGGGCATCACCCGAAGAAGCAAATGCAACATAGCGTGGCGAGATGAAAATAGGCTCTTTTTTGAAGATGAATTTGTAAAAAGCGGTAGAATGCTCTATGTTTGATACGTATACCAACTGTAGGTTCGGGGTAACAGGATAAGAGGGGATCGTACTCATAAATTCTCCATTAATAGCGATTTCTTGACATGGTATATCTCTATAGAGGATATTTCAACAAGAGATTGTGAAACTTCCGTTCGCGGAGTGTTTTATTTATCCCATCATACCGTCAAACACTGCTCTTTGAGGAGCGTGACCTGAAGTCAACAGACAACTTCTTCTCTAGAAGAAGCTGGACTGTGCACAAGAATGGCACTGGATGGAGTCTTCGTCCTTTAAGGTGAGGGGTGGAGGTCAAAATTCATACTTTATTGTCGTAAGCTATGTAATTTAATATGCATGTCCACGATCTGTATCTGGTGATTTTGTCTCAAAAAACTTTTTCGCTTGTTCTTCTTGTTGGTCCTTACGCTTTTCCTCTTCAGTTTTACCACAACCGGTAATACTAAATCCTACAGCTAACATAACGATGCATAATAAAATGGTTTTTTTCATTTTTATCCCTCTTTAAATTTATATATGGCAATATCATCATCCTAAGGTATGAGATGGTTTATTGTATTGGTGTACAGATTGAATTATCGTGAGCTTTTGTTTTTTTATGAGCATTGTTAATGGGGTATGTGTAAACAGTTTACCTTAAAAAGCGTATCAATGTTTCATAACAAAAAATGAGAAGGAAAGAGCCAAAACTTACAATAAACAACAAAAACATGGGGTATATCAATGATGATATTGACCGACTTACTGATGAAAAATGTATTGCAATAGGAAGTCCAACGAATGTTACAAAAGATATAACTGATAGAGTGCTTAGTATAACTATTACAGGACCACGAAGCCACAAAAGCAAAAGAAACAATGCACTTTTGCCCACTTGTAGTTTTGACATTATTTTCCCCTCACGCGCTTAAATTAAGATGTCTCATAATATATAAATACGATAAATGATACAAGTCATATTTTTGTAAAGTCTTCGAGATCTGTTTGAATTCCATCAGCAAAGATTTCTATAAAATTTTCTTCATTTGTTTTTTTTCTGTCACATGAATTGTAGGTATGACTTCTGTTCTATTTGTATCAGAGTTGATAAATTTTTGTTGTGTAATGGATGTTTTCACAATCTTATTATCGGCAACAATTTCAGATTTTTTGAGAAAAGGATTTTCACACGGTGAAAATTTTTGCTTTCGCAAGTTTATCCTAGCAAGCCATAAAACACTGCTTTTTGGGGTGTGGTGATCGTGGGGCATGTAAATGTAAGGGGCTGCCTGTGAAAGTGGGGGTGGATATTTTAGGGCAGGATTTGCAGGCTGGGGAACACTCTTCTTTGAGAGACAGTGATAACCCTATGAAATAATCAGTAGGGGAATCCGCTAGCACCAGAAGCTGCATTGTTAACAGACCAGTGTTGACTAAAGTGGTGTGGGGTGATAGTTTGGAGGCTTTTTTCTGTAAAAATGCAAAAGCGTAAAAACGTGTATCTGTAAAAAAGGAAGAGGAAGTTCAAGGAACTGGAGAATTTACACGTTGTGTGGGTTTGGGGGCGTGTTGCCCTTTTATGAGGGCATGGAATGGGATCAGAGATTTGGGGATGAAGGTTTCGGCATTATGGGGGCTTTTGGATTGGGGCTTTTGCCTTGTTGGGGGTGGTTTTCCTTTTTTCATTGTGGAGTGCTTTTGAAGGTTCGTTGCTGATTTTCATGGCATTCTTTTATGGTATGGAATGGGTTTTTCTTGATTGAAAGGAACATGATGATGGCTGAGAAAAATTGTCTTCCCTTACGTCGAAGAGAACGCAAAAAAGGGACTTTGAATAAAATAACAAAGCGGTTTAATGAAGCCTTACTTACAGCCGCTGAACAGGCTGGATCTCAGTATGGAGAAGAAGGACTGGTGTCTTATCTGCAATATCATGCCCTGAATAATCCTGTGCCTTTTTTTTCGTTGCTGGCAAAAGTTTTGCCTCTGCAGGTGACAGGAGAAGGAAATGTCAAAACAATTTCGCGGATTGAGATTGTTCCCGTGAAGTCAAAAGAGACCCAATCGGAAAAGCGTGATCTTGAAGCGTGATCTTAAGGAAATTCAAACGTGTGATATCGGAAAATATGAGGCGGGTGAGAGAATAAGTCGTCTTGGAAGGGTGCGCTGTTTTGAGGGACGATGGGTCAAGGGCGTTTAGAGGTTATCGAGCTGGTGGGCGCTTGTGATACTGGAAGGTGTTCGGTGGAGAGGGGTGAGGCGTCAAGGGTGTGTGCTGGAGGGGGGGTGGTGAATGATGCCATAAAGGTGTCGTGGGGCACAGAGGCTTTGGTGCAGGGGGATTGGCGAAATGTGAGATAATACTGTTTTGATGGTTGAAGGAGTGTGACACGTTCGATCTTATGCTGGGCGGCTGGTCATGCTTTGGTCGAGGATCTTTGAAGGAGATTGATCACGTGTTAAGGCTTGGGGATGGGGGTGTGGCATGGTGTTGAGCTTTTAGGGGCTTTTGTGAAGGATCGGTGAAATTCGGGGGAAATACCGTGCTTTTGTGGGGGACAGGGGTGCGGTGTTTCAGGGCGGGGCTTTTCGCGCTTCGAGAGAGGGCGTTTGGGGTGCAGAGGGCGCATGCAAAAAATGCCAAAAGCGTGATGTATCACGTATCAGGATGAACAGAGCGCTTTTGAGATAAGCGTTTTTCCTTCAATGGTTCTGGAATCATCAAATTGAAATCATCAAAAATGTGGAGCTCAATTGTTGCTAAAGTATAAAAATTTATCATGACAACGGTTCAGAAAATTTCTCAAAAAATAGGGCAGAAAACCGCTCAAGTGGCTCTTATTCCAAAGCTTATTCCTGTCTTTACCGGAAAAGCGGATGTCCGAGCCGCTTGGGGCGGACGAGGCTCTGGAAAAACACGCTCTTTTGCTCTGATGACAGCGGTGGTGGGATATCGCCATGGAATGGCAGGAGAACGCGGGATTATCCTTTGTGCCAGACAGTTTCAAAATTCTCTCAATGAGAGCTCTTTGGAAGAAATTAAACGCGCAATTGAAGCTTACCCTTTTCTGCAAGATTATTATGAAATCGGCGATAAATATATTAAATCAAAAGATGGACGCATCGTCTATGTGTTTGCGGGGCTTGATCGAAATATCGCGAGTATTAAGTCTATGGGGCGGGTGTTCCTTTGCTGGGTCGATGAGGCGGAGCCGGTCACTGAGACCGCTTGGCAAACCCTTATCCCAACTTTGCGCGAAGAGGGAGACGATTGGAATGCAGAATTATGGGTCACTTGGAACCCATATCATGAAAATGCTCCCGTGGAAAAACGTTTTCGAAATGTCGATAATCCCAATATCAAAGGCGCGGAAATTAATTGGCGCGATAATCCGCAATTTCCCGAAAAGCTTAATCGAGATCGATTGAGCGATTTGCAGCAAAGACCAGAGCAATATAACCATATTTGGGAAGGTGAATATCTCCAAGCTGTGCAAGGGGCTTATTATCAAAGGTGTCTTTTGGAAGCCGAAATGGAAGGGCGGATTACTACCGTTCCACGGGATCCTTTGATGCAGGTGAAAATCTTTTGGGATATCGGGGGAACAGGAGCCAAAGCCGATGCAACCGCTTTGTGGGTCGCGCAATTTGTAGGACGCGAAATCAGAGTACTCGATTATTATGAAGCTCAAGGTCAACCGCTCTCTGAACATGTGGGGTGGGTTTTTCAAAGGGGATATGAAAAGGCGTTGATGGTCTTGCCCCATGATGGCGCAACAAAAGATCGTGTCTATAATGTCAGTTTTGAAAGCGCCCTCCAACAAGCTGGTTTTCAAACCAAAATCATTCCTAATCAGGGAACAGGCGCGGTGAAAATGCGTATCGAAGCCGTCAGGCGTTTGTTTCCTGCTCTATGGTTTAATCGTGACACAACAGCTACGGGGAGAAAAGCGCTCGCTTGGTATCATGAAAAGCGTGATGAACAACGCAATATTGGTCTTGGCGCTGAACATGATTGGGCAAGCCATGGCGCTGATGCCTTTGGACTCATGTGTGTGGCTTATGAACAGCCCCATGCGAGACCACGAAAAAAAACTTATCGCTCTTCTCTCCATTCTCAAACTTCATGGATGGCTTTTTAATGAATATGTCTACAGATTCTTCTTTTTCATCTTTCGATCAAATCGAAACACTCGAACAGCAAGCGCTTTTTAAAAAACTTGTCGGATGGTATCAAGATGATATTGCTCATGTCGAAAAATGGCGAAAAAATGCCCAAGAAGACTACGATTTTTATAATGGGCGGCAATGGAATGAACAAGACTTGGCTGTCTTGAACGAACAAAATAGACCGGTGATGACTTTTAACCGTATTGCCCCGCTGATTAATGCTGTTATTGGGGCAGAGCGCAATAATAAACGACAAGTGCAATTTATTCCACGACAAGAAGGCGCAGCCTTTGCAAACCAGATCTTGACAGGGGCGGCTGAATGGTTTCGCGATGAAGCTGATGGGGAATATGAAGATTCCGATGCTTTTCAAGATGCCATCATTTGCGGTATGGGGTGGACAGATACACGCCTTGATTATGAAGAAGATCCACAAGGAAAACCCGTCATTTCGCGGCTCGATCCTATGAAAATGGTCTGGGATGCGAGTGCTGTTAAGCCTAATCTTATTGATGCACAACGCTTATGGTATATTGATGAAAAACCTCTGGCTGTGGCGCAAGAAATGTTCCCTCATGTGCATTGGAGCGATCTTCATGCCGATTGGGTGAAACATCAGGGGTTTTTACACCCAACCAGCAATGGGATAACGAAAAGCTATCAGGGAGAAGAAGCCTATCTGGAAGAGGGGATAGAGGCTGGCGGTTCTCAACAGCCTAAAATGGTGACATTGGTTGAATGTCGCTGGTTTGAACGCGAGGTGGTCTATAAAGTACTCGAGCCGCAAAGTGGAAAGTTTATCGACTATTTGGAGCAGGATTTTCAAAGTTTAAGGAAAGAATTTCCAGATCTTCAAGCAACAAGGTTGACCAGAAAAATTGTCAAACGGGCATTTTTGGGCAGAAAGTTGCTCGAAACTCCTGATAAGCCTTTGGTTCCAGCAGGTCAATTGGGATGGGAATGTATTACCGGTACTTTTGATAAATTAAGCCGGCACTTTTACGGACTTGTGCGCCCTACAAAAGATCCGCAACGCTGGGCAAATAAATATTTTAGTCAAGTGATGCATTTGCTCAATAGCCAATCAAAAGGCGGCATTATGGCTGAACGCGATGCTTTTGATGATGATCGACAAGCTCTCGAGAGCTGGGCTAGAGCCGATAGTATTACTTGGTTGAAAAGTGGGGCTGTCTCTGGGGGCAGAATCCAGCCTAAACCGGTGGCGCAATTTCCCCAAGGATTTTTCCAATTGTTTAATGAAGCAAAGAGCGCTCTCGAACAGGTGACGGGCTTGTCTTCTGAATTTATTGGAACAAGAGCGGTTAATCAGCCTGGTATTCTGGAACAACAACGACGCCAATCCTCCCTTAATCTTTTGGCTTCCTTTTTTGATGCTTTGCGTCGATATCGGCAACGACAGGGAAAAATTATTCTCTATCTTATTCAAAATTATCTCTCCGATGGGCGGTTGGTGCGTATTGCCGGGGATGAAAATGCTCAATATGTTCCCTTAACACGCGAAATGGTGACCAGTTTGGAATATGATATTGTTGTGGATGATGCGCCAACAAGTCTTAATGAAAAAGAGCGGACTTTTGCTCTCATCATGCAATTGCTGCCTTTGATGCAAAATTTTGCAACACCAGAGATTATGCTCGATCTCTTACGCTATTCGCCTTTACCAGCCTCACTGATTCATAAAATTGCCATAAAGGCGCAAAATGCTCTTCAAGAAGAGCAAAATGTTTCTGCGCAAATGGGGCGTAATGTCGGAGCAGAGCAGATCATGCAGATGTTGCAAAGAGCAAATGCGCAACAATAGAACGCTTTATAATGGCGCTTTATAATGCGCAATGTTGGATGCATTTGATCAAGTGCAGTGATCAAGTGAAGGGTGTCTATAAATTTCCATCTTTAGTGCTGCTGATACCGCGCAATGGCGCTTCTCTTTATCTTGAGAAGCGTTGTTTTGTGGATAGGGCATGTTGGGGAAAATGTTCGATAGAGCCTCGTTGTTCATGGTGGGCGGGCAGGGTGGGAGGTATCTGGCCGTCTTGGGTTGAGGGGCAGGGTGTCTCGATGGGCTGGAGCCCAAGTGGTTAGAGAGCCTGGGGATCAAGGTTAGCAGGAAGCGTGGCTCGCAGGCTGTTTTATTGGAAAAATTTCATTGTATTGTTTTTAAAAAAGAAAAGGCTAATGTCATGGATCAAGAACACTTAACGCCGGCAGAACAAAACCATTTGAAACAGGATTTTCTTGCCTCAACACAAGAGGGAGAAGAGGGTGAAAGTGGAAGAGAAGAAAAAACTTTGGAAGAAAATTTTCAAGGACAAAGATTTCAACAACAGCTATCTTCTCAAGAAGGCGGAAAAGAGATGCAGGGGGAAGAAAATACACCACCAGATCCGCAAAAGGACTTTATGGGTTATATGCAATGGTTGGGAAAAACACTGCAAAAACAAGGGCTGTTACAGGAAAAACAACAACCTTCCTTGGCTCGTGAAGCAGAACAGCTGCAGGCGTTTTATCAGCAGTCTGTGGCAAGTGTTAAACAAAAGCACCATGATTTTGATCAAGCTGCCGATTTTATTTATGAAACGCGCGCGAAACAGTTGGCAGCTTTTGCGCCGCTCTATCCTGAGATGGCCGATCCCCAAAATATTGATGCAAGGATTGGTGATGAATTGAAGCAGATCTTGCGCGATTGTGCGCAAAAAAATCAAAATCCGGCTGAAGTGATTTACACAATTGCACAAAAATTTGGCTATACTAATGTTCAGAGTACCATGGGGGAAAATTTGCAGGAAAGACACAATTCTGCACGGACTCTTGCTGCTTATAACGGTTTGACACCCAGTGAGCCGATTTCTTTGGATATGCTGGATAAAATGTCAGAAGCAGAATTTAGCACTTGGGTTGCTGATCCTAAAAATAAAGCTGCTTTTAATCGTTTAATGGGGGGAAGAGAATTTTAATCACAAGAATAGTGTTTACGCGAAAATGTGAGGAAACTTCTGGTGCAGCAGGGATATTGTGGGGGATGTTCTTTTGTGGGATCCATGAGAGGGTTTCTGGTGCGTGAAATGCGGGGGGTTGTTTTTTAGCTGGACACGTGCGTGGGGGTATGACGCTGGGAATGCGGGGGCTATTTTTTTTCTGAATACGTGAGAGGCTTTTTCGCGCATGAAATGCGAGGGGATACGCGTGGGCTTGAGGCTTGCGGGGGGGCGTTCTCAAAGTACAGACGGCGTGAGGAGTGCTCTATTAGGGGGAGGCGAGAGGCTAACAGAAACAAAACACACAAGAACAACTTAAGCCACCATTTGAAATGAAATGTGGTGTTTTGAGCGCCCGGCGTTTTGCCGGGTTTTTTATGTCAATAAACTTTTAGAGGACAAAATGACTGTAACTTATATCGGACTCAATGACCCAATGGCAGTGCGCACATGGTCTAAACTCTTAAATCAAGAAGTCTCAAAAGCAATCCCGATTGCACCGTTAATTGGAAATGATTCAAACAGTATCGTACAGTTAAAGGATGAAACCACAAAAGCAAGTGGCGATGCCATTAGCTTTAATTTGCGTGTGCAGTTGCACGGTGATGGGGTCAGTGAAGGGCAAACGTTGGAAGGCAATGAAGAAGCTCTACAGTTTCTCAATGATCGCTTGGCGATTAATGAACTCGTTCATGCGGTGCGGGTCAAAAATGAAGGCACCATTGATCAGCAACGCATTCTCCACGATTTGCGCACGGAAGCAAAAAATGGTTTGGTCGATTGGTATGCGGATCGTCTGAGTATGATGTTCTTCATTCAAGTGTGCGGATATACCGCAAAATCCATTAACTTTGAAGGACGATCTATTACACTCAAACCCGTTCATTATGGCTTTAATGCCCCAACGGCACCAACCGATAAACGCGTGGTGCGTCCGAATGATAAAACAAAAGATGAAGATTTAAAAGAAAACGATGTGTTTAATCTTAAACTGATCGATAAAGCGGTTGAACGCGCTAAATTAGCTAATCCTAAAATTCGTCCCGTACGGATTGATGGGGAAAATGTCTATGTGCTTTATCTTCATCCAACCCAAGTGACGCAATTGCGAACCAATACCGATGCCGGGCAATGGCTCGACATTACCAAGGCAATCTATAGTGGAAGCCGGATCAAAAATCCGCTCTATGATGGATCTTTGGGCATGTATAATGGTGTCGTTTTACGCGAAGCTGAACATATTACCGAAGGGGTTGAGTCGGGAACAGCAAACAAAGCTGTCCCTAATGTGCGTCGTGCGGTGCTTCTTGGAGCACAAAGTGCTGTAATCGCTTTTGGAAAAGATCGAGGCGCAACACGCTATAAATTGGTGGAAGAACTCTTCGACTATGAAAGAGAATTCGGAGTCGCAGCAAAAACCATTATGGGGATGAAAAAAACCTGCTTTACCTTGCCAGGAAGTACGCAAGGGGCTCAAGATTTTGGAACAATCGTCATTCCAACTTATGGAGCACCTGCTTAAAGCAAATGCTTCCTTCTTTCCCCCCAACAAGAGGATTCTGTTGGGGGAAAAATTTAAAATACTTCCAAAAAAAGGACAGGCTTATGACCACTCTACCCGATGATCCTAACACGGGCGATCTTAAACATTCAGATCGCTTGCAAACTTTTGCTTCTATGGTCGCGCTTATTCAAGATGAAATTGACGATACAACAGCGGAATATTCACAGCAAATTCAAGATTCAATTGTTACAGCTTTGCGTTTGTGTGAACGCGAACTCTTTTTCTTTAATGAAAGGAAAAAAAGCACGTTTAACACACAAAGTGGGAAAACATGGTATGGACGAGAAGAAGGGGTTTTTATTGAATCAGAAAAAAGCTTGGCTGACGTCTTTTTAGCAACAAAGAATGCAACACCAACAAAGTTATTCTTTAAGCCCTTGGAAGCACTCCATCAACAATATGGGATGCATCCTGAGTTGGGAACACCATTCTTTTATACCATCCGTGATCAAAAAATAGCACTCTTTCCAACGCCAGAAAATGTCGAAACCGTACAGCTTTCTTATACGCCTCTCCATTTAGCCGATGAACAGCTTAAAGAGGACAATAATCCTTGGTTGATTTATGCTTTTGATCTCATTAAAGCCCGAGCAAAATATGAACTTTATAAAAATATTCTTAAAGATCCTGAATATGCTGCCGTTTCTTTTAGAGATTTTCAAGAACAGCTTCAAGCTTTACGCATTGAAACATCACGCAGAAAAGATTTCTCAAAGATTCAGCCAATGACTTTTTAAAAAAACATCTTTTCAATTTTTATGCTTAAGGGTGCTCTTGAGACCTAGAGCAATGCTTATGTTTAAGAGTCGCTTTGGGGCTTTAATGGAGCTTTAATCCGTGTTGGAGTCTGGATTGGCTTTGGGGGTTGAGGTTAAGCCGCTGTTGGGGGGGCTTGTGGACGTGGATATTTTGAAAGTAAAATCAACTGTAGGTTGTTTCTTTGTGGTTTTAACCCCATCAACCTTGGTTTTTTGAAGGGGACTGATCTCTTGGCACTGGGTTCTTCAAAGATTTTATGAAGGCTTTTTCTCAATACTGAAGAAGTGCTGGCATTGGTGGTTGGTATTGGGGTGGTTGGTATTGGGGTGGTTGGTATTGGGGGGGGGGTGGTATTGGCGCCTGGTATTGGAAAGTGCTGGCGGGTGATTTTGCTGGACCCGCAGGTAGCGGCAGTGGGTTTGCTATGATGGGTGGGATCATTTTTCTCGATGGTTTAGCAACTTATCGTTATATCTTTATGCAATTTTATGTCCTTAGAGTTTCATTCTAGGGGCTTTTTTTGGTTTCAATGAGCAAGCCTTGGTGTTTTGGCACTGGGTGCTTGAAACATTTTAGGGGGGCTTGATGGCTTTTTTCCCAATCGCTGATTATCGACCCGATGTGGCGGATATCAATGGAATTTTTACCGATGAACTTGTCAATGTGCTCCCGGCGGATGGCTCTTATATCCCTATGCCAAATTTTGAACCTTTGTCAGAGCCATGTCCAGAGCCCATTTTAGGCGCTCTTGCGGTAAAAACAAAAAATGGCGTTTCAATTCTTGTCGGGACAAGAGAAAAAATCTTCTTGCTTGATAATACAACAATGAAGTGGAAAGATATTAGCCAAAAAGGAAAGGCTTATATGGCGAATATCGATGCGCCGTGGTCTTTTGCTTTGTTTGGTGATTTTATTATTGCGGTAAATGCTAATGATAAACCACAAGTGATCGATATTATTCATGATAAAACATTTAGAAATTTAGGGGGAAATCCACCACAAGCGGGGATCGTTCGCGTCTGGGGAGATTTCGTTTGTTTGATGAAATTAACCGAGCATCCAAGACGGGTTCATTGGTCAGGATTGAATGATGCAGAATTTTGGACTGTAGGGAAAAAAAGCTGCGATTATCAAGATTTTCCTGATGGCGGTTTCGTGCAAGGGGCAACAGAGACAACAAATCCCATTATCTTTATGCGTTCTGCAATCTATGCCGGCTCTTTTATTCCAGGCTCTAAGATTATTTTTAGTTTCCAAAAAATCCACGATAAAAGAGGCGCAAAAAATGCTGAATCGATTGTTTGTCGCGGTGACTTGGCTTTCTTTGCCGATGAGGGCGGTTTTTATCAAATAGCAAATGACGGACAGATTATCCCCATTGGCTTTGAAAAAGTTGATCGAACTATGACTGCAAAATCAAGACAGAGTAATCTGTATACCATGTCTGCGGCGATCGATGGCGTGTATAATCGTGTTTATTGGATGGTCGATAGCGATGAAAACCTTCATAAACGGATCTTGCTCATTTATGATTGGGGATTGCAAAAATGGACAAAAGCTCTCGTGGATATCAAAATGATCCTCCCCATTTTCTTGACCGGAACAACGCTAGAAGGTCTTGATTTTGTGGCTAAGAATATTGATGATTTGTCCTTTTCTCTCGATAGTAAAGCTTGGAAAAATGAATCACCTATTCTGGGAGCATTTGATCAACAGGGAAGACTGGGGTCGTTTTCTGGGGCTCCTATGGCTTGTGTGGTCACTTCACAAGAAATGGGGCAGACAAATGGCATGATAACACGGGTGAAAAATATTATGCCTCAAGTCAATAGTGGAAAGTTTTATTTGTCTGTGGGAATGCGCTTTCGACAATCTCTTGAAGAGGAAACCGTTTGGTTGCCAGAAAAACAGCCTTCTCATAATACTGGACAAATTCATTGTCGCGCAAGGGCACGATTTTATCGCTTTAAATTGCGTATTCCTGAGGGAATGAATTGGACTCATGTCACGGGATTTGATGTGGAATTGATGCCAGCCGGCATGCGATAGGCATGCCTCTATAATCAAAAATGTATGCGATAGCTAAGCCTTTATTATAAAAAAAAGCATGCGATAGCCAAGCTATGATCATCAAAGGACAGAGGGGGATGTCCTTATCATTAAAGGAATAAGGTGGGGTTGATGTTTCTTTATGATCGGAAAGAGTTTGTCCCATGGTTTGTGATAAAAAAAGCGCTCTCTTAATCTTATGACACAAGGGATGGCGGAGGCTTCCTTTTGAAAGCTGTGCGGTAAACAGGAGCGCGTGGAGGGCGCAAGGGGGGGATGTTTGGTGTGCGTAAAAAAATTAAGAAAGCTAAAATCATGATGAAAGAGCATCAAGATGTCTATTCTGCTCACCTAACACAGCACTGGTCATGGAAAAAAATAGCGCCCTATCAAGAGCCTCTTAATGCAGCATTGAAAAAATATGCTCAGCGCTTTCCAGATGATGTTTGTCTGGAAAAAATTGCTGAAGAAATTGCTATAGGACAAGCTCAATTGTGGCTGGTCTTAAAAAATAAAACCCAATTTAGTGCTTTTGCAATCACTAAAATTGAAAGTATCCATACGGGGAAAAAATGCGTCGTTCTCTCAGATTTGGCTGGAGAGGGAGGACTGAAATTGGTCAAATTGATTGATGAGGTTGAAAAATGGGCGCGAACAATCAAAGCTGAAGAAATACACATGTTTGGAAGAGTTGGATGGGCGAAAAGGCTCGCTCATCACGGATATTCTCGTAATCTTATTCAATATAGAAAGGTTCTGGGTCCATGAGTAGAAAAAAAACACCTCAAGTGCAAACGACAACACAAACAAATGCACCCCCCGCTTGGGCAGCGGATATTCTGAAACAAGCCAGTGCAGAGGCACAGGGGCTTTATAAAAAAGGAATTGGTGGAAATGTTTATCAGGGAGAGCGCGTTGCGGGTCTTAGCGATATGACACAAAATGCGCTGGCCGGTTTACAACAAGCTGCAGGGCTTTATAACAATCCTACACTCACGCAGTGGTTAAATGCACCAACCAACAGTGCTATAAATCTTGCCGGTATGGCGAAGGGAAATTGGATTGGAAATAATAGTAAATTTAATATGGCATTGCAAAATGCCCTGAATAAAACCTCCGATGCCATTAATCAATCGATGTCTGGGGCGGGGCGTTATGGTTCTGGAGCCCATACCGGCGTGCTCGCCGATGAACTGGGCGCCTTGGCTACAAATGCGGCAGCACAGCAGTATAATCAAGATATTAACAATATGATGAATGCAAACCAGATGATTGATCGCGCGCAGCATGATCAAGTGAATGCGGCAAACGCCTATTATCAAGGGCAGAGTAATGTACAAGGAAATGCTCTGAAAGGGGGGATGATTCAAGATCTCAATCGACAAAATATCTTAGATGCGGAGCACCAAAAATGGTCAGAAAAAGATAATCAAGATTGGAACCGGTTGGAACGCTTATTACAGGTTGGAACACAGGCGGCTGGAAATTACGGAACAACTTCCGGAAAATCTACAATAATCCCTTCTGTGACAAAAGATCCATTGCGTGATGCCCAGCAAGTGCTGGGATTGGTCGGAGGAATTCTAGGACTTTGTGATGTGAGAGCAAAAGAAAATATTACCCTTGTGGGAAAGAAAAAAGGATATCCTCTTTATAACTTTAATTATAAAGGAAATCCACAACGGTATCAGGGCGTTCTGGCGCAAGACGTGTTGCGTGTGAAACCTGAAGCTGTTTTTGTCAATGCGAAAACAAAATTACTGCATGTGGATTATGACAAAATAGGGCTGAAAATGAAGAAAATGAAGGAAACACCGGCTTCTAAAAATAAAATTCTGGCTTTCTTTTCTTCCGTTTTTGCGCGTCTTTCCTTTTTGCAAAAAGAGTGTTTCCTATGAGTTCGATTTATGATTGGTCAATCATCGCATCAGAAAATGCTTATGTCGATGAAAATATAAACTGGGCTGAAGGGCAACCGCCAAGTTCAGTCAATGATAGTGCACGCGCTATGATGCAACGTATCAAAGAATATTTGTTGGATAATGGGGGCGTGATTGAAACACAGTTTACGGTTGATAACGAGAACAAGAGAACATCTCTTCGTTTGGCGACAAAATCTTTTTTTGAGACCTATATGGATGGCATTGTGGTGCGTTTTAAAGCACAAGGCGTCAATAGAGGAATAACAAATGTTTCTTTAAATCAATTGCCTCCAAGACCAACTTATATGGCAACGCCAGAGGGGATTATGCCTTTAAAAGGGGGAGAAATCCAAAAGGGAGGGCTTTATGAAATCGTCTATACGCATGATATTGCTGGGAAAAATGCTGATGGCTGGTTTTTAACCAATCCTACTATAAAACTTCCTGAAATTCCGCCCTTTCCTCCTTTACCGGAATCTTTTTCACCTGGGTTTATTGGAACTTTTGCGAGTGAAAAAATACCCTCTGGGTGGCTGTTGTGTGATGGGAGAGAATATTCGCGAAAGAGCTATGCCAATCTCTTTGCTGTTTTGGGGGAAATATGGGGAAAAGGAGATGGGAAAACAACATTTAATGTTCCCGATTTGCGGGGAATGTTTTTACGGGGGCTCGATAGTGGAAAAAACATTGATAAAGGACGCCTTTTGGGAAGTCGACAAGAAGAATCTTTTAAAGCCCATACCCATGAAGGGAAAACAGATTCAACAGGCAAACACCAGCATAGTTTTCCAGAGACTGAAAACAGAATTTTCGAGGCGAATTGGGGTGATGTTAAAAGGTATGCAGCTCTCTTCCTCATTAAAACAATGTTGACAGATCCTGCAGGAGAGCATGAACATAAGGTTTTATTACAAAAAACAGGGGGGGATGAAACACGCCCCGTCAATATGGCGGTGGTTTATGCGATCAAAGCCTGAAAATGAAAGCTGAGAGATAAAAGAGAGAGCAAAATGGTTGAAAAATCTTTATGATGAAAAAACGCCTTATCGAATCTATCGTACAGAAAGTTTTGAGATGCTCCTGAAAAAAAATAACCCCTTAAACCCTCTTGATGATTTTACTTTTTGTCGCACCTTTATTGGAGATAAAGGTCTTTTTGCCTCTTGTTCTTTAGAGGATCAAGACAATGATCATTAAGGTGAGGGGATCATTAAGATGAGGGGCTAAAAGAGAGAAGAAAATCTTCCTTCGTTTATAGAGTTTTCATCTAAAAAATCAAAGGTTTTATCCACTTTCTCTTTCTTGTATGCCTTTCTCTTGTGGTGTCGCGATTCATTGTTGAGAGCGTTTGAGTTTAGAGCTCTGATGGGCGATGATAAAAAGTGCTCTTTGTTTTCAAAATGGGCGATCTGTTTGCTAGAGCAGGGGGGCGATTTATTATAACGTCTGGTGAGCTGTCTTTTGGCAAATGGCATTTTGTATTTGCTTGGCAATTGCTTGAAACAGGATAAGCGTGAGACGAAAAAATCTGTCAGATAATCGTTTCCTTGTTTGAGAGATGGTTAAAATTTTATGCATGGGGTGTTTCTTAATGTGTGTGGTGAATATTGTGTGGGAGGCTTGTAGAGCTCTCATGAAATTTCCTCCTTTGAGCGGTGACAATATAGAGAATTTAGGGAATCCAAGTGGAATCCCGCTAAACACCGGATTGTTTTCAAACTCTTGTTTATCGATTGGCATTGTTTAAAGATTGATGAGGTTTGTTTTGTCTTATTGGGAGAATGCCAACAAGGCATGCAAGGCGATCCTATATTTTTCTTTGGTTTTAGGGGATAAATTCATCATTTTAGGTGAAAAGCAGAAGATAATTTAAAAAATATCTTGTAAAAATTTTCGATAAAGAAATTTTTTCAAAAGCCACGCGGTTTTAAACAGTTTCGACGCCTTCAAGCGGTTGGTTGCACGAGAAACAAAAGAGCCGTGCAAAGCGAAAAGAGATTCATTCAAAGGCTCTAGGGAGCTGTTCAAAAAGGGGATATAATGGCACTTTTTCCATTTTCTATTGCGGACATTGATGATCCTGAATGTATTCGTGTGGTGCTTTATGCCAGCGGGAGAATGGGACATGCTCCTTTGAACGCATTGTTGAAAAAAACATATGAAGATATGACAAAAATTTCAAAGCGCATGGATGCTTTAGAAAAAAAGTTAAAGACTCTCGATCTTGACAATGTCAAACAAAAACAAAATACGAAAGAAGATGATCAAAGCAGTATGAGTAGTAGTATTGTGAGTGGTGGAATAACCTTATCAGGCACTAAAATAAATGCACCAGAAATGAGTGTAGAATCATCTGTCGATAAGAGCAATTTTGTTTCAGAAGCTATATCTCTGAAGGTGCCAGAAATACACAGTCATGCTGGTCAAAACATCACTTTTGGATCTTCTCAAGGTTTTGCTTCTTTGTTAAACAAGGGAAAGAGAAAAAAGTCATCATAACACCTATCTATAGCTTGAAGCTATCAATGAAGAGAAACCTTATTACCATCTTCAGTGGGCGTAAAATTACTATGCGTTTGTGATGTCTTTAAAAAGAGTAAAAATTGATAGAAAGCGTGTCTTCAAAAACAAGCGGTATTACAGCAAAATTTATCATGATGTTTTTGAAAAGAGGTGGGCGCATGATAAAGGCACAGAGACAAAGTCTTATAGGCAAGGCTTTGGAGCCCAAAGAGAAAAAAGCCTTACCTAAATAAAAAACAATGGCAAAAAAGTTTGCAAAAAAAGTTCTTGCAGCCGTTTGAAATATCTTGTCAATAGAGCTTGCCATGGTTTTACATCTATAAAAATTTGCTGTTTTTACGCTTTTTTCAAAGAAAAAATATCTGTCATTGTGTCTTTTCTTATCAGCAACTAGAAAAGCTGTGTAATTGGAGAAGGCTTGCTTTGCACTTGTTTTCCTATCAGACAATACTGTACAAAATAGGGGGTATCCTTATAGGAAAACCGTTGTTTGTTTGTCTCATCTTGCTGATGTCGTAAAATAGCATCCGTAAAAAATTTGATTTATTAAATACATTTTGCTTTTAAAGTATGCTTTACTGCAAACGATACTCTTCAATAAAAAGATATTATTCTTCATATGGTTAAAGCCAGAAGAGAGACAAAACGGTCTTTTTTCATTCAGATGAATGAGATAAAAAAGTGCTTTTATCGCTCATTCTTTATACTTATCTCTGGATAAACTTTATAAATATAATTAAAAATCTTGCAATACTATACATTTTGTGTATAAGTATTGGTTATTGATTTCTTTTTTATGTTATTTAAATTATATCTCTATTCATAAGCCGCACCATTGAATGGTGCGGCTTTTTTTATTGCCTCACAGGTGGAGTGCTTGATCTCTGTTCTTGAGAAGGCTTTGAATTCTTTTTTCATTATTCTCATCATTGTATTTTGTGATGTCCTTTTGCAATGAAATTGCTCAATTCTTAGGTATTTTTATCCCAATGGGGGGCATTAAAGTAAAAACGCAGGTGTTTGTTTCTTTGCGTTGGTTGTCTTTAAGGGCGTTGAAGCGTAAGAGATCTTTGTTCCTTTTTGACCGAGAATGACATGAGGAGAATGACATGGGGGGGGGAGGAGTAGCATGGGAGGAAAACATAAAATGGGGAGACAGCTTCATTGAAAATGTAAAGGCGGATAATGACGCGTCTTATCAGTTTCTTTTTTCTTTACGACTTTTAAAACGATCCCTATCTTTTAAATAATGAAGATCATGTTTTACACTTTTGTTTCTCACGTGTCTTTAGGGGATCGTATTCCTCTGGGAAAACAGAATGCTCTCAATATATTTCTCTGGCTTTCAATGTTGTGACAAGCTCTAAAGAGTCATCCTTCTTTTAAGTTTATTTCGCGAGGGGTTACGTGAATGGTATAAGGAACCCTCATGAACTTGTATAAAATGGATAGGGTTCTTCTTTTCTTGATAGTTCATAAAAGAGTATGTTGGCGTTTTCATCCACTTGTCCAACCCACAATGTTGCGATAAGCTCTTAGAATTTGAGACGGTTAGAGGTATACCTTTCTTGGATAGTCTTTGGCCTACACGTTAGCTCCACTTGTAATGTCTAAACAAGGGGTTTTGACTGATATAAT
Source organism: Bartonella sp. B1099 (assembly GCF_944801835.1). Taxonomy (GTDB): domain Bacteria; phylum Pseudomonadota; class Alphaproteobacteria; order Rhizobiales; family Rhizobiaceae; genus Bartonella. The sequence continues at coordinate 295,538 of NZ_CALYLN010000001.1, read as the reverse complement.
AGCCAAAACAGATTTGAAATGAGAGAGAGTTCTGCGATATTTGGATGTCTTATTTAACATGCAAAATAATGAACATTCTTTATCAATCAACGGGGTGCGTCTTAATGAAGACGAGTTGTTTACAGAGTGGGCTGCATGAAGAATCTTTGTCTTTTAAGCTGGTGGGAGAAAATTATAATCTGTTTTTTCTATAATGAGGGAAGGTTTTTCATAAGAGTTTTATATGATAAAAAACAGTAAAAATATTAACGCTACAGAGAAAAAAGAGTCCTTAAGCATATTGATCGTTTGCTGTTATACCCTGTATTATGTAAAAAGATACTTCTATCATTTTGGGTTGTAAAAAGCTTCTCTTGGGATGTGTAAAGGGTATAGTCTTTATGGAAAAAAGAATCCGCGCAAGACAAAAGGCTTATTTCAAAAGATTATATCGCAAGATTGCTTTTGTTTGCATGATAGTCTGTTGTATTGTGATTTTGTTTTTTGTTTTTGCAAAGGCGGTCAGTTATTTTTCTTCTCACAAAAAAATAGCACAACAAGCGCCTGTTGAATTGGCTATTCCTGTTTTTGATCTGCGTGTGTATTGCAAGGAAATTTCTGCTTCCGTGATGCCCGATATGAAAAGAGAAGTTTATCAGCATTGTCTTAATTTGGAAAGTGAGGCCTATTTTGCTATTCGTGAAATGTGGGATAAGCTTTCTGATACGGCAAAAAAACAATGTTTGACGATGGTTCGACCGGGGGATGGAAATTATTTTCTCTTACGAGACTGTTTTCTCAATGAAAAAGAAGGTGAAAAAGGCAGAAAACGCAATTACTTTTAAGGTGTTACACGAAAAGTTAAAAGAATGTGAATTTTGATGAAAAGATAAAAAACGCCCCATTGCTCTCTGCCTCTATACCAATGCCCTCTATACCATTAAAATATATTTATTTTGTACAAGTCTTGGTTCATTTAAGGTGTGATCGTATAAGCTATGGAGGCTTCTTTAAAGTATTTTAAAGGGCATGGTGCGTTTTCAGGGGAACTTTTGCAGGCGTTTCATTTAAGGGAAATAATAGGTATGGGAAGCCCATTTTCAACGGTGCTGCGTAAATGAGGAAGGCGCTCATGAAATATATAAAACGTCTATGGAGTATATAAAACTTATAAGTTCCCCCTCTCTTTTTGCTTCATAAAAGTGCAAGCCAGCGCCTCTCATATATTTAGCGCTCCAATGTTACGGACAGTCTTTGAGCTTTAAAAACAGTTCATAAGAGGCATTTTGAGTCTTTTTTATCGTTTGTGCAGGCTCTCCTTCGCGTGTAACGTGCAAGGCAATGAATTTTGATTGATTGAATAGGAAGCAGATTGAGGATGAAAAAATCTTACGGTCTGAAGGTTTTTTTACTCAATACAAAAATTTAAGACAAAAAAGATGAATGATCTTTATAATCAATTTGTTGTACGAATTTTAAAAAAGTTCGGATTGTGGACAGATTGGTGTGGAGAAAGAATCCGCTTCCTTTGAGGGTGGCTTAAGCCAACAGGGATGATAAAGGGGGCAATAGATATGATAAACTGAGATATGACAAAACTGAGTAAAAAACATTTCTTTCTTTGAGAGGGTATAAATTTCAAGATTGCTTCATGCATAAAGTGCTCTATGGGGGGCCCATGGGCTTATTTTATCCCCCTCAGTTTTCTTGATAAGACAAGGATAAGAGAAGAAATCTGTTATGTTATTCTTGTTGATAGACTTTGAAGGGGCACTTTTTTAAAGGAGAATCCGATTTTTAAGGAAGTGTAACATGTTGGTCGTTTTTTTAAATGATTTGATATTTTTTGTATTTAACTATTTAGTTTTTAGGATCAATTTGTCTTCAATAAAGAAGGGGGATTAACTTAAAAATCTATGGGATTAAAATAGAAATTAAGAGGATCTTTGGTATGTTTGAGAAAGAAGAGTGGTCTTTTGATGATTATAGGGCTTGAATAATCTTTCATATTAATTTATCTATAAGAGTCTTAAGGGATTTTGTGAAGCGATTGTCAATTATCGCTCGCAAGGGGTTGCTTTAGCGGTGAAGAGAGGCTATATTCATAAAATAAAGAGGTTCCCGCAGTGACTCGTTAGGGCAGAAGTGCTTATGAGTTTAGGGCACGAGGGGGAAAGAATATCGGCGTTTTTAGGAGCGGTGGTTTTAGAGCAAAAAGTGGTTTTAGGGCAGAAAAAGGGAAGCTTCCCATGTTCTCTGGCAGGAGTTTGCTCTTTGTCAGAGGTGTTCTATGTGTGTTCTCCTTTTTGTTTTCCACAAGGTAATTATTTTTTTTAGTGAAATATGGTTTATTTAAAAAAAAACACTTGGCATTTTATGTGAACATCACTAGGTTTCTGCTGGTTGACAGAAAAAGAGGGAATTTTTGATTTACAATTTCCCTGCTGTTTTGTGATTTTCAAGAAAATATATGCTTTTATCAATATCAGTAGGGTTCGTTTGAGTGAAATAAAACGCGGATAGCTTGATAACCGTATGTTAAACATGAGCAGCATGATCAAAAAATAATGCAAAAAAATAATGCAATGAAGAAGAGTCAATATAAGATACACACTCCAATAAAGGGATAAAGATGAGGCCACAACAAAATAGACGGGTACGCGGTCGCAATAATAACAATAATGGTAATAACAATAATAATCGTCGCGGTCCTAACCCGTTGTCTCGCAATTATGAAAGTAGCGGTCCGGATGTTAAAATTCGCGGAAATGCTCAGCAAATTGCTGATAAATACATCAGCCTTGCGCGGGATGCACAAGGGGCGGGGGATCGCGTGATGTCGGAGAATTATTTACAACATGCCGAGCACTATTTGCGGATTATTTTAGCCGCAGCTGGGCAAATGGCTCAATCGGCTCGACGTGATGAAACACGTGGGGATGAAAATCGTGATGAAAACAACGGACAAGAATGCAGTGAAAGTGATCCTGAAGAGCAAAAAATAGAGGCTATCGCATGTGACACAAAAGGATTACAGGACACAGATGGATTGCAGAAAAAGTCGCAAAAAAATGGTCATGATTCATATGTCGAAGCACAAAATGGTAATGCACGTGAAAATGCTGTCGAGGCTCTATCAGATGCGAAAACAGCTCAGGAGAATGGTTGCTCTGAGGAAAATGGTGAACCGGTTAAGAAAACACGTCGCTCTCCGCGCCGGCGTACGGTACGGACTAAAGAGCAATCATCCCTTGAGTTTTCATTGACTACAGCAGAAAACTCTGAAAATGGCGATGTGTCAACATCAACAGAAGAGGTCTCTGATTTGCCGGGATTAAGTGAGGGGATACAGAAAAAAACGCGTCGTCGCCGTGTGGTCAGTCTTGAAGCAGAGAAAAATGTTTAAATCCTTCAAGTCAGCCGTGTTAAGTGTTTAATGGTGCTTTTGGTGTAAGAATGTGTACAGGTGCGGTTTTTTACACTTTCTTTGAATTTTCATTCTTTACGTTTTTATGAAAAATATTTGCCAATAGGGGAGACGGCTAAGAAGATTATCTCTTGGCTTGGCGTGGGGGGCTTGGAAGAGATGAGGGGGATGGAGAAAATCTGCGTTTGTGTATTTTAAGAGGCGGTTCTTTTATGAAGGACAGGTTGCTTTGTTAGATACGTGTGTGGTGTTTAATCTCTTTCAATCTACTCAGTCTATTTTACTACCGGAAAGCTATACTGTGAAAGCCATCAATCACTTTTGTGAATAAAAGGTGCAAACTGGGCATTCTTGCTTTCATTATCAATGTTGCAACAGCTTTTCCCTCTGGCTTTTGAAATCAGTTCATAAAGAGCTTTTTATGCATAGGCCTCTCTGCTGTGATGTGTGAGAAAATGATTTTGATAAGCTTCATCATGAAGAGCGTTGGTATGAGAGAATCTTAAGATATTTGCAGTGTTCGTTTAGCATAGAAAAAAGGGGCATTATAAATCAATAGACTGAATTTGCGTCCTCAAGAAGGTATATTTCTTGCACTTTCATTTAAGTTATTGCAGGCGATATCCGTTTTCTTAAGAATGGAAATGTATTGACTTGAAAAGTAGCTCCTTTATTTCGATGAGGTGAGACGGAGAAAAAAACGCCGCCGTTCAAGTGATAGCATCTTGAAGCTGAGGAAAATGTTTAAACATTTTAAGCATGTTGGGTTAAGTGTTTGTGGTGCTGTTGCTGTAATGCATGTGGGGGTATGTGCGGTTTCTCGCACTTTCTTTGAATTTTCGTGGGTAACTTCGCCCAAAAGGGGGTGACAAAACAGCTATCTCTTGTCTTGGAAGTGGTGGAGGGGAGACGGAGAAAAAACGCCGCCGTTCAAGTAATAGCATCTTGAAGCCGAGAAAAAATATTGAGATCTCAAAAATGCTCTGTAAGCCGGTGATGTTATTGACTTGTTTAATGAGGTATTGCCGTTGATATTTCTTCTGTTGTTTCAATAGAAAGAACGGCAATCAGTGCACCGGTATGATAATTGTAAATCATAAATTTTGTTTGTCTCTCAGGGGTTAACGTCTTCAGAACAATATTGTGTTCTGAGAGGCTTTGCGACAAAATCTGTGTTTTTTTCGGTAGGGAGAGCGTGTGGTGGATAACGTGTGGATTTTTGCTGTGGGAGGAAGAGAGCTCTGTTTGTTTTGGCGCTGATCCCGTTGTAACTTTATAAACGATTAAAAATAGAACGGTTAAAATGAGGAAGAGCGTTATTAAAACGGAAATCATCATTAAACCCATCAGTTTTTTTCTCACCCGCTCTACAGCAGGATCTAAGGGGAGATCTTGGGGGTGAGGGTTTTGCTCTGTGTGAGGGGCTTTTGAGGAGGGCATTGGCTTATTTATCCATCATGTCTTCTATTGAACTTTTTTTTAAGATCTGATGGGTTTATGCGTTTAAAGTTTTTTGTGCAAGAGGTTTGTGGAAGAAGAACGCAGAAGAGAAGGCAATGTTGGTAAAATGTCTTCTTTTTGGACTATTGATCTCTTGTCGTTGACATTTTGGCTTTCAAGCAGGAAATTTCCGTGGTTTGTTACAGACCAGATCAATTTTACTTTTTGTTGATGTAATTGGGGGGGGACGTTTATACATTGGGCAAAAATTTGTTGTCCATAAAATGCAGACTTTTTTATGGATGGCACCATGGCTTGTTCACAGGCTTGAGCCGTTGGGTAGATTTTAGCCATGGTATTGTTGGAATAGCAACTGTTAAAATCATCCGTACATGAAACCAATAAGAGAATAAAAATAAGGGGATTCATAAAATATCTTCCAAATGAGCGGTTGACAGCGTAGGCTCCAATTCGTCAGCCTAGGGTTTCTTCGTTGTTAAACGTTTTTAAAGTTTGTTCGTTCCAAGGGATTCCAAACCCCAAGAATCTTCTAGATTGAATCACTCAAAATCATTGGCTTGCACTTCATAAAAGCCAAGCTTGTGGGCTAAACTGGTGGGGAAAAATATTTGTAAAAAACACTCAAAATAGCGCTTGTGAATGCTCTCTCATGTCAAAAGTTTGTTGTAAGGGGAAATATAATGGGTTTGTTGTATCGCTGGGTATAATGGTGCTCAACGGCTGCTTTTAGCGCGTAAGGGCTATGCAAGGGCTTGATGGTTCACTTTACAGGGGAGAGGAGCCTATTTGCAGGCGCTGTGTTGAAATGAGCTTGGAAGCATTGAGAAATATTAAAAAAGTGCGTGAAGGGAAAAGGTATCTGCCGTTTTGGATGTTCTCTTTTGTGTGAAGAGGAGGATTCAGAATGCGATCAATAAAAAAGCATTAAAATTGTGTCATTTTTATTGGTTTATTGATTTTGCCATAGATTCCTTAAGCCCTGTAAAGCTCTGAAGCGTAATGGTTGGCTTTAATCCTTAAAATCATCATTTTTCCAGAATGAAAAGGTTTGCGCCTGGAAAAAATAATACAAGAAAATTATACAAAAAGATAGGAGGAATAGCTCCGCTCTGATGGGGTATATAAAAGCTGAAACAGCTTGTTTTTCATCCTTTGGGGTTTTGTCTTAAAATATATGGCAAGAGATGGTCATTGATGGACAGCGGGAAGGGCGTTGACTGGAGCATTTTCATTGTTACGGTTTTTTGCGAGGAGAAAAATATCTTTATGTTGAACAGGTTAGAAATTTTCCTGAAGAGAGGAATTTATGGTTTAAAAGGCTCTTTTAAGAAAAAATATCAAAATACGTATCAGGAACAGAAAGGCAATAAACAATCCCTTCTTTTGTCCATTTGAAGGAAGCTGAACCATTGACAGAAATGGGAACAATTTTTTCGAGAACAGTACTGCCAAAACAAGCTTTTTTATCATTTGCCGGAAGGGTTCCGGATTCAAAGTGTTCATTCCAAGTGATGCGTAGATGCGTTTTGCCATTCAGTTGTGTCTTGATTTCACAGCGTACATAGACGTGTCCTTTTTCTTGGGAAAGGGCTCCAAAAGAAAGAGAATTGACAATCAATTCATGAAAAGCCAAACCAATATGCAAAGCGGCATTGGGAAAAAGGTAAGGATCAACACCCTCAAGTGAAAAACGTTCTGTTTCTTTCATTAAATAGCCAAACGCTTGCGTTTGGACCAATTCACGAAATTGGGCGCCACGCCAATCGGAATCGGTGATAAGATCTTGAGAATGAGAAAGAGAATGAAGACGACCTTGAAATTTGCGTAAGAAAACCTGAAGCGTTTCAGTATAGCGGGCCGTTTGGCTGGCAATACTTTGAATGATCGCTAGAAGATTTTTAGAACGGTGGCTGACTTCGCGTAGAAGAATTTTAAGCACTTGTTCACGGCGGCGTAAACCGGAAATATTAACACCGGTGGTAATAATACCAATGATGTCTCCGTTGTCATTGCGGTGGCAATCAATAGAAAATTTATACCAAATCTCTTGTTTGCTCGTATCTTCAAAACGTGCTTCAACGGTTTGCATTTTGCCACTGGCTAAAACCTGCAATTTAATGGTTTCCATATTGTCTGCAAGGTCAAGCGAAAAAAAGTCGCTGTCACGACATCCAACCCGCCATTTATCGTGCAGGTGTTGTGGTAAGTTTTCAGCCCATAAATAAACCAGATTTGTTGCCTGATAGAGAACACAAATATCAGCACCACGAATCGCTTGCATGAGCGCGCTTATATGAGATCTGTCTATAGGACGCTTGGAAAGAGGCGTAACGATCATAATGGAAAAGGTTTACTTTGCTCTAAGCCGCTTTAGAAGCATTCTCTTGAAAAAATAAAGCCTGCGAAATAAGCGCTTTCACCATATCTGGGTTAAAAGGTTTGGTTACTAAAAAAGTCGGTTCTGGACGCTCGCCGGTCAATAACCTTTCCGGAAAAGCCGTGATGAAAATCACCGGTATACGATCATTTTTCAAAATCTCATTGACCGCATCAATGCCTGAACTGTTATCGGCTAACTGAATATCCGCTAAAATCAACCGTGGCTTTTTCTTATGATACATGATCACAGCTTCATCACGCGTGCGCGCTATGCCCACAACATGATGACCTAGACTTTCTACCATTTGCTCAATATCGAGTGCAATAAGAGGTTCATCTTCAATAATCATCACGTGTGTGGCAATTTGTTGAGAAATATCAATCGAGGCTTGGTTGAGAAGCTTGCGAAACTCTTTCGTATCTAGATCCATGATTTCGCTGGCTTCTTGTTCATTAAATCCTTCAACGGCAATGAGCAAAAATGCTTGGCGGGCACGGGGTGTCAAATAGGATAATTTGGCACTGGTTTTTTGTTCAATTCCAAATTGTGGCAGGGGTTCAGGGATATTCGGAGTGGTTTGGTCAAAAAGATGGCAAAAAAGCCAATAGGTCCCAATCCGATCACTGGATGCTTTGGGAAAAATAGAAATGTCGGCTATGAGCGCTTCCAACATTGCGGATACATAGGCATCGCCAGAGGATTGGCTCCCGGTGACAGAACGGGCAAAACGCCGAAGATAGGGAAGATGCGGGGCAATGCGCGTGGATAATGACATAATTTATAACTCCTTTGACCTTTCAAGCATTTTGTTGGTTGAAATTCTCAACAGATAAAAAAGTTCCGATTTGTATGGAACTTTTTACCCACAGCTATATTTACAACCATAAGGCGAAAAATTCTTCGCGGTGCTATTGATATTATATGGATTAGGGGGATGAAAAATGAACGACCGTGATGAAAAAAATCTCACTACACCCTTTAAAGTTGGAGATGATCTTCTCGGGGTTAACAGTGAGATAGCACGGAAATTACGCCAATTTTACATGGAAATTCAAGAAGAAGCACTACCACGGCGTTTGCTCGAGCTTTTAGAGAAGTTGGAGCGTGCAGAGCAATTTGCTTTAAACAATGTGGAAAAGGTTTGAATCCTTTATGTCAAAATGTGCGAGAAACTTTAAACAAGAACTCCTTTTGGTGTTGCCGGCTCTGCGTGCTTTTGCTGTTTCTTTAAGTGGAAAGCATGATAAAGCCGAAGATTTGGTCCAAGATACGGTGATGAAAGCATGGGCTAAACAAAATTCCTTTGAGATGGGAACCAATCTCAAAGCGTGGCTTTTTACAATTCTGCGCAATGAATTTTATAGTCAAATGCGCAAAAAGGGAAGAGAAGTTCAAGATACCGACGGCGTATTTACCCAAAATGTTGCGGTTCATCCTTCTCAATATGGAACACTTGATTTGCAAGATTTTAAAAAAGCCTTAAATCTGCTTTCAGCCGATCAAAGAGAAGCCATTATTCTCATTGGGGCATCGGGGTTTTCTTATGAAGATGCAGCGGCTATTTGTGGCTGTGCTGTTGGAACCATTAAAAGCCGTGTGAGCAGGGCGCGTCATCGATTACAGGAGATTCTTCATGTCGATGGTGAATCCGATTATGGACCTGATTCTTATTCTGCTGGAAGTACATTGTGTTCATTTAACGGCTAAAAAAGCATAATAATTATGATGGATAGCCTTGTTTTTTTTATTCCCGTTATAGCTATTACAGTAAAGTCAGTATCTGAGGAAATTCAGAATGTTTGACGTGTATCTCTTCGGAACACAAAAAAAGCCCGTATGAAATACTCTCATGGGTTTTTGGTGTTTGTTCCATAAGGTTGCCTTCCTTTGTACTGAAAAATGACGACTTTCAAGTTCGCCAATGGAAATTCTATGACAACAAAAACAAATTTGCTGCCTCAAATGCCTTCTTCTGATGCAACGATATCACGCTGGCGATGGGCAGCGATTGTTGTTTCCCTTGTGATGGCTCTTTTAGCATCGGTTTTTATTATGTTGCTTTCCAATGCCGTTGATCGAGAAGTTGCCCAGTTAAATACGAGTTCAGAATTGCGCGAACAGGCTGATTTGGTGCTGATCAGCCTGATTGATATGGCTGTTGCTGATCGCAGCTATGCAAAAACCCGAAAGCCAGAAGATAAGATCCGCTTTGAAAATGCAGAGCGGGAATTGGGAGATATTCTCGATTATATCGAACTTATTGTTTATGCGCATCCGCAATGGGATGAATGGTTTAAGGCTTTTAAAAAAGAAGTTGAAGCACGAAAAGCATTTATGAATGCCCATATGCAGGCGCTTGATACACTTCCTGATCAATCTTCTCAACCTTCTGTGTCGTTGGATGTCTCGAGGATTCCCGTGGCTCGTTTAGCGCAATTGATGACAAGTTTTATTAATGGCGATGATGTGGTGCGACAAAAACAACGTGAGGGAATCGCATTGATGCGGGCTGCTTTAACATTGGCAGCGATTGTTTCGGTTGTGAGTACTTTTATTTCTGCCTATTTTGTGATTAATCGTTTTCATCGTGATGTACGTTCTTTAAAATTGTATCAATTGCTGCTTCATAGCGAAAATGCCGCGCTTGAAGCCCGTGTGAAAGAAAGAACCCAAGAATTAGAAAAAGCGCGCAATCACGCCGAAAAAGAACGCCAACGGGTTGAAATATTGTTGCAGGATGCAAGTCATCGTATTGGTAATTCTCTTGGGACGGTATCTTCTTTGCTGGGGCTTCAATTAAGTCGGAGTAAAAATGAAGAAGTCCGTTCTGTTTTAGGAGCCGCACGGGATCGTATTCAGACAATTTCCACAGCCCATCGTCGTTTGCGCTTGAGTGATGATATGGAAACGACTCTCTTGGCGGATTTTCTCAGTTCTGTTGTGCATGATGTCGAATTGGCGGTCCCTTTTGAATTGCGTGAAAACATTACCATTCACACGGACTTTAAAGATTGTCGTTTGTCTTCAAGAGATGCCACAACCCTTGGAATTATCCTTGGTGAATTGCTGACCAATTCCTTAAAACATGCTTTTCCTGATCAACGGGAGGGGCATATTTATATTTCCTTTGGTCCTCAAGCCAATGGACAATTGATGCTCGTTGTCGAAGATGATGGCGTGGGGATGAAAAATCAAACTTTAAAACAAAAGACAGGACTGGGACGTGTGGTGGTGGAACAGCTTTGTATGCAATTTGGTGAAAAACCACTTTTTGAAACGTCTTCTTTAGGAGGAACAAAGATTGTCATTCCTTTGCCAAAACTCAGTACGAAGAGTGCAAAAAAAATCTCTGACTGATATTTTTAAAAGGCGTAAATTTTCTCTGTTTGCTCGTTTTTAAAACAAGAAAATAAAAGATGGTTTTGCAAAATCATCACTCTTCATGAAAGTGTTGCTTGTCTTCAAAAGATGCTACAACCCTTGGAATTATCTTGGGTGGATTACTCACCAATTCCTTAAAGCACATCTTTCCTGATTAAAGGGTGAACTGTATTGATTTCTCTTTTTTATTTAAATCCAATAGATAATTGATACGCATTGTAGAAATTGTAGAAGATGATCGAGGGCATGAAAAATCAAACTTCAAAGCAAAAACTGGCCTTGGTCCATGTGGTGGTAGAACAGCTTTCGTATGCAATTTGGTAAAAAATTTGCTTTTGAAACATCTTCTTTAGGGAGAGACAAAAATTGTCATTCCTTTGCCAAAACTCAATATAGGTGGTGAAAAGGATATACTGTTCTCATAAAGCTCTGTTTGAGTTTCCTTTTTATTTGTTGAGATTGAAAAGAAAAAATGCCTTTATAAACGACTACAACTTTCAGAGAATTTTGTATCATTTCCTATGAGACCAAGATCTTCATATAAAATCGGTTTTCCGTTACTTTCATTATAAGCTTCAACATGGATATTTTTTCCCTCTACTTTTATGAGGTAATAGCTGCCTCTAAAGAGTGCTCCTGCTGTATAGACTGGAATGTTTCCAAAGACTTTATCATCCTGTGCGCGGCAATAGAATCGACTATGTACGTGTCCAACAAAGATTGCTTTGACATTATGGGCGGTAATGATGGATTTAAATATAGCGAGATTTTGAGCATTTTGAGGATGAAGAAAATGAGAATTTTTATCTTTAAAATAGGGACGCGCATCGTGAAAGTTGAGAATTGTAACTTTCCCTCTTTTATCAGCAGCTTCTAAATCTTTTTTTAGCCAATTCAAAGAGTTCTTAATATTTATTGACGTTGTACGGTCGTTTAAATGCACTTCATAGAGTGGATAATTGTGAAGTTGTACATAGTGAATATCGCCATGATCCCATGAATAACTCAAACTTCCTTTTACTAGGTGAGTGCCGTTAAAAAGCCACTTCTCTGTGAGATCTTGAGAAAAGTTTGATAGGCTCTTCTTATATTTTTTCATTTCTGCGATCATTCTTTCAACAGCACTTATCGCACAGGCATCAGCGAAAAAATTGAATTTCCAAGGAATTATACAATCATGAGCATTATTTGCGTAATCGTGATTTCCTAGCCCCTCATAAACAGGAACACCAAGGTTTTTATAGATATTGGCATAGCTATCATATGTTTCTTTTCGACCATATTCTGTTAAGTCACCATTCACAATGATAAAATCTGCCTTATGTGATTTTAGTGCTTGTGCAACTTTTTTATTTTCTCTGATCCATGGATCTCTATTTTTTGTTGAATTCGGATCTCCGGTTGTTAAACGCCATGGCTGGGGGTCAGCTGCGATAATGACGGTGTAACCCTTGTGAGATCGAGATTGATTTTGAGGTTGCTGTGTTTTAGAAGAACGATCATCGTTGCTTGAAAGAAGTTTGGATTGCTCAGGCTTTTGAACATTGGAAAGGTAAGACTGAGACTGATTTTGAGGCTGCTCTATCTCTTGTAAAGGATTATTTTCTTGAGGTTGCTGTATTTTAGAAGAACGATCATCGTACCTTGAAAGAAGTTTTAGGATAAGCATTAAGTGATCAATCTGTTGGATGTTGGAAAGACCTCTGCTTCTCTCAATGTTTGTTTTTTCGTTTGTCAACTTTTTCTCGTTTATAAGAGAAATTCTTGATTTGAGCTTTTTACTTGTTGCTTGATCCAATTTTTTTATGGTTAAAGATTTCTTTTTCCATTGTGCATTTCCTTTCTGTTTTGTCTTAATTGACATACGAAGATTTCTTAGTTTTTTAGCTCTATTGATGCTTTTCTTCTTTGCTGAATAATTTTGCAACTTTTTCGATTGCGTTTTTGATGCTGTTATTCCATTTTGCGTGTGATAAGGTGTCGCTATTGCTTTTTCCGAGATAAGAAAAATACTTAAGCCTATCACAATACTTATATTTATAGTTGAATATATCATAAGTTTATCCCCTTTTAAGTATTTTTACCTTTATGTTGCAAAAGCTAAAATTATTTTTTTCAATTTGAATTTTACATTATACTTTATATTTATTTAACTTCCAAGTTAAAATTAAAATTTAGACTGAAAAAAAAGACGTAAATTTAATAAAAATAGCTTTATGGTCATCTTATTTGCTAAAATAACTCCTTATAATGCTTTTTTTAATCAAGTATTTTACGATTTGTATTTTTATTTGAATGCAAATATTGTTTATTATTTTATAGAAAGTTATTATATGGATTTTTTTAGAGATAGGGAAGAACGCGATTTTCAGATTCTTGATAGAACATATAAGAAAAGAGTCACGATTTTTTCTTTTTTATAATTTCACCTTTAGGTCTTGATAAGGCAATAGAGGCTATGCCTATTTTAAACATTGCTCTATTTTTTTGTGTATCCGTCTCCTTTAAAATATTCTTAAGCGCGGAAATCCCTTTGAGGTCGTTTAAACTCTAGGATATTTTTTGAAAGACTTTGAAAATGTTGATAAGCTTTTGTGAGAAAGACACTTACACGGTGCTTTTCATGTTTTAAGTCTCTTCAGAGGGGCTTATCGGGCTGTTGATTAAGGAATCGATATTGTTTTTTTCTTGTAGGAATGTTTGCAGATCTTGATTGGTTAAGGCTTTGCTATCAGGTATACGGATGCGCATGGGATCAACTTTGACGCCATTGACAATGATTTCAAAATGACAATGGGGGCCGGTTGCCATCCCTGTTGTTCCAACATAGCCAATGATTTGTCCTTGTCGTACTTTCACGCCTGGTTTTATATCTGGTGCATAACGGCTTTGGTGTGAATAACTGCTGACATATCCATTCGCATGTTGAATTTCCGTATGGTTTCCATAGCCGCCTGTGACGCCTACTTTTGTAACAATACCATCTCCTACAGCAATAATAGGTGAGCCTTTTGGTGCCACCCAATCAACCCCTGTATGCATGCGCACATAGCCTAAAATAGGATGTTTGCGTGGACCAAAGGGGGAACCGAAAATGCCATTGGGTGTGGGTTTGCGCAGTAAGAAAGGCTTTGAACTCTTTCCTTCAGAATCATAATAATCAACGCTTCCGTCTTTTAATTGATAACGGTAATATTTATAAGTTGTATTGCCAAAAGTTGCACTAATATAACGAATTTCTGGATCAGTGCTTTGAGAGGGTTCTTTTGCTTTCTTTTTGCCGTTTTGGGTTTCTTTATCGCTTTGGGGGACGGCATAAAATATTTCGATTTGGTCATTGGGAGTTATTCGGCTTTTCATATCAATATTGGTGGCAAGCAGACGAATAAGACGATAAGAAAGCGATTGTGATATATTGTGGCTCAGCAAAGCACTATAGAGTGCATCATAAGCCGTTGGTAATTGTGCGCTATTGATATAAGAATGGGGAATACCATTTTGAAAAGCCGTTTTGAGTGCTTTAGACATCTTAGGCTCTGCGCTTTCAATGAATTGACCTTTATCATTGAGGGCAATGGTGAGAACATGATACATCCCGTGATAAATACTTGCGCGTACGAGATGGTCTTCTTCTCCAGCTTGTGTCACGATACCAATGCGCAATAAACTTCCCTCTTTAAGCGTATCGGAAAGGCTAAATTTTTCGAGAGTGCTAACAACTTGTTCAATTTGATTCTTTGTGTAACTGGTTTTTTTGAAAGCATCAGCGATTTTTTGTTTTTTACGAATAGGAATAATATCTTCAACATAATTTTTTGCCAAATCGATCCGCTGATTTTGAGGAGAAACGGTTACATTTTCTTGAACGATTCGGACTTCAGGAGATTCTGTTCCTTGGGAATCAGAAGAGGCATCTTCTAATTTTAAAGGATCGATGAGTGTGAGAATCGAAAGGAGTTCACTACTTTTTTCTAAAGTAAATCCAGCTTTTTGTATCTCTTGTTGCGCCTCTTCCTCTGTTAGCGTATCGGTGTCCTCAAAATCGAATTGATTGACCTTAAAATCATAGCTACGTAAGGTGAGTTTTGTTTCGATTTTTGCACCGTAAATCTGTCCCGAATCTTTTAGATTGCTGCTTTGATTTTTCGAATCACTGGCAAGAATGCTTAAAGAATCAAATTTTGGATAGCTATATTTCTGGGGGCGCTTTTCGGCTAACGCCATGCGAATCCATTCAAAATGTTGTGTTTGAATAACTTTTTCATCGCCTTTTTTTTGCAGAATTGATAGCTCAAATTGGCGTTTACTATCGAAGCTTTGCCGTGCATGCGTGGGCGCAATACGATCCCCTTTATAGCCATTGGCTTCAGGGTCTTGTGCGTGTGAG
Source organism: Bartonella sp. B1099 (assembly GCF_944801835.1). Taxonomy (GTDB): domain Bacteria; phylum Pseudomonadota; class Alphaproteobacteria; order Rhizobiales; family Rhizobiaceae; genus Bartonella. The sequence continues at coordinate 280,523 of NZ_CALYLN010000001.1, read as the reverse complement.
AGAGTGTCTTTTGTAAACCATTGTGGCGGTGTTACCAATCGTTGTTGTTCATCAAGAGCTGTAAAAAGTGCAATCCCCATAAGAATGCAGGAGGTGATTCCCGTGAGCACAGTTCCCGTAAGCCAACGGGCTGAAACCTGTCGACGTTCAGGATGCAAGCGTTTAACGACAAGAGCAGGGTCCTGTCCGGGATCGTTCTTTTGTTGTTCGTTATCCCACATAGATTTTAAGCATACTTTTCGATATTAAATGAGGAAAGCTAACATAGCTTAGCACGTTTCTACAAGAATTTGATTGATAGATTACAGATCATGTAAATCCTTTTTATCCCGTAATAACCCATCGATCTTATGCCGAGAAATCCCTTTCAAGCAACCTTTAAAGGAACGTCAAACAAGCGCTAGAATGATTAACACACTTTAGCAGTAGCTCCTCTTTTCATGCATTGCAATGAGGCACTATACTTTCTTTAAAGTCAGCCTATTTATTTGATCCTGTTTAGTTATTGAGTTTTATATATTTT
>NZ_CALYLN010000001.1:0-272500 GCF_944801835.1 Bartonella sp. B1099 | reverse complement strand
AGAAAAATACCCCCAGTATAAATAAAAGTATAAATAAACATATTGCGCTTTCAAAAGCTAAAAACGTCAAAAAATGACACACTTCCCAAAGCATTAAAGAGCTGAAATCAATAACACTTGCAACCTTTCTCATATCGGAGAAAAAACACAGGTAAAGTTATGTTGAGGGGCTGGGGGCGACGGAAATCTTCCCGCGTAAAAGAACATAATGGACCGTAATAGAGGGGAAATGCCACTAAACAGCTTTCTCGCTAAGGCTAGAAGGTAGGAGCCTAGAGATATGTCATTCTGCGCATAAAAGCTTTGCCAGAAACTCAATCGATACTTCGCTCTCGAAAAGCCACTTGAAAAATAGGCTATATGCTCTCTTGTATGATATCTCTTCCCTTGGCTATTTCCAGAACGCACATCTCTATTCTGTGCACAATAGGCTTCCTTCTTGCGGCAACACCTGTGCATTATCTATCGGCTCTCTTCCCACCCTCCCTCCGTGAGGAAAGCTTTTTGCCTGCGCTGAAATGAAACTAACATTGAAATCGTTTACATTAACCTCCAGTTCTTTCACTATGTGGGGGAGCTTTGCTTGCGCCGATGATCATTGCAAGGGTGGAATGTGGGGGTGTTTTGTTTATTGATTTTGTGCGTGCGGTGTGATTTTCCCCATTACGGTAGCGCGCGCAGAGAAGGCTTCGTGTGCTATAGATGGGAGGTCGCTTGTAGCGTGCTTATGGGTTTATTACGCATTTAAATGCGTGCTTAATCCCATGGAAATTGCCAAAAACGCTAAAGCCTCTATACAACAGGTTTTTAAAAAAAACGCCATAAAACATGTCTCTAAAACCTTCTTCCTATCCTTTTTTAAAAAAATCTAATCAAGGGAGCTGTTAATCCGTAAAAATGCTTAACTCAAAAACGTATAGTAAGGATGAAAAAGCTGTACAAATCTATACAGCTTTTTTTACCTTTGTTTAAAGATGAGAAGTTTTAAAGCTTGAAAATATCCTTACGGCTTCTGTAACCATAATAGCCACAAATACTGGAAATGATGGCACCTATCAGACTCCCTAAGAAGCCCCACCATCCCATGTGTGATGCTTTTGTCGTGGCTTTGTCAGCTATGTGAAGAGCATCTTTGGCTCGTGCATCAAGCTTTTGAGACAAGGTATCGGCTTGTTTTTCTAGAGCTTTGAGGGTTTGTTCTGTTTTTTCCTCTGCCCCTTGATAGAGTTGAACGGCGCGGGTGGCTGTCGTTTGTGCCTCTGTACGCGACATGCCATTGTTCATCAGCGCTTTGATGATACCGCTTTGATCAAATTTTTCTGTCAGCGTTTCTAGGCGATTAGAAAGGGTATTTCCTAGATTTTTCAGAGTGGTGCGATAATGCGAAGGATCATTTTTAAAAGCGGTGATTGCAGAACCAATATCGTTGAGCGCAGCCTGATAGGTTTGTTTCAAGCGTTCAGGATTGAGAGCTAGAATATCACTTTTTTTGAGAAGCGTACGCAACTCATTACCCAGTTTATCAAAATTAATCCCATTGTCACGGTTTTCTGCAAAAAACTTTTCAAAATTTTCGCTGTTTAATTTTGCAAGTAGAGAGGGAAGGTTGTCGACGGTTTGTTCTATCATAGAAGTGCTTTTTCCAACTGCTTTAGCGCTTAAGTTTGCTGTATGTGAAATCACGTGGATGGCTTGGAATGTCATCAGCAGTGTGATGAGAGCCCAGGTTAAGAAACCGTGAAGAGCGCCAGAGATTTCAGCAAAACGCCCAGCAACAAAGCCTCCACTTGCAAGACTGATCACCATAACGATGAGGGAGCCAATACCCATCGAGAGGAAAGAACCTCTAAAAGGGGAGGACGAGGTAAAGTCCATTTGGCTTAAACCTAAAGCGGCTATGAGGAAAGACAGACAGATTGAAACAGCAAGAGCTGTAACCAGTCCAGCAAAAATGGCGGACCATGAAATAGGTGTATGAAAAAATGAATATTTTGTCTCTAGAGATGTTTCTTCTAGAAAATTCGTATCGAAAGGTGTTTTTTCAGGAATGCGGGTTTCCATGTTGTATCTCCTTGAATATGCTGGAGATACAATGTCTTTTTGCCAATTATGTTCCAAAGTTTATAGCCCATTTTGGATAATTTAGCTGCTACAAGGTGAATCGGAGAGATCTAAAGTTAAGATTGAAAACATCATGATGGTGCGTTTTTTTTGAAGCTTTTGTTTAAAGCGCATTTATCGGGAATTTTGGTTGAGCCTAGAAAAGGGGCGTGAAAAAGATAAAATGGGAGGGGTACGAGGGCATCGAACGAAATAATATGAAGTGTTTTTTTGTTCGTATTCTGTCATAAAGTTTGAATCTTTCATCTCATGATAACGTCCTGATTGATAAAAGTGTCTTGATCGATCAACGTGCGATAAGCCTTGTAAATGGGAATATCTTTCATAAACGAACGCAGACTTTGTCTATAAGAGCAATATGAGAGTGCTTTCTTAAAGGGGAGGCGTGTATTCTTTTGACAAATGCTTTTCTTTTTGATTGTATCAAAAAGTTTAAAGAGAGACCGTGTTAGGATATCAAATGTTTTGTTCAGTTTTTTTTAAAAACAGTGAAAAATATGGCCCCCTTTGTGTTGGGTTTGATCCGAGTCATAAAGTTTTGCAAGCATGGAATTTGAGCTGCGATGATAAAGGTCTAAAAGATTTTTGTGATATCCTCTTAACAGCGGTTGTGGGGAAGGTGGGGATCATAAAGCCGCAAGCGGCATTTTTTGAGTTATATGGGGTGGAAGGTCTCCAAGTTTTGAAAGAACTCATTGAAAATGCACAAAAACAAGGTTTGTTGGTTCTCGTTGATACAAAAAGAGGAGATATTGGCTCTACTGCTGAAGCTTATGGACAAGCTTGGCTTGGTTTCAATAGTCCCTTCAAAGCCGATGCTATAACAGTCAATCCTTTTTTAGGGTTTGATGCTCTTATTCCTTTGATAAAGATTGCAGAAGAAACAAAAACAGCGGTTTTTATGGTTGTTCAATCGTCGAACCCAGAGGGAAGACAAATTCGGAATGCTCGCATTGGGGATCAAACGGTTTCGGTCCATTTGGCGCAGCATATTTATGACTATAATAGCCAATCTTCAAATCAATATCGCCATATTGGTCCTATCGGAGCCGTGATTGGCGCAACATTAGGCAATGAAGCAAAAGAGACAATTGAACAGCTAGAAAATAGCTTGTTTCTTGTTCCAGGAATTGGGGCGCAAGGGGGAACTATAACACAATTAACCCAGCAATTTCCTCAAAGGCTATGGCAGAATATTATTCCTTCAATTTCAAGGTCGATTACAGAGGTTGGCCGAAATCCTGTTGATTTAAAAAATGCCATTCATAACTTTGCTGAACAATCTAAAAATACGCTTCTCTCTTAAATTTTTGGGCTCTTGCTCTAAGGGGGAAGGCTCTTCCTGATCAAAAAGATTTCACTTTCTGATTACGTATGGGGGCTCTCTTCTTTCAATGACGATGTTTTTATGGGAGAGCAGAAGAATCATTCGCTCAGAGCTCGTGTGAAGAATAAAATAAAAGCTGTTTTATTGGTTAAGGATGCTGTCTAGGTGAAGAATTAAGGTGAGATTTTTTCATAAAACGCAGGGGCTTGAGGATATGATTTTGATGTGTGTGTGTTCAAGAATTTGAAAAGACGATAACTTCTCATGAAAAAGAAATTCTGCGATCTCCTGAAAAACTATTTTTATTGTAAAAATCTTGAAATTACTTTACACATTGAAAAATGTTTTTGGTCGTATACGCGGCGACCAAGTGGGCTTTGAAAACCCTAAACCTTAGCGTGAAAATAACCCCACTTTGTGGGTGTCCCGGAATTCCGGGAGATTTTGTACTGTCCAGGTGTGTCTTACGCACTAAAAGCAAAATGCTGACTCGGATTCAGTTTTTTCAAGCTCCTGGAATACCAATGCGAGGGCGCTCGCACTAGGTGGGGGGCAAATGCAAGCTCAGAACCTTAATATTGATCTTTTTGTTGGCAAAAAAATTCGCTTTAGGCGAAAAATGTTGAGAATGTCTCAAAAAACATGAGGAGACGCTTTAGGGGTAAGTTTTCAACAAATCCAGAAATATGAAAAAGGCTTCAACCGTGTAAGTGCAGGACGTTTAAAGGAAATTTCCGATCTCCTAAATGTTCCGGTTTCCTTTTTTTATACGGATATCGTCACAAAAGAAAACACCCCATACCATCATGATGAGATTGCCTCAAATAGAGAAGAATATTTGCTTTTAAAAAGTTTTAGAGTTCTGACCTCTGTCAAACAAAAAGCTATTTTAAAATTAATTTCTGATCAGAAGATATGATGTATGGCGCTCTCTTTTCTCTATTTCCTTCTGATCTTAAAAGATGAGGATTTTTCACGCACACTGATTTTTAAAAAAAAAATCATTTGTAAATAATCCGGTGTTTTTTCTAACGCCTTTCATTGGGTTGGTTTTATATGAATATAGAGTACTTCTTTTCATAAAGATTTATGAAAGTATCTAGAAACATCTTATGGCAATAATGCGCTTGTTTCGCTTTGATCTTTTAACGGTTTTCAAGGGTAGAGATTTTTAAAGTTCTACAGAACCGTAGACAATAGAAAACCTCTAACATGTTGTTAAAAGTTTTAAGGGCGATAAAGTCATTGCAGCGTTTGTTTCTATGGGATAATGGTTATCCGTAAACACATATTGTTGCTAGAGAATAACATGTCATTAAAACAAGAAAAAACCAAAGCCCGTTTACCCCGTGGTTTTGTGGATCGTACAAGTGCACAATTGTATGCAACCGAAACCATGATTGCGAAAATTCGTGAAGTTTATGAACTTTACGGTTTTGAAGCGCTTGAAACACCCGTTTTTGAATATACGGATGTGTTGGGGAAATTCTTACCGGATTCCGATCGTCCCAATGCAGGGGTTTTTTCGCTTCAAGATGATGATGAACAATGGATGTCTTTACGCTATGATCTAACGGCTCCTCTTGCTCGTCATTTTGCTGAAAACTTTGAAACGTTAGCAAAACCCTATCGCAGTTATCGGTTGGGGTTTGTTTTTCGCAATGAAAAGCCTGGTCCAGGGCGGTTTCGACAATTTATGCAATTTGATGCAGATATCGTTGGAACACCAACCGTTGCAGCAGATGCGGAAATTTGCATGATGGCAGCCGATAGTTTGGAAAAATTAGGCATTGCACGCCATGATTATGCTATTCGTTTGAATAATCGAAAAATTTTGGAAAGTGTTTTGCAGGTGATTGGTTTAGGAGAAAAGGAGCAGCTTGATCGGCGCTTAACTGTTCTTCGAGCCATGGATAAACTGGATAAATTTGGTCCTGAAGGCGTGCGTTTGCTTTTAGGCAAGGGACGTTTAGATGAAAGTGGTGATTTTACAAAAGGGGCTGAGCTTCGAGATAAAGAGATTGAATGTATTCTTTCCTTACTCACGATAGAAGCAAAAACGGCAGAAGAAACGCTTGATGATCTCAGAAAAATCGTTGCTCAGAGTGCGCAAGGTCTTGAAGGGGTTCGCGAGCTCGAGGAAATGCAAACAATTTTTGCCGCCAATGGGTATCACAATCGCATTAAAATTGATCCTTCGGTGGTGCGTGGATTGGAATATTATACGGGACCTGTTTTTGAGGCGGCATTGCTTTTTGATGTCCTCAATGATGACGGGCAAAAAGTTGTCTTTGGCTCTGTTGGGGGGGGGGGCGTTATGATGGGCTGGTTGCGCGTTTTCGTGGGGAAAATATTCCGGCAACAGGCTTTTCAATAGGGGTTTCACGTTTGATCGCTGCTTTGCAAAATCTTGAAAAATTACCAGCAAAAAATACGCGTGGACCTGTTGTGGTGTTGATGATGGATAAAGAGCCAGAAGCTGTTGCACGCTATCAAAAAATGGTCATGAAATTGCGAAATGCGGGAATTTGTGCAGAACTCTATTTGGGGGCATCGGGAATTAAAGCACAGATGAAATATGCTGATCGGCGAAAAGCTCCTTGTGTGGTGATCCAAGGGACACAAGAACGTGAGAGTGGAAAAATACAGATCAAAGATTTGATTGAAGGGGCGCGTTTGTCTCATGAAATTAAGGATAATCAAACATGGCGTGAAAGCCGTCCTGCACAAGTGATGGTGGATGAAGAGCAATTGGTGCAAACAGTACAAGATATTTTGGAAGCCCAAAAACGCTAATGGTTTTTTTGAAAGAAATGGCGGGAAAGAGCTTGAATATTTCTTCTTCAATTTCACGGTGCCGTCCATGAGTACTATAACGATAAAGTCCAAATCATATAAAATCTATTGAACATCCCCATCTTTACGCTTGTGAAGGAGTAAATCGGCACCATCTCATACTTTTCCAGCCCCAGGGTGTTGCGGACCACCCCTTGGCATTTCTCGACGATTCAAGAAAAGGCATTTTTATTGTACAATTTTTACTCATACGCCAGCTCCGCTTGTGACGTGCAAGCCAATAGTTTTAATTGATGCAAGATAAACAGGTTTGAAATAAGAAAATCTTACCATATTAGGTTCTTGCATTCAATATGCAAAAAAGTTATTTATCATTATAAATCAATGTCTTATTTTTTAAAGGTCGTACAGCATAAAAAGAAAATCTTTTTAAAAGGTGCTTTTGTATTCATGATAAAATGAATGTTTTGAAGGCAGAAAAAGAGATCTTTTTAAGGTGTGGTGAGAACATCTTCGTGAGGTAAAATAGGGGGTGACTGAAGCGTTTGAGATTTTTACCTCGACCCTCTTTAAAAAAATCAATAATTTATCATGCAAAATCCAATCGTTTTTAGAATTATAGACCACTTGTTTAAATTTTCATGGGTTGGTGCCCTATTTTCTGACGGTTTCTTCATCACAGTCTAAAATTTCACATCCCTGAGAGATAAAAGAGATCTTTAAGCGTTTTATTTTAGAAGATTTTTTCGTTCCAAAAACAACAAATAACTTAAATCAGACAATTTTTAAAGAGAGAATATGAGGGTTCATTGTAAGATGTTACATTGATAACTCTTTGAAATAATTTATTTTTCATAAAGATTTTTTTAATGGAGAAATCAAAATGGCCCGATATGATTTTACCGTGTTATATGAAAGAAATCCCTTCATTTTGAAAAAACCCGAAGATATTGGAAAATCATTTAAGCTTCCTCCTTCAGGTTTTGGATTTGAAAATCTTCCACAAATTGCTTTTTCAGGCGCCTCGTCGTGTCGGCGTATGATTTTTGGATTGTCATTTAATGGAATGAAAGCTTTTTTTATGATGTTGTGGCAAGTAGGAAAAATGCTCGATGAGGGGGATGATGTGGATTTATGGTTTGATCAGATAATGTTGGATCATGATAGTCTGGAGGAGTTTTTGGCTTGTGATTTTTCAATTCAAGAGCCAGAATATCTTAATTTTAAAAGTTTTAAAGAAGGTCTTAAGGAATTAGAAGAGAATAAGATTGTCGCGAAGGGGACAAAGGAAGACTGTTATTTCATTAATCCCGATATTTTTGGTCTGCCTGAATGTGATGAAGATTTAGAGCTCGATGAAGAGGAAGAAATAGAAGAAGAAATGAAAGCACACTTTGCGGTAGAATATCCCAATAAACGCCTGCTTTAATCCTTTCTCTCTTAGAGAAAAATAAAAGTTTAGAATCAATAGCCATGAGAAAACCAACCTTGATGGTGTGTGGAGTGGAATGTTTGCGGGGTCTGTTTTGTTTTATCCTCTTTACCAACAGTTATGGGGGCTTATGGAGGCAGGGTCGTTTTTATGCCCTCTTTTATTCTCTTGATCATGAGATCAATTTGACGCGTGCGCCTCTTCAAACAAATCATTGATCTGTATTTTTCTTCTTGATGTTTTTATAAAACCTCGATGATCAATTCTCTTGGCATTCGAAAGCGTTTAATAAGAGGCATGTTTACGCCTTTTAATCGTTTTATTGATACGCCAGTCCTGCTTGCACGCGTGCAGCTCAGTGATTTTGATTGATGCAAGTTAAACAGGTTTGAAATGGAAAATATGACGATATTTCAGGATCTAATCCAAGTTGAATAATGCTTAAAGGATCATTATCAATCAAAATGTTATCAGGAAGAGATGTTTTTTAAAAAAATACAAACGACACAAATTCCCTTTTCTAAAGAAATTTGTGCCGTAAAATTTAAATAGAGGAATTTGGATTGGGATTAGCTTTTTAAAGCTTTTAAAACATTTTGTGGTGAAGAAACTTCATAAGGATCGGTTGCACAATTGTCTGAAAATCCTGCTTCTTCAAACCATTGTTCAATCTCACCATCATGAATCACAGCAGCATAGCGCCATGATCGCATGCCAAAACCAACATTGTCTTTTGCAACCAGCATACCCATTTTGCGTGTGAATTCACCAGAACCATCTGGAATTAATTTCACATTTTTGATATTTTGTGCTTTTCCCCAAGCATTCATGACAAAAGCATCATTGACGGAAAGACAATAAATTTCATCAATACCAGCTTGTTTAAATTCATCATAGAGTTTTTCAAAATCAGGCAGTTGAAAGGTTGAGCATGTGGGGGTAAAAGCGCCAGGAAGAGAAAAAAGAATAACGCGCTTTCCTTTAAAGTAAGCATCACTGTTAACTTCTTGCCACCGATAAGGATTATCTCCACTCACTGATTCATCGCGGACACGTGTATGAAATGTGACATTGGGAACTGTTTTTTTCATCATAAGGATGCTCCTGTCTTTATTTACGAAAATTGTGTTTTAAAATAGCCTTCATCTTTAAAAGCATATGGGAAAGAGTGTTTTAAAGAAAAAGGCTTCTTAAAAAATCCTGACTCCTCACAAGTGTGCAAATATTTCATTGTTCCGTCAAGTGGAATTAATGGTCGACTTTAAACACTCTTCATCTTAAAATTAAAGGAAAGAATATGAAGGTATTACCATGACCATAAAGACAGTTTTGACCACGGCTTTTGAGGGACAAAAACCGGGAACATCTGGGTTACGCAAAAAGGTGTCTGTTTTTCAACAACCCCATTATGTGGAAAATTTTATACAGTCTCTTTTTGATAATATTGGACCTCTTGACGGAAAGCTGTTGATTCTTGGGGGCGATGGACGCACCTTTAATCGGACTCTCCTTCAGATTGTGTTGAAGATGGCAGCGGCGCATGGTGTCTCTCGTGTTAAAATGGGGAGGGGCGGTATCCTTTCCACACCTGCTGTTTCGCATCTTATTCGTAAATACCATGCGCATGGTGGACTTATTCTTTCTGCAAGCCATAATCCTGGGGGGACAGATGGAGATTGTGGGATAAAATACAATATTGCCAATGGGGGACCTGCGCCTAATTCTTTATGTGAGGCTATTTTTGCAACATCGCAACGTCTTTCCTTTTATAAAATTCTTGAAGCGCCAGATGTTGATTTAGAGCGTCAAGGGATAACCTTTATGGGAGAGATGCAGATCGAGATTATTGATCCTGTTGCCGATTATGTTGCTTTGATGCAGGAAATTTTTGATTTTGATTGCATTGCTAAGGCTGTAGAACGAGGTTTGACTTTACGCTTTGATGCTATGCATGCGGTAACTGGACCTTATGCCCATGAAATTTTTGAAAAATGCTTAGGATTTTCTAAAGGGACAGTGGTCAATGGTCTTCCGTTACCAGATTTTGGAGGCGGTCACCCAGATCCCAATTTGGTGTATGCTAAGCCTCTTTATGATTTATTGATGTCAGAGAAAGGTCCAGATCTTGGCGCTGCGTCTGATGGTGATGGTGATCGTAACCTCATTATTGGACGTCAGCAATATGTCTCACCTTCTGATTCCTTGGCAATTATGGTAGAATATGCCAATCTTATTAAAGGGTATCGCCAAGGCATTGTGGGGGTTGCGCGCTCTATGCCAACAACGCCTGCTGCAGATTTGGTTGCTGAAAAACGCGGATTAAACTTTTTTGAAACGCCAACGGGATGGAAGTTTTTTGGAACGCTTTTGGATGCTGGGAAAGTAACCTTTTGTGGTGAAGAAAGCTTTGGAACTGGCTCTCATCATATCCGCGAAAAAGATGGTTTATGGGCTGTCTTATTTTGGTTAAATCTTTTAGCGGTAACAGGAAAAACGGTTGCACAAATTGTTCAACAGCATTGGCGCATCTATGGGCGCTTTTATGCACTGCGTCATGATTATGAAGAAGTTGAAGAAGGCAAAGCTTTGGCCTTACTCGAACACTTGCGGGCACATTTACCACAAGCTGGAACAGAATTTTTGGGATTTTTGATCAAAAAAGCAGACGATTTTACCTATCATGATCCTGTTGATCAGAGCGTGAGCACGCGGCAAGGGATCCGTATTTTTTTCGAGAATGGTGCACGATTGGTAGTTCGTTTATCGGGAACAGGGACGTGTGGTGCGACCTTACGGCTTTATTTTGAACAGTATGAAGGAGATCCGCGCAGACACAATTTAAATCCTCAACACGTTCTTCAACCTTTGCAACAGGTGGCCCTAAAACTGTTAAACATACAACAAGAATTGGGACGAGAGCGCCCTGATATTATCACATGAGATCATGGGAATGTTTTTTGCAAAGATATGATGATTGATCACATTCGAAAGGTTTTGATTGATTCAATATAAGAGGATTTTATGATCTATGAGGGGTATTGTACAATGTTATAAACGCATCGATTGTAGGGGATGATTGCATTTATGAACACAGGTGGCAGATCAAGAGGAAATAAAAGAACATGTTTTTCTAAAATAATGGACAATAAGCTCTTCTTGCTTTATGACCCATCGTCATGAATGGTTTTTCTTAAATAAAGGGGAAATTTATGACCCAATATCCCAAGTGTCCTCGTTGTGATTGCCTTTATAGTTATGAAGAGGGTGAAAATTTTGTGTGTCCTGAATGCGCACATGAATGGCCCCAAAAGGATGATGATACTGTTCTTTCTGAGATTGTTTATGATGCCAATGGTCAGATTTTGACTAACGGAGATACCGTTATGGTGATAAAAGATCTGAAGGTAAAAGGTGCTTCCTCTGTTTTAAAAGGAGGAACGAAGGTCAAGAATATTCGCTTGGTGGATGGGGATCATAATATTGATTGCAAAATTCCTGGGATTGGACAGATGGGGTTAAAGTCGGAATTTGTTAAAAAAGTTTAGGCAGTTACTCTCTTGCTATTGTTTTTGCTTTTCGTTGGTTTTCTGTTTTCATATTCTGCTTCAATAGAGTTCTTTTCCAATCGTTCTTTTCTTATTTCATAGATGATGCTCATTCGATAGACACAATATCTCTGCCCTTATGGGGATACAAAAATTATATCTTGTGAGAGAAATAGCTGTCTTTCCTTTCAGATATGTCTGTTGGTGATAGGGATTGGATGTTTATTGATTAAGAAAACAGTAAAAGAACGCGCTTTATGAGAAGAATAATGCCGTAAAGTGAGAAATTTACCATGGCTGAATTGAAGAATTCCGTGTTTTATTATCAGATCATTTCCAAAACAGCCCTCATAGAACTTGGCTTTGATTGATTTTTTTACAGGTTTTGATCACTTTTGCGTCTTCAGTTATGGAAATAAGAGTAAAGGGGATAGAGGTGGAATTCTTGATTTCAAGAAGAGGAAAAGCTGCTATGATCTTAAAAAAAATATCTTTCTTAAGATGTTTAAACCTATTTTGCAATGAGACTTATGCATGGTATAGGGAAAGCGTTGTTGAGCACTATCATTTAAAAGGGCAAACCATCATGCTCTTACATATTTTGTTAGTTTTCATCGTTGCAACAGGACTGATATTTGCTTTTATGTTGCGTTTTTCTATTAAAAAATATTCATAAGAGGTATTTTAAAAATCGTTTTTGTTATCTTCCAGTTTGTAATGTGTTTGCGAATGATTTTGGTTGATGCCATAAAGACAATTGAAATGAGAAGACTGTTAGGATTCCCACGAAAGGTGTGAAAGTATGGTCTTTGTTGATTGGTTGTTACAAGAAGAAATTTACGGAATTTTATCGTCGAAAATACTAAAAATGATGGGATGCAAGGGGACAAGTTTGTGCTCTGTCTTATATTCTTTTCTTTTTACTATAATGGATTCCTTATTTTGGAGGGATAAAATTGCATGACAAGGTTATAAGACAGAATAAATTTAAAGTACGCTCTGCCGGTGCGTTATTCTTGTATGTATGTGATGGGTTAGTGGAAATGATGCCTTTAAAGAGAGCAAAAACCATTTAAAGACCTATGGGTTAAGTAAAAGGAAAATTTCTCATTTTCTAGGATTTTTTTGAAGCCGTATTGTATTTTTTATGGTCAGCATGGCTTGCATCTAAAATGATGTAGGATAAAATGGTGTAAGATTTTTGCACCCCATGTTTAGAGCGTTGGTGAAGAAAGATAATCTGTGTGGTGGTTTTATCTATTGAAGTGTCAATATTTATTGTGGCATGGCTTCAACGCCTAAAACTTCAGGGATAAAATGACGTAAAAGATTTTCAATCCCATGTTTGAGCGTTGCCGTTGAAGAGGGACATCCAGCGCAGGCGCCCCGCATATTGAGATAAACAATCCCATTTTCAAACCCACGAAAAGTAATATCACCCCCATCATTGGCAACGGCTGGGCGTATACGCGTTTCAAGCAGCTCTTTAATGGTTAAAACAATATCAGCGTCTTTTTCGTCATAAAATTCTTCATTAAGGGCATGGGCTTTTGCTTGTGTTGTCGCGTTGGTGGTGATAACAGGCTCATTGGACAAAAAATGTTCCATAATTGTGCCTAAAATGACGGGTTTGAGATGTTGCCATTCCCCTTCTTTTTTGCTGACGGTGATGAAGTCATAGCCTAAAAAGACACCATTGACATTGGGAATATTAAACAGTTTGGCTGCCAAAGGTGAGTTTTTAGCTGCTTCTTCACGGTCACGAAATTCTAAGACGCCTTCAGAGAGAACCACCCGCCCTGGGAGAAATTTAAGTGTCGCAGGATTTGGGGTGGTTTCAGTTTGAATAAACATAAACTCTCCTTTTATCATGAAGAATTGGATAAGATCATACCATTTTAAAATATTATATTTTTTAGGCAATAGACTTAATATCTTCATCAGCAAGATTGCTAGGAATGACAATGACAGGGATTGAAAAAGCCGTTCCTCTATTCCCGATTAGTTGGATAAGGGGGCCTGGTCCTTCTGCATGTCCGCTGGCGGCTAAAACAATCAGTGCAATTCTTTTATCTTCGTCGACCAGTTTAGAAATTTCATCAATTTTTTTTCCTTCACGCACTACTATTTCTGTTTCAAGGGCATGGGAGGTGCGGACATCACTGGCAATGTCTCCTAATATTTTATGAGCACTTTGCGTTGATTCTGTACGCATAACATTGTTTACACCCAGAAAATGTTGAAATTCTGCACTATCAACAACACAAAGCAAGACCAAAGTTCTCTTGGTGTTTTGGGCATGTTGTGCGGCGAACGCAACGGCACGTCGACACTCCGGTGTTTCATCGATGATGACGAGGTTTTTTTTCTTGGGCTCTTTTTTCGGATTTTTGGGTTTAGAAATCATGCACTTTCTCTATTTTGTACAAACGATTTTTTTGCTCTCTACAGTTTTTTAAGTTTATTGTTTTTATGTATTATGCAAAAATCCAACAATTTCACGAATTTTTTTCATATTTTCTTCTGCGAGCATACTAGCACGTTCTGCGCCATCATGCAAAACAGAGTCAATATAATCGCTTTCTTGATGAAGACGACGTAATTCTTCTGTTATAGGGGCAAGCTTATGGACGGCAAGGTCGGCTAGCGCTGTTTTAAAATGTGAAAATTGATGACCAGAAAACTCTAAAAGGACCTTTTCTTTACTAACTTTGGCAAAGGCGGCATAAATACCAAGCAGGTTATCCACTTCTGGTCGTTCTGTTAAAGCGTCAAGAGAATCTGGGAGAGGCGCGGAATCCGTTTTGGCTTTGCGTATTTTTTGGGCAATAAGATCTGCATCGTCGGTCAAATTAATGCGTGAGAAATCTGAAGGATCTGATTTTGACATTTTTTTTGTCCCATCACGCAAAGACATAACGCGTGTGGCTGTTGTTCCAATCAGCGCTTCAGGGAGGGGAAAAAAGCTTGGTCTTTTTTCTTCATCCGTTGGCATAGAAATGCCAAAATTTAAGTCAGCAATACGGTGTGCATAATCATTGTTAAACTTTTGTGCAATATCGCGTGTGAGTTCAACATGCTGTTTTTGATCTTCCCCTACCGGAACATGCGTTGCACGATAGACTAAAATATCAGCCGCCATCAATGTGGGATAGGCAAAAAGCCCAAGGGATGCTTTTTCGCGATCTTTTCCTGCTTTATCTTTAAATTGTGTCATGCGTTGAAGCCAGCCGATACGGGCAACACAATTCAAAATCCAGGCGAGTTCAGCATGTTGAAAAACACGTGATTGGTTGAAAATAATGTGTTTTTGGGGATCAATACCGGCGGCTAGAAAGGCGGCTGTCACTGTTCTGGTGGATTCGCGTAAAATAAGGGGGGCTGGGTTGACGGTGAGCGCATGCATATCCACAACACAATAAAGGCAGTGATAAGCGTTTTGTAGTTCAACCCAATTTTGAAGGGCTCCAAGATAATTGCCAAGATGTAAGTGACCACTCGGTTGTACGCCGGAAAAAACAAGGGGAGTGAAGGTATCCATAGGAGTGCGCTTTCTAATTTAAGGTTATTCGTTTTATTATTTTTGACAAAGTATAGAGATTATGGACGTTTTTTCAAATTCTTAAGCGTGTGAAAAAAGGAACGGGGGTTGGATAAAAAATAGGCACTAAAATAGAGCAGGAATATGCCCAGCATGATCCCTGCCAAGGTGCTGAAACGCAAGAAAAAGGAGGCTTTTGAGGATAAAGGAAAAGATAAAAATCCAAATACATGTAATCCGTAATAGAGGGCGAGTGCACTCAAAAGGGAAGCGATCATGAGGCATAATATTCGCTTGATCAGTTGGGCGTCGTATTTCCAATACCCCCGTTTGATGAGAACACCCCAAAGCAGTAAGGTATTGACCCATCCAGAAGTAATTTCCGCAATAACAATGCCGCGTGCGGAAAAATAAGGAAATAATGTTAAAGCGAGGCTGATATTGATGAAAACACAAATGCCCGTAAAAATCATCGGTGTTTTGGTATCTTCATGGGCAAAGAAATTAGGAATAAAGACCTTGATGAGTACAAAAGCTGGAAGTCCTAGTCCATAAAGTCCCAATAACTGTGCAACATGCTGTGTTGATTGATCGGTAAATTGTCCACGTTCAAAGAGTAAACTAACAATGGGGGTGGACAGCAGCAAAAAAGCGATGGATGCTGGAAGCGTTAACAGGAGTGTTAATTCAATAGAGCGGTTTTGCAAATGGTGGGTTTCTTCCTGATTTTTGCTCCGCAACGCGCGGGTTAATTCTGGTAAAAGAACGGTTGCAACGGCAATGGCAATCACGCCTAGAGGCAATTGATAAAGCCGATCAGCATACATCAAGGAAGAGACAGCTCCCGATTGACTAGAAGCAATGTTGGTATTGATGAGCAAATTAATTTGTGTGATACCACCCGTGATGGCTGCGGGAAATGCCAAGGTTAAGAGCTTGCAAACATTAGGGGTTAAATGGGGACGACGGAAAAAAAATTTCATGCCACTTTGACGTAAAGCAACAGCAATTAGGACAAGTTGAAGAAGTCCTGCCGCCAACACACCCCAAGAGAGATTTAAGCCAATGTGCCAAGCGTCAAGTTGATAGATCCAAGCATAGGCGAGAACACTAATCAGAATAATATTTAAAAAGAGCGGCGCAACGGCGGCAATAAAATAGCGGCGCAGAGCATTGAGCATGCCCCCCATCATCGCAGCGAGCGACATGCAGGTTAAGTAAGGAAACATGATCGCAGTAAAATGAATGGTGGCATTAAATTTTGTTGCGTCTTCACTAAAGCCTGGAGCAATAATGGTTCGGACCAAAAAAGGCATACTCAGTTCCATCGCAATCGTTAACAGTAAAAGCAGCGAAAAGAGAACACCAAAGACTTCTTCTGCGAATTTGCAGGCAGATTCTTGACCATCTTCAGTGATTTTTTTAGCAAAAAGAGGAATGAAAGCAGCATTAAAGGCACCTTCAGCAAAAAAACGGCGGAATGTATTGGGAAAACGAAAAGCAGCATTGAAGGCATCAGAAACAGGACCCGTCCCTAGTGCTGCTGCCATAAGCATTTCACGGATGAAGCCAAAAATACGGCTCATAAGGGTCCCGGAAGCAACTGTTGCAATTTTTTTAATTAATGTCATAAAGATCTATCAGGTTCGTGGTAAAAGAGAAGCGGTGACAGGAAAAATAAGCCGTTTTAAATCGTAAAAATCTGATCTGTATTCCCATACAAGAATATATTTGTGCAGCGTTTTACGACGGTGTTTGTCTTTCTGTCAACAATGGTTGCGTGAAGACTTTTAACATGCTCCTTGTTTTATTGTTGCCTTACAATTTTTATTGTTGCCATAAAATCATTAAAATTTCTTTTTCAAATTGGAATATGGGAGTAATGTCATCACAATTTAAGGATATAGAATGATCATTTCTCTCTAGGGGAGTGATGTTCGTGAAGCGTGTACTCCAATGGCGCTGTGTTTTATTCCATGAGAGGCGTACCCCTATTTTAGGGACACGCAAATAAAAGCGTGAAGTGATGCGCCATTTTCATTTTTGAAAAAGATAGAGGGCTTTTGAGGCTTTTAAAAGCTTGTCAGGTTGAGCTCAACGGTGATGGCAAAGCCGTGTGATGGGTTTTCACTTTTACAGTTTTATAGCTTTATGTTCTCCTAAATGAAGATACCTTCCCGTTTCAGAGATTCTATAAACAGAGGACGGCAAGACGTAATTTTTCAACAGCGTCTTGCCTGTTTTTAGCCCTACAAGCAAGAGTACCATAGGCAATGAAAGGGATGAATGATCTTTTCAAATTGGCATAGGAGAGTTTATTCAAATTTTTCTGTAGGTTATACGCTATCCTTGGTGCAATTTTGGCAATATAATTGCACCAAAATTTTGTATGAAAAGCCAAAGGTGATGAGACTATCACGACATAGCCATGGCTTTTGATGCTTCACTTCTGCGTGGTTGAATAGGGGGGCGCTCTTCTTGTCTCGATGTTTCAGAAAGCTCTTGACGTCGCTTTGTTGTTGAGCGCTCAGGTAGCTGCGGGGGGTGCGATAGGCTTTGCTGCTTTTGCAATTGTTTATCGAGATCGGTAAGCGGTTGATGGCGTTGTTGTTGTTCTATCTGATGGTGTTGCACAATGGTTTCTCTTAATTGCTTTATCGTATCAGCATAATCCTGAATGGCGGTACAAAGGGTAGGAAGATTTTCTTCAGCGGCTTTGCGTGCTCCGTTTTTTATGCCAAGGACTTTTCTACCAGCAAGCGGAGCAAAAAATGTCGAATCCTTTTTAATTTGAAAGACAAGTTCTTCTCCCATATCTGGAATTTTGTGCATATCTTCCATTTGATATTGTAAAATAAATGGATTTTTATAGACAATTTGACACCAATATTGGACTTCTCTTTGACCATATTGAACCGATGGATCTTGTTGTACTCTGCGGGCAATTTCCTGATTTGACAGAGGCTGGATTTTCTTTTCTGAATTGAATGGATTTTGTGTGTGTTGAGTGATTGCTTCTTCCTGTTGCGCGTGTTGCTGCTGTCGTTGTTCCCCGTGAGGACTCTGTGAAATATTCTCTTGTATATATTTTGAGGTATATACAAAACCGTTAATGGCTTCACACAGATTAGGGAGCGTTTCTTCAGCTTGTTTGCGTGCTCCATTTTTTATGCCAAGAACTTTTTTACCCGCAAGGTTAGAAATAGACAGAGGTTTTTTTTGCATATCCCATAAGAGCTGTTCTCCCATAGCGGGGTTTTCTTTGATTTTTTCTATTCTTTGTTCTAAAATAAGCCGATCACCATAAACCTTTTCGCACAAAAATCGTATTTCTTCTTGATATGCTATGAGCAAGAGCTCTTTTTCCATTGTATTAATAGAGGCTTTTTGTTTCTGAGACGGTTTTGGTGGTTCACTTGCTGTTTGTTGAGAGCCCGTTTTTTGCACGACAGCGTCGCTTTTTTGTCTGTCTCCTCTTCGATGCGATTTTCTTGAACGAGGGATTGCATATATTTCACTATCTTGTGATGATGAACTGCTTTGCTGCCTGACTGTTCTATGCTGTAATGTTTTGGGTCTAACACTTGGGGCGAGGGGTTCAGGATTTTGGATTTTTGCGCCGGTTTGAACTCTGTTTTTCATGTATGCGGACGTTTGTGAAGGAGGCGTTGCATAGAGGGGAGCGCTCTCTGGAGTTGTTGCTTTGTGCTGAATTCTATCTTTTGCACGTGGTGGTCTTTGTGGCGCTGCTTTTATGGGCGCGGAGGGGCGTTCAAGGGTTTCAGGTTTTTGGATTTTTGCGCCGGTTGGGGTTTTGTCTTTTACACGTGGGGGTTTTGGCGGTGCCATTTTTGTTTGTAGAGGAGGCATCTCTTGGTTTTTTGTGCTGGTTTGCGTGTTTTCTCTCATGCGTGAGGGCGTTTGTGAAGGAAGCCTTGCATAGAGGGGGGCGCTCTCTGGAGCTGTTGCTTTGTGCTGAATTCTATCTTTTGCACGCGGTGGTCTTTGTGGCGCGGTTTTTATGGGTGCGGAGAGGCGCTCGAGGGTTTCAGGATTTTGGATTTTTGTGTCTATTGGTGTTTTGTCTCTTCCGCGTGGAGGAGGGGGGGGCGCCACTTTTTTTTGCGGGGAGGGCGAGGATTCAACTTGTGGGCTGTGTTGTTGTCTCTCTTTTGCACGTGGGGGTTTTGGCGGCGCTACTTTTTCCTGTAGAGGAGGCGTCTCTTGGGTTTCAGGCTTTTGGATTTTTGTATCGCTTGATGTTTTTTCTCTTCCGCGTGGGGGGGGCGGTGGCGCAACCTTTGAGGAGGAGGACAGATTTTCTGGGTGTTTTTGTACAGATGGTTTTTGCGGTTTGGGAGAAACTTGGGGAGGGGGGGTTCTGGTAGGGGATTGTTCAGCCTGTTGTTGAAATTTTTCCATCATTTCGGTGATAAAAGGGGAGGGGGTTCTTTTTTTCATGCATGGTCCTTTCAAACTCTTCCAATATTGCTTCTCAATACTATTTAAGAATATGCGTTGGTGTTTATTCTGTTTTATGCTTTTTCACTTGGGGTGTATGAGAGAGGATATGAAACTGAACGGTTTGATGAGATTTTGCTTTTTGGATAAAGTCTGTTTTATCAATAGCTTAGATTTAAGTGATGGGGAATGAACCGGTTTCAACGCTCTCTCTTTCTTGGCGCAAAGTAACTCTATCCTGTGTTGCGCCAAGATGTTGGATTCAATGTAAAAACTTATGTCTGCTTAGCTGGCAAAAGCCATCGCTTTTGGGGCGGTAGTTTTGCGAGGACGCAAATCTGTTTCTCTTTCTCGTTGCTGGGTAGAGGTCGTTGCTCCTTCATGCGTTATTATTGAAGCCTCAAGGCGTTGAGCAGACTGTGAGACGCCTTGTTGTTGCTGCAAGCTTTGCCTTCTTTCAGATGCTTCAGGGCGTTCTTGTTTTGCTTGCTCGGTTTGTAAAAGACTCTCTCTTACCTGTGTGACAGCTGTTGCATAATTGTCAACGGCATCAATGAGGTGAGAAAGACCCGCTTCAGCATGGATGCGTGCTCGATTTCTAAAGCCACAAAAATTACGACCAGCGTATTTCTGAAAAGATTGAGGGGCTCCGGCAAGTTGCTGTGCGAGCTGTTCTATTGTTTCAGGGTTTTGGAAAAGCTCTTCTACTTGTGATTGCAAAGTGTTTGCGTCGCCAAAAACAACTTTGCTCCAATATTGGATTTGCGCATGGTGTCTTTTGACTTTTGAATTTTGATGAATTTGGGTGGACATCTCTGCTTCTGAAAGACTTTCTTTTTTCTTTTCAGAATGACTCGGTTTTTTCAGCAGTTTATCGACAGCCTCTTTTCCCATGAGGCGTTGATAGTTTTTGAGTTCTTGCTCTGGAGATTGTGAGAGGCTCTCTCTTGCCTGTCTTACGGCTTCTGTATAACAATCAACGGTGACACAGAGGGCGGAAAAACTCTCTTCTGCTTGTCTGCGTGCTTGATTTTTTAAGCCCAAAATGCTTTTGCCGGAAAGTTTAGCAATGCTTTCAGGATGGGCTGTCATGCGCCATGAGAGCTCTTCTCCCGCTTGAGGGTTTCTTTGAATTTCCTGCATTTTCTCTTGCAAAATGTTGGGGTTGCCATAGGCTCTTGCGGATAAACGCTCGATTTCTTCTTGATAGGTTTTAACCAATGAATGGTTGGGAAGTAATCGAGAGATTTCTTCCTCTGAGAGAATTCTTGCTGCTCCTTGGGCAACCTGTGGAGCAGCTGTTGTGCGTGTTGTTTCAGCTTCTTGCGGTCTTTGGGTCGCGCGCGTGCTTGAAAGAGGCGTTGTTGAATGCGTCATTCTAACAGATGCCTGTGCACTTGTCTGCACAATCGTTTCTTCTTCTAAAAGAGAGAGCCTTCCCTCATCTTGTTCCGGTATCGTTGATAGTCTTTTGCTTTTTGAAGGCGTTTCTTTAGGAAGGGGGGCAGTGCCTGAGACCTCTGCTGCTGCTTGTTCATAGAGCCTTATCAGTTCTTGTATTGAAGAGGATGGAAAAGGGTGAGGGTGATCTTTTTTCATGCACGTTTCCTTTCAAAAATTGTTTTAGAAAACCTCTTTGGGGCATACTCATTCTTTATGCTTGATCACTTTGAGACAAAGGAAGATATCGAACTGATATGCGCTCCAAAGACCTGCGCTATTCGAGATCAGAGTAACGGATATTTATGTCTTTTATACAGTTTTTTTGTGAAATATTATCAATAAGTTACAATAAATAACAGGGGTCATTTTTAGGACCGTTTTAGGACTATTTTTTGTACCATTGTAAAACAATTCTTGGCGCAATCGTAATAAGATGCTTTGCGCCAAAAAACTCTCTGAAAAAAAGATTAAATAAAAAACAAAAATTGATCTGTTTTGATGTTTATGCCCCTTTACATGGCATAAGCCATTCCATGCCTTTGTCTGTGAGGGCTGTGCTCTGGACTATTTTGTTCTTGTCCTCTTGTGTGATGATGACGATGATGATGGCTTTCACCTTTCTGAGTATGTTCTTGATGGCGTCTTTGTTCCGCATGAGGGGTTTGCAAAAGCCTCTCTCTTGTCTCTCCTACAGCCTGTGTATAACCATCAATGGCGTTAACGAGGTGTCTAAAACCCTCTTCAGCTTGTTTGCGTGTTTGAGTTCTCATGCCAAGTGCGGAGCGGCCAGCGAGTTTATGAATAGTCTCAGGATTTTCAGCAAGTTGATCTGACAGTTCTTTTCCTTTACTGGGATTTGTAAGGATATCTTGCAAGTGTTGCTGTAAAATATTGTCTTGTCCATAAACAATTTTACTCCAATACACGACCTCTTCCGCATAGGCTTGCACCTGTGGATTTTTTAAAAGCTGTACAGTCATTTTGTCAGCTGTAAGGGGAGCTCTTCCTCTTTGTTGTGGGGAAACCTCTGTGTAATCGGTTTCAGATTCTGATAGTCGTTGTTGATGACGTCCAGCCCTTGAAGGAGAAACGCTGCTTACGGATGCGTATAAAACTTCCTCTTCGCGTCTTGGAGGAGCAACCGTTGTATAGTCTGTTTCAGATTCTGATAGTCTTTGTTGATGACGTCCAGCTCTTGAAGGATCAACGCTGCTCACGGACGCGTATATAATTTCCTCTTCAGGGATTGGACTGCGCTGGTTTCCTCTGTTTTGTTTATTCACGGTTGCATAGAGGGCTTCTGGATTTGCAGAAGGGTGTGGATGATGTTTTTTCATGCCTGTTTCCTTTCAATATTTTTAGAAAACCTCTTTGGTGCATTCCCCACTTTTAGTTTTGATAACCTTTATACAAAGGAAGATATCCAACTGAATGACCTCCAAAGATTTCGCGCTATTCGAGATCAGTGTAACGGACCTTTGTGTCTTTTATACAGTTTTTTTATGAAATCTTATCAATAAGTTACAATAAAATACAGCGTTCATTTTTAGGACTATTTTTTGTACTATTCTAAAACAACTCTTGGCGCAACCGCTATAAAACAATTTGCGCCAAGAATTTCACTGAAAAAGAGATGATATGAAAAACAAAAATTGATCTGTTTTTATGTTGATACCCTCTTACATGGCATGAGCCATTCCTTTAATCTCTGTTTTTCTTTGTCGTTGTGGGCTGTGTTCTGGACTATTTTGTTCTTGCCCTCTGGCGTGACGATGGTGGTGATGGTGACGTCTGTGTTCAGGGCTTCTTTCTGGGCTTTCGTGTTTTTGACCTCTTTCCAGATCACGTGTAAAGTCTTTGTGGAGCCTTTTTGTCTTATCTATATGTCTTTCAAGAGCTGAGCAAAGGTGGCGAAAACCGTCTTCAGCCTCTTTGCGGTCAGGGCTTTTTATACCAAGGACTTTGCTTCCTGCAAGCCTACCAACACTTTCAGGATTGGCTGCAAGGTTCCATAAGACTTTTTCTGCCCCTTTAGGATTTTCAAGAATCTCAGAAAGTTGCTGATTCAAGGCATGTGGATTACCATAAACAACTGTACACCACTCTTGGGTTTCTCTTATACCATATTGAAAGTCTGTGTGTTGTAAGAGCTTTGTCATAACCACATCTTTTTGGGTTCTGGGAGGGGGCGTTGTTGCTCTGCCAACGCCTTCGTAGAGGGGATTTTCCCGTTTCTGGGATTCTTGTCCACCTTCAGCGCCCATGCCTAGTGTTGCATAGACAGATTCTACTGGTTTATAGGGAGCGCGTCTGACTTCTGTTCTCGGATCAATTTCTGCATAGAGATGTTCTTCTGGTCTTGGGGGATGGCGCAGATCTTGATTGCTTCCGCTTGGTGAGTCATAGAGGGGGTTTCTTCGTTCTTGGAACTCTGTTTCACCCGTCGCTAGATTAACGACTGCATAGGGATCTACGAGTTTGTCGGGGGAGGGGGTACGCGATCCCCTTCCAACGGCTGCATGGGTGGATCCTAATGGGTATTGGGGTGCATAGATCGTTCCTCCCAGTGGATTTTGGGGGGCATAGACAGTTTCTTGTGGTCGTTGAGAAGGGGAGGTATCATATCCAGCTGCTTCCGTTCTTGGTGTGTTGTAGGGGGAATCTTCTTGGAGGGTTGGTTGACTTCTATTTGCTGCTTGTAAGTCTTCTGGGCTTGGGGTGCGCGGACTTCCTCTTCCTCTGTTTTTATTCACTGTCGCGTAGAGAGGCTCTGGCTTCTGGGTTTCTGGGGTTTGAGATTCTTGGTGTGGGTGGCTTTTTTTCATGGCTGTTTCCTTTCAATATTTTTAGAAAACCTCTTTGGTGCATTCCCCACTTTTTTGATAAATCTAAAGCAAATGAAGATATCAAATTGAATGCTTTCCAAAGATTTCGCGCTATTCGCCCCTAGTTTAATGGAGATTTATGTCTTTAATACAGTTTTTTTGTGAAATTTTATCAATAAGTTATAATAAATTACAGGATTCATTTTGGGGACTATTTTTTGTAATATTCTAAAACAATTCGTGAGCGTAATCACGATGAGGGTTGGCGTCAAGATTTCCGTTGGAAGACAAAAGATAGCATCTTTTAGCCAGTCAGAGCCAGTGATGAGGAACGGCTAACTTTCAAGCTGCGGGCTTGACATTGGACGTCTTTGGTGTTCTTGACAGCCTGTGCAATTTCTTTGGCTTTGCTTTCCGATGTTCCAAGGAGGCAAGCCAATCTTGGATGATCTTTTTCTTGTATGGCTTTACGATCTTCTGAGGAGAGACGATTGTGTAATTGGCGTGAAAAGGTATGGAGTTCTTGTCGGAGTGCAGGAGAATGCAATAAAGCTTCCCTTTGTCGTTCTTCTGGTAAGGCAAAAAGGTTTTGTAAATTTTTTCCAGGTTTTTCAATTATGTGGCTTAGGCGTTTTTGTTCTCTTTGGTGTTGTTTTAAAACTTCATCTTTTGTTTGTTTTGTTATGGCACCATAATTTTTAAGAGCTTGGCTGAGTTGTGGAACGGTCTGTTCGGCATGTCTGCAACTTGGACTTTTCATATCAAGGATTTTTCTCCCTGAAAGTTTAGAAACGGATTGAGGGTTTTCTAAAATTTCATCAGCAAATTGATTTCCTAAGTTTGGAGCTGCCGTTATGATATCTAGTTTTGTCTTTAAGGCTTGGGCTTTACCATAAACAATCCTTGATAGGTCTTCGACCTCTTTTCGGCTTGCTTCAACATAAGTGTCATTTGAAACTCTTGCAAATAACTCGTCGTTTGTGAGAGGAGCTAAGGTTTCTTGTGGAATGAGGGTTTCTTTTACACTTTGAACGTTGGTTTTTTGAAAGCAGAGGCGGTCGCCGTTCTGTAACGTTTTGATTTGTTCTGGGGGAAGATCATCTTTGTGGCCCACGACGAATCCCCCTCCGACTTCCATGACAAAACCTTCTGCTGAAGTGCCTCTAAAGATGCCGTCATAGGAAACACCTTCTTTTGCTGCAACAACAACGCGATTGTTAATTTCATCCAGTTTAGCTTCTCGCATTTGAGAGATAAATTCTTTTAAAACAAGAGATTTTTGCGGATGGGTAACATCTTCAAAAAGATCTTTCATCGGTTGAGGATTGCCATATTGCATGGCTTCAATACAAGCTGCTGTCATGCGTCCTTTTGTGATGAACGAAAAGTCAATGGTATGGCCTGCTGCTTGTCCAAGTTTTTCCATAAACATTCGATTGACGCGTCCATTGCCTTTTCGGAAAGGGTGTGCGTGCTCGAGCGCCATAAAAACTTCAGCGGCACTTTCAGCAAACTCTTGGCGTGATAAGCCTTGTAAATTGTTCTTCTCTCTCAGTGTTCTTTCCAGTTGTTTGAGCTCTTTTTTTATCTGTGGACCGATGGCAAAAGGAACTTCATAGCCTTTGGGGCGCATCGCTGGCATATGGGCGGAGGTGCCATCTTCAAATTTAAAGGATGTATCGCGGGTCTGACCTGCCCATTCAAAAGTTTTGTAGAACAAGCTCCAGTGGATTAATTTGAGATACGCGGTATCAAACTGTTGGGGTGGGGGGGCATGACGAAAATTAACAGCCTCTTTTGCGCTGTCATGGGCGCTGCGTTCATACAGTTTTTGGGGGTTTTTGATGCCATATTTATTTTTGAGTGTTGAAGTTCCTTTATAGAGGTAATTTTGCTCTAACATATCGTCTCTCCTGAGAAAGTAGTAATTGATACGCGCCCTTAAACGCGGGTCATGTTGAAAGTCCCCCATCGCGTATTCTTTTGAGATTTTGAGTGTTATGAGAGAAAGTACTCTTCCCTCTTTGAGGTAAGGGAAAGAAGCTAAAAAGAAAAATATTGTTTAAGATTTTTGCTGTTTTGCTTTTAGTAAAGTTGTTTGCAAAAGCGCTTTGATGAAGGACGCGGATATGGCGGAGAGAATTGCTCTTGGTGATCGGATGGCTTTGAGACTTTTCATATACAGCACTTAGATTGGGAAGTTTATGAATAAAAGCAGTCATCAAGAATTTTACTCCATAATATTTTTCTTCTTGGTCTCTGTGAACATCTTGTTGGTCTATATTTAAAACAAAATGTTTTTTACTTGGTCTTGTTACTCTTATTGTATTGTGCTCCTTTAAGATCCATAAGAGGGAAAAAACTTTCTGTGGTGAGAAAGAAAGGTGCTTTTTCAGCGCTTAGTTGTTAAAATAGAACACATTATGATATCGTAAAGGGGGGGGAAGCTTCTATAAGAATGATTTATTCATTTTGGTGTATCTCCTGAATGTTTTTAGGAAAAAATCAATGCTTATTGTGGGGGGAGAGCTCTTGTCTCAAAGGGAAATCTTTTGTTTATTATGTTCTTTCATGGAAGGTACGTCCTTTACGTAAAATAGAACACCATTGTGGTGCATCTTCTCAAGTTTGTTTTAAAGAGAAATCATTTATCCATTTAGCAATGGTGGCTCGTGAAGGGTACAACGGGAAAGCCTCCATAAAGTGTGTAAAATCTGTTGAGTGCTTCCATTTTTAAGCTTTATTTTTTACGTTTCATAAAGAAGCGGGGACCATTACACACTTTGCTAGCGCTAAAATATTGCGGATCAAACCTTGGATTTTGGGGTGTTTTGGGTATTGCTCTTGGTTGGGGGATGGGCGTTTTTTATAAAAATTTAAAGATCATGGGCGCTGGTAAAATGATACGCAAAATAGAAAGGGGAAAATATAAAAAAGAAAAATCACGGGCTTTTTGACCCTGTTTTTCTTGTATGGTAGCGGGGAGTTTTTTTGTTCGTAGGCTTTAAAAAAAACAGCAATGTATACTTTTTGTTGTTATTTTTCTTTCAGTATCTCATTGATGAAGGTTAGTTTTTCTTTTGTGGGGCAAAGCGGTTTTTTGCCGCTGCGGCTAGCATTTCTTTTCTTCTGAAATAGATGGCACGACCACATCGCAGAGGGGGTTGCCCTTGCATAAGAATAATTTGTTCATCTTGACGCATTTCTTGAATAACTTCGTGGGGTAAAATAAGAGCTCTTTGTTGGTAATTGATGTTGTAAGAACTCTTTCCTAAAGATAAACCTCTTGATTTGTTCGTTCCGGTGACTTCAACGGTCATTTGACCACAGCGTTCTGAAATGTCTTTCGCTGTTTGAAGGTCTTTAATGGCAGCATAGCTGACAAAGGAGCAGCTTTCAAACCATGAACGTGCTCCTGCTTCTCCAAAGTGATTGACCAACTGACCAGAAGATTGATAAAAGAGCATCAAGGATGTTCCGTATTTTCGTCCACGATCACGTGCTTCTTCTAAAATATTCATATAGCCTAAAAGATCAACTTCATCTAAGACAAATAAAACACGCTTTTTATACTTACCATCTGCTGTGACCATGGCATTGAGAAAGGCACCAATAATCACACGTCCGATTGCTGGATAACTGTTTAAAATGCTGGCGGGGAGATTGAGAAAAACATCTGTATTGCCATCTGTGATATCTGAGGAGGAAAAATCATCGCCGCAGACAAGATTTGCGTAATTGGACAAAGAAAGCCATTGGGTATCTTTTGAGGCGGTTGTATAAACGCCTGAAAAGGTTTGTTCTGCCATTTCTGTAAAAATCCCCACCATTTCGCGAATAAAAGGAGAAGGGGTGGTTTCTTGAATCATGCGTAATTGATTGACAACCGCTGTTTCTGATTGTGAGAGAATGCCACGCAATGTTTTTAAATTGCGCTCATCGTCCTCATATTCATCAGAAAATATAACATGAGCAAGAAGAGCCGTTAAAAGATTATGGGCTTGTGTCGAGAAATATTCCGCTGAAGAATTGTCGGATTTTTTATCTGTAAGAAGCAGTTTGGAAAAGCTTACAATATTCGCTTCACGTTGTGTGCGTGGGACGCTGTCATCTAAAAGCCAATCGATAACATTAAAATTTTTTGTTAAAAGTGAATTAGGATCGAGAACAATAACATTTCTATTGCCCATTTTTTGACGCGCAAATTTGACCATTGGGGCAACTTCTGTTGAAGGATCAAGACAAATAATAGAGCCTGGATAGGTTAAACACGTAGGAACTACTGTACTTGTGGTTTTATAACCACCAGAACCAGCAAAAAAAATCATATGGGTTGAACCAAAATCGAGATTAAAGGTGAGCAAAGGGGCTGTTCCACCCTTGCCCCATGTTGTTTTATTGCCAGGGGCAAAGGGAATTTTGCACACATTATCTTGATCAACACGGTATCTTTCTCCCACAACAATTTGCCCATTGGCAGGAAAGATTTTTGCTGCTTCATTTAAATTCATCCATGCGGCATCCCCAAAAACACCTTTTTTGGCACGCTTGACCCTATTTTTAGGGGGAGAGGTTGTGATGAATTGAATGATGGAAAAAAAAACACCAATGATGATGCCAAAGATAACCATGGGATCCATGAATTGAAGCGCATAGCTCCACGTTATTCCTTGTTGGCCAACATAGGGACTTAAACGTTTTAGTTCACCCCCAACATAGTAAAGAGCAATGGTGCCAAAAAAGACCAAGGAAACAAAAGTGATGATTTTACGCAAATGCAGTTTTTGCGAGAGACTATACAACAATGAAACAGCAGCTGTTAGTGCTAAGACTAATAAAGGCTCTGAACGAAGGGTCCAATACATTTGATCGCTCTTAAGGCCATTTGTTAACAGCAACAAAAAATGAGGGACAAGAAATATCGTTAAAGCACCTAAAGCAATAGGGGTTAAAATAAGGACCATTTGTGTCTTGGTATATTTCATTGTATATTACTTTCAATTCTTTTTAGAATATGCTGTGAAATGCTCTTTTTTCAGGGGTGCAATACTCTTTTTTGCAAAGGCGCAAGATAACGCTAACTCGTTTTCGTTTATGCGCTCTTTTCATGAAAGAGGAAGGTTTTATCCATTCTTAGCTGGCCATAGCGAGCACATTTGAACGGTTGATTGTACGCGTGCAAGTTTGTTGGTGTGCTTCTTGGACTTGCTTAATGGTTTGTGTAATTTGCTTGGCTTTATTTTCTGAGACACCAATGCTTTGAGCCAATGTTTCATAATTATTATTTTTGACAGCTTTATGTTCAGTTGCGGAAAGACGACTATTGATGTTTTTTACAAGATTGGTCAGCTCTTTTTGAAGTCCAGGATTTTTTGCTAAAGCTTCTTGCTGTAATTCTTTTGGCAAGGCAAAAAGATCTTGCAAGCTTTTACTTGGCATTTCTACTGTTTTTGCACAGCGCTTTTGTTCTGCCGTATGTTCTTGAGTAATTTCCTTCTCCGCATGTTTTACAGCATGAGCGAAATTTGCAACAGCAGTACAGAGGAGATCAACATGGTTTTTAGCGTTTGCACGTGCTTGATTTTGGAGCCCACATAAATCAAAACCTGCAAGATGAGCAACAGAGTCTGGTGCCTTTTCAATCTGGTTGGCAAGCTGTTGACCTAAGCTTGGTTTTTTAATAATCTCGACCATTTGTTTGTCTAATGTTTTTGCGTTGCCATAAACAATTTTTGCCAACTGATGAATTTGGTTTCGTGCTGTTTGAACACAGGCATCTTCTGCAACCCTTTCAGCCTTTTCACTTTTTGTCAAAGGGGCTAATTTCTCTTCAGGAATGAGAATGCCTTTTAACTCTTGTGTTTGTGGAACGGTGAAGGTAAATCTATCACCGGGTTTTAATGTTTTGAGTTGTTCTGGTGTGAGATGTTCTTTATTTCCGATGATGTAAGCTCCTTTCACATTGAAGGCAAAGCTGTTAAGGCCAGCACCTCTATACATGCCCGTGTAAGTTTCACCTTCTTTTACAACCATAACAGGACGATCATTCACGTTGCGTCCGCTGTTTTTCATGTTATCCATGAATTCTTTTAAAAGACATGCCTTTTCTGGATTGGAAATATCTTCAAACAGGTGTTGCATCGGTTCTAGATCACCCTTTTCTGCTACTGCAACACTGGCAAGAAGCATGCGTTCTTTTGTGACAAGCGAAAATTCAAGTTGATGGCCTGCGGCTTGAGCGAGATTTTCAAAAAATGCCCGTTGTGTGCGTCCATTGCCTTCTCTGAATGGGTGGATTTGGTTGAGAGTGTTAAATAAGTTTATTGCTTCAGAATTAAATTCTTCGCGCGATAAGCCTTGCAAATTGTTTTTTTCGGCAAGCGTTTGATCTAATTGTTGTAAACCTTCTTGGATCTCATCTCCGATTGCAAAAGCATTTTCCCAGCCTGTTCTTTTCATTTCGGGCATGACGGCTGTGGTGCCATCTGAAAATGTAACGGGGATATTCCGAGTCAAACCAGCCCACTCAAATGTGTTGCTAAACAATTTTTTATGAATATGGCATAGATAGGTGCTATCGAACTTTTCTGGTAAGGACTCTTCGCGCAGATTAATCATCGCCTTTGCTGTGTCATGCGAACATTTTTTCAAAAAAGTATCAAGGTCCTTTGTGCCATATTTATTTTTTAACGTAACAGTTTTAGGATAGAGATAATTATGGGGAGAAGGGGTGTTTATATTTTTTGTTTTTGCTTTTGCTTTGGGCATGGTTAATCTCCTTATAGTGGCGCGTTTTCCATAAGCGTATTAAATTCTTCGAGTGAAATATTTCCCCTTGCGTATTCTTCTAAAATTTTTAGCGTTGTGGAATGAAGCTTTATCCCTTCTATTGTATGGGTGTTGATGGCGGCATCAACGGCTTGGCGGCGTTGTTTTAATTCTTCCGCTGTCATCGATAAAAGGTTTTCTTTGTTTCCTGTTGTTTTGCTTTTCATGCATTTTTCCTTTTTCCTTTTATGGGCGATGTATGTTCAATCGTTGCTTTAAAAGAGCCTTCAACCGATGTGATCTTATTCTAGTCCCCGCCAAAGATGTTCCGTTGTTTGAAGGGATCATAATAAATTTCTGTGACCTTAAATTTCCCTTCAACCCGTTTGCATTGGATGATGATATCAATCATTGAAATCAATAAACCGCGAATATCATCACGCTCTAAATCACCCCCTCCTTCACTTTCTTTGACTAAAAGGGTCATTTGCTCAAAGGCAGCAAGGGCTGTTGAGGCATGGACCGTCGTAATGGAACCTGGGTGGCCCGAATTGACATTGCGGATATAATAAAAGGCTGTACCATCTCGAAGTTCCTGCAAAAGAATACGATCAGGACGCATTCGTAAAGATGATTCAAGCAATTCCTTGGGGCCAACAGAAGCTAAGCCTTGTCCATCTTTTGAATAGATCATCGAGACATGATTAGGGTGTGGGATTACTAATTCTTGGGTGTCTTCAATGGTGATAATACGCTCGTCTTGAGGAATTTTGGCGATTAATGCTTTTGATAATGTTGTTTTCCCCGAACCGGTTTTTCCCGCAATCAAAATATTTTTTTGGCATTTTACAGCTTGATTTAAAAAGGAAACAAAGTCTTTATCGCAGTAGGCATTGGCTAAGTTATACTCAATGACTTTGAGTTCATTAAAACGAGAATGATAATCATTCAATGGTGTGAAAGAAACCTGCTCACAGTGTGAAAAAAGACCTTTATTCGCTAGTTCTTCGAGAGAAAAACTCTGTGATGATGGTTTACGAATGGTCATACTAATCGTGTCTTTTTCGACAGCTGGTGGAATGACAATTTGAATGCGCTCATTACCTGGCAGAGTCGCGGATAATATTGGATTCTTATCTGATATATTTTGCTTGGAATAGGACGCGACAACTTTCGCGATCCCCATAAGCTCATTAAAAGAGAGAGCCGGTGCTTCTATTGTTTTCCATCCATCAATCCCTTCCGTCATTACTTGATAGGGACGATTGATCACAATTTCGAAAAGACTCTCATCTTTCAAAAAAACACTGATCGGTTCAAGTTTTGTTAGAACAATCGCGACGGTTTCATCGCTCATGGTGTGTAAGGTTTGGTTCATTCTAAAGGTATCGCAGAATTTTTGTAAAAGTTTTTTGAAACAGCTCGATTGATAATCTGTTTTTTGTTTTCGATGACGTTCAGTTTATAAACGCCAGAAAAATCTAAATCGCGGGCAACAAAAACATTCACTATTTCTCCTTGATTTTTAGATAAGGTTGGAGGAATATTGGCGTAATTTTCGACAATAATATTTGCGATGTTCTGTCCGGAAGAGATTGTTTCAGTCTCTTCTTTTTCTTGTTTTTTTGATAAACGTTTATTGGTATAGCTTGTTACATCTTTTATCAGGGATACAAGAAGTGCAGAGCCAATCCTCTCTAACCAATGATTATCAATATCACCATCAATTCCAGAGCGTCCTAAACTGTCTGTTGCCGGTGAAGCTAAGGATATAATGATACCATTGGGGGTTTTTGCTCTATTCCATAACACAAAGAGACGTTTTTGGCCTTTTTTCAATCCAGCGCGATATTCACCAACAATTTGAGTACCTTTATCAAGAAGCACAACACGACCATTGTCGGATAAAATATCTCTGGAGATGATACAACTGGCAAAACCTTGTTGATCGCTATTGATGGCTGTTTCTAAGATACAAGGGATAGAAGTTCCCATTGTGATGATATAATTTCGATTGCCAAGGGTTGAAGCACGAATCCCTTCAAGAACCGTGGGTTTGAGAAGATGATTAAAGCGTTGTGTTGTTTCATCAGGCTTGCTTTCTAGTTGGTGAGGCAAAGCGCTGTTATTGGTTTGTGAATCTGTTTTGCCTTGTTGTGCATTCGTATAAGCTAATACGGGAGCACGTTGTGCAGCTTCCAACAGAGGATCATCAGAATTTAATTGATTGATGTTGGGTGTTGGGAGCTCGACTTTGGGTAACAAAGCGTTCTTTCGGTGCGCCTGTTCAGGGGAAGAAGGGGTAGGCTTTGCAGGACGGAAAAGTTCTGTTTGTTTGATAACTTTTCCTTCTTTTAAAGACTCAATCGATTGTTTTTTCTCTGTTGGTTGTTTTTTGTCTGTGACAAGTGTGGAATAGGCTAAATAAAGACAGACACTGAAAAGAATAATAAGAGCAATGGCTTTGCCTACATTGCTTTGTTGACTTTTTCCTTGAGCATTTTTTATGGTATCGCGATCATTAATGTTTTTTTCATCCACGGTATTATTCATGGCTGTTTCCTATGTTCACTTTACGTTGTACAGATGGTGATGTTGTTCCTGTTTCAGGGTTAATTCCTTCTGGGACGAACCTTTTATTAAAGATGCACAATACTTCATTTCCACGCCGTAGCGTGAATTGTGCCGCTGTCGCATGAACAATAACCTTGTTGCCTTTGATTGATTTAGGAATAAGAGCTTCTTGCCCATCAGGCGTTACAAGGTAAATGGTGGGGATTTCAACATTGCCTAAAAAGGTAAAGGTGGTTGTTTTCCCATTGTCATAGACAGAAGCAGGTTCAATGAGGGATGAACCTTGGGCTTCATAAGCCCAATTGCGGGGGCCAAAATCTTCATGGATATTTAAAATATCATTGACATAATTTTCTTCACGTTGTGCGGCTTTTGCTGCTTCGGCTAACTTCTTACGCAAGGCTTCATCTTCTGGATAACGAAACTTGACCAAGAAATAGGTTTCATTGCCGGCTGAAACATCGCCTTCACGGATTTGCAGCTCAAATTGATAAGAGCGTTGTATTCCATCTTGGCGGCTTGTGACGATTTGTAAATTGGTTACAGGTTGGATTTCACGCGGTTTGAGAAAAACAAAATGGCCAGCTGGCGCAACTTGCCAAGCAACCGAATTGCCAATTCCTACATAGGTTACTTCTTCATCATCGGCAAATTCCAGCTGAACGGAAGAGCGAATGGAGCCAATGATTTGTACGACGTTGTAGGGGTCATAATTGACAAATCTGATGCGGTTGTCTTTACGGGCACTGACAGGCGCTGTTTCCGCAAATGAGAAAACTGTGTGAAAGCCTTGAGTGATCGTAAAAATTAAAAAGATTATTTGTAAAAGTCTGATCATTTTATCACCTCTGGATCAGATCTATATTCCGATACTTGAAAACCAAGTGGGTTGATGAGACGATCAGACGTTGAAATATGTGCGTTTACGTAAGAAAAATTTAAGATTGAAACCCAATGGGAAATATTTTCTTTTTCATTAAAGTCTCTGACCGTTTTATAGTAACGAACTTGAATAAGATCTTTGCTTATAAAAGAGATTGATTTGATTGTGACCGTTGCAATCATGTTATGATAAATATTTTGCGGACTTTCTGGATTATTGCCTGCGTACCATGTTGCAAAACGGTTTTGTTCTTTTGGAGAAGATAAAAGAGAGACTAAGCGAAAATTGTTTTCTGCTTCTGAGGCTTGAAAACCTTCACGTGCACGAACATATTGGCTGGCAAAATAACGCGTTATCGCTTCATCATAGTCATTAGGAGAGTCTTTTAGGGCGCTTACAGTATCGATGATGCCTGTTGAGTTATCAACGCGGATAACAAAAGGCTCTACCGTTTTCAAAGGCGTTAAAGCTGCGACAGCCAAAGCCAGTGCAATCGTCATCAATCCAAAAAGCACTGTTAAAGCCATGGAAATTTTCATCCGTATACGCATGCCATGCATGCGATCAATATCAAATGAGCGGGCTTCTTTTATATATTCTTCAAGGGCATCACTTTTCATGCGGAACCTCCACAGTTTTGTCAGATCGTGCTTCATGAATAGCCGGCTTTAATAAAGCTGGGTGAATTGCTAAGTTGGCTGTTGCTTTTTCACTTTCCAAAGTATTGAGAATGATAGGTGTGGTAACAGGCTTTACAGCCTTTTCTGGGTAGGCAACGTTTTTATTGTCCCAATTCCACTTATCTTTATTTAAAGCACGTGTCTGTTTGCCATTACAGCGTGGTGGTTTTTTGGGACCACTCAAAGAGGCACAGCCGGAAAGCGCGATTGTTAGGATCATAACAAAAGTTAGTTTTCGTTTCATTTTTTGAACTCACAGATATCTTGGAATACAATGCATGAGAGCCTTTTATTTTGAACACTTTTACAAGTTTATGGGAGGCAAGATTGTGATTGGTTTTATTGTAAGACTCAAGATGTTAAGTCTTTCATGGAACAGGATCATGGTGCGTGCGCCAAAGGGCGCACGCAAAGCAAAAACCAAAATGCTTCTTCTTTTAAAGAAATGCTTTATCTTAAAACCGACCACGACCACCTCCAAATCTTCCTGCTTTTGCTGCCGCGCCTGCTGCACCTTTAGCAGCATTCCCGGCAGCTCCTGAGATTTGTGAAGCAGCACTTTTTACAGCATTACCACTCGCTCTTGCACTATTGGCAAGCATTGTGAAGATCTGTCCTCCTGAAGAGACACCAGCACTAAAGTATGGTCCGCCAGAGGCCAGCGCTGTGGCAATACCAGGAAGCGCCCGGAAGATAATAACACCTATGATCGAAATGACGATGACAGGGGGAAAAAGAATGTAGATTGATTCATAGGAAACTTTGAGGACCTGTATGATAACTTGACATATAATTGTTCCAAGCATGATTACGAGAACTTGTAAAATGGTAAAATTAACCAAAGTTGTAATCCACGCATCGGTGTATTTTCGCGTTGCATTGAACAAATATAAACTAATGAACAGAGGTCCAAGACCTATAATCATGACCAGTGCAACTTGGGCAAACATTTGGACAATAAAACCACCTATACAAAAGAGAATAACAGCAAGAAGCATGATAGAACCAAGAAGACCCACAATGATCTTTTCAAAAAACCAAGCATTGTATAAAACTTCTTGATAGCGGTCACTTGCCTTTAACAAAATATAATCAAAAACATTGGAGTTTGCAGGATTGCTGTTTAACGCATTTCCAATAGCGTTGGACAAGTCATTGAAGAAAATATCTTTAACATAACTATTAAACGTTTCCGCATTCGTTGCCATCGTTGTTACAACAACGATTTTAACAACATTATTGAGAAGACTATGCATGGAAAGGGCAACGCGACCTGTCATAACATTATAGCCATAAAGAAAAATAAAAATGATTGCGGCAAGATTTAAGGGCGCTGAAATTGCAGAAGATAACCCACTCACCGTTGTGTCCATCACATTATCGAGGGGCTTTAAAATATACCCAGAAATGCTTTCAAAGGGAGAAAACTTATCAAATGTAGGAAAATTATAGTCTGACATCTGCACTAGTACTTTCAAGTTTTTCTTTTAGCTTTTCTTCTTTTTCTTTTAATTGTGTTTGAAGTGTTTTATGTTTTTGTTGCTCCTTTTCTTCACGCAGCTCTTCTTTTGTCTTCGTATCTCTGGCTTGAATCATATCAAGAGACTGAAGTTTTAAAGCATTCGCTTGAAGATCGGCTTGCAGAAGAGAAACTTTTACTTGAAGCTCTTGTCGAAGAGCTTGAAGATTCTGCAATTCTTCAAGTTTAGAGTTTTTGTCAGCGTCTGATGTCGTTTCAGTTTTTGTTCTCTCTATTTTTGATTTAAGTTGTTCAAGTTGATCTCTTAGTTCTTTAATTTTTTTTGTCGTTTCAGTAGCAGCCTTATAAATTGTCTCAGCGGTTTCTGATTTTGCAGCCTCGAGTTTTTGTGTATTCTCGAGCGCTTGCTTATAATATTCGTCTGCATCGGGGGATATTTGTGAGAGCGCATGAGAAATAAAAGAAAAAGATAACAGTGTCACTAAGCCATATTTTTTCATTGTTTTTTTCTCCTCTGATAAAAGATGGGCAGCCATTTTTCAGGGTCTGCGCCATGTTCGTTTATAATTTCATTCATAAGTTCAATATTTTTTGTTGTGCCGCTTAAAACGGCAATCTCATCGTTCATTCCCCGTAAGTTAAGTTCTGCAACGACGGAACTTTGCCCTTGTTTGACGAGAAAACGACGGGATTCTCTACTTAATTCTGACTGTATCAGTTCAAATTCACGCTCAGTGAGTTTAAAAGCTTCAACATAATCATTGTAATTTGCTTTTTGATTGGGAAAAAATATTTGGGTGGGGCATTGTTCAATAATGGTATGGGCGATTGTGGAGTTTAAAGCGTCTTTAGGACTTTGGGTTGCAAAGAGCATCATGCCATTTTGTTTACGGATTGTTTTAAGCCGATCTTGCGCAAAAGCTTTAAAGGAATCATCTTCCAAAGCTTTCCAGAACTCATCAACGACAATAATGATGCGTCGTCCATCAATCAGATCAAGAATGCGGTGAAAGAGGTACATCATCAAGGGGCGCCGAATTTCTTCATTGTCTAAGAAATCGGTCATGTCATAGCCAATGAATTGTGCATTTAAATTAAGATCATCTTGATCATTGTCAAAAACCCATCCTAAATCATTGCCTCTAATCCAGCGTTGTAGCCGCATGGCAATCCCTTCTTTGGATGTGTTGTCAAAAAACAGTTGAAGGGCTCCAAGAGAGCGGTGTGTTGGGGGTAAGTTTTCTAAAGAGTCAATGGCTTTGGCGATATCTTGTCGCTCTTCTTCTGTTACAATTTGCCCTTCAGCTGTGACGAGCTTTAAGATCCAATGACGAAGAAAAATTTTATTTTTTTCATTGTATTCCATGCCCTTTAAGGGAGCAATCCCCGTGGGCTGTCCATTTTTGAGAGGTTTATATTTTCCACCTCCAGCGCGGACAAAAATCTCCGCTCCTTGATCTTTATCAAAAAAAACCATGGTCGGATTGTGTTTTTGTAATTGTGCAAGAAGAAAATTAACAATCACTGTTTTACCAGATCCCGATGGACCACAAACAAACGTGTTGCCAAGATCACCATAATGAAAATTAAAATAGTAAGGTGAACCAGCCTGTGTTTTGAGCAATGCGACAGCTGCTCCCCAAACATTATCGTTCAATTTGCCAACGGGGAAAGAATGGAAGGGCGATAAAGCTGCAAAGTTTCGGCTGGTAATGGCGCCTGAACGCGCACGATAGCTAAAGTTTCCAGGCAATTGTGCCCACCATGCGGCTTCTAATCCTAAATCTTCTCTGGCAATTACGGCACCCCCATTGGTTAAATGAGAACGTGCTTTTGATAAGTTCTCCGTCAATATTTTGGGGTGATCCGCAAAAACGGCTAAAGAAATATGATGTTCGCCCAAAACAAAACGGTTTGACTCTAAATCATCCAAGGCTTCATCCAGTGCATCAATTTGTGAGCTAGCACGGTCGGCTGCATTAATCATTTGATTTTGCTTGCGGCTCATAATGGCACTGGCAACCGCTTTACTTTTAAAAACAAACGATTGTGTTAAGATGAATTCAAAGGGGACCGTAAGCAAACCATCGGTCATCCCTGGGCGGGTTTTTGAAGGGTATTCTTTCCAGCCAAACATGCCGACAAAGCGTTCATTGCTTTCATGGCGAATTTCAATAATTTCTTTCCCAAAAATAACACGATCTGAGTAAATCGTTGAGGCAATGGTGCCAAATGTAAGAGGAATACGTTCACGTCTTCCTCCCACCAGTTGGTGGAGAAATTCACTTTGTTCAGAAAATAAAAGTCCTTCATGTTCATAGATTGATAGGAGACGGACTTCATATTCTTCTAAACCTTGCATGAGATCTTGGCTTAACTCTTCGAGTTTCCGAATAGCTTCTGCGTCGGGTTCAGATTGTGTTTTTTTTGCTTTGCTCAAGCGCTGAAAAAATGAAGCTAGTTGTTGTGTCTTGTCCGCTGCGGGATTCCAAAGCAGTGAAATAAACAGATCATTGCGATACAGCTCTTGCGAAACCATTTTCTTTTTATATTTTTCATCTAATGTTGTTGCAAAAGATGAAAGAAAATGACCTTCTGGATAAATTGTTTCACGACGACGGATGATGTGAGAATATAAAGCAACCCGTTCATCTGCGATATTTTTCAAAAGAGTGTTTAATTGGTTGTGTAAAGAATTGAGTTGATCAATGTCTGCCGTGTCAAAATTGACACCTTCAACAGCCATCACAACCATTAAACAGCGTGAGTTTAAAGCAATGACATGCTGGTTGATGTAGCGTATGTAGGGAATATATTCTTCAGGCAAAGTTTCCCGTTTCATCATTGACATCTGTTTCACCGGTTTTGTTCCTTCAGCGTAGTTCCTTATAAGTGCGGACAAGGCGTAAGGGGGAGGTAGAACCGCCTCCCCATCGGCTGAGATTTTTTTGTTTTCCTCTTGTATTGAGCCACGCAAATAATACGCGAAATTGGTTGTGATCATATTTTGTCACTTCACGTAAAATAAAGTGCATCCCGATGCCTAAACCAAACATGGTAAAACCACTGGTCAAAATAAAGAGAATAGATGTTGCCATGACATTGAGTGCCATCGCTTCCATTGTAACACCGGCAAACATGGCCGGACGTGTACAGGCCAAGAAAAGGGTATCTTCGTTCATTTTATGTTGTGCCCGCTAATTTACCGACGAGAGTGGGAGCCCCAAAAACAATCGCAATACCCAGAACACAGTAAGCTGCTTTGCGTAAATCAATAAAGCCGTACATCCAGCCAATACCTACAGCAGCAACACATATAATGGCAATGAGCTTTGCCGTTGCGCCCGTCATCATTGTAACAATGTTGCCTAAAACACCATCAAGATTCCCGAAATCACCCCCACTAGGAGAAGAAGGAGCAGCATAAGAAAGATCGGACAAAAATACTGCTGTAAAAAGCAGCATGGTCACGATAAAAATGATGTTCTGAAATCTATTATCTGTCATTTTACCTCTCTTTAACAAACAATATTTGTTCATCTGTTGACATTTCATTGCCTCTAACAACTGGAGAATTCTGTTATTTTTGACAGTTTAAACTCCTTGTTTTTTTTGTTTTTAAAGTCTTGATCGTGGATTTTCTCACTCTCAAACGCTCTTCTTAAAGAGACAGAAGTCTTTTCAAACTGAGATTGTGTTATATAAAAATGGCAATTTTAAGTTGTGTTTCTGGTTAAGACAACAATATTAAAATAAGGTGAGAGAGAATATTATTTTTTACAAAATGTAGTTAATATACAAAACAGATATTTATATTTTTTTCTTTAAAAACAAGGGGATTGCTGATAAATAATGTAAAATGATAGAAAAATATGAACTTTTTGAGCGAGCGTGTTAAGAAATGCTATTTAAATGGATTGTTATTATTTACATTATGGGGGCCATAGTGTGGGGATTAAGCCAATATAGAGATAAAATAGATTTCAGCTTTCTTAAAATATTAAAAACGCAAGATATCCAAGATATTGTGGATCTCTATCGGGAAGAAAAAGATTTAAGTCAATCGATTACTCAACAGTCTTTAGAAAAAAATGAACCTGCGCTTGAAAAAAATAAACCAGTGCTCGATCGGCAGAGGACAGTTTTATCAAGTGATGGTGTCAATAATACAGTTGTTTTTCATGGAAGGGCATCGGTTACCAGTGGGGTTACGTTTAAATTGCTGACGCCTTCTGCACAATCTTGGCGATCTCATATGACTCGTGATATTCATCTTTATGGTGTGGACACATGCGCACCCCGCCAAAAAGCAAAATTAAAGGATCAAGAATGGCCCTGTGGTGTGGTTACAATGGCTTGGCTTGTTACCAAAACACTTGATCAGGATTTATCTTGTAAGCGGGCTTTTATGCACAATGGTGTTTATTATGCGCAATGTTTTGTTCAAGGGGTTGATTTAGCCGAGGCAGGT
Source organism: Bartonella sp. B1099 (assembly GCF_944801835.1). GTDB lineage: Bacteria > Pseudomonadota > Alphaproteobacteria > Rhizobiales > Rhizobiaceae > Bartonella. Next base: position 232,153 of record NZ_CALYLN010000001.1, on the reverse strand, counting down.
CTTACAGAAGGGATGTTGGTGCTCTCAAAGGAGGGCAAAAATCCTCTTCCAACGCAGTACCATCATGCAGAAGAAAAAGCACGTAACAACAAGATTGGTCTTTGGTCAAGCGACTTCACCGAACCTTCAAAATGGCGGCAAGATAATGGATCTTACAACCCCTTTGCAAGCCCGTGATTGGTTTTATTGATTCTCCTTGATGTTTATTGCAAAAATGTGTGAGATCAGGACAAACCTTACAGTCTCATGAGAGGCGGTTCCTTGAGGTTGGTGATATGAAATAAATCAAGTCAATGTGCTCACTTAAAAAGCTGGATTGTTGCATTATTTACAGACTGGATTGGATTGAAGCGTTTTTGCGCTTCAAGGTGCGCAGGAAGTTAACTTTTTAGGACGTTTTTGCTCGTAGAGCTTCATGGAACATTGTCCTTTGAGATGTTGAAGTCAGCTCAGTGAAACTGTTAGACAAGACATCAGATTGTAAGCTGGTCCTTTTAAACGCAGGGGAGAGGATAGAACTTTTTCAAATTTGGAACAGTCAAAAGAAGTATCGCTCAATATTTAAGGCTTATATCATAAATTGTTTTCATGATGGCTCAATGAGAGCACTCTTTCCATGATGTGTTGCGAGATATTTTCAGAAAAATATTGATGAAGTGGCATGAAGGCTTATGAAGAAAAAGTCGTGCTTTCTATCCTATAAAGTCAATCAAGGAGAACCTGTAAAAAAACGCGTTGTTTATAAATTGCAGGGCTTTGTTCTTTAAGATAGTAAGAAGATTAAAGGATAGAAATCACTTAAAATATTTTAATTTTGATCAGAAATTAATTTTAAAATGGCTTTTTGTTTGACAGAGGTCAGGACTCTAAAACTTTTTAAAAGCAAAAATTCCTCTTTGCTTGATGCAATTTCTTCATGAGGGTACGAGGTGTTTTCTTTTGTGATAATATCCGCATAAAAAAAGGAAACCGGAACTTTTAGGATATCGGAAATTTCCTTTAAACGTCCTGCGCTCACGCGATTTAAGCCTTTTTCATACTTTTGAATTTGTTGAAAACTTACCCCTAAAGCGTCTCCTAAGGTTTTTTGAGATATTCCCAACATTTTTCGCTTCAAGCGAATTTTTTTGCCAACAAAAAGATCAATATTAAGGTTCTGAGCTTGCATTTGCCCCCTCCGGTTGCGAGCGCCCTCGCATTTAGTATTCCGGGAGCTTGAAAACACTGAACCCTAGTCAGCATTTTGCTTTTAGTGCTGGGAAGCACCTGGACATAGCAAAATCTCCCGGAATTCCGGGACACCCACAGAGTGGGTTCATTTTTACGCTAGGGTTTTAGGTTTTCAAGGCCCACTTGATCGTTGCGTAGACGACCAAAACACCTTTTGATTCATAAAGTAATTTTAAGAGCTTGGCAATATTAAGATTTTGAGTTTGCATTTGTCCCCGCCTAGTGCGAGCGCCCTCGCATTTAGTATTCCGGGAGCTTGAAAACACTGAATCCTAGTCAGCATTTTGCTTTTAGTGCTGGGAAGCACCTGGACAGTGCAAAATCTCCCGGAATTCGAAAAAAAACGCAAAGCGGGATAAATTTATGGTTTGAGGTTTTGAATTTGTCGTTCCTCTTGATCTTTGCGTATGTGACCAAAATATCTTTCAGTGGGTAAAATAATTTTAAGAGCTTGGCAATAAAAATCGTTTTTCTGAAAACGGGTAGATTTATTGAAGGAGAGACTGTTTGCCTTTCAAATTTTTAAGACGTGCTCAGCAAAATGATGTCCTCAGCTCTGCATTTGTGAAGGGAGCAACAATCTCTCTGTGGAGTTTAAAATTCAGCTCTCTGTGGGTGCCTCACGAGGTCTTTGATCAATAACCAAAATGGCTTTTCTTATGTGGTTGAGATATCATAATGAGAGGGAAAAGCTTTCATGAGTGAACATCCCTCATGCAACACACAAAAACAGAATAGCTTGGATTTTGTCACTTCATCTGCTTGTTTAAAAAAAATCTTTCTCAAGGCTCGTCCTCATTTCATGAATGGTGCTGCGTGAAGTGTAGCAAGGGAAAGCTTCTATGGATAGGATAAACGCCATGTTTCTATCTTTCCTGAAAAAAGGTGTACAATGGCGCATAGTTCTAATCCTCTGTCAGTTCAAAATACTCCCACAATTTTTGCGTTTGAGAGGAAGAAATATTTTATTCTTTATCTTTAAGTGTTTTTATTGCTCATTCTACTCAATGAATGGGCAAACAAAGTGTTGTGATTGATTTAATATAAACAGATTTGAAATGAGAAAAGATATTTGGGCTTCTCATGAGGCTTGAAGAATAAACGATAATTATAAATCAAGGATTTTATCCCTAAGGAAGTAATTTTTAGGCGTTTTTTAATCTGTTTATTTTCCAAATTAAGAACTTGAGTATTTTCGCTAAAAAACTGTATCAACGCAGTTGTTGTTGGAATTGAAGTTTTTATGAAGAAATGAGTATTGTGGAATGATAAGCTTTTGTTATAAAGCGTTTTAGAATTTTGCACGACTTAACGATAGCTTATTTATTTTATCATTTCTTATGATCTTTAATAAGTGATGTAAAGTTGGGATATGGTTTGAGAAAGCAGATGACAGAAATATTATCTTTCGGTAAGTAGTTTTAAAGTAAAAGACAGCTTGATCAATGACAAATAGAGATAGGTCCCCCATGAATGAACTTACCCATATTGAGACTGTTATAGAACGTTATGATGCTGTTTTTTGTGATGTATGGGGTGTTGTGCATAATGGTGTACAGGCATTTGAACCAGCGTTGAAAGCATTGTATAAAATTCGACAAATGGGAAAAACGGTCATTTTATTGACCAATTCTCCTCGACTCCGGGAAGATGTTGCGGCCCAATTACAAAGCATGAATGTTCATCGTGACTATTATGATGCCATTATCACATCAGGGGATGTTACGCGGGATCTCATTTGTGCTGCACCGCGTAAAGTTTTTTTCATTGGTCCACAACGTGATTTGGTGTTGTTTGAAGGATTGACGTGTGAATTTGTTGAAGAAAGAGAAGCTTCTGTTGTCGTTTGTAGCGGTTTTCTTGAAGAGTTTGAGAAAGAACCCTCTGCTTATGAGGCGATGTTTCGTCGCATAAGGGCGCGGAATTTACCGTTTATTTGTGCTAATCCGGATGTGATTGTCCATTATGGAAATAAGGAATTTTGGTGTGCCGGCGCATTGGCACGTCTTTATCAACAATTAGGAGGGGAAGTTCGTATCGCTGGAAAACCTCATGCGCCTATTTATGAGTGTGCCTTTGAAAAACTTCAAAAAATACGGGGGACAGTAGAAAAAAGTCAAATTTTAGCGATTGGTGATGGTCTTTTGACGGATATTAAAGGGGCGGCTCAATTTGGTCTTGATGCCCTTTATATTATGGGGGGGATTCATCGTTATGATTATATGCAAAATGGTGTGGTTGATAAGCAAGCTTTGTATTCTTCTCTCGAACGTCATGGTTATAGGCCACAAGCAATCATGTGGGCACTTCAGTAATGGCTAATTTTTTGCGTCTTCAGGGAATTCGTACTTTTCCCTCAGTTTGGCGGGGAGCTGTGTTGGCACTTGGAAATTTTGATGGTGTTCATTGTGGGCATCAGGGGGTGTTGCAAAAAGCCCTTGATTTCGCACGGATAAAAAAGAAACCAGCTGTTGTTTTAACCTTTGAACCGCATCCAAGAAGTTTTTTTCAACGTTCAGCGCCTGTCTATCGTTTGACTGAGGCGGCTGAAAAAGCTGAAATTTTTAAAATCCTTGGCTTTGATGGCGTGATTGAACAGCCCTTTGATGCTCAATTTGCCACTCTTTCAGCCGATGAATTTATCAAATCGATTTTAAAGGAAATTTTTGATGTTTCCGTTGTGGTGACAGGTGAAAATTTTCAATTTGGTCATCAGAAAAGTGGAAATGTTCTTCTTCTTTGCCAAAGAGGAGAAGAAATTGGATTTCAGGTCGTGCAAGTCCCTTGCGTTTCTCATCCAGGTGTTTCTCGTTCTCAAGATTCACAACCGTTGATCATTTCCTCTAGTTTTATTCGGCAACTTCTTTCACAAGGGGAAGTGGACAAAGCTGCTCATTTGTTAGGCTATCACTATCGGGTATGCTCCAATATTATTCAAGGCGACAAACTTGGACGTCTTTTGGGATTTCCTACCGCTAATCAGATGTTGCCTCCTCAAGTTCGTTTGGCTCATGGTGTTTATGCGGTACGCTTGCGTCGTGCCAACGGTATTTTATATGATGGGGTTGCAAGTTTTGGCTGTCGTCCAACGGTTGTTAAAGATGGGGAACCCCTTTTGGAAACCTATTTATTTGACTTTAATGACGACCTTTATGGGGAAAGCTGTACCGTTTCTTTTTTCCAGTTTTTGCGCGGGCAAGAAAAATTTGATGGGCTTGAACCTCTGATTGCACAAATGCACCATGATGAAAAAAAAGCAAAAGAAATTTTAAAGACAGTTCAACCCCTCTCCAAGTTGGATAGGCTACTTACTTTTAAAAATATGCTCTAACTGTATCTGAAAAAGAGAGAAAACTCGCAAAAATAGCACTTAAAGTGATGATCATCACAAACATATATTCCAAAACATCACGGAATATATGTTTCTTGCGTTGTTGAGAGGGAGAATCGAATATCTGAAGATCTGATTGAGGCATTGTCTTTTTCAAAGTTAATTGTATGGTTTTTGTTGTCAATTAAAACTTTACTGCTTGTTTCTTTCTGATTCGTTAAAATTTATGATGAATCGTAAATGAATAAGGATACAGCATCTTTGGCAAGAAGAGATGAGAAGAAAAAGGAGAACTGTTTTTTTAACTTCTTACACTTTTAACCTTACAATTTCACAAAATTTAAAATCGATGACTTTTTTCTTTTAAAAGCTAATCGCTTTATCAATTTGCAGGAATTTTTATAGCTTTAGGGGTGGAGGTTTGTTGTATCTTTAAAGAGCAAAGCGTTTATCGTGTCCTAATGAAGAGGGCTCCAGGAAGAAGCTCAAGGAGAAGGCACGAGACAACGATGATTGACAGAGGATTTTTTTACAGATCAGTGCGCATTGAAGAATCTTTGCCTTTTAGAGTGTATGGGAAGCATGCGAAGCTTATGATTCAAGACGTGCTAAACGGTAAAGATGCAGCGAACGCGTTCCGCGATGGCAATAGGCGAGAAGAGGCAGAGATGCTGTTTTTAAAATTGTTTGCATGGTCTCAATATCTGATTTTTCTATGGTCGGAGGAGAAATGGGAAGGTAATAGGCTTTTATGCCATAGTCATTTGCGACCGTTTTAATGCTCAAAAAAGCAGGTTGATGAGGTTCTTCATGATCAGGGCGGTTACAGATAATTGTTTTAAAACCAGCTTCTGCCAATGTTTTGATATTTTCTATATTCACTTGAGCGCCGATAAAAATATCAGGAGCAATTTGCTGTAAATTCATTTTCGTTTATTCCCAATTGCACGATTTTTACGATACTCTGAGGTCTATAAGAGGACATGAAGAAGGTAAAATCTTTCAAGGGCATCTTAACAAAAATATTCTTTTTGTCGAGAAGACTTGCTTGGAAAAATGCGTTGTAAGGTGAATAATATTTCACAGCGCAACATATTCGATCTTGAATAAGATATTGATCTATAATGATAATATAGTGCTGTTGAACTTGAATTAGAACTCTGAATACCCTAAGATTCCCTTATTTTAAGTCTGTTCTATATTGCATCAGTCAAGATCTCTTGCTGATACAGCGGGGGGCGTGTGGAGTAAAATTGTATAAGAAAGGACGAAAAATGCCTTTTACCGTTTCAAGGGCCAAGAGCCTTATCGTATGCCCACGAGCTGGCACAAGTCTTATGATGGGGGCGGTTTTGTTCCTTCTCAAGCTTAAAGATAGATGTGCTTAATGAATTAACCGTTGTAAAAGATAACGCTCTTTATGGATGACTCATTGTTCTTGCGAAGCAGAGAACACTCCATTGTATTGCTTTTTTACCCTTATTTTCTCAAGCTCATTTCACTCTGTCGCACGGAACTGTATCAATTTAAAGAGTATAATATTCATTGTACACACCTCTTCTTTCATTCAAGAAAAGGAACAAACCGATACAATTATATACGCGCCACCGATGCGGACAGCCGTTCTTGACATTTCAGATATTTCATAAGACGTCTTTTTTTTTGTGTTTGTTCTCATATGTTAGCTTTGCTGGTGATGGTAGATAAATAATTTTAATTGATTGAAGATGAGAGTGGGAAATGAGCCAATTTTATGGATTTTGCTTTTCTCATTCAATATTCTCTCCCTGAATTCTCCTAGGGTATTTGTTATCTCTTTAAGGAAAAGGCTTGTTTGTCTGGGTGGAGCAAGGATCTCATGAAAGGTGAAACCCAAGGAAGATTATGGAGAGACCTTATTGATCTATTGGCATGGATTTAAGAAACCTTCATTTTAAGGCGAGGAGAGAGAAGCCTATCACTTGTTTAAACTTATTTTTTTCTTTTTAAGAATATTCCCTTCATAATGTTTTGGGCTTCATACTAAAAGAATATTCTCAAGATAAAATTGCGGGCTGTTGTTTTTATCGTAAAAGTTAAGAGAAATGGTTGTTTTGCAGGTGTTGGATGCTTGCTTCTTTTGTTGTTTTCAGTATAATCGTAAAAACGATAATACTGAAAGATGTAATGAATGATCATTGGACTTTTGAATCAAAAAGGGGGCGTCGGAAAAACCACGTTGAGTGTGAATCTGGCGGCGAGTTTTTCCCGTACCGGTGCACGGGTATTGCTTATTGATGTTGATCCTCAAGGGAGCGCATTGGATTGGGCTGCTGCACGTGAAGAGGCTCCTTTATTTTCCGTTATTGGTTTACCGCGTGCAACGGTTCACAAAGAGATTGCACAGATTGGTCATAGTTATGATCATATTATTATTGATGGTCCTCCGCGTGTGACGGATCTTGCGCGTAGTGCTCTTATGGCTTCGGATTTTGTGCTTATCCCTGTTTTGCCTAGTCCCTATGATATTTGGGCTGCTGATGGAATTGTAAAGTTGATTGACGAAGCACGCGTTTATAAAGAAAATCTCAAATCTGCTTTTGTTATTAATCGTAAAATTGTCAATACAGCGATAGGGCGTGATGTGAACGAAGCTCTTGGCATATATCCCGTGCGTGTTCTTTCTTCTAGCGTTGCACAACGTGTGATTTTCGCAGAAGCTGCAGCACAGGGTAAGGCTGTTTACGAAGTTGATAAGCAAGGACCAGCAGCTGCAGAGATTGAAGCTGTTGCAGCGGAAATCAAGGAGTTAGCGTCATGAATAAAAAAATTAAAATTAGTATGAAACCAACCAATAAATCTATTCCTTTAACGGCTGATGCATGGGTAGGAAGCCACAAAGGAAACGCGAATGGAGGGATGAAGCGTCTCACAATCGATATTCCAGAAACTTTGCATCGATTAATGAAGGTCAGTTGTGCAAGTCGTGGAACTAAAATGGCTGATGAGGTGCGCGAATTGCTTGCAAAAAAATACGGAAAATAAAAATAATATACGATAACAGATCTATGATAATAAATGTGCGTTGGTTTGTTTTTTTTAAAAAAAAGATGATATCGGTCATTTTTACATGAAAGTAATCGTAATAAAAGCGCTCATTTTTTACGTGTTTTTTTCATACGATTCATTTCATGAAAGAGTCATGAACCTATAAAAATTCTTCATTTCAACTTTTCTCCGATGGATGTGATCATCATCTCCTTTGTTATTTGTATCATCGCTGGATAGTTCAGTTTATTCTTCCATAACAATTGTTTTGATCATGATTTTAAATGTGGAGTTCTTTGTTGTTTATTTTACTAAAATACATGGATAAATAATGTAAATTAACAGTAGCGTTGTTTGTTTTTTTCTGCTAGATAATACTTCCTTTTTAAAGTTATATTCATGTTTATCAGGGGGGAAAAATCAATAAAATTGACTGATGTGGGTGCGCTATAAGCTTTCCTCATAACCAAAAGAAATCATCGCGTATGATATGAAAATTATTTCTTTCATTTGTGTGATTTTATAGACTATATGATTTTAGAGTCTGAGTATTGAAGGCTACTTGATGATGGTCAAGGAATAATCTTTTCTATGGCTATCAGGAATGTATAAGATCGCTTTTTTAGAATTTCTATTGGTATTTTAAAAGTGTAGGGGGCGTTTAAGTTTTTTCTTTCTCGGCGGATTAAGAAATAAGGAAGAGCGCAATCAAATCATTAAAAGAGTTGTTGTTTCATTTGCAGAAAGCTTGCAATGGATCTAGCTATGGTGAATTTTTGATACGATATTTGTGCTGCTTTTCATGATAAAGTAGTTCTTGAAAAAAAGAAAAATTCTTGAAAAAAAAGTGATTAAAAAGCTTTTTGAAAATATCAAGATATCAAATTGCTGCTGAAGTCTAAATAGTTCAAATATAAAGAGCCACTGCGTAGATAACATTCCAAATGCAAGTCCAATAAAACAACTCTCATGATTCAACATATTGGCGTTGAAGCTGTTCGTGTTTGTCAAAGGAAAGGTATACGTAAGAGCACGATACAGGGTTTTGTGAATCCAACGATGTCGTTCTCAAAGTATAAAACAAGTTCTTAAAGTATAAAATAAAGAGAGGGGTCAATTCATGAACAAGATCATTCTAACAGCACTATTACTTTGCACAGGACTTGTTGTTGTTGGTTGTGAAAAAAACTACAGTGTTGAGGAATTTAAAAAAGATGAAAAATTACGCAAAGAGTGGAAAGAGAAATGCGATAAGTTAGAGCCACCTGCTTTTATGAAATCCCAAAATTGTGTAAATTTTGTACAAGCCGATATGGAACTTTTTCAAGAGCATTATAGAGATCTTGCAAAGAAACTTCGTGAAAATAGCAAAAAGGGGAATGAAACTGAAAAACAGCAGGACAATAATTAAATTATCAACACTATCAATAGGAGGGCTTTCTTTGCATTCTATTGATTTAGGGATTGTAAAAAAAATTGCGTACAGAAGTTGGATTTAAAATTTTTGAAAATGCACAATGGACCAAATGTGCAATTTTTATGGGACGTTCAATTGTGTCCAAATTTTATCATCTAAAAGAAGGGGAATTTATTGATGAATAAAGTCGTTATCACAGCATTGCTGCTTTGTACTGGACTTGCTGTTGTTGGTTGTGAAAAAAAACTATAGCGTAGAAGATTTTAAGAAAGATCCTAAATTACTCAATCAGTAGTTAGAGAAATGTTTTATTGAAGGGAGTTTTGATTCAAAAAATTGTAAAAACGCAGAGAAAGGTGAATTAGAAACGCGTAAGAAATGGGGGATTTTCGGCTCTGGAAAGGACGACTAGGAAAAATCTGAAGAAAAAAAGGAAGGGAATTTATTGATGAATAAAGTCATTATCACAGCATTGCTGCTTTGTACTGGACTTGCTGTTGCTGGTTGTGAAAAAACCTATAGTGTAGAAGATTTTAAAAAAGATCCCAAATTACTTGAACAGTGGGCAATGAAATGCATGATATCAGGGGATTTAGATTCAACAAATTGTAAAAATGCAGACAAAGCTTATCGTATAGTTCATAGAAACGATTGGCCTGGCGCAAGTTTTGTACATGATGATGAGGAAAAATCTGAAGAAAAAAAAGAAGGGAATTAAATCATGAATAAAGTCATTATCACAGCATTGCTGCTTTGTACTGGATTTGCTGTTGCTGGTTGTGAAAAGACTTATAGCGTAGAAGATTTTAAGAAAGATGAAAAATTGATGCAAGAATGGGGAATGAAATGTGAAAAGATGGAGGAATCTTCCAGAGAAAAATCTAAAAATTGTCGACATGTTAAACAAGCATATATGGAATTTCTTTTTGGCTTTCATTAAAAAATAAAATTCAATAAGTTATTATCTCAATAAGGGATTGGGCCGTTATTGATTTTATTCCGTTTTTTGGATTTTTGTCTCTAACTTTTGGGGCGCTTTTGACTTCAAGAGCTAATCTTTTACGGTTTGCACTCTTTGTGGAACAGATGACATACTGTCATCTGTTCAGCTAAAAAGCGCTTTTAATTGTGGTCGTTGCACCGGAATGAGCAGCCGCGTGTTGCGGTTCATTTTTTTAAATTATGCGCTGATTTTTTTAATGTCTTGGTTGCATACATGATGAAATATGAGATTCAATCTATGCTGGGGTGTTTAATACACATAAAATATTTTATCACACGAAGAATGGCTTTAAGCTTTACGGTTAATTTTGAAAAAAATTAGGTGGGAAATATCTATTTGGAATTTATTTTTTTCTGTTTTTAAGAGAGGGAAAATCATTCTGAAGGGACTTATTATCGTTTTATAGTTAAATATTTTTCTTAAACTATTTAAAAAAAACCGCTTTTTATTGGTGAATATTATCACATCAATTAGAGTGTGAGCCAGTGTTGCTAGGATGGCTTTGCTGGATCTCTAAGATGTTGTTCGCCTTCCATGTCTTTTTGTTTTTTTCTTTCAAGTTTGTACGCCTTTTTCTTGGTGTTTGTTATTATAATTTTGCCGTAGTATTATCGTCTTGAGTGGTGGTGGAGCCCATGTAAAATTTACGCATGAGGTTTCTTTGTTCTCAATTGTTTGGTGAATATTCTTCGGACAATGCTTTGATGTGTAAAGAGTGTTCGTTGTTTTTCATATTGAATGAGCCCCCGATACTCATAGAATTCTCTTATTTCAAATCTGTTCTCGGTTAAGTTACGCAACCCCATGTTTTTTGTACGTCAAAAATGAAAGTGTTCTCTCGCGAATAAAAAACGATTAAGAAAGGTATACAAATGCTTCTTATAAACTTATTCTCAAGAGCCAAGGGGTGTCGCACCATGAGGGGGGTGAGTGTATGATGGGGCGGCTTACTTTCTCATAGAGGTCAAGATGGTGGTGCTTTTTAGCGTAAGCTTTAATATTATTCTTTAGGGGCGTGATATGCCTTGAGGGAGGAAATTAAGTGAAATCGGCTCGGTAAGCTGCTTGATAAGAAGATAAATTGTTTACAGATTGGATCTGCTCGAAAACTCTGTCCTTTAAGGCGGGGATGACGTTGGGATTCAAGGGAGCGTGAAAAGACAAAAACTAGTGGTTAAAAATGCAGATAAAAAGGAGAGGTTAACACCAAAAGAGTTGCAAGTGATGTTTGAAACTGGGAGGTGATTTATCTAGAGAGCTAAAATTTTACTTTGACCTTATGGAAAATTAAGATGCTTATTTGCACAGATTACGAAAAGTTAAGAGATTATGCTTAATATACCTCTATGATGAGCGCTAAAAATACAACAAAAGCGTTGAGGGTAATGATCAAGGTTGAATAAAGCATCGCGGCTTTTACGAGATCAGCCATAAGAATCTCTTTCTGTTCTTTTGGAAGTGATTTTATGAGTAACAATATGTTACAGCCTGTAATATATGCGGATACACCATATTCGGCAAGCTTAAAAACTTTTCTTTATTTAAAGGGGTGATGGTGAGAAGGGGGATGTCGTCGAAATTGGGCCTTTATTATAAACTATGTTTTTAGGTTAGGGTGCCTGTAAAGCTGCGATATTAAGAGTGGATTGTATGCTGTCCGTGAAATAATAGACAGGAAGATGAGGGGAAAATTTGCAAAGAGTTATAGGGGGAGAGTTAGGCGTTATTTATTGATAATATTTTTATTTATAAGAATAATCTAGAGTTCTTCAGCTTGAGTGAGAGTCTTGAATACCGAAATATTATCTTATTTTAAATCTTTTTATATTCAATCAACCAAAACTATGTTTCTTGAACATTACAAGTAGAGAGAGCCGTACGGTGTGAAACTGTACAAGAAAGGTATACTTCTTATGAAGCGTCTTCAAGTGCTAAAGGAGGTAACATTGGGGGATTGAGTGTGTGATGGTGGCGGCTCAATGGATTGGAGATTTATCATTATACTATTCATGGGAGCCGGTGCGCAATGGACTTGTCAAAATGGACTTGTGCGCAATGGGTTCGGGTGCCTTTTAAGAGATTGTTTTTTTCAAACAAGCGCGTGAAGATGTGATTGAAGACGTCTCGAACGGATGGGTTAAGAAACGCTTGAAAAGGTTTAAAAAATCTTATATAGTCGCTCATTGCAAAGAAAAGCAAAATGATAATTGAAAAAGAAAGATGGATGGCTATTTAGCTATTTTAAGATGTCTTTTTTAAGAGTGCTATATGGCTGATCTGTTCAAAAGAGCATTCTCTTTGTGTGTTGTGCAGAATACTGCGTGTATGCAGAAAGAGTTTGGGGTGGGGGTGTTTCCTTTTGAGTGGGAGCAAACTAATCTTGTAAGGTGCTATCTTATGGCATCAGAGAGTATGCAGGTTTAGGTGCGGGAAAAGCCGTAAAGTTATGGAGGGTAAAATGCTGCTATCGATGAAATGCTGAAGTTCTTAATGGGCTTAAGTCTCTATATGCTGCAAATTTTTGCTGGCAGGTGTTTTTTGCAGGCGTTTTTTTATTGTCAAGGTTATTGTCAGAGCATTGTCGTTTTCTGTTGAAGGCTTGGGGGTGATGAAATGGGCAAAGATAAAATAGGCAAGGCGAAATAGACAGAGAACGTGTGGGAAAATTTGGAAGTTTCGATATTGTTGTGCAGGGTTTTAAGTTTATATCGTTTTGGTGAATGCGTATACTAGCAAGAATGATTTTGGAGCAAAGCAAGAAAATATTTCAGAGAATACGTTGAAAGTTGAAGTGGTACGCACTTTGAAGGATTGTCGTGCTGTTGTCTGAGAAATGTTCACGTCACGAGCGCGATTGGGTGTATCAGCATTGAAGAGAAACTGTTTAATCTCCCTCATTTAAAAGCAAGATTGAACAATACGGTTGAAGGGGAAATAAAAATGTCTGTAGTGCAATATGGTGATGATAGTTTTGCAGCAAAAGCAAAAGCTCTTGATAATAATCTTATTGATCGTGATTGGGCGATGACAAAATTTGTCGCTGCTGTGAAAGGTTTAGCCCAAGTGGTTGATTATGAAAGCAATATGCTAGAGAGCAGTGGTATTCCAGATTACGAAGAAATAAATTTATGTAAAATACGTGGTTTGCGTGATCTTAATAAATCGATGAGCGATGTGAGACGCTACATGAATCAAGATATTGAGCATGAAGTTGAAAGTTTGCTGTCTGATTTACAAAAAAAATTACAGCGTAATAGTGAACTACTTCAAACACATTTAAATGCAGTCAATGACCTTTCGCAAGCTATGCAACTCTCTGGATTTGCAAAAGAATTAGAAGAGTAATTTAAATTTGATTCATAGCGGTTGTTCTACGCGATTATAATGATGAGGTAGGGCAGTGATTTGAATAAAAAGTGTGTTTGTTGAGTTTCCATGTTTTAAGCGCGTTTGGGTCTTAAAATTATCATTTTGCTGTTCTGTAAAACAGAGTCTCCAGTTTCTTTTAAGGTGATGTGACGCGTACACCTGTGTGGCGGTGAGCCAAGTGAAGCGGCTTTAAGAGAAGACGGATTGTTTATAGAACATTGTTTACAGAGTGGGTTGGTAGGCACTTCATTTTTTCGTTTAGGGAAGGGGGCAAGAGAATATTAAGACCGCCCCGTGATGCCTTATGCAACAGTCTCCTTTAAAGTGTTGTGATGTAAAAAGTATGGTGATGTAAAGTTTTCCTCATTAAGTACTTTTTAGAGTCTTTAGTGAATATTGCTTTTAAATCTTATGAAGCTCTGCTGTTTGAAGTGTGGTGATGTGAAGCGCACACCTGTGTGGTGGTGAGCCAAGTGAAGCGGCTTTAAGAGAAGACGGATTGTTTATAGAGAATTGTTTATAGAGTGGGTTGGTCGGTACTTCATTTTTTCGTTTAGGGAAGGGGGCAAGAAATATTAAGACCGCCCCGTGATGCCTTATGCAATCGTTTCCTTTAAAGTATGGTGATATGAAGCGGTTAGTCACTGCAAGCTCTATGTTTGAGATAAAGAGGCGGTTTAGTATTTTCTCTTCTGTTGTCGTTTTTGTATGCCAGATTGGAGTACGCGTTTCTCTGTTGGGATTCGTATTTGAAAAGGAGAGGGAGCTTCATTGGTAGAGAATTATAAAATTGTAAAGGTGATATTTTTACCATCACCTTTTTGCTTTACAGCTTTTAAAGGAATTTAAAGCGCTGTCTTTTAAAGAGTGAAGATCATACATTTTTTCATGTTTTTATATTTATTGCGTTTTTAATGGGATCGCGCCTCTCATGCAAAACAGAACGATTCAAAAAGAATAAATTTATTGTTTGCAATATACGCGCTTATTGTAAAGAAATATTTCTCAAGGCTTGCACATCCATTTTGTAATAGTGCCTATTTTGTGATGTCGATCTGTGACGTGACGGTATCCATGAAGGTATAAAGCCTTCATGGAAATAATATAAAATCTACAGAACACTCTCATCCCTATAAAGAAGCAAGTTGGCATTGCCATATTTTTCAGCAACGTTACTTTATCATTTTCCAATGTTGCGACAGCTTTTGGCACTTGAGATTCTGGGGATATTTTTATTCTTGTTTTACTTATATACACCTTTGCTTGTGATGAGAAAACAAGTGATTTTGATTGATTTATCCATAGGAGAAGGGCGGTGATGAGAGAACCCTTACACTATTTGGTCTTAAAGTTGTAAAAGATGATTTATGAGGATAAATCAATGTGTTATTTTAATAGAATGATGGGTGCAGAGATATTTAGAAGATGGATTGATAGGAGTGATCAACAGTGAGACCCCTCTTGATAAGAAATTGGATTGTTTACAGATCTGAGGAGGAAGTGAAGGACAAACAAGAGTGCTCTCGCCGTGATGCGTTTTAAGATATTTTCAGAAGTATTTATGAAGCGGCAGGAAGGCTTATGAAAAGAAAATATCGTGTTTCATATTGTAGGAAGTCAGCCCAATAGCCTGTTCAATTACTTTCATCGCCTCTGATGATAAAGGCACGCGAAACTCTGTTGTAGCATCACGTCTACCTTTCATATTCTCAGCAGGGATAGTCCAGATATCACCCTCAACTTGATCTTCACGAATATGACGCAAGGAATTGGTACGAACCCCTGTAAGGATAAGCAAGCGCAAAGCCAGTTGTGTTAGGGTTGTTTTTTCGCAAAGTGTTTTATAAAAAGCCGGTATATCTCTCCAATCCATGGCTGGTATATTTTGTGCTTTATGGAGTTGCTTTCCTAAGAGAGCGCGTGCTTTTTCTGTTGCTTGTAAATCAACATTCAATCCTAAGGCAGCCGCATGTTTGAGACAAATATTAAGACGATTCAGTGCTTTACGCGCTGTATCAGCTTTTGTATGCCAGATAGGGGCAAGGGTATTGCGTATCTCTGTTTGTGTAATCTCAGAAACGGGCAGACAGCCTAATTTAGGGAGAATATAAAGCCGCAAAGGTGCAAACCAATGTCCATCTTTCCCATCCCCTTTTAATTCAGCTTTACGACTTTCAAAAGTATCCAAAGCGATATCTTTTAAATAATGGAGATTACGCATTGCTTCACGCTTTTGTTTTTCACGTTCTTTAATAGGGTCACGCCCATCATGTAAAACAGAACGCCATTGGTTTGCCAATTCACGGGCTTTTTTTAAAGAGACATGTCTTAAGGCACCCAAGCCCATTTCACGACGGCGCCCGTGAATGGTATAACGATAAAGCCATTGAGCACCACCATCAAAAATTATTTTTCTAGAGTGAAGAGATTTCTTGAATAAGAGACTGTTTGCCGTTCAATTTTTTTAAGATGCGTTCACTCAACTCATGTTCTCAGACTTGCTTTTCACAGAGAAAAATCTTGGTTGTTAAGTTTAAAGCATCTCCTACGGTGCTATTCTTAATCAATAACCAAAATGACTTGTTTTGTCCTTTTGCTGCGGTTGAGATATCATAATAATAGGGTAGAGCTTTCATGAGCGGATACGCTTCATACAAAATAACATACCCCAAATAGAATAGATTTGTTATTGCCCGTTCAATGCTTGTTTTAAGGAGATTTTTCTCAATGTTCATACTTATTTCATAAGAGTGTTCATGAAGAGGGATAGGGTGCTTTTTGAAGTGATAAAGACTCTCATGAGTAGTACAAAAGAATGGTACAAAAGCTGCTATTTTTGTGCATAGCAAAGGAGTAAGCGGGTCGTATGATTCACTTTGCCAATTCCCTGTGTTGCTTTTTGTTGTGGTTCATAAAGAGGCATGCTTTTTTTGTACCGTTTTACTGCATCGAAGTTTTCTCGGCTTGTGATGCGCAAGCAAAGCGTTTTGATGGCTTCAAAATGAGCAGTTTGGACATGAGAGAATGCTAAGCTTTCTAGTTTTTTTGTTTGGTTGGTAAAAAGTATTATAAATCAATATGTTATTTTGATAAAATAACGGCTTTTGAGAATTTTAAAAATAGACGTTTAAATAAAAAGCAGCACACTGTGCTGCTTTTTATTTTATTGAAATTAAAAGTGCTTTTGCTTTAAAAATGATACCTTATTCCACCAGAAACATTGGTCCCCGATACACCGGTTTTTTGCAGTTTTTGCCGATAGCTAATGTCGGCGTTTAGCACGATCTTTTGAGAAAGATAGGCATTCACACCCATGCCTCCCTCAATTGAAGAACCCGCAGGATCAAGATCAAAGGTATCCGCAATTTTTATTGTTTTACCATCACCAAAAGTTCTGATCACATTCATTTTACCATAGAAGGAAACAGCTTTGTTTTCTTCAACAGCTGTTATCGTTTTTGTTAAACGTCCACCAAAACGGATCAACCATTGACGCGGATTGCCCATGTCTACTTTTAAGCCATTGGCATCTGAGAAAATATCAAACATGAGATTTTGATAAATCAATTGCGCTTGTGGTTCAAAGACTAGCCCTTTTGTGCTGGTTGCTAATTTCTGACCAAGGGTTGCAGAGAGATTAAGGATTTCAGTCCCATCCAATTTTGCAGCATTCCCAACAAGAGCTGTGGTAATATTTCCTTTTAACCTTCCGTAAGAAAGAAGCGTGTTGAGATATAGACCATTGCTATGCTCGATGGTGCTATAAGCGGCGAGAGACCATTTATCAAGGGTCGTCTTTTCAGAATCTTGCATCTCTTTTGGTGTAAAGGCAAGTTTTCCGTATGTTCCTAAAAGACCAAAACGTGCGCTTATGTCTTTGCTTTTCGAAGTGGCTAATATAACCCCCAATTGCAAAGCTTTATAGTTCACATCAGCATCATAACCATAGCGCAGGGGGCCACGGTTGGAGGACAAGGTGACTTTCTCGCCGTAGGAGGAGAAAAAGAGATTATGCTGTTTATGATCTGCTGCGCCAAAGACTGTTGTTCGCATCGCATCTAACAACCTGTTTTGGTTGTTTACATCAGCAAATCCAGAAGAAAATAAAGTATTAGGTAGGGTTAAATAGTTTGCCACCTGTGGCAAAAGTGCTCGAACTTTTTTATCCTTATCAATGTAGGCATTTTGTAAGCGGAAATCCCAGAAATCATTCTTATTGCCAAAAAGACTTTGACTTTCATGAGATGTTCCAGGTTTATAGCTTGCGAGGACATATTTATAAGGTTGTCCACCTATTGTCATATAGTTTCCGGCGAGCGTAAAGGAATTTTCGTTTGCTTGTCCGGAAACTTGAATGATTGAAACCCCATGTGTCCCTAAAGGAAGAGGAGCCATCT
Organism: Bartonella sp. B1099; assembly: GCF_944801835.1. Classification (GTDB taxonomy): domain Bacteria; phylum Pseudomonadota; class Alphaproteobacteria; order Rhizobiales; family Rhizobiaceae; genus Bartonella. The sequence continues at coordinate 214,379 of NZ_CALYLN010000001.1, read as the reverse complement.
GCTCTCCCCAAACAACAGAGCCATCGGTTATCATTTTATCTGTTTCTTGGAGATTGATGTGAACAATGGTATTCCCTGATACATCACCATTAATCACAATACGATCGGTTTGTTGTTCCGTGACAGGAGAATGTTTGTTCCATTGCGTGTTGACATAAATCTCTGCAACACCTGTTGCATGATAAACTGCTGTTGTATGTGCTGTTTCGTCTTCTTGCGAAAGATGAGGCCCTATAAACAAAGTTTGGTAATGTCCTTCCATAGGCTTGTCAAACATAATGGCACTGTCGGTAAGGCGCAATACAGAAAGATTAGAGAAAGATTTTTCATCAAGACCAAACTGTCTATAGTTATACGAAATAGTATCGTCCTCTGAGATACGATCGTTATTTGCAGTGTTTTTATTGGGCTTTAAGAGCCATTTTGTCCCTTCTTTTAGATCAAAAGTTGTTCTATTATCTCTGGAAGTTCTGACGCGGCCTTCTAAAGAAGAGTGGTCCGCAACAAGCGTAAGGGTGTTTGTGGATCCGCTTTCATTTTTTATATTTTTTAATAAAATATCGGCATGAATTTCTGAGTTTTTAAGGCTGACGTCACCGTTTGTGTTTGTTCCATAAAGGCTGATACCTGTATCATTTTCAACAAAAAGCTTTGTATTCTCTAGATTTACTTTACCGGCAATATCTTGTTCTTGAATGGCGTTGGCATTTCTTTCTGCATTGCGTGGATGTCGCCTTTGAGGAGCACGATAGAGATTATTGCGGAAAATAATACCATTCGCTTCATATTTCCCTGTGACACGGATGCTTGAATCTTTAAGATTGATTGTCCCTTCTATGTTGACCAACCCCGTTGTTTCTGCTGTCACTGTAATATCTGTGGCCTCAATTTTTCCACCCTCTGATACACTGAGTGCAATAAAACCCGCATCAACGCTTCCCCCGTTCATTTCGATTTTTGAATTCTTCCCCTCTGCATCTAAAGCACTCCATCTATCTTGAATCTTTTTGTTATGCAGCGTGACAGTTGCACCGTTCTTAGCTTTAACGCCAGCGCTTATATCTTCGATTTGTGCAGGCTTTTTAGGCTGTATGGGGGATATCGGTTGTGAATCATTTAATTTTTCAGATTGTGAAACTACAGTAGAATTGGGTGCTGTTTTTTCACTAGAAGAATCCGTAGGAGAAGCAGGAGCACCTGGACGTCTTCTCGATTTGGCTACGTCTATTGTTGAATCTGTTCCAGTTCCATCAGGTGAATTATCATATGGATCAAAAGTTGTGGATGTATCTACTACTTTACGCGGTGGGAGATTAATAGAAGAAGAGTTCTCAAGAGCATAAGACAAACTGGTTGAAGAATAAAATAGAAGTCCAGAAACGGTGCAGAGTAAAACATTTTTTTTCATATAGATGTATTCCTAAATATTTTCCCCCTCATAAAATATAAAATTTTTACCTCATTATGTCTCTTTTGTAAGAGACAAAACGAAACATAATGAGAATACTTTATATTTCAAGATAGAATACAAGTATTTTTAAAAGTGGTAGCGCATTCCAGCAGAAATATTGATTCCAGAGATGCCAACTTTTTTGAATTTATGTTGATAGCTTAGATCACTATGAAGCTCAAGATTTGGTGATAAATGCGCCTGGAGACCAAATCCACCTTCGATTAAAGACCCCATCGCGGCAAGCTGAAAATTTTTACTAAAAGTTTTAATCAGATTCAGTTTGCCGTAGAAGGAAAAGGCATGGCCTTTGTTTTGCGTTAAGCGACTGCCAATACGCAGCAACCATTGATCAGGTTTGCTTATGTTTATTTTAGAGTTATCGTCATTTGAAGAAGAGCCATCATCTGAGGAAGTGGTATTATCTGAGGGAGAACCAAGTATGAGACGCTGATAAACAAGTTGTGCTTGCGGTTCTAGGATGACACCCTCGAAACCGGTTGACAGTTTTTGACCAATCGTTGCAGCAGCCCCTAAAATTTTACTATTTTCTATTTTGGGGGATTCTTCGATGAAATCTTTGCCATCATTTTCTTTAAAAATTCCATAAGAGAGAAAGCCACTTGCATAGATGCCACCATCATGCTGAATGTTTCCATAGGCGGTGAGTGACCATTTATCAAACATCTTCCTATGAGAGTTTTCTGCATTTTTAGGAGTAAAAGATAATTTTCCATATGTTCCGAAAAAACCAAAATTGGCGCTGATATTTTGATCTTCTCGCGCGATTAATATTGCCCCTGCTTGCAATGCGGCATAGCGAATATTCGCATGAATGCCCCCTTGTTTTGCTTGAACATCCTCTTGTTCTAATTGAATGTCATTTTGTTCTGCTTGAACACTTTCTTGTTCTTTTTGAACGCCCTCTTGTTTTATTTGAACGCTATTTTGCGCTGAATTCTGTCGAGAGAAAAACGTGTTTTTATTGCCATAAGTGGATAAGAAAATGCTTCTCTCTTGATACTCTCTGGGTTCAAACATTGTTATTTGCATATTGTCTAACAAGATATTTTGATTGTTGACATCAGAAATTCCAGCAGCAAACATTGCGATAGGCATGACCAAAGAGTTTTCTATTTGTGGTGTAAGCGTTTTGCTGTTTGCTGCTCCATCAAGAAAAGCAGGGGCAGTTGCTTTACCATCTGTAAGTGGAGATGTACTCTCAGTATCAGCTGTGGGGGTATTCTCAATCTTTGTGGGCAATTTTACATGAGATTCTGCGGATGTGTTAAGAGCCATTTTCGATACTGAGGAAGCCGTGTTTGTTTTGGGATCAACATCAGATTGCGTCTTTTTATTTGTCTCAGTCTGCGTAATTCCACGATCTGTTCTTAAGGATGAATTGTCCTTGTGTTGTGAAACGACATCAGCGGATAATTTATCACTGGTGCGTTTTTGTCTTGCGTTGGAATCAATCACAGGACGCTTATTCTCTTTATGTGCAAGAGAGGTTTCTTGTCCTTCCACGTTTGTTATTCTACCGGTGTTTGAGGTATTTTGGTGGTGTGTGTTAAGATACGATGTATTGGGTAAAACGTTTGTCGCAGTATTGTTTTGTCCTTGTAAGGCACTCCGTTTTATTCTCACTTGGTTAAGTTTTCCGTTGGAATCCATTCTATATTGTGTATCTTGAGGATATTGGTTTGCCATGGCTATGGCATAGCGATATTGTTCCGGTAATTTGATCATTCCTTCAAGGGCGTGGCGTGTTTCAGGACTTAGGCCAGAGGCGGTACTGATCGATGTGAAGGTAAAAGAAGAAAAAAACAAAGCACAAGCGGCTGTACATAACAAAAGATTCTTATACATAGAGACGTTCCTTAAGATATTTTCTTTGTTTTGATAAAAAATGTACCACTCTTTGACACATCATGATTTTTTTAGAATGTGCCAAAATAAGCAGCACTGCTTACATTTGAGTGCTGCTTATGTGTCAAAAGTGAAGGCTAATATTTCTAAAAGCGATAATGCAACCCACCGGAAAAATTCACTCCAGAAATCCCAGATTTTTGAAGTTTATGTTGGTAATTAACGTCAGTATGAAGCACGATATTTTTAGAAAGTTGCGCGTTAATGCCAAGTCCTCCTTCAAGGGAAGAGCCCATAGAATCGAGACGGAAAGGTTCAACAATATCAATCGCGCTTTTTTCATCAAAAGCTTTGATGACGTTCAATTTACCGTAAAAAGAAAGAATACGATCGTTTTCAATAGGAAGTATGGTTTTCGTTAAACGCCCTCCAATACGCACCAACCATTGATGAGGAGTCTTGATATTAACTTGGAAGCCATCGATATCCGAAAGCGTGCCAAATGCAACATGTTGATAAATAAGTTGTGCCTGCGGTTCAAAGGCCAATCCTTCAACACCAGTTGCTAGCTTTTGTCCAATGGTTGCTGATATATTTAATGTATCCGTATTTTTAAACTCCGTGGTGTTGCCGATAAGAGCTGTTGTAATATGTCCGTTTAAAATACCGTAAGAGAAAAGTGCATTAACATAGAGACCATTATCATGGTGGAGGTTCCCATAAGCTGTCAAGGACCATTTATCCAGTATGCTTTTGTCAGAACCTTCCATATCCTTTGGCGTAAAAGCGAGCTTTCCATAGGTGCCTAAAAGACCAAAATTCGCGGTAATGTTTTGATTTTCTAGCGTTGCTAATGTCATGCCTGCTTGTAAAGCAGCATAGCAAACATCCGCACCATAACCATATTCCAATGGACGACGGTTGGAAGATAACGTCACCTTGTTGCCATAAGTTGATAAGAAAATCCCTTTCTTTTTATGACCTTCTAATCCCAAAACGGTTGAGTGCATATTATCTAACAGTGTATTTTGATTACTTACATCCGCCAATCCAGAAGAAAAGAGTGCGTTAGACATAACCAAATAGCTTGCCACTTGAGGAACAAGCGCTCTGATTTTTCCTTCATCATCGACAGTCGCACTTTGTAAACGGAAATCCCAGAAATCCCCATTTTCTTCCAAAGAGACTTGGCCATTGTTTTCTTTTCCAAGAGATGATGCATTGGTATTTTGCGCATCTTTCCCTTTTGATTCTTGTGATATTCCACTGAAATGACTTTGTGTCCTATCGGCTTTCCCACGGCTGGATGTTGGTCCATAGCCATTGAGTGTATATTGATAAGGTAAGCCCCCCATTGTGGTATAGCCATGGGCAAGTTTGAAGGAATCTTCACTGGCTTGCCCAGAAACTTGAATGAGTGAAAGCCCTCGCATATTCAAAGAAATGGAACCCTCTGCTTCTTCATTATCGGATGTTTCTGCATGCTTTGACAATTTGTTGAAATAGATTATTGTGGTGCCTGAGACATCACCATGAACGAGAAAACGGTCAGTTTTTTGTTGTTCTTTTGTCAGACCATTACTCCATTCAGTATTAAAGTAAATCCTTGCGTCGCCCATTGCATTGTAAACGGTTGTTGCATTGGAGTTTCTGTTTTGCTCTGCTTTTTGTGGATATCTTCCTACATGCAAGGTTTGATAATGATCGCCTGCTAGTTTATGCGGCGCATTAAATAGGATAGAGCTATTATTAAGGTTTAGGACTGAAACATCTGATTGTGCGCGTTGCTTAAGGTCAAGGAGCTTGTAATCAAAGAGACTAAAACTATTTTCTAATTCGAATAAACTAATCTTTAAATGCCACTTGCTGTTATTGTTTAGGGTGAAAACTGTTGTATTTTGAGGAAGCGTTTTGGCTCTTCCTTCCATAATCGAATTATCAGCGTCTAATGTAAAAGTGGTAGGTTGAACCTCAGTGAAGGGTGAGCCTTCGTTTTTTAATAACATATCAGAACGAATTTCTGAGTTTTTAAGGTAAACCGCATTCGCAACAGCTTTGGAATAATAAGGTCCGAAAATACCGACACCATCCTTTACAAGAAGTTTTGTATTGTTAAGAATGGCTTTGTTTACAACTTCTTCTCCTTCTTTTATTGTGGAGCTTAGAATATAACCAAAATTGATCCCATAGATTTTGCTGTGCCCTATGACGTTGATGGTTGAATCTTCAACATGGATTGTGCCGTTTGTGAGTGATAAACCACGCTCTTCTGCTCTTCCCACAATTCCTTTAGCATTAATTTGACCCCCTGACGTTGCAGAAAGCAAAGTAAAGCCTGAATGCATGATTGAGTTTGTAATGGTAACATGACCTTTTTTAGCAACTACGGCATCATACTTACCACGAATAAAAATGTTATTAAGGTTCTTCTCTTCTCCATTAGCGACTTGAACCGTAGGAATCTCAGGAGGTTGTTTATTTGCATAAGTTGGAGCAAAATGAGAAAAAATGAAAGTTCCAGCAATTGTACATAACAAAAAATTTTTCTTATAAATATATTTCTTACACATAGAGATGCCTTTAGTATTTGGTATGCTTTGATGCTTACTTCATTCCCCTGATGGCGCAAGTACCCAATCAGCTTTTTATATCATTATGTTTTTATTGTAAATAACAAAACAAATATTAAGTTTTGTTGTTTATCTTTTAAAAATTGATCTTAGAAGCGTTTTTTTTTTTAATAGAAAGCGCAATCCATAGCGACGATGAATTTTAGAAAACCGAGCTTGATAAATATTTTTTGTTTTAAAGTGCTAAGAATCAAAATATTTTACAAGGATGTTTATTGCTTAAAGCTGTTTAAAAACGCTACAAAGTTTTGAAGAAAATTTGTTGTCTGCTTATAAAAAGCTTTCAGTCAATTTTTTTGCATATAGAATTATTCACGGTGAATTTTTGAATATAAAAAAAGCTAAAATATTGTGTATTTTCCATCGATATACAACACTGTTTATTAAATTCATTCGATTTTTATAAATCAAAAAGACCGCTCTTTTGAGAACTCAACCGTCATTGAGGGATAAAGGATTGTGTTGTATTTCGTTTGAATGAAATTAATCTTTTCAAGAAAGGTGTATAGACAGAATCGTTATCGATGGATCTTGCCAAAAGACTGCAAAAAAGGCAGCATATTGTGCTGCCTTTTTTATTAAATTAAATAAGACTATAAGTTGCTTTTTGCTTGTTCTTAAAACTGATAGCGTATTCCACCTGAAAAGCTTGCTCCAGATATACCCGTTTTTTGAATTTTCTGTTGATAATGAACATCAGCATGAAGGGTAATATTTTGTGATAATTGTGCATTCACACCAAATCCACCTTCAATGGCTGCGCCCATAGAATCAAGACGGAATGATTCACCAATCTGTATAGTACTATTATTGGAAAAAGCTTTAACAATATTCAACTTCCCATAGAAAGAAAGAATACCGCCGTTTTCAGTGGGAACTGTTGTTTGCATTAAACGCCCTCCAATACGAACCAACCATTGATGAGGATTGCCCATATCCACATCAAAGCCATCAATATCTGAGAGTGTGCCAAGCATAAGACGTTGATAAACAACTTGTGCTTGTGGTTCAAAGGTCAATCCTTTCGTACTGGTTTCGAATTTTTGTCCAATGGTTGCCGATGCACTGAATGTATCAGTGTTCGTCAATTCTACTGTCTTTCCTATGAGAGCTGTGGTGATATTTCCCTTGAGCATTCCATAGGAGAAGAGTGCATGGACATATGTCCCATTATGATGATGCAGGTCACTATATGCAGTCAGTGACCACTTATTGAGCGTACTCTTGTCAGCACCTTCCATATCTTTTGGGGTGAAAGCCAATTTCCCATATGTTCCTAAAAGACCAAAGTTGGTGGTCACATTTTGATCTTCTAGAGCGACCAATGTAAAGCCTGCTTGTAAAGCAGCATAGTGAATATCGGCACCATAGCCATATTGTAATGGCGTACGGTGAGAGGATAATGTCATCTTGTTGCCGTAAGTCGAGAAGAAGATTCCTTTGTTTTTATGATCCTTTGTCTCAAAGCCTGTTTCTTGCATCGTATTCAGTAACGTATTTTGATTGTTTATATCAGCCAATCCAGCTGAGAATAGAGCGTTAGGCATGACCAAATAGCTTGCTACTTGAGGAACGAGAGCCTTGATCTTTCCTTCATCATCGAGCGTTGCACTTTGCAAGCGGAAATCCCAGAAATTCTGATTTTTTCTCAAATGGTTTTGTTCGCTGTCTGCTTGTCCAGAATTTGATGTTGATTCACCTTTTATATTATTCTCAACGCCTAAAATCATTCCCCCTAATACAACGGGAGTTGTATCGATTTTTGCGCTCTTGTCTTTTGATTGTTGAGATACTTCCCCTAAATGGCTTTGTGCGCTCTCTGCTTTTCCAAGACTTGATGCCGGTCCATAGGCATTTAAAACATATTTATAGGGCAAACCACCCATTGTGACATAGCCATTTGCTAGTTTGAAGGCATTTTTATCTGCCTGTCCAGATACTTGTATGAGTGACAGACCACGCATATTCGCTGGAATAGAAGACTCTGCCTGTGATGGCTCCCCTTTTGAGAGACTATTGAAATGAATTGTTGTGGTACCTGAGACATCTCCGTGAACAAGAAGGCGGTCCGTTTTTTGCTGTTCTTTTGTCAGACCATCACTCCATTTTGTATTGAAATAAATCTTTGCATTGCCTGTTGCATTGTAAACAGTTTCTTTAGCGGAGTCCCTATTTTCTTGTGAATGAGGAACCTCAAGGGTTTGTCCTATACTCAAGGTTTGATATTGACCCTTTGCCAGCGTATGGGGCGCATTAAACACAATAGAACTATTATTAAGGTTCAGGGCTGAAACGGTAGACAGCGCTCGCTGCTCAATGTCGTGGAGAGCATAATTAAATGTACTAAAATCACGATTTATGTCATATTGACTTACATTTAAATACCATTTGCTCTTGTTGGTTAAATTAAAAACAGTTGTATTGACTGCTAAGGTTCTTGCTCTTCCTTCCATAATTGAATTATCGGCGGTTAAGACAAAAGTCACAGGATGAGGATCTGAATCTGTTTTCTTTTTTACATTATTTTGTAATAATACATCAGCACGAACTTCTGAATTCCTAAGTTGAACTTCGGCAACAGACTTTGAAGAGGAAGGTCCTAAAATACCGACACCATCTCTCACAAGAAGTTTTGTATTGGTAAGAATTGCTTTATTGACAACTTCTTCCCCATCTTTCACAAAAGCATCTAAAATGCTATGAAAAATAATACCGGATTTTCTTTTGGTTTCTATAAATGAATCTTCAATGTTAATGATACCGTTTGAAATTGATAGACCAGTATACAAGGCATTGGCTTTAACTTCTTTCGCATTAATGCGCCCACCTTGTGATACAGCAAAGGCAAACGAAGCTGAATGTATTGTTGAATTCGTAATTGTAGCAGTTGCTTTTTTAGAGGCGTACACTGCGCTTAATCCATTGCGGATAAAAACATTATTAAGAGTCTTTTCCTCTCCGTTCTCCAGCTTGAACTCATCAATAATTTCAGGAGGTTGTGTATTTGCATGAGTTGAACCGAAATGAGAAAAAATCAAAGTTCCAGCAATTGTACATAACAAAAGATTCTTCTTATAAATATATTTCTTACACATAGATATGCCTTTAGTATTTGGTATGCTTTGATGCTTACTTCATTCCCCTGATGGCGCAAGTACCCAATCAGCTTTTTATATCATTATGTTTTTATTGTAAATAACAAAACAAACTATATTGTAGTGTTCTCTATCATTTGAAGTTTTGCTTCAGAAAAGCTTTTTTCATTGATCATAAAAAGCAAATGAAATAATGGATTTCATAAAATCTAGCTTGATAAGCTTATGCTAAAACCACAATGGAGCTATTTAAAACACGCTATTTAAAAATTGGTACTTCAGGATAATCATTATAAAAGCTCTATAGCATTGATATGGATTGTTTTCGGTACTCAGAAAAAATCTTAGTCTATTTTCTCTACTCTAGGAGAAAATATGCTATAAAAAGAAATGAGGGGGATATTGGGGTTCTTCAAAGAGATCTTTTTTAAAGCTCCAACGCTCATTTTCTAAGGCATCATAGCGCATTTTGCGACGGCACTCGTGAATGGTATAGCGATAAAGCTTGTGAGCTCCATCCTCTTTATGCTTGTGAAGGAGGAAGCAGGTGCCTTTTGATAAAAGAGCAACTCCATTGCATATTTTACCAGCCCTTAATATTGCAAAACAGCCTTTGGTGCTTGAGACGGTTCATAAAAAGGTTATTTTAGGCTTTTCTTAATTTTTTTCCACATGGTTCACCTGCTTGTAAGGTGCAAGAGACAGAGGTTTGATTGATTCAACGTGGAACAGGGGGGAATGAGAAAGTTTCTTACGGTATTGGGTATGCCTCTTCAACAGGAAAACAGTAAATATTCTTTATAAATCAATGAGCTGTATTATATTATTATAAATAATAATGCTCTTTAGTCATTTAATTGCCCTGTTCATTCCTTCAGTTTTGGCAGCTGTAGAAGTATTTTTAGAGAAAGCAGTTTGTTCTCTCGTTATGATTAAATATTTGTCGATGATTTTTTTTATCATGTTTTGTAGGAGGTATTGCATAAGTTCTATGGGATATGTTTTTTGCACCAAAAATTTTAAGGGATTTCATTTCAGCATGATAGGTGGAAAATCGTAAAATTTTTACAGCTATTATGCCCGATAAAATATTTTTAGCTAAAAATATTTTCTGTTTATGTTTAAAAATAACAATATATATTTTATCTTGAATTATATTTTTTATTTTAAAATAAAATATCAACAATATTGTTGAGTTTATTATAATTTTATTTATTTTAATATTATATTTTTTTATTATAGATTAAATATATTACTATTTTATAAATTTTAATAGTCTTACTGCTTAATAAACTATTAGAAAAATAGCGTTGTTTGTTAAAAAATAAAGAAAATAGAATAAACAGGGACTGCTTTTACAGTATCTCTTAAGATATGATAACATCATATTGCGCTTCAAAAACTTATTTCTATTATACTGATTTTGATCGTTTTCCCATCGTTTATTTTCTTTCAGTGAGATGAGCTTGGAATGAGAAGGATGAGCTTTCTCAAAATTGTTTACCTAAAATGCTACAGGAAAGTATCAATGAAGCTTTATAGATGGTGTAATAAGCTCGTTGATTGAAAGAATAGAGGGTATCAACAGAGCAAGGGGGCGAAGAAAGAGCTTTTTATTATTATCTTTTTAGATATTGTTATCTGTCTATTTTCTCAAAATGCATTTTTCTTAACTTTATGGATAAATTCACGAATAAAATATGCCGCAGAATTCGTGTAAAGAGAAAGAAAAGCCTATTTTAAGTGGAAAAAGGCAATTTATAAAGAGCTTCATGTTGAAAGCTTTGAAATAAAGGGTGCTTTGGTCCATAAAAGTGCACTTTTATGAGAAATTGTACTTTTATTAAAAGGTCTCGGTTTTCATCATTTTGGGTTGTTGAGATATTCTCGATAAAAATCCCTGACATTTTTTCTTGAGAAAAAGGGAAGGGGATTTTATGAAGCAAACGAGATTTATCAATAACATTTGGGCCGAACATAGTTATCTCTAGGTGTTTTTTTCTGAGCGTTTTTCTTTCACTTGGAGATGAAGCACTTTATGCCATTTTGTTTAAGGGAGATGAACGCATTTAATCTGATAGGCTTCAAAGATAATATCCAACCTTATAAATCAATGAATCTCGATGGAGATGATGTTAAAAGGGGATAAATAACAACGTTATTCGAGCGATCTTTTAATGAAAGAGTGTTAAGAATAAAAAAGGCAGCATGATATGCTGCCTTTTTTGTTTGATGAAGTGTATAGAATAACAATACACTTGTTGTTAAAGTTTTGCCTTAAAACTGATAGCGTATTCCGCCTGAAAAACTTGCTCCAGAGATACCCGTTTTTTGCAGTTTTTGTTGATAACTCACATCACCATGAAGGGAGAGGTTCGTGGACAATTGCGCGTTGATGCCAAGCCCTCCTTCAAGTGCAGATCCCATAGCATCAAGTTTATAATCCTTATCAATATGGAGGGACTGATCATCCCTAAAAGTTTTGATCAAGTTGACTTTTCCATAGAAAGACATAGGACGGTTGTTTTCAGTGGAAATGCTTTTGGTCAAACGCCCGCCAATACGGATCATCCATTGATGAGGATTTTGCATGTCAACGGTAAAATTATCGGCATCTGCAATGGTATCAAACGTCAAATGTTGATAAGCAAGTTGTGCCTGCGGTTCGAATGTTACACCCTGAATTCCTGTTGCAAATTGTTTGCCAACAGTGGTGGAGATGTTCAACATTTTGGCATTTTTCAACTTTGCGGTTGTCCCAATGAGGGCATTGGTGATCTCTCCTTTTAGGAAGCCATAGGATAACAGCGTATCAAGATAAAAGCCATTGTCGTATTGTATGGTTCCATAGGCTGTGAGGGACCATTTATCAACGGTGTTTTTTCCAGCATCTCGCATATTTTTTGGCGTAAAGGAAAGCTGTCCATAGGTTCCTAAAAGACCGAAACGTGTTGTGGTATTATGTCCTTCCAGTGTTGCGAAGTTCACCCCTCCTTGTAGAGCGGCATAGCGAAGATCAGCACCGCTATAACCATATTGACGTGGTGCACTTTCAGAGGAGAAGGTTCCTGTGCTTCCATAGGTGTGTAAGAAAAAGCCATTCTGTTTTTCTTGTCCTTTATCTATGACCGCTGTTCTGATATTTGCCAACAATGCGTTTTGTTCAGCCATATCGGTCAATCCACTATAGAAGAGAGCATTTGGCATGACCAAATAGCTTGCCATTTGTGCTACAGGTGCTTCTACTTTTGAATCAGGAAGAAATTCTTTATGTAAGCGGAAATCCCAGAAATTCTCATTCTTTTCATCAAAGAGACTTTGTTCAATATTCGCTTGGCCATAGCTTGATTCTGGTCCGTAACCTGTTAGCGTATATTTATAAGGCGCTCCACCTTTTGTGATATAACCATGGGCTAATTTGAAAGAATTTTCATCAGCCTTTCCAGAAACTTGGATCAATGAAAGCCCGCCTATGTTAGAAGGATCGGAAGCATTTATGACACTCTCTTTATCTCCTAAATCGCTTTGAATGTAAACTGTTGTGGAACCTGAAACATCGCCGTGAATGAGAAGATGATCGGTTTCTTGCTCTGTGATTGGCGTGCCATCAGTCCATTTTGTATTGAAATAAATTTTTGCATCGCCTGTTGCATTATAAACAGATTCGGTATCTGGTTTTCCTGAACCTATATGCAATGTGTGGTAATGATTTTCTGTTGGCTCTTGAAAAATGAGAGAGCTGTCATTGAGGTCGAGAACAGAAATATCAGAACGCGATCTTTGAGCGATATCAAGCAAATTGCCCTCAGCATTTTTTTCTTGTGTGCTGTTTTTTAAGAACCATTGTGTACCATTTTTTAGGTTAAAGTGTACGTTTCTCTCTTGTGCAATGTTGGCTCTGCCTTCTAAAGTGGAATGATCTGCATTTAATGTGAAGCTACCGTTGGAGATCTTCTTCATGGTTTCATCATTCCAGAAATTTTTATCGTTGCCAGAAATTTTGTCCCAAAAAATACCATCATCTAATAACATATCGGCGTGGATTTTTGAATTATTAAGATTAATTGTACCGATTGATAGAGCAGGACTATTTTCAATGCTTTTTGCGGCGAAAGCTCCAACAAGAATTCCAGTGCCATTATCAACGTGAATATTGCTATTGGTCAGATTGATTTCGCTATTTCCATCTATTTGTAGATCATCTAATTTATCTGTATTGGTTTTCGATAAAGCCACTAGTTGCATACCTATGCTTTCTGCTTTTACATCAGTATTTGCTAGGTCAATCTTTCCCCTAGCTGCTGCGGATAGTGCAACTTTTTTGACGTCTATTTCATTTTTAGTGCCATTCTTCATGATAATTGAGGCATCACCAGCTGCAGCAAGACCAAGATCAAAACTTTTAATGGTTGTGTTCCCATTTAATTCAATTTTGCTCTCAGGCTCGTAAGAGCCTACAGCAGTGGTTATTTTTTCGCTCTCACCAGCGGTCATTACTAGATCGCCACTGGTGATCTTGCTTCCACCGTCTGCATAAAAACCTTCATCAACATTTTGAATGATTGTTTTGCCTGTTAAGTTAATTTCACTTCCAGCGCCTTCTGTCGTTAGACCAGAGCGTTCTGTGTCGGGATCCGAATTGATAGCTTTTCCACCGGTGATATTTAAATTTTCACCGGTAATTTTACCACCATCAGCTGTTCTAAGACCGTCTAAAGTATTGTTGATTGTTGTATTGCCATGCAATTGAATTGTGCTCTCACCAAGCGCAAGTGCGCCGGTCCCTATGCCATTTGTTGTGAGCGTAACATCTGTGGCATCGATCTGTCCTTGGTTTTCTGTCAATAATGCTGCACTGTTACTTTTTGCAGTTGCGCTTCCTCCTACCATTATAATTTTTGAATCTGGACCGTCTGCATAGACACTATCTCCATAAGATGACGTGACCGTAGCGTTGTTTAAAGCAATGGAACTTCCTTGTTTTGCATATATTCCATCACCTTCGCTTTCAAATGATCCTCCAGAGACTGTTATTGTCGAGTGGTCATCTGCAATTATGGCACTTTCTGCTTTTGTCACGGTTACATTGTTTAAAATGATGGTACTTTTATTTGCTTTTATTCCATAGTGTAATAGCGCATCATCTCCATCTTTAACGCTTGATATGGTCACATTTTCTAGTTTGTTTTCTTCTCTCTTACTATTCTCGAAGCTAGCTCCATTATAGAAAGCTTTAATGCTTCCCCCCGTCATGTTGATTGCGCCACCATCTTTTACATAAAGTCCAGTGTCTTCAGATGATGTAATTTGGGCATTGTCGGTTAAAATAATAGTACCACTATTTTGCGTAGCTATTGTTGCGTATTTTGCATCAAATGATCCTCCAGAGACTGTTATTGTAGATTTATTATCGGCAACTACGGCATTTTCTGCTTTTGTAACGGTTACATTTTTTAAAGCGACTGTACTTTGATCTGCAGATATCCCTGCTTTTAGTCGTGCATCGTCTTTAACGCTTGATATGGTCACATTTTCCAGTTTGTTTTCTTCTCTCTTACTATTCTCGAAGGTAGCTCCATTATAGAAAGCTTTAATGCTTCCCCCCGTCATGCTGATTGCACCGTCATTTTGTGCAAGAAGTCCATCGTTCTCAGATGATGTAATTTGAGCATTGTCGGTTAAGGTAATGATACTGTTTCCTTGAGAACCTATAGTTACTTTTTTTGCGTCAAATTCCCCTCCAGAAACCGTTATTGTTGATTGATCATCTGCAATTATGGCGCTGTTTGCTTTTGTCACGGTGACATTTGTTAAAGCGACTGTACTGTTTTGGACTGCTAATATTCCATTCAGAAGCAGCGCATCGTCTTTACTGCTTGATATTGTCACATTTTCCAGTTTATTTTCTTCTCTCTTACTGTTCTCGAAATGAGCGCCAACGTTTGAAGCTTTAATGATTCCTCCTGTCATGCTGATTGCACCGTCATTTTGTGCAAGAAGTCCATCGTTCTCAGATGATGTAATTTGAGCATTGTTGGTTAAGGTAACGATACTATTGCCTTGCGAAGCTATTGTCGCTAGTTTTGCATCAAACGATCCTCCAGAGATTGTTATTGTAGACTTATTATCTGCAACTACCGCGTTTTCTGCTTGAGAGACAGTTACATTTGTTAAAGCGACTGTACTTTGATCCGCAGATACCCCTGCTTTTAGCCGTGCATCGTCTTTACTGCTTGATATTGTCACATTTTCCAGTTTGTTTTCTTCTCTCTTACTATTCTCGAAGGTAGCACCAACATTTGAAGCTTTAATGGTTCCCCCCGTCATGCTGATTGCGCCCCCTTCTTTTGCAAGGAGACTGGTGTTTTCAGATGATGTAATTTGAGCATTGTTGGTTAAGGTAACGATACTATTGCCTTGCGAAGCTATTGTCGCTAGTTTTGCATCAAACGATCCTCCAGAGACTGTTATTGTAGATTCATTATCTGCAACTACGGCGTTTTCTGCTTGTGTGACAGTTACATTTGTTAAAGCGACTGTACTTTTATCTGCAGATACTCCTGCGTTCAGAAGTGCACCGTCTTTATTACTTAATATAGTCACATTTTCCAGTTTATTTTTTTCGCTGTTACTGCCTTCAAAGTCAGCACCATTATAGAAAGCTTTAATTGTTCCTCCCGTCATATTGATCGCGCCACCTGTTTCGGCAAGAAGCCCATCGTTCTCAGATGATGTAATCTGTGTAACGTCAGTTAAAATAACAGTGCTGCCTTTTCCAGCGTATATCGTTGCCTCTTTTGCGTCAAATGATCCTCCAGAGACTGTTATTGTAGATTCATTATCGGCAACTACGGCGCTTTCTACTTGTTTTACAGTTACATTTTTTAAAGCGACTGTACTATTTTTATCTGCAGATACTCCTACGTTCAGGAGTGCACCGTCTTTATTACTTAATATAGTCACATTTTCCAGTTTATTTTTTTCGTTGTTACTGCCTTCAAAGCCAGCACCAACCTCTGAAGTTTTAATGGTTCCCCCCGTCATGCTGATTGCGCCACCATCTTTTGCATAAAGTCCAGTGTTTTCAGATGTAATTTGAACGTTGTTGTTTAAAATAATGGTGCTACCATTAAGAGCGCCTAATGTTACCTTTTGCGTCTCAAATGATCCTCCAGAGATCGTTATTGTAGATTCATTATCTGCAACTACGGCGTTTACTGCTTGAGAGACAGTTACATTTGTTAAAGCGACTGTACTGTTATCTGCAGATACTCCTTTTTTTAGTAGTGCATCCTCTTTATTACTTGAGATGGTTACACCGTTTAGTTTGTTGTTATCGCTTTTACTGCTCTCGAAGGACGCTCCAATTTCTGAAGCTTTAATTATTCCTCCTGTCATGCTGATTGCACTACCGTTTTTTGCATAAAGTCCGGAGTTCTCGGATGTAATTTGAACGTTGGTGTTTAAAGTAATGGTACTGCCATTAAGAGCACCTAATGTTAGCTTTTGCGTTTCAAATGATCCTCCAGAGATTGTTATTGTAGAGTTATTATTTGCAACTACGGCATTATTTGTTTGTGTCACTTTTACATTTTCTAAAGTGATGGTACTGTTTTCAGTTTTTATTCCAGCGTGTAGTGGTGCATCATCTTTACCACTCGATATGGTCACATTTTCCAGTTTGTTTTCTTTGCTATTACTGTTTAAGAAGTGAACGCCAGTGTCAGAAACCGTAATAGTGCCCCCTGTCACTTGAAGTATCGCGTCATCTTTTACTTCAAGACCCAAACGGATGTCAGAATCCGTTCCTTTAATGGTTGTGTTATCGCCCTTTAATTCAATTGAACTGCCTTTACCTTCAGTGCTTATAACGTAAATGTTTGTGTTTGAGCTTGAGTTTGTGTCTTTATTTCCAGTTATCTTCAAATCAGTTCCGATAATTTGACCGTCTTTTAGAGCATGAAGAGTCTCATAAGTAGCATCTTTGATCTCTTTTTTTTCTCCAGAAACTTCAAGAGATTCAGCATGAACATTGAATTGGATATTAAACAACACAATAGCTGCTGTTGCTATAGATGACAGAAGGGATTTTTTATACACGAATACTCTCCTTTTAAAGCCCCCAATATTATTCCCCGCACTCTTCAAAAGAAGAACAGAAATAGATATTGCTTTTCATTAATTACTCATAGCTTTGATAATTTATTTTTTTTTCTCTGTCAAAGTTAAATTTATCATTAAATACGCAATATTTAAGTTTAATTTATAATGTATTTTTTAGTATAGTTAAAAATACTTTTTCGTATTTAGTGCAATATTATAAGGCACGGAGAATTTCCTCATGATATTTTATTAATGGTCAGATGTGCTTTGATGCCAATATTCATGGGTATATTAAAACAAGAGAGGAATGGCAGGACAGAATAATACGAGAAACAGAATAAGGGGAGGGAGTATGCAAGATCCTTTGCTGATGTTGGGACCGCATCAATTTTATGTGGACTGGTTGAACTTCCAATCTTTTGAGGAAGAGTTTTCTGCCTCATGGGTTTGCTTAGAGCGTTTTGGTGGGGCCCCTGGTTTGCAATTTACCGGTTATGGCAATGATCCCAAAACCATCCACGGGGTATTATTTCCAGAAGAATTTGGTGATCGTGTAGCCATTGATGCCATCACCACAACGATCAAAAGAGCAAAGCCGGTCCAGATGCTTCGTTGGATCAATGATACCACCTATAGTGTCCTTCTCCATGGACCCGTGGTGATCACCAGTATCACGAAAGACCACGACTTTATCAGTCGCTCCGGTCAATCCCAGCGTATCCGCTATTCCATCAGTCTCTTACCCTTTTTTAATGGCGGAAAACCGCAAGGACAATATCAGGTGGGGCAAACTCTATGAAGATACCAGAAAAGCGTGTTGTTGTAGAGCTGGAGGATATGAGTCTCGATCTCCTCTGCTTTCAACATGCCATGGCTGTGTTAGGAGACAGATCGCAAGTTGGGGCACTAAACGGCTATTTAGAAGCCACATTGGAAGCCAATCCAGAGATTGCCAAATATGGTCCAATTTTACCGCGAGGCTTAACGGTCATTCTGCCTGAATTTGCACTTCACAATCCCCAAAGTATGGTGAAACGGTTATGGGATTAATGCGCACACACCCTTTTATTGTGGTTAAGGTGGGAGACAAACCTGTTCATGAGGTTTTTTACCAGCGTCTTTTAACCGCAACTATCACAGATCATGCCGGTAATGAAGCCGATACATTTGAAGCAGAGTTTGATGATAGCGGCAATGATTTATAGATTCCCTCCAGTAACAGTGCGCTCCATGTCACCTTTGGTTATGAGGACAGCATCCGTGCCTTTATGGGGCGTTTTGTTGTGGAATCGGTGATCAGTTGTGGGGGCAGTGATGGAGAGATTTTGCGCCTTTGTGGCAAAAGCGCTTCCATGCGTGCGGAGATCAAAGAACAGGTGAGCGAACATTTTGACCACAAAACCATTGCTGAGATTGTTGAGAGCCTTGCCAAACGTCATGGTTATCAAGCAAAGGTCAGTCCACAATTTACCAAACAAACCTTGCCTTATGCGATTCGTACCGATCAATCGGCGATTGATTTTTTAACCCGCCTTGCTGATCGGATGCAGGCACGTTTTTTGATCAAAGACAATAAGTTTTTATTTTTAAGCGGCGATAACTTACCAGCACTCGACATCCATAAACACGACTGTTCCAACTGGGAATTTACCCTCGAGCCACGCACCCAATATGGCATCATTGAAGCTGCTTATTTTGATCGCTCACAAGGGCAGCAATGCCAAGTCAAGCATCAGACAGGTTTTAGCGGTCCTGTGCGTCGTCTGCGTGGTTGTTACACTTGTAAAGAAGAAGCACAAGCTGCTGCTGCATCAGAATCAGACAGGCTGTGTCGTGCTGTGGGCAGTGGTTCTTTGACCCTTGCGGGACGCCCCGAAGTCATGGCCGATCAACCCCTTCTCCTCCAAGGATTTCGTATGCAAATCAATGGACCATGGAAAGCCGCAACCGTGACTCACCGCTATGAAAAGCAAAGCGGCTATACCACAGAAATAACCCTAGAAGCGCCAAATCAAGGAAAAGAGGCATGAGAAAATTAAACGTGTTAGAAATAGAAAACCCAAGAGATACTTTTGCCCCTTCTTTTCGGCAACTTCCCCATAATATTGAAGCAGAACAAGCGTTGCTCGGGGCCATCATGATCAATAATGATGCTCTTGAGAGCGTTTCTGATTTTCTCAAACCAGAACATTTTTTTGAAGCCTTCCATCAAAGGCTTTTTGATATCATCTTACAAATTGTTCAAAAGGGAAAAGTTGCAGACCCCATTACCATGAAGCCCTTTATTGCAAATGATGAGAAAATTGGAGATATCACTGTATACCAGTATGTTGTTCGTTTAGCCAAAGAAGCTGTCACAATCATCAATACTCAAGATTATGGACAGGTTATTTATGATCTGTTTATTCGGCGTTCTTTAATTAACCTTGGCACTCAAATTGTGAATAGTTCTTTTGATTCTCCTCTAGAACTTACCCCTTCGCAACAAATTGAAGCGATTGAAAATCAGTTGTTTGCATTGGCAGAGAAAGGCAAATATGGAGGGGGTTTTGAAAACTTTGATAGAGCTATTGTAAAAGCCATTAACATGGCAAGTGCTGCAAAACAGCGTTCCTCACAGCTCTCTGGCATGGCAACCCATATTAAAACTCTTGATGAAAAAATGGGCGGGTTGCAACCATCTGATTTGATTATCCTAGCAGGGCGCCCTGGGATGGGTAAAACGTCCCTTGCAACCAATATTGCCTTTAATATTGCCAATGCTTGCAAGAATCATGATGATAGCCAAGCCAGTGAAGGGGGGATTGTCGGTTTCTTCTCCCTTGAAATGTCAACAGAACAGCTTGCAACCCGTATTATCTCAGAACAAACAAAGGTTTCTTCTTCTGATATTCGACGGGGTAATCTTTCTGATGATCAATTTACCAATATCATTCATGCTATGCGTTCCCTTCAAACCATTCCTCTTTATATCGATCAAACGGGAGCTGTATCTCTTGCACAACTAGCCGCGCGTGCAAGGCGTCTTAAACGACAACATGGTCTAGATGTTTTGATCATTGATTATATTCAATTGATGACAAGCGGTTCAAAGCGTTCTTCTGAAAACCGCGTTCAAGAGATTACGGTCATTACTATGGGTCTTAAAGCGCTTGCAAAGGAACTCAATATTCCCATCATTGCGCTTTCGCAATTATCGCGACAAGTTGAAAATAGAACAGATAAACGTCCACAACTCTCCGATTTACGTGAATCAGGTTCAATCGAGCAAGATGCCGATATTGTGTTGTTTGTTTATCGTGAAGAATATTATCTCAACAATGAAAAACAAAAAGAAGGCAGTGTTGAATATCACAAATGGAAAGAAGCAATGGAGCAAGTTAAGGGCAAAGCTGAGGTTATCATAGCCAAGCAACGCCATGGACCAACAGGAATCATCCCTTTGGCTTTCCAATCTGACTTTACATGCTTTAGTGACCTAACGGATAACGACAACTTTCCAGAAATATCCGCTTGAGCTCAAAATAATGATCCGATGATTGAGAAGCAAAATTCCATAGATTCTCACAAAAAATGACGAATCTTAAAACACCCTTTGAAAGGTCTGTGAAGACCCTTTGAGAACCCCTTAAAAATCATGTGAAACAAAATAAATTGGTACAAAACCTGGTGTCAAAATATACAAAACCTGCTGACAAGCTACAGTATGCTTTATGAATATGCATTGCAATGTCAAGTTTCTTTGGTTGATGTTTTTGCGTTTGAGGATGAAGGTTGTAGAGCGTTAGCAGCGAAGATGCACGGGTTTGCTGCGAGCAGCTTATTGCTGAAATGTATAGATTTTTAAATACTAAGGGTAGAAAATATGATAAAAAATGATAGAAAATACGGTTAGTTAGTCGTTGGTGGTATAAGAATGTTGGCTCACTTGTGTTTGGTTATTAGGGTTGGATGATGTGAGTATCGCAGTACGTTTTCGTTTTCATCAATCCGAAATTGAGTTATTTCAGACAAAGACTAAATATGTATTTTGAGATTGTTATTATGATAAGTCATAGGTGCAATTTTTAAAAGGAATACCCTATGGATGGGTTTGGATACAGTATTTCATAGGCGAATTCGCTTACACATGTATTTTCGTGTAGATTGATTGAGTAGCTGGCCTTATTATTGAAGCCGCTGCATGTTTTTTGGCTCTCAAGCAGATGATAAAATAATCGCTGAATGTGCGCAGCGTAATAAAGTTGATTCCACATCTGTAAAATGAGGACATAAAAGGCGATCATATAGCCGGCAGTGGTCAACGAGAAAAGTGTTTATGATCATGTGATTTGTGAGAGCCGTATTGAGAAAGAGTTTGTGCAAAACCTCGATAATGCCCTTGATGTAAGATTATTTTTTAATTGCCAAGAAGTTTTAAAATAAAAACTCCCATTGGTTCTTATACACCTGATTGGACGGTATTTTTAGAGTGTGATGGCAAACAAAAGCTTTATTTTGTGCTGGAGACAAAAGGGGCAGACAGCCAGTTTAATTTGTGCCTTAAAGAAATGCTGAAGATTAAATGCGGCAAAGCGCATTTTTATGCACTGCAAACGAGCGTTGCTTTTAATGACCAGCCAGTGAAAAATTGGCGTGAATATAAGCGTACTTTATCCGCAGGGGCGCATAAGTTTCCAAGCATTGTGGTGGTTGTTGCAGAATGATTGGTGTATGAAATATTTAACGTGGGTGTGGGCGAAGAGCAAAGCTTTTTATATCAAGATAATAAGTTGACAAAAGCTAGCTATAATAATGTACACCTCATATTAAATTTAATTGTTTTCATTTAATACAGAAGGTAAAGTTATGAAAACTAAAGAGATATATAAACCACTGAAAAAAATTAAGCGGCTTGGTGTTGCTACGTTCAAAGTCCGAGCAAGTGAGTAGAAAATGGTTGCTCGAGGCGCTCTTTTGAATTGAGGTTTTAAAATATATAAAACTGCTTGCAAAAAAGCTGCCAGCTTTACAGCTTTTGGACATATTAATGACGATAGATTATGAAGTTAAAAAGTTGCTGTATGGCTGTGCGGCAATGAGCGGGGTTCGGCTGATTACGGGTTCCTTCCATGCCTTTTTTCTATTGTCTATGGGCATTAGTATAACACAGCTCGCTTTATTGCAAATTGTGTTTAGCGTGGCTATTTGTATTTTTGAAGTGCTTTGTGGGATTTTAGGAGATAAAATCGGCGTTAAACAAAATGTTATCTTATCATGTTTCTTTTTTTCGCTCTTCTTCTTTTTATGTACCTACGCGCCTAATCTTTCTGTCTTAATTCTGGCAGAAATTATTTATGCTTTAGCCTTTGCTTTATGTTCTGGCGCTGATAGCGCATGGATTAAAGGCTTAATCGACGGCAGTGGTTATAAGGGTAGTTTGATCTACCACCAAACAAACGCCTATAAGCGGGAACTGATAGCATTCATGAATATGGTTGCTGGTGCACTAGGTGTTCTTATTGTTTTGTGTATGGATAATTATCAGTCGGCATATTATTTTTGTTCTTTCGGGTTTCTCGTGCTGGTATTCTGGTTTAGTCGGGTGACGGGGATAGGGATTGCATCCGTTTGGAGTCGTCAGCCAAGAGACTTGGGTTCTTTGTTGCATGCAACAGAAGCTTTTACTTATTTAATTACCTCAAAAATCGGGTTATATTATATAGTGATATGTGGTTTTATTGTTGCTGCATTGCAGCTAGTATTTCATTTTTGGCAACCTTTTATTTTAGGGCAAACAGGCGTATTAGACAATGCAACAGGAAAGACTAAAATTCTTATTCTTGGCCTGTGTTTTGTGTCTTATAGTTTTGTCAAGTACTTATTTAATCGCTTTGTCATTAAATATCTTATGCAAAAATATGCTCCTATGGCGATAACTTTGTGCTCGCTAATTTTGAGTGCTGTTGTTATGCTTGCTCTGCTTCTTGTTGCAAACAGTTGGGCCCCCATTATTTTATTCACCATATTTCACAGTTTTTTTCTGTCCCTGTAACACAGTTTGAAGCAGAATTTTTTAAACATATTCAACAAAAGAATGCGAATACGGTTTTATCCATTGTTAGTTTTCTTGCGCGTATTTTTGGTATTTTAGCGCTTGTGCTGATTGGTTGGTTGGCGAGTAATGTTTGTATAGAAGCAGCTTTTTCATTTTCCTTGCTTTGTATATGTTTCGTTATCCCGCTAAATTGGGCCTGGCTTTGTACTGATAAAAAGTTAATAAAAGACGAGGAGGTTTGAGGGTGAAGATACAGTTGAAGAGTGCCTTGCCTATGACTTACATAAAGACACAGGAAAAAATAGTGTGTGGGTCATCTTATATGGATTTCGTCGAAATTGATAGCTGTCCATCGTTTTTAGGAGAGATGCTTACCGATTTGAATGTGCCAAATGGTTGTGCTGCTATTAACCAGAAATATCGGAGCGAACATATCAAGAGGTTTATGATATTGATGTTTTGCTAATAGAGTGGGCGCATATTAGATTTTGCAAAAAAAATGCAAGCTTCTTTGGAGTGCGTGGAGGAAATCCTCAATAAAGCGCATGTTAATTTTACTATTGATGGTATTAAATATTTAAAACTAGCTGGCTAAAACTATAGCGTGCAAGAATGTTTTGCAAGTAGCAAACTTTTGGCGAATTTAGAACGGACCGCTGTGACGAGTGAGAAAAGTGTGTATGATCATGTGGTTTATTAAGAGTAATATTGAAAAAGAATTTGTGCAAAATCAATGATAATGCTCCCGAAGTAAAATTATTTTTTAAATTGCCAAGGAGCTTTAAAATTGTGCCGCTCATAGGACCTTACACGCCTGATTTGGCGGTGTTTTTAGAGCGCGAGGGAGAACAAAAGCTTTACTTTGCGCTGGAGATCCGTTTTAAAGAAATCCCTATAAGGAGGAAATTATATGATGGAGCTTAGTGATACATTTGCGAAGTTTGAAGACGTTTGTTCGATGAGTTATCCTGATTTTGTGGCGCTGATGAAACAGGATAATACGCTGCCCAGTGGTAATTATACTGTTGATTATTGGATCGCATGCTAGCATTCACCGCGAGTCTGTGTTGTTGGATCTTGCCTGCTCTACTGGTTACAGTTCGCGTTATTGTTTTGAAAAAAACTATATCTTCTGCAGAGGATATTGATATATCTGAAGTAGCAATCATTATTGCCCGTGAGTCGGCAGCTAAGCTTGCAGAGGATGATCTTTACGCTATCAAGTTCCTGATGTCTGTAGCCTTCCTTTTTATGCAGAAACGTTTACTCATGTACTTGGTGGATGTAATTTTGCATTTATTCAAGCAAGGGAACAAGCGCTGTCTGAGGTTAGTCGTGTTTTGAAAGTAGAAGGTGTTCTTTGTACTTCAAATTTTTACGATAGAAGGATGTCTAGCGATAAAATTATTACTGACATTTATAGCGCCATAGGGTTCAAACTTAATTCTGCTTGGACGCTGCATTATTGGCGTGACTTTTTTGGCAAAGCAGGATTGGAACAGGATCGAGAAAAAATTATGAATTATCGTCCCGATCCTATGATGAGCTTAAAGAAAATCTTCGTAGATATATTAGAATTGAAAATAAGGTCACTTGTCAGCTTGAGGAAAATATGCAGGATGCATTTTATGAGCGATATTTTGCTATCCGTGTTTCTCTTAATGCTCAACGAGATTATCAGGGAGTTACGATACAGTTATGGCGCAAAAAATAATAGCTCAAAATATCATCACGGCAGCTAAACGACTGCGTGGACGCCAGCCTTATGGCGACGAGCCGTTTTTTATATTCGATGTTGATTCTGCACTGAAATGGGTTTTGCATTTGCAAGCGATCTGACAGCAATATTTTCTGAACGCAGTTATCACTGTTTCGGTTAAATCATGCTCGTTAGGTTTGCTGTTGCGACTAATCGCTGAGCATGGACTCAGTGCAGAAGTATGTTCGGCAGATGAGCTTCAGCTAGCTTTAAAGGCTGGTTTTACTGGCGATAGGATTATATTGGATGGATCTTATAAATCTCTCAACGATCTTTTTCAAGGGATTGCTGAAAATGCACTGATTCATGTCGACAGTCCGCACGAACTCAAGTCCATAATTGATCTAGTTTCTGGTACTGATCGCGTAGTAGGTCTGGGTTTAAGATTGTCGTATTTTTACAAAGATAGCCAGCGTTCTCGTTTTGGAGTGACAGTGGAAGAATTTGAGGAAGAAATCGTTCCTTTACTGCAATCTTGCAAGAATGTTTATCTTAAGGGCTTTCATCTTCATATCGGTTCGAATCTGGAAAGTCCGGCACGAGTTATTGAGAACTTGCGTGATTGGCTTCCCTTCCTTTTAAAAAATATGCCTAAGGGAGGGTATCTTGATATGGGGAGCGGATTTCCAGCAGACTCCTTCTCAGAAGATGCTGAAGTTACGGTTACGAAATCACGGGAGTTTTTCCAAGGAATTTTTAATGTTTTATCTGAACAAGACCCCACTTTACCTGCTAGATGGAAATTGGTTTTTGAGCCTAGTAGGTATATCAGCGAAGATCATTGTTATGCTGTAGGGAGAACTGTGAGTATTAAAAAGCGCGGTAAGGTTGATATCATACAGACAAATCTTGACATTAACTGGATACCTTCTTGGCGTGTTTGGCATCATTCGCTTGTACCGTTAGAAGAGAAAAAAAGCGCTTGTGGTAAACATGATCAGATATTAGCAGGTTTTAACTGTTTTGAAAATGATTACCTTTTTCCCAAGGCAGATTATGGTTTGGGCAAAGATCAGTTGTTTATTATTCGCGGTTGCGGTTCTTATGATTTACAAACTGCTAATGAATGGACGCGTCTTAAACCTCCCATATACGCTTTATACAAAAAAGAAATTGTAACAGCTAGGCTTGCAGAAAATGCCTTACCAGCTGGGCGAGTGGATTTATTGCATGCAGAGGAAGCTATTAGTGTGGATAAAAATATCCAACTCGCACCTGCATCCTCGAGATATGCTTCCGAACTTTTTAATATCATAGATCGTAATAGAAAGGAATTCAATCAATATATGGCTTGGCCACGTTATGTTATGAATGAACATGATGAAGCTATTTTTCTTGACATTTGCTTTTTGCAACATCAGAAGAATGAGGGAAAAACATATGCTATTTTGTTTGATGAAGTTCCAGTGGGGTTACTTTTTTTCAATAGGATTGATAGTGGTAATAAGACCGCTTATATCGGCTATTGGCTTGATTTAAAACTTCAAGGAAAAGGGATTATCACTAAGTCTGTGAAAGCTTTGATGCAGTCTTATTTGAAGTCTGGCAAAATAAAAAGATTTGTCATAAAATGCTCAGTAGACAATCAGAGAAGCAACGCAGTAGCGCAGTGCTGTGGCTTTGAGCTTGAAGGCAGATTGAGAAAATCTGAATTGTTGAACGGGGTTTTTCATGATCAGAATATTTATAGCTTTATAATGTGTGATTAGCTAAAAAAATTATTTCTTGATATACTGCGTGGGTTTGTACCGATGAGGTAAATTATCTGTGCTAAATAAGATTCAGCCACGCAGATAAGAAGTCATATGTGCAACGCATCTGGAGAGGGGAAAAAAATTATTGAGAGGGCTAGTGCTCTAAATCAAGCTAGATTTGTTAGCAGAATAGGAAATTCGTCTTTCGTTCAGCTGCCCACGAATGCTGACTGCTTCTAGTTGTTTCAAGCGTTTATCGGAGTTGCGGTAAGGCGTAGTTAATGAGACGTTGGGTATTTTGCTGTATAGATTGAGGTGGCAGAAGGGGCGGTGTGCGGATCGCTTCTTTGTGGTCATTAAGAGTAGAGATGTAATAATTACGTTGAGTATCCATATGAGATTTTATACGATTATTGCTTGCCAGAATGGCTTTAGAGCTTTTATTTTTTATTAACAGAACGTTAGCGCGCGATGTATCGCGTGCAGTACCAATTTTGCACTATAATTGATAGGATAGCTTATTGAGTGTAAGGTTCTCTTACCTTGATGAATTTTGTAGCAGTCTTTAAAAATATTCGTTGATAAGTTTTTTTCGTGTCATTCATACATGGCTGATATAAGTCTGATATAATAAGAATAGGACTTGATTATTTTTAAAGTTGATATGTTATGGCTGTGAAGAATGGTAAACAAATAAAAAGTAAGGGTTCTAAGCCTGTCGCTCATTTCCTTAAAAATTTAAGGGGTGTAAAAAATTGGGAACAAGTTTTACAATGGCTGGCTTTTCGTAAGGTAGAGGATATTGAGTGTATCACGCCTGATCAAGCAGGGGTGCCGCGTGGCAAGATGATGCTTTCTAAAAAATTTACATCGGAAACATCATTAGCATTGCCTTCAGCGGTTTTTATGACAACAATTTCAGGAGATTATCCTGAAGATGGTCATGGCTTTGAATATCCTAAAACCGATGGTGATCTGCGTCTTGAGCCTGATTTGTCTACGCTAAGCATTGTGCCATGGGAAGATGCTCCCACAGCACAGGTGATTTGTGATCTTGTATATCAAAGTGGACAGGTTGTCGCTTATACACCACGAAATGTTTTGCGAAAAGTAGTCAATTTTTATACGCAAATGGATCTAAAGCCGGTTGTTTCACCAGAAATTGAGTTTTATTTAGTAGAAAAAAATCCTGATCCTGATTATCCTTTAGTTCCTCCAGTTGGTCGTTCTGGACGTTCAATTGGTGGGGGACAGGGCTATTCGATTGCCGGTGTGAACGAGTTTGATGAGTTCATTGATGATATTTATCATTTTTCGGAAGCACAAGGATTGGAGATTGATACACTTATTCACGAAGAGGGGGCAGGTCAGTTTGAAATCAATTTACGCCATGGTGATCCAATTGAATTGGCTGATCAAGTTTTTATGTTCAAACGCACAATTCGTGAAGCAGCACTGAAACATAATATGTATGCAACTTTTATGGCCAAGCCCATTCAAGGGCAGCCGGGTTCTGCGATGCATATTCACCAATCAGTCGTTAATAAGAAGACAGGTATGAATATTTTTACGCATGAAGATGATGGAGAAAGTATTTGTTTTCGCCATTTTATTGGTGGATTGCAAAAACATATGCCAGGGGTTCTTGTAATGCTCGCGCCTTATGTGAATTCTTATCGACGTCTTGTTCCTGATAATTCGGCCCCTGTTAATTTGCGGTGGGGATATGACAATCGTACCACAGCTTTTCGTGTTCCTCGTTCTGCTCCACAGGCACGACGTGTTGAGAATAGACTTCCTTCGTCAGATGCAAATCCTTATTTAGCTCTTGCAGCTTCTTTAGCGTGCGGTCTTATTGGTTTACAACAGAAAATTGAACCCGATGAGCCAACGACAAATAATGTGAATGCTGATAACATTGAGTTACCGCGTGGACTCATTGAGGCTGTCAATTTGTTTGAACAAGATACAGAAATACGCGCTATTTTAGGAGATGTGTTTGTCAGTACTTATGCTGCAATTAAACGACAAGAATTTGAAACTTTTATGGAAGTGATTAGCCCGTGGGAGCGTGAATATCTCTTGCTTAATGTTTGAGGTTTATCACGATGATTGGCTCTAATTCGATTTCTCCAGGCATTTCGTGGTATGAAGATACTTTAAAAGAGCGCCCCTCTTATCCTTCTTTTTGTGAAGATAGACGGTGTGATGTGGTCATTATTGGGGGTGGATTGACAGGCCTTTCAGCTGCTTATCATTTAGCGAACGCTGGAGTGGATGTTGTTTTATTTGAAGCATCACGTTTGGGGGATGGTGCTTCAGGCCGAAATGGTGGGCAACTGGGAACGGGGCAACGGCAATGGGTCGAAACGTTAGAGAAAAAATATGGTTTTGAGCGCAGTAAAGTGCTATTTGATTTAGCGGAAGAAGCTAAAAGAGATATTTTATCTTTATGTGCAATGCCTGATTTTCAATGCGATTTTATGGTAGGGCAGCTTTCTGTGACCCATAAAAGGCGTGAGCTTTTCTCTTATCAACGGCATATTGAGACGATGCAGCGTTATGGCTATCACGCGCTTACTTTTATGGATAGGGCTGAAACATCTAGGCGACTTGGATCGTCTTTTTATTGTGGTGGTATTTATGATGCGGATACCGGCCATATAAATCCCTTAAAATTGATTGTTGGGTTGGCAAAAAGAGCTAAAGATGCTGGTGCTAAGCTTTATGAGAAGACACAAGTAACAACCGTGAAGAGCAAGGGAACTCATTGGAACGTAATAACAGAAAAAGGGAGTATAACAGCAGAGCATGTTTTACTCGCAACGAACGGGTATAAACTTGGTTTGCAGCATTTTGTTCAGAAAAATATTGTTTCTATTCGCTCCTATATTGGAGCAACGGAACCATTACCAAAGAACAGTTCAATTCTCATGAGGGGTGAATCGGTTGATGATTCCCGTTTTATGGTTCGTTATTTTCGCAAAAGCATCGATAATCGTCTCTTATTTGGTGGTGTAGAAAGTTACAATAATAAGAATCCTATAAATTTAGATGTACGTATAAAACGGCAAATTGCTGAAATTTATCCTCAATTATACTCTGTTAATTTGACCCATCGTTGGGGGGCAACCGTTGCCATCACGGTTGAACGTATGCCTTATGTTCGCCAACTTTTCTCAAAGATGACTTATTGTGGCGGTTATTCAGGGCATGGCGTTATACTTGCTCCTTTTATGGGAAAATTATACGCAGAATGGTTGACTGGGAATTATGAACGTTTTGCCCATTTTCAGAACTTAAAGATTTCATCCTTTCCGGGAGGAAGCATTTTGCGTTATCCACTTATATTTTTAGCAATGCGTTGGTTTTCTTTAATGGATCGTCTTTAACACAAACATTGATTGAAATGTAGAAAATTAATGGCTTATTTAGGTTCTGTCTGCTTTAATGATAAAAGCTTTTATAAGTAATATAGGATTGAATAATCAAATAGAAAAATAAATAAGTCCATGGTAAGTAAAATTATTCCAGTTTCTCCCTTTGATTGTATTGTTTTTGGTGGTAACGGTGACTTAGCAGCACGCAAACTTATGCCTGCTCTCTATCATTGTCAGTGTGTTGGGCAATTTAATGAGCCCACGCGTATTATTGGGGTTGCACGTTCTGCATGGAATAATGAAGAGTATCAAAATTTTGTTCGTGCGTCTTTAGAAACACATATTCATCCAAAAGATCTCAATTCAACTGAACTCCATCGTTTTCTTGCACGTTTAACTTACATTTCTGTTGATGTTTCCTCAAACCGAGGATGGCAAGATCTTGCGCTGGTATTGTCACAAGATTCAGCGGATATTCAAGCTTTTTATTTGGCTGTTGGTTCTTCGCTTTTTGCTGATATTGCGATGAAGTTGGGGAAAAGCAATTTGGTAACACCACAAACACGAATTATCATTGAAAAACCTATCGGTCGTGATGTAAAAACAGCTGTTTCGCTTAACGATGCATTTGCAAGTGTTTTTAATGAGGATCAAATCTTTCGCATTGATCATTATCTTGGCAAGGAAACTGTTCAAAATTTGATGGCATTACGGTTTGTGAATACACTTTATGAGCCGTTATGGAATTCTAATTATATTGATCATGTTCAGATAACTGTTGCTGAATCTTTAGGTTTGGAAGGGCGTGCAGAATATTATGAGAGTGCAGGTGCGCTACGCGATATGGTGCAAAATCATATGTTGCAATTGCTCTGTTTGGTGGCGATGGAAGTACCATTTACGAATAGAGCCAATGCTGTGCGTGATGAAAAATTGAAAGTTTTGCATTCTTTAACACCTCTTGAGATTCATAATGTAGAACAACATACTGTGCGTGGGCAGTATGTTGCTGGTACATTGAATGGTGTTCGTGTGGGATCTTATCTTGAAGACTTGGGAAGAGAAAGTGAGAGCGAAACATTTGTAGCGTTGAAGGTTAAGATTAATAATTGGCGTTGGGCAGATACACCTTTTTATTTGCGAACTGGTAAGCGTATGTTCACGCGAATGTCTGAAATTGTGGTTGTTTTCAAATCCATTCCATATAATATTTTTAATGTAGATTCGGATGAGATTTTTTCTAATCGGCTTGTTATTCGTCTCCAGCCTGATGAAGGTGTCAAACAATGGTTGATGATTAAGGATCCGGGTCCTGGTGGTATGCGATTTCGTCATATCCCCTTGGATATGAGTTTTGCCTCTGCATTTTCTCAACGTAATCCTGATGCTTATGAACGCTTATTGATGGATGTTATTCGCGGAGATCAAACACTCTTTATGCGTCGTGACGAAGTTGAAGCGGCTTGGCGTTGGATTGATCCTATTATTGAGGGGTGGCAAGCAATAAAGCAGCCTATTTATGAATATAGTGCGGGTTCATGGGGACCGACTGCTTCAACAGTTTTGATGGAACGTGATAGACGTATATGGAACAATTTAGTTTAGAGCAATAAGCAGTAAGTATGCATGGAATGAATATTGACCGTTTAAATTTTGAAACACCTACGACTCTTGCTTTAGCATTGGCTGACCGTGTAGCTGCAGAGCTTAGTATAGCTGTTCTGGAGCGCAAACGCGCAATTTTAGCAGTTTCTGGTGGAAAAACACCAGAATTGTTTTTTCATTATTTATCAAAGGCTGACATTGACTGGCAAAATATTATCATCACTTTGGTTGATGAGCGTTTTGTACCAGCTCACCATGAGCGTTCAAATGAACATATGGTACAGCGTTATTTGTTACAAAATTTTGCTGCAAAAGCGCGTTTTGTAGGACTTTATCATAAGGCACGCACCGTTGAACTTGCGGCTTTTTCAGCAGCAAGTCGTGTTAACACTTTGCCTAAACCCTTTGATGTTATTGTTTTAGGAATGGGGATTGATGGACATACGGCTTCCTTTTTTCCTGATGCTGATCGTTTAAAGCAAGCCCTTGATCTTCGAACACAAGCACTTGTTTTACCACTTCATGCCAAGAGTGCTTTTGAGCCAAGACTCTCACTAACTTTGCCAGTTATTATGCAATCGCGTTGTATTATTCTCCATTTTGAAGGTTTTCAGAAACGCGATTGTTTTGAAGAAGCTTGTCAAGATGGATCTGAAATAGAGATGCCGATTCGGGCAATTTTGCGTAATTCCCCTCATCTTGTGCAGGTTTATTGGTCACCTGCAGAAAATGAAATAAGTGAATCAGAACATGAGAGACAAGAGGAATAGAAACGCAATCTCTTTTTAATGAATAAGGGAGAGAAACAATGAAAGGGGGGAAGTAAATATGGCACTTTCCAAGATAATTGCCACAGTTACACGAAGGATTTATGAACGCTCTCTACCTACACGAGAAATTTATTTAGAGCGCATCGCGAACGCACAAAGCCATCGACCCAAGCGGAGTTTTTTGGGATGCGCTAATCAGGCTCATGATTTTGCTGCTTGTGGAGCAATAGACAAAGAGCGTTTGAAGGGAAATATCGTTGGAAATATTGGTATTATCACGGCATATAACGATATACTTTCAGCACATCAACCTTTTGAAAAGTTTCCTCATTTAATTAAAGAAGCAGCTCGTATGGTTGGTGGTGTTGCGCAGGTAGCAGGAGGTGTTCCTGCGATGTGTGATGGTGTTACGCAGGGGAATGCGGGGATGGAGCTTTCCCTTTTTTCGCGTGAAGTGATTGCAATGGCGACAGCGATAAGCTTATCACACGATGTCTTTGATGCAGCATTGTATCTTGGGGTGTGTGATAAAATCGTCCCCGGTTTATTGATCGGTGCACTAACATTTGGTCACTTACCAGGAATTTTTATACCTGCTGGTCCTATGACAACGGGTCAAGGGAATGATGAAAAAGCAAAAATACGTCAACTTTACGCGGAAAATAAAATAGATCGCCAAACCTTGTTGGAATCAGAAGCTCGTTCTTATCATGGACCAGGAACATGTACATTTTACGGGACTGCTAACTCAAATCAGGTGATACTGGAGATGATGGGGCTACATATGCCGGGAGCTTCTTTTGTCAATGCAAATACACCGTTGCGTGATGCTCTAACAAAAGAAGCGACAAAGCGTGTACTTGAAATGACAGATCTTGGTGATCATTATAGACCACTTGGTATGATCATCGATGAGCGTTCTTTTGTGAATGCCATTGTAGGATTAAATGCAACAGGAGGTTCTACCAATCATACGATACATTTGATGGCTATAGCTGCGGCTTGCGGTATTCAATTGACGTGGCGTGATATTGCAGAAATTTCATGCCATGTACCTCTTTTAGCACGAATTTATCCGAATGGTTTGGCTGATATCAATCATTTTCATGCAGCAGGGGGAATAGGATTTATTATTCGTGAGCTTATTGAGGCCGGTTTAGTACATGAAGATGTTTCTACAGTTTTTGGTAAAGATCTCAATGCTTATGCCATTGAAGCAAAGCTTTCTGCTGATGGTTGTGTGGTGCGTGAACCGGCTCTCAAGGAGAGTGGTGATCATAAGGTGTTAGCAGGGTGGAAAAAGCCATTTCAGCCTGACGGTGGTCTTCGTGTTTTATCGGGAGATTTGGGAACAGCTATTATAAAAGTTTCATCTGTAAAACCAGAATATTGGCAGATTAAAGCACCAGTCCTTGTCTTTAATGATCAAGAGGAGCTCCAAAAATCTTTTCAATCTGGAGCGTTGCATGATAAAGATTTTATCGCTGTTATTCGCTACCAAGGACCAAAAGCCAATGGGATGCCAGAGCTTCATAAATTAACCACTATTTTAGGTGTTTTACAAGATCGCGGTCAAAGGATAGCATTGATAACGGATGGCCGTATGTCCGGAGCATCAGGAAAAATTCCCGCTGCCATCCATGTGACACCAGAAGCTTTGGATAATGGTCCCATTGCGCGGTTGCAAGATGGTGACATTGTTTTCCTCGATGTTCATGGGGGTAAATTAACTCTTTTAGAGGATTTAGCAAAATTTAACGCGCGAACAGTTACACCTCCTGATCTTTCAAAAAATGAACAGGGCGTTGGACGCGAACTCTTTCGTGTTTTCCGTCAATCAGTTAATCGCGCAGATCAAGGGGCATCTGTTTTTATGACATGAGAAATGCAAAAAGAAACAAAGTGAACCATGCGCAATGAAGTCATGTACAATGATTGTTAAAATTTTTAGAATTTTGGTATAGGAAGATTGTGTAATCGGGCAGTGGTTTTGAGTGTATTAACCATAAGCATAGCAATTGTCATGGGGCCAACACCTCCTGGAACAGGGGTAATTGCAGCAGCTTTTTCTTTTACATTTTCAAAATCGACATCCCCAACAAGACGCGTTTTTCCTACACCTTTTTCTGGTTCGGCAATGCGGTTAATACCAACATCAATAACAATAGCACCATTTTTCACCCAGTCTTTTTTAATCATTTGTGGGCGGCCTACAGCCGCTACGAGAATATCGGCGCTCCGACATACATCATCAAGGTCACGGGTACGGCTATGGGCAATTGTCACAGTAGCATTGGCTGCTGTTAAAAGAGCAGCCATAGGTTTTCCAACAATATTAGAGCGTCCAACAACAACAGCATCCAGTCCAGATAAATCGCGCCCACAGTGTTGTTCAATCATCATCATAGCACCAGCTGGTGTACAGGGAATAATAGCATCGTCAAGTGCATTTGCTGCGAGTTTTCCTACATTGACATAATGAAAGCCATCAACATCTTTTTGAAAAGCAACGGCTTGTGTTATGCGGTTTGTATTGATGTGGGCGGGAAGAGGTAGCTGTACCAAAATACCATGAATTTTTGGATCAGAATTTAATGTTGCAATAAGTTGAAGAAGCTCTTTTTCTTGCGTTTCTTTGGAAATGACATGTTTAATTGAAAGAAACCCACATTCTTCAGCTTTTTTGTTTTTTGAGGAGACATAGACTTGACTTGCAGGATCGTCCCCAACGATAATGACAGCGATACTAGGTTGTATATTATAGTTATTGCGGAGTTTTGTGGTTTCAGCCTTAACTTTTACAATAATCTCTTCAGCAAGTTTTTTTCCGTCAATAATATTATTCATGAGAGAGATCCTTTCGGTAAGGCTGTTTGTTTTCTTGTAAAGCATTTTCTAATAATACGATAGAGTTTTATAGCAATATTCATAGGGGAACAGTAAGAATGGTTTGATAATGTTGTGGATTTATAGTTTTAGAAGACATTTAAATAATTGCTTTATGAAGAAGCAACAATATTGCTGTTTAAATAAACTTTGGATAAAGAACAAAAATAATGAAAATACAAAATGGATATGGTGAATTATAGGGGGTATAAGAAGTCTTTTAACGATTATTTAAGTTTGTTTTTAATCTGTTACTAGGGGAATATGTGTAGAGGGATATTGTGCGCATCAGAATAATAAAATTTTTGAGCGGAATTTTTATTACAATTATCTTTTTATTTGGGGTGGGGATTCTCGTTTTACCGTATCTTATCTCTACGGATATGATTCGTGTTCGTTTAGCGCAAGAGTTGAGTGCATGGACGGGGTATAAGGTGCAATTGCGCGATCCACCGCGGTTGAATCTTTTTCCTTATCCTAAAGCGTGGCTTTCCGGTGTTACTTTATCATCAAAAATGGATGATGTTGCGCCGCTCATGGAAGCTGAATCCATAGAAGTTGATCTTTCTGTCGTCGACCTTCTTTGGGGGCGTGTTTCTTTTTCAGAAACGCGGATTATGCGTCCTCAATTTGTTATGAAAAAGCCCGTTAAAACAATGGCAGATTTTTTTGATCGATTTTCTCGCTCACAAGGTACTTTAGGGTTAGCCATACGCAAAGCACGTGAAATATTAAAACACAACCCTGATCATCCAGAGATAGAACATCTTTTAAAACAACCTTTTGGGCGGGTTGTCATTGAAAATGGTTCTCTTGTATATCATGATAGTCTTTCAGGAATAGCAGAAAAAATAACAGGATTAAATGCGACTTTAGATTGGCCAGAATCGACTAAGGAAGTACGGTTGCGTGTAGATGCTCGTTGGCGTGGAGAATTTACAAAATTGTCAATTGATGCTTCTCAAGCATTGTTGCTTTTGGCAGGAGGAAAAAGCCAGATTAAGGCAAGCCTCAATTCTGTACGTGGGGGAATAACTTTTACAGGACAGGCTAGGTTATCTGAATATTATATTTTTGACGGAAAGGTGTCGATGCGTTCTCCGGGATGGAATCAGACATTGTCTTGGATTGGAGAGAATCAGTTTTGGGGATATAGATTAAAGGCCCCTATTGTATGGGAATCTCATTTTTTAGCGCGGCCCATGCATATCCAAATGAACAATGTTGCATTTACGGTGGGGAAAGCCAATGCACGTGGGGCTTTGGAACTTGATTTTCAAGATTATGTACCAAATATCATGGGCTCTTTAGCATTTGATAATCTAGACCTTAATCTTTTGTGTTCAATGTTTTTTCGGGTTAAAAAGGAAAATTCATTCTTTGATATGGCGCCTTTTGATCGTATTGGGGTGGATATACGACTTTCTGCACCACAAGCCAAAATAGAAAATATTTCACTTACAAATTTAGCTGCTGCAATACAAATAAAAAAGGGGCATGGGATTTTTGATCTTGGACATGCAAATATTTGGGGTGGATCCGTTCAAAGTACTATTGAAGTTATGCCTACTGGGCAGAAAATACGTATTGGAGGAAATATTTCAGGGGCTTCCATTGATACGCAGGAGGTTTTAGAAGCCTTAGGATTTATTCCATTTGTACAGAGCAAAGCAAATTTTACTGCAACGATACAAACACTTGCGGGTTCTTGGATGGAAGTTTTTACAAAAATGCAGGGTGGATTAACACTAAAGATGTCTTCTGGGCGGCTCTTAGGGTATGATTTGAATGAATTACAAACACAACTTTCAAGCAAACAACAATTTCTTTTAACCAATAATGATTCTCTCTCCACAAGTTTTGATCACTGGGATATTCAGACAAGCTTTTCAGCAGCTGTGATGAAAGTGACAGAGTCATTGATGTGTACAGCAGACTTGAGTTTATCCATACAGGGGGCTGTTACAACTGCTCTTGCTCAAGGACAGCAGAATGAACTGATATTACACGCACAATTGCGCAAAAATCATAGATCAGAAACTTTATGTAAAGATGTCCAATGTCTTGCTAACAGCCTTGCATGGCCTTTTACATTCTCTCTGAGCTCTAAAGGACAAGATCATGGTAATTTTTTGGTTACAAAAGATATTGACACAGATTGAGCATTGTTTTTCATCTGCATAACACTCTATTCTATAATAATAATTCGTCTCTTTGCAATTTAAAGTCGTTTTTAAATTTAAATAAGAGATTTCAAGATCATAAGATTCTCTTACTTTCTATTCGTGATGAGACTAAGAATCTTCCTCTTTGTCACATAAATGCAGTTGTTATGTAGATAAACAATTTAAGAGAGGAATAAAAAACACCTTTTTATGTAATCTTTCAAATACAGGAGAGTCATAATATGCGTGCAGATCTTAGAAAATTGCTACAAAATATTTTGTTGCCTTAAAATGTTCAGGGCATATCAGCCAGCACTTATTGAATCTGAGAAGAAATACCATATCCATCTTGGGTCACTGCATGCTTTCCATCTGCTCCAACAGAACCAATACCCACTGTAATCAAAATAAAGGCTAAGAGGGTTGTAATCGTAAT
The DNA here is from genome assembly GCF_944801835.1 of Bartonella sp. B1099. GTDB lineage: Bacteria > Pseudomonadota > Alphaproteobacteria > Rhizobiales > Rhizobiaceae > Bartonella. The sequence goes on along the minus strand of NZ_CALYLN010000001.1, from coordinate 176,500 downwards.
AATTGTAGCTTTTTTAGCAGACATATCTTTCCTCCACTGATGCATGAATGACTGAATGCAGAGATGAATGGTGTATTATTTAAACTTGTATGAAAGCAGAATCACTTAACGATCTATTGGTTCCTATCATTATCTCATAAAGTTAAAAAAACTCTATAATTCTTTAATATATTATAGTTCTATAGATATATTTTTTTCTTTTTGTTATATCTTTTTCTTCATTTCTTGATGACGATAGTAAGCATTGGCAAGATTTTATGCGCATAAACTATAAACTTAAAAGATTATTTATCCGACAGACATTGGCTTTGAATGAAGAAATAAAGATAGAAGGAGCACAAGCTTCTTATCTTGTGCATGTTTTGCGGATGAAAGAAGGAGCAGAAATTCTACTTTTTAATGGACAGGATGGTGAATGGCTTGCTAAACTTATTATTGTTAAAAAAAAATTTGTTTTAGTTCAGCTTATTCATCAAGAAAGATTACAAACGACGCATTCTAATCTTATTTATTGCTTTGCTCCACTCAAAAACGCGCGGTTGGATTATATGGTGCAGAAAGCTGTTGAAATGGGGGTATCGGTTTTGCAGCCTGTTATAACGCATCATACACAGGTTACGCGTATCAATATGGCGCGTATGAAAGCCAATGTTATTGAAGCTTCTGAACAATGTGGTATCTTATCCCTCCCTGAATGCGTATCGGCTCTATCGTTAGCAGAGCTTTTAGCACGTTGGGATGAGACGCAGCCTTTGTTCTTTTGTGATGAAGAGCATCAATCGCATAATCCATTATCTTCTTTTAAAAAGCGTGATGTTACAACACCTGGTGTTCTCATTGGACCAGAAGGTGGATTTAGTGAAGAAGAGCGGAGCTTTTTAAAAAAACATCCTTTTGTGGTTTCAATATCATTAGGTCCACGCATTTTACGCGCTGATACTGCAGCTGTTGCTGCTTTGGCTCTTTTTAATGCTACCGTGGGGGATTGGTCGATGGATTGAGATATCTGTAAAATCATTCTAAACAATTCATTTAAGATAATAATACTAATGATAGGATGCAATAAGTTATGGCGCTTGATGTAATGGATGAAAGTGAAGTTTATAACTTAGATTCCTTGGTTAGCTATTTCCAAGGGGGGTATAAAGCAGAAGAAGATTGGCGTATTGGTACAGAACATGAAAAATTTCCGTTTTATAGAGATGGTTTTCGTCCTGTCCCTTATGACGGTGAGAGGGGAATTCGAGCGCTTTTAGAGGGGATGCAAAGCGCTTTAGGATGGAAACCTATTTTAGATGAAGGGAATATTATTGGGCTTGTAGGGTCAGTTGATCAGGGGGCTATTTCTTTGGAACCTGGGGGACAGTTTGAATTATCTGGGGCACCATTAAAAACAGTAGGTCAGACGTATCATGAGTTAATGGAACATTTAACGCTTCTCAAGAAAATTGCAGAACCATTGGGTATTGGTTTTTTGGGGATGGGAGCGAGCCCAAAGTGGACGTTAGCAGAAACGCCGAAAATGCCTAAATCACGTTATCAGATTATGACTGATTATATGCCGAAAGTCGGGCATAATGGTCTTAATATGATGTATCGCACATCAACAGTTCAAGTTAATCTTGATTTTTCATCTGAAAGTGATATGCGGCGAAAAATGCAAGTATCCATGAAGTTACAGTCTGTTGCGACTGCATTATTTGCAAGTTCACCTTTTACAGAAGGACGCCCAAATGGCTTTTTGTCATGGCGTTCTGAAATTTGGCGTGATACGGATAATCACAGGACAGGTGTTCTTCCCTTTATATTTTCTGAGCATTTTGGTTTTGCCGATTACGTTGAATGGGCCCTTGATGTTCCCATGTATTTTGTTGTACGTGATGGTCGTTATTATGATTGTACACATATAACGTTTCGTCAGTTTATGAATGGAGCATTAAGAGGACACGTTGCAAATTCAATTCCAAACATGGGAGATTGGATTAATCACTTATCAACGTTATTTCCTGAAGTTCGCTTAAAAAGGTTTTTAGAAATGAGAGGTGCTGATTGCGGTTCTTGGAAGCGCATCTGTGCATTGTCGGCTTTTTGGGTTGGGCTTCTTTATGATAGAGAGGCGCTTAACGATGCAGAGGATTTGACTAAAGATTGGTGTTTTGAAGAAGTTTTAGATATGCGTCAGCGCGTTCCCAAAGAAGGGTTTAAAACCCCTTTTCGTCAAACCATTCTTCTAGAATTAGCCCGTCAAGCTATTGCTATTGCACGCAAGGGCTTAAAAAATCGCAAACAGTATGATGCAAATGGTTTTGATGAAACAAATTTTCTTAATCCTTTAGAAGAGGTTGTGGCAACAGGGCAAACAGATGCTGAAAAACTTTTGTCTCATTACTCTTCTATTTGGAATGAGTCTGTAGAACCTATATTTTTAGAATGTGCCTATTAAATTTAAAGCAAAGACACTTTGCGTTCTTTTAGAACTGTATATCATCGGAGTAGTTCATTTATTCATTTGTTTTAGAGAAAATATCCCCGTTTTTTCAACATTGCTCATAAGGGATGCAATACAAAGATCTCGAGCATACTGAAAATTGCTACGATAACGATATTTCCATAACCTCTATATTATATCGTTGTACTAGAGATGATTTGATCTATTTAGCTTATTACTCTTATGAAGAGGAGTAGAAAATAATTTTATTACTTTTAAATAAAGGATAAAAATATTATTTATATTCAATACGTATAAAAATACGAAGTGTTTTATTCTGTAGAGTAAAAATACAAAACCTTAGTTTGTTATGCTGGTAAGTCACAAACACTTCTTTTATTATTTAACAGACCTGCATACATATTGGGATTCCTTACTTAAAAATAGTAAAGCATCCACAAAAAACGAGTAGCTTTGGGTAATACTTTAAAATATCTAATTATGAAGATTCACGTGCTGTTCTATTCGATATTTCTAAAACGATCCCTTATCTTATTCTGTAGATATGACGGGTTCCATCTTACTCTGAAATATTTTTATATATTCTTTTGCTATTTCTTCTTTTTCGCGATACCCTGGACTTTTACAGTTTTTATTGAGATATGACTGATAAAGTTCATCATACAGATTCAGATCGTTCACCTTCGTATATCCAAGTGATATTAATACAGCAAACAAAAGTATCAATAGAGAAGATAAAATAATAAATGTTATGGTACGTTTCATGAGTGATTTAACTCCTTATCTTTGATAAATAGACCGATATTGAATACGGCTATTATGACGGTTGATATCACTTAGTTTGGTCATATCGATAAGATATAGGGTATTTTTGTTGGCATTGTGTTTTAGGTTGTGTTAAATAACTCTGTGCATTATTAGTTGTATTGCCGTTCAATAGGTATTATGGTTTTTAAAGCCTTCACATTTGCGATTTTTTGTTATTGAGAGGGCATATTTTTATGCCTATAAGAAAATTTCGAAAAACAAAAAAGCTTCTTCTCCAAAAGCTTTCATTGAGAGTAAAGAAAGAATGTCTTACAGGTATTTTCAATAAATAAATTATATTTGAAGGTGTGATAAAAGCTTTTGAGAGTGCTGTCCGTAAAATTGGCAAGAGGAGCTTGATAGTTTATTTTTCAGAAAATTCATGAATGTTCGTTTGTTAATGAATCATTTTTAAAGAAAGCTTTTCTTAATTCAGAAGGCAAAAGAGAGTGATAAGGACTTTGATAGAGTAAGCTAGGTTAGAATTATTCAATATTAAAATGTAATGAAGGGTTTATATTGTTCTTTTTAAACTATCTTATAAGCTCATCAATTTTAAAGAGTAGAGAAATAAATTTCTTTATTTTCTTTAAACAGTTATTCGTAGATAAAAAATTCTCTTTTAGTCTATAAATTAAAAAAATAATGAATTTTTAAAAGCCTTGTAAACTTTATACTTTAATTTTAAATATTATGTATTGATTTTGAATGATATATTATTCATTATCAATTATAAAAATAGTGGATATAGACTGGGCATAGACAATGACATTTAATTTTTTCATCAATTTATTTCTATTTGTTATTTTTTTATTGTGGATTGCCCAAAGTAAGAGAATGCAATGGAGTCTTTCACTCCGTGTCATGCTGGGGCTTATCTTTGGCTTGATTTTTGGTGGTGTTTTGCAGTTTTTTTATGGAGAAGGTGAAGTCACTTTGTTGAAATCCGTTGAATGGTTTAACATTGTTGGAAATGGTTATATCTTGTTACTCCAAATGATTGTTATGCCATTGGTTTTTATCTCTATCGTTTCAGCGGTTGCTCATTTGCATTCTGTTTATGCTGTTGGAAAAATGAGTATAATGACCATTTCAATATTACTCTTTACAACGGCTCTTTCAGCGTTGGTTGGCGTTTTAGTCGTGAATGCCTTTGGTTTAACCGCAAATGGTTTGGTGCATGAAGGGCAAAATGTTTCTACTGTTCTTGGAGATCGTATTTCTCAACTTGGAGATATGAATATTCCAAAGATGATTTTATCCTTGATTCCTAAAAACCCCTTTGCTGAGTTAAGTGGTTCCAAGCGTACATCAATTATCAGTGTTGTTATTTTTGCGTCATTTTTAGGGGCTGCGGTTCTTCTTTTGAAGAAAGATGAGCCAGAAAAAGGGGAAAAAGCACTTTTATTTATTCAAATAGCACAAGCTTGGATTATGCGGTTAGTTCGTCTTGTGATTGCTTTGACGCCTTATGGTATTTTTGCACTTATGACAAAAGTAGGTGCATCTTCGCATGTTGCAGATATTTTAAATTTACTCGTTTTTATCATTGCCTCTTATGTCGGTATTATTTTAATTTTTGGCATTCATGGTGTGTTGCTCGGCATTTTTGGGATTAATCCCTTCCGTTTTTTTAAAAAGGTTTTGCCGGTTTTAACATTTGCTTTTAGCAGTCGTTCAAGCGCTGCAACTATTCCTTTGAATATTGAAGCGCAAACACAGTGGGTCGGTGTACCGCAATCCATTGCGAGTTTTGCAGCTTCTTTTGGGGCAACAATTGGACAAAATGGGTGTGCAGGTCTTTATCCAGCGATGCTTGCGACCATGATTGCACCGACTATGGGGATTAATCCTCTTGATCCTACTTGGATTGCGACGCTTGTTGGGATTGTAACATTGAGTTCCATTGGTGTTGCTGGTGTGGGGGGAGGGGCTATTTTTTCAGCATTGATTGTGTTACCAATCATGGGGCTTCCTGTGACTTTGGTCGCTGTCCTTATCTCTATTGAGCCGCTGATTGATATGGGACGTACCGCTTTAAATGTGAGTGATTCAATGATAGCAGGAACAATCACCAGTCAAATATTACAAACAACGGATAAAAGTATTTTTGAAAAATAATTTTGGGTTATATTTTTTTGGGTTTTAAAACCTCTGTAAGAGATATTTGCCCAGAACCAGGGTGTAGAGGTTTTTGTTGGTTGGGGTGAGGAGCCCAACCAGAGAGCCAGATGAAAGAAAAATGGGCACGAATACGTCCATCAGGATCGCTAAATTTTTGTGCATAGATTTCAGCAGCGCGGAGAAAAAAGCGTTTGGAGACAGGGCGTCGTGAGCGATTGATGAGGGCATTTTGCATTCCCATTGCTTTAAGATCGTGCATAAGGTCAAACATTGTATTATAACGTATTGTAATCTCTTCAACGTCTGCTACAGGAAGAGCAAATCCAACACGCTGTAAAAGAGCGCCTGCATCACGAATGTCGACAAAAGGATAGATCCTAGGGCTTGCTCCACCATAAATTTCAATTTCAGCCTCTAGGAGACATTCACGTAATTCTTTGAGTGTCCCCGCTCCTGTCATAACAGCTAGAAATAAACCATCTGGTTTAAGGGTGTTTTTTATCTGGCTTAGAACACCTGGGGTATCATTCGTCAATTGTAATGAAAGAAGTGAAACAATAAGATCACAATAGTTTTGAGGGAAATCAAGAAATTCTCGATGACGTAAATGAAATTTTTTATCATGGCTTTGATAAAGCGTATCGGTTTCAATACGTTCTATAGAACAAACCCTTCCAGATTTTATGAGAGCTTGTGTGGCAAGATCTGTATGGCTGTGTAAATCAAGGGCTAATGTAAAGATACGTTCAACAGTGCTAAGACGTTGATAGAGATCTTCTGCCGTGAGAGAGAGTAAAAAGTCATATCCTTTTTTTGCTTTTTGGAAGGCGCGTTTGCGGAATTGTTCAATGCAGTTATGATCAAAAATTAAAGGATACGGCATATTATGGAACACTTTCGATCTATGAAAGAATATATTTTGAAAAGGTTCATGTTTGTGCGCGCTCTGTCAAGTTTATAATGTGAAAGAAAAATAAGTTTATAGAAGCTTAAGAGTTTTTAAAGAAATTAAATTTATAAATTGAGGAAATACAAAGGAACTTTTGTTCTACGGGGAACTTGTAAAAGCCTAAATTTATAATGTTTTACTTTCGAGAAGCGGCTTTAAATAGCGGGGATGTACTCAGTCAATTCATTGAGCGCTTTAAAACGATGCTTTATCCACCAATTTGTCCTGGATGTAAGCAAAATGTCTCTACTTATGGTACGATTTGCTCTGAATGTTGGAAAGACCTCCAATTTATTACGAAACCTTATTGTCCTGTTATGGGGACACCTTTTGTTTGTGATATGGGGGATGGTTTTCTCAGTGGTGAAGCGCTGCGTAATTCTTACCCTTTTTCACGTGTTCGCTCAGTCATTGTTCATAAAGGTCTTGCACGCACTTTGGTAACGCGCTTAAAATATGGTGATCATATAGAATTGGCCTCTTTTATGGCAAATTGGATGATATCTGCTGGACGTGAGGTTATCGATGAGTGTGATGTTATTATTCCCATTCCATTGCATTTTCGTCGTTTTTGGGAGAGGCGTTATAATCAATCTGCTGAGCTTGCGCGTTATATTGCAGCATCACAAAAAAAGCTTTTAAAACCCAGTTGGCTTGTTCGTTGTCGGCATACGCGCCCGCAGGTTAGTCTTTCTTCAAGAGAAAGAAAACTTAACGTAAAAAATGCTTTTAAGGTTTCGCATAAAGTTAAAAAATATCTCAAAGGATGTTCCGTTTTACTGATTGATGATGTATTTACAACGGGTGCAACAGTTACGGCAGCTGCTGCTGCACTAAAATATGCAGGTGCACGACGGGTTGATGTGCTAACATTTTCGCGTGTCCTTAAAGAAGATTCTATATTTCCTTCTTCTCAATAGGAATTTAAAGTGGATATTATTAAAAAATACTTGGAGGATAATACTTATGAAAGAGATAATTATTTATACACGTCCTAATTGTCCTTATTGCACAAAAGCACGTAATTTGCTTGATAAAAAAGGCGTAAAATATACAGATATTGATGCCTCCACGTCCCTTCGTCAAGAAATGGTACAGCGTGCGAATGGACGTAATACGTTTCCACAAATTTTTATAGGTGATTATCACGTTGGTGGTTGTGATGATCTTTACGCTTTAGAAGGTGAGGGAAAACTCAATTCTTTATTGCAAGGCATATAATCGCTGTAAATGACATACCCTTAAGATTCTTATATCCCTTAAGAGCGTTTTGCGAGAAGGAGATAGTTAACATCCATGTCTTTTGAGCGATTCCAGCTGTCGTTTAATGGATTATAAGTGATCCCTATCTCATCAATGACAGACAGAGCGTTTTTTGATAAGAAATTTTTAAGCTCTTGAGGTTTTAGGAATTTTTTATAATCATGGGTTCCTTTAGGGAGCCAACGGAGGATATATTCAGCGCCTACAATAGCAAGCCCCCATGCTTTCCACGTGCGGTTGAGTGTTGCAACAAACATCAACCCTTGTGGTTTTAGCATTTTTGCTGTTGCTTTTATGAAGAGATTAACGTCAGCGACATGTTCAACAACTTCCATATTAAGGATGATATCAAATTTTTCTCCTTCATTGGCGAGTGCTTCTGCCGTTGTCGTGCGATAATCAATTGAAAGGTTATTTTGGGCTGCATGGATTTTTGCAACTTCAATATTCGTTTGTGAGGCATCAACGCCCACAACAATAGCGCCAAGACGTGCCATGGGTTCACACAACAAGCCTCCCCCACAGCCAATATCAAGAATTTTCAAATTATCAAAAGGCGTCAGTGAAACAGGGTCACGATTAAATTCTAAACAGATTTTTTCTCTGATGTAAGCAAGACGTGTTGGATTAAATTGATGAAGAGGTCGAAATTTTCCTTGTGGATTCCACCATTCTGTAGCAATACGTGAGAAGTGATCAATTTCACTTTGATCAATAGTTGTTTGTGCTTCATCTATCATGTTGCTTTCCTTTTATTTTTAATGATCAAGTCCAGTAGATTTTATACAAAGTCAAGAAAAATTAATATAATCATAATGCAACTTGCACAAATGATAGATATTCGCTATGTCGAGAAAATGGTTAGTTGATAGAGCATCTTATTCTCATTATCGTTTGAGATAAAAGATGTAAAGGTAAGAGTGTTATTAATGGCGCGCATTGTCATGAAATTTGGTGGAACGTCTGTCGCAAACATTGAATGTATTCATAATGTTGCTCGGCATGTTAAAAGAGAGGTTGATGCAGGCCATGAAGTTGCCGTTGTAGTCTCTGCGATGGCTGGTAAAACCAATGAACTTGTTCAGTGGACGCGTGATGCTTCGCCTATCCATAGAGATGCTCGTGAATATGATGTTGTGGTTGCTTCTGGTGAACAGGTTACTTCAGGTTTGCTGGCTTTAACTCTTCAAGAAATGGGTGTTGATGCACGTTCATGGCTTGGCTGGCAGATCCCTATTCATACAGACAATGCGCATGGTCGTGCACGTATTACTGATATTGATGGATTTTTTTTAATAGAGCGTTTTCAGAAAGGTCAGGTTGCCGTTATTGCTGGTTTTCAGGGGTTAGCTCCGGATAATCGGATTTCTACCTTAGGACGTGGGGGATCAGATACAAGTGCTGTTGCTATAGCAGCGGCTGTACAAGCTGATCGCTGTGATATTTATACCGATGTGGATGGTGTTTATACAACGGATCCACGTATAGAACCAAAAGCCCGCCGCTTACCAAAAGTAGCTTTTGAAGAAATGCTGGAAATGGCTTCTCTTGGAGCAAAAGTTTTACAGGTTCGTTCTGTTGAATTGGCCATGGTTCATAAAGTTCGTACTTTTGTACGTTCAAGTTTTGAGGATCTTGATGCATTAGGCATGGAGGATCCAATGAGTTCTTCTGGAACACTTATTTGCGATGAGGATGAAATCGTGGAACAACAAAATGTTACGGGTATTGCTTTTGCTAAGGATGAAGCACAAATTTCGCTGCGTCGGCTTGCCGACCGTCCAGGGATTTCGGCAGCAATTTTTGGTCCCTTGGCTGAAGAGTGCATTAATGTTGATATGATTGTGCAAAATATTTCTGAAGATGGCTCAAAAACGGATATGACTTTTACGGTCCCATCAGCCGATGTAGAAAAAGCCGTTGCACTTCTTGAGAAAAATCGGAAAGAAATTGGATTTGATGTTCTCCAATTTGAAAGTGATCTTGCCAAAATATCTGTGATTGGTATTGGAATGCGCAGCCATGCAGGTGTTGCGGCGACAGCTTTTAAGGCTTTAGCTGAAAAGGGTATTAATATTCAAGCAATCACGACTTCTGAGATTAAGATTTCTGTTTTGATTGATAGCGCTTATACTGAACTTGCGGTGAGAACATTACATGCTGTTTATGGACTGGATAAGAGTTAAGTATTTTTAAACGCTCAGTTTCAGGAACATAAAGTTTTCATATGTATGAATGATTAGCTTTATAAGTATAATTTATATTTTTAATTTAATAAGAATAATGAATACAGTGAAGTTCTTTCATTGAAAATTTTCTTATGATGAAGAAAAAAACTATTTTCATGCGTATTATAAACAAGATTAGCATAGTAATAAAAACAATTTAAGAGACGACATAAAATACTTCTATAAATCTTCTAAATATAATATAAAGGAGAGTTGCTTATAAGAGATGATTGAGAGAGAAGAAGAATGCACTTGTGTTATGAAAGTGGATTTATACTTTAGAATTAATAGTATAAAACTTGCAAAATTTTCTTTTTATTTGATTCAAAATTAAAAATATTATCCTAGCTACAAATAATTTATAAAAATTTCAAGCTCCTCCATTGAAGGGGAGGGGGCTCTTGATATCATACTTCTGATGTCAAGAGATAAAATTCCTTATCTGTAAACAAGAAGATTTTGGATGTAAAATGATGTAAATTATATGGATGGAGAGAAAATGTATCTTAATAAAGATGTTTATAATTCCATGTGGTCTCTAAAAAAATATTCTGGCTCTTTTATTGCTTTATGTGGATTTGATGGGAGTGGAAAAACAACTCAAACAAAAGAAATTTCTCGCCATTACTCACAAGAAAGACATATAATACAGACTTTTCAGCCTAGTAATTGGTATAGAAATAAACCAGAGGTTAGAGATTATTTAGAGAGTGGAAAACAGATTGATCCATTGCTTTTAGCTCTTTTAGCTGCAACAGATAGACGCAAACATACGCTTGAAATTATCGAACCTTCTTTAACTTCATCGCAAAATTTATTAATCAGTGATCGATATGTTTATTCTAGCCTTGCTTATTTCTATGCTAGAGGGCTTTCTGTTGAAAGTGTGATAAAATTAAATCAGTCTATTCTAAGGCCTAATATCACATTTTATCTTCATTTGCCGCCTGTTGCTCTTATCGAACGGTTGCAAAAAAGGGATAGTTTAGCCTTAAAATACGAAGAAAAACGCTCATTTATTGAAAAAGTTTATGAAGTATATCAACTTTTATCAGAAATAGACGAACGATTTATCGTCATTGATGGAACTGCCTCTGTTTCTTTAATCCATAATCAAATACGACACCATATAGACAAGGCTTGTTTTGATAATAAATAAAATATACCCATTTATGAATATCATTTAAAAATTTATCTGTGATCTATTCTCCTTTATGATCTAGTTTCTATGTGAGATCTAGAGTTTTAAAGGTTTTCTCACGATAATTTAAGAGTACTGAAAAAAATATTATATATCTTAATATTTTAATTGAGACGATTGGTAATCATTAAATTGTAACGTACTTTTTTAAAAAGTTTGGAAGAGGAAAACTCTTCCAAAAAGATTATTAATCTCTGCTGTGAAATGATATTTTCATTCTTGTAGAGACGAATATAGCGATATAAGAACGATCTGTAGAGATATATTCAAGCATGTTTGAGGGCAGCAAATAAGCTAAGGACAGAGGCGATAATAACAGCAACTTTTTTTGAGACTTTAATATTCTTATCTCTGATAAATGAAACAACAAAAAGCAATTTTTAACGTTTTTATGGAGTTTTTCAAATTGTTCATTTAACCAACAAGAACGTAAGATAAAAATATCTTATCAAGCAGATACGTCCATTTCAAGGACTGTAGACAAAATCTTGGTTATGCTCAAAAATCAGTTCAACAAAGCAGATGATTGTTTGGTTTTATTCGGAACTATGAGAGATGTCTTTATTGCGCTTAATATAAATAAAGCCATATCCCAGACCAATAAGAGCAGATAAACCAGAGCCACAAAGGACACCAATTTTTGCAGCATCAAGCAGGATAATATCTTTAAAGGCGAGCATTGAAACAAAGATAGACATTGTAAAGCCAATTCCTGCTAAAAAACCAATCAGTAAAATACCGGCCCATGTCATTTGAGGAGGAAGACGACATAGTCCTGATTTTACGGCTAGATAACTGGCAGTGATAATACCAAGAGGCTTTCCAACAAAAAGACCAATGACAACACCAAGAACAATTAAGAATGATTTGTCAGAAGAAAGGTCAAAGTTTGCAAAACTTACACCTGCATTTGCAAAGGCAAAAATCGGCATGATACCGTATGCAACCCATGGATGCAGCGCCTTTTGAACACGTGTTACCGGCGCAATCATGGCTCGTTGTCCTTTACGCATTTTTTTCAATGCAGTTGAAATATGATGGAGATCTGTTTTTGTATTTTTTTCTTGGAGAATTTGCATAGCGTTGCTGAGCATGGTCAGTGGCGCTACAAGAGTGCGTGTAGGAAAAACGGGAGTCATCATGCCTAAGATGACACCAGCAAGGGATGGATGAACGCCTGTTACCAATAAACCCCACCAGATGATTGCGCCAGGTAAAGTGTACAGCCATGCTGATGCAAGCCCGATCCATTGAAAAAAGAGTACCAGCGCAATACCCGCTCCTGCAATTATTAAACCACTAGGATCAATGTTTGTTGAATAGAAAAAAGCAATAATAAGAACAGCGATAATATCATCAATAATCGCTAATGAGAGAAGAATGATATGAAGATTAGAAGGAATTTTTTTTCCAAGAAGAGCCAGAATACCAAGAGCAAAGGCAATATCTGTTGCGGTTGGCACAGCCCAACCGCGGATATGCCCACCGTTAGAGTTGAAGATGAAATAAATAATTGCAGGGATACAAACGCCCCCTATTGCAGCAATAATTGGTAAAATTGCTTGTTTAAAATCGGCAAGAGCACCTTCATGAATTTCGCGTCGAATTTCCATTCCTGCAACGAGGAAGAAAATAGTCATAAGGGCATCATTAACCCAAAAATGTAAATCCCATGAAAGAGTGAAATGTCCCAAATTAAAGCCAAGAGGTGTATGCCAGAAAGCTTCATAGAGAGTAGCATATTGAGAATTAGCAAAAATGAGTGCAGAAGCAGCAGCAAGTAAAAGAACAATACCACTAAGAGCTTCAATATGGAGAAAACGCTCGATAGCGGAAAGCGCTTGATTGGTGACACGAGAAGCGCGATTAGGCAAGCGATTTGAAGATAAATCAGACATGAACAACTCCAACTATCGACAATTTTATGTTTCTATATTCTCTGTGTAAGCGACTCTATCATGATATTTTCTGTATCATATAAAAGCAAAAAGAGGAATAAAGTTCTTGATTTATAGACAAGATCATCATCTCTAAAACGCGATATGTTTAAGGCGATGCTTCATTTTTAATAGCGAGGTCTACTTTGCCTAAAGCCTTGGATAGATCATTTTGTAAAGCGGATTCGAGATCAACCATTGTGAGCCCTTTATTATCTTTTGCTTTAATCTTAACAATTAATGTTTGTGGATTTTTAGCAAATTCACCTAAGGATTTTGAAATTTTTTCTGCTTCGTCATGATTTTTTAGCAGCATTTTGGGGGTTTGCGTCATCATTAAATAGAAATCGTCATAGAGTTCTTTTTTAAGATCATGCTGGCTGTCATTAAGATTTTTTGCAAGATAAGAAAAAAGCTTATCAATAAAACCTGCATCCCGATATTGTATATCAATTTCATTGAAGCCAAGGTTTTGAGAAGCAGCTATCATGACATTTTGTTGACCAGAAAAAAGCTTTTCATCAACATCAATAACTTTAGCTGATATGTTACCAGATCCAACATCTTTCATATTGAAAGACATTGCGTCAAGAAAGAGCATATGTTTTTTTTCATCGTAAGAAATATCAAGTTTTCCTGAAAAATTAATTTGTTCAAATCCCATCTTTTTTAAAAGTTCTAAATCTTTTTCATTCATTTTTTTAGGTAAAACGGAAAAGTTATTGAGAGAAAGAAAAAGCTTTTTGGGGATAGGATGTTTCCACAAGCTTGGTTTAAATTGAAATGATTCAAGCGTTGCTTTCAATGGCGGGATATCAACGCTGACATTATCAACTTTGGCATCTGCTGAGGTAATAGCGAGCAATATGTTTAGAAGAAGACCATTTTGTGCTCTTTTTTCTGCGACTTTATTATTCTCTTTTCTTGCATTAAGATAAGCTTTGACCAATTTTTCAGGCGTTTGTTCAAGCGGTTTCATCTTTAGACCAGATGTTTTAAATTGGCCAAGGAAGAAAGAGCTATTTTTTTCTGCTTCTTCAAAAATATCGACACTTATATTATTCAGAGAAATAGGGCCAGTAACGGTTTTTCCTTGTTTGAGAATATTATTGTTTCCGAAAATGATAGAATAGGCATAATTGATGTCGATATCATGAGCTTTTATTGTATCACTTTTAGCCATTAGCTGCATCTGTTTATCACCATTGACTACAACCGTTTTAAGATCCATATTTTTGATACTAACAGAACGAATATGGCCGCCTTTAAAATCAGAAAGCTGAAAATTTTTAACTTCAACTGTTTCTGCTTGTTTATTTTTATTTTCTATAGAAAGCTGTATATTAGGCGCACTTATTGAGGCAAGATCAATACGCATCATTGATTGTAAAAGGCGTGATGTGATTGTTCTATCTTTGTCTTTTAAGGATACGCTTTTAAGAGAAATTTGGGGAATTTTTACATGAATATTATTATGCTTTAAATCAACATTATAAAATGTAAAAGTTCCAGGAATAAAGGAAAGAGGAGGACGAGCAGAAATGGCACCAATTTTAAGTGATATACCGGCTGGAACGGGGAGTGTAACATTCTTCAAATTGACTTTACCTAGAATGCTGACTTCAGATGACTCTGCTTTTATGGCACGACGGGCTATTTCTTGTTTTACAAAACTGTCAAGATAGGGCTTTGCGATATAAAATCCACCAACAACTATAATTGCCAAGATAGCAATAAATCCGATAATGCAAGTGAGCCAATATTTTAGGTGACTTTGATACCCACTGTTAAGCTTGACCATTCTTTTTTCTTTCATTTTTATCACTCTTTAAAATTGAGAGTGAAGATAAACTCTTTTAAGCAACGACAAAGGTTAAAATATAGCGTGTACCAGTTTCAACAGTCATCTACCCTCTATATTAGAGTTATTCTCATCTTTTTTGCAATATCACTTTATCAACTTTTATCGATTTTCTTTGGATTGAGCACGTTATAGAAAAGCACGCATAATGAAGGAGAGGTAAGTTTATGCGCATCATATTTTTTATGACTTTAAATTATCATAAAATATTCCTATGTCTGCTTTTATCTTACTGCTGTTTATAGGAATATTTAAAACATATAAAATTATGTTTTTGTTCATTATAATTTAATGGGGAGAGGTGAGTGTTATGACAGAAAATCAAATAATAGCCTTTTCGGTCATTGGTCTCATGATGGTTGTGTTTATTTGGGATCGATTTCGTTATGATCTTGTCGCTATTTGTACATTATTAATAGCGTGTGCTCTTGGTCTTGTCAGTCCAAAGGAAGCTTTCAGCGGTTTTAGTAATGATATTGTTATTATTGTGGGAAGTGTATTTGTTGTCAGTACGGCTGTATCACGCTCTGGTATAATGGAATTTATTATTCAGCGGATATGGCCAGATGTGAAATCGGTGCGTCTTCAATTAGCTTTTTTGGTTTTTTCTGTTGTCGTGTTATCAATGTTTGTTAAAAATATCGGTGCTTTGGCTATTATGCTTCCGATCGCTTTTCAGTTTGCTCGTCGTTCTCAGGTTTCTCCTTCTGTTTTTTTGATGCCCATGGCCTTTGGTTCTTTGTTGGGGGGGCTAATGACACAGATAGGAACATCTCCCAATGTTGTTATTTCAGCGATGCAAGAACGTTTAGCGGGAACACCTTTTACGATGTTTGATTTTACACCAGTTGGTGCGGTTATTGCAACGGTTGGTGTCTTATATTTGGTCTGTTTTTATTGGCTTTTGCCAGTGCGTGTGCGCTCAGGTGGATCGTTTGATGATGCCATTGATATTCGTAATTATGTTGTAGAAGTGCATATTCCAGTAAATTCACCCATTGTGGGGAAAAGTATTGTTGATTTGGTTAAGCCATCAAGTGGTGATGTTATGGTGATTCAAATCATCAGAAATAAAGTATCTATTTCGCCACTACCGGATTTTGTTTTGTCTGAAAACGATATTGTTTTGTTGGAAGGATCGCATACAGGAATAGATAGTGTGATGAACTCTGCGCGTTTAGAGTTTTCTAAGAAGCGAACTCTTTCTACAGGGGATAAGGACAGTGACATTGATATTATTGAAGCGGTCATCACGCATAATTCGCCTCTTATTGGCATTAGTGCGAAAGAGTTTTCCCTCTTTGATCGCTATAATGTCAATTTGCTTGCGTTAAGTCGTCAACATGAGAGGGTACGGGGAAGACTTGATGATATTATCTTTCATCTTGGAGATGTAATTGTTTTACAAGGACAAGATGCGGTTATTCCGAATTTATTAAGGGAACTGAAATGTTTGCCCTTAGCAAAACGAAATATTGTGTTTGGAAATTTACGACATGGTTTTATATCCTTAGCCATTTTATTTATAGCCATTATTTTTACGGCTTTTCATATTGTGCCAGTTGCTTTTTCTTTCTTTTCTGCTGCTGCTGCAATGGTTATTTTTCGCGTTTTACCCGCGCGTGATCTGTATCAAGCATTAGATGGCCCAATATTAGTCCTATTAGCGGCTCTTATTCCAGTGAGTGAAGCGTTAGAGAAAACGGGATGTACGGCTCTCATTGGTCAATGGTTGAGCCAACTGGCAATATTTTTTCCGCCATCTGGCGCTTTAGCTCTGATGTTGGTGACAGCCATGTTGGTCACGCCATTTTTAAATAATGCCGCGACGGTTATGATGGTCGCTCCCATCGCATCAAGTTTTGCTCATTCTCTTCATTATAAGCCTGAAGCTTTTTTGATGGCTGTTGCCATTGGTGCAGGTTGTGAGTTTCTTACACCTATTGGACATCAAAGCAATATGCTCGTGATGGCCCCAGGAGGATATCGTTTTAGTGATTATCCACGTTTGGGGGCTCCCTTGGCGGTGTTAATCATTATTGTGGCTGTTCCCATGCTTATGTGGGTTTGGCCATTACAATAGGATATTTTTTTAAAGCTTTAAGGATCAATTCCAAAAGATTATTAACCGTATGAAGATAAGTTGAAGGGATACCCTTTGTATAAAAATTTTTACTTAAAGCTTGGGGAGCGTACTTTTAATAACGCTCCAGTATTTTTTCTCCTGAGTGAAAATTTGTTTATTTGGTTTTAGGGAGGGAGATTGAGCTGTAGTTTTTTGTAAAGAGTTTGCATGTTTAATGCCATTCTACAACCGAAGATAAGGAACCAGTTGTTTCAAAGGACTTTGAAAGATTGTCTTTTGTATACATTGAATTAGGAAAGAATGGTTAACATTATAGACAAGCATGCATGACATTAAGGTCGTGGTCTTTTTTATAAATTCAAATTATATAAAAATTGTCATGTGAAACAAAAGGATATTTACATCATTTTTAATTGATATTGATACAGTTGCAAAAGCCTCATCGATTGGAATACATATTGCTTTGAAATGAATAAACGGAGCAATTTAAAGATTTTTCGTGAATGAGGGCTACCATCTTTGTTCATTTATGCGTAAAAGTGTAGAAAGTAAATTGTTTTACAAGGTATGTTATATGTCGTATGATAGTTTTATTGCTGAAGTTAATGCAGAATTTCGTCAGGAAAAAGCGCTTGCTTTTTGGAGACGGTATGGTTTTTTAATTATTGGGGCCGTGCTCCTTTTCATTCTCATGATAATTGCTTATCAAATTTATCATCATGGACAAATAAAGAAAGCCAGCCATATTGGAGATGCATTTGTAAAAAGCCTTAATTTTGCGGATACACGTCATTTTGATGAGGCGATAAAGCAATTGGAAAATGTTAAAGATTCCAACTTTGGGGGATATCCTTTTCTCGCTCGTTTGCGAGAGGCTTCTTTACGCATGGAGCAAGGTGATCTTATCAAGTCGGTAGAAATCTTTGATTCTGTTGCAGCGGATGAGAAAGCACCGCAGATTTTGCGGAAAGTTGCGAAAATTCGGGCAGCCTATATTTTGGTTGATACAGGGACCTTGGATGATGTCAAAAAGCGCGTTAAAGATATGGAAAGTGACCTTGATCCTATGCGTATGTCTGCGCGAGAGGCTTTAGGCTTAGCTGCTTATAAAACAGGGAAGACTGATGAGGCCGTTGACTATTTTCAGAAAATTTCTGCAGAAAGTGCGCTGGGATCAAAAATAACAGATCGGGCTCGAATGATGCTTGAGCTTATGCAAGCTGAGGGCAAGGCAAATAAGGAATAAATCGATGAGCCTTACCATTGCTATCGTTGGTCGCCCTAATGTTGGGAAATCAACACTTTTTAATCGTTTGGTTGGGCAAAAATTGGCTTTGGTTGATGATAAGCCTGGTGTGACGCGTGATCGGCGTATTCATGCGGCAAAACTTCAAGATCTACATTTTGATGTGATTGATACGGCTGGGCTGGAAGAAGCAGGAGATCACACCCTTGAGGGGCGTATGCGTTCTCAGACAAAAGCTGCGATTGATGAAGCAGATCTTGTTTTATTCGTATTTGATGCAAAGAGTGGAATAACACCGAGTGATTTAAATTTTGCTTCACTGGTTCGCAAATCAGGAAAGCCGATTGTGCTTGTTGCCAATAAGTCTGAGTCAAAAGCGGCAACAGGAGGAGAGTATGAGGCGTGGTCATTAGGTTTGGGAGAGCCGTGTCTCATATCGGCTGAGCATGGTTTGGGACTTAGCGATCTTCGAGATGCCATTATAGAGGCAGTTGGGGCAGAGCGCGCTTTGGGCAACAACAAAGAAGAAGATATGACGATACAGCCTGCATCTGTTGGTGATGATGTAAACAATTCGAAAGAAGAGGGGCTTATTTACGATGAAAGCAAGCCTATTCGGATTGCCATTGCGGGGCGTCCCAATACAGGAAAATCCACTCTTATCAATAGCATGCTGAAGCAAGATCGGTTGTTAACAGGACCAGAAGCAGGGTTGACCCGCGATTCTATTTCTGTTGATTGGGAATGGGGTGGTCGTCATATTAAACTTTTTGATACTGCAGGTTTACGTCGAAAATCGAAAATTCAAGAAAAATTAGAAAAGCTATCGGTCGCTGATACTTTGCGTGCGATTCGTTTTGCAGAAGTAGTGGTCATTGTTTTTGATGCAACGATGCCTTTTGAAAAGCAAGATTTACAAATTGCTGATCTTGTGATTCGTGAAGGGCGTGTTCCAGTTATTGCTTTCAATAAGTGGGACCTTATTGAAAATAGCCAGGTCACATTGATGGATTTGCATGAAAAATGTGCGAGATTTCTTCCTCAAGTTCGCGGTTTGAGAGCTGTTCCTTTATCAGGACAATATGGTCAAGGGATTGATAAACTCATGGAAAATGTCATGATGATGCACCGTGTATGGAATCGTCGCATTTCTACAGCTAAATTGAATCAATGGCTTGAAACTGTCGTGGCACATCATCCACCCCCTGCGATTTCGGGGCGTCGACTTAAGGTTAAATATATCACACAGGTGAAAACACGTCCTCCCGGATTTATGATTTCTTGCTCACGTCCCCAAGTCATGCCCCAATCGTATTTGCGTTATCTTGTCAATGGATTACGTGAAACATTTGATATGTCTGGTGTTCCAGTGCGCTTATCATTACGCGCATCTGACAATCCTTTTGCGACATGTTCTAAAAAGAAATGATAGCTCTTTATTTTAATGTATTCATAAATCAATAATCATTTATCATGCGTGCTATAGAACTTTCTCAGTTTAATTTTTCTTGATAAAGCTTCTTTATTTGTATGTTATGAGAAGAATTTAATAGGGAATATTGAAGAAAGAGCATACAATCCTTTTAAGAGTGTATTTTAATGTAAAAATAAAGGCAATATGAGGGGAGGGAATATAATGATGGTACTCATTTGAAGAGAAGCATTAAATTATATTTTCATAAAACTAAAGAGTATTCATAAGCACTTTTGCTTGCGATGATTTTTTTTAATAAAAAGTAAAAATATCCGCTGAATCTAACAATATTCACTTTTAAAGTGTGAGATTCAAAAATTAGATTTAAATTATATAAAACGGTATAGTGATCGTATTCGAGTTTTGTTGTACTCTATTTGAAATTGTAATTCATTATATCGCAGACTTAAAGAAAAATCTCTTTATGCTTCTAAGCTCATTTCACGATGGTGCCCGTAAATAGGTATTAACGTACAAGACCTAGCGAATGATTTCACATTATTTTCAACTTTCAATGGTATATCAATTTTCATGAACGCATGATGGGTAAAGCCTACGCAATTGATTCACAACCAGTGAAGAGGTGTTTAGTCTATTATGTTACCAAGAAGAAGACATCAATTATGTTTGTGCACTCTTATCAAAGTATTACACGATATATTTTATATGTTTTTGTGTATATGAATTCACATATGTTCAGAATATTTAAAGAATAGGAAGAAAAGATATGATTTTGATGGAAAATAAGACAGCATTCCATTTGTTTGCAAGCGAGAATGATGATGTGCAAGTGTGTTAATGTTTAACGTTCTAAATTTTATAATCTTTTGATTTATTATGATAAATCATCACTTTTTATATTGATTTAAGAACGTCGAAAATCATAAAATTCTTTCATATTTCAAACAAATTCATATTGAATGAATTAAAATGATGTTCTTACCATCATAAGTAGGTTTGATGTGTGAGTAAAAACGATTAAAGAAAACAAATGCTTTTTATGCTTTTTAAAAGACGCGGGTTGTTGCAACATTAGAGTTAAAAAAGTGTATAATGGTGCTTGCTTGTCTTTTCATAAGCATAAAGATGGTGGACCTATGAGTTTTATATTATTCATAGAAGCTTTTTAAAAAAGCATGTGAATTGAAAAATATGTTATTTAGGCGATAAAATTTATACGATAATTGGTGATAGATTTCTTTTAGTGTCTTGACGAATAAATTCGGGAACAATATGATGCACACGGTTTTATGAGATGCATTTTTATTTTGCTTTTTGATGAAGGAGCCAATGATGGCGATGGGCGAAAAACCCGTTATAAGCCGCAAGAAGGTTGAAGAGAAAAAGCAAAGAGAGTGTTTTCATTCAGAGGATTTGGAATATCGTAGTAAGGCCTTAAGCGTAGCTTTAGTGCGCAAGCAAGCATTAAGGAAGCGTGAGCATAAGGATAGGCGGGAAAAATCACAAGGAAGGATGGCGGATGCTATTAAGCTTTCCAGTGAGTTTCTGGCAAGTGTTATTGTGGGTGTTGTTTTGGGGGTGGGGTTTGACAAGTTAGCAGGTTCATGGCCGTGGGGATTGGTGTTTTTTCTCTTTCTTGGATTTGCTGCTGGTGTATTGAGTATTCTTCGGTCTGTGGGGTATGTTTCCTCCGGTCAATTAGGGCAAAAAGGCGTATTGCGCCAAGATAAACAAAATAAAGGGGCCAATGAGAGGTCCGATAAATGAGGTTGAAGTGACAGCGCACGCTCCAGATCCTATTCATCAGTTTGAGATTTCACGGCTGATTAAGATTTCCATAGGGAATATGGATTTATCATTTACAAATGTATCATTGTTTACCGTCATTACGGTTGTTATAACTTCTGTTTTTCTCTTTATTTCATCATCAAGCCGTGGATTGGTTCCAACACGGATGCAGTCTCTTTCAGAAATGGCCTATGAGTTTGTAGCGTCGACTCTGCGGGAATCATCTGGTGTGCAGGGAATGCAATTTTTCCCTTTAGTTTTTTCTCTGTTTACTTTTATTTTGGTTGCTAACTTTATCGGTCTCTTCCCCTATTTTTATACGGTGACCTCACAAATCATGATCACGTTTTCGTTGGCAATGGTGGTTATTTTGACGGTGATTGGTTATGGTTTTTATAAGCATGGGGTCAGTTTTTTGAAACTATTTGTTCCCAGTGGGGTTCCTGTCGTCGTTTTGCCACTCGTGACAATGATTGAGATTATTTCTTTTCTCTCCCGCCCCATCAGTCTTTCGCTTCGTCTTTTTGCGAATATGCTTGCTGGTCATATTACGCTCAAAGTGTTTTCAGGGTTTGTTGTTTCAATGATTGGGGTAGGAATCGTAGGTGTTGGTGGTTCGGTTTTACCCCTTATTATGACTGTAGCGATTACGGCTCTTGAGTTTTTGGTTGCATTTCTTCAAGCTTACGTCTTTACAGTTTTAACATGTATGTATCTTAATGATGCAATTCATCCAGGACATTAATAAAATTGGCGGTTTTCCGTCGAATAGTGCAATTTCGCTTTAAAGGAGAATAATATGGAAATGGTGCTTGCAGCAAAATATATTGGCGCTGGTCTTGCTTGCTTTGGTATGGCTGGAACAGCTTTAGGGCTTGGTAATATTTTTGGGAGCTATCTTTCTGGTGCATTACGTAATCCATCAGCCGCAGATAGTCAGTTTGGACGTCTCGTCTTTGGTTTTGCTGTGACAGAAGCTTTGGGTATTTTTTCATTGCTCATTGCTTTATTACTTCTTTTTGGGGTTTAATCATCATAAAAGGGTATGTTTGTTCTCGCTATGAGAAAAGATTTACCCTTTTAGCTCTTAATCAGAAAAATGTTCGTCAATGATCATTGGTTAGAGAGAGCTTAAGCTATTTAAAGGGTGAAAAAAGATGTTTGTTTCCAGCGCTTATGCACAGAACACTGAAACGTCGATAGAACATATCAAGAAAGTGGCAGAGCATGCAAATCGTGTGTTTCCGCCTTTTGATTTTGTTCATTTTAGTTCGCATTTTTTCTGGTTGGCAATTTCTTTCGGACTTTTTTATCTGTTTATCTCTCGTGTGATTGCGCCGCGTATTGGTGGTGTTATTGAAACACGTCGAGATCGAATTGCATCTGATTTAGATCAGGCAATGCGCATGAAGCAGGAAGCAGATACTGTTGTTGAAACTTATGAACGTGAATTAGCAGAAGCGCGTTTGAAAGCGCATACCATAGCACAGGCTGCTGGTGAAGAATTAAAACAAAAGGCGGAGCTTGAACGGAAGGAAATTGAAGAGCGTTTAGAGAAAAAGCTTGCAGAGGCTGAGAAACAGATAGCAAAAATTCGCGATAAAGCGATGCAAAATGTTGGTTCTATCGCTGAAGAAGTCGCCCTTGAAATTGTGAAAAAATTGATTGATGTTGATATCAGCAAAGAGGCTGTTCGTTCAGTTGTTAAAACTGCGGATTATTGAGGAAGACAAAGATGAGTGATACTTTTTGGGCTTTTGTTGGATTAGTTCTTTTTGTGGCTCTTTTAGTCTATTTCGAGATTCCGCAGAAAGTTTTGCATCATCTTGATGCACGTGCGAAGCGTATCAAAGATGAGCTGGATGAGGCTCTACGTCTTCGTGAAGAGGCACAGGAAATATTAGCTGAATATCAACGCAAACACGCGGAAGCAGAAAAAGATGCGCAAGAGATTATTGCAGCGGCAAAGCATGAAGTTGAATCCGTGATTGCTGAGGCTCGTACAAAAGCAGAAGAATATGTAAAAAACCGCAATAAACTGGCAGAGCAAAAAATTGCTCAAGCAGAAGCGGATGCAATACGCATGGTTTCTTCATCAGCTATTGATTTGGCAATTTCTACAGCACGTATCCTTATTGCAAAGGAATTAGATTCTAACAGAGCAGACGAACTTGTTAAAGAAGCTCTTTCGAAAGAATCATTGGGGAAAATGAAAAAGTATCTTAATTAATGGCATTTTAGAGATAAAAAATTGCTTTTTTAGGTGCATAATTTTTTCCATATCAAATTCTTTATCTATTATGTGGTGATGCCAGTCTTGAGTTGGCTGTGCATTGAGTTTGAAGGGCTGTGTTCCCTAGTTTAGGTTCATTTTTTGATTCTCTTCATGAAGATTATAATGAGGTGCGCTATTGTCTTTATGTTTATGAAGCGATAAGCGAGCACTGTTATTATATTATCAGTTAAGATATTGTGACGATTTTTGTATTGAGCAACTGCTTTTATGTTGAGGGGTTTTAGGGGAGAAACATTTCTCAACGTATATTACTCCTTCATTTTACGACGACATCTATGAAAACTAGCGGCCCCGTAAAGTGTATAAATCTACGGAGCATGATCCTCTTTTTATTTTAATAAGAGTGCAAACCAATCGTACCGATATTACTTGAGCAATTCTCCTAATTGTACAATAGTACTTAGCACCGTTCATGAGGAGCACTTTTACTCTTTTCTTCGATATGTTATTCACACACTAACTTAACTTGTGTGTGCACAAAAGAGTGACTCCAATCATTTTAATACGAAAGGAGAAGATTTGTGATGATAAAAATTTACGATATTCAGTGTTATGATTCAGTATGAAGTATCATTGACGATAAAAAGTTCTACTGCTTTTTAAAGTTAGAGTGAATTCCACGGGGAAATTCTTTATAATATTCTAAAATATTCATTAATAAAAAAATTTATCTCTATTATTTTTATCAGTTCATAGGACATTTTAGTTTTAAAGGACAAGTTTTGAGAAGTCTGCAACCGCTTGTGTAATTGTGTGAGTACGTTTGAGAAGAGCTAGGCGGTTCGCACGAACACTAGGGTTTTCATCGTTCACCAATACCTTTTCAAAAAAGAGATCAATCAATTTTCCAAGCGGCGCTAAAATATCGAGTGCAAACGATAAATCTGTTGTATTGATGGGCGCAAGAACTTTTCTTTCTACTTCACAGATTGCATGATAGAGCTGCTTTTCTTCTTTCTCAATAAAAAGCTCAGGAGTAATTTCATTTATTATTGTTGTGCTTTTTTGAAATTCATTTTCAAGAATATTGGCAGTACGCTTTACAGAGGCTACAAAGTGCATTCCATCGTGGGTATTGATAAAAGCGATAAGAGACTCGACATGACGTGCAACCAATAAAAAATCATCAGAATCTTTATTTAAAATGGCTTCAAGAGCATCGTAGCGAGCTCCTTCCTCTTTTAGATGGATTTTTAAACGATCATGAAAAAAGAATAACAGATCTGATAAAATATACTCTGTTTTTTCTGGAAGAAAATTCTGCAATTGTGGATTTTCTTGTTGAGAGCTTTCATATTTATTTTTCTGTTGTACGAAAAGATTCGTTGCCAACTGAAACAGTGGCATAAGATTGATTTTCCAGTCCCGAGAAAGGACAAGCCTAATAATTCCTAAGGCTGCTCGTCTTAATGCATAGGGATCTTTCGAACCCGTTGGTTTTTCATTAATGAGCCAAAAGCCAACCAGCATGTCAATTTTGTCGGCGAGCATAATGGTTATAGCAAGTGGTTCTTGCGGAAGTCGATCTGTTGGTCCTTGAGGTTTATAATGCTCTTCAATTGCGACAGCTACACAAGGATCTTCTCCTTGAAGAAGGGCATATTTTTGCCCCATAATCCCTTGTAGTTCAGGAAATTCTCCGACAATTTCCGTTTGTAAATCAGCTTTTGCAAGAATTGCTGCACGTTTTGCTAAAAGAGGATCTGCGTGTATCAAAGGTGCAATTTTTTGTGCGAGTTTAGCGATGCGTTCTACTCTTGCACCTTGCGTCCCTAATTTGGTGTGAAAAGTTACATTCAAATGATCAAGTCGCGCCATTCTTTGATCGAGAGGTTTCTTTATATCAAGATCAAATTTTTTGACAGAAGATTCCAATTGTTGAATATCGGGCAAATCACGCTGATCTGTTTGCCAAAAATAAAGGGCATCCGAAAGACGGGCACAGACAACCTTACTATTTCCTTTCGAAATTTCTTTGCCTTCATCATTTGCAAGAATATTAGAAACAAGAATAAAATGATGAGAAAGTTTTACTTTTTCTCCTTGTTTACGGGTGACAAAACATTTTTGATTGGCTCGAATGGTCAAGCGAATAATTTCTGGAGGAATATCAAGGAATGATTTGTCAAAATAACCTATAAGGACAACAGGCCATTCAACAAGACCAGCAACTTCTTCTAGGAGAGCGTTGTCTTGAATCAGTTCTAAACCGTTTGCAAAGCAAAGATTTTGGGCATCTGCTAAAATAATATTTTTTCGTCTTTCGG
Source organism: Bartonella sp. B1099 (assembly GCF_944801835.1). GTDB lineage: Bacteria > Pseudomonadota > Alphaproteobacteria > Rhizobiales > Rhizobiaceae > Bartonella. Next base: position 150,563 of record NZ_CALYLN010000001.1, on the reverse strand, counting down.
TATCCAGAATGACTTTATGGGCTTCAAGTTGCATCACATAATCATCAAAGCGGCGCACTTGGAATGGCTTTCCGTTACTTAAGAAACGATGACCATAAGTGAGATTGTTACTTTCAAGAGGGCCAATTGTAAACGGAATAACATGCGTTTCACCAATTTCTGGTCCGAAGACGCAAAGAATATTTTGTAAAGGTCGAATCCACTTTAGAGCACCACTTTTTGCGGAATCTTTTCCCCAACGCATAGATTTTGGCCACGGAAAGTTGCGAATAACATCTGGTAAAATATCGGCAATAATTTCTTCTGCTGCCCTACCTTTTTTTACAATTTTAGCAATATAAAAATCACCTTTTTTATCATCATGTCCAATCTGCGCTTCAGAAATATCGTTGAGCCCCGTTGCACGGAGAAAACCATCAATTGCGTGCTGTGGTGATTTTGTACTGGGACCTTTGCGTTCCTCATAGATATCTTTTGAGCGTATAGAAAGCCCACGTATGTCCAATGTTAGTCGACGGGGCGTCCAATATTCACGAGCAACTTTATAGGACAAACCAGCATTCACAAGTTGATCTGTAACAGCTTTTTTAAGATCAGCAGCAGCTTTTCGTTGCATACGTGCAGGGATTTCTTCACTGAAAAGTTCAAGAAGAAGATCAGACATTAGGCTTCTCCAGTATATATTTGTCCAGCTTCTGTGAGTAAGAAAGCTTCCCCACAACGGCGTGCGAGATCACGAACGCGAAGAATATAATTTTGTCGTTCAGTTACAGAAATAACGCCACGTGCTTGTAAAAGATTAAAAATATGGCTCGCTTTAATACATTGATCATAGGCAGGAAAAACACAGCGATGGAATGCATTTTCTTTATTGGGTTTTCCTGCATTAAGAAGTGCATTGCATTCGCGTTCGGCATCGATAAAATGTTGGTGGAGCAGTTTCGTATCAGCAAATTCGAAATTATAGTATGAATACTCCTGTTCTGCCTGTAGAAAAATATCTCTATAACTTATTTTATTTTCTTTCTCCAAACCATTAAAGTTAAGATCATAGACGTTATCAACCCCTTGGATATACATCGCTAGACGCTCAAGACCATATGTGAGCTCTCCTGAAACTGGGGCGCATTCAATGCCGCAAACTTGTTGAAAATAAGTAAATTGAGAGATTTCCATCCCATCGCACCAACATTCCCATCCGAGTCCCCAAGCGCCAAGGGTTGGGCTTTCCCAGTCATCTTCAACAAAACGAATATCATGCAGTTTTGTATCAAGCCCGATAGCTTGTAGCGACTTTATATAAAGTTCTTGTAGATTGAGCGGAGAGGGTTTGAGAAGCACTTGGAATTGATAATAATGTTGTAAACGATTTGGATTCTTACCATATCGGCCATCTGTTGGACGCCGAGAGGGTTGGACATAAGCAACTTTCCAAGGCCGTGGACCTAAAGAGCGTAGCGTTGTTGCTGGATGAAAAGTTCCAGCTCCGACTTCCATATCGTAAGGTTGCAAAATCGCACATCCATAGTGGGCCCAATAATTTTGCAAAGTTAAGATGAGTCCCTGAAAAGAACGTTTGGGGTTAAGATGCTCAGGCAGTTTCACGCTTTATACTCTTTAAATATTGAATGACATAGAGAGCACCTAAAGAAATTTTAGTCTCTCTGTTTATTATTTTATGTGGTTTACGGTTAAGCATTGTTTATTGCAAACCAAATTTCAATTTTTCTTGAATTTGTTTAGAATTTTCTGGTTTTCCGTCAATTGCGTGATTCCATTGAAATATTGCTTCACGTTTACGTCCAACTTTCCAATAGGCATCTCCTAAATGATCATTCAGCGTTGGGTCCTCAGGTTGTAATCTGACAGCATTTTCCAATATTTGGACTGCTTTGTTGTATTCTTTTAGTTTATAATAAGCCCATCCTAAAGAATCGAGAATATGACTGTTGTGCGCTTGCAAAGCAGAAGCTTTTTGTAGCATATGGAGTGATTCTTCAAGCTTCTCGCCTCGTTCTACAAGGGAATAGGCTAAATAATTCAGAACTTGCGGCTGGTTTGGGAAAAATTCAAGGGCTTTTCGCAAGTCAATTTCTGCTCTTGGCCACTGTTTTAGACGTTCAAAAGCAATACCACGCTGATAAAAAAGTTTCCAATCGTCCTGCTGAAAGTTTTTTATCTGAGCAATCGCATAGTCTAGAGTTTTAGTAGCTTCAAGAAATTTATGATCCTGCATATAAAAAGCAACGAGCGTTATCAAAATGTTACGATCATTGGGAAATTTTTTATTTAACAACGTCAGTAGTTTTATTGCTTCTTTGTAATTGTTGTTATTGGCAAGAAGGAATGCAAGATGGATTTGTCCATCTTTATAATAAGGAGATTTAGGAGATAAAGCGCGATAAAGTTTAATGGCTTGATGAAGATCATCCAGTTTAGCAGAAATATGTGCGAGTTGAAACAGTGTTGCGTCATTTTGAGGATATAAGGCGAAAGATAATTGTTTAAAAATACGTGCAATACGTCCTGAGTTTTTATGGTTGAGAGCTGTTCCAAAATTATACAACACTTCGGCTGCTCCTTGTTGAGGTGTTTTAATCAACCTTTCTAAGAAAGTATTTTTTTCAATTTTTTCTCGAAAGTTTTGGAAAACTTCTCGAGCTGACAACATTTGTTCGCCATGCTGGATTGTCTGAAGAGCTTGGTTACGCATATTATGGCGCAATTGGAATGAAGCATAGGCTATAATAATACGTTCATAGGTATTAGGAGCGATAAGAGTGCCCTGTTTGTTATTCAGTGCTTTAATGAAATATTTTTTTGCATCCTGTGGTCGTTCTGCAAGGTCGCTCATAAGTGCTAGATGATAAGATATAAAAAGCTCATACCAGACAGGACCTTTGAGCTTCTTAAGATCAGCAATTGCTTGAGATTTTTGCCCAGATCCAAATGTAATCCAAGCACCGATGAGTTCAGGTATTGGGTTATTGGCTGTGGGAGGTTCTTTTAATTGTAGAAGAAGCTTGGCATTCTTATAGTCTTTTTTAATGAGACTTTCTATTGACAACGTTAAGGAAACAAAGGGAGTTATAACATCTTGCTCTTTGAGTTTTTTAGCTTGTTGCACAGCTTCTTTAAAGTCTCCGACTGAGAGCATAGCTTCAAGGAGCTCTTTTTGTGTTTCAATGTTATCAGGTTGATAAACGAGTGCCTGTTTAAAATAATTGATCGCAAGATCTGTTTTATTTTCATGATTTGCAACCCTTCCAGCTAAATAAGCACCTGTAAATGAACTTGTATGAGTCACCGTGCTTATTTTACTGTAGGTAGGGGATGGCATCAGCATGATACCCACGATAAAGAAGGTAAAAAGTCGGGATACCGTTGCAGAGCACATGGAGCTAATCCTTTTTAAGATAATCAATCGATTGTGTCGTTTATAAATCATATCTCATTACTTTTTTAAGAAATACTGCGATTCTTGCAAAGAATCAGTTTACGCGGGCAATGCAAAACTCAATAGTTTCAACGAGAGCATTGTAAGCAAGATTTTCATGCATGGGAATAAGAGCATCAATTGCTTGTTTTCCATAGATGCGTGCTTGTTCTATGGTATCTGTGATACTATTATACTTCTCCATTAAGTGTTGCGCGTGTGCGAAGGCTTCATTACTATTGTTACCATCTTCAAGTGCTTCTTTCCAGAAAGCTTTTTCACCCATATTCCCACGCTCATATGCGAGAATCACAGGCATTGTGATCTTTCCTTCCCTAAAATCGTCCCCTATATTTTTTCCTAAGTTTTGAGCATTACCACTATAGTCAAGCGCATCATCAATCAATTGGAAAGCCAATCCTAAAGATGTTCCATAGTCACGTAATGCAGAACGCTCTTTATTTCCATAACCAGCAACAATGGGGCCTACTTCAGCAGCTGCCGAAAAAAGTGCCGCTGTTTTTGCATTGATGATTTTCAGATAGTCTGCAGGGCTGGTTTTGATATTTTTTGCGGCAGAAAGTTGCATAACTTCTCCTTCAGCAATAATTGCAGCAGCGTTTGCTAAGACAGAGAGCGCTTCTATAGAGCCAACATCAACCATCATTTTAAAAGCTTGTCCTAATAGGAAGTCTCCAACAAGAACACTTGCTTGATTTCCCCAAATCATTCGTGCTGTAGATTTTCCGCGTCGTAAATCACTTTCATCAATCACATCATCGTGTAACAAAGTCGCTGTATGCATAAACTCAACGGCTGTTGCAAGTCTTATATGCCCGTCATGTTGATAGCCGAACATATGAGCAGCAGCTAATGTGATCATTGGACGTAATCGCTTTCCACCTGATGAAATAAGATGGTTAGAAATTTCAGGGATCATCTCAACTTCTGATGTTGCCATAGAGAGAATAAATTGATTGACGCGCTCCATATCTTGTTGTGTAAGGCGAATGAGAGATTGAAGAGAAATTTGATTATTTCTTATTTGTTCTTGTTTGATAACGGCACTCAATATGTTGACTCCTAGAGTGTTGCAATGGACATATATAAATTTTATTTATTCGCTAGCATAAAGGGGGTTTTGTTTTGACTCAAGCTTTTGATGGCGCTTTGAAGTGTAAGCTTGGAATGATATGGGTAAGAAATGTTTTTTAACGCGTGTAATGTTGTTCTAAGGACCAAAGGGTTGTTGATAAAGGTGAACATTAGGCTTTTAAATGGATAAAACAACGAATCAGAGTGATGAAACAATAGACAGTTTTCATCGCGGGAAATTTTATTTGGTTCAACCCCATAAACATGGTCATCGTTCTGGAATGGATGCTATGTTATTAGCCAGTTTGGTTCCCACTGATTTAAAGGGCAAGGTTGTTGATTTAGGGGCGGGGGCTGGAGCAGCAGGGTTGGCTGTTGCTTCGCGTTGTCCGCAAGTTCATATTACATTAGTTGAGCGCTCATCTTTTATGGCATCTTATGCACAAAAAACACTTACGCTAAAGCAAAATGAAAAATTTTCTGAGCGAGTTTGTTTGTTAAAAGCAGATGTGACCCTCACAGGGAGTGCTCGTATAAAAGCAGGTTTGATAGATAATAGCTTTGATTTTGCCATTATGAATCCGCCTTTTAATAATCCTATGGATCGCAAGACACCTGATAAACAAAAATCTGAAGCACATGTTATGCCTGAAGCGATGTTTGATAACTGGCTACGCAGTGCAGCAGCTATCGTTAAGCCAGGTGGATATTTAGGGCTCATTGCGCGTCCACAATCACTAACGGATATCTTGCATGCTTTAGAAGGTCGCTTTGGTGGTATCTGTATCATTCCCATTCATGCGCGTGCATCAACTCCGGCAATTCGTCTTTTATTTTATGCAAAACGAGGGAGCAGAGCAGCTTTATCGATTTTACCAGCGTTGGTTATACATGAAGATGAAGGGCATGCTTTTTCATCACGGGTTGATGCAATCAATAATGGATGTATAAGTTTGTGGGAACTTTTGTAATGGTCTCTTGTGTTTTTCAGTTTATTATTTAAAGTCTAAACTTTATTATTAAGGAGACTTAACCTTTGGGTGAAATTATATTTCTAGTTGTCATGTGGGGATTGATTGGCGCTTTTGGATGGTATTACGTTCTTCCTTTTTTGTGTCCTTGCCTATTTAATTGTTCTTAAATTAAGGAGATTTTGTTTTGATGGATATTTTAAAAAATCTTATTCCACGCCGTTTTTCTTCCAATAAATTTGAAGTTCCTGTTGTTCGCCTTAAAGGGGCAATTATGGATTCATCGTCTATATCTCGTACGCTTTCTCTCAGTAGATGTGCCAATCTTTTAGAAAAAGCTTTTGCGTACAAAAAAGCACCAGCTGTTGCAATTGTTATTAATTCTCCTGGTGGCTCTCCAGTGCAATCACGTTTTATTTTCAAGCGTATCCGCGATTTAGCAGAAGAAAACAATAAAAAAGTTCTTGTGTTTATTGAAGATATCGCAGCATCTGGTGGTTATATGATTGCTTGTGCGGGAGATGAAATTTTTGCAGATCCTTCTTCGATTGTTGGTTCCATTGGGGTGGTTTCAGCTTCCTTTGGTTTTCCGGAACTTTTGAAGAAAATTGGTGTGGAACGTCGCGTTTACACAGCAGGAAAAAACAAAGTTACATTAGATCCATTTCAGCCAGAAAAAAAAGCTGATATTGAGCATTTGAAATCTCTCCAACTTGAAGTTCATCAAACTTTTATTGATTTGGTGAAAGAACGGCGTGCAGCGAAGTTATCAAGTGATCCAGATATTTTTACAGGAATGTTTTGGAGTGGAAAAAAAGGCGTGGAACTTGGTCTGGTTGACGGGTTGAATGATGTGCGTTCTGTTATTAAGGAACGCTTTGGTAATGATGCAAAAATTCGACTTATTACGCCTCCAAAAAGTTTTTTAGGACTTAAAACGCCCTCAGGAGTGACTGCTCATGCAGTTTATACGGTCGTTGACAGTGCTTTGATGGCCGCAGAAGAGCGGGCACTTTGGCAGCGTTATGGTTTGTGATAAAAAGGAACATTCAAGCGAAAGGGATTTTTATCTAAAAAACAGATGTTAGAAGAAAAAAGGCTTGAAATGATACGAATGAGAACATGTCGTTTGTTTTGTATGAGAGTTCTTCATAATATTTATTGTTTGTTTAGAAAAAAATTAAGAATATTTAGAACGGTTTATAGGGCTAATGGTAAAAGTGTGAATAAAAGGGGGATAGTTGTAAAAGAACCCTATAAAAGTGAATATTACGTCATATGACATCGGATGTACAAGTTTCATTCCAAAGACATTCTTATGTGTTTACACCCATTAAATTGAATTTAGCTCTGCATGTTGTCGGGCAACGTGCTGATGGTTATCATTTAATAGAAAGTTTGGTTTATTTTAGTCTTAGCGGTGATTATCTACACTATGCACCTTGTGAAAGTGATCAGTTTATTTTAACGGGACCGTTTGCAAAAGAGCTTGTGTTTCATTTAGACAATTTGGTTATTCGCGCACAGAACTTTATGCGTAAGACTTTCCCTGAAAGAGCTCAACCTGCTTTTTTTCGCCTTGTAAAAACACTCCCGATTGCTTCAGGTATTGGTGGTGGCTCAGGTGATGCTGCAGGGGTTATCAGCATATTGCGTCAACAATGGAATCTGGATTGCTCTTGTGAAAAATTAGCAAAAATGAGTTTAGTTCTTGGTGCTGATGTTCCTATGTGCCTTTTTGCATTGGAATATCAGCAGCCACTTTTAGTTAAAGGGATTGGCCAAGAGATTATACGACTAAAGGACGCTTGTTCTCTTGCGATAGTATTGGTTAATCATGGACAAGAGATTTCAACACAAGCTGTTTTTAAAGCGTTAGACAAGCGCCATCATTCTTCTTTAAAAATTGATCCAGTCGCTTTAAAGAGCGTTGATTCATTGGTTGAAACTTTACAAGAAACGCGTAATGATCTTTTTGCACCTGCTTTAAAAATGGCACCTCAATTAACACAAGTGTTATCTATATTAGATGAATGTGGCTCTCTTTTTTCTCGTATGTCTGGAACGGGAGCAACTTGTTTTGGCATTTTTAAAGATCAGCAAGCTGCTCAACAGGCAGCTCTTTTTATCAAATCAACGCACCCAAATTGGTTTGTAAAACCGATCATGACTTTGGGAACAATTTGAGAAATAAAAACTTCTATTTTGCCCTAATTCTATTATACATAATGAAGAGAGGATTAAAAAAATCTATTTTTTGTTTTTGGGATAAAATAAATACATACTAGAATAAGCTTTTAGAAGAGAAAATGGACGGTAGGATATTCTTTCATTTCACATTTTATTTCTATCTTTTGTGCAAGAATTCATGCAATGTTTGAAGAGCTATTTAAAACTGTAATGCTTTCAAAAAATAAGCAGGTTGCAGAAATAGATGGGTGTTTGTTGTATTTGTGATTTATCAAAGATGTTTAATTTGCCGCTTCAGCCAAATTTTTCGTGCGAATTGGATTTGCAAAACCAAGGTTTTTTGCATATAGCAGGGGTTGATGAAGTAGGACGGGGACCTCTTGCTGGGCCTGTGGTAACAGCGGCAGTCATCTTGGATAAAAATCATATTCCTGAAGGGTTAAATGATTCAAAAAAGCTTTCCTTTCTTCAACGCAGTAAACTTTATCATGAAATTTTGCAAAGTGCCTTAGCGGTTTCAGTCGCTAGTCTTTGCGCCCGTACAATTGATCAGTCTAATATTAGAAAAGCAACTTTGGAAGCAATGCGTCGCTGTATTACAGGATTAGCTGTTCCAGTTCATTATATCCTTGTTGATGGACGTGATATTCCCTCTCAGCTGCCCTGTCCCGCAACGGCATTAATTAAGGGTGATCAGCGTTCGGTTTCAATTGCAGCCGCATCTATTATTGCGAAAGTAACGCGTGATCGGATGATGGAATGTGCTGGACAAGTTTATAAAGGGTATGGTTTTGAGAAGCATGTAGGGTATGCAACACTAGCCCATCGTACAGCTCTTGATAAAAAGGGTCCAATTGTAGGATTACATCGTTATAGTTTTGCGCCACTCAAAGAGCGTTATAGGAATGATGTGTCATGACGATTCGACCACTTAATAGCGTTTCGATAAAAGAAGCAATAGTGCTCCTTGAACAAGGAAAGTTAGTAGCGGTACCAACGGAAACTGTTTATGGATTAGCGGGCGATGCAACCAATGGAAGGGCACTCTCTTCTATTTTTTCTACAAAAAAGCGTCCGCAATTTAACCCTCTTATTGCGCATGTCAACGGTATCGAAATGGCGGAGCGCTATGTTGAAATTGATTTTCTTTCACGCCAACTCATGGAAGCCTTTTGGCCCGGACCTTTGACATTGGTTTTACCCTTAAAAGCACAACATGATATCCATCCTTTAACGACTGCCGGTTTGAATACATTAGCTATTCGTTTTCCAGACAGTCGTTTTGCGGAAATTGTACAATATTTTGGCCGTCCACTTGCGGCTCCTAGTGCGAATCAATCGGGGCGTCTTAGTCCTACTTCGGCTGAGGCTGTTTTTGCATCTTTGGGAGAATCTGTTCCTTTGATATTGGATGGAGGACCAACTAGAATAGGGCTTGAATCAACAATTATTAAGATTTGTGGTGAAAATATTTATCTTTTGCGTCCAGGGGGGCTTGCAGCTGATAAAATTGAAGAAGTTGTAGGAAAGTCGCTAAAGCGGATAGATCAAAGGGCGGCGATTGAAGCTCCAGGGATGTTAAAGTCACATTATGCTCCCGATGCTGTGATTCGTTTGAATGTAGAAAAGGTAGAAAATGGTGAAGCGCTTTTAGCATTTGGTTCAAAGCGCGTTATGGGGGCTGAAAATGCCGTTTTTAGTTTAAACCTTAGCGAGGAAGGAAAGTTGGAAGAGGCAGCTTCTCATTTATTTCAATACATGAAGGAATTGGATTCATTGAAAGTGAGATGTATTGCCGTAGAACCTATTCCATCATATGGATTAGGGGAGGCTATCAATGATCGTCTTATACGGGCTGCAGCTCCAAGGGAGAAATGAATATGGAGCAAGAATTAATTGAGAGGTTTAGAGAAATTGTTGGAGCCAAGCATGCTATAACAGAGCAGGCGTTGATTGCACCGTATTTGCTTGAAGAGCGAGGACTTTTTCATGGAAAAACATCCTTACTTTTACGTCCATCTTCATCGCAAGAAATCTCATTGATTATGCAGTTAGCGAGCAAAACACGCACACCAATCGTGCCACAGGGTGGCAATACAGGACTCGTAGGGGGGCAACAACCAGATGAAAGAGGAGAGAGCATTCTTTTATCTATGGAGCGGTTAAATAAGATGAGAGAGATAAATCTTGAGGGGAATTTTGTTGTTGTAGAAGCTGGTGTTATTTTACAGGATTTACAAAAAAAAGTAGATGAATCAGGTCGTTTTTTTCCTCTTTCTTTGGCTTCTGAAGGTTCTTGCCAAATAGGGGGAAATCTTTCATCGAATGCTGGAGGGACGGCTGTTTTAGCCTATGGCAATATGCGTGATCTTTGCCTTGGTTTAGAAGTTGTTTTACCGGATGGTCGTCTTTTGAATGATTTGCGCTTTGTTAAAAAAGACAATAGCGGGTATGATTTGAAAAATCTTTTTATTGGTGCGGAAGGTACATTAGGCGTTATAACCGCAGCCGTTTTGAAGATTTTTCCAAAAATAAAAGCAAAAGCAATGGCTTTGGTAGGATTACATAGCCCAGAAAAGGCTCTTGAGTTTTTATCTTTGGCTCAAGAATATGGAGGAGGGATGGTAACGGGTTTTGAGCTCATGGGAAATCTCAGTTTTCAAATGGCTTTAGATTATAAGATGTGTGTGACGTCTCCTTTTGAGCAGAAACATGGATGGTATGTATTAATGAACATTTCATCGTTGCAAGGCAATGCTGAAGCATTATCCGTGTTGAGTATTATTTTAGAAAAAGCCTTAAAGAAGGCGGTGATAGAAGATGCAATTGTTGCGCAATCTTTAAAACAGCAAGATTTTTTCTGGCAATTGCGCGAAGCTATATCACCAGCACAGAAGTTAGCGGGAGGATCGATTAAGCACGATATTGCAGTACCACTTGCTTCCATTCCTGATTTTATTGCTAAGGCAGCACTTATTGTTGAAGATATCGCTCCAGGGGCAAGGGTGGTTTGTTTTGGACATATGGGAGATGGAAATTTGCATTATAATGTTACACAACCGATAGGCGCTGATACGGCAGCATTCTTGCAGTTATGGTCAAAAATGAACCATCGCATTCATAGGTTAGTGATGGACTATCAAGGTGCATTTTCTGCTGAGCATGGAATTGGTCAGCTTAAGCGCGAAGAACTTCGTTCTTTTAAATCGCCTGTCGCATTGGATATTATGCGAGGAATAAAGAAAACACTCGATCCTTTAGGGATCATGAATCCTGGAAAAGTATTATAATTCAAGAATGCTGATCTATATTTTTGTTTAGGTTTTAATAACCAAAAAAGAAACAAGTTGTTTTTTATTCAAACTTTTAATAATCCAATGAGGAAAAGTTGCTAAAAGGTGTATGTTATTTAAGATAAATTGGGACACTGTATATGGCTAATCAATGCTTTAATCAGGCAAAAGCGGTGCTTGAATTTCGGTTGGATCCGTGCCATTTGCCACAAACGACGACATATTTTTCATCCAAAACGGGTAATAAGGTCATTTGTTCATTAAATGAGCGCGGTGTTTTTTTTAAAACAGATAAACCTTCAAGCGTATCGCATTTAGTGCCCCCTTATCATTTCAAAGGAATTGCAGCACGTACTGTAAAAACACGTTCAGGAGAAAGAGCTGTTGCATTAGAGCTACTTCATGTAGATGAAGAATCTTGTATTCCACTTTTGGTTTCCAGAGATTTGAATAATGTTCTTCTGGATTGGCGATTATGGGCGGATACTTATGGCCTTCCCATGCTTATGATTAATGAAGATAATCGCATTGTGGTTGTAAAAGATCGTTCTGATTTACATCGATTTTTTTGTACAACGCCGTATTCTAAACAAAAGCGTTTTTTACTTCGTTATAGCAATCCGTTAGGTTTGCGTTTGGTGATTGCGAATAGAATTGCACTTCAGTAACATTCATGTGCATTCATTTTTATGCGACCATAAGCATCGATCTTATTGGGATGTAAATGCGGTTCTTTAGCGCCGTGATATAAGGCATGCGAGCTGCACACATGCGGTGTTTTTAGCGGATGAGGTGAATATTCTTCAATTTGTTTATCGAGCCTTACACCAGTAAAGCACATAAGTGGGCAGACAAGGGGAACCAACTCAATAAGAAATCTGACTGTTTAGAGATCGATTCTGGCAGGAGTTTTCGTTTTTTAAGGCAAAGAGGAAGCCAAGAATTGTAAATAAGAGTTTTTTTGACAATACATATTGGTAGCAGGAATCAATTATATTCAATGTTTTTTGTTGATGATGTAATTTTTGGTTTTGCTATATCGTTAAAGTACACGCAGATTATTGAGAGTGTCTTTTTACTTTCTTTTTTATAAAGCAAGTTATTAATTTATAAAATAATGATCATTTTGTCATAGTGAATGAGAGTGACAAATATAATATTCGCATTTCATTTTTTCTTCTAATCAAAATCATTGTCTTGCACGTCACCAGGAAGGCATGCTCATGTGGATGAATGCTATTAAAAAAGAGCAAAAACTCTTTGATAAATTTTCTAGATAACAAAGGTTATGGTAAGATTGATGTTTGATACAACGATGGTATCGGTTTTTGCCTTTATTCAATAAAGATGGTGGAATCGATTTATACTCTCCACGGTTAATATTGTGAAATGGGGCAAAGAGCGTGAGGAATATTGCTTTATGCGTGGATAACATGAAGTGCGTTCTTTTTAGGTATTTTATTTTTTAAAGGAAAATACACTTGTTTTTTCCAAAATTAGGACCAACGCACAACAATAAGAAAATTCGCGTGTCATGCTGTTAGGTGAAAGAATAAAATCGTCAAAAAGAATACCAAAAGATTTAGTTTTCTCGCGCAATGGCGCGCCATCCGATATCACGACGAAAAAAGCCTTCTGGCCAATCAATACAGTCAACCGCTTTATAAGCACGTTTTTGTGCGTTTGTAATGGTTTTTCCTGTTGCTGTTATATTGAGAACACGTCCACCATTTGCAATAAGTTCTCCATTGCGCAATACGGTACCAGCATGAAAAACTTTCACATCGGGAAGTTTGTTTACTTTATCAACGTTACGGATAACAGTCCCTTTTTGGGGAGAGCCTGGATAACCATTCGCAGCCATAACAACGGTGAGAGCAGCTTTTTCAGACCACTGAAGAGGTTTATTTTCAAGATTTCCTTGAGCTGCAGCAAGAAAAATCGGCAGAATATCGTCTTTGAGGCGCATCATTAAAACTTGACATTCAGGATCACCGAATCGTACGTTAAATTCAATGAGTTCGGGGCCTTTTTGCGTTATCATCAATCCAACGAAGAGAATGCCTTTAAAGGGGGCGCCCATTTCATGCATGCTTTTTAAAGCAGGTTCAACAATTTCTTTGAGGGTACGATTCACCATTTCTTCGGTCATGATGGGCGCTGGTGAATAAGCCCCCATACCACCGGTATTTGCTCCAGTATCCCCATCACCCACACGTTTATGATCTTGAGCAGATCCAAAGGGAAGGGCAATTTTACCATCACAAAGACAAAAGAAACTTGCTTCTTCACCTTCAAGAAAAGCTTCGATAACAATTTTGTTTCCTGCATCGCAGGAGGCATTTTTGAAGCAGACATCAACGGCGTTCAGTGCTTCTTCTATTGTTGTTGCAACCACGACACCTTTGCCAGCTGCTAAGCCATCCGCTTTAATGACAATGGGAACACTTTGTTGATGAATGTAAGCTTTGGCTTTAGCCGCATCATTAAAGCACTGGTAACTTCCTGTAGGAATGTTATTCTTACGACATAGATCTTTTGTAAAAGCTTTTGAACCTTCTAGTTGAGCAGCTTTTTGAGTGGGACCAAATACACAGATGTTGGCGCTATTAAGAGAGTCAGTTATACCTGCAACCAATGGTGCTTCTGGTCCTACAATCACAAGATCAATAGAATGTGCTTTACAAAAATCAATAACAAGGGGGTGGTTATCAATGTCTAAATTAATATTTTCACCAAATTCTGTTGTTGCAGAATTTCCAGGAGCACAATATAATTTTTTGAGTAGTGGTGATGCTGCTATTTTCCATGCTAAAGCATGTTCTCGTCCACCTGAGCCAATAAGAAGAATATTCATTGCTTGCTCCTCTCATAAAAGATGATTAATCTCATCCTCTTCTCATAAGAATGAAATGTCTCTATCGCAAGACTAAAGGTAAATCATTTGATGAAAAAAAATAAAAATATTCCTCATGTTCAGTCCTATGATAGCCAAGGACGGGTTATGGATGCATCTTCCAAACAATGGGTTTATAATTTTCTTCCCTGTTCTTTATGGTTTTATGCGCAATTGGCGCGTTGGGATCGGCCGATCGGATGGCAATTGTTGATGTGGCCTTGTTTTTGGTCAACAACAATGGCTTTTCTCTCTTATGACATGCGTTATGAGCCTCTTTTACCAATGCTTCTTCATTGGATTTGGTACCTTTTTCTTTTTTTTCTAGGATCCATCGCTATGCGAGGGGCAGGATGTACTTGGAATGATCTTATTGACCATAAAATTGATTCTCAGGTCGAGAGAACACGTTCTCGCCCATTACCGACAGGTCATGTGAGTCGGTTTCAAGCAAAAGTTTTTATACTTGTGCAATGTTTGGTTGGTTTAGGTGTTTTATCACAATTTAATAGGTTTAGTTTTTTTCTGGGCATTTCGTCTTTAATAGCTGTTGCATTGTATCCTTTTATGAAACGCGTAACCTATTGGCCACAGTTTTTTTTAGGTGTTGCATTTAATTGGGGAGCACTAATGGGGTGGGCCGTTGTGTTTGGAAGTTTAAGCTGGGCACCAATTTTACTTTATGTGGGATCAATCTTGTGGACCATAGGATACGATACCATCTACGCACATCAAGATAAAGAGGATGACGCTACTGTGGGGATCGGTTCTACGGCGCTTCTCTTTGGCAAAGGAACTAAGCGTGCTTTAGTCTTTTTGTATGGTGGTTTTGTCGTATTCGTGAGTTTAGCATTTTATTTGGCTAAAGTCCCTCTATTGAGTTTTTTGGGAATTTTTTTAGCAAGCATCCATATGTTGATTCAAATTAAAGTCATTGATATCGATGACAGTGCACAATGTCTTAAGCTTTTCAAATCTAATTCGCTTATTGGTTTTGTAATTTTTACTGGTTTAGTCTATGGTGGTTTATGGATGATATTTCGTCCTGCAGTTTAACAACACGTTAGATAAAATCATATGTTCTGTGATGATGGGAAGAGGAATGAAAATTCAAAGATACTTTCATTGATTTTAAAGTTTATAATTCTTTTGAATTTGTCAAAGTTTGTTTGTATTTTATAACGAGTTTTGTTCGAGATCTTTCTGGTTCGAAATAACGAGTCCGTCAAGTTTTATTGAAATAAAAATAGACTTGTAAGAGGAATGAACAACTTTTTTAATTATAAAGTGCACTTTCTGTTTATTCATCAGAATCAAAATATATATGATGATTGTATTATTTAGACTTCCTTTGAATATCACTGTTTCTCTTACCAGAAGTTCAAAAGTAAAATCATTGTTTTGGTGAATGCAGTATTTTTTCTTCAATAAGCTTGTCGCTAATCTAGCGTCAAGCGATGAAGAATATTATCAACCAACGTTTATAGAAAAATAAAATTCTTCTTGAAATGAAATAAATCACCTCTTTTTAGAATTTAGCAAATAGAAAGTCATCATTTAACTGTGAAAAAAAACTTTGTAACGATGAAGCTTGAAGGATTAAGGGTAAAGTTTTTGTTTTTTCCAATTGTTGTTTTCAACACAATCGCGTGTAAAAAGCAAACGATCATGTAAACGAAATGGGCGATCACACCAGAACTCTATAGAAAGGGGTTTAACACGAAACCCAGACCAATAAGGTGGTCGTGGAATATTGCCTAGAGCATAACGTGCAGTATATTGAGCAATGGCTCTTTCGAGCACAAAACGATTTTCTAATGGTTGAGATTGTTTTGATGCCCATGCACCAATTCGACTCCCACGGGGGCGCGATTGGAAATAAGCATCGGCTTCTTGCTGAGTTACTTTTTCAACAATGCCTCTTATTCTGACCTGACGACGAAGCGATTTCCAATGAAACCCTAAGGATGCTTTCATTGATTTTAAAATTTCTTTTCCCTTTTGGCTTTCATAATTGGTATAGAAGATGAAGCCTTGAGGACTATAGTCTTTGAGGAGAACCATTCGAACATTAGGGAGACCTGTTTCGTCAACTGTCGCGAGTGCCATAGCATTTGGATCATTTATTTCGCTTATCGTTGCCTCTTCAAGCCACTTTGCAAAAAGTTCAAAAGGTTTTTGCATGTGCATAAAATGATCGTCTATTGGTATTTTATCGCTCATAGTATCTCCAAATGTTAGTGAGCATGGATATTTTTTCATTTACTTTTTCATCAAGAAGTAAAGTACCATTTTTTCTTATTTTCAAAAAGCCAATGCTTTCATATATTTTTAACAAGTATTTTTATGGTGGTTTCGTTATTTTTATCTTTAGCATAGACAACAATGAGCTATATTAAATAAATATCTCATTTTATCTGGTATTTTACTTTCTTGATAGACATATAAAGAAAAGGAGAAATTATTCTCTAGAATAGACAGATGAAGCTATGAGGAATATTGAGCAACATATCCGTGATATTTTGAAAACGAAAAAATTGAAAAGAGGGCAATATGCGTGATCCCTACACGATTCTAGGTGTGGCACGTACCGCAAAACCGCAAGAGATTAAATCGGCATTTAGAAGATTAGCAAAGAAGTATCATCCAGACCACAATAAAGATGATGCAAAGGCTAAAGAAAAGTTTGCTGAAATTAATCAAGCTTATGAGATTATAGGTGATAAAGATAAAAAGGCACAATTTGACCGCGGTGAAATTGATATGGAAGGCAAACCACTTTATCAAGCCTATGGTGCTGGTGAAAATTTTAGCAATAAACAAAATCCTTTTTCAGGAAGAGCAAAAGGATTTGACTTTTCCTCTTCAGGGGGGGTGGGTTTTGATGCGAGTGATATTTTTCGCGATCTGTTTGGAGGAGCTGGTAGCTTCTCGAATTCCACACACTATAATCGCCCTCAACAAGGAGCCCATATTCGCGCTAATCTTACCATAACATTAGAGCAGATGCTTGGTGCAGAAAAAGTGGAAGCTGTTTTTCCTCATGGAAAAAAGTTAAAAATTAAACTTCCAGATTATATTGAAGATGGGCAAACTATTCGTTTAAAAGGTCAGGGAGAAGAGGTTCCTCATGGTCAAGCAGGAGATGCGTTGATAACCATTCAAATTCAAAAACATCCTCGTTTTCGGGTTGATGGAAGGACGCTCCATCTTGATTTACCCGTTTCTCTTAAACATGCTGTTTTGGGAGCAAAAGAAGAAGTTGAGACATTGGAAGGACGTGTGGTCTTAACGATACCTGCTTGGTCAAGTTCTGATCGCGTTTTGCGGTTGAAAGGAAAAGGGCTTCGTTTGAAAAATGGTACAAGAGATGATCTTTATGTGCATGTTCGTGTTATGTTGCCGGAAGGTGGAAATGCTGCGCTAGAACAGTTTTTGCAAACGCAAAAGGATTAATTTTAAAAATTTTTATATATACAGTGTAGTTTTTGTTTGATTTTAAACCAATTACTTGAAGAAAAAGTTGACCTGTGTCATAGGCAGATAAATAATATTAATTTTAAGTAACAATGGGGCAGTGCTGATGGCTAAGGGTAATGGTTTATTGTATGGTAAGCGTGGTTTAATCTTGGGGTTGGCTAATAATCGCTCCATCGCTTGGGGAATTGCTAAAGCAGCAAGTGCTGCAGGAGCAGAGCTTGCTTTCACCTATCAGGGTGAAGCAATGAAAAAGCGTGTTGAGCCTTTGGCTGAAGAATTAAAGGGGTTTGTTTGTGGACATTGTGATGTTTCTGATAGTGCCTCTATTGATGAGGCCTTTAGAGCTGTAGAGAAGAAATGGGGCAGACTTGATTTTTTAGTTCATGCTATTGGTTTTTCTGATAAAGATGAATTAAGTGGTCGTTATATTGATATCAGCGAATCAAATTTTATGATGACCATGAATATTTCTGTTTATTCGCTAACAGCTCTAGCAAAACGTGCAGAAAAGTTAATGCGAGACGGTGGTTCAATTTTAACATTAACCTATTATGGGGCGGAAAAGGTTGTTCCCAATTATAATGTCATGGGGGTTGCCAAAGCTGCTCTTGAAGCGAGCGTGAAATATTTAGCAGTAGACTTAGGTCCCCAAAGTATTCGTGTTAATGCGATATCTGCTGGACCCATTAAAACGTTAGCGGCTTCAGGTATTGGTGATTTCCGTTATATTCTAAAATGGAATGAATATAATGCGCCCTTACGTCGTACGGTATCCATTGAAGAGGTGGGTGATTCTGCCCTTTATTTTCTTTCGGATTTGTCTCGTTCTGTTACCGGTGAAGTTCATCATGTCGATTCAGGTTATAATATCATCGGTATGAAAGCCGTTGATGCTCCAGATATTTCTGTCGTAAAAGAATAAGTTTGGTTTATAGGATTTATATTGGACAGCGATGATTTGAGCAAATTTAAAGTAGCCAAGAATATTTGGGAATAAAGAGCTGTTTTGTATATAGTTCAACATGCGTTGTCATTGCATATATTTTGACAGAGAAACGGATCTTTTTTGATGTCGCATAATACATTTGGTCATTTGTTTCGTGTAACAACATGGGGTGAAAGTCATGGTGCTGCTCTTGGTTGTGTCATTGATGGTTGTCCTCCCGGAATTATTTTTACGCGTGCAGAAATTCAAGCTTATCTCGATAAGCGTAGACCTGGGCAATCCTTATATACAACACAGCGTCGAGAACAAGATCAAGTAGAAATCCTTTCAGGAGCAATTGCTCAGGAAGACGGGGTAACATTCGTTACAACAGGCACACCAATTTCTCTATTGATTCGAAATACAGATCAACGCTCTCAAGATTATGGAGAAATTGCTCATCAATATCGTCCTGGTCATGCAGATTATACTTATGATGTTAAATATGGCATTCGCGATTTTCGAGGGGGAGGGCGTGCTTCAGCACGCGAAACAGCAGCGCGTGTTGCGGCTGGTGCATTTGCCCGTAAAGTTGTTCCTGGTTTGGTTGTACGAGGAGCCGTGATAGCCATTGGTTCCCATAAGATTAATCGTGATCGTTGGGATTGGTCGGAGGTTGAAAATAATCCTTTTTTTACAGCTGATGCAGAGATGGTTCAAATTTTTAGTGATTATATCCGTAAAATTCGTAAAGAGGGTACATCTGTTGGTGCGGTTATTGAGATCGTTGCAGAAAATGTTCCGGCAGGTTTAGGAGCTCCTATTTACGCAAAACTTGATCAAGACATTGCATCATACCTTATGTCAATTAATGCGGTAAAAGGGGTTGAAATTGGTGATGGTTTTGCGGCAGCCTGTTTGAGGGGAGAAGAAAATGCCGATGAAATGCGGATGGGAAATAACGGAAAACCACTTTTTTTATCCAATCATGCTGGTGGTATTTTAGGGGGAATATCGAGTGGACAGCCAATTGTTGCACGTTTTGCTGTGAAACCTACGTCATCCATTTTAACGCCTCGTCGTTCCATTGATGTTGATGGTCATGAAGTAGATGTTATAACAAAGGGGCGTCATGATCCATGTGTTGGAATTCGAGCTGTTCCTGTTGGTGAAGCGATGGTTGCTTGTGCACTTGCTGACCATTATTTAAGACATCGCGGTCAAGTTGGGTGATTGAGAAGGTGAATAATGGCGTATAATGAAGAAAAAATTATTTCTGCGCTTAAAGCTTTTGAATGCGGTGAAATTGTTGTGGTGACAGATGATAATGACCGTGAAAATGAAGGTGATTTAACGGTTGCTGCAGCTCATTGTACAGAAGAAAAGATGGCATTTATTCTTCGTCACACAACGGGTATTGTGTGTACACCTATGCCCAAAAAAGAAGCACAACGATTTAATCTTGCTCCTATGGTACAAGATAATAACTCTGCACACGGAACGCAATTTACGGTTACTGTTGATTTTAAACACGGCATAACAACAGGGATTTCAGCGCATGACCGTACATTAGCGGTGCGTAATCTTGCAAATTCGAATACAAGTGCGGATGATTTTGTTCGTCCAGGGCATGTTTTCCCTCTGATTGCGCATGAAGGGGGGGTTCTCATGCGTTCAGGTCACACGGAAGCCGCTGTTGATTTATGTAAATTAGTTGGTTTACCACCGGTTGGTGTTATTGGTGAGTTAGTCAATGATGATGGAAGTGTTAAACATGGCGATCAGATCACAAAATTTGCACAAAAACATCGGTTGCATATCATAACGGTTGCAGATTTAATTGCTTACCGCCAGCGTAAAGAAATATTGATCAAGCGTGTTGGAGAAATGCCGATTGAAACACCTGTAGGACCTGCTATTATTCAAAGTTATCAACTTCCTTGGGAAGCTGTTCAGCATAGTGCGATTATTTTTGGTGATATCCGTGAGGGTGAAAGTATTCCTGTACATTTACATCATGAAAACATTATAAATGACATTTTTTGTCAATCTTCAGATATCATGGTGATAATGCGGCGTATGATGGAAAAAGAAAAACGTGGCGTATTTATTTATTTGCGTGAAGGATCTATTATACAATCAACGATTGGCATTCAAAATGTGGCAAGAGACGGTTCAGAAAACCATGTGCAGGCGATTGAACGCGAAGAAGAATGGCGCAAAATTGGTTTAGGATCGCAAATTTTAAAATATTTAGGAATAGGCTCTGTTATTGTTTATGCTTCTAAAGAGCACCATTATCTAGGTTTAGAAGATTTTGGAATTCGTATATCTAGGACAGATATTTTTTGAGGATCATATGAAAAAAGAGATACAAGAGGGGGATATTACAGCCTTAAGCTTTGAGCAAGCGCTTAAGCAACTTGAAACTATTGTTGAAAATTTGGAACGTGGCGATGTGCCTTTGGAACAATCCATTGATATTTATGAACGTGGTGAAGCGCTGAAAAAACATTGTGAAAAACTCTTGAAGGTTGCTGAAGCCAAAGTTGAAAAAATTCAGCTTTCACAGACAGGTTCTCCAGAAGGCGTAGAGCCGCTTGACACTCAATAATATTAAATATTTGGGGATATTTATTGTGGGGCTTAAGAAATGCAATAATCTTCGTTGATAGAGAGTAAATTTTATTGATTTCTTTTTTATAAAATAAGTTAAAAATAGGAAAGATCATCAATCATCTCAAAGAGAGAAGAGTATTTTTTCAGTAAAAAAGATGTAAAACGCTCAATAAAAGAGTAGAAAAGATATATTTTTATTGTTGCTTTCTCTTGAGTTAAGATAAATAGGAAGGATTTTTTTTGTCTCAGGTCTTAACACCATTGCTTGACCGTGTTATTTTTCCGAAAGATTTGCGGGCATTACCTGAGTCTGATCTGGTACAGTTGGCTGATGAGTTGCGAGCTGAAACAATTGATGCGGTTTCTGTAACAGGTGGCCATCTTGGGGCGGGACTTGGTGTTGTTGAGCTTACGGTTGCGTTACATTATATTTTTAATACACCAGAGGATAGGATTATTTGGGATGTTGGTCATCAAACCTATCCGCACAAAATTTTAACGGGGCGTAGAGAAAAAATTCGCACATTACGTCAAGAGGGGGGGCTATCAGGTTTCACAAAACGTTCAGAAAGCGTGTATGATCCATTTGGAGCGGGGCATTCATCGACTTCTATTTCGGCGGGGCTTGGCATGGCGGTGGCAAGTGCTTTGAAAGCAGAGACAAGACGCAATATCATTGCTGTTATTGGTGATGGTGCAATGTCTGCAGGCATGGCTTATGAAGCAATGAATAACGCTGGTGCTTTGGATGCACGCTTGATTGTTGTTCTAAATGATAACGATATGTCTATCGCACCGCCTACAGGTGCTATGAGTGGGCATCTTGCACGATTAGTCTCTCGTCCTTCTTATCGTCATTTGCGTGAACGCGTAAAGATGTTGAGTGAAAAATTGCCAAAGTTTTTTTTGGATAAGGCACGTCGTTCAGAGGAATTTGCGCGTGGACTTTTGGTTGGAGGAACGTTATTTGATGAGCTTGGCTTTTATTATGTTGGCCCCATAGATGGGCATAATTTGGGGCATTTATTGCCTGTTTTAAAAAATGTTCGCCAATACCCTCATGGTCCTGTTTTGGTGCATGTTGTAACGCATAAGGGAAAGGGATATCCACCTGCAGAAGCTTCATCTGATAAATATCATGGTGTTAATCGTTTTGATGTCACGACAGGAAGACAGGTTAAAGCACCCAGTAATATTCTACCCTATACCAAGGTATTTTCTAAAGCTTTAATAGAAGAAGCTTGTCATGATGATAAGATTGTTGGCATAACGGCAGCGATGCCAACAGGGACAGGTCTTGATACTTTCGCAGAAAAGTTTCCTAAAAAGATGTTTGATGTTGGGATTGCTGAGCAACATGCCGTAACTTTTGCAGCAGGACTTGCTTGTGAAGGGTATAAACCTTTTGTTGCAATTTATTCTACTTTTTTACAGCGTGCTTATGATCAAATTATTCATGATGTATCAATTCAAAAATTACCGGTACGTTTTGCTATTGATAGAGCAGGTTTTGTGGGGGCAGATGGTGCAACGCACGCTGGTAGTTTTGATATTGTTTTTTTGTCCACGCTTCCTGAGTTTGTTGTTATGGCGCCTTCAGATGAACTTGAACTGATGCATATGGTGCGTACAGCTGCAGCTTATGATCAGGGTCCCATTTCTTTTCGTTATCCACGTGGTGAAGGTATTGGTATAGATTTACCGCAACGTGGTGAGATATTAGAGATTGGAAAAGGACGTGTTCTGCGTGAAGGAGATAGGATTGCTCTGGTTTGTTTTGGAACACGGATGTCAGAAGTATTGCGAGCTGCTGATATGTTGGGAGCCAAAGGGCTATCGACGACGGTTGCAGATGCACGATTTGCAAAACCTTTGGATAAAGATTTGATGCGTCGTTTAGCCCGTGAGCATGAAGTATTGGTGACCATTGAAGAAGGTGCAATCGGTGGATTTGGAGCACATTTATTACAATTTTTAGCACAAGAAGGGCTCTTAGAGCATGGCTTGAAAGTTCGTACACTCAAATTTCCTGATGAATATTTGAATCATGGTTCACCAGAAAAAGTTCTCTCAACGATTGGGCTTGGTGCTATGGGGATTGTCAACACGGTGTTGACGGCTTTGGGGCGCGAGATTCGAATGGAATAGAAAATTCGAGTATGAGATGGCTTCCAAAAAAAGGCTTGATATTCTTTTAGTTGAAAAAAACTTTTTTACGACACGTTCCCGCGCACGTGATGCTATTATGCGCCAAACTGTTAAAGTTAATGGTGAAATTGTTTTTAAAGCGGGGCAAACCTTTTTTGACAATGCAGAGATTTTCGTTTGTGATCCAGCGCAGAATTATGTTTCACGGGCAGCATTAAAATTGATTGCTGCACTTGATGCATTTTCGATTATAACGGATAAAGTAACGGCCATTGATGTTGGTGCATCAACAGGTGGTTTTACACAAGTTCTCTTAGAACGTGGAGCAGCACATGTCATTGCTGTTGAGGTTGGGCATCATCAATTTGATAAACGTTTATTGGGCAACAGTGCTATAACCTTATTAGAAGGCTTAAATGTTAGAGACCTTCAACAGGAACATTTAGGGGGGCGGAAAATTGATCTTATTGTTTCAGATGTTAGTTTTATTTCTCTCAAACTTGCATTGCCTCCCGTTTTGTCTTTAGCTAAAAAGGGAGCCCAAGCCGTTTTACTGGTAAAGCCTCAGTTTGAGGTTGGTCGTAAGCACCTTGGTAAGAGAGGAATATTAGATCCATCAAGGGCTAAAGAAACCGCTGAAGAGCTTTTTGTCTGGTTAAATACTCAAACAGGGTGGCGTGCAAAAGATTTACTCCCCTCCCCCATTACAGGGGGTGATGGCAATGTGGAATATTTACTATTTGGAGAAAAGCAACCGTGAGTGACAATGTCATAATCGAGCATATCGGAGCAAATGGTTATGGTGTTGCTAAGATACTGTACGGCTCTGTTTATGTTCCTTTTACTTTGCCAGGAGAGTGTGCAGAAATTACTGTTCATGGAAAATATGCGACATATAGAGCATTAAAAGAAAAATCACCAGAACGCGTTGATGCTCTTTGCCAGCATTTTGGAGAATGTGGAGGTTGTACTCTTCAACATTGGCGTGCTGATGCTTATCGCGTATGGAAACAACAATTGGTTGTTGATGCGCTTAAAAACTATGGAATTAAGAGCGTTGTTGCGCCTTTAATAGAATGTAAACCCTATAGCCGACGGCGGATAACTCTAACAGCATTCATGACTCCACAGGGCCAAAAAGTTGGTTTTAATCGTTATCTTTCTCATGAGATCGTGGCTATTGAGGAATGTCCGGTAAGCTGCCCAGAGCTCATTTCTCAGTTGTGTAATATCAGAGAGCTCTGTGCTTTTCTAAGCAGCTCTGTCAAACGGTTTCATGTTACGATTACCCACGTTGAAAATGGCTTAGATGTTTCTTTAAGCGGTTGCATTATACACCATGAATCACTTCGCCAGAAAATGATTAGTGCAGCTCTTTCCTATGGGATTATACGCTTATCTGTTGACGGTGAAATTTGGATTGAGCGAGAAAAACCTGTGATTTACTTTGGAGATGTCCGTGTTGAATTTCCTTCTGGTGGTTTTCTTCAAGCAACCTGTGAAGCTGAAAATATAATGGGCAATATTATTTTGGCTCATTTAAAAAGAACAAAGAATGCTCTTGATTTATTTTCAGGGGTAGGAACATTTACCTTGCGTATGGCAAAAAAGATGAATGTTCATGCAATAGAAAATAATGAGACAGCATTAGAAAATTTAGTTTCAGCAGCCCGTTTTGCGACGGGTTTAAAAACAGTTACTTGTGAAAGACGCGATCTTTTCCGCTATCCACTTTCTGTAAAGGAACTTGAGTGTTTTGAGAGTGTTGTTTTTGATCCTCCGCGTGCGGGTGCAGAGGAACAAGTCCGTGAATTGGCGAAGGCAACAATACCCCGTGTTGTGGCAATTTCATGTAATCCTGCTACATTTGCGCGTGATTTATCTCTTCTTGTTGCTGGGGGGTATGAAGTAGAAAAAATCACACCCATTGATCAATTTTTATGGTCAGCCCATGTTGAAATTGTTGCTGTTTTGAGCAAAAAGAAAAAGAAGAAGGGCTGGAAGCTTTAGCCTGAAATTTTTTTAACGCCATGAAAATTTTAAAAAAAATTTACTTGCGTATTATTACAAAAATCTCTCCAAAATTATCTATAATAATAATCTTTTTCTCATTGAATTAAGAGCATTGAATATAGGAAGCCTTCTTATTTGATTTGAGACTTTTTGATTATGAAATATAAAAGACAATGCTACTGCACACAAAAGACGAACATATTATGAAAAAGGTATGTTTGAGAGGATATCTGAACAAGCCGGCAGCACCGTTATGTTGACTATCTCCCAATGACATGACAGTCTTTGGCATTTGAGACGGTTCATGAGAGGTATGCCTTTCTTGTATAGTTTTACTCCACACGGATCTTGTAGTATACAAATCAATGTTTTTTATTGATTCAATATACATAGATTTAAAATAAGAGAATCCTACGATATAAAGGTTCTCATTCAAGTTGAGTGACGTTGGATTATCTTTAAAATCAATTTGCATACAAAAAATATCCCCCCTCATAAACTGTTTGAATAGACGGGAAGGGGGCAATATTGGGCAGAAATGAGCAAATTTATTCTTTAAGCGCAGTTCCACCGATCGTCATATTATTGATTCGCAAATGAGGCTGTCCAACACCAACAGGAACATTTTGTCCTGCTTTTCCGCACATGCCAATACCATTATCCAGTTTACTATCATTTCCAATCATAGTGATACGTTTCATAGCATCTGGTCCATTTCCAATAAGAGTTGCACCTTTGATGGGGGCAGCAATTTTACCATTTTCTACTCGGTATGCTTCAGTACATTCAAAGACGAATTTGCCAGAAGTAATATCCACTTGTCCTCCCCCAAATGAAACAGCATAGATACCACTTTTAAGGGAAGAAATGATTTCTTCAGGTGTTTTATCGCCTCCTAGCATGATTGTATTGGTCATTCGTGGCATTGGGGCATAAGCATAGGATTCGCGCCGTCCATTTCCAGTTGATTTACTCCCCATAAGTCGTGCATTAAGCCTATCTTGCATAAAACCAACGAGTTTTCCATCTTCAATGAGAACGTTATATCCTGAAGGGGTCCCCTCATCATCAATAGTTAGAGAGCCTCGGCAATGAGGAATTGTTCCATCATCAACAACTGTTACTCCTTTTGCGGCAACTTGTTGTCCTAAAAGTCCAGCAAAAGCAGATGTTTTTTTGCGGTTAAAGTCACCTTCTAAACCATGACCTACGGCTTCATGGAGCATAACGCCAGGCCATCCATTGGCTAAGACAACATCAAATGTTCCAGCAGGTGCTGCTTCTGCTTCTAAATTTATTAAAGCCATACGTAAGGCTTCATCTGCGGCTTGTTTCCAATTGTCTTCACGAATAAATTGTTCAAATGCTTGTCGCCCCCCACATCCATAAAAACCATTTTCACGTCGATTCCCTTCAGCCGCAACCACAGATATAGAAAGCCGTACAAGAGGACGCACATCACGAACCAGATACCCATCCGCCCGTAAAATTTCAACATGTTGTAGTGAACCAGAAAGAGCAACAGTTACTTGATGCAATTTATCATTTTTTGCTCGTAAATAAGCATCAATTTTTTGCAAAAGAGCACTTTTTTCTTCAAATGACGGAGCATCAAGGGGATTATGCGGTTGATAAAGTCTTTTATTTGTTTGTTGAGGGGCTATGCTATAAGGTCCAGCATGATTATTATAGGTAACAGCTTTAGCTGCTTCACAAGCACGTTTGAGTGCAGCAGCTGATAATTCACTCGAATGTGCATATCCAGTCGCTTCTCCAGCAACAACACGCAGACCAAACCCCATATCTTGATGAAAAGAACCGTTTTTAAGTTGTCCATTATCAAATAAAAGAGTTTCGCTTTCTTTATACTCGAGGTAAAGCTCGCCATCATCCGCATGCTGAAGTGCTTCCTGTACAAGTGATTGTACTTTAGAGGAAGCAATATCAAAATGATCAATCAGCGATTTCATAAGAATTATCCTATTTTTATTGGGGACTTAGAAGATTTTTATTGATCTAATTTAAGACGTTCTCAAAATAGATGAGGAGATTTTAATCATCCCATGGGCGTTTATTTCATTCATGTAGGTAAAGTCGCATAGGCATCGCCAAGACCATGTAGGTCAACGAGACCTCCAATTCCTTGCTCAGGGGTTGTAAAGATAAAATAGGTTGCCACTTTTCCTTTTAAAAAGAGTTGTAATATATCGTCTTTAAGAAAAGCTTCAGCAACACAATTATCACCAAGACAACGACGATATTCCATTCGGCCCATATTTTTACCGTCAATTTTAATTCCAACGCCAGGACGTAATTCAACGCGAATCGGAACAAAAACACGCATTAAAGCCCCTTGCTTTTGAGGAAGTTTATAAAACGTAACGCGCAAGGTAATATCATGACGACCTTGTGTATGGACGTTTTGTACAACTTCACACTGCATATTAGGTGTCCCTGGTGGGAGAGTACAAACCTTTGTCCATGCACCATAGGTTTGCGGAGCAGGGACATTTTGCGCATAGGGTGTTTGTGCAAAAGCATGATTGATAAAACCATTATAAAGTGTGTAAAGAACAGCACCAATAAAAAAAGCTTTTTTGAGTAATTTATAAAGTATCACAGAAAATCCTATCCGACTCAACACACACACAACCATGCATAGATTTGTATAAAAAATGAATTCCCCACATAAAACCTATAACACAAAACCAATATTTACCAAATATAGTCACCTCTATGCAAGAAATAAAGGAAAATGAAAAGAAAGAGCATTTTATAGGAGATAAATTTTCAGCATGGCTTTATGATGTTTGGTAGGATACATTTTTATGATAAATTTGTAATAGTAAGAGAAAATGTTGATTGAAAAAATGTATTTTTGTTGCAAATATCTCTATCTATTTTTAGGGGATGTGTACAAGAAGGGTATGCCATATTTTCTTTTCTCAAAAATACAATTGGTCTTAATGGGGCATTCTCATACGCTAGATAGTAAGATAGTATTTGCTAAATAATATTTGTTTGTGAATGACGGAAATGAAAAAGGATTTTGAGTGGAATGTCTGTTTCAGGAGAGTTATCGGTTGCGAATGGTAAATCAATACCACCAAAGTCCAGTATCGGTGATTATATCACATTATTAAAGCCACGTGTTATGTCACTTGTGGTTTTTACAGCGCTGGTTGGTTTAATGGTATCTCCTGTCCCCATCAATCCGTGGTATGGTTTTTTAGCAATTTTATGTATTGCTGCTGGTGGCGGTGGTGCGGGAGCACTGAATATGTGGTATGATGCTGACATTGATGCCGTGATGGAACGGACCAAAAAGCGCCCCATTCCTATGGGTAAAATCAGCTCCCAAAAGGCATTTATTTTTGGCATGGCTCTGTCTCTGCTTTCGGTATTGGTTATGGGGAGCTTCATTAATTGGTTTGCGGCACTTTTTCTTGCTTTTACAATTTTCTTTTATGTCGTTATCTATACAATTTGGTTAAAGCGTATCACACCACAAAATATTGTTATTGGTGGTGCTTCTGGAGCTTTTCCACCAATGATTGGATGGGCTGTAACAACTGGGACAGTGAGTCTTGATAGTTTTTTATTATTTTTAATCATTTTTATGTGGACCCCCCCTCATTTTTGGGCTCTTTCTCTCTTTTCATCCCTTGATTATGAGGCTGCAGGCATCCCGATGATGCCTAATGTACGAGGTGAATACTCAACAAAAAAGCAAATCTTATTTTATACTATTTTGATGGTACTATGCGCTGCTGCTCCTTGTTTTACTGGGCTTGGTGGAATTTTTTATGGTATCTTTTCGACAATCTTGGGCATTACTTTTATTTATTTTGCCTATCGTTTGTGGAAAGCTGATACCCATGATGAAACTGTTTTGATGGCCAAAAAAACGTTTTTCTTTTCATTACTTTATTTAGCAGTTATCTTTGGAGTTCTTTTGATTGAATCTCTTGTTTGGCATTTTATCAACCTTTAAACAAATAAAATGAAAAAGCAAATTTTAAAAGAGCTTTTCTACAAGAAAATGCTGTAAGAAAACACTATAGAGTGTGTTCATGCGAAAGATGATATTGCACGTTTTTTTTACATTGCTTATTCATGTATAATGATAGGTCGTTTGAATATGAGACTAAAACTATAGGATTAAGGATGATTTATGTCTGGACTTCCCCCTTTAACGATACGTCTTTGTGGTCCGCGTGGATTTTGTGCAGGGGTTGATCGTGCTATCCAGATTGTTCTGCTTGCATTAAAAAAATATAGTGCTCCCGTATATGTTCGTCATGAAATTGTACACAACCGCTACGTGGTTGAGGGATTACAGCAAAGGGGAGCTGTTTTTGTTGAAGAGCTTGATGAGATTCCAGAAGAACATCGCAATCAACCGGTTGTTTTTTCTGCCCATGGTATCCCAAAATCTGTCTCAGAAGAGGCACGACGTTATAATTTGTTTTATCTCGATGCAACGTGTCCATTGGTCTCGAAAGTTCATAAACAAGCGATACGCCATCAACGTCACGGTCGTCATGTTATATTGATTGGTCATGCGGGTCATCCTGAAGTTATAGGGACAATGGGACAACTTGAAGATGGGGCTGTGACGCTTATTGAAACGATAGAAGATGCTTTGCATTATCAACCAGGTGATCCAGATAAATTAGGTTTTGTTACACAAACAACGCTTTCTGTTGAAGATACTGCAGGAATTCTCAATGTATTACAACAACGTTTTCCTACATTAGCAGCCCCAGCGGCTGAGTCAATTTGCTATGCTACAACGAATCGACAAGATGCGGTTAAGGCAGCAGCAAAGGGGAGTGATTTGTTTTTGATTGTTGGAGCGCCAAATTCTTCTAATTCACGACGTTTGGTAGAGGTTGCCGAAAAGTCTGGCGCGCGGCAAGCTATTTTAGTTCAGCGCGCTGATGAAATTAATTTTGAAAACCTAAAAGCTCTTTCTGTTGTTAGTCTTTCGGCAGGGGCTTCGGCACCTGAAATTATTATTGATGAAATTATTTCAGCGTTTCGTGCGCATTATGATGTGACAATAGAATTAGCTGAAACAGTGGTAGAAACAGAAAAATTTTTAGTGAGTCGCGAATTACGTGACGTCATTTTAACGCCTCAAGATATGGCATTTGTGAATGGTCAAACAAATAATGCAAAAAATGAAAATCAGAATACAGACATGTCTACAACGAAAGCAGAATAATGGCCGTTTATACAAATATTCATCCAAATGATTTAAAAGCGTTTTTAACACGTTACGCAATAGGGGCACTTTTGTCTTATCAAGGGATAGAGGAAGGGATTGAAAATTCTAATTTTATGCTAGAGACAACACAAGGGCGGTTTATTTTAACACTTTATGAAAAGCGTATTTCAAAAGATGATTTACCTTTTTTTTGTCGTTTGATGCAGCATTTGAGGCAACGTGGAATTCCTTGTCCACAACCGGTTCTTCAAAATGATGGAACGATGATCGGTAAACTAGCAGGACGCCCTGCTGCTATTATTACCTTTCTGGAAGGAGAATGGATCCGACAGCCTGATATAGGTCATTGTGGCGAAGTCGGTACAGGGTTAGCGCAATTGCATTTAGCAGGACAGGATTTTACATTCAGTCGTAAAAATACGCTTTCTATTATGGACTGGCAGGTATTGTGGCAACGTTGTCAAATCACAGAAAATACATTGTTAAAGGAGTTTGGACAAAAAATTGAGTCGGAATTGGCTTTTTTACAGGAAAATTGGCCGTTCAATTTACCAACAGGCATTATTCATGCAGATCTATTTAATGATAACGTCTTTTTTGTGAATCATCGTCTTTCTGGTATAATAGATTTCTATTTTGCTTGTAATGACTTTTTTTCTTATGATTTAGCGATTTGTTTAAATGCTTGGTGCTTTGAATCTGATCATTCCTATAATCTTAGAAAAGCACGTAAATTATTGGAAAATTATCAAAAAATAAGACCCTTGATCCCTTTAGAATTGGACAAGATTGTTTTATTGACTCGCGGTGCGTCTTTACGTTTTTTACTCACACGTCTTTATGATTGGTTTAATACGCCGCCTGATAGCTTTGTTATTAAGAAAGATCCATGGGAGTATTGGCACAAGCTTTGTTTTTTCAGTAACGTAAATTCGCTAAGTGAATTAGGTTTTTAAATTTTATGGCTCGTCAACAAAAAGTCGTTGAAATTTATACAGATGGTGCTTGCTCAGGAAACCCTGGAGTTGGAGGCTGGGGAGCAGTTTTACGCTGGAATGGTCATGAACGTGAGCTTTATGGCGGTAAGGCTCATACAACGAATAATCAAATGGAACTCATGGCGGCAATTTGTGCATTAAAGGCGCTTAAAGAGTCCTGTTTGGTCGATCTTTATACGGACTCAGTTTATGTGCGTAACGGTATATCTAAATGGATTGAAGGTTGGAAAAAGAATAATTGGCGCACTGCATCCAAAAGTCCTGTGAAAAATATGGAGCTATGGCAAGCTCTTGAGGATGCTTGTTCTTGTCATACAGTCAGATGGCACTGGGTCAAAGGGCATGCGGGACATCCAGAGAATGAACGCGCTGATACCCTTGCTCGTAAAGCAATTGCGCAGTATCGCGAAACTGGACGTTTTCCAACATAATGGCTGTTTGAGAAACTTTTCTCTTTTATCATGGGATAGCAAGAGGTATTGACTGTGTACGGAATATAAATGTTCCACTTAAGGCGTGATCTTTAAAGGAAACTGTATAAAAAATTTTTTGATTGGTTTTCTCTGGTACGAAATAGAGTGGAGCGCTAAAGAGTGTATATTCTGCATTCTCACTGATTTTTTTTGTTGCTCCAATTTGCATTTCTCCTCCATCTAAAAAGAGAGAGTAGGGCGTTTTTTTGTTATTATTTTGTATTTTTATAAGGAGGGTATTATTATTTTTTTCGGCGCTTATTTTTAGAGCATTTTGCGTCATGCGCGGCAAAGAATCTTGGGCATTTTTTAACAAGGAAGTGGGAAGGGATTCGTTTTTAAGAGCAGATGGCAAAAAATCAAAGTTAACCGTTAATGGAAGGCAGATTTTATGGCATAATCCAAGAGTGAAAGTACCACTTAAATGTTTGCTGGAAGAAGATAGATTAAAGGGCAAT
The DNA here is from genome assembly GCF_944801835.1 of Bartonella sp. B1099. Taxonomy (GTDB): domain Bacteria; phylum Pseudomonadota; class Alphaproteobacteria; order Rhizobiales; family Rhizobiaceae; genus Bartonella. The sequence goes on along the minus strand of NZ_CALYLN010000001.1, from coordinate 118,335 downwards.
ACCACTTTATCTTTATAGCCTAATGACCAATCATTTTCTGTTTCAAAAAGCTGTGGAGTAGGATAAAAGATTTCATAAGAAACCTGTTGGTTGAAATTAAAAAAGGGTGCCATTCCTGAATTACCTGGATTACGCCAGTACGTTTTCCATCCTGGTTTGAGGACAATTTCAATAAAGCCTTCTCTCACTTCAGAAAGAGAAGGTTCAGTGATTGCTAATCGAATACGCCCCCCCTCTGATTCATACCAAGAGGTTGAGAAAAGCTTGAGTTTTTGTTCTGTTTGAGCATTTACAGAAATGTTAAGTAATTCTAAAACTATCAATGTTAAGCTTAAAGTAACGAAAAGCTTTTTATAAAAGAAAGCTGGGATATTTTGTAAATTTGTAAATATGTGACTTTTTTTCATTGGAGTTTTATTTTCCTAGTGTACTAAATAGACAAACTTTTATCATGTAAATTATGGAGAATAACAGATTAATGAAGCAGTGTAATGGCTTTTTGGGTGGACAATTACTCATAGCAATGCCTGGGATGAATGACAAACGCTTTATTCGTTCTGTTATTTATATTTGTGCGCATTCTGATGCTGGTGCGATGGGCATTATTCTCAATCAATTACATCATATTGATTTTCCAGAGCTTTTGCTTCACCTTGGTGTAATAGACAGTGGCCAAAAAAAACAACTTTCTGAACCAATAAAACAGTTTCCAGTTCGCTATGGTGGTCCTGTTGATCCTTCGCGTGGTTTTGTCCTTCATTCAGATGATTATGCTTGTGAAGAAACTGTTTTTATTGCAGATAAGGTCTGTTTTACGGCGACAATTGATATACTAAAAGCGATCAGTTGTGAACAAGGTCCACAACATGCACTGGTAGCATTAGGTTATGCTGGATGGAAAGCAGGGCAACTTGAGGCAGAAATTTCTACAAACGGTTGGTTAATCAGTTCGACATCACCGGGTTTTCTCTTTGAAAGTGATTTAAGTTGCAAGTATGATAAAAGTTTAACACGCATGGGGATTGATCCAATCTATCTTGCTTCTGAAATGGGACACGCGTAGAGTTTTTTCTGAGCTTTTTAATTTTGCATGTTATTCGATTCCTTATGTTTTTATTTTAAAGAAATATTCCTCAGTACGCCCAAGCTCATTTCACGACGGCATTTGTAAGTGATCTTACGGTAAATCCATTAAGTCCCCCATCTTTACGCTTGTAAAGTAACAAGCTGGGCATTATCGTTATATTTGCCAGCCCTCAATGGTGCGACAGCGCTTGGCAGTTAAGACGATTCATGAAAAGGCATTTTCTCCCTTTTTTAATAGTTATTTCTCCACTTGTCCTCTCCCTATTTATGATAAGCCAAGCGAGTGGTTTTAATTGATTCAACATGAGAGGGATTTTGAAAGAAAAGAATCTTATGGTACTCAGAGTTTTAATTCAAGTTGAATAATACTAAATTATCATTATAAATCAGTATCTTGGCTTATAAGGGAAATGGCTTTGAACGAGAGTAATTAACTCTTCTATAGCAATTGGTTTCGTCACAAGTGTACTTTGAACATATTTACAGCCTTCTTGACGGAGAAAGATTGCTTCTTTTTCATTTTCAACACCTTCTGCGATAATTTGCAAGTTAAGATCTGTTGCCATATTAATGATAGACTTGAGAACGAGCTTCTTCTTGAGAGAGTCGATAGAGATCAGTGAACGATCAAGTTTAACCATATCAAATGGATAACGTACGAGATAGGTTAGGGACGAATAACCTGTTCCAAAATTATCGAGTGCGAGGTTCATTCCAAGTATTTTAATTTGTTCGAGAAAGTGGGCTGATTGTTCAGGATTGTTTCTTAAGACAAATTCCGATATTTCAATCATCAAACGCCCTTTATGGAGCGGGTGGCGAAGCAGAACGGCACGCAGTTGACTGATAAAACGAGGATGAATCATCTCTGCGCTTGGTAAATTAATTGAAATAAAGAAAGATTGTTGGGAAAATTTTTCTTCTACATTTATAAGATCGATAATAGCATTATCGATAATAAATTGTGACAAATCCATAACGATTTGTTCATTTTCTACGATTTTTATGAAATCAGAGACATTTAATTTTCCATAAGTTGGATGATGCCATTCCACAATTGTTTCAAAACCAATAATATGTCCGTCTGATAAATTAAGAATAGGATGGTAGAGAATTTTCATCTCATGACGCTTTATGGCATAATGAATATCTTTTTCCAGAGTATTCTGTTCGAGACCCAGGGTGCGAAAATTAGGACGAAAAGGTTCAATATGGTTTCCCCCCATTTGTTTTGCACGAATCATTGCTAATTCACTATCATTAAAAATATCTTTAGCTGTTGATCGGCTTTCACTCCATGTAACCAATCCGATAGATGTTGAAAGAATTATTTTATTTTCCGAAAGTGAAATAGGTGCTGAAATTGTTTTGTGCAAATGATCCGCAAATGCTGCAATTTTTTGTGGTTCAGTTTCACTGAGTAAAATGATTGCAAAACGGTCTGCTGAAAGGCGCGATAAGGTATCTTGAAAGTTAATAAGACGATTTAAACGACGGGCGATTATAAGGAGTACAGTATCCCCAACGGCTATGCCTAATTTGCGATTAATTTGACGAAAATTATCAAAATCAATCATAAAGACGGTCGGTTTAATTTTAATATTTGCTTTTGCCAAAGAGGTATAGTTTTGTAGCCGATCAAAGAAAATTTGTTGGTTAGGAAGGCCAGTTAAGCTGTCGTGAATTGCATCATGCAATAAGCGTTCTTCAGATTTTTTATGGTTCGTAATATTGACAATAGTTCCAATGACACGTGTGATTTTCCCATCTTTTTGCATCGCTGGACGCGCGCGAAGAGAAAACCAATGATAATATCCCCCCCCGGAAGAAAGCCGAAAAATTTGATCAATACGCCCTTTTTTATTTTTAAGAATGATATCCAATACGGCTTGGAAGCGTTCACGATCATCATAATGCAAGGCTGAAATCCAGTTGCGCATCGTCCCATTGAGGTTGTGGATTTCAGTACCAAAAAAGGTTTTTATGTTTGGATGAACAACAATACGATCACGCTCAATATTCCAATCCCAAATAATATTTCCAGCTCCTTTTGCTGCGAGGACTTGTTGTTCAAGATCGGAAAATATTCCTTCATGGAAAGCGTCATGAGAAAAAGTTTGTTGCAGAACAGTAAAGCTAATGAGAAGAACAATGAGGACTAATCCTCCCGCTAATGCTGGCTGGATAATGTCATTGTTTAAATGTCCTTCTATGCAGGCATAGGCTCCCACACACCAAAAGCTAATAAGCAACCATGTTGGAATAAGCATAATAGCGCGGTCATAGCTTCGGATTGAAAAATAGATGATGAACAGTATACCCAGCATAGCGGTAAGGCCAAATGATAGACGGGCAATTCCTGCTGCTCTGATTGGATCATAAATAGCAAAGGCTCCTAAACTGCAAAAGGCAATGATCCAGGCGATAGCACCATAACTAAAATGATAATGCCAGCGATTGAGATTGAGATAGGTAAAAAGAAAAATGAAGAGTGTTGCAGCAAGGGCTACTTCTGTACCTGCACGCCAGATTGGTTGTGTTGTGAGTGTAACTGCAAAGAATTTATTTAAAAAGTTGAAGTCAATACCAATATAAAAAAGCACAGCCCAAGCGACAGCAGCTGTTGCAGGAAACAGCCCTGTCCCACGGACAACGAAGAGAACGGTTAACAAAAGTGCTAAGAGACCTGATATCCCAAGAAGAATACCATGATAAAGCGTATAAGAATTAATGGCGTCTTTATAAGCTTCAGGTTGCCATAAATAGATTTGCGGTAGATTTGCAGAGTTAAGTTCGGCTACAAATGTAACAACAGCACCCGGATTGAGAGTAATATGAAAGATATCAGAGTTCGTACTCTGTTGACGATCAAGAGAAAAACCTTCACTTGGTGTTATAGATTGAATCCGTTCTGATCCAAGGTCTGGCCAAAAAAATCCAGAGTGCGCCATGCGATAATGGGGGGCAACGATGAGACGATCGACTTGTTCATCTGTTGGATTTGCAAGAGAAAAAACTGCCCAATTTCCAGAAAACTTTTCACTTTTTGCCTGCACTTCAATACGCCATACAATACCATCTGGTCCCGGCGCTGTACTTGTTTGAAAAATAGAGTTGTTTGTATGGTGAATTTCAATGGCTTTTGAGAGATCAAGAGCAGCATCTTGAGAAGAAATCTTAACGGGTTCAATAGCGTGTGCTGATGTAAGATGGACAAAAGAACTAACGACGATAATGAAAATGATGTCAATTATTTTACGCAAACTTTTCACAATGTCCCACTCTCAATATTTTAAGATGTCTAATTTTCATTTGGATTTTTGAGAAAAAACGTCCACCTTTTACCATTTATTTACAGAATAAATCGGATCACTTCCTCTTAAGTTATATGATTTTATAGACAAATAGACCATATACCCATTTGCTTCCATGAAACTTGAAGCGGATGGAACCTTTTATGTTTTAAAAGAGCAAAGTTAAATCATGAATTTATAAATTTCATGGATATAGCTTTACGCATTAGAATCTCTATCACATGAAGGAGAAATTGGATAGTTTTGTACGCCTCTTTGTCCAATATTTCCAAAACTTATTTAATGAGAAGAGTTTTTATGGTAAATTCTATGATAAAATATATTCAATGTTCTTTGTGATGCTTCTTTTAAAAAAGCAGTTTTTTACTTTAGCTTATATGAAAGAGTTGATGTTAAGTCATCAAAATTCATGAGAGGGCCGACAGGTCCGACAGCAGTGAGTGTTGGCGTGGAACTTGTAAAAAGACGATGCGCTAAATCAGTTAACCTTGTAGGTGTGATGAGATTGAGGCGTTCAATTGTTTCCGATATTGGAATAGGGCGACCGTAAAGAAGTATTTGGCGAGCAATGAGATGTGCTTGACTAGAAGGATTTTCCTGTGACATTATGAGATTAGCACGGTATTGTGTTTGTGCTCGCTGGAGTTCGTTGGCGTGAATATTTTTGCTGGCCTTGGAAAGTTCATCAAGAATCACAGGCAGAAGTTCTTTGAGTCCTTCTTGTCCAGTTGCTGCATGAACACCAAAAAGCCCAGTATCTGAAAACCCCCAATGAAAAGCATAAATAGAATAGCATAATCCACGTTTTTCTCTTATTTCTTGAAAGAGACGTGAGGACATCCCTCCACCAAGAATGATTGAAAGAATTTGGGTCGCATAAAAATCACGCGCGTGATAAGCACGCCCTTCAAACCCTAGAACAACTTGTGTATCCATTAAATCGCGATATTCACGAAAGTCGCCGCCGACATAATTTGCAAGATTAGGAAGAGAGGCGGTTGAATGGGGGCGAAAAGTGCCAAGACGACTTTCAACTTCTTTTATAAAGCTTTCGTGTTTTACAGCTCCAGCCGCGACGACAATCATACGATCTGCACTATATTGTTTATTGATAAAATCATGAAGATCAACAGATGTAAATGATTGAAGAGTTTTAGCTGTTCCTAAAATAGAACGACCAAGGGATTGATGACGAAAGGCAGTTTCTGTAAAGTGATCAAAAACAATATCATCAGGCGTGTCATGGGCGGCACCAATTTCCTGAAAAATGACCTGTTTTTCTCGTTCTAGTTCATCTTCGTCAAATTTTGAATGCATCAAAATATCGGCTAAAATATCGATAGCAAGTGGGATATCGCTTTTAAGGACACGTGCAAAGTAAGCTGTTGTTTCAATACTGGTTGTGGCATTGATTTCACCACCAACATCTTCAATATCGGTTGCAATTTGAAAAGCGCTACGGTTTTCAGTTCCTTTAAAAGCCATATGTTCAAGAAGATGGGCAATACCATGCTGTGTGAAGGTTTCATTGCGTGAGCCTACTTTAACCCATATTCCGAGTGCGACACTATCAATCTGTTGCATTGTATGTGTGGCGATCGTCAAACCATTACTAAGGCGACAGATATCTACATCCATGTATTTACGACTCCATTAAACAAGCTAAATACCTCATTGTTAAGGGTATTAGAATATTCTTGATTTAAATTAATGCAGCTAACTTTAATAAGATGCACGCGATTTTAAAGAAATATAATCTTTGACTATTTTTTCATCATTAGCAAGACTTATGAAGTGTTCTTCACTTTCCATGACATCATTGAGATGAGAGGGCCATGGGGCATGAAGTCCACAAGCATTTTTAATTGTATCAGGAAATTTAGCAGGATGAGCCGTGGCAAGGACGATCATTGGAATATGTGGTTTTTTATTTTCGCGCGCTACTTTAAGGGCGACGGCTGTATGTGGATCAACAAGATAGCCACTTTCTTTATAGACACGATCAATTGTTTGTGCTGTTTCAGCCATGTTACTTTTTCCAGCGGAAAAGAGGGAACGAATATTGTTGAGTTGCTTTTCATTAAGAATGAAAGATCCCGTTTTTTTCAAATCTTCCATTGCATTGCAAATCCACATTGGATCACGATTGCTACTTTCAAACAGTAAACGTTCAAAATTAGAAGAGACTTGAATATCCATAGAAGGTGATGTTGTATGGATGATGGGTTGTGTTTTGTAACTACCGGTGGTCAATGTCCGTGCAAGGATATCATTATCATTTGTTGCAATAACCAGTTGAGCGATGGGTAATCCCATACGAGCAGCGACATAACCTGCAAAAATATCACCGAAATTTCCAGTAGGAACAGTAAATGAAACAGCTCTATCAGGAGCACCTAAAGAAAGTGCAGATGAAAAATAGTAAACAATTTGCGCCATAATACGCGCCCAATTTATAGAATTAACACCTGAAAGGGCTCTTTTTTTACGAAAATGATGATCATTAAACATTGCTTTGACAAGAGCCTGGCAATCATCAAAATTTCCTTCAATGGCAATGGCATGAACATTTGTACTTTGATTGGTTGTCATTTGCCGTTGTTGAACAGATGATACACGTCCTTTAGGAAATAAAATAAAAATATCTGAGTGCTCTTTTCCAGCAAAAGCTTGTATCGCAGCTCCTCCTGTATCACCCGATGTTGCAGCAATAATCGTTGCACATCTATTTTTTTTAGTCAAAACATAATCCATCAGTCGAGAAAGAAACTGCATTGCCACATCTTTAAAAGCTAAAGTAGGCCCATGAAAAAGTTCAAGGATAAATTCATCTGTTCCAGTTTGTTGTAATGGACAGATTGCTGGATGATGGAAGGTTGCGTAAGATTCAGCAATCATATTTTCAAAAGCTGTATATTCGATCTCATTATTTACAAAGGGCCACAGAACTGTTTTAGCAATTGTTGTATAAGACTGACCACGAAGTGCGCGTAACGCATCAAATGATAGTTGCGGAATTTTATCTGGAAGATAAAGTCCACCATCATTTGCCAGCCCTGTCATGATCGTTTCCGTAAAGCTTAAAGCAGGAGATTGTCCTCTCGTGCTGATATATTTCATAAGTTTTATCCTTTTTTATTTCTGGCAAATTGATGAAGTTATTTATTTCATGTTTTTCATAATATTTAAATTAGTAAATGGATAGAAGCTTATTTTCTTTTTTTGACTCAATAAATAAAAGAAAAATGAAAGAAATAGTCTTAAACATTTTTATTTTTGAGATCCAAACGTCAAATGTTCACAGAAAATCTGTTACAGTTGGAAATTTTCTCTCTATTATTCATTCACTTAAAACTTACAACGTATCTTCTCTTATGTAGCTTCCTGAATCATGAAATCAAATAAATAGAATGATATTTATTGGAGAACTCTTTTGTAAAATTCAATTGTTTAGAACTATTTTATGCTCTTAATACTTTAGTAACAATTAAATTTACTAAAATGAATGTTGAAATGATGCATCTTGAGATTCACATTGGAAAATTTATAAGGTAATTTTATGGCATTTCGTGCGCAAATGTATATTTTGAATAATCTTTGTTTAGCTTAAGTTATCAGCTTATATATGAATTAAGTATTATATTTGTGCTATACAATATGCTAACCTCAAGCTTATCCATAGAAAGCATAAAAACAGCCTGCCAGATGATAGCAAGCAGGCTGTAAAATATTCCTATTTAAAATAGAAAAAATAATTGAGTATCTTTGAATTATTTACATTTAATTTTACCGATTCCCCATCCGATTATTCCGCTAATTATTGCCATAATAGATCCTGTCAAGAATCCAAAACCCAAAGCGCCTACTGTAGAAAAAACGCCCAGAGTAATGGGTTCAAACACTTTCTCAACTTTTCCTTCAATGGCAGATTCATTTTTTACATTATGAATGAAATTTGAGACATAGAAAGCAGCGATATTGATAGCTTGTTTCTTTTCTTGTTCTATGAGAGGAATAGTTTCCCATGGAGCATCATTTTTTAAATGATTAGCATGAACATTTATAACTTGTGAAAGTAAAAAAGCAATCACTATTAAAATATTTAATACATAAGTTTTTAATATTTGAATCATCATTTATCACCAATACTTTTATTTTAGTATGAATTGAATAGATGCATTGGTAGAATTAGTGCACATTGAGAAAAGAGAAAGCATTTAAAGCTGTTTTTCATTCTTTTAATGGGATAATTCATTGTTTTTTATCATCAACAATAAATAAAAACAGAATGCATCTATATTTATATTTCATACAAAAAGATTTTATTCTTCTGAAATTTCAATTTTAACGAGATTTAAAATGCGATATTATTTTTCCTATCATCCATCCGAAAAACATGCCTAGCGTACTTGATGCATATCCAATTGCCATCGCAAGACCAAAATTTCCAAGTACAAGACGTTCCATGACCTTTTCAACTTTTCCTTCAATGATCGTTTCATTGTCCACATTACGATTTAGGCTTGGTATATAGAGAGAAATGGTATGAACTGCATCCTTTCTTTTCTGTTCTATTGCAGAAACAAAAATATTTTCACGATGAGTCCTCTTTTGCAAATAGTTTGCATGGGCATTTGAAATCTGTGAAAGAGAAAAGGTAAACATCATAAAAATAATTAATATATGACTTTTAAATAATTTAATCATAATTTACCTCAAATGTTTTATACTATTCAATATATATGCGTATATTTATAATTTGGATATTTGGATATAATCTACAGCATTTATATTTTAGTAAGAGGATCTTCATTATGTAATTACTTACAACAAATGAATAATACATAATGAAGTCCTTATTCTAGTGTTATACAATACATTGAATTATTTTAAGAACGTTGAGATGTCCTTTATCCAACTTATGATTGATCCTATAACATTTATTACACATCCAGTAACCAATACTCCTATTCCTATAGTCATGGGGTCAAGGACCTTTTCAACTTTTCCTTGAAAGGTTGTCCCATTTTCTGTTTGATAACTGACAGATGGAGCATAGAAAGCAGTTGTAGAAACTGCATCAGATTTTGCATACTTTATTTGTTTCATTAGGGGAATAGACAATTCCTCTTTTGGGGTAGTATTTTCTAAATAATTTGCATTAACATTTACAGTTTGTGAAAGAAAAAAAGTGCTTGCTATAAAAACACTTAAGAAATAATTTTTAAATATTTTAACCATAACCTTACCTCAAATACTTTTAACTTATATATGTAAGTAAATATACATATAACTTACATTATAAATAAAACACATATTTCATTATGTATTTTAAGTCAACGCTTAAAACACATATACTAAATATATTTTTAAATTTTTATAAACATTATTGCAAAAAGTAACAGTAGTAATTACAAATTATATTTTTTAAAATATTGTATTAAATATTTTATTATGCATTATAATATAAAACGATATGTATTAACCGTATCATTTTATAAAATGATATTCATATTATTTTGAAATACCAATTTCATAATAAAAAATAGAAATTATGATCCATTTATGAAAACAGCTTCAATAATTTAAACATAATAGACATATTAAATTTTATTCTATATATAATATATATTGCTTATTCATATTATTATTTAACTTTTGTCATAATAACATAGTGCTATTTCTTACTTTGCTATTAATGATATATACTTTTATGCTATAGATAATAAAAAATGTATAATTCTCTCATAGTGTAAAGGAGAGCTCAAGTTGGATAGAAATCAATGATATTGTCTTGAACCTTTTTCTCGCCAATGTGAACAGAATATTACTATGATACAAAGCAGTATGAAAATATCAATTCGGACGCATTTATAAGGGTCGTAAAATCAGCATTGGATAATATTTTTCAAAATTTTCTTCTTGTTCAGACTGAAAAACTGCTTTTGTTTTTTTAGAAAAGGTATTTTTCTTAAAGTTGAATTACTTTTGAAAAGATCTCGTTTCATTGATTATTAAAAAAATCTATTAAGTGTTTTCAAAAAATTTTGAGAAGCTGCTGATATTTCTTTACGTTTTTCAACATCAGCGATTATATGTTTCATATTTATGTTCTTGTTAAAAAAATTCTCAAGGTACCAATCCTATTTCGCAATGATGCGTGTGAATGATATAATGATAAAGCCCCATATATAAAATTTTTAGGATATCAGCATCTTTAACGTTTATAAAGACGAAAGAGGGCACTGTTATACACTTTGCTCATTCTTAATGTTGCTACAATCCTTGGCATTTGAGGTGCTTCATGAAGAGGCGTTTTTATTCATTTCTTTAATTGATTCAACATATCCAATATTTGAAATGAGAGAATTTTACGATATTCATTTTTTTTATTTAATCTGAACTATGCTAGATTATTATATAAATCAATATATTGCGCATCAGTTTTTTGGTAAGAAATATTTTCTATAAAAGCATATATCTTTATCAAAGATATATTTTTTAATCTTTATATACCCTTGGAAAGATTATACCAATTGATGTTATCAAAAGCTTGTTTAAGCAGCACTATCAATAAGCCTTCAACAAATGTACGAGATTTAGCTTGAGGAAGTGTAAACTCTTGTAGCTCAACAAGAGTGTTTTGTCGTTTTCAACAAGCTCTTGTGTTCTATAGATTCCAAGAATTTTAAGATGTTATCCTACGGTCAATACGAACAAAGCATAAAAATTTTACCCTATTGCGTAATGTATTTAATAAGCTGAGGGGGCGTGGTTTTGGCATAGCAATTTACATACTTTATTGAGTAAGGCATCGTAATATTTTTTTTGACGAATCGAGCCATTTATCAGGATGGGTAACTGATGTTGGGACTAGGATATTGGATTTGAGAAAGATAGGCAGTTTACCAGTAGATTTGATTTCTCAGAAGAGTGGATTTCTATGAGTTCGTATCCTTATTTTTGCTTCTTTTAAAGCATGTGTAATGGTTAGACTTATGCTTTCTGGGCAAGGTCCCATATTTTTTCTTCTTCACATTATTAAGATGCAATCGCCCTATGTTGAAAATCACGTATTTATTAAAATTATTAGGAAAGAAGAGAAGCAAGAAGGGGAGGACATCTGGATAAAAATGTCCTCTTACAAGAATTTACAAACGGATATCTTCAAGAGTTTTTTTTATAAGAAATCGCGCCATACAGCCATTGCTTCTAAAACTTCTCCTAAATGAGCATGCTTTGCGATAACCGTTTCCGCACCAGCTTCTGCAAGTGCATTAGAGTGGCCAAGATAGCTATGGGAACCTCCCGTAAAGCCGATGACACGCATGCCTGCTGCTATGGCGGCATGGACACCATGAAGTGAATCTTCTATAACGATTGTATTTTGGGGTTCTGCTTTTAATTGTTGTGCTGCAAAAAGGAAAACATCAGGAGCTGGTTTTGTTTTTTTTGTTCCAACTTCAGGTGCTGAAAATATTTTACCTTCAAAAAGGTCATAGAGATCAACTGTGATGAGCATCTCTTTTATATCTACGCTCTTTGCATTAGAGCAGATACAGTAGGGATAGCGCGTTTGAATCATTTCTATGGCTTCTCTTACATCAGCAATCGCCCGTAATTCAGTTTTTATTTGTGTACGAAAAATATTGGTCATCTGATCTATGAGATGAGCAGAAACTGGTTTTTCTGTTTCCTGTTCAACGTGTTTAAGAATATCGCGAAAGATAAGCCCAGCAAAACGCTCACTCAATTCTTCGGGTGATATTTCATATCCTGTTTGTTTTAGCAATTGAGATCCAATTTTTGCTGCAAGATATTCAGAGTCGACGAGAACACCGTCACAATCAAAAATAATAAGATCTATCTGAGGCATAAGATATTCCTTTACATGTTATGAGATGGACAACTTTCATGAAAACAATCTTAAGAGGACCTTATTTCATAAAAATACGCTTTGAAAACGATTCTTAATTCTTTTACAAAATAAAAGCTATGGGAACAGTACATTAAAAAAGAAAAATAAAGATTCATTCTTATGAAAGTTTTTTACTTAAAAAAAATAAAAACAAATATCAATTTTGTAGAACTTTAACGATACGTTTACTCTATTTTGTAAATATGGATTGGTAATGCGGGCCTATAAACTATTTTGATTGATTATAGGGCAAATTCAGTTCATTTTGTTGGGTTTTTCATGACAGTTATTCAGCTTCAAAAAGATTTCATTCGTACTCCCTCACAGATGCCATGGCGCAATAAAATTTTTAAAGGAGATTGTGTTGCCGTTTTAGAAAAATTGCCAAAACATTCCGTTGATATGATTTTTGCGGATCCTCCCTATAATTTGCAATTGGATGGTGCGCTATACCGTCCAGATCATTCGCTTGTTGATGCGGTTGATGATGCATGGGATCACTTTGAGAGTTTTGCTGCTTATGATGCTTTTACCCGTGCATGGTTGCTTGCATGTCGTCGTGTGTTAAAACCTAACGGAACACTTTGGGTTATAGGATCTTACCATAATATTTTTCGAGTTGGGACGGCATTACAAGATTTAGGTTTTTGGATGCTTAATGATATTATTTGGCGCAAAAATAATCCGATGCCTAATTTCCGAGGGCGCCGCTTTCAAAATGCCCATGAGACGCTTATTTGGGCTGTACGAGATCAAAAAGATAAAAAGTACACATTTAATTATGAAGCCTTAAAAGCGGCGAATGAAGATTTACAAATGCGTTCAGATTGGCTTTTTCCTCTCTGCACTGGAGCTGAACGTTTAAAGGATGATTCAGGGCGTAAATTACATCCAACACAAAAACCACAAGCGTTATTAGCGCGTATTATTATGGCTTCTAGTAAGCCTGGTGATGTTATTCTTGATCCGTTTTTTGGTTCGGGAACAACAGGTGCTGTTGCCAAGCTTTTAGGGCGTGACTTTGTTGGGATTGAACGCGAGCAAGATTACATTGATGCAGCATGTGAGAGAATTGCGGCCGTTAAACCTTTAGCACAACCAGAACTGGCAATTTTGGATAGAAAAAAAGCAGAACCACGTGTAGCATTCAATAGTTTGCTTGAAGCAGGTTTACTCTATCCTGGAGAAGTTCTTTATGATCGTAAGAAGCAAGTATCTGCTATTGTAAGAGCTGATGGTACAATCATGCATGGTGGTGAAGCAGGTTCAATTCACGCAATGGGAAGAAAGGCTCAAGATTCGCAGAGTTGTAATGGTTGGACCTTTTGGTATTATGAGGAAAATGGACGGTTGAAGTCCATCGATCATTTAAGAATGATCATACGTTCACAAATGTTAAAAACAGGTGTTTTATGAATGAAGGTAATCGCTTCATTCTATTGACCACCAACGTATACTTGATCTTGATTGAGATGGATATGAGGCTGCTTTATACCTTTTTAAAGCGTGCAAAGCATTGATTTATAAAGATAATCTAGCGTTATTCATATTGAATGAGAGTCTCGAATAACGTAAGATTCTCTCATTTCAAATCTGTTTATGTTACATCAATCAAAACCACTCATTTGCACATAACAAGCGGGATGAGTGTGTGGATCAAATTTGTATAAGAAAGGAGTAAAAATGGTCCTTATGAATCGTCTTAATGCAAGATCTGTTACAGCATTGGGGGCTGGCAAATATAATGATGGTGCCGGCTTGTTACTTCATAAGCGTTATCGACATACCAACCTCGTTTGTAAGCGTCAAGCGAGTGTTTTTATGCTTCTTGTAGAAGACATCAAAATGAGAAATTTTCATTCTATATTCTTATTTAAGTGCCAAAATAATAAAATTTCAATATAATTTTATAAAAATGAAATATCAGAATTAAAAGCCTCATTCAGAAGTTTAAAATCAAGAGTTTTTTGAGGTAAGACTTAGACCTATAAAGTGCGTTTAATATGTGATTTATAAAAATAATTTGCATTGTTCAACTTAGATTAGCTTACCAAAAATATCGTAAATTTTCTTATTTCAAAGCTGTTCCATATTGAATCAATCAAAATCACTTGTTTGCACGTCATAATCGGGGCTAACAGAGGGATAAAATTGCTAAAAAAGGACTAAAAGTACTACTTATGGACCATCTCAAGAGTTAAGGGCTGTAGACAATATTGGAGATTGGTAAAGTGTGTGATGGGACTAGTTTGCTCTTTCATAAGTGAAAAAAGATAAATCCTGAAATTTAAATTCAAGCGTTCTAAGTTTTTTCTTCTTGTGTAATTCTTATCTGTAGGAAAAATTGGTTATTTCATGTTCTTAAATTTTCTTTTACAGATGAAGAAATGATCGCTAAGGATATCAAAGTCTCCGTTAACAAATATTTTTACCAATAGGGACGGTCATTTAAATCTGAAAGAATTGGGAAGAGCTATGGCGATGGCTTTTTTCATAACAGTAGGGAGCGCTTCGTCGGCAAGATGTTGAATGTTGCACCACCAACCATTTTCACAATTCGTTTCATGAAGATCGTCAGTATAGTAAACATCGAGTTTTAGAGAAAAGTGAGTAAAAACATGGGTAATTTGTCCTTTGAATTGCCAATTGGCAGTAAAGGGTGCATTTTGAAGTCCATTTTCGTTGTTTATGCCAATATTATTAGGAATTTGGGTCATTCCGCCAAGGAGTTTTTGTGTCTGTCTTTTTTCTAAATAAATTTGTCTCTTTTTATTAAGGACCACAAAAGCAACACCTGTTTTTAAAGTGCGTTCTTTTTTAGGAGCTTTGACTGGAAAAGCTTCTGTTTGTTGCATCTTTTCCGCTTTGCATAAACTTTGAAGAGGGCAGATAAAACAAGATGGTTTGCGTGGCGTACAAATTGTTGCTCCCAAATCCATCATTGCCTGAGCAAAGTCGCCAGGACGATTTAAAGCGGTAATCTTTTGTGTTTGTTCTTTAATTTCAGCTTTTGCTTTTGGTAATATTGAAGTGATAGCAAAAAGCCGGGCTACCACACGTTCGACATTACCATCAACCACTGCTACAGGGTGGTTAAAAGCAATTGCGGCAATGGCTGCAGCTGTATAATCTCCAATCCCCGCGAGAGTTCGTAAGGCTTTTACAGATTGTGGAAATTGTCCTGTGTAGTTTTCAACAAGCTGTCGTGCACATTTTTTAAGATTACGTGCGCGTGAATAATAACCAAGTCCAGCCCATGCTTTCATGATGTCATCTTGGGAGGCTTTTGCTAAAGAGAAAAGATCAGGCCAAAGTTTCAGAAATTTTTTAAAATAAGGCTTAACCGTTTCAACGGTCGTTTGTTGAAGCATGATTTCAGAAAGCCAAACGTGATAAGGATCAGGACGGATACCTTGTTTTTGCTCTTCGGGGGTAATCCGCCATGGGAGATGTCGGTGATTTTGATCGTACCAAGAAAGGAGGTGCGAAGAAATTTCATACATGATTGTTTTCAAGCATAGGGAGATGTAAAATGCAAAAGAAAAAAGCATTTATTGGGTCATCTATGTTTTTTTGCTTCTGTATTTTTATTGTTGAGATTTTGGTGAAGAGAGAATTTCTATTTTGTTGATATTATATAAATTGGAAAGGCAATAATTTTTAGATAAAACAAATGATTGTCATTGAGTAAACGGTTGAATAATGATCTAAAAATGAGAAAACAACTAAAAAAGCATGCTTTTTATTCCCTTTCTAGGACGGTCCTGAAAATACTTGATCCAGTTTTACGCAAACGGACAGGGCTTAATGTCGCGCTTATAGAGCATTGGCCACAAATTGCGGGCTATGATATCAGTAAACATACAATGCCCCTTAAAATTATTTGGAAACGTCGCGCCGATCAAGATGAAGTTTTTAAGCCCGCAACACTTGTTATCGCATGTGAAGGATTTGCTGCATTAAAATTGATGCATGAAACAGAGGAATTGCTTCATAGAATTAATGGATTTTTTGGCTATATTGCGATTGATCGCATCAAGATTGAGCAAAGGAGTGTGTCGATTTTTATGAAGCATGGGCCTCTAAAGCCGACTTTGAGTGAAAAAAACAAAAAGTGCCTAGAAAAAATGCTCGAAGGAATTGAAGATAAAAACTTACGCCAATCACTTTATAAACTTGGCTGTTGCATTTTCTCGGAAAAAAATAATAAATAGCAAGATATTTTATATGTTTTCCTTTAATATATGCAAAAGCATTGGATTCCTATTCGTTTAATAACAACAGAAAAGTATTATTTATGGTGAAATATCGTTCTTTTTTATCTTTCGGAATAATTTTTCTCTTCATAACAATTGTACAAAACAGTGTAACAGTTGCTTTAGCGCGTGGTCTCAAACCCGTTGCAACAGTCGATATGGCTGAGCTTCTTCAATCGGGTAAAGTAAAGGATCGCTTTGAGGGAGAGGCAGATGCTCCAGTCATCATTGTTGAGTATGCTTCGTTGACATGTACGCATTGTGCGCATTTTTATAATGACATACTTCCTCAAATTCGTAAAAAATATATCAAAACAGGAAAAGTAAAACTGATTTTCCGCGATTATGCTTTTGATCCTCGGGCAACAGCAGGTTTTATGTTAGCGCGCTGTGCACCAGAAGATCGCTATTTTCCTTTGATAGAGGTTTTATTTCAAAAACAAAATGAGTGGGTTTGGGGAAAAGATGCTGTGACACCGTTGAAAAAAATTAGCTTAATGGCGGGTTTTACAGATGAAAGTTTTACTGCGTGTTTGAAAAATCAGTCCATTTTAGATGAAGTAAATGCATCTTTTGAGCGTGGTAAAGAACTTGGTGTCACAGCAACGCCTACTTTCTTTATCAATGGTGATAAATATGAAGGTGCCATGAAAGTAGAAGAATTTTTTTCGGTGATTGATGGTTATCTTAAAAAGTGAATTTTAATCTTCCAGAAGGTGGATCAGTGAGATGTGTGGTCATTTCTCTTTTGGAAGGATTGCTATTGTGTATTTATGAAATGATTATGAAACGATATTTTTTATTTTGCCGATTTTTAAATCAAATCATTGCTTTTAAATGAGGCTGCGTTGAATGATGTTTTGATGCTGATATGGGAGGATTTGTATAATGAAAAAATGGGTTTATAGTTTTGGAGATGGCAGCGCAGAAGGAAGTGCAAGCGAGCGTAATCTTCTGGGAGGTAAAGGCGCTAATTTGGCAGAAATGAGTAATCTTGGTTTGCCGGTACCACCCGGCTTTACTCTGACAACAGAAGTTTGTAATTTTTATTATGCCCATGACAAATCATATCCAGAAGAACTACAGAAATCTGTTAAGCAAGCACTAAGACGCGTGGCTGAGCAAACAGGACGTGAATTTGGGAATGAACAAAGACCACTTTTACTTTCTGTTCGTTCAGGGGCGCGAGCTTCTATGCCAGGGATGATGGATACAGTGCTGAATCTTGGCATGAATGACGAAACTGTCAAAGCGATTGCTTTACAAGCCAATAATGAACGTTTTGCTTATGATAGTTATCGGCGTTTTATCCAAATGTATTCTAACGTTGTCTTAGGCGTAGACCATTCGTACTTTGAAGAGATTCTCGATGAAGCAAAAGCACACAATGGTTACACTGTTGATACAGAAATGACAGCAGATGATTGGAAGAATGTTATTATTTCTTATAAAGCCTATGTTGAAGAACAATCAGGAAACCCTTTTCCACAAGATCCTGAAGAACAGTTATGGGGGGCAATTGGAGCCGTTTTTTCAAGTTGGATGACAGCACGTGCAGTTACTTATCGCCGTTTACATGGCATTCCTGAAAGTTGGGGAACGGCAGTGAATGTGCAAGCTATGGTTTTTGGGAATATGGGAGAAGATTCGGCAACAGGTGTCGCTTTTACACGCAATCCATCGACAGGACAAAAAGAACTTTACGGTGAATTTTTAGTTAATGCGCAAGGAGAGGATGTTGTGGCGGGCATTCGAACGCCTCAAAATATTACAGAAAATGCGTGTATTGTTGCTGGTTCAAATAATCCGTCTTTAGAAAAAATCATGCCTGAAGCTTTTTTGAAGTTATGTCAGATCGCACAGAAACTTGAGCAGCATTATCGAGATATGCAAGATCTCGAATTTACCATTGAAAAAGGGAAATTATGGATGCTGCAGACTCGTTCAGGGAAACGCACAGCGCGTGCAGCTCTCAAGATGGCAATTGAAATGGTTGAGGAGGGCTTAATAAGTCGTGAAAAGGCTGTGATGCGTATTGATGCAAAGTCACTTGACCAACTTTTACACCCAACACTTGATCCCAAAGCAGAACGTTTTGTTATAGGGCGTGGTTTACCAGCTTCTCCTGGAGCTGCAACGGGTGAAATTGTTTTTACGTCAGAAGAGGCAGAAACAGCATCAGCAGAAGGGCGCAAAGTTATTTTGGTCCGTGTAGAAACAAGCCCAGAAGATATCCATGGGATGCATGCTGCTGAAGGAATTTTAACAACGCGTGGCGGCATGACAAGCCATGCTGCTGTTGTGGCGCGGGGGATGGGAAAGCCTTGTATTTCCGGTGCTGGCAGTGTGCGGATTGATTATAACACAAATACGCTGCTTGCTTCAGGAGAAAGCTTTAAAAAGGGTGATATTATCACAATTGATGGTGGAAGTGGGGAAATTTTCAAAGGGAAGGTTGCGATGTTGCAGCCTGAACTTTGCGGGGATTTTGCAAAGTTGATGGAATGGGCTGATGGGATGCGACGTATAAGAGTTCGCGCCAATGCTGAGACACCATCTGATGCCCGTATGGGGCGTTCTTTTGGGGCTGAAGGTATTGGTCTTTGCCGTACGGAGCATATGTTTTTTTCTGGTGAGCGTATCGTTGCTATGCGTGAAATGATTTTAAGTCATGATGAAAGTGGACGTCGCAAAGCGTTAGACAAGCTTTTGCCAATGCAGCGTTCAGATTTTAGTGAATTATTTGAAATTATGTCTGGTTTGCCTGTGACTATTCGCTTACTCGATCCGCCACTCCATGAATTCTTACCAAAAACCGATACAGAAATTCTTGAAGTTGCAAAAGCTATGGGGGTTTCTGCAGAAGCGCTTGCTGAACGTGCTCAGCAGTTGCACGAATTTAACCCTATGCTTGGATTGCGAGGATGTCGTTTAGCCATTACTTATCCTGAAATTGCCGAAATGCAAGCACGGGCGATTTTTGAAGCAGCAGCAGAAGCCGCCCAAAAATCTGGATCTCCTGTTATGCTTGAAATTATGGTGCCACTTATTGCGCTTAAATCTGAACTCGATTTTGTCAAAGCGCGTATTGATCAGGTTGCTGAGGAAGTGATGAAAGAAAAGGGAAGCTCTATTCAGTATATGGTTGGGACGATGATTGAGCTTCCAAGAGCAGCGCTTCGAGCCGATGAAATTGCTGAGACAGCAGAATTTTTTTCATTTGGAACAAACGATTTGACACAAACCACTTTTGGAATTTCCCGTGATGATGCGGCTCCTTTTTTGGCAACCTATTTTCAAAAAGGTCTTTTAGAACAAGATCCTTTCGTATCTATTGATCGTGATGGTGTAGGAGAACTGATTGCCATTGCTGCACAGCGTGGACGCTCAAAGCGAGTAAAAATAAAATTGGGAATTTGTGGTGAACATGGAGGTGATCCTGCTTCTATTGCTTTATGTGAAGAAAATAACCTAGATTATGTTTCATGTTCCCCTTTTCGAGTCCCCATTGCCCGTTTAGCAGCAGCACAGGCTGCAATAGCAAAAAGGATATAACAGGTTAATATTTTTTTATGTATCGTTACCACTGAAATAAATTTTTATGTACGTTCTTTTATTTTATTCCTTAAAGAAAATAAAAAGCATTTCTAAAATCCCCTATAATTTATAGCATGTGAGAAAGTGTATTTTTGAGGGGGGGGTATGAAAGAAAATAGGAGGCAAGATAAAACAAAGGGTTATTATTAATAGATTTTCAGTATGGATGGGACACTTGATAGAGAGTGGGATGCTATTGTGCAATTAATTCATGCGTTTGCTTTTTAACAGAAGGAATGGCTCACGCAAAACAGAATGCTTCAAACAAATGCATTTATTTTGTACATTGATGGGTTGTTTTGAAGAAACGTTTCTCAACTCATTTCACATTATCACTCGTGGAATGGGATTATGTAACATTCGCTGTAATTATAAAATCCACTGTGCGCTATTATCTTTATGCTTATAAAGAAATATAAAATTGTATAATAAATTGATTATAAAGATAATTTGTTCATTTCAACTTCTTTTATAATTGAATCAATCAAAACCACATTTTTTGTTTTTTATAGGCGGGGAGAACTATGTAGATAAAAAAGTTAAGCAAGGACATGCCTTTTCATGAATTGTTTCAAGCACCAAAAGCTGTTGCATCATTGAAAGTAAGGACAGTGTGTAATGATGCCTGCTTTGCTCCTTTACAAGCATACAGATGATAGTGCACAGTGGAACTGCTATTATATTATTCACGGATATTGTTGCAAAATAGGTTGGGATACTTTGAGCGATGTTTCTTTCAAAGAAAGCCCTGTGAATGGCAAAGTATATTCCATTTGGGACGTTTTATTTTACGTGAGGGGGAGGTGATCCCCAAAAGACACGTGATAAATAAAAGCGTGAGGCAATACTCTCCATTATTTAAAAGAAGGTACGGCTTTAGATGTCTTTGAAAGCCGTAAAGTTAAATGAAAAGAAAATGACCAAGATGGCAAATGATTTCTACTCTTAAAACTTTTATGTTCTGCCCAAATTAGGCTGACTTCCTGTTTTAAGAGATTACACAAACAGCAGATATACGCGCGTGCACCCCTTTGGCATACAAAAGCGACAACAGCAGAGAAAGCACCTTAGTCTTTATCTCAAACATGCGATTGAATGAGGATTGAATGTTGATTGACAAGCTACAACAAAAGCGCAAGCTTTTTTAGGAAACAACGCCATAAAATATAAAACTTTTCCAATAATGGATTGGAGAAATGTGCCAGCTTTTTATAAAACATTTTGCGAAACAACAGCCATAATATCACTAGCTCTTCGTTTCCTTATTCTTCAGGTGTTTGGACATATTCTTTGCGTTATATTCACAAAAGAAAATTGACAGTAATATGGATCATTTCTGGCTCGAAATGAAGGGAAGGTGTGATACGGCAGCAGAATTTCGTGTCCCTTGACCATCAGAAGCAATAAAAATTTTAAAGTAAGTGCCTTTGCTTTTTTACTATGATTTTTTCTGTAACCGGTCGTAATTCCCTTGCTAGCCAATTGTATGGCTCAATATGGAATGCGTAAGAAAATCATTCTGATTATTTAATATAAAAAGGTTTGCGGTAAAAAAATATTTTTGTATTCGGGGGCGTTAAACAAGAAAATGATAAATTATCATTATCAATCAAGAGATTGTTTTTATAATATAGATGATTAGCTTTAATTTAATAAACCAATTTCACGCATTTTCATTAAAATTGTGGGATTAATTTTTCCCGTGATAGGAAGATCAAACATTTTTTGAAACTGTTTTAAGGCTTCTATGGTTTTTTGATCTTCTATTCCTGTAACAAGCACTTCCTCATGACCAAAATTACGTAAAGCTTTTTGCACCTGTAAAATATCTTCAACAGAAGGATCTAAAATAGCTTCTTTCGAATTTGTTATATTTCTTGTTGTTGTATCATTTGCCATTTCTATTTCGCTCTGCTTAATTAATATTGCAATTTCATCTGTTGTGGCGTTGGGTAAAACGTCGTTTTGCTTTTTTTGAGTAGCTTGTTGTTTCCATAAAGCGATAGCACGACGCGTTTTAGGCCCATCCAGTCCATCTAAAGGTCCATCATAAAGTCCTAATTCTGCGAGTTTTTTTTGCTTTTCCAGCATGCTTGCTGATTGAGGGAGAAAAGGTGAATTTGTTTGGGGATGACTTGGAGAATGTACAGAAGCCACACGAGAGGGTTCTTGTGATTTTGTTTCTTTTTCAGATAGATTAGAGTTTTTTCCTGTATTTTGAGCAGAAGAAAACTTTATTTGAGTGAAAATATTTTGATGTGTTGTCATTTGAGAAAATAAAGCATTAAATGAAACAAATAAAAAACTAATGCTAAAAAGAAGAGAACCAACAAAAAATAGAGTATTTTTTCGTGTATAAAAATAAAGAGTTTTTGCTATCCAAAAAATAAAATGAAAAATTATTAGAAGAAGAGTGATAACAAGACTACGATGATATTTACGATGTTTTATAGCTTTTTTTCGGGATGTCTTTCGCTTTGTTGTCATTAGCTTTGATTTTCAGTTACGTTTATTTTTCAAAAAAGAAACGAATGTAAATTATTTCTTATTTCAAGCTAGAAAGAAGTGCAGTGATATTATTGCTTTTTCCTTTCAAATTCCTAAAATAAGCAGCTTCATTATATTCATTTATAAGTTGATAAATCAACAAGAGCTCTTATCAACTTTTATTAATTTCATATTTTACAAATCTTTAATATGTATAAAGAGAACATCAAATGATTAACACTCAAGATCTTGTAGTGTTTTCAAACGAGCATTATCACATCTAATCATGTAAACAATAATGCTACGTTATTCTTCATTTTTGGCACATATATTTGCTATTCTTTAAATTCAAGTTGAGAATATTTTCCTATAACGCCAGAATGATGATAGTCATTATTATCCTTTATAATTTACATAGAGAGAGTTACTTATCCGTAAACGGTTTGATAAGAGCAATTACCTCTTAAGAGTATTATATTTTTGGCATAAACTTCTTATCTTCATATTCAATGATTTTCATAAATATCAATTAAATTGATGTTTACAATGTTATAAAAACATCTTGGCTTGAGATGGAATCGTAAGAGATTCCTCTATTTTTTTATGTTTTTATTGACATGTTGATCATGTTTATGGTGTGCCAGTAAAAATTTTATAGACAATATCAATATGTTATCGACATGAGAGTCAGAATAATAGAATTTGGCCTCTTTCTTTAGCCCTTTCAACTAATCTTAAAATAATGAATTATTATTTTAAATAAGTATGTACACAATATGGAAAAGAAATTGGACTCTGTGTTTAATCCTTATCTTATCGCTACACTTTCTTGTGGAATAAAAGGTGACAAATGTGGGGTGTACACTTCCTATCCCTCATGCACGATTATGATTATGTCTCTTATTTTTTATCATAGTTCCTTATATATAATAATCCTCTAACTGTATGATATTTTTGTATGATTTTGGTGTTAATTTTTTTCCAAATAGACAATATATCCCATTTTATACAGCGGTATCGTATCATATTTATAAAAAAGCCAATGATATAGGTCCAATAAATGAATACTCAATTTTATAAAAAACTCATTTTATAAATTTTTTATAAAGAAGCAGTGTGTAAAATACTCTTTTTATTTTATTGCCTTTACCATTGCGGTACATTGATTGCTCATGATACGTTTTTTAATCAAATTATCATTTTTTTTGTTTTTTGTTTTTGTCATTATTTCATTTTTTGTAGCAAATCCAATCGGTAACCATTCTCCTAATTCAAAAAATAATGAGACAACAACAAGCGATGTGATTATTGCGTTTAAGGAAGCTTTAAATGACTTAGGAACATTTTGTGATCGTAATAGAGAAACTTGTAAAGTAGGAAAGTCTTTTTTCAGTTTACTTGGTGAACGGGCATATTACGGTGCAAAAGCTGTTTACGAATATTTAGGACACATATTAGGGCACAAAAATAATATAGAGATTTCTGCTAATATTTCTCACAAAACGGAAATAAAAGAATTCTTACAAAATCATACAATGTTATCTTAAAATAAGAATTTTTAACGTTCTTCATATTCGTTATGTTAGGAAAATAAATCTACCAATAAATATATTCAACATGATTAGTAAAAGGAAACAGGACTAAGATAATGGCGGAAGCAATCGATAATATTATAGAAAACTTTTCGCTTTTGGATAATTGGGAAGATCGTTATCGTTATGTCATTGAGCTTGGCCATGAATTACCGCCTTTTCCAGAAAGTGCTCGAAACGATGCCCACAAAGTTCCTGGTTGTGTTAGCCAAGTGTGGCTTTTATCGTCACGTAATAATTCAGAAGATCCAATATTAACGTTTCAAGGTGATTCCGATGCCCATATTGTGCGTGGACTCATTTATATTCTTCTCGCTTTTTATTCAGGTAAAAAAGCTTCTGAAATTCGCAATTCTGATGCTCAAGAGCTCTTTGAAAAACTTGGTTTAAATGAAAATCTTACACCACAACGATCCAACGGTTTAAAATCAATGATTAAACGAATCCGTAACGAAAGCTCTATATAATTCCCTTTCTACACATTGCTATATACACAAAAACTTCATAGAAAATGTGCATTATGTATAAATGTATCCAAGAACTATTTTTTTGCAAAATATGCTTATTTAGCTTTCTTCCGTTTGCTTTTGCGTCCAAGCCCCATTTCTTTGGCTAAAGCTGATCGTGTTTTTGCATAATTAGGCGCCACCATAGGATAAGAACTGTCTAACTGCCATTTTTCACGATATTCCTCTGGCAACATTCCATAATGTGTCATGAGATGACGTTTGAGAGATTTAAATTTTTTTCCATCTTCAAGACAAATGAGATAATCAGGAAATACCGAACGCTTCGGATTAACGGCAGGCCTTTGTTTTTCAGCTTCGACTTCCGTTAACTCTAGATTCCCTGCTTTACGAAAAGCAGCATGGACATCAGCAATCAAACTTGGCACTTCAGTCGGTCGAATAGAATTATTACTCACGTAGGCAGCAACAATATCAGCAACCAATGTAATAACTAAATTGCTTTCAGTCTCTAAGACTGCACGATGTTCCATTCTTGTTTCCTTTAATTCAAAATCGAGTAATCCAAAATCGAGATATAGTGCATATACTCATAATATAAAGATCCCATGCACATAAGTTTCATATTGTACAAAAATCTTTTTTGTCAATTCAATTATTCTATAAAATTGCCGAAACACAAAAAAATCAAATAAATACCTCTTTTTGTCATAATATACAATAAGAAAAACGAAATTCTTACATATTAAAATATAGCTTTATTCTATAACATATCATACATATATATGATATATCACAAATATAAAAAAATATAAGATAAAATTTATTTATTTTTTTTGATAAGGTAAAAATAAAATTAATAATTATAAAAATATAAGATATAAAATATTATTTTTATTTTAAATACTTATAAACTATCAAGTGTGTTTTTTATAAACTTTAAATTTATTTTTATATTTTATATTTATTAATTTTAATAACAAAACAAAATATATTATAAATATGATAATATATCACTATCTATAATATAAAACTATACCTTAAAATGTATAGAATACTTTTTTATATTTTGTAATAATACTTTATATGTAGTTATTCCTTTCTATAAAATTATACATTTATACTGTATCAAAAAAAATCAATTCTTTCTCTTTTAACTTAATTGTCTTACCGTCACTTTCATTATAAAAGTGGTATTCTCTCCCTTGAAAACAATAGCTATGACGGCTAATGAATAGAAGGATATTAATTGTAAAAATGATCGCGATGCTGTTTTTGCACGTGCGTAGGAATTATATTTTTATACTTGCATCAATAATTGTGATTCTAACATATAAACGAAGCTATTAACATATTTAAATATAGGATTGTGTATGACTCGCACTTTTACAATTCCTCCCAAAGCATCTAGAATCACTCATAAGGAAATATATCATGGTATTTTTCGTGATGATCCCTATCATTGGTTACGTGCATCTAACTGGCAAGATGTTTTTAAAAATCCTAACTGTCTTGATCTCAATATTCGACATCATCTTGAAAAAGAAAATGCTTATCAAGCGGCTCAAATGGCTGATACAAAGTCATTAAGAGATTTGCTTTTTACCGAAATGAAAAGCAGGATCCAAGAGAATGATAGTTCCGTTCCTGTAAAAAATGGACCTTTTGCTTACGGATTTTCTTATATTACCGGAGGGCAACAACCACATTATTTTCGGACACTAAGGAATGGTGGAGAAAGACATGTTTATCTTAATGGTGATCTTTTGGCTGAAGATAAAGAATATTTCAATTTTGGTTCAGTCCAAGAATCACCTGATCATAGGTATGTTGTATGGACCTATGACGATAAAGGGTCAGAATTTTATACAGCTAAAATTCGTAATTTAGAGACATTATCTGATTTTACGGACACCATAATTGACACATCCGGACAAATTGTGTGGGATGCTCAATCTGAAGGTTTTTTCTATACAAAGGTGGATGAAAATCACCGTCCTTCAGAGCTCTATTATCATCGCTTAAACACGGATCAATCACAAGATAAGCTTATTTTTCGTGAAGATAATCCAGGTTTTTTCTTAAATGTAAGCGGTTCTAAGCTTCATGATGTTATTTATATTAATATTCATGATCATGAAACCTCAGAGATCTGGTTAATTCCTGCCAAAACGCCTCTTAGCATTCCTCAATGTGTACGAAAACGGCAAAAAGGTGTTGAATATTCACTTACAGAAGGTGGTGATATCTTTTATATTCTTACGAATTTAGATAATGCAAAGGACTTTAAAATTATGGTTGCGCCGTATTCGGCTCCGCAATCAGAAAATTGGTCAGAGCTTGTGTCCCATCAGCTTGGATGTTTAATCCTATCCCATGATGCGTATCAAGACTTTCTTATTTGGCTCGAACGCTTTGAAGGGCTTCCTCGTATAAAAATTATGGAGCGTACAACGAAACAAATCCATTCCATTGCTTTTGATGAAGAGGCTTATTCTTTAGGTTTGCAAGGTGCAGCGGAATATAATAGTCAATCCATTCGCTTTTCTTATTCATCGATGACAACACCTGATCAAATATTTGATTATGAGGTGAAAAGTCGCAAACGAATATTGTTAAAGACACAAATAATTCCCTCTGGTCATAATAAAGATGAATATATAACACGGCGTATTATGGCTACCGCAGAGGATGGTGAAAAAATTCCCATCTCACTTTTTTATCATAAAAAAACACCCCTGAACGGTTGTGCACCTTGTTTGCTTTACGGTTATGGTGCTTATGGGATCTCTATACCTGCCAGTTTCAATAGGAATGTCCTCTCTCTCGTAAACAGAGGTTTTATTTATGCTATTGCCCATATTCGTGGAGGCAAAGAAAAAGGGGTTGAATGGTATGAGAAAGGAAAGCATCTTTTTAAATATAACACATTTACCGATTTTATTGCCTGTGGGCGCTATCTTGTAGACAATAAATTCACAGCCCATGATCGGTTGATTGCGCATGGTGGTTCGGCAGGAGGCATGTTGATGGGGGCGATTGCCAATATAGCGCCACAGGATTTTGCTGGAATTATAGCCAATGTACCTTTTGTTGATGTTTTAACAACGATGCTTGATGCTTCCTTACCTCTAACGCCCCCCGAATGGCCTGAGTGGGGAAATCCTCTTGAATCACAAGAAGATTATAATCTTATAGCTTCTTATTCTCCCTATGATAACGTCAAAGCGCAAAAATATCCTCCTATGCTTGTGATCGCAGGATTAACCGATCCTCGTGTAACTTACTGGGAACCTACAAAATGGGTAGCAAAACTGCGTGAGCTAAAAACAGATAATAATGCAATCTTATTGCGTATTAACATGGATTCAGGGCACGCTGGTGCGGCGGGGCGTTTTTCAAAGTTAGAAGAAGTTGCTTATATCTACGCATATATTCTAAAGATAGCAGGCAAAGACTGTTGTTAACCCATAATATCCCTGTTTGTCAGTCCCTATAATTTATAAGATTATAGGGACTGATAGACACTAAAAAATTATCGAGACAGCTTACAATCCGCAATCTTCATAAAGTTTGAGAACATAACCCCAATTGATCAAATGATCCACGAAAGCTTCGATATATTTCGGACGAGCATTACGGTAGTCAATGTAATAGGAATGTTCCCACACATCCACACCTAGAATAGGTTGAGCATTATGAACCAAAGGATTTTCACCATTTGGCGTTTTCATAATTTCAAGCTTACCATCTTTAACAGCAACCCATGCCCATCCAGAGCCGAATTGGGCACCAGCAGTAGCAATAAAATCAGTACGGAATTTGTCATAGCCACCTAGATCAGATTCAATAGCTTTTGCTAGTTTTTCAGGCAGCTTTTGACCACCACCATCTTTTTTCATCCAATGCCAAAAATGGTTATGATTGTAATATTGCGCTGCATTATTAAACAAACCAACATTTTTCCCAAAACTTTTTTTCACAATTTCTTCAAGGCTTTCATTTTCCAAGCCTGCGTCTTTTATAAGGTTGTTGGTATTGGTAAGATAAGCGAGGTGATGCTTATCATGATGATATTCAAGTGTTTCGCGTGACATATAGGGCGCAAGAGCATCGTAATCATAAGGCAATGCAGCCAATTCAAAAGCCATTTAAAAATCTCCTCGATTCTAATTGTTAAGCTCACTCCAAAAATCTAATTTGCCATTTGCAGCTCCTAAAAGCAAATGTTGAATGCTTATTTGTATTAATTTTTATATTAATTAATTTTAATATCTCTCTATTTTGCAAAAGGAGCTTTTAAGAAAAATGTATGCTAACCAATTAAAAGGGACACGGGTCTATATAAATAGTGCCTTCTGAAAAATTTTTACATCTACGAATGGATAAAAATAGCATGATTTTTTGAATAAAAAGTAAAGGGAAAAAGCTATCATTCTTTGTTTTTATACCTAAAAATATTTTTTGCAAATAGCACATAAAATACTTTTAATTTTTTGCAAAATTTTTCAGCTTATTGGTGTGCAAGGGTGTTTACAACAGGATATTAAAACATGTTTTAAAGAGACATTTTTCAATGCGCTTAATTTCATTTCATAGCGCTATCCCTGAACAATATGACATATAAAACCATTATAACATATAAAATCAGTGAACATTACCATCTTTACACTTAATAAAAGAGCATAGCAAGCTATCATACACTTTGCCAATTCTCAATGTGGTGACAGTTTTTGTTTTGAGGAAATTAATAAAAGAGCAAAATAATTGATGGATAAATGGTTGTGACTTGTGTTAAAAGAATAACTATCTATCCGTTTTTATTACCAATTTGTATCGATGTAGTATCGTAAAACGCGGAGAGACTTTGTAATAAAAAAGTAAGATCTTTTATTTTCAGATATTGCGTCTCATCATAGGAATCGCTATAAGGTGCAAAAGCAGCTGTAAAGCATGTTTTTTGGGGTATAGCCAAGCGGTAAGGCACCGGTTTTTGGTACCGGCATTCCCTGGTTCGAATCCAGGTACCCCAGCCATACTTTAATGAAATCAATGAGTTATCAGAAAGTACGGGAATTTTATTTCCGTTGATTCTTTTAACTTATTTTCTGTATATCCCTAACTTTTTTGAAGCTTTTTAATTGCTTCTATTGCGAGACGTTTACGATCTGCGCTCTTTGTGTAAAGAGATGCCATATTATCCTCAGTCCAGCCAAAAAGTGCTTTCATTTATGAAACTGTAGCACCAGCATTAGCAGCACGTGTTGCTGCTAATTTTCTCAATCCATGGGCTGATTTTTTTATCCCTGATGCATTGCAAGCTTTACGAAATAAGTTGCCAAAACTCTCCTTAGTCAGTTTTTTTACCTTCTTTTCCACAAATAAATGTTTCATCACCTACGGGACCAATTTTAAGGGTTTCTGCAAGTTCTGGTAAAATAGGTAGAAAAACATCTGTTTTAAATTGGCTCTTTTCTGTTTTGAGATGAATAATATTATCTTTAACATTTTTCCAGCCAATGCGAACGGCATCACCACGACGTAAGCCCGTATATAAAAGAACATCAATCCAGACGCGTTCATGGGTACCGACAGACCAATGTTGATAATATTTCTCAACATCTTCTTCTAACCATGGGGTGAAGCCTTCTGCGTTAAAGGATTTTGGCGGTTTTATGTTAAAAGCAGGGTTTCTGTTTAAAAGAGCATTATCAACCGCCCAATTAAAAAGACCATTTAAAGAAGTCAAAAAGTGTCTTGCTGCTGCGGGAGTATTGCGTCTTCTTTCTACGGCATCAAGAATATGTTGTTTTTCTATGCTTTTATAAGCGCGATCACCAATATGTTTAGAAATATTGTTTAGAATTCTATATTTAACTTTTTTCGTTGACTCTGATTGATTATGCCATTGCATGCTTTGTAAATACTGATGCAATAACCAATCGAAAGAGCCCTCTACAAGTCTGGTTTGTTTTGTTTTCTTGGAGGTGCCATTTTGCGCATGCTTAAGGGCAAGCATATAACTGTCAATAAACTCTTGCGTTCCGTAAACTCCTTCAATCCGAACCCGTGGTCCATGACCAATACGGACATACCATATGATTTTACCATGGCGTGTACGTTCACGAACAAGATAGGGTGGACGACGCTTTGGCATGGTTAGAATTCTATGCCGTCAACAGAGGGGCAAGAAGGGTGAGTACTACATTCTTCTTGTTCGTTTTCAAGAGGTGGAAAGTCTTCAATACTGTAAGCATTATTCCTTGTTGTTGGTGGTGTTATAGTTTTATTGATATGAATTAATAACTCTCCAGTAGGTTTGATTTCTACAACCTCTGCTCCTTGTTTTTTGGCTTCTCTTAACGCGCGTGCAATGGCTGGTTGTGTTATGGTAGGTGGGCGGTGTGCCATGTCTATTCCCCTTAATTTAGGTGCAATTCACCCGTGGTGTGAATCACGAATGGGTTGAAAAATGTTAGGAAAGGGTGGAGATAGAGGTGTTATAGAGCACCTTCGGTTTAAAAAATTGCAAGTTATGTGTTAGATGTGTTTAATTTCATATTTCCAATCTTTGAGTTGTGTAAGAGCCTTGGTAATTTCTCCCCGATGACACATGCACACATCAGTTTCAAAGCAAGTAATTGCAACACGCTTTTTATCCAAAAAAAGCTTGTATAATTTTTCTATTGCATGAAGATTATTCTTAAGAGTTGTATTTTTATAATCTTCAAAAAGATATTCATAATCTTCTCGTGTTTTCAGATTGCGTCTTTTTTCAGAGGCAATTCCAAGTTCAGGCATATGCATATATTCAATGCCAATGTTGCTTACAGCTTTCTCTAATTGTCTTTTTGAAAATCCATGTTTTCTGCTTATTGGATTTTTACGAACATCACACAAAATTTTAACATTGTTTTCTATGAGGCAATTCAGATAATGCTCTAGTGATTTTCCTTCATAACCAATGGTAAAAAAACAAGGCTTCTCATCTTTGGTATTACACACGTTTAATTTCCTTACATAAATGGGTGGGGGTGCTGGGAGGAGAGAGCACCCCCATAACATCAAGCGGCTTTCGCTAAAATCTTTTGCATCTCTTGTTCTATTTCTGCTAAAAAGATTTCGACCGCTTGATTAATCTGTTCGATTTGTTCTTCATCACGGTGAATGCGCTTGATTTTCATACGAAAATCAGATGATCTGCCTACAAAACGCGGATCATAACTGATAAAATCACACCATTTGCGCCCCGTACAAGCCATTTGAAATTGCATTTGTGCAAGATATTCAGGCTTAATATTACTATCTATAAAAAAGCGTAGATGGTTTGGTGGTTGCGGGCATTTAACCTCTACTAAACCATCTTCACCAATAAACCCATCAGGACTAGCACCAGCCATTTGGATTGTGGGATGTTGAATGAAACCACACCTTGTGACCTCTGTATCATAAATGAATTCATATTCTCTCAAGGCATCTTCTTCATGTTCAATGCCCCATTGCATAGCGGGTGTTATATAAGATTGGCTTATTTCCTCTGTTAATCGCTCCGTCATAAGTTTTATTTTGTAGTCTTCATATTTGCTTGTAGGCATTCCCTTGGCTGTTTTACTGAGTACGTTATAAACGTTTGAAGCGGTGACTTTACCTAAACGGGCTTGAAACCATTCTGCTGTTCTTTGTTCCATTTTACACCGCCTTTTGTTGCTCTTGTTGTGCTTTATTCATTTGAGAGCGTTTCTTTTTTTTCAAAGCAAACAAAACGGTTTGTGCTTGTTTATAAGACATCTGTGTTAGGGTTTTTACTCCTATGAAAGAAATAATATCGCTTTCCTTTGCTTGTGTCTGTTCCATTAATTCTTTGATTTCATTCATCTGTTCAGAAGAGATACCAGCAAGAATTGTGGCTCCATCTGTATCGTCTTCTTTTCTTGCTACATTAAGAAGCATGCCTAGCAGGTATCTTCGTGCATAGGTAATTGTAGAGCCAACCGCTTGTATGCTGTTTTTGCTCCCTGTAGTGTCAAAGGGAAATGTTCCTTCTGTTGATATTTTATTCCCTGATTTATGTGTTAAAGTCATTTCTACGGTTATACCGTTTGAGTTCTGTGCTTTGATCTGAGAAAACAAGGCAAAGTGGTGTTTTGCAAGAGTTTCCTTGATTGCATCAATATATTTATCAAGTGTTGTATAGATACTTTTAGTATGTGTATTAAGGGCATTTTGTTCGATGTTTTTATATTCCATTTGCATAGCAGAAAGATCACGGACAAAGTCCTGGCGCTCTTGTCGTTCTATCTCCTTTTCTCGCAATTCAAGAAGGCTCTTGAGACGCTCCAGATCGACATCACTTTGTAAAGCTCTTTCTAAAATAAGCTCCATAGCTGTAGAGTTGGTTTCACAAGCGTTTGTTTTTTCCACTGTGTGGTACTTAGTTCTCTCATCTTGATTTCCTCCATTAAAGCGCAATTCCCCCGTGGCGTGAATCACGCATGTGTTAAAAGTTGCTTGTTTGGGTTGTTAAAAATTGAATTTCAGAGGCGGTATGATGTCATCAATTTCTAATATTGACATAAATCTACGTCCATCATTAGACTTAAGTGCAATAAAGATTTTTTCTTTATCATTAGAAAATCGTCCTATTTCAAATCCAATACATCTAAATACTTTGCTTGCGTATGATGCATATGTACATCTAGATGTGTGATTTGATATCATTTTCTTAAAATTATCTTCACCTAAAAGGTCATTGATTACGTCTTTAGGAATTATGGTATCTACATAGGGGTCGTCTTCATATCCAGAGATAGTTGCACAAAGTTCTCCGGGGTTTTGATCACTTCTCACAACTGTCTGTACACACCAAGTAGGTTTAATTTCATATCTATACATGATTATCCCCTACCTTAAAAGGGTGTCGTTTTCGGATATTCTAAAACAGTGTCGTTTCCGGATATTTTTGTATTTCCGGATACTTGTGCATCACCATAAATACAGTTATTGCCAAAAACCCATGCACTACCAAAAACTTGTGCATTGCCGTAAACTTTCATATTACCAGAAATCTTTGCTTTATCGAAAACCTGCGCATTACCATAAACCTTAGTTTTGCCAAAAACTTCGGCATTGCTCCCCACGCTAGCAGAGCCATAAACTTCAGTATTGCCATTAACCACAGCATTATCGAAAACTTTGGCATATTCATAAACTTTGGCATGACCACAAACATGAGAATCGTCAAAAACCTTGGCATTGCTAGAAACATGTGCATCATCATAAACCCATGCTTTCCCGTAAACACGGGCATTGCCATAAATACGGGCATGACGACAAACATTGGCATCATCAGAAACCAAGGCATCACCAAAAATCTGTGCATGACCACAAACCTTTGCATTATCACCAATCCAGCAATTGCCTTCATGACTTAAGTTATCTTCTTTTTCTATAAAGCCCCCTAGATCACCTTTTTTCACATCTCCAAAGTCTCGTAATGCTTTAATTCTATAAAGTGTTTTAAAGCCAACTTCGGTTGTCTCATCAGTTAATTCGTATTTTTTTCCATGATTTATTTCCTTTAAGTTAGACTCTTCCTTTGCCGCTCTTCAAAAGAACGGTATTGGTTGGTGTGATAATTTTTTGAGGAAAGGGGTGCTTTTAGAAGCGTACCGTATAGCTTGGGTAGTTTGGAAGGACATCCCAAGGAGTTAAACGGTGCTGTTCTTCATAGGTACCGTACATTTCATCTTCATATTTTTCTTCTGCAATCTCTTCTAAAATTTCATTGTAGATATCACTTTCGCGTATAAAGTAATGAACTTCTCTCTCCTCATAGAGATGGTCGATATTTTTTTTTACATATGCTTCTGCAATCTGTTCAGAAATGTCTTCACAACTCTTTTCAGAAGGATTTATACGGAAGATTTGTATAACATCATCTACCCCATCAACAATGCTTAGAATTTGGCTTGCATCAAGCGGTCCAGACTCTGCAATGTTTTGATCATCATCGCAGGCAAGTAATAAAATTTCATTAGAATTTATAAGCACTGGTTTGTTCACAACTACCTCCATAGAGCCTATTGGCAACTGTTAATTTATAGGATATGGAGACGAATATATGTAAAAAGTGCAAGTGTCAATATAAAAATGTAAAAAGTGCATATTTATGTTAGGTATGTTTTTTTAAAAAGTGCACTATCCACAATTTATGGAGATACAAAATGCAAATAGCGGAACAAGATTCTGATCTTTTAAAAGGGTTTTCTGAGAAAGAAAAGGAAACTATTACTTATCTTTTGATTGCCTTAAAAACTCAATATATAAAATCACAGACTTTTTGTTTTCTTCAGAAAGATCACGATAAAAATTCATAAACTCTTGATCAACATCATTGAAGAAATTTGGGGGGGGTTCATTAAAAAACTCTGCTATTTTAACTAACTCCCCAATACTTATGCTTCTTGATTTTCCATTTTTGTAAGGATTAATCATTCTACTTATAGTGGATTGATGGATTCCCAAGTGAGCGGCTAATTCTATTTGAGCACCGTGTCCGCGCTCGTCTAATTTCTTTTCTAGCCATTGTTGGATACTTTTTTCAATATTGCTACTCATAATTTAAATATTATCCCTAAAAATACGTAAAATGCAAAAATGTAAAAGGTGCATTTTTTGTTGACATATGTAAAAAGTGCAATTATTTATTGCGCTGTTATGGAGATTACATATGGCTTCAAGATTAATTATAAAATATTTAGGCGGTTTCAAAACTGTAGCAGCCATAGTGCAAAGAGATGTGTCATCTGTTTCTAGATGGCGTACTCTTATACCAGCAAAGCACCAACAAAAATTATTAAATTACGCGCGTGAACATGGGATAGATTTACGTCCTGATGATTTTTTTTATCCCGAGCGCTTGCAGACATTAATGCAAGAGCAGCGCCCCCCAATTACGAAAATTTGCAAGAGCTGCTGTATTGAGAACACCGGCGATACTTTGCAGCCTTAAGGAGATCAGAATGAATTTAAATGAAATTTTATCAGAGATTTTATCAATAACAATTATTGCAATGTTACTTATCGACGTCGTGATGTTGGGTTTTGTTTTGTATTATCGCAACCAAGTTAAGGCGCTTAAAGAGCATATTGAAGATGAAGAATTTGCAGCTAGGGCTTTAAAAGAAGAACGCGAAGGAATTAGGGAGATCATTAGTGGATATGATGAGAATATAGAAAAGTATGAAGAGGAAATTAAAGAACTGAATCAAAAGATAGATGAGTATGAAAAAGCGTTCAAACGGAAAAATGATATTATATGCAGGCTAAATGCAGAAATTGAGAGGCTTAAAGACGAGCTTAAACAGCGTGATGAATCTGTAAAAGAAAAGTCTCAGAAGAATAAGAAGAAAAGTAAGTGAGGTGGGAGATGGTTTCAGTTGCACTGATTATATCTTGTATTGCTAATTTGTGTTCATGTTATGTGTTTTATTCTGATTCTAAAATCATAAAAATGCTTAGACAAGCGGTAGATAAACGAGATGAGTTAATTGCGTCACAGCGGGCGTTGATTGATGGACAATTAGCAGAGAATGAGAAAAAAATTAAACATTTACAAGAATTGCAAGAAGAAAAGAAAAAACGTTTACCGAAGAATCCACAAGGGCGAGAATGTGTAACATCATATGAAAATATTTATGACAATGTTCAAGTCTCTGAAGATGTTTGTGCGCTTGTAAGAGAGTTTTTAGAACTAAATCCCTCTACAGATGAACAAGAAGGTAGATCGCAGGAATTATTGCAACAATTCATGAGGGATGAACAGACAAAGAATGAAGCAATTAAAGTTATTAGAGCCTTTGCAGAATGGTTTATACCGCGAAATACCGTTACATTTTCACAATTAGACTATTGGTCAAGATCTCAAGAATTACTGGGGCATTTATTGGAGTTAAAGCCAATTACATTTGAAGAACTGGCTAAAAAAAGTCCTGAGGAACAACAGCGTTATTTAATACCTGGGAAAACTATTGTGGATTGAAGGCATTGATGGAATTGCGCGATGTCTTATACAATTCTTTGTTTTGATCTAGGGACGAAGACGGGGTGGGCGATGTGTGGAGGGAGTGGTGACGTATTTAGTGGCACCGTTGATTTTAAATCACGTCGTTTTGAAGGCGGTGGGATGCGTTATTTACGCTTTAAGAGATGGCTTACAGAAATAAAGCAGACAGCAGGTCAAATTGACGCGGTTTATTTTGAAGAGGTGAGGCGTCATGTTGGAACCGATGCAGCGCATGTTTAGGGTGGTTTATTAGCAACGTTAACGGCGTGGTGTGAACATCATCAGATACCGTATGAGGGGATACCGGTTTGTACGATTAAGAAAGCGACAACAGGCAAGGGGAATGCGTCGAAAGAAGAGATGATAAAGGCAATGCGTGCAAAAGGACACGCGCCTTGTGATGATAACGAAGCGGATGCTTTAGCGATTTTACATTTAATTAAAGAAAGGGAGAGCGGGCATGTCTAATGGGATGCCGTGGATACGATTTAATTTGTATGACTGGATTAGTGGTACAGATGGAATGACATTGGAACAACGGGGTGTTTATATAACGCTTCTTGTTCGCATGTATGATAAGAAAGCACCAATTAAAACAGATTTTGAAACGCTTGCACGCGCTTGCAATTGTTCGCAGAAAAAGTTTGCAACTATTGTCGAATATTTAATAAGTGATGATAAACTTATTGAGACAGATGATGGATTGTGGAATAGGCGTGTTGAAGAAGAGCTAAAAGATTTTGCTGATAAAAAAGACTACATATCGCGAGTTCGTAGTGAAGCTGGTAAAAAAGGCGCACAAGCGAAAAGTAATATAAAACAACACGTTGATAATTTTGCTGAAGCAAACGTTAAGCAAAATAATGATTTTGCTGAAGCAAAAATTAAGCAAAACGTTTTTTTTGCTGAAGCAAACGACAAGCAAAATCAAGCTATAAAGAATAAGAATAATATATATAAAAAAAATAAAACTATCGTTTTATCAAAAAAAGAAACTGAGTTTGAAGATTTAGAAACAAGCGATTTGGTTGACGAGCCAATCGAGTGTGATGATGATCAATCAGATCAAAACGCAACATCATCAGAAAACCAACCAATCATTCACGAGCAAAAAAGCGTTCCGAAAAAAGCAAAACGTGCGAAAGCTAATCGAGGTTGTCGATTGCCTGCGGATTTTGAACCCGATTACGATTTTGCAATCGAAGAGGGCTTGCCTCCAGAGCGTGTGAAAGTCGAAATCGCAAAATTTCGAGATTATTGGAATGCCAAGACGGGTAAGGACGCTAGCAAACGCGATTGGCAAGCAACATGGCGTAACTGGGTGAGAAATTCAAAAAATTACAAACAAGGAGAAAATTATGGAAAACAAACCAATTCTCAAACAGAACAACAGCGTGGCTGGAGTTATCGAGTTGCACAGCACATGTCCAATATCAAAAATTCAGATAGTGTGTACAAATTTTTATTCGA
Source organism: Bartonella sp. B1099 (assembly GCF_944801835.1). GTDB lineage: Bacteria > Pseudomonadota > Alphaproteobacteria > Rhizobiales > Rhizobiaceae > Bartonella. Next base: position 80,084 of record NZ_CALYLN010000001.1, on the reverse strand, counting down.
GGATGATGACAGAACCACCATTCCTTTGGAAAACGGGGCAAAAGCCATCGATTGCAGAAGCCGAGAGAGTTACAGCATTGGCTAATGATGCTTTGCAAAAGCTTGAAAGAAAAGCAACTGAAGAAGAAATCCAAACAACGTTTCTTGTCCTTTCAAATGGTCTCAAAAGCCCCATGGGATCAGATGAGAAATCAACAGCGCTTGCGTATCTTTACACTCTTGAAGGTATAAGCAGCTGGATATTGCAAACAGCAACAAAGAACGTTTTGAAAGGCAAAGCAGAGGGCTTAAACACAACTTTTATGCCATCAACAGCAGATTTTTATCGTTACTGCGAAAAGCTTGAAAGCGATATTCGTTACCAAGCAAATCGCATTCTTAAGAATCTTCAAAAGCCAGAAATCAAGAGCAAAAATCAAGAGGCGACGATATCATCAGACCGCTCAGAAAGCACCGAAAAGAGCCTTGAAGAGCTCTTAAATGGCATGGAAGAGGTTTTAAAGGGTATTGAATGATAAACAGCAAAATAGTGAAAAGTGCTGATCATTTTGTGATTAGATATGCGTTTAAACAGCTAAAAAAGTACCGTACAGAGCGATTTAAAGATTTTATGATGAAAACCATATTGAAACTTAAAACGCCACTGTACGGTCCAATTTGAGGCAAATAAACCCATAGGTAAAATTATGGATTTAGATAGGGGAATTTTAAAACAGATGTTCTTAAGAAATCGTAAATCAAGACAGCAAAAGAAATTTATTGCAACAGCGGTTGGATATGCTCCATGGGGATTAGGGGTTGCTGAGTATTTTTATAATCTTTACGAATATGAAAATGGAATGAGGGAATATGAGGAATTTGAAGGTGGTCAGTATCATGATCATGAGATGCCTAACAAAATTGATTACAGTACCAAGGCTCAAGTGAAAGCGTGGATTTATGGTGGTTTGTTACCAAAAAACATTTTGAATTTTGAAGCATTGATAGACGAGGTAAATATGAAAATTAAAGAACGTACAAAGAATGATTGTTTGATTTGTGAGATCACGAATGATGGTGAGAGAGGTTATCCATTATCGAGTGAAGAGATGGACAGAGAGCTAGAAAAAGCGCTTGATATTCAATTAGGTAAGTATCAAAATGAAAAAAAAGTGAAAAAAATAAAAAATACGTATTGACTTTAAAAGAAAGCTGGTTTAGAAAGGTCGACAAGTGCTTAAAAACCACTTGTGATAAGCGGATAAACCACGAAAAGGTTTTTCCCATTTCTTAAAATACTGGCTTTCTTTTATGCTGTCATTGGCATATAACGATTTATGTCGGGTGTAGCTATACCATACAATACCCTTTCGAGGGAAAAGTATAGCGGCGGACTTATCACCGTGTTTTTAGCGCCCGACGCCCTTATGGGCTGTCAATTAAAAACAATTATTGATAAGAAAGAATTTCAAATGGAAAAAAATGAAATCCAAATAACCACCGATTTCTTATGTGATTTGTGGATGGCAGTGTTTAAAGAAGCTAACACTGACTATACTGAAGATGAATATAGCAATGCTTTAGTTGAATTAATGGCAGATCTTGAAAAGATTTTGGTTTTAAAATTACAAAACGAAATGCCTAATATTGCAAAAATCTTAGCAATCATTACAGAGTTTGGTCAATCTGAACCAATTAAATCAATAGCTCCATTATTGAAAGCTTATACTCCTATTTTGAATGAAAAATCTCATCAGTCATTAAAAGCAGCATAAATAACGGCGTGGGGGGCGCCTGCTTTTTAATTTTTGTAGGGAAAAGAAAAATGTCGCAATATTTAACCAATGTAAATCAAAAAAACTCAATAGATGTAAATCAAATCAATATAAATGATAGCATTCAAACCATGTCTAGTGTTGAAATTGCAGAGTTATGTGGTAAGCAACATAAACATGTTATGCGTGATATTAAGAAAATGCTTGGAGAAATTAGCGCCCCCAAATTTGGGGGGGCTGAATTTACTGAGCCCAAATTTGGGCTGAGTGATTTTGCAGGGGTCTATAAGGATTCAACTGGTCGTACCCTCCCTTGTTACAACCTTCCCAAGCGTGAGTGCTTAATCCTCGTTTCTGGTTACAGTACCGCTTTACGTGCAAAAATTATAGACCGTTGGCAAGAATTAGAAAAGCAAGTTACACCACAACAAATCGATTACTCAAGTCCACAAGCTATGATTGGTTTTTTGAATTACTTGCAAGGTCAAATAGAGCAAAAAGATCATGTCATTGCAGAGCTTAAACCAAAAGCAATAGCTCTTGATGGTCTAACGCGATCCGATGGCTTGTTTGGTATTATAGATGCTGCGAAAATATTAGAAGTAAGACCTAAGGATTTATCAGATTACTTACGAAGATATGGTTGGGTTTACAAAAGAGTACCAAGCGGTCCATTATTACCATATCAAGATAAAATACAAAAAGGTCTTATGGATTGCACAACTATCACTATTCAAAAAAATGATGGTACAGAAAAGACAGTACCGTCAACAAAGATAACAACAAAAGGATTGGCTTTATTAAGAGAGCAACTTTATGGAAATATGCAATAATTAAAAAAACGCGGCGGGGGGGCTTGTTTATAGCAAAAAAGCCGTGTCTTAAATGACGCGGCTTTTGAGAATAGGATTCCACTAATGCATCTTCTAAAGAATAGAGTGCATATTACACAAAACGTATAAAAACGCAAGCAAATCAGTAAAATAAAAATGGGATTCATTCTTTAGATTCAGTTTATTAAAACTATTTTTGCTTGTAATAATATAGTATAATGTGCTATATTATTGTTATGTATCAGTTATTTTCGTTTCTAAGTACTATTTCCCATAAAAAGGATAGCAAAGCAAATGCTTAATAAAGTGATGTTAATTGGTCATTTAGGTGCAAATCCTGAAAGCAAAACAATGTCATCTGGTATCGAGGTGGTCAATTTTCGCATGGCAACGTCTGAAAGCTATACAGACAAGGCAACCAATAAGAGAATAGACAAAACAGAGTGGCATTCCATTGTGGTGTTTAATCCACATCTTGCAAAAGTGGCTCTTCAGTATCTTAAGAAGGGTAGCAAAGTCTATATCGAGGGACGCTTACAAACCCGTAAATGGCAAGATAAAAACGGTAGTGAACGGTATGTAACAGAGGTCATATTGCCTCCTTACAAAGGTGAATTACAGCTTTTAGATGGTAAAAATAACGATGATCAAGAGCCGTCATCAGTTTATGCAAGCATTCACAGACCTCTTGATATGTCTACAAACGCTTTAAATGATGATGTTCCTTTTTAAGGTGCGTGAAAATGAGATCAAGCACATGGCTCATACATCATAATATGATGATGCAAAATAATATGATGTTATTAAATCATAACGATGCTTCTATGACTATTTTTGAACTGGCAATAGCAATTGTAATATCGCTGGCAATAGCGGGATGCGCTTTCTTTTTTCTTGAGGGAAAAATAAAGGAAAGCATACTGAGTATAATTATAGGTCTCTCTTCATCTGTATGGTTATTTAGTTTGAGTAATGTATCAAGTTCAACAGATTGCTAACTTCTTTCTTGAAAAAGGACGCGAGGAAGATATTCGAATTTCCCCTATGAAGCTTATTAAGCTGGTGTATTTTGCATATGGTTGGATGTTAGCAGCTACAGGTAAGCGTCTCTTTTTAGATCGTATAGAGGCATGGCAGCATGGTCCCGTTATACCGGCTCTCTATCATGAGTTTAAAGATTGGGGAAGGCGTTGTATCGATTTTTATTCGCGTATGGTGGACTTAGAGACCGGAGAGATTTTTATCCCTAAAATGCATAAAAACTCAACAGATGAATATACTTTCAAATTATTAGAGATCGTTTGGAATGCTTATAAAAATTTTTCATCTGCTCATTTATGTAATGAAGCTCATAAGGAGGGAACGCCATGGAAGAAAGTATATAATGGGCGGTTTGGTGTGAAGTTAAAAGACCATGATATCGAAGAATATTTCACGCAAAAAATTAATGAATATTCACAATCGAGGGTATAAGTGAAAGCAAAGAAAAAGAGGGGACGCCCTAAGATTACAGGGCAGACAAGAGAAGCCAATGGTCGTATATCACGTGCAAAAGAACCGCGTGAAGCCATTGATAAATTGGCTATAGAAATGCGTGCAAAACGCTTCGGTTTAAGCTTACATGAGGCAAAAAATCCACTTGCTGGGTCCTACATAGGGCGGCTTTGTTTGCAAGGTGTACTTACACAAGAGCAATATGATACTGCGCAACAGTACCTACAGATAAGAAATAATTACCTTTGTGCAAAAGGCTTTCCAAGCGCGATTTATGATGAAATGCCGTTATCTTCTGATGATAGAGCAAGAGACAAATGGGTAAAATTTGCGACAGAGCAGTTTTTAAATATGCAAGAGGCAATAAAAGAAGCGCAACATCTCTATAGACAATACAATATCTATGCTGCGCTACAGTACATTGTTACAGAAGATCAAATGTTGCCACACCTTGTGAATTCATTATGCGTTGCTCTTAATGTGCTTCAGAAGCATTTTGATCGTTAAATGACAATCTCTATCACGGTTCCATTATATCATATATCGTTTTTAATTCTTTGCAAAATCTAGCTGTTTTTTTTATATCTTTTCCATTATCGACTCTCATACTAGACACTAAATCAATAATTTGTGTTTTAGGGCTAATGCTATTTTCACTCGAAGAACTAAGAAATTTTTTTGCATAATAAATCATTGGATTTGTACTATTTATGGACATGTTGTATGCCCAGATAAAATTTTCTTCATTCCAATTATATTCATAGCGTAACCTATTTATCATATTGGGTAGCATTGCCCATGCCATATCCTTATTATAATCACCCCGTAATAAATTTATAAAGCGTCCACATAAAATAACGAGTATGTGACGATGCCATACAGTGTCAAATTTTGGAACTATATTCTGATAGCCACGGCTATATACAAATTGTTTTGCTTCGTGTTGCTTGTCAAAATGCGTAAAGTCTTCATATTCTTTACTTGCGTATTTGTCATAAAGTTGATTATACTGCTCTATAGTGTCTACGCGTGTAAATCCAAATGACGTTGATATAGATAGCATTGATATGGAAAAAAAGGCTATAAATGTTAGGATGCGTGTTATGGAAGGTGATTTCATTATTTGATCCTTAAAATTATTATAATTAACATTTTAATAACAGATTCCCTTTAAAAATATCAATCTGTGTTATTTTTATGTTGACAAAGTGTATCAAATCGTATTTAATGACATTACTGTACTTAGGTGTATTGTGTCTAATGAGGGTGATGTACAGTCAAAAATCCCCGCAAATGTGGGGTTTTTTATTATCTGGAGGGTGTATTTTATGACATCTGAAAATACAGAACAGGTTTTTCAAACAGCAAAAAAGTTGAGACCAGCGAGGGCAGGTATGGGGCGTGTCAAAGGCGTTCCGAATAAGAATACACGTCTTCTTAAAGAGGCAATTATTAAAGCAGCTGAATTGGCAGGCAATAAGTATGGCAAGGAAGGGCTAATTTCTTATTTAGAACAGCAAGCACTCAAATGCCCCGCGGCTTATTTAGCCTTGCTGGGTAAGATCTTGCCTTTGCAAGTGACGGGTGAGAATGGGGGCGCGATTAAGATCATAGGGCGTGTAGAAATTGCTCCTTTAACAATGAATGACGACAAGACAGATTAAGATTGTACCAAAGCTTATTCCACTTTTTGCAGGAGATGCTTTGGTGCGGGCAGCTTGGGGTGGACGAGGGTCTGGAAAGACAAGATCATTTGCCTTAATGGCGGCTTTAAAAGGCTATCAATTTGGTATGCAGGGGATATCAGGCACTATTCTTTGTGCGCGTCAGTTTCAAAATTCGTTGGCAGAAAGTTCCTTGGAGGAAATTAAGCGCGCTATTGAAGCCCATGATTTTTTAAAAGATTATTACAAAGTTGGGGAAGCTTCGATTAAGTCAAATGATGGTCGTATAGCTTTTCAGTTTTCTGGACTAGACCGCAATATTGCGAGTATCAAATCCATGGGGCGTATTTTGCTCTGTTGGGTTGATGAGGCAGAACCAGTCACAGAGACAGCTTGGCAGACGCTTATACCGACGTTGCGTGAAGAGGGAGAGGGGTGGCGTGCAGAGTTATGGGTGACATGGAACCCGTTGCGAGACAATGCACCGGTTGAAAGGCGTTTTCGCTTTTCAGACAATGAAGCGATTAAGCGTGTAGAGATCAACTGGTCAGATAATCCGAAGTTTCCCAAGATCTTGAATGAAGCGCGACTTGATGACCTTAGAAACCGTCCAGAGACCTATAAGCATATATGGGAAGGGGCTTATCTTACAGCGGTTCAAGGGGCTTACTACCAAAAGGAGATGTTGGCAGCCGAGCAAGAGGGGCGGATAGGGCGTGTTGCCCGTGACCCTTTAATGCAGATACGCGCCTTTTGGGATATTGGGGGGACGGGCGCTAAGGCAGATGCCACAGCGATATGGATAGCACAATTTGTTGGCAGAGAGATCAGAGTGCTGGATTATTACGAGGCACAAGGACAGCCGCTCTCAGAGCATATCGGTTGGTTACGTGACAATGGTTATGAGAAGGCACTGATGGTATTACCCCATGACGGTGCAACCAGAGACCGTGTGCATAATGTGAGTTTTGAAAGTGCTCTCAATGATGCGGGTTTTGAAACGCAAGTCATTCCCAATCAAGGGGCTGGTGCAGTCAAAATGCGGATAGAGGCAGTGCGGCGTATTTTACCTTCTGTTTGGTTTAATGAAGAGACAACAGTAGCAGGTCGTAAGGCACTGAACTGGTATCATGAGAAATGGGATGAGAAGCGGAATATAGGGTTAGGGGCAGAGCATGATTGGTCGAGTCATGGGGCGGATGCTTTTGGATTAATGTGTGTGGGTTATGAGCAACCGGTGCAGAAACATAAGAGACAAGCTTATAGCGGTAGAGAAGCTTATGAGAGTACGTCATGGATGGCAGAATGATGCATGATGAAGAGCATTTAGAGCAAGATAGCAACGCTTCAGATCTGTCGATAGAAGGCTTGTTTCGCAAGCTTGTGAGTTGGTACAAAGAAGATGTTGAGCATGTGAACAAATGGCGTGAGCATGCGCGTGAAGATTTTCGTTTTTACAATGGAGACCAGTGGAATGAAGCGGATTTAGCGGCATTAAAAGAGCAACGCCGCCCCGTTATGACTTTTAATCGTATTGCACCATTGGTCAATGCGGTTGTGGGGTCAGAGCGTAATAACAAACGTGAAGTACAGTTTATTCCCCGTCAAATAGGAAAAGCGTTGCCAAGTGAATTGCTTACGGGGGCAGCCGAATGGTTTCGCGATATGGCACAAGCCGAATATGCGGACTCGGATGCTTTCCAAGATGCTGTCATTTGTGGCATGGGGTGGACTGATACACGTCTTGATTATGAGAATAGCCTTGATGGCGAGCCGGTTATCACGCGTTTAGATCCATTAAAGATGGTTTGGGACAGCGCGGCAGTGCAACCGAATTTAACGGATGCACAACGTATGTGGTATGTGGACCGCAAGCCTTTGGAAGTTGCAAGGCAAATGTTTCCAAAATCCCATTGGAGTGAACTGAGTGCAGATTGGGCGAAGGATGGGAATATTTATGAAGGGGTTCATCATAACGACTCAGAGGCTTATGATGATGAGAGAGGCATTGATGTTGAAAACGGTCGACGGATGGTCACGCTCGTTGAATGTCGTTGGTTTGAAAACGAGCCATATTACAAAGCACCCGATTTAAGCACTGGAGAACTTCGTGATTATAGCGAGGAAGAATTTAAGCAACTTCAATGTATAATGCCCGATATTCAAGGAGCGGCTTTTAATAAAAAGGTGGTCAAGCGCGCTTTTTTAGGCAGAAAAGTTTTACTATGCCCCGATCAACCGATGGTTCCTGCTGGTCAATTGGGCTGGGAATGTATCACGGGTTATTTTGATAAAGTAGAGCGGCAATTTTATGGGGTTGTGCGTCCTACAAAAGATCCGCAACGGTGGGCGAATAAATATTTCAGTCAAGTGATGCATATTCTCAATAGCCAATCCAAAGGCGGGATTATGGCAGAAAGGGGGGCTTTTGAAGATGAAAGAGAAGCAGTAAAAAGTTGGAGTAGGGCAGATAGTATTACGGTTTTAAAAAATGGTGCTTTAGCAGGTGGCAAGATCCAACCCAAGCCCGTAGCACAATTTCCAACGGGTTTTTTCCAATTGTTTAATGAGGCGAAAGAAGCGATTAACCAAGTCACAGGATTATCACCAGAGTTTATAGGAACGCGAGAAGTTTCACAAGCAGGGGTTTTGGAGGCACAACGACGTCAGTCCAGTTTAAATCTGCTTGCTTGTCTGTTTGATGGCTTGCGTTTGTATCGCAAAAGGCAAGGCAAGCTTATTTTGCACTTGATCCAGAATTATCTGTCTGATGGTCGTTTGGTGCGAATTTCTGGAGAGGAGAATGCGCAATACATTCCCTTAACTCGTGAAGCAGTGATGAGTGTTGATTACGATATTGTGGTAGATGATGCGCCAACCAGTCCGAATGAGAAAGAACGGACCTTTGGCATTATTACGCAATTGTTACCATTGCTTCAAAATGCGGTTACACCGGATATCATGCTTGATTTGTTGCGTTATTCACCCTTGCCTGCGTCACTGCTTAATCGTGTGAGTGAGAAGGTTCAACAACAGCAGCAAATGGCTTACCAAGCCCAACAACAGATGACTCCAGAACAAGAAATGAAGTTGCAAGAAAAGCAGCAGGACATAGCAGCGAAAAGCCAAATGCAACAGATGGATTTACAAGGAAAGCAGATTGAATTGTTCATGCGTCAAAAGAGAGCAGAATTGGATTCAGAGTTGATGCAACAGAAACATGAACTTGAACGGCAACGCATAATCAATGAACAGATGCAAAATCAGATCATGCGAGAGCGAGCGGCAACGTACAGAGGAAGAAGCATTTGAGAAAGGTGAAAGAATGAATGCAGAAATGAATGAAGGACTAAATGAGGACTACAGAGTTGGAGCACCGGTGTTTGATGATGAAGGCTCTTTTGATGCCGTCAATGATGTGGAAACGGTTGAGAGCCATGATGTCACGGCTCCGGAGCCGATTGCAGAGCCCGTTGAACAGCCTTCAGAAATTGTCCCTATAGATCGGCAGCGCGCTGTAGAACAAGCCAATCAAGCCCGTGAAGCACTTGTCAAGTTTTATGAACAGCAACCCCAAGCGCCAATGGTTGAAGGAGAAGGTGCGCCTCCAGATTTACGTGAGGACCCTGTCCGTTTAGTGTCGTGGATGTTAGATAGGATTCAAAAGCAAGATGCGTATATTAGAGCACAACAAGATGTGCAAAGACAAGCGATTGAATATCAAGAATTCAATGGACATTTGAATCAGTTTTTAGAAAATTCTGTTGCGTCAGTTAAGGATAAATACAGTGATTTTGATGCAGCGGCAGACTTTCTTTATGAGACGCGTGCAAAGCAGTTAAATGCATGGTCTTCTGTTTATCCAAATTATGCGCAAAAAAGCACGATAGATGCGATTATAGGGGATGAATTACGTACCATTGTCGCGACGTGTGCACAAAAAGGCGTTAATCCGGCAGAAGAGCTTTATCGGATAGCGCAAAATCTAGGGTATCAGAACCAAGCGGTGCAAGTCAATGATCAAATTGCAGCGCTCCAGAGTCGGCAGAATTCTGCGAGAACCTTAACGGCATCTGGTGGTGGGGGTGTAACAGGTCCTATGACTAAACAAACTCTTGCCAATATGTCAGAGAAGGAATTTGATGCTTGGATAGCCAATCCAAAGAATGAAGCACGTTTTTATGAAATTATGGGTGCAGATCCCGATTAGGCAATAAGTTTTACAGCATAATCCGCCTTTGATGCGGGTTTTCCACCGGCTTTAAGCCGGTTTTTTTACAGCAAAGAAAGGTAAAATAAATGGCAACAACACATATAGGAACCCATGATCCACAATCAGTGAAATTGTGGTCACAAAAATTAAGTAATGAAGTTTTGAAGGCAACGAAAATTGCCCCCTTGATTGGCAAAAGTTCAAACAGCATTATCCAGCTTTATAATGAAACCCATAAGAGTGCAGGGGATAGCGTTACATTCAGTTTGCTGGTGAATCTGTTTGGGGATGGTGTCACTCAAGGTGAAACCCTAGAAGGCAATGAAGAAGCGCTTCAATTTATGAATGATAGGCTGGTCATTAACGAGCTCTTACATGCAGCGCGTGTAGCCAATGATGACTCGATTGATCAACAGAGAATACTCCCGAATTTACGCAAGAAAGCCAAAGAAGGCTTGGTTCGCTGGTATGCCAATCGTTTAAGCATCATGTTCTTCCTACAGGTGTGTGGTTATACAGCGCGTACGATCAATGTTGATGGTCGAGAAGTGTACATTAAACCGGTTCATTACGGCTTTAATGAAATCATGGCACCAAGCAGTAAGCGCATTATTCGTCCAGATGGCAAAACCAATGATGAAGATCTCAATGAGAAAGCCAAACATAGCTTTAGCCTTAAATTGATTGATGAAGCGGTTAAACAAGCTAAACTAGCTAATCCTCAAATTTCTCCGGTTCATGTTAATGGTGATGATGTTTACGTTCTCTATTTGCATCCCACTCAAGTGATGCAGTTGCGAACCAATACAGCAGCCGGTGAATGGTTAGATATTCAAAAATCGGTTTATGCAACCTCTCGTGCGAAGAACCCAATCTTTGATGGTTCTCTTGGCATGTATAACGGGGTTGTTTTACGCGAAGCAATCCATGTCACCCATGGTGTTAAATCGACCGATCATACAGCGGTCAAAAGCGTGCGTCGTGCAGTGTTCTTGGGAGCGCAAAGTGCGATTATAGGTTTTGGTAAAAATCACAGTGCAACGCATTACACACTCAAAGAAGAATATTTTGATTATGAACGTGAATTTGGTGTTGCAGCGAAGACCTTGATAGGAATGAAGAAAACTCGTTTCCAAATGCCAAATAGTGCACAAACAGCACAAGATTTTGGAACGATTGTCATTCCTACCTACAGCGGTGAAGCAGCATAATTATTAAGGAGGAAAAAAGACATGGCAAATCATTTACCACCTCCATTACAAGGGAGAAATCTTCACACGCAACAGGTGAGTTTCTTACGGTTGAACATATCGCATAAAGATAAACATCTCACAACGAAAATAGGAACTCTCCCTCGTGGTGCTTTGATCACGTCGATGAAAGCATTTGTTAAGACGGCGTTTTCAGAAGCGAAGTTGAAGATTGGCAGTACCGATGGGGGCAATGATTTTAGTGAAAAGGATATCAAAGCCCAAGGAACACAAGATTTTACACCAACAGATCAAAAGGTTTTTATTGCGAATGATAAGGAGGTTACTCTTTATGCCACCCGTGATAAAACCACGGATGCTGGTGAATGTGTTGTGGTCGTACAATTTGTGACAAATCATTAAGGGGATCAGACATGGCAGATCATTTACCACCTCCGTTACAGGGGAGAAATCTTCATACCCAGCAAGTAAGCTTTTTGCGGCTTAATTTTAGCTACAAAGATAAAGAGAATGCACTGAGAATAGGCATTTTGCCTCGAGGGGCTTTAATTACTTCGATTAAGGTATTTGTTAAAACAGCCTTTTCGGACACGAAAGTGAAAATAGGCAGCACGGCTGGAGGGATTGAGTTTGGTGAGGCAGAAATCAAACAACAGGCAGTCAAAGAGGTCAAACCCACCAACCAAAAGGAATTTGTTCCTTATGATGAAGAGCTTACTCTCTATGCTAAAGCTGATAAGACAGTCCAAGCAGGTGAAGCAAGTATAGTCGTTGAATTTGTGACAAATCACTGAAATTAAGGGGAAAGATCTATTAATTTCCCCTTATTTTATGAATTGCAAGATTGTACAGAGAGTTGCAAATTAAGGGCAGATAAGACAGCAACTAAGGTAGAAAGCTTGGGGTCTCCCGTTTTACTTAAGGAGCGGTATAATCCACTACGTTCACGATTGGTTTCTTTTGCTAAGGCACTCATATTTTGGGCGCGAGCAACGAGACCAATAGCATCGGCAATATGAGCCGCATCACCGGTTTTAAGAGCTTCATTTAAAAAGATTTCTTGATCTTCTGGTGTTGCGAGATGTTTTTCAAAGTTAAAGGTTTTCAATTTCATTTTTAAGATCCTCTAAAAGAGATAAGGCTTTTTGAATATCATTGGATTGTGTGGATTTGTCACCACCCCAAAGCAATATAATGATTTTATCGCCTTTTTTTACAAAATAAATTCGATAACCAGCCCCATAGTGGATACGTAATTCACCTATGCCATTAAAGAATTTAACATCACCCAAAAGTCCTGAACGAATTCTACGAAGTCTTTCAAGAATCATATTGGCAGCTTTTCTATCTTTAAGCTTTTCTAACCATTTATCGAATTCATCTGTTGTTTTTATTATCGCTACCATTCGTGTACTATAGTATACATGACATATAATGTCAAGTTCGTTTCAATTACGGAAAGGTATTTTAATGGCACGTCATTATATTCGGGTTAGGACCGGCGGACCAATACCGGCTGGTCAAAATGTTTATCGTCACAGAAAAACCCTTTCACACCTCGTGTCTGTCATTCAAGATGAGATTGATGACGTTGCGGATGAATATGTATCTCAAATCCAAGAAAGTATTTTCGCTGCCATTCGTTTTTGTGAGAGGGAAACTTTTTACTTTAACGAAAGCCGCGATGTGGTATTTCAAACAAGGGCTGGGCAAGGGGCTTATGATGCAACCGATACCCGCCATATCGAAACAGCTGTTAAAATCAAAAGCGTTTACTTGGGTTCTGATGAACATCATAAGTTTGCCTTGGCGTGTAAGGACCATGTTTCTTTAGAGCCTTTATTGCGATCAGAACAGCAAGGAACGCCGGTTTGTTACAGTTACTTTGATAGGAAATTGCATCTTTATCCTACACCGGACAGAGCCTATCAAATTCAACTCATTCTCTCTCCATTGCGCTTAGCAGAGATAGAGAGTGTTGATGAAGAGCATCTATGGTTTGTGCACGCGTTTGATTTGATTAAGGCGCGTGCAAAATATGAGTTGTACAAGAATATCCTTAAAGATCCCGATTGTGCAACGGCAGCTTACAATGACTTTAAGGAGCATTTGCATGAATTGCGTGCAGAGACCTCTCAACGTCATAACGTCACCCGCATAATTCCAACAAGACATTGATTTATAATGATAATTCACTGTTTTGCATATTGAATGAGAGTCTCGAATATCGTAAGATTCTCTCATTTCAAATCTGTTTATGTTGCATCAATTAAAATCACTCATTTGCACGTCACAAGCGGGATGAGTGTGTGGATCAAATTTGTATAAGAAAGGAGTAAAAATGGTCCTTATGAACCGTCTTAATGCAAAGTCTGTCGCAACATTGGGGGCTGGCAAATATAATGATGGTGCCGGCTTGCTTCTTCATAAGCGTAAAGATGGAGGTGCTCAATGGATTTATCGTTATACCATTCATGGGCGGCGCCGCGAAATGGGCTTAGGCGCTTTAAGAGATGTTTCTTTAAAACAAGCGCGTGAGTTGGCAACGGGGTGGCGTTCTATTCTTCGTGAAGGTCGTGACCCCATTAAAGAACGCAACAAACAAAAGCGTGAGGCAATAAGCAATCTCCATTATTTAAAAGATATTGCTCTAGATGCTTTTGAAACTCGGAAAGCAGAATTAAAAGGTGATGGTAAAAATGGAGATTGGTTTTCACCTTTAAAACTTCATATTTTACCAAAATTAGGCTGCCTGCCCGTTTCTGAGATTACCCAAACAGAGATACGCAATGTTCTTGCTCCTATTTGGCATTCAAAAGCTGGAGTTGCTTATAGAGCTCTTAATCGTCTTAATCTTTGTCTCAAACATGCGGCTGCCTTAGGTTTGAATGTTGATTTACAAGCAACAGAAAAAGCACGCGCGCTCTTAGGTAAACAACGTCATAAAAAGCAAAATTTACCAGCGATGGATTGGAAAGATGTGCCGGCTTTTTATAAAACGCTTTGTGAAACAACAGCTATAACACAGCTGGCTTTGCGTTTGCTTATTCTGACAGGAGTCCGTAGGAAGCCCTTGTGTCATATGCATAAAGATCAAATTGAGGGGGATATATGGACTATCCCTGCTGAGAATATGAAAGGAAGGCGTGATGCTACAACAGAATTTCGTGTGCCTTTATCATCAGAAGCAATGAAAGTAATTGAACAAGCCCGATGTATCTCTAAAAGTGATTTCATCTTTTCATTTACTAATCGTGGTCCTCTTTCACCTACGATAATGGCTACGTATATGAGAAAAAATAAAATTGAAGCCTGCCCCCATGGTTTTCGCTCTAGTTTACGCGATTGGCTTGCTGAAACAACCGATGCCCCCTATGAGGTTGCTGAAACCATTCTAGCTCATACGGTTGGGGGTAAAGTAGAGCGTGCCTATCGTCGTACTGATTATTTAGAACAGCGCCGTGTCTATATGGATAAATGGACGGCTTATGTCACAGGTCAATCTTAAGATATGGGGTGTAATACCCCATTATCTGTGGATAACTTTCTCTCTCTTTTCTCTCATTCTTTCTCAATTAAACTCATAAATTATCACATGAGAAAATATATGATAAAATACTGTTTTCTATAAACTAAATACCTTTCATATGATGCAAAAATATGGTTAATAAATGCTTATGATTTGTTCTCATTTTTTAATATTTGAAAGGATTTTACTATGACAGAAAACGATATTCTTTTAACAGACCGTGAAAGTGCAAAATTGCTTCATATGAGTGTCTCAACTTTCCGCCGTCATGTGACCAATGGCTCTCTTCCAAAACCTTTAAAATTTGGTTTTTTATCGCGTTGGTTACAATCGGATCTTACCAATGTTATCGAACAAGCAAAACAGCAACGTCAAAGTGATGCGGCATAAAAAAAACCTTGTCACATAAGGATGGACAAGGCTTTTCATTTTCACACGAAGTTAATGAAGTGCAGAGTCCGTCCTATGATGCAATCATTATAGGATCAAAAATATGTTTTCTTTTACGAATGTGCAGGGCATTACACGTGCCTTGCATGGGGTTTGGTATGGGTGTTATGGACTTGCCCGTTGCCCTGCTCACGATGATCAATTGCCTAGTTTATCCATTACCAATGGAAATGATGGGCGTCTCTTGCTCACTTGTTATGCTGGCTGCTCTTTTAGAGAGATCATACAAGCGCTCACAAGAATTGGCTTGCTGGGGAAACAAGCCTTTTTAAAAGCCAATGGCTGCAAAACAGATCAAAAACCAGCAGATGATGCGGGTCGTAAAGCAGATTTTACTTTAGCAAAGCGTGCTTATAGCCAAGGCTTTGAGGTCTTTATCATGCAAGCTCCAAAAGGAACCGATTTCAACGATTTTCTCTATCATTCAAGGTACGTAATATGAAACAAGATAATAAAAATATTTTAGAGAAGAATACCCCCGTCAATGATAACGATAATGCCTCTTTAAATGATAATGCTTGTTTAAAAGCCATTCCTTATGAACAAGCCTTGCAACAAAATGGTTGGGGAGAATTAAAACCAATTGAGAGTGCTCTCTTACCCGTCGAACCTTTTAATCCATTACAGCTCCCAATGCCATTCATGGACTATATTTATGACGTTTCAGAGCGTCAACAAGCCCCTCTCGATTTTATGGCTGTCTCTGCTCTCTGTGGTTTGGCTGCTGTGATTGGAAATGGCGTGCGAGTTGCTCCAAAACAACATGATGATTGGACAATTGTTCCTAATCTTTGGGGGGCTCTTATTGGTCAATCGTCAACATATAAAACACCAGCCATGAAAGCCGCTTTAGCTCCTATCACGCGCCTTCAAAAGGAATGGTATAAAGAGTGGTTAAAGCAGAAAGAAAGGCAAGAAATTGAAGAGAGATTAGAAAGTTTAGACAAAAGAGAAAAAGAAAGACAAGCCAATAAAGCGCTAAAAAAAGGTGAGTGTGAAACAGCCCGTGCTCTGTTGTTTGAAACGCTCTCTAAAGACAGTGCTCATGATGATGATGTCTCGCGTTTTATTGTCAATGATGTGACCGTCGAAAAGCTTGGGGAATTGTTAAAAGAAAACCCCCGTGGTCTCTTAATGGTCCGTGATGAATTGTCTGGTTTTTTAGCCAATTTGGAGAGAAAGGAATATCAAACAGACCGTTCTTTCTATTTAACAGCTTTTAATGGAGATGATCAATTTACCTATGACCGTATCGAGCGTGGAACCATTTTTATTCCCCATGTAACTTTATCAATGATTGGAGGCATTCAACCTTCACGAATTATTCCCATCATTCAAGCCATGCACCGTGGAATAAACGATGACGGCTTATTGCAACGGTTTCAAATGCTGGTGTGGCCCGATGAGACAAAAGAGTGGCAATTGGTTGATAGACCTCCCAATCAAGAGGGTTGGCAAAAGTATGAAGGTGTTTTTCGTTCTTTTCGTGATAAACGACTAGGTTCTCCAGAACATCCGCTGATCATGCGTTTTATGCCAAAAGCACAAGAGAAATTTTATGAATGGTTAGAAAATCTTCATAGAGAGGCAAAAAGTGGTCGTTTCTCTGAAAGCTTACAATCGCATGTTTTAAAAATGCCAAAGACCATAGCAAGCCTTGCGTTGATTTTTGAACTTCTTGACAGCGGGCGTTTTGAAATTGGTCTCTATGCTATCACAACAGCGTTGCGTTGGGAAAAATATCTGATAAGTCACGCAAAACGTCTTTATGCGGCGGGGGATACATTAACAGCAGAGCGTGCAAAATTGATTGTCGAACGCTGTGATTGTTTACCCGATGTTTTTACGGCAAGGGATATCTATAGACGATGTTGGAGTTCTTTAAAAAATAAAGAAGCTGTCACGCAAGCTTTAGAGCTTTTATGTCGTTCTAATCACCTGCGAAAAAAGTTTATAACACATCAGACAAGTGGACACCCTAGCGCCTATTATGAATGGCATCCTTTGGTCAAAAACAACAGCATAAAACAATAACACCTCTTTTGAAGTTTTTAAAACAATCACACAAAACTCTTTTTATAGCATTCTCATTAAGTAATTTTTTTCCAAAAAAAATGATCTGAATGACTTTGTAAAAAGAGTTTTGTCAGTGCTGTCAGTCTTGTCAGTTCTTTTTAGCCCCCCCTTTCTATATATTTTTTAATCAAAAATAAAAGTTATTATATTTCAATAGATTAATGACTTTAAAACACAACTCATATCAATGGTGCAATCTTTAAAAATAACCAATGATGTAAATTGATTAAAACCTGTCAGTTATCTGTCAGTAAATTGAACTGACACAAATACCCTTTTCAATGATTTATAAAACTTATCAAAATAATCATTATGATATTTTAAGCGCCCATAGTGAATTTGTCTTGAGTAACACATCAAATGAATAGCAAATTTCACTATTTTGCTGATCTGATCTTTCTCATAGGCTGTTGATAAGTATCCTTTTAAAAACTCTTTTGAAAAAATTATCGGCTTTTTAGCAGTTTTTTCCCATTTTTATCGATATTTGTTTTAAACGCATTTAATTGAATTCGTTTTGATTCTTTTGATGGTTATTGATCATCTTATAAGACAAGGGATTTTTATTGTAATATGCTGCAATCTGTTAAGTCTGATAATAAACACGTCACGCTACGCTCTCTGTTGGAATATTATCGTCAACAAGCAACTTCAAATGCTAAAAAGGGAAAAATTTTTGAAGATTTTGTTAGCAAATATCTTATGCATGACCCTATCCATTATGGACGCTATGAAAAGGTTGAAAGCTATTTTGAATGGGCTAAAGAGCGTGAGGATTGGAATAAAAATGATATCGGCATTGATTTGGTTGCAAAACTTCGCAATCAAGAAGGTTATGTAGCTATTCAATGTAAGTTTTATAAAGCTGACCATCAGATCAGTAAAAAGGATATTGATAGCTTTATCGCAGCCTCTGGAAAAGACATCTTTAAATATCGCCTTCTCGTTGATAGCACTGAAAGTGAATTAAGTGACAATGTGAATGCCATGATTAAAGGACAAGCGATACCCGTTTATCGCATTGACCTTCGTCATATGGAAAACAGTCGTATAGATTGGCAAATATTTGCAACAAAACAAAAAGTTGTTCTGAAAGTTACAAAAGAACCTCGTCCCCATCAGAAAGAAGCCATCAAGAAAGTCTGTGAAGGTTTAAAAGAAGCAGACCGTGGCAAGCTAATTATGGCATGTGGAACAGGCAAAACGTTCACAAGCCTTAAGATAGCAGAGACCATAGCGGGAAAAGGCAAGCGTGTGTTGTTTTTGGTGCCTTCTCTTGCTTTAGTCTCACAAACAATCCGTGAATGGACACTGGACACACAAATTCCCTTGCGTTCCTTTGCGGTGTGTTCGGATACAAAAGTAGGAAAGCGTCGTAAAAACCAAGATGACATGGTTGGCATGGAAACATCAGATCTTGTTCTTCCTGCTACAACAGATGCAAAAGCCCTTGCCAAAGAAGCTTGTGAAAACTTCGCAGAGGCAATGACGGTCATCTTTTCAACCTATCATTCCATTCAAGTGATTTCCGATGCGCAAAAGGAATATGATTTACCCGAATTTGATCTAATCATTTGTGATGAAGCACACCGTACGACTGGTGTTGTATTAGGAACAGACAAGCATGAATCTGAATTTATCAAGGTTCATGATAACAGCATCATTCAAGGTAAAAAACGTCTATACATGACAGCAACCCCTAAGATCTTTACTGACAAGCTGAAAAAGAAGGCTGACGTATCCGATGCCGTTCTGGCGTCCATGGATGATGAAGCGCTCTATGGGAAAAATCTTTACACTTATACTTTTTCAAAAGCTCTACAAGATAAACTTTTAGCACCCTATAAAGTTATCGTCTTAGCTGTTGATGAAGCAATTATCAACGCAACAATTCAGAAACGTCTTAAAGATAAAAATTCCGAACTTATTCTTGATGATACAACCAAAATCATTGGCTGCTACAAAGCACTGGCTCAAATAGAAAAGAAGGAAGACGATGGCATAAAACCTATGCGTCGTTCTCTGGCTTTTTGTAAAGATATCAATACATCTGAACGCGTTAGTGAGATTTTCAATGATGCTATTGATGAATATCATAAATTTGTTCCTGAAAGTAAGACATCTCTTATCTTTGATGTTAAGCACATTGATGGGACTTTTAATGGTAAAGAGCGTAACAAATTACTTGATTGGCTTAAAGAAGATACAGATGAAAATAACTGCCGTGTGCTCACCAATGTGCGTTGTCTTTCAGAAGGGATTGATGTGCCCGCTCTTGATGCGGTTATGTTTTTACACCCGCGTAAAAGTCATGTAGATGTGATACAAGCGGTGGGGCGTGTGATGCGTCGCGCAGAAGGTAAAACAACAGGCTATATCATTTTACCCGTTGGTATTCCCTTCAATATTCCACCACAACAGGCTTTAGAAAACAATAAAAAGTATGATGTCATCTGGCAAGTTCTCAATGCTTTGCGTGCTCATGATGACAACTTCAAAAACAAAATGAAAGCCTTAGAGCTAGACCAAGATGTTCGTCATCTGTTTGAGATTGTAGGGGTAACTTTTGACCCTGCTTTACAAGCAATGACCGCAGTTGTTGACGAACTATCCTTCCATGCAAAGTCTGAAAGTGCTGGGCTCCATATTGGTTCAGTAGCGAATGAAAACCCTCATAGGTATGAAGTACAAGAAGAATTCTATTTTTATATTGATGAATTATCGCGTGCTATTAAGCCAATCATTGTCAGAAAATGTGGGGAGGCTAATCAATGGGGAAACTGGGCGGGTAATGTTGCGGCAATTGCACAAAATCATATTATCCGTCTTAAAAGCATACTCGCTGATAAAAAGAGTGAAGCTTATCGTGCTTTTCATGTTTTTCACAAGGAATTAAAGAACGGTTTAAATGACAGTATCGAGCAAGAAGATGCACTTGAGATGTTGGCGCAACATCTTGTGACGCGTCCTATTTTTGAATCCTTGTTTGATGGAAATGAGTTTGTGAGTAAAAACGCCATCTCGCAAGCTATGGAAAAGATCTTAGCTGAACTTGATAAGATGAATATCAAAGACGAAGCCAAAGATCTTGATAAATTTTATCAAAGTGTAAAGGAGGATACAGAAGGTATTATTGAAACGCGCGCAAAACAGAATCTTATTATCAGACTTTATGAAGATTTTTTTACCAAGGCATTCAAAAAGACAACAGATAAACTTGGAATTGTTTATACCCCCATTGAAATAGTCGATTTTATCTTACATTCCGTCAATGATGTTTTAGAGCAAGAGTTTGGACAAAGCTTAAGTTCTCGAGGCGTCTCTATTCTAGACCCTTTTACTGGAACTGGGACCTTTATTACACGACTTTTACAATCCAATCTCATAAAACCAGAGGATATGGAATATAAGTTCCGAAATGAAATCAAAGCCAACGAAATTGTTCTCTTAGCTTATTACATAGCTGCCATTAATATTGAATCGACCTATCATAGTCTTATGAAAGGAGATTATATACCCTTTGAAGGGATTTGTTTAACTGATACGTTTCTGATGCTGGAGGAGAAAGATTTCTTCACACGCTATATGTTTGAGAATTCAGAGCGGTGTAAAAAACAGCAGGAAGCCGATATCCAAGTTATTGTTGGAAACCCTCCTTATTCAGTAGGGCAAAAAAATGCCAATGATAATAATCCAAATGTACGTTATGACACGCTTGATGATAGTATTTATGAACAATATATATTACGTTCAACAGAAAAAATGAATCGCAATAAGCTTTATGATAGCTATATTAGGGCAATTCGTTGGGCAAGTAATCGCCTCAGTCTACAAGGTGGTGTTGTGGCTTATGTTTCTGGTAATGGATGGATAGATAAAATTTCTGCTGACGGTATGCGAAGTTGCCTACAAAGTGAATATTCTGCTATTTATATTATTAATCTTCGTGGGGATATTCGAAAAAACAGATTGTCGAACAGAATGGCAAAAGAAGGACAAAACGTCTTTGGCTCTGGATGTCAAAATGGAATATCGATAACTCTTTTTGTACGTAATCCAAAAAAACAACAGCCTTGTAAGATTTACTATCACGATATTGGAGATGATCTTTCTACAAAGGAAAAATTAAAGCAATTGCGTAAATTTAAGAGTATAAAAGGAATAACACAATCCAAACAGCTTATTGAAATTACTCCTAATGAAAAGCATGACTGGATAAAACCAAGAGATGTCAATTTTTATCAATTCATGCCTATGGGAGATAGAAATACTTCAATAGATACTAAACTCTTTGAAGAAGTATCACTTGGCATGAGAACAGCACGGGATGCTTGGGTTTGTAATTTCTCGAATGACGCATTAAATAAATCCGTTCAAAAAACAATTAATTTTTTTAATGAACAAAAACGTCTCGTTGCTGAAAATCCGTCTATACCTATAAAAAAGATCATTGATTATGATGCTACCAAAATCAGTTGGGCTGATGCGCTTATATCTAAATTGAAGAAAGATATAAATGCAACATTTGAACCTCATTTAAAGGCTCTTATTCTTTATCGCCCATTCATGGCAATGTGGCATTATACTTCACCATTCTTAAATGAAGGACTAGGACATACACATCAATTTTTTAATCCAAATATTCTTAACAATCTTGGAATTTGTGTTTCGGGAATAGGTAATAGATCAGGTTTTTCCTGTCTCATGACAAATAAGCCGATTAGCTTTGATACATTAGAAAAATCAAGATGCTATCCGTTTATGCTCTATTGTGAAGAGGAAAAACATCATGATCATAGTTTGTTTGCTACAGAAACAAAAAAGAAAGTTCGTGACGGCATTACAGATGCGGGGTTAGCACATTTTAAAACTGCTTATCCTAATGAGAATATAACTAAAGAAGATATTTTTTATTACATTTACGGTATACTTCACTCAGAAGATTATCGTTCTCGGTATGCTGATAACCTCTCTAAAGAACTCCCTCGTATCCCTTGTGTAAAGAGTGCTGATGATTTTTGGAAATTTGTTACAGCAGGGCGTGAATTGGGTCATTTGCACGTAAATTATGAAACTGTAGAACCTTATCCGGTGACCTTTAAAAAAGGCAATCCAAAATTAACTGATATCTCTAGTCCAGAGAAGTTTTATTACGTTACAGAAATGAAATTCGCAAAAGTTAAGAATAGTAAGGAAAAGGATAAAACAACGGTTATTTATAACAGCAATATCATAATGACAGATATCCCTCTTGAAGCTTATGAGTATATCGTTAATGGCAAGCCTGCTCTTGAATGGGTTATGGGGCGTCAATGCGTTAAAACTGATAAAAAAAGTGGTATTGTTAATGATGCCAATCGCTATGCTGTTGAAACCGTTGGAAACCCTGCCTATCCTCTAGAATTGTTTCAAAGGGTTATTACTGTAAGTTTAGAGACAATGAAGATTGTTAAGAACCTACCAAAATTAGAAATTAGAGAAACTGAATAGACTTATTAAGGTATGCTCATATAATGGGTATGCTATCTTATAAGGGGTATAGAGCCTTATAATCTATACCTCTTTTATTAAGTTGATTAGATACAATCTTAAAAGGAATAATTTATATGCGTTCTTCTAAAAAAAGAAGCTTTACACTTTTAAACACCCTTATTTGGATTACCTTTAAAAGATTATACCGTAATTTAAAGTGATAGCTTTATCCTTTTCAAAAGCTCTGTTTAAAAAGAGTTACATATATTCATTTTGCTTATAAGTTTTTAAGGTTTCTAACACTCTCAAAATACCTTCAAAACATATTATGAGTTGTGTTTATAGCTTTATAATATCACTATAGGTTGTTATTTTTAAACTTAATAAAAATTAAGGTATTGAAATATAATAACTTTTATTTTTTTGATTTAAAAAAAAATATTATAAGGGGGGGCTAAAAAGAACCTTCAAAATCTTCAAAATACTCAAAACTCATAACCATAATGATTTTAATAGCATGCCTTATGATTATAGGCTGTCTTTTAAAAAGCTTTAAAGGATCACATGCTTTCATAAGACATGTTTTAATCATTTTCTAAAATTATAAATTTATCTATTAAAGTGAAGTGATAAAAATACATTAAAGGGATTTTGAAAATATAATCAGTTTTCACTTTCATGCGCTTTTCATAAAGCACGTTTTAATCACTCACTAAAATGATCACTTGTGTCAGTTCAATTTACTGACAGATAACTGACAGGTTTTAATCAATTTACATCATTGGTTATCTTTAAAGATTGCACTATTGATATGAGTTGTGTTTTAAAGTCATTAATCTATTGAAATATAATAACTTTTATTTTTGATTAAAAAATATATATAAAGGGGGGGCTAAAAAGAACTGACAAAACTGACAACACTGACAAAAGTCTATTAAAAGGGATTTTGCTCATCTCTATAATTAGCAATCTCTCTTTAGATGTTTTCATAAGAAACTATAAATCTCAATTATCCTATTTATCATTTCTCTTATAAACATGAAAAATAATGATGCGGTGGCTATAAAGCAGATAACAGCTATAAAACACCCGTGAAAACAGCAGGCTTTCATAATAAAAATGCAAATGAAAGCATGATTATAAAGACAGTTCCTATAAAAGGCTGTTAAGTTGCAAATGTGTTATTAAAAGAAATTAACAGAAATCTTTAAAACCATTTAGTAAAAAACAAATACGTTATAAAGTTAAAAATACGCATGATGAGAGCGTTTCTAAATATTATAAATGTATAGATTCAAAAAATAACGCAATCGTTTAAGAAAGCCCATAATATATCTTTAAAAGCACATAATACAAAAGAAGAAATTAATAAGCATATGATAAATATTTGCACATAATGCATTTAAAAAAATCATAAAAAATATCAAAAAAGATAAAATATTATTTGACAATAAATAGGTATTTTGTTATATAAATATTCAAGTGATCAAAACACTAAACCATTAGCGAATAGGTTACGATAAACCTAATCCTACTATAAAAACTGACTATCTTTTATGCTCTAGTTAGCGTATATGATGATTTTGTCGGGTGTAGCTATGTTATACAATACCCTTTCGAGGGAAAAGCATAGCAACAGACTAATGGCTGTGTTTTGAGCGCCCGACGCCCTTATAGGGTGTTAATTTCAAAACTCAAACCATTAGGTGTAAAAATGAATTCTATTGTTAATAAACAAAAAACATCTCCAAAATACGAATTTATTGATGATTGTGAATATATAGATGGTCATTTCTTAAAGCGAATTAGAGCTTTAAGAGATTTTGATGATGTCAAAAAAGGCGACCTCGGGGGGTATATTGAAAGTGAAGATAATCTCTCTCATGATGGCAATTGCTGGGTTTATGATAAAGCACGCGTTTTCCAAAATGCTAGGGTTTTTGAGAATGCTAAAGTAAAAAGCTTTTTTGTAGATGTTTATGGCAATGCTAAAATTTATGGCAATGCTATTTTTCAAGGCATGGCAATAAATGATTATTGTGAGGTTTATGGCAATGCTCATATTGAAAATGCCGTTATAATTGAAGGGAATGTTAAAATTTATGATAACGCCCGTGTAAGTGGGCATGCGCATATTTCTGATGAGACTGTCATTTGTGATAATGCTCATGTCGGTGGCAATGCAAAAATAAGTGATGGTGCTTATATATGTGATTATTCTTATGTTATTGATGATGCCGTGGTTTGTGGTTCTTATGTATCAGGTTCTTCTTGTGTTCATAGCGCTGCCTCTTTAACTTCTGATGATCAAATTCATGATGAAGCAATTCCAAGATTTGGTAGTAAAGATGATTATTATCGTCATGAATATTATGATGATTATGGCTATGATGATGACAGCGCATATGAAAGTGACGCTGCTTAAATAAAGCACGGGCGCGGCGGGGGCGCCTGCTTTCTAACCAAATTCTTTCATTTTAAAAATTGAATCTTCTTTATAAAGGAATTGTGCTATGCAAAAAAAGTTTGCACTCACAAATGAGACACGTGTATTAAATAATCAAACTCTTTATCGTATTAAAGCATTAAGAGACTTTGCTGATGTTAAAGCCGGCTCTTTAGGTGGCTTTATTGCAAATGAAAGCAACCTTTCTCATGATGGCAATTGCTGGGTTTATGATAATGCTCTTGTTTTAAATACTGCCTATATTTATGAAAATGCAAAAGTTTCTAATAACGCTATTATCATGGGCTTTGTTTATGGCAATGCGCATGTTTGTGACCGCGCCCGCGTTTATGCAAATGCTCATGTTTATGACAATGCGCATCTTTCTTATAACGCTTGGGTTTATCAATATGCAAGGGTTTATGGGAATGCAAAATTATCAGGAAGTGCTCGTATTCATAGCAATGCCGTGGTTTATGATCATGCTGTTGTGAGTGGCGCTGCAAAAATATATGGCAAGGTTTATGGTAATGCTAGCGTGGGGTCTCATACTGATGTTTATGGCTCTGTTTATGGGAATGCGAAAATCTCTGATTATATCGTGATTAGAGGCAAGGTCTATGGCAATGCAAGGATAAAAAGACATAGCGGTTTATGTTGGGTTCCCATAAATTGTGAGGTTTATGAAAGCGATCACGTTGTCAAGATTATTGAAAACAAAGCAGCATAAATAAAAGCAGCGGCGCGGCGGGGGCGCCCCTTCTTTAAACATTTCATTTAAAAATTTAAATCTCTTTATAAAGGAATTGTGCTATGCAAAAAAAGTTTGCACTCACAAATGAGACACGTGTATTAAATAATCAAACTCTTTATCGTATTAAAGCATTAAGAGACTTTGCTGATGTTAAAGCCGGCTCTTTAGGTGGCTTTATTGAAAAGGAAGCTAATCTATCCCATGATGGCAATTGCTGGGTTTATGATGAGGCTCTTGTGTTTAAAAATGGTCACGTTTATGAAAATGCAAGGGTTTTTGGCAATGCTATCACTTGTGGTCGTGTGTATGGTCATGCGCGGGTTTATGATAATGCTATCGTTGCTGGTCATGTCTATGATAGTGCTCATGTCTATGGCAATGCTGTTATTTCTGATAATTCCCATGTCTATGGCAATGCTCATGTTTATGGCAAGGCTATTATTTATGATAAAGCCTCTGTTTATGATAATGCTAGGGTTTATGACAATGCTCGTATAGCAAATAACGTGCATGTTTGTGAAAATGCTCATATCCATGGCATTGCTGTTATTCGTGAAAATGTCGGTGGGTCTACTGAGATTAAAACCTATATTGAACGGCTTTCCCCTTATGGAGAATTAGAGATTGTCTATGTCTCTCCAAAAATAAAGCAGCATAATTGAATGCTCGGGCGTTGCGGGGGCGCCCTTCTTTTAAATTTTCCATTCCAAATTTTAGCAAACGTTTATCACATTAGATTGTGAGGGTATTCTTATGTCTAAAAAATATGAATTAACCAATCAAACAAAACAAATTAAAGATAGATTAACAAAACAAATTACAAACCTTTATCGCATTCGGGCTTTAAAAGATTTTGATGATGTCAAGGCTGGCGATCTAGGTGGCTATATCGAAAATGAAAGCAACTTATCACACTATGGCAATTGCTGGGTTTATGATGAGGCTCTTGTCTATGGCTATGCTCATGTTTCTGATCATGCTAAAGTAAGGCATCTTTCTCATGTGCGGGGGCGTGTCTATGGCAATGCTGAGGTTTATGGCAAGGCTGTAATCACTCGATATGCAAAAATTTATGACCATGCTTGTGTCTATGACAGTGCTCATGTCGCAGGGAATGTTTATGGCAAAGCTCATGTGAGTGGTTGCGCCCGTGTTTATAGCAATTCCCATATTTATAATCATGCGCGCGTTTCTCATGATGCTTTTGTTTATGATCATGCAAGGATCTATGGTCATTCAAAGGTTTCTGGGTCTGCTTGTATTTACAGCAGTGCAAAAATTTATGGACAAGCTGCTATCAAAGGCTTTGCAAAGATTTATGGCAAGGTCTATGGCAATGCTATAGTGAGTGGTCGTGCCGCGGTTTATGGCTCTGTTTATGGCAATGCGAAAATCTCTGGTTATGTCAAGGTTTGGGGTCGTGCCTATGGAAGAGCAAAAATAGATACACAAAGTAAAATAAGATTGGTTCCCGATAATTATGAGGTCTATAAAAGCGATGAGGTTGTAAAGATTGAGAAATAAAACAAATAATAGTGTGTGAGTGCCTTCTTTATGGCTATAAATGCATTATAAGCATTGTTTAAAACGTATCATAAAAGAGAGAATTCAAAAAGAAAGCCGTGCCATTAATATGACGCGGCTTTTCAATAGAGGTATGTGCAAATAATTCATACAAACGAAATTAACAATGAATGCCTATATACAAAACGTATTATATTGCAAGCGCTTTCTTGTCTTTATGAAAACTTATCAAAAGAACCTTAAATGATGGCTATAATTTTGATAGCATGCATTTAAATGAGAGAGTGAATTTAGAAACTATAAACATTTGTTATAGCTATCAAACGTATAATCATAACGTCCATTTCTTAAAGAGATTCATTTGAAACAAAGCACATTATCAAAACGCTTCTTAAAACGTTTTAATATACTACTAAGCTCAAAATTGAGTTGAGTGAATTCAAATAACGCATTGTCTAAAATCAAAACATATTAAATAAATCAAAACGCTTTTATCAAATCTAAGGCTTTTAAGATTTGCTCTGCTGTGAAATCTAGATCTTTGTTTTTTCGTAAATGAAACGTTCTTAAAAACAAATGATAACTGTTATAAAACATCAGTTTCAAACGTTTAAACATTCACTTAAAGAGGTCCTTATAAGCGTATTTTTACTTTTCATTAAAACCTAATCTTTTTAAAAATTAGCCGGCTCAATTTTGAGTTGGCAAAATCAACCAATCCAATTTTGGAGGCGTTATCTTTAGAATAGAGCATTCTTTAAACAATATCGCTTTTGACTCCAAATTTAGAAAAATCCCATGCCTTTATGATCTTACAATGGTTTTTAACTTTGCTTGCTTACCTTTATCTAAATAGCTGCCCCCAATTTTGGGGTGAGTGCTTTTAAACGATAACTTTTAAAACGTTTTTTATTACCATGTCTAAGGTATATAGTATTCTACTTCTATGGCATTATGCGCCTCCATTTTTTTATGGAAGCGAATATAGTTCTGTTCTTCAAAAAAAAACTGCACTTAATTCATTAAAAGGTTTTCGCATCATAAGACATAACGTTTTGAATTTCATATCTGTTGTGATGATAGTATCTGTATAACGCCTGCCTATCATTTTCTAAATTTTTAGAAAGCGTTTTAAAAACGATTTTGTCTTTAAATCTTTTTATGCGTCCTTAATAAATGAAAATCTATAAGCTTATAAAAGTTTTAAATGATTACTTTTTTAAGGTTACTATAACATTTTTAGATTTTGCGCTCGCCAATTTTGGCGAACGTTAATTTGTTCCCTTTATGTGATTAGCAAACCAATCTTTAAAACAAGCTGTGCTCTTTAAACGTATGTTATTGAAAATTTCAAACGATTAAATTTTAAAACAATGCGATTTTTGAGTGATAAAAACGTATCATAAAATTTATGAACTGTTATGAATGATAACGGCTTTTCATTTCATTTAAATGACGCATGCGTTATAATATTTGCATCATGATTTGCTTTTTATGCTCTATTCATACGTGACAATCCTATATAAAAAATGGTCAAATGAATCACGTATAAAAGTGTGGATTCTTAAGTGGATTCATATAAAATAATTACACTCAACCTATTGACTTTATTGTGTTTTTTGGTATTATACTGCGTATAATTCCAACGGATTTCTAACATGGTTTATTTTCCTATAGCCGATTATCGACCGGATATTTCGGTTGTCAATGGCAGCTTTACAGATAGCCTTGTGAATGTTTTACCGGCAGATGGCGGTTACATTCCTATGCCGAGTGCAACGATTGTTTCTAAGGTTCCTTTGGAAGAAAAGCCGTTGGGTTGTATAGCTTTTAGAAGTGGCAATGGTGTTAAGATTATTGTTGGAGGTAAGCAAAAGCTTTATAGTTATGACAGTCAAACGCAGGGTTGGAAAGACATCAGTCAAAGTGGTGTGACGTATCATGCGCATGAAGATAATCAATGGTCATTTGCTTTGTTTGGTCAAAGAGTTATTGCGGTGAATAAAAATGACAAACCGCAAGTCTTTAATACCCACAGTTCTGAAAGATTTGAAGATTTAGGGGGCAATCCACCGAAAGCCGGATTGGTGAAGGTTTGGGGACCTTTTGTTTGTTTGATGCAATTGACAGATAATCCCAATCGCATTCATTGGTCTGGTTTGGATGATGCAACCCATTGGACTGTTAAGCAGAAAAATTGTGATTTTCAAGATTTTCCGGATGGAGAATATGTCCAAGGGGCAACAGAAACGACCAATCCGCTCATTTTTATGCGTTCTGCTATTTATGCAGGAACCTTTGTTCCAGGTTCTAAGATAGTGTTTACGTTTCAAAAGATTCAAGACAAGCGAGGCGCGCGCAGTGCAGCCTCTATAGCTTGTCGAGGCAGTGACACCTTTTTTGCGAGTGATGGTGGCTTTTATCAGATGAGTTTGGATGGTCAACTTTTGCCGATAGGCTTTGAAAAGGTTGATAGAACGGTTTTTAAAACATTTGATAAGTTTGCTCTTGATGAGATGCAAGGGGTTATAGACCCCGTTGATAACCGGATTTACTGGTCTTTAAAGAGAGGTAACAACGAGCAAACTACCTTTATTTATGATTGGGGTTTGCAAAAGTGGTCGACGATACAAGGAAAGCCTTTCACATTTTTTCCAGTCTTTACGACAGGTTATACTTTAGAACAATTGGATGAGATTTCGATCAATCTTGAGTCCTTACCGGCTTCTTTAGATAGCCCTCGTTGGCAAAGTGGTGCGCCTATCCTTGGGGCTTTTGATGATCAAAATCATCTTGTTATGTTTACAGGAGCCCCAATGGAGGCAACGGTTGTTTCGCAAGAGATGGGGGCACCGGATGGAAGTTTTAGCTTTATCACGAAGATATTTGCAGAGGTTGATACGACGCAAGGTCTTTTAAGTATTGGTGAGAGAAGATTGCGTAATCACGATACGCCGATCACATGGCATAAGGAGAGGATATGTTCTTATGTCACAGGTGCTTATCATGGTCGCTCACGCAATCGTTATCACCGCTTTAAATTGCGCATTCCCGAATATGAATCTTGGACAATGATTACGGGTTTTAATGTTGATTTACGTCCTTTAGGCAGAGGATAATGGCAAAAGTCTATTTGACCAGTTCTTGGGATCTGGAGCGTATAGCGCCGTATTTTGAAGAGATCATTGCGTCATTGAGTGATTATGTAGAGCGTTTCAAACATGAAGTTACGTTACAAGAACTGATTGAAGCCATTTGCAGTGGCAAGAAACAGTTGTGGCTTGTTTTGGATGATGACGAGCGATTTTTAGCGGCTGTTACGACCCAGATACAACAGACAGTTTTAGGAAAGAAGCGCGTTTTGATTTGTGAATGCAGTGGCAAGGGCGTTCTTGATCAAATTGATAATTTAAAAGTTGCAGAAGATTGGGCGCGTGAGAATGGCGCTTTCGAGATAGAAATTTTAGGGCGCTTAGGCTGGAAACGCGCATTGGACAGGCAAGGTTACGGCATAACGATGCTTTATTACAGGAAGGAATTATGACATGGGGAGCAAGACACCGACAACACAAGAACAGAAGCAGGTGCAGACGAGCGCCCCGCCTTCTTGGATGCAGAATGTCTTTAAGCGTGGTGGTGCGGATGCTTATAAAATGTATAACACAGGGATGGGTGGCAATGTTTATGGGGGACCGCGTGTTGCGCCGTTAAGTGATCAGACGCGCTATGCCATTGGTGGACTTGGAAGTATACCTCATCATTATCAAAACCGTTCTTTGATGAATACGATCTACAATCCAACGTTGGCAGCAAATAATCTTGGAAGAATGGCTTCTGGCGGTATGGTTGGACAGAATCCCTCTTTTAATGCCGCTCTTCAAAATAGTTTAGACCGTGTAAGAGATACGATTAACAGTTCTTTTGCAGGTGCAGGTCGTTATGGATCTGGTGCACATACAGATGTATTGGCAAATGAACTTGGTGCTTTGTCTACAAGTGCTACAGCAAACCAGTATAATCAAGATGTACAGAACATGATGCAAGCCAATGCAATGATTGATCAAGCCAATCAAAACCAGTTGGGAGCTTCGAATAACTTCTTACAGGGTTATGGCAATGCCTATTCTAATGCCATACAGGGAGGAGGCGTGCTTGATAATTATAATCAACGGCTTGTTGATGCCAATCGCGAACGTTGGCTGGAGCAAGACAATAGCGGTTGGAACAGACTGAACATGTTGATGAATGCCGGTCATGGTTTTGCAAGAAATTACGGTACGACGACGAATAACAGTACGAATTCTCTGGTGCAAGGCAATAATCCTTGGAGGAATGTAGGAACTGTAGGTTCTCTAGCGCTTCAGGCAGCACCAATGGCTTTTGGTTATATGATGGGTGGTCCAGCAGGAGCGGCAGTAGCAGCAGGAATGTCGAAAGAAGTCATCGAACTTCTTCGTAAGAAACAATAACTGAAGAATAATTAAACAATAGCTTTGTAGGAGAGTGTGATGGTTGCACCGATAATCCCAATGGCTTTAGTGGCAGGAGCGAGATTTGCACCGCATATTATGCGATATCTTTATCCCAGATTGGCTCCAAAAGCGGTTACAGGGGCGCAAAGATTGGGACAATTCATGAAAGCAAATCCAAAGAGTGTTATATCTACTGCTGCGGGGATGACTCTCGCCCCTTTGATGGCACCAGAGGAGGTTCAAGCCCCCTCCAACCCCTATTTACAAAATATGCAGCAGCCATATGGACCATTTATGCCCTCTACGGCTCTTAAAACGGAAATGCCTCTTGGTGTAGGCAATCATCCACCTATGCCAAATCCACTGGAGGAATCCTTACAAGAACTTACACCTAAAGTTGATGTTCCCCAAACACAACCATTGCCACCTACATCACAAACACCGCCTTCTGAACCAACAGATTTAGAAAAGTTTTTACAATCCAATACTTATAAGTTTTTTCAATCAGATGCTTATAAAAAGCTTCAAGATCTTTTTGCAGGCATGTCGGCAGCACCCTCCGGTGGTTCTGGATGGGATGCGCTTGCAAGTGGTGTGAAGCATCTTAATGAAGGCGATAAACAAAGAGGGCAGGTTAACCAAACCGTCGAGTATCTAAAATCCAAAGGCTACAGTGAAGAAGAAGCTGCTGTCATGGCACGTAACCCTCAAATGCTTAGTGCACTGCTAACAGGTGGTGATAAACCTAAAGTTTCTGTTGATTACCAGTTGATTACCAATCCTGAGACTGGAAAGTTTGAAGCAGAAGTCATCAAGGGATCTAAGGCATATCAAGAGATACAACAGCGTGAACAGTTGAAAAAGTTACAAATAGTAGATGCCAAAATTATGAGAGAGAGTACAGCGTATACGATAAATGAAGCACTTGAGATACTTAAGAAAAATCCTAAAGCATCTACTGGTGCTATTGGTCAGTTTTTACAGTATTTGTGGAATACACCCGCATCACGTTTAAAAAATCATCTTGAAGCTATCAGAGGGGGAGTGATGCTTCATAAGTTAGAGAGGATTAAGGCACTATCACCTAATGGTGCTTCAGGATTGGGTAATTTGACTGATAGGGAAGGTAAGACTTTAGAAAGTGTTTATGGTGCTTTGCAACAGAGTTCATCTCCTGAGGATCTTATAAAGAATTTGCAACGTTTACAGGAGATTTATAACAAAGCGACAGATGCTCAAATAGCTATTTTGATGAATGATAATATAACAGCTGCGGATGTGGATGAAGCATTTGGAAGTAGCGCGCAGTATTCTATGGATTCGCGAATGTCACAAAGAGGTAGTGCAAATATACCTAAGATGAGTTTAGAAGAGGCATCTATTAAGGATAACGTACCTTATTTTATCGATAGTTCCAGTGGTAAAATTCTGGTTAAGGAGAAATAGAAATGAATCCTTATAAGACTTCTGGATATGTATACGCTAAGAATGGGACACGTTTTCGCGTGGTTGAAGATGCAGCTGAGATTGAAAAAATTATAAAGCTACATGCTAATAATCCTTCTTCATCTTCTTCTCAATATGTATACGCCAAGAATGGAACACGTTTCCGAGTAGTTGAAGATCCTGCTGAGATTGCGAAATTATCCAATAACTTTGTTGAAGGACTACAAAATACAGCAAATCAATCAAGAGTAACAGATGATTTTTCATTTGATGATAAAGATCTTACGTGGTGGGATGCACTTAGAAGTCATGGTACATCTGGTTTGACAGCAGGATATAGTGATGAGATACAAGCGGCGAATGAAGCGGGTTTTAAGGATTATTGGAGTGGCGATAAACGGGCAGAAGAGATTTACAATAGAAGGGTAGCAAAAGAACGCGCTTACCAAAAAGCCTTGGAAGAAAAACATCCATGGTTGTCTCAAGCTGCTTATCTTGTTGGTTCGCTTGTACCAACAGCACTTTCATTTATTCCTCCGCTTGGACTTTTGAGAGTAGGTGCTGCGGCATCAACATTTGGAAATATTGGTAAGGCGGCAATTTTAGGAGCGGGTTCTGGTGCTTTACATGGTTCTGGTGCGGGAGATGGTCTTTATGACCGCCTTGCTTCGGCAGGGATTGGTGGTGGTATTGGAGCAGTTGCTGGTCCTGTTGGTTCTCTTGCTGGTACAGGAGCTTCTTGGGGATTAAGAAAAGCGGGACATGGATTGCAACAGGTTCCTTTTGTAAGAAGGCATTTTAATCCTGCTTATAAAGACGTTCAAACCAAAGCGGTTAGAGAAGTTGCAAAAACATTATATGATGATGGTGTTGAGAATGTTGCAGAACGCCTTGCAAGTGCGCCGCGTCACGCATTTTTGACAGATATTAGTCCGAATTTAGAAGTATCACTTGCTAATATGGGAAAAACAAATACGCGCGTTTCTGAACTTTTGAAACATGCTCATGGGGAAAGGGTACAGAACGCTATCCGCCGTATTGGTCAATCGGCAGATGAAAACATTACTCCTCTCCAAGATACGAAAGTTTTAAAAAGGTTGCTTGAAGAGCAAGGGAAAAGAGAATATCAACCTATTTATGCGCAAGTGTATCGTACTCCAGTAGGAAAAGAGCATTATCCAGCTCTTAATGATCTTTTTGAACATGAAGCATTTCAAGAAGCAGTTGAACGAGCCGTTAAAATCTTAAAGAAAGACCGTCGCAATGCAAAGCCAGAAATGTTTTATTCTAAAGATTTTCGCCATATTAATTATAAGCCTACGATGGAGTTATTAGATGAAATTAAGAAGTCTCTCGATGACCTTCGCGACAAATATCATAATTCTGGTGATAAACGCATGGCTTCTGTATATCAGTCGCTTAAGAAAGATTTAGTAGAGATAGCGGACCAGATTGCTCCTACTTATAAAGTAGCACGTGGTAGTGTAGCAAAATATGAAGGTTTTGAAGAAGCAATACAACAAGGCAAAAAAATTGCAGAAAGAGATGTATCTGGAGAAGGAATTGCAGAAGGTCTTCGTAAAGGAGCGATGCCGGATGGTCTCAATACCTATCGCGTTGGGATGAGAGATTATATCGATGACATATTAGAAAAATCCCGCCCTATTAATACACTTTCGGATATTTTACAAACAGGTAGCATGTCTAAAAATCTTAGCAGGTCTTTAAGCCCTAAAAACGTTAAAGCGTTCAGAAAAGCTGTAGATGATGAAAGATTTTATGAAGATGCGGCGAAAAGAGCACTAAAGCCATTTCAAGGAACACCAGAGGCTTCTCCTTTAACAGGTGTTAACATTCCGTACGGAAAAGTTAGTACAGCACGTGCTGGGGCAAAAATTACTCAAAATATTTTATCTGATACGATTAGAAAATTGCCTCAAAAAGAGAGACAAATATTTGAAAGTGATATAGCAAAGTTAGCAACTTTTGGCGTTAAAGGTATGACCCAGCAAGAAGTAGCTCAAATGTTACAAAGGTTCATAAATTGGCATAAAAAGGGAGTTTTGACTGAGAAGACAATGCATTTCATTTCTTCGATATTGATGGGAGAAGCGGGCAGATTTGCAAGGAGCAAAATCTATGGCTAGATATAACCCTTCAGTTGATCAAGCGATACGTCAAGCAGCGGTGCGGTATGGCTTGCCGGAAAGCTATTTATACCGTGTTGCGCAAGTTGAAAGTGGCGGTAATCCCAATGCAAGGAATCCCCGTTCTTCTGCGGGTGGGTTGTATCAGTTCATAGACAGCACCGCTAAGCAATATGGCTTACAAGACCGTTTTGACCCCATGCAGGCAGCCGATGCCATGGGGCGGTTTACGCTTGATAATCGCAACCATTTAAGCCGTTTGTTGGGAAGGGCGCCTACAGATGCGGAACTGTATTTAGCCCATCAACAAGGAGCAGGGGGAGCAGCGCGGCTTTTGCAAAATCCCCATGCCAATGCAGCGCAATTGGTTGGGAGCAATGCGGTTGGTTTGAATGCAGGCAATAACGCAATGCGCGCAAGTGATTTTGTTAATCGTGTATTTCAGATGTATGGTGGACAGCCTTATAGAGCAAGCCCTATCGCACGGGGTGGTATGGGCGATAGAGAGAACTTGCTGGAGGTTTTACGGGTATTACTAGCGTCACAGGAAGAGCCTTTGGAAGAAGAAGAGCGTGAAGATGATAATCCTTTGATGACGCAATTCATGCGGGCATTTTACGGAGTTTAGGGGTCACAAATATGTCAACGATTTATGATTGGTCGCTAAGAGCGGCGGATAACACGCGCGCAGATGATTTGATTGATTGGTCAGAGGGACAACACCCTAACACAGTCAATAACAGTGCGCGTGTGATGATGCAGCGTGTCAAGGAATACTTGTTAGACATGGGTGGAACACTTGAAGGGATTGTGACGAATGATCATGTCCAACGAATAAGTACGATAAGGCTTGAAAGCCAATCACAGTTTTTAGAATACAAGAATGGTATCGTTTTACGCTTTATGGCGATGGATAAGAATATTGGAGCGACGACAGTTTTTCTGAATGCTTTAGAGGGCAAGCCGGTTTATAAAGCGACCGCCTTAGGGATTGGTCCTTTATCGGGCGGCGAAATCCAACAGGGATGCATTTATACATTGGTATTTAGTGGAGATCATTGGCACCTTGTTAATCCCACCTCTATCCCTTTAGAAGAAGAACTCAGTCTTTATCCTACTGGTTTTATCGGAACGTTTGCGATGCGTGATCTTCCAACAGGTTGGTTACTCTGTGATGGAAAGGCTTATTCGCGGACTGATTATAGTGATCTGTTTTCTGCGATAGGGACGGTTTGGGGAGAAGGGAATAGTGTTACGACGTTTAATGTTCCGGATTTTCGGGGGATGTTTTTACGAGGTGTTGATAGCGGTCGTCATATTGATGAAGGGCGTTCTTTTGCAAGTGTGCAAACAGATTTAATGGAGTCACACGAACATCAGGGGCAAAGTCTTTCCTTTCCCCATTTTACGAGCAATGAAGATTTTTGGGATGGGAATACGACGGCTGTTTTGGGGTACCGTCTAGGATTGTTTGGAGGGGGGGCTCTTGCAAACTTTATGGGAATAGAGCGTGAGAATTTAGGGAGCTATATTGCAAGCCCCTATGCTCTTGATGAAGATCAAGAGGTTGACTTGAGAAACTCTGGTGAAGGAGAGACGCGTCCAGTGAATGTTTCTGTTCTGTATGCGATTAAGACATGAGGTTTTACGATGTCGACGATCTATGATTGGTCTTTGAGAGCTTCTGAGAATGCCTATTGTGATGATTTGATTGATTGGTCAGAAGGACAGCGTCCTAGCAGCGTGAATAATAGTGCGCGTGTGATGATGCAACGCGTAAAGGAATATTTATCCGATACGAGTGGTATGATTGCAAATACCTTTACGGTTGATGCGGAACAACAAACGACGTTGATAAGACTTGAAAGCCACTGTCAGTTTTTAGCGTATAAGAATGGTATCACGGTTTGTTTTAAAGCGAAGGGCAAGAATGTTGGGGCAACAACAATTGCTTTAAATGCTTTACCCGCCAAGCCTCTTTATAAGGCGACGGAATTAGGCATGCGTGCTTTGACAGGAGGCGAGTTTCAAAAGGGGTGCATTTATCGTTTGGTTTATAGGGATAATGGTTGGCATGTTTTGAATCCTACCCCCTTGCCTTTATTACAAGAACCAATGATTTCAGTTTATCCTACCGGTACGATAGGGATTTTTGGAATGCAAGTTTTGCCAGAAGGCTGGTTAGTCTGTAATGGGGCTGCTTATTTGCGCAGTGATTATCCAGCACTTTATGAAGCGATAAGAACAAGATGGGGTGGCAGTGATAGTTGGACGAAGTTTAATGTTCCCGATTTGCGTGGCGTGTTTTTGCGGGGTGTTGATGATGATCGCGAGATAGACCGTTTTCGTTATCTTGGCACATTACAGCATGACACTATGAGAAAGCATGAACATGGAGGTCAATCGGTTACGATTTTGAATGATGCCAATGAGGAAGAGAGTTGGTATGGAAATATGATGATTATCTGGGGGTATGTGCTGAATGAGCAGCAAAGGGAAAAGCTTGCCGAGCGTTTGGGTGTGCGTGCAGAGGATATACGGTTGCATCATGTGCTTGCCTTTCCCCATTCCCATCTTCACATGCGTGATGTTGTTTGGGCTCGTTCAGGTGTCAGTGAAACACGCCCGATTAATATGAGTGTTGTGTTTGGGATTAAGACGTGAGGTCAAGATGTCAACGATTTATGATTGGTCTTTGAGCGCCTCTGAGAATGGTGGGGCAGATAGCTTGATTAATTGGTCAGAGGGACAGCACCCTAACACGGTCAATAACAGCGCGCGTTTTATGATGCAAAGAGTCAGTGAGTATTTATCCGATACGGGGGGGGGTATTGAGGGTATTATTACAGTTGATCAAAAACAAAAGACGAGTGCGATACGTCTTCAAAGTCAATCGAAATTTTTAGCGTATAAGAATGGTATCACGGTTTGTTTTAAAGCGAAAGGTAAAAACGTTGGGGCGACCACGATTGCTTTGGATAATTTGGCTGCTAAGCCCGTTTATAAGGCGACAGAAAGCGGTTTATTAGCCTTATCGGGAGGCGAGATCCAAGAGGGCTGTCTTTATACTGTTATGTATGATGAAGAGATAAGCGGTTGGCAAATTCTCAATCCAACAAGGGGAAAAGCGTCTTCTTTAAAACGCCTACCGTCTGGTTTTATTGGTCCTTTTGCAATGGAACGCTTGCCGGAAGGCTGGTTAGTCTGTGATGGGCGTGCTTATTTGCGAAGCAGTTATAGAGCGTTGTTTGACGCGATAGGAACGACATGGGGCGCGGGAGATGGCGTTTCGACATTTAATGTTCCCGATTTTCGGGGGATGTTTTTACGGGGCACAGATTATGAACGTGGTCTAGACCCTTGGCGTTTTTGCCAGCCAGCAAGCGTGTTCTTTAAAAGCGCATGAACATTTAATAGGACCGGCTTCTTCGGTTGACCGTTCTTCACGCAAGAAACGAGATGTTTCTTCTTCTGAAGCTTCTTTGCCAAGGCGAAAGAGATCACTGGATGAAGAGGAGTGTTTAGGGTTGAGTGGTGATGCCTTGGAAATGTGTAATCAAGAATTTGATCAAATCGCAGGAAGTTCACAAGTAGAGGTTCCCTTTTGGTTTACCGATAAAGATAAGCCGCCGCGCTTGCCTTGGTTTATTCGAAGCCCCTTTGCGAACTTTTTATATTATTCGACGCCTCTCAAAGAGGGCATTCATGATAGGGCGCATCATGATCATCATCTTATGTCAGAGAGGGTTGGTGGCGCTGAAACGCGCCCCGTTAATGTGAGTGTAATTTATGGGATTAAAACATGAGGAGTTGAAATGACCTTAAAACCGTTTGCGATATCAGAGCTTAGCGACCCGTCCCAAGTACGGGTCGTTTTGTATTCAGGGGGAGGCTTTTTGCATACGCCGCTTCAAGGGATTGTTGATTTAGTGACAACAGCTTTGAAAACAGAGTTTGATGGTTCGCAGAAAGAGATGGAGAAACGCTTAGAGAGCTTAAGCGCAGATCTTGAGGATTTGAAAGAGTGTTCTTTGGATGAAGCTCTTTAGAGGGAGTAAGGAGGAAAGCAGATGAAGATCCCCGATCATAGTCATGAATATTTGATACCGGTGGCAACTGAAGAGGAAATCAGAGAAGGCACCTCGCAAAGTAGCGTTGTTGTTCCGAAGATTTTAGGGACAGCCTCTTTGTATTCGTATGAGACTTTTGCACCGTTAGAACAGGTTGTGAATGCAAGGCAAGAGGCAGAAAAAGCGATGGCGCGTGCAAATGGTGCGCAACAGGTTGCAGAAGAAGCTAAGAGGGGCTCAGATCAAGCGCTCACAGAGGTAACAAAAACGGTTCAAACGGTTAATGTAGCGCTTACAACCTCCAGTGAAGCGAAGGAAGCGATTACAGCAGCAACAGCAATCGCCAATGAAGCAAAAGAGACAGCGGATAGCGCCAAGGGCTTAGCCGAAGAAGCCCAAAATGCCTCTGATGCTGCAAAGCACATAGCAGAAGAGACCAAAGCAGCGGTTGATAGAGCTTCAGGGGAAATCAGTGGTACGAAAGGTTCACTGGCTACGGCATTGGAAAGTTTTGCAGAGGTCAAGCAGGTAAGTGACAGTGCAGTGAATGTCTCGACAGAAGCCAAGAAGTTAGCTGATGAATCGAAATCGATTGCTGAACGTGCAGAACAAACAGCGCGAGAAGCTTCCCAAACAGCGACAGAGACGTCCCAAGTAGCCGCGACAGCGGTAGCAACGTGTCATGAAGTCAAGACGGTAGCGACCCAAGCCAGTCTTAAGGCAGATGGAGCCAAACAGACAGCCGATGATGCCAAGGATATGGCGGAAGAGGCAAAAGGTTTATCGGAACGTGCGACGGCTTCAGTTACAGAACTGACAAAAACAGCAGAGCAAATCCAAACGCGTTCTAATGAAGTGTTGAGGAATGCAAAAGAAGCCAAGAATAAAGCAGAAAGTTTAGAGACTATTGCTAATGCAGCAAAACAAACGAGTGATGATGCAGCACAAACAGCGACAGCAGCAAAGAGTCTATCAGAAGAAGCAAAACGAGAAGCCGGTGTTGCAAAGACCACAGCTTTAGACGCTAAAAGCGCGGCAGATAGTGCAAACACGAAAGCCGAGCAGGCACAACAGGCAGCAACAACGGCATCTCAAATAGCTTCTGAGGCTAAGACAGTTGCAGAGCAAGCCTTACAAGCCGATAGACAAGCGGTTCGTGAAGGGAGTGAAGCATCCAAAAGTTTAGCAGAAGCCGTTCAGAAGAAAGCTGAGGCAGCAGAGAGAGTTGCACAAGAAAGTAAGAGTGTTTGTGAAGAAGCCAAACAGCTCGCAACAGAAGCTAAAAATGCCTCTACAAGTGCGCTTAGAGAATCGAGTGATGCGAAGGAGAAAGCTTCTACAGCGCTTACATCAGTCAATGATGTCAAGGGGATTTCTGAAGAAGTTAAAGGTTTAGCAGAAAAAGCAACGACATCATCTACAGAAGCGCAAAAAACCGCCGATGAAGCATTAAGAGAAGCAAATGCAGCGAAAACAATGGCGGATACGGCATCTAGCACAGCTCATGATGCCAAGGGGATTGCTGAGGAAACTAAACAAACGCTTGGAGATGTTAAAAGCGTTGCAGACACGGCATTATCGACAGCCACTACAGCTAAGCAGAAAGGTGATGAGATAAGCCAGCAAACTTCAGAAGTCTTAACGAAGTCTGGTGAAGCAAAGGCTAAAGCGGAAGAGGCACAACGGTTGGCATCAAGCTCACAAGAGGCAGCAGAAACAGCAAAGGCTAAAGCCGAAAGCGTAGAGGCAGTTGCGAATGAAGCTTCACAGACAGCAATATCTGCGAAGAGCCTATCAGAGGAAGCAAAAGAAGAAGCAAGCAATGCCACAACGATAGCCTTGGAAGCGAAAAGTTCTGCGGATAGTGCGTCGGCGAAATCAGAGCAAGCCCAGCAGAGTGCAACCGAAGCCACGCGAATAGCCAAAGAAGCCAAAGCAGCAGCAGAAGCGGCAGCGCGTTCAGGAGAGGCGGCAGGGCAGGTAAGTTCAGAAGCCGTTAAGGGCATAGCGGAAGCAGCGAAGAGCAAAGCGGAAGCAGCAGAGAAGGTAGCAGAAGAAACGAAAGGAGCTTTGGATAGTCTAAAACAAGTAGCCAATAGTGCGAAGTCGACCGCCGAAGAGGCAAAAAAGGTAGCCGATGGTGCACAAAAGAAGGCATCACAGGTAGAGACAGTAGCGGGTGAAGCTGAAAAGATAGCGAAAGAAGCCAAACAGACAGCAGGCTATGCCAACCATGAGGCGGAACAAGCGCGCAGTGAGGTAGAAAAGGCAAAAAGTACAGCTCATGAAGGGTGGAGTACAGCTCACAAAGCGAAGGAAGTAGCCGATGACGCTAAGACTATAGCAAGTTTAGCGCGTACGTACGCAGATGAAGCCAAGAAAAAAGCCGAAACAGCAGATTCACAATCCTATCAAGCCAAGGGTGAAGTAGACAAAGCTAAGGAAATAGCTAATAGTGCAAAATATACAGCCGAACAAGCACAGAAAGCGGCAGAAACAGCGGGTAAAAAAGCAGATTCTTTAGAAACAGAAGCGCGAGAGGCACAAAAAATAGCTAAGGAAGCCAAGGAAAAAGCAGGCTACGCTGAACATGATGCGCGACAAGCCCGTAGTGAGGCAGAATCCGCAAAAAATATAGCTTATAACGCTAGTAGTACAGCTTATAATGCGAAGGAAGTGGCAGATAATGCTAGGACTACAGCAAGCTTAGCGGAAATGGCAGGTGAAGAAGCCAAGAAAATAGCGGAGAAAGCCGATAACCGCGCGTATGAAGCTAAAGGTGAAGTAGGGAAAGCCAAGGAATTAGCGGAGAGTGCGAAGTCCATAGCCCAATCTGCGGAGAGAGCGGCTGAAGAAGCTAAGAAAACAGCCAATACAGCATGGTCAAAGGCGGATGGAGCGAATGATGCGGTAAAGGCTATAAAAGATACAGCAAGTTATGCAAAACATGAAGCAGGACAGGCGCGGTCAATAGCAGAAAAGGCAGAGAAAACAGCCTCGTCTGCGGTAAGTAGGGTTATCGATATCAATCAAGTGGTTGAGAATTTTAAAGCCCCCGTAAGTTTAGCGCGGATGTATTCAGACGAAGCCAAGAAAAAAGCGGAAGCAGCAGATTCAAAAGCTTATCAAGCCAAGGGCGAAGCCACTAAAGCTAAGGAAACAGCCGATAGAGCGAAAAGGACAGCGGAAGAAGCCAAAGGAGTTGCAGATCAAGCAAAGAAAACCGCCGATACAACGAAGCAAGAGCTTGGAGGTCTCAAAAGTTCTTTAGCAACAGCAACGGCAGCTCAAACAACAGCAACAGCAGCAAAAGCACTAGCAGAAAAGATAAATACTTTACTGAAACAGTCTAATTTAACGATTTTGTCAAATTCTACCCCGTTTCTTGTTGCTACAGGCAAAGCGCAATTAACGGTAAAAAAAGGAACGACCCTAACCTTGGGAGTAGGCAATGATATTTTGGTTGTAAGTTATACGGTAGACACGAGAATAGATATTTCTTCTCTTTCTGCGGGCAAGGATTATTATGTTTATTTGGTTTCTGATGGAGGACAGTCTCATAAATTTGTTGTATCGGAAAACTCTACGTATCCAAGGAATTACACCGTCAATAATTCGCGCAAGATAGGAGGGTTTCACACGCTTTGTGCGGATGTTGGTACGATTTCTGGTCATCTCTTATCGGGTTATCGTGCAGGGGATATATTACCCCACTCTGTTTGGTGTCTCAATCACCGCCCTTATAGTTCACCAGAAGGAATGGTTTACGACTTCTCTACAGATCTTTGGGTTGATATTTATCTTCAGTCAGGCGACGGTGTAAATACGAAATCGGTTTATCGTGCAAATGTAACAACTAACCGTAGTTATATGCAGCATACAACAGATATGATGCTTGTAAATAAGTCATTATTAAGTGATGAAGAATTTGCTTCTGCTATGCATGGGAGTAATGATAAGACAAGTATTCAAGGTAAAAAGGCACCTTCTCCAAAATATTCCGGAGGACATAGGGATACGGCAAATCGTCGTATGATTTCTCATATAGGATGTGAGGATGGTTGCGGCTATATGTGGCAGTTTTTGTCAGGATCTATTTTTTTCTCAACAGCAGATAATGTAGATCTTAAGGCAATGGTAGCTGGAGGGACTTGGAATATTGAAGGGGATAGCCACCGATTTGGTCGAGGATATATATCTATCAATGCTGCAAATGAACAAGTTTCGGCGCGTGGATGCAGCCGCTCACGTAGATTTATTTGAGAGGTTAAAATGTTTTCTTATCCAGAACACTTAAATACGAAGCAAGATTATCTAAATATGCTCGAATTTGATAGGGAAGAAACGGTAAAAAGGCTAGAGCAGCTTTTATCAACGCGTTTTTATTGGGTCTTTATCAAAGAGCTCAGTGAAGGAGAAGAGGGGGTAGAAGATGACACGCATAAGGTTGCTCTCATAACCGAAATGCCGTCTGATCTCAATGGAGATTTTGTCAA
The DNA here is from genome assembly GCF_944801835.1 of Bartonella sp. B1099. Taxonomy (GTDB): domain Bacteria; phylum Pseudomonadota; class Alphaproteobacteria; order Rhizobiales; family Rhizobiaceae; genus Bartonella. The sequence continues at coordinate 36,033 of NZ_CALYLN010000001.1, read as the reverse complement.
AAAGCGTTGTCAGTATGAATTACAGGAAAGCGAATATGCACCGCTTTTTCAACTTGGCTTTCGTGTTGAAGAAGTCGAGCAGTTGATCAAAGAGCATAGCCAATAGAAGATCATAAAAGAAGATTTTAATCCAGCCTCACAGATGTGGGGCTTTTTTTATGGAGGGTCAGATGAGAAAGATATCAAAGGAAGGATTAGAGCTTATCAAACAGTGGGAAGGGTTACGTTTAGAGGCTTATAGAGATGTAGCATGTATCTGGACGATAGGGTATGGTCACACCAGCAATGCCGGTCAACCGCTTGTTAAAAAAGGCATGCGTATCACACAAGAGCAAGCAGAAGAAATTCTTTGTGAAGACTTAAAGCAATTTGAGAAGACGGTAGAGGAATCGGTGACCGTTTCATTAACGGATTGCCAATTCGCGGCATTGGTATCGTTTTGTTATAACGTAGGAACGAAAGCCTTTAGCAAGTCAACGTTGTTGAAGAAGCTTAATCAAGGGGATTATGAAGCTGTTCCTAGTGAATTACAGAAATGGAATAAGATAGGGGGTAAGCCTTTTGTGGGATTATCCAACCGTCGAGCAGCCGAAGCCGGTTTGTGGGCGAAAGGGTCTTACATTGCTTCGAACTATCACAGGGTAGAAACGAAGGAGAGAACAGGTCTTTTCAAGATAGAGGCGCTAGCCCCGATTATAGGGTCTTGTTCAGGATTTGGAGGCTTTTTTGTTGGTAATGGACCAATTCAGTGGGCGTTAGCAGGGATTATGGTTTTAGCGGCGTGTACAGGACTGGTGATTGTTGCCAAACGTTTTAAGGAACAGCGCTTGTGATTTGGGGGCGCAAAATAGGGAGCACGCTTATGTGGTTGGTCAAATGAGTAGAAAGCGTAAACCGGAACAAGATCTCACGGAGACAGAACAACAGCTTCTTCATGAGATGATAGAGACGTATCAAGGCTTAAAGATGATGTCACGCATTATGAAGTGGTTAGCCTTCATTGTCTTTATGTTTGTCATCGATTTATCCCGTTTCATAGATGCGCTAGATAATCACTTCTCACACTTTAAAAAATGGATAACTAAGAGTTAGAGATTTACAAAATCTTTTCTTTAAAATCGCAAAAAAATCACCTCGAAAAGAAGTTTTGATTCGCAATAATTGAGAGCAAGTTGCGAAATCCTATTCCCCAACTTTTATTTATTTATCCCTTACAATAAAAAAGATCTATAAATACAGTAGGTTATTTTTATATAAAACTTGCACTTTATCCGTGAAGGGTATAACGATAAATCCATTGAGCACCACCATCTTTACGTTTGTGGAGTAACAAGCCGGCACCATCGTTATATTTGCCAGCCTCCAATGTTGCGACAGACCTTGCATTAAGACGGTTCATAAGGACCATTTTTACTCCTTTCTTATGCAAATTTGATCCACACACTCATCCCGCTTGTTATGTGCAAATGAGTGGTTTTGATTGATTCAACATACACAGATTTGAAATGAAAGAATCTTACGATATTCGAGACTCTCATTCAACATACAAAACAGTGAATTATCATTATAAATCAAAGACTTGTATAATCTTTACGAATATGGTGATGGAATGAGGGAATATGAAGAATTTGAAGGCGGTCAGTATCATGAGACGCCTGCGAATGTAGATTACAGCACGAAGGCTCAAGTTAAAGCGTGGATATACGGTGGTTTGTTACCAAAAAACATTTTGAATTTTGAAGCATTGATAGACGAGTTAAATGTGAAAATTAAAGAACGTACAAAAGATGATGAGTTGATTTGTGAGATAACGAATGATGGTGAGAGAGGTTATCCATTATCGAGTGAAGAGACGGACAGAGAGCTAGAAAAAGCGCTTGATATTCAATTGAGTAAATATCAGGATAAAAAAGTGAAAAAAAATTGCAAAGGCATGTTGACAGTGAAAGAAAGTTCGTTTAAAAAAGCCCCAAGTGTGTAGAAACACTTAGCGATAAGCGGATAGATCACGATAAGATCTTTTCCATTTTTTAGAATACTGACTGTCTTTTATGCTGTGAATAGTGTATGATGATTTATGTCGGGTGTGGTTATGCCATACAATACCCTTTTTAGGGGAAAGCATACAGCGGACTTATCGCCGTGTTTCTAGCGCCCGGCGCCACATATTACACAAAAATATAAATAAATCAATATGTTGCGTTAAATTATTTTATATGAATCCACTTAAGAATCCACACTTTTATACGTGTTTAAATTGACCATTTTTTATAAACAATTATCACGTATGAATAGAGCATAAAAAGCAAATCATGATGTAAATATTATAACGCATCTGTGTATTCAAATGAAATGAAAAGCAGCTACCATTCATAACAGTTCATAAATTTTATGATACGTTTTTATCATTCAAAATCGCATTGTTTTAAAGTTCAGTTGTTTGAAATTATCGATAACATATGTTTAAAGAGCACAGCTTATTTTAAAGATTGGTGTCTTAATAGCATATCAAGCATAAGATTATGGTTCTCAAAATTGAGAAGCGTAAAATCTAAAGACGTTATAGTATCCTATAAGGGAGTAATCGTTTAAAACTTTTATAAGCTTATAGATTTTAATTTATTAAGGGCGCATAAAAGGATTTAAAGACAAAATCGTTTTTAAAGCGTTTTCTAGAAGTTTAGAAAGTGATAGGCAGGCATTATACAGACATATCATCACAACAGATATGAAATTCAAAACGTTATGTCTTATGAAATCAAAAGCCTTTTTATGTTATATGCAAGCAAGTTATCAATAAACGTTTTAAAAGTTATAGTTTAAAAATACGAAGCCAAATGAGATCACCTCAAATTTGAGGGCATCTATTGAAACAAAGATAAGCAAGCAAAATTCAAAACCATTGTAACATCATAAAGGCATGGGGTTTTATTCAATTTTAGATAAAAGCTATAATGTTTAAAGAATGCTCTATTCTAAGAAACGAGCCCCTAGAATTGGGGTGGTTAATTTTGCCAACTCAAATTTGAGCCGGCTAATTTTTAAAGAAATTAGGTTTTAAAGAAAAATAAAAATACGCTTATGATAACCTCTTTAAGTGAACGTTTAAACGTTTGAAACATAAAATGAGATCTTTATAAGAAACGTTTAAAACCTCTTTTTATAACAATTATAACTCAGTTATCATTTGCTTTTAAAAATGTTTTATTTATCAAAAAGCAAAGATCTAGATTTCACAGCAGAGCCAATTTAAAAGCCTTAGATTTGATAAAAGCGTTTTGATTTGTTTGATAGGTTTTGATTTTAGAATGTCAGTTATTTGAATTCACTCAGCTCTATTTTGAGTTTAGTATTTTAAAACGTTTTAAAGAGGAGTTTTATTGATAGGTTTGATAGCTATAACAAGCGTTTATAGACCCTCTCATTCAAATGAATTCTATCAAGATGATACCCATTATTTACGTTTTTTTGATAAGTTTTCATCAAGAGAATAGAGCACTTGCAATATGATACGTTTTGTATATATGCACTTATTGTGAGTTCATATTTTTTAGTTACATTTCTATAGAAAAGATAAAAGCCGCGTCTCTTAAAGGGGCGGCTTTTTTTTGAATTCTCTCTTTTATGATAGGTTTATAGCTACCAAAAAGCCGCCCCCCATACCGTTCTTTATTCTGTTTTATCAACAATCTTTACGATATGATCATTTTCATAAACTTCACAATTTTTAGGGACCAACCTTACTTTGCTTTGCTTGATTAATTTTGCATTTCCATAGACCTTACCCCACACCTTAGTATAATATGAGACCTTTGCATTGCCATACACAGAGCCATAGACTTCAGAAGAGCCACCAACACTAGCATTGCCATAGACCTTGCCATAAATTTTGGCACGACCATTGATAACCGCATAATTATAGACTTTTGCATGGCCATGAATGCGAGCAAAGCCAGAAACCTTGGCACGCCCATAAATCCTTGCATAACTAAAAACCATAGCATCATAAGAAACATGGGCATGGTCATAAATATGGGCATCAGCATGAACGCGGGTGCCCCCACTCACATGGGCATTGCCATACACATTCCCATAAACATGGGCATTGCCATAGACACAAGCATTGTCAGAAACTCTTGCATATTGAGAGATGAAAGCCCTCCCATAGATCTCACAATTCCCATGCACTTGACCACAGATTTGAGAATAATGACGTATTTTTGCATTGTCAGAAACGCGCGCATAACCATAGGCACAAGCATTATCATAGACCCAGCAATTGCCATCATGAGAGAGATTTGCTCCCTTTTCGATAAAGCCACCAAGGTCACCTTCCTTGACATCATCGAAATCTTTTAAAGCACAAATGCGATAAAGATTGATAGTTTCTCTAGTAAGAGCATGTTTAATTTTTTTGATTTCTCTAGTTAATTCATATTTTTTGCACATAAGAAGACCTCACACAATTGAATGTGTTAAACATTTGTTAAAATTTGGAATGGAAAATTTGAAAGAGGGCTGCCCCCGCCGCACTCGCGTCTTATTTACGCAGCGTCTTTTATGGTGTGATCACAAATGTTGATATGACCATTCAATTTTTTTGTATCTATATATGAATTGCCAAAAACACTCACTTTATCGCAAATGTATGTATAGCCGGTAATTTTTGCATTTTCATAAATACAAGCATCATCACAAATCACAGCAAAAAACCAAACTTGCGCATGGCCATAAATTCTTGCATTGCCATAAGCTTGCGCATAGCCAGTTAATAAAGCATTATCATAAATTTTAGCATGACCTTTTATAACAGCCCTGTCAGATACCTCAGAATGATTCAAAACGCAGGTATGATCATAAACATAAGAGGAACCATAAACTTTAGCATGATCAGAAACTCTTGCATTGTCATAAATTCTTGCACAATCAAAAACTGTAGAATTGCCTTCAATTTTTGCATTATCGAAAACACTAGCGTAATCACAAACTGTAGCATTATCAGAAACATGGGCATTATTATAAACACGCGCCTCATTATACACCCAGCAATTGCCATCATGAGAGAGAGGTTATCTTCCTTTTCAATAAAACCACCAAGGTCCCCCGCTTTGACGTCAGAAAAGTCTTTTAAAGCTTTAATACGATAAAGAGTTGTAATCTCTTTAGTAAACATATTTTTAATTTGTTTGATTTCACTGGTTAATTTATATTTTTGAGACATAAGGATACCCTCACAATTGATATGTGATAAACATTTTCTAAAATTTGGAATGGGAAATTTAAAAGAGGGGCACCCCCGCCGCGCCCGTGCGTTATTTAAGCAGCATCAGTTTCATATTCGCTGTTATCATCATTATCATAATAGCCTTCAAAATCAGCATAATATTCATGACGGTAATAATCATCGTCACTACCAAATTCAGGATATTCATTATCACAGATATCCTCATTCGCTTCTAAAAAGGCATTGCTATGTATATAAGAATTTCCAGAGATAAGAGCATCACAAATAACCGCATCATCAAAAACAAGCGATTCATCACAAATGTAAGCAGAGCCACTTATTTTCGCATTGCCACCGACATGGGCATCATCACAAATAACAGCATTATCGGAAATATGAGCATGATCAGTGACACGGGCGTTATCATAAATTTGTGCATTGCCTTCAATTATAACGGCGTTGCTAGCATGTGCATTGCCAGAAAGCTTTGCATTGTCTTTTAATGTCATTCCTTCAAAAATAGCATTTCCATAAATTTGTGCATTGCCATAAACGTCTACAAAAAAGCTTTTTACTTTTGCATTTCCGAAGACGCGTGCATTTTGAAAGACACGGGCTTTATTATACACCCAGCAATTACCCTCATGAGAGAGATTATCTTCACTTTCAATATACCCCCCGAGGTCCCCTTTTTTGACATCACCAAAGTCTCTTAATGCTCTAATTCGCGTTAAGAAATGACCATCTACATATTCACCATCATTAATAAATTCATATTTTTTTGCAGGCTCTTGTTTATTATTAGATGCGGTTTTATTTGAAATGGAAGAAATAACGGGGGTGTTTTTTGATATAGTTTTCATAACTAAATCCTTATCATAAAATTGTTTGTTAATTGATACCCCTATAAGGGTGCCGGGTGCTAACAAACACGGTGATAAGTCCGTTGCTTACACTTTTCCCATAGGGTATTTTATGGTGTAAGCACACCCGACAAAATCATCATATATGCCAATAAAAGCATAAAAGATAGTCAGTATTTTAAAGGAATGGGAAAGGTTGTATCGTAACCTATCCGCTTATCAAAAGTGTTTGTTAATCACTTGATTATTTATATATCAAAATACGTATTTATTGTCAATTAATTTGTACACTTTTTTGATATTTTTATGATTTTTTTAAATTCATTATGTGTATATATTTATTATATGCTTATTAATTGCTTCTTTTGTATTATATGCTTTTAAAGCTATATTATGGGCATTATAAAACGATTGCGTTATTTTCTGAATTATACATTCATAGTATTTAGAAACGCTCTCATCATGCTTATTTTTAACTTTATAACGTATTAGTTTTTTTACTAAATGGTTTTTTTAAGATTGCTGTTAATTTCTTTTTATAACACATTTGCAACTTAACAGACTTTTATAAGAACTGTCTTTATAATAACGTTTTCATTTGCATTGTGATTATGAAAGCCTGCTTTTTTCAAGCATTCACTATAGCTGTTATATTCTTTATAGCCACCGCATCATTTTTCATTTTCATAAGAGAAATGATAAATAGGATAATTGCGATTTATAGCCTATTATGAGATATCGAGAGAAAGATTGATAACTATAGAGATGAGCAAAATCGCTTTTAATAGACTTTTGTTAGTCTTGTCAGTTTAGTCAGTTGTTTTTAGACCCTATAGTATTTTTTTAAATGAGATAAAAAATTAAAAACATTATTTTTCAATATGTTAAGTTTTATCGATTTTTCAAAATACAACTTATTAAAATAACCATAACAAATAAATACAATCAATAATATATATATGTCAGTTTGTGTCTGTAAATTGAACTGACAAAAGTGATCATTTTAGTGAGTGATTAAAACGGGTTTTATGAAAAGCATGTGATCTTTAAAAGCCTTTCAAAAGACAGTTTATAATCATAAGAAATGCTATCAAGACTATTATGGTTATGAGTTTTGAAGGGGTTTTGAGTTTTGACGGTTCTTTTTACGCCCCCTTACATATTTTTTTTCAATCAAAAAATAAAAGTTGTTATATTTCAATGTGTTAATTTTTATCAAATTTAAAAATAACAATCTATAGTGATATTATAAAGATATAAACACAACTAATGATATATTTTGAAGGTATTTTGAAGGTGTTAAGAACCTTCAAAACTTATAAGCAAAATGAATATACATAGCTCTCTTTAAACAAAGCTTTTGAAAAGGATAAAGCTATCATTTGAGATTACGGTATAATCTCTTAAAGGTAATCCAAATGACAGTGTTTAAAAGTGCAAATGATTTCTTTTTAGAATAACGCATAATAAATTATTCCTTTTAAGATTGTAGATAATCAACTTACAAGAGAGGTATAGATTATGGTTATAAGTTCTATACCCCTTATAAGATTAGCATGCCCATTATGTGAACATGCTTTATAAGTTTATTCAGTTTCTCTTATTTCTAATTTTGGTAGGCTCTTAACAATTTTCATTGTCTCTAAACTTACGGTAATAACTCTTTGGAATAACTCCAATGGATAAGCAGGGTTACCCACTGTCTCAATAGCATAGCGATTAGCATCATTCACAATACCACTCTTTTTGTCAGTCTTTACACATTGACGACCCATAACCCATTCAAGAGCGGGCTTGCCATTTACGATATACTCATAAGCTTCAAGAGGGATATCAGTCATTATGATATTGCTGTTATAAATAACCGTGGATTTATCCTTTTCCTTACTATCCTTAATTTTTGCGAATTTCATTTCATTCACGTAATAAAACTTTTCTGGATTAGAGATATCAGTCTGTTTAGGATTGCCTTTTTTAAAGGTCACTGGATAAGGTTCCACATCTTCATAATTTACGTGCAAATGACCTAATTTACGCCCTGCTGTAACAGACATCCAAAAATCATCAGCGCTTTTTACGCAAGGGATACGAGGTAATTCTTTAGAGAGGTTATCAGCATAACGAGTACGATAATCTTCCGAATGTAAAATTCCGTAAACATAATAGAATAGATCATCTTTCGTGATAATTTCATTAGGATAAGCAGCTTTAAAATGTGCTAGCCCTTCATCCGTAATGGCATCACACTTCTGTAAATCAGCTGTTTTGCTATCTTCTGTAGAATGCGTAAATAAATGGGATTGTTTCTCACTTTTACTTTTTGAAAACATAGTATCTTCATAAATATATCTTGGAAAGCATTGACCTGTATCTATTGCGTGAAGGTTAGGTAAATCCTTACTCATCAGTACAGAAAAACCACTTCTTGCTCCTGTTCCTGTAATTTGTATCACTCTATTTTCAATTGTTTGTCCTATTGGAAATATGCATGGCATTTTGGCGACCATTTCATTAAAGGTTCTATCATAATAGAGCCACTGTTTCGTAAAAGGGCGATATAAGCTCTGAGTGATGCATATCTCTTCAAATTCCAAAACCTTTTCTCTAGCTAAATGTTGTTTAAGATTAAGACTCCAACTGATTTTACTTTCATCGGAATTGACAAAATTATCTACAACTTTTGTAAGTGTTCTACGGTCAGTATGTGGATAACTATTATTAAAACGTTTTACCTCGCTATTATAGAAGGCAATCATGTTATTCATATTTTTCTTTACAGTTTCACGGCTTGAGTTATACGCCCAAGCATCAGGATTGGTTGAAACACCAAGAGAATAAATTTCAAAGAGCTTTTTATCATGCCCCTTTTTGACACCCATAGTTAAGAATGTTTTGAAACTTTCGTCACGTTGCTTTATCCAATCACTATGTTTGTCTGGTGTAATGATTTGCCAGCCCTTTTTATCCGTAATGCCGCCAACACTACCAAAATACTCGAGAGCTGTAAGTTTTTCTTTTGTTGTGAGATTATTACCAATGTCATGATAGTAAATTTTACAATCTCCAGAAACATTGGGATTTTTGATAAATAGCGTTACCGCAATACCCGTCATGCTAGCATTACCAAAAACATTCTCTCCTTCTTGAGCTTTCCCATTGCTTAACATATTTTTACGAATATCCCCCCGTAAATTAAGTACGTAAATACTCGTAAATTCTTTGGCTAAAGATTTTCGTAAACCGTCCATTGTTGGCTTTTCTATGTAACCAGAACCAGAAACAAAGCCGATTACTCCAGCATTATCAATACGATCACTTGCCCAGCGAATAGCGCGGATATAGCTATCATAAAGATTTCGCATATTCACTGCTTTTGATTGAGCTATATAAGTCTCACGGATACGATCATCTAATATAGAATAAGTGATGTTTTTTGCATTGTCATTGGCACTTTTTTGCCCTGTTGAATAAGGAGGATTCCCAAAAATAACTTTGATATTCAGATTTTTCTGATGTTCTAAATATTCACTGTTTTCTTTAAATAATTTTTGTAGCAGATTTTTTTCTTCAAGCATCCGAAACGTATCAGTTAAACCAATATGCTTAAAAGGAATATATTCACCTTTCATAAGACTATGATAAGTCGATTCAATGTTAATCGCTGCTATGTAATAAGCCAGTAAAACAATCTCATTGGCATGGATATCATGACGGAACTTATATTCCATATCCTCTGGTTTTATAAGATTTGATTGTAACAACCGTGTGATAAAGGTACCAGTCCCTGTAAAGGGGTCAAGAATAGAAACACCTCGTGATCCCAAGCTTTTTCCAAATTCATTGCGTAAGACATCATCAACAGAATGAATGATAAAATCCACAACCTCAACGGGGGTGTAAACAATCCCAAGCCTATCGGTGGTTTTCTTAAAAGCCTTGGTAAAAAAATCTTCATAAAGCTTGATAATAAGGTTTTGTCTTGCTTGGGGTTCGGTAATTCCAGAGGCACGGAATTTTACGCTGTTATAAAATTTTTGTAATTCCTTTGACTCTTGCTTGATATTGGTTTTATCCAACTCAGCTAAGATCTTTTCCATGGCTTGCGAGATACTATTGTTCTGGACAAATTTATTGCCTTCAAATAAGGCTTCAAATACGGGACGCGTCACAAGATGTTGTCCTAACATCTCTAGCTCTTCCTCTTGGGTAATACTGTCGTTTAAATTACTCTTTAACTCCCTATGAAAGCTCTCAAAAGCATAATAGGCTTTACTGGTTTTATCAGAAAGGATATCTTTAAGGAGAAAATTAGTTCCTTTATATGAAGTGATCAATGATCGTTCAGGTGATGTGGTGAATTTTTTTCGGGTGTTGCAACGCCATTATTACCCTTTCATGGATCTGTTGGAGTTCCAGGTGAGTAGCCGTGAGGCGTTTGAACGGTTACGCACCCAAGATCCCAAGACCCTGACAGATTTAGAGCGGGCATTGCGGTTTTTATATCTGCAGCGGTTGAGTTTTGGTGGCAAAGTGGCAAAACAGACGTTTGGAGTTGATCCACACCGTGGTGCACGGTTTAATAGTCTCAAACTTGAAGCCTCCTTAAAGCTTATTTACCGTCGTTTAGCAGGTGTGACCATTGAACATTTAGATTGGTTTGAGTTTATTAGGCGCTATGATCGTCCCAACATCTTGTTTTACCTTGTTTTACCTTGATCCGCCTTATTGGGGTGTTGAGGATTACTATGGCAAGGATTTGTTTAAGCGAGAGGATTATCAGAGGATGTCCACACTGCTTGCACAATTAAAGGGAAAGTTTCTTCTGTCACTCAATGATGTGCCGGAGATTTGCAAAAGCTTTAGCCCATTTAAGATAAAAGAGGTCACCATATCTTATACATGCAGTTCAAATAATCCAATTCCAGCTCAAGAGCTCATCATCTCAAATTGCGACTTTTAGCAAAGGAGAAAAAGCTGCCTTAAAGGGTCTTTAAATGATCTTTGAAAGGTCTTTGAAGACCCTTTGAAAACCCCTTTAATTTTTTAAAAAAGACGTGAATTTTAAAAATGAATTGCTGCAAAACCTGCTGACAAGCTACATACAAGACATATAGAATCAATAATTTATAGCACGACAAAAGTGCTGTGGCGGAGGGGGTAGGAATGCTATATTTATATAAAATCAATAGATTATATAGAAGTTCGGGAATTTTGATTCCGTTGATTCTTTTAACTTATTTTCTGCCTATCCCGAACCTTTTTAGAGCTTGTTCTCGATCATTTAGTTCTAAATTTATCTTTTATTTTCTCTTCTTTCAGATATTAAGAAAGATGGCTGTGAGAGAAGGAATTGTGTTAGAGATCTGCTAAGGTTATTGTGTTTCAAAGGTTGCTTTTTAACACCTTTTGAACTATATTACCACCTTATTGTAAGGTAGGAGTATAGTCATGGCTACAACTGTTAAACTGTCTGATGATCTCATTAATGAGGCTAAGCGTTACGCGTCTGTTTATAGCCGCTCGGTTCCTAAGCAAATTGAATATTGGTCGCGTATGGGCAAAATAGCCGAAGAAAATCCAGATCTCTCCTTTCAATTTATTCAAGCAATCTTACTTGGACAACAAGAAAATGCAGATGGCGATGTAACAGCATTCGAATTTGGCTGAATCTATGCAAGTTTTACAAACCCATTCATTTAAAAAAACTGTCAAAAAACTGCATGCCAACCAAAAACAAGATCTAGACCAAGCTGTTCGCGTCATTATGAAAACGCCCACCATTGGTCAAGCCAAAACAGGTGATCTTTCTGGTGTTTTTGTCTATAAATTTAAAATGGCCAAGCAATTGACGCTGCTTGCTTACAGCTATGAAGATCACACGATTACTTTGACCTTGTTAGCACTTGGCTCTCATGAAAATTTTTACCGAGATCTTAAAGCATAATATATTTTACAACTTGATAGAGGCACACAGCATTAATTTTACTAAAGTTCTCCAGTGCTAAAGGTATTAAGCCAAAATTTATAGACATGATCAAGCTATATTGGGCACCTAATTGCGGCGTAATATTTTTAGCTAAACCGATTGGAGGACTTTGCAGCAAAGGAGTACTGCACTCATCTGCTATTACATACCTCTAACTTGAGTTAAAAACAAAGCTCTTCCGTACCCCCCAACAAATGGCTTTGTCATGATAGAACTTTACTAGATTAGAGGTAAGTCAGTAGCATCTGTTATAAATTTAACGCTTCGCACTTTCCTCGGTAAATTCAAACCGCAAAATACTAAATACAACTAAGTCCTATAGCTCAATGCGCACATAATCATGCATGGTGTTTCTACGCTCAACAAGTTACACTTCAGTTCTCTTGCGCAAATACGAATAAGAAGGGTTTAATCTGCTAATTTTAGCTCAGTCTTAAGTACAACGTCTGGAAAGGCTACACGTGCCTGCTGCATCAACGTAATATTAATGCCATAGAAAAATCCCTTACTATCTGCTATAGCTTCATAAGGATTGCCTATAATGTAAAAAATGAAAAATAATATAAAATAAATTTACAAAAATGATTGACTAGGATATTAAAGCACGATAACGATTCATGCAATGCAAGTCCGCAAGAGGAGATAAGGTATTGCATTTTAATTGAAGGTTTAGTTTTTAAGGAAAGTAAAAGCCTTATCCAACTAAGGCTCCGTGGGGAGGGGGCCATTACATGCAAGAACAAACATTTGTAAATTATAAGAAAAATGCTTATGAATTGGGCGTGGAGCGTTTACGCTCCATGGAATTGGTCGAGACCCCTTCAATTCTTGAAGAAATGGCCGATGTTGCCCCTGATCTCGCAAAATTCATCATCTCTTTTGTGTATGGAGAAATTTATGAGCGACCTCACTTAACAAGCCGTATTCGGCAGCTTGCCACCGTTGCCATCTTTGCAACTCTCGGTAATGCAAAACGGCAACTCAAATTCCACCTTACCAGTGCTCTTAATATTGGGTGTAGTCCTGCTGAGCTGATTGAAGTAATGATACAGTTGGCACTTTATGCAGGGGTTCCAGCAGCCTTAAATGGTGTTTTTGCTGCAAAAGAGGTCTTTGATGAAAAGCAACTAGACTTCATATCTAGTTGCGGCTCGCCATTAGTATGCGAGGATCGCTACGAATCTGGACTGAAGGCACTAGAACATATTGATGGCCCCGATGGACAAATGATTATTAAGACACTGGGTAGCATTGCTCCAGACTTAGCTCGTTTTGTTGTTGAGTTTGGGTTTGGTGATATCTACACACGGCCTATCCTCAACTTCTTTGAACGGGAAATTATAACGGTGGCAGCGTTAGGAACGTTAGGAACTGCGATTCCACAGCTGAAGCTGCATATACAGGGTCTGCTTAATGTAGGTGGCACGCCCGAACAGGTGATTGAATTAGCAATTCACATTGCTCCTTATGCAGGCTTTCCTGCAGCGATTAATGTCGTTGAAATTGCTAAAGAAGTTTTTGCCTCACGCAAGGAGACATAGAGAAATTTATTTGCCAGCAACATCATTATTATCAAAAGCGTGATACTTACGAATTTAATGTCTACACCGTATCTTTTAATTACAGAAATATATCCTAAAGAAAACCAAACTCTTACAGTAGCTAAGAAATGGAGGCAGATCACAGCAGAAAAATCTGAGCAGCAGGCTACGGTGTTTGTATCTCTTGATAATAGGACTGTTCTGCAGTTGAGAGCCTTGCCCTCATTAAAACAGATTGAGAGCTTGCCGAGGATATGGGAGCTTGAATTAAAATTATTGGGAGAAGATCTTGTGAACGACTTTCGTCGTCAACTTTTGACCTATGTTGAATCGGTAAAAGTGCTCAAGCAGTCTTTGCCTAGCACACCGTATCTGCAGCTGCGTCATATTGAGGTTCCTCCAAGCCGTTTTACCTCCTACCGCCAATGGCGAGACAAAACCATTTTTGACGTAGTACGCAAGGCATCTGAGGTTGAAGAGTTTATTGCTTATCATTCCATCATTAGTACAGAGCCGGGTGTTATGTTTCTCTCCGGTTTTTCTGTTGATCCTGAGATCTATAAGAGCCTTTTTTCTTCTCCGCGCTATCAAGAGATAATTAAAAAGGCCGGAGACAATTTTATCACGGGTGGAGAAGGTGGACTTTATACAAAAATTTACAAACGCTTTATTAATTAACAACGAACTACGGCGACAGCTGTAAAACTAAGCTGCAGCTTTTGGTTTGAGTGGAGGGTAGTGATTGCTAAAAATGAGCGCTTACTCTTCTATAATATTACCGAAAAGCCATGTATGTTTTAAGTAATGTAATTATTTTGGTAAATTTTTGCTTATATTTGATCAATAACGTAGTTACCGATTTTTAAAGCCATATAATAATTTTATGAAGAGTATGTTTTTATTTCAAATAAATCAAAGAGATATAAAAAGAGAGTTAAAATTAGTTATAATTTTGAGGCAGGGAGCACAATGAAAAATACATCTAATAAGAAAATTTTTATAGTTGGCAATAAATTTCATGAATTTAGTATACATGAAAACGTTAAGACTTTTGGGGAAATTTTAGAGATGATACGTACAAATTCCTTTGCCAATTTACCTAGTAATAGTCAACTTGTTAGCGGTCAAGGGTTAACAGAAGTTCAAGCTCAAGCTCTTTATGACCAAGGACTATATCCACTCGCAGCCCACGGGATTGATATTTCTCCTCTACTACAGCGTCCACTTCGCGTTAGCCGCCTGCAAAGTCATAAGCACTACATCAGAAATGCGATTATCTCTCACCCGAAACGTTTAGATGAGCATAATTTTGAATCTCACTTAATATTGGATGAACGGTCAGAACTAATGAATGATCATCAAACTGGACAACATATACAAGGTATGGTGTTGATTGAAGCAGCTCGTCAAATGTTTTTAGCAGTTACTGAGGAATATTTTATCGGAGATAACTGGACGGAGCCGTATTACTTCGTGTTAAATAGCCTGGCTGCCAATTTTACAGGGTTTGTATTCCCTCTTGACGTTGTTTTTAACTATCGGATTAACTCTAGCGATATATCCAGATTATCTCGCCTTCACTTCGATATAACTATATCAGTTAACCAAGGCGACACGAGCGCCGCTACTCTTTCCTTTCAGTTTACTGCTTATCATGCAGAAAAACTAAAGAAGAATGAACACAAACAAGCAATTAAATTTCTTAACAAGCAAACAGGTAGGGACTCTGTCTCGCGGAAAGCTGAGAACCTTGAAAATGTTTATCTTGCGTAGAGGCATTATCTATGAAAACAATAATGTACGAACTAAGTTTGACTACACAAGGACCGACTTATCCCCCGAGCGAAGTAATGGATGAAAAGGGAAATTTTATTGTTATTGGACAAATCAATCGCATGAATTCCCATGGAGAACTTACCTCAGAGTGGGGAAGAGCTTTGGTATCAACCTCTACTGTAACTCCTGAATTCGGCAAGAATGCTCCCTACGATATCATAAAAGAACTTTCAGATCCTCTTTCTAGTAGTGATGCCTCTCTTGTATTACATACTCTGCCCTTACCATTACCATGCAATAATTATCCAGTAATATTTGCACCAGCGCAATGCCCCAACGCGAAAAATATTTATCTGCCAAGCTATGGCTTCCATGAAGTACCAATACCAGACGCTCGAAACCAAGATGGTAGAAAGATTACTGCGCCGATAACCCTTGAACAATGGTGTAAAGCGAAAGGATCCATGGAAGTTTCCGTCCCTAACGACCAACGAACAGGACATTTTCGTTTTGAATTTTGGGGGTTAATTCCTAACAGTCTTTACACAATTATGGCACTACGGCAACATGATCTGAATCCCCATGCACCTACACGACCCGGCCCACTTGGTCTTCCCAATATAATACTGGCAGATGCTGATGGGCATGCCTTTTATCAAGCAATATTACCCAATCCGTTTCCATCTGTGAACGATCCCTCTGCTAATCGAATAGTAAATATCGTCTTGCTTTGGATGAGTTATCAAATGAATCGAGGCGGTGCGATCGGATGGTATGGCTTAGGAGGGGATGTCCACGCGCAGCTAAAGCTCAAAAAAACAGGTTTCTGGGAATTCACAACACAGGATTAATATTACGAATAAATCATATCCATGCTTATAAAGAACAAACAACATTATAAAGTATTTAATTTTTTTTGAAGGGAGAAATTAATAATGAGCCTTGCGTATGCATTCTTCGATGTAGATGGCACCCTTATTCGGAGCAAAAGTATGCTCGCTTTCCACGATTTCTGGTATAAATCTTGGCTAGGTTTTTCAACCAACGCTCACCAAGAGGAATATGCAGATACTACTGCTATTTTACGTGCACACCATGATAACCAGAGTCCGCGCAGCGTAATAAACCGTCGCTTTTATGAATTTTTTGCCGGACGTGCTGTAGCAGAAGTAACAAGATGTGCAGAAACTTGGGCAAAGCGCGCGTTGATTAATCCTACTTTCTTAATCCAAGAAGTAGTAACAGAACTAAAATCCCATCATAGCCAAAAAATTGAGCCGGTCTTAGTATCCGGCTCTTTTATAGAAATTCTAGCCCCCATTGCAGAACATCTAGGTGTACCTTACATCTTGGCCACAAAACTATTGCATGATGGGCAAAAATATAATGGCCGTTTCGTCCCTCCGCAAACGATCGGCGTTGGAAAAGCGCTTGCGATTCAGGATTTTATTGAAAAACATGGTGGTGACCTTAAGAACTGCTGGGCCTACGGTGATGATATTTCCGATGAGCATATGCTGAAGCTTGTAGGTCATCCTGTCGCTGTTATTGGCGATCCTTTGCTTGAGGCGTATGCTCACAAGCATGGTTGGCGCTGTTTAAATCTACCTAAAGAATCACAAACTCTAGCATTCTCCTCTAAAAAGGTATTTCCTTTTAATGAGACGTCTTTACATGAAATATCAGTTCTTTAGTTATTCAACCTAATCACAATAAACTTTAAGGCTATCTTATTATTTAAACAATTTAATAATATTCAATACATTAAACATAATACAGTAATACATAATGCATGGCTAAAAATAAACTAGCTGAATATTAATGATTACAACTTCAGGTATAGAAAATGCTAAACGAAATGATAAAAAACACGACCGGAATTTACTCACAACAACAGAAACGTATTTTAGTCACAGGAGGCGCTCGCGGCATCGGTAAAGCAATTGTTCTAAACTTATTGAAAAATGGTCATAAGGTAGCAAGTGCAGACATCATTGACATAGAACTACCAACCTCCATCGATACGGCAAGCTTATGTAAATTGATTGTTGATATCCGCGATAAAGAAGCCATTGACTCTTCTGTCCATAAGGTTATCTCAGAATTTGGTGGTCTTGATGTCTTAGTTAATGTAGCAGGCATTTGTTATAGTGGCGATCCAGAAACAATTGATGCTCAAGAATGTGCTGAAACATTTGATGTGAATATTAAAGGAATGTTCTATATAACAGCTGCTACTTTACCCTATCTAAAAAAGGAAATTCGCGCCGATATTATAAATATTTCATCCATATGGGGTGTAGAATACAATCCTTCTTTAATTTCATATTCTTCTTCTAAATTTGCTGTAGAGGGCTATACTGGTGGGTTGCGCTTATGGGGAATGCCACAAAATATTCGTGTTTGTTCAATCCAAGTTGATAAAGTTAATACGGATTTTCGTCGCAATTTTAAAGGATTCCCAGAGATACCTCCAGAGAAGCTTGCCAAAATGCTTCACCCAGATGACATTGCTTCCGCGGTCAACTTTATTCTTTCCTCATCTAATACCGCACAAATTTCTTCTATACGTCTCGATGCTCCACTTTGGTATCAAGTATAAGGATCTATCCAATGAAAATCACGCCCAGAATAGCTCTTGTCTTAACCCTCGTAGGAACCTTTTTTTGGGGTTCCAATTTCCAAGCTACTAAGATAGCTTTAACGACTGTTTCTCCATGGACAGCTTCTTTTGAGCGGTTTCTCATTGCCGTAATCGCCATATTTTTAATTATGATTTTCAAAGAAGGCTTGCGGTGGCATGTTTTATCGCAAAATTTTATTTCTTATATTTTCCTAGGGATTATCGGTGTGGCAGGGTTTAATGGCGCTTTATTTGTTGGCTTGCAAACGTCAAATCCCATAACAGCCTCCCTCATCATGGCGACAACCCCTATTAGTGCTAATATTATTGAAGCTATCATGAATAAATCTTTCCCAACCTGTGAGAGGGTTATAGGGATGCTCATTAGCATGTTCGGGGTCTATTTAGTCATAACAAATGGGAGATTTTTGTCTAACCATGTTTCCTTTGCCAAAGGAGATATTATGATTCTTTTAGGTTCCATTGGTTGGGCGTTCTATACCGTGGGCACGCGGTCATTTGTCAAGAACGCAACCCCGCTTGAAACAACAAGCTGGACGATGCTCTCTGGCACCGTCGCCCTTGGCGTCCTAACCTTTTTATTCGAATCCCCTCTTCAAGAAACGATGTCTATGTCCGGCGCTAGTTTATTCGCACTCCTTTGGATAGGGGTTGCAGGATCAGTTTTAGCCTACCTATTTTGGAATATTGGAATAGCGATCCGAGGTCCGGGTAAGACGGCGATATTTTTCAATTTTGTACCTATTTCAGCCTTATTGGTGCAAATCCTGTTCGGCTTCATCCCTCAAATCATGCAAATCATAGGCGTTTTTGTTACGATTTTTGGAGTTCTAATCGGACAAGGCTATATATTCAGCTTACTAGGATCTAGAAAAGCCGTTCCCAATGCGCATAAAGAGTAATATACTTTTTAAGATGAATGGAAATTGGCGTGTTATTTTTCGCTTTATCGGAACAGATGTGGAGCTTGTTGATTATCAAGATTACCATTGATGAAAGGAATGAAAACAAATGACGCATAACCCCGCCCATTCTAGTGAAGTTCTAAAAGTAGCTTTTTTAGAAGAAATGGGGATAACAATACAAAAATTAGCGTATCGTCTTCATATAACAAAATACGTATTTATTGTCAAATAATATTTTATCTTTTTTTGATATTTTTTATGATTTTTTTAAATGCATTGTGTGTAAATATTTATCATATGCTTATGAATTGCTTCTTTTGTATTATGTGATTTTAAAGCTATATTATGGGCTTTATTAAGAGATTGCGTTATTTTTTGAATCTATACATTTATAATATTTAAAAACGCTCTCATCATGCGTATTTTTAACTTTATAACGTATTTGTTTTTTACTAAATGGTTTTAAAGATTTCTGTTAATTTCTTTTTATAACACATTTGCAACTTAACAGCCTTTTATAAGGGCTGTCTTTATAACCAATGCATTCATTTGCAACGTAATTATGAAAATGCATTATGATTATGAAACCCTGCTTTTTTCACGTGTGCTTTATAGCTGTTATAATCTTTATAGCCACCGCATCATTTTTCATTTTCATAAGAGAGATTATAAATAGGATAATTGTGATTTATTGCTTTTATGAAAGCATCTAAAGAGAGATTGATAATTATAGAGATCAGTAAAATTCCTTTTAATAGGCTTTTGTCATTTTTGTCAGTTTAGTCAGTTCTTTTTAGAGCCTATATTATTTTTTTTAAATGAGAGAAAAATTAAAAACATTATATTTCAATATATTAGCATTTTAATGATACAACCTATATCGACAATACAACCATAAATTCAACTCATAATATATATGTGTCAGTTATTTGTCAGTAAATTGAACTGACAAAAGTAATCATTTTAGTGAGTGATTAAAACATGTCTTATGAAAGCATGTGATCCTTTAAAGCCTTTCAATAGAAAGGGGGTATAATCATAAGAAATGCTATTAAAATTATTATGGTTATGAGTTTTGGAGGTTTAGGGGGTTTTGGGTGTTCTTTTTACACCCCCTCTATATATATTTTTTAATCAAAAATAAAAGTTATTATATTTCAATATGTTAATATTTCAAATAAACAACCTATATTAAACACAATACGTAAATACAATCTTTAATATATATTTAAGAGGGTTTTGTAGGGGTTTTGGGGGTTTTAAACACTGTCAAAACCTATAGATAAAATTCTCTTTAAACAAAGCTTTTGAAAACAATAAAGCTATCATTTGAGATTACGGTATAATCTCTTAAAAGCAATCCAAAAGAAGTGTATTCTATTTAAGATGGGATTTCTTAAAAGTCTTAAAGCAATCCAAATAAGAGTGTTTAAAAGTGCAAAGCTTCTTTTTTTAGAATAACGCATGATAAATTATTTCTTTTAAGATTGTATCTAATCAACTTAATAAAAGAGGTATAGATTATAAGGCTCTATACCCCTTATAAGATAGCATACCCATTATATGAGCATACCTTAATAAGTCTATTCAGTTTCTCTAATTTCTAATTTTGGTAGGTTCTTAACAATCTTCATTGTCTCTAAACTTACAGTAATAACCCTTTGAAACAATTCTAATGGATAAGCAGGGTTTCCAACGGTCTCAACAGCATAGCGATTGGCATCATTAATAATACCACTTTTTTTATCAGTCTTTACGCATTGACGCCCCATAACCCATTCAAGAGCAGGCTTGCCATTGACGATATACTCATAAGCTTCAAGAGGGATATCTGTCATTGTAATGTTGCTGTTATAAATAACTGTCGATTTATCCTTTTCCTTACTATTCTTAACTTTTGCGAATTTCATTTCTGTAACGTAGTAGAATTTTTCTGGATTAGAGATATCAGTTAATTTTGGATTGCCTTTTTTAAATGTGACTGGATAAGGCTCCACATCTTCATAATTCACATGCAAATGACCCAGTTCACGCCCTGCTGTAACAAATTTCCAAAAATCATCAACACTCTTTACACAAGGGATACGAGGCAATTCTTTAGAGAGGTTATCAGCATAACGGGCACGATAATCTTCCGAATGTAAAATTCCGTAAACATAATAGAATAAATCATCCTTTGTTATATTCTCATTTGGATAAGCCGCTTTAAAATGGGCTAGACCTTCATCCGTAATGGCATCATGCCTCTGTAAACCAGTTGTGTTGTTTTCCTCTGTAGAAATTAAAAATAAATGGGATTGTTTCTCACTTTTATTTTTTAAAACCGTAGTGTCTTCATAAATATAGCGTGGAAAGCATTGGCTTTTTTCTATTGAATCCAAGTTAGGTACATCCTTAGTCATAAGTACAGAAAATCCCTTCATTGCTCCTGTACCTGTAATTTGTATGACTTTATTTTCAACCACTTGTTCTATAGGAAATATGCGCGGCATTTGATAAACCATTTCATTGAAGATACGATTATAATAAAGCCACTGTTGTGTAAAAGGACGATACAAACTTTGCGTAAGGCATGCCTCTTCGAAGTTGAAAATCTTTCCTTTTAATAAATCTTGTTTAAGAGCACGGCTCCAACTGATTTTTTTTACATCTGAATTGACAAAATTATTTACAGCCTTTGTACGTTCTTTATGGTCAGCATGTGGATAGATCTCATTAAAACGTTCTACTTCACGGTTATAGAAAGTAATCATATTACTCATGTTGTTAGCTAAAGCTTTACGGCTCGAATTGTATGCCCAAGCATCACGGCTGGTCGTGATACCGCAAGAAAAATTTTCAAAAAGCTTTTTATTATTTCCCTTCTTATCACCTAATGCTAGGAATGTTTTAAAGTTGTCATCACGTTGTCCAAGCCAATCACCATGTTCATCTGGTATAATTATTTGCCAACCTTGTTTACTTCGTGTAATACTGTCAATGCTACTAAGGGATTCAATTATCGTAAGTTTTTCTTTTCTTTTAAGATAATCTCCAATGTCACGAAAATATATCTTACCACGCTGTTGAGATTCTGGGTTTTTGACGAGAATGGAAATAGCAATGGGAGCTCGAGATCCTTCTCCAAAAATTCCACCACTTTCTTTCTTACGTTGTTCTCCAGAAGTTCGTGCATTCCCCCGCAAATGGAAAATATAAAGGCTGCTAAATTCTTCAACGAGACACTTTCGCAAACCATCCATAGATTTCGTATCTACAAAACTTGCATTTGTCACAAAACCAATAACACCACGGTCTTTTATACGATCACTAGCCCAGCGGATAGCGCGGATATAACTGTCATAAAGATTTCGCATATTGGTTGCCTTAGATTGATCCGCATAAGTTTCACGAATACGGTCATCTAGTATGGGATAAGGACTATTCTTTGCATTATCGTTTTCATTTTTTTGTCCTACCGAATAAGGGGGATTGCCAAAGATAACTTTGATATTTAGATTTTTCTGGTGTTCTAAATATTCGCTGTTTTCTTTGAGTATGCCGTCTATCAAGTTTTTTTCTTTAAGCATCTGAAAGGTATCGGTCAAACCAATATGCTTAAAAGGAATGTACTCTCCTTTCATAAGACTATGATAGGTCGATTCAATGTTAATGGCGGCTATGTAATAAGCCAGTAAAACAATCTCATTAGCATGAATATCATGACGGAACTTATATTCCAGATCCTCTAGTTTGATGAGATTGGATTGTAACAACCGTGTGATAAAGGTACCAGTACCCGTAAAAGGGTCAAGAATAGAAACACCACGTGACCCTAAGCTTTTCCCAAATTCATTGCGCAAGACATCATCAACAGAGTGAATGATAAAATCAACAACCTCAACGGGGGTATAAACAATTCCAAGCCTATCCGTGGTTTTCTTAAAAGCTTTGGCAAAAAAATCTTCGTAAAGTTTGATAATAAGATTCTGTTTTGCTTGAGGTTCGGTAATCCCTGCTGTACAGAACGTGATACTTTTGTAGAATTTATCAAGATCTTTTGCTTCTTCCTCAATATTGGTTTTATCCAGTTTCGCTAAAATCTTTTCCATGGCTTGAGAGATAGCATTGTTCTGTACAAACTTATTGCCATCAAACAAAGCTTCAAACACGGGACGCGTTACAAGATGTTGGGCTAACATCTCAACAGCTTCTTCTTGTTTGATTTCACTATTTACGTTGTTTTTTAGTTCCTTATGAAAGGCATCAAAAGCATGAAAAGTTTCACTCTTTTCGTCCACAAGCATATCTTTAAGACGATTGATATGGTTTTGTGCAATCTCAGCAACATTGCCAGCCCATATGCCCCAATAATCCGTGATTTTAAAACTATCCAGAAAAATTGTCTTGATAAAATCAACAAATTCAGAAGGGCGGAATAATTCTCCTTGCTCTGTAGTCGATTGAGAGTTGCTTGCTGCTGTTCCAATAACATGTCCAGAACTTTCTCCTTTTGATTGTATCTGGACCTCATCAACTGTTGTGGTGAGTTCTTTTAATTCATTGTCACGCTTAATCTCTATAATCTCAATCGTATGGCTGCTATCTTGTCCTAAAGACATTTGATTAATCGTTCGAGCCAGCCTCTCATCATGAGAATGTAAAGCATTCAAAACTTGCCAAACAACATGGTACTTCTTATTATTCCGTAAAGCTTTTTTGGCTTCTAAATGCGAGGGAATGATAACAGGTAAAATGATATAGCCTGTCTTTTTTCCCTTGGCACGACGCATCACACGCCCCACCGCCTGTATCACATCCACTTGGCTATTGCGCGGGTGTAAAAACATGATGGCATCAAGAGCAGGAACATCAATCCCTTCTGAAAGACACCGAACATTGCTTAAGATCCGACAAACATTGTGACCAGCATCTTGTTTCAGCCAATCCAATTCTTCATTGCGTTTTTTGACGCTTTGCTTTCCGTCAATATGTCTTACTTCACAATTCAAAAAGGGTACATCTTTAAGGAAATCATTGATATGAGATTCGATAATTTTATTGAAGAGCTTTGTGACATATTTAGAAGTATTGATATCTTTGCAAAAAGCTAAGGCACAATGCATGGGCTCTGTATCATCATCATCAACAGCTGCTTCCTTATCTATTTTAGTCAGTGCTCTATAACAGCCAATAATTTTTGCCGCATCATCTAAATCAATTTCACGGTCTTCATTGGCAATAATCTTCTGTATGGCTGGTGTGATATAGGTTTCATCAATGCCTAAGACCACAATCTTGTAAGGGGTTAAAAGTTCATTCTCGACAGCTTCAGTGAAGGTATAATGATGGAGTTGTTTTCCAAAAAGCGCTTCATCATCCATGGACGCCAAAACGGCATTAATCTCATCAGCCCGTCTTTTGGCAGTCTCACTAAAGATACGAGGCGTTGCTGTCATGTACAGACGTTTTTTACCTCGAATAATGCTGTTATCATGAACTTTGACAAATTCAGATTCATTGTCATCAGTTCCCAATGAAGCACCAGTCGTACGGTGTGCTTCATCACAAATAATCAGATCAAATTCGGGTAAATCATATTCCTTTTGCGCATCGGAAATCACTTGAATGGAATGATAGGTTGAAAAGATGACCGTCATTGCCTCTGCGAAGTTTTCACAAGCTTCTTTGGCAAGGGCTTTTGCATCTGTTGTAGCAGGAAGAACAAGATCTGATGTTTCCATGCCAACCATGTCATCTTGGTTTTTACGACGCTTTCCTACTTTTGTATCCGAACACACCGCAAAGGAACGCAAGGGAATTTGTGTGTCCAGTGTCCATTCACGGATTGTTTGTGAGACTAAAGCAAGAGAAGGCACCAAAAACAACACACGCTTGCCTTTTCCCGCTATGGTCTCTGCTATCTTAAGGCTTGTGAACGTTTTGCCTGTTCCACATGCCATAATTAGCTTGCCACGGTCTGCTTCTTTTAAACCTTCACAGACTTTCTTGATGGCTTCTTTCTGATGGGGACGAGGTTCTTTTGTAACTTTCAGAACAACTTTTTGTTTTGTTGCAAATATTTGCCAATCTATACGACTGTTTTCCATATGACGAAGGTCAATGCGATAAACGGGTATCGCTTGTCCTTTAATCATGGCATTCACATTGTCACTTAATTCACTTTCAGTGCTATCAACGAGAAGGCGATATTTAAAGATGTCTTTTCCAGAGGCTGCGATAAAGCTATCAATATCCTTTTTACTGATCTGATGGTCTGCTTTATAAAACTTACATTGAATAGCCACATAGCCTTCTTGATTGCGAAGTTTTGCAACCAGATCAATGCCGATATCATTTTTATTCCAATCCTCACGCTCTTTAGCCCATTCAAAATAGCTTTCAACCTTTTCATAGCGTCCATAATGGATAGGGTCATGCATAAGATATTTGCTAATAAAATCTTCAAAAATTTTTCCCTTTTTAGCATTTGAAGTTGCTTGTTGACGATAATATTCCAACAGAGAACGTAGCGTGACGTGTTTATTATCAGACTTAACAGATTGCAGCATATTACAATAAAAATCCCTTGCCTTATAAGATGATCAATAACCATCAAAAGAATCAAAACGAATTCAATTAAATGCGTTTAAAACAAATATCGATAAAAATGGGAAAAAACTGCTAAAAAGCCGATAATTTTTTCAAAAGAGTTTTTAAAAGGATACTTATCAACAGCCTATGAGAAAGATCAGATCAGCAAAATAGTGAAATTTGCTATTCATTTGATGTGTTACTCAAGACAAATTCACTATGGGCGCTTAAAATATCATAATGATTATTTTGATAAGTTTTATAAATCATTGAAAAGGGTATTTGTGTCAGTTCAATTTACTGACAGATAACTGACAGGTTTTAATCAATTTACATCATTGGTTATTTTTAAAGATTGCACCATTGATATGAGTTGTGTTTTAAAGTCATTAATCTATTGAAATATAATAACTTTTATTTTTGATTAAAAAATATATAGAAAGGGGGGGCTAAAAAGAACTGACAAGACTGACAGCACTGACAAAACTCTTTTTACAAAGTCATTCAGATCATTTTTTTTGGAAAAAAATTACTTAATGAGAATGCTATAAAAAGAGTTTTGTGTGATTGTTTTAAAAACTTCAAAAGAGGTGTTATTGTTTTATGCTGTTGTTTTTGACCAAAGGATGCCATTCATAATAGGCGCTAGGGTGTCCACTTGTCTGATGTGTTATAAACTTTTTTCGCAGGTGATTAGAACGACATAAAAGCTCTAAAGCTTGCTTCACAGCTTCTTTATCTTTTAAAGAACTCCAACATCGTCTATAGATATCCCTTGCCGTAAAAACATCGGGTAAACAATCACAGCGTTCGACAATCAATTTTGCACGCTCTGCTGTTAATGTATCATGCGCCGCATAAAGACGTTTTGCGTGACTTATCAGATATTTTTCCCAACACAATGCTGTTGTGATGGCATAGAGTCCAATTTCAAAACGCCCACCTTCACACAGTTCAAAAATCAACGCAAGGGTTGGGATAGTTTTATCCATTTTCAAAAGATATGATTGTAAACTTGTAGAGAATTTTCCCCCTTTGATCGTTCTTTGAAAATTTTCCCACCATTCACGAAACATCTCTTGAGCTTCAGAAGAAAAGCGTATAGTCATGGGGTGTTTTGGTGATCCTAAAGGTTTATCATAAAGAGAACGAAAGACCCCTTGATAGTTTTCCCATGCCTTTTGATTGGGAGGTCTATCAACCCAGTTACGCTCTTTTCGTTCATCAGGAAAGACCAGCATTTGAAATCGTTGTAATAAACCGTCATCGTTTATTCCACGGTGCATGGCTTGAATGAGTGGAATAATTCGTGAAGGTTGAATGCCCCCAATGACAGAAAGGGTTGCATTAGGAATAAAAATGGTTCCACGCTCTATACGGTCATAGGTAAATTGATCATCTCCATTAAAAGCTGTTAAATAGAAAGAACGGTCTGTTTGATATTCCTTTCTCTCCAAATTGGCTAAAAACCCAGATAATTCATCACGGACCATTAAGAGACCACGGGGGTTTTCTTTTAACAATTCCCCAAGCTTTTCGACGGTCACATCATTGACAATAAAACGCGAGACATCATCATCATGAGCACTGTCTTTAGAGAGCGTTTCAAACAAGAGAGCACGGGCTGTTTCACACTCTCCTTTTTTAAGCGCTTTATTGGCTTCTCTTTCCTTTTCTCTCTTGTCTAAACTCTCTAGTCTTTCTTTCTGCTTTAACCACTCTTTATACCATTGTTTTTGAAGGCACGTGATTGGAGCTAAAGCGGCTTTCATGGCTGGTGTTTTATATGTTGACGATTGACCAATAAGAGCGCCCCAGAGATTAGGAACAATAGTCCAATCATCATATTGTTTTGGAGCAACTCGCACGCCATTACCAATCACAGCAGCCAAACCACATAAAGCAGAGACAGCCATAAAATCGAGAGGGGCTTGTTGACGCTCTGAAACGTCATAAATATAGTCCATGAATGGCATTGGGAGCTGTAATGGATTAAAAGGTTCGACGGGTAAGAGAGCCGTAGCAATCGGTTTTAATTCCCCCCAACCATTTTGTTGCAAGGCTTGTTCATAAGGAATGGCTTTTAAACAAGTATTATCGTTTAAAGAGGCATTATCGTTATCATTGACGGGGGTATTCTTCTCTAAAATATTTTTATTATCTTGTTTCATATTACTTTACCTTGAATGATAGAGAAAATCGTTAAAATCGGTTCCTTTTGGAGCTTGCATGATAAAGACCTCAAAGCCTTGGCTATAAGCACGCTTTGCTAAAGTAAAATCTGCTTTACGACCCGCATCATCTGCTGGTTTTTGATCTGTTTTGCAGCCATTGGCTTTTAAAAAGGCTTGTTTCCCAAGCAAGCCAATTCTTCTAAGCGCTTGTATGATCTTTCTAAAAGAACAGCCAGCATAACAAGTGAGTAAGAGACGCCCATCATGTCCATTGGCAATGGATAAACTAGGCAATTGATCATCATGGGCTGGACAACGGGCAAGTCCATAACGCCCATGCCAAATCCCATGCAAGGCACGTGTAATGCCCTGCACATTCGTAAAAGAAAACATATTTTTTGATCCTATAATGATTGCATCATAGGACGGACTCTGCACTTCATTAACTTCGTGTGAAAATGAAAAGCCTTGTCCATCCTTATGTGACAAGGTTTTTTTATGCCGCATCACTTTGACGTTGCTGTTTTGCTTGTTCGATAACATTGGTAAGATCCGATTGTAACCAACGGGATAAAAAACCAAATTTTAAAGGTTTTGGAAGAGAGCCATTGGTCACATGACGGCGGAAAGTTGAGACACTCATATGAAGCAGTTTTGCACTTTCACGGTCTGTTAAAAGAATATCATTTTCTATCATACTAAAATCCTTTCAAATATTAAAAAATGAGAACAAATCATGCCTATTTATTAAACACATTTTGGTTTATTTTTGAAGGTATTTTATTCATAGAAAACAGTATTTTATTATACATTTTCTCATGTGATAATTTATGAATTTTATTGAGAGGGAATGAGAGAACAGAGAGATAAAGTTATCCACAGATAATGGGGTTATGCACCCCATATCTTAAGATTGACCTGTGACATAAGCCGCCCATTTATCCATATAAACACGGCGCTGTTCTAAATAATCTGTACGACGATAAGCACGTTCCACTTGCCCTCCAACTGTATGACTTAGAATGGTTTCAGCGACTTCATAGGGGGCATCGGTTGTTTCAGCAAGCCAATCGCGTAAACTAGAGCGAAATCCATGCGGACGTGCTTCAAGTCCAATCTGTTGCATATAGTGTGCCATACACTTATCAGCAAGAGGACCACGACCGGTTGCAGAAAAAAAGAAATCGTTGCGAGAAAGCAAACGCGCTTGTTTTAAAATGTCTAATGCTTCTGATGATAAAGGCACGCGAAATTCTGTTGTAGCATCACGTCTACCTTTCATATTCTCAGCAGGGATAGTCCAGATATCACCCTCAACTTGATCTTCACGAATATGACGCAAGGAATTGGCACGAACCCCTGTAAGGATAAGCAAGCGCAAAGCCAGTTGTGTTAGGGTTGTTTTTTCGCAAAGTGTTTTATAAAAAGCCGGTATATCTCTCCAATCCATGGCTGGTATATTTTGTGCTTTATGGAGTTGCTTTCCTAAGAGAGCGCGTGCTTTTTCTGTTGCTTGTAAATCAACATTCAATCCTAAGGCAGCCGCATGTTTGAGACAAATATTAAGACGATTCAGTGCTTTACGCGCTGTATCAGCTTTTGTATGCCAGATAGGGGCAAGGGTATTGCGTATCTCTGTTTGTGTAATCTCAGAAACGGGCAGACAGCCTAATTTAGGGAGAATATAAAGCCGCAAAGGTGCAAACCAATGTCCATCTTTCCCATCCCCTTTTAATTCAGCTTTACGACTTTCAAAAGTATCCAAAGCGATATCTTTTAAATAATGGAGATTACGCATTGCTTCACGCTTTTGTTTTTCACGTTCTTTAATAGGGTCACGCCCATCATGTAAAACAGAACGCCATTGGTTTGCCAATTCACGGGCTTTTTTTAAAGAGACATGTCTTAAGGCACCCAAGCCCATTTCACGACGGCGCCCGTGAATGGTATAACGATAAAGCCATTGAGCACCACCATCTTTAGCCGGCACCATCACACTATTTGCCAGCTCCCAATGTTGCGACAGATCTTGCATTAAGACGGTTCATAAGAGCCATTTTTAGTCCTTTCTTGTATAAATTTTACCCACACGCCAGCCCCGCTTGTGGTGTGCAAGCAAGTGATTTTTATTGATTCAATCTGAGAGGGTTTGGAATGCGAAAACCTTACTATATTCGGGTCTCTAATTCAATATGAAAAACAGTGAATTATCTATATAAATCAATGTGTTGCTAGCAACCGACGCCCTTGTAGGGTGTCAATAGAAACCTCATTACGATAAGGAAACATTCCAATGAAAAAATATGAAATTACAGACAGAACAAAACAAGTTTACGATATTGAAACTCGTCAACCTAGAAACCTTTATCGCATTCGTGCTTTAAGAGATTTTGATGATGTCAAGACTGGTGATCTAGGTGGCTTTATTGAAAATGAACGCAACCTATCCCATGATGGGGATTGTTGGGTTTATGATAATGCTATGGTTATTATGAATGCTGTCATTTCTGAAAATGCAAAAATACGTAATGACGCTGCTGTTGCTGATAATGCCAAAGTTTATGGCAATGCCAAGATTTATGGAAAAGCTAAGGTTTATGGTAGCGATACCCGTGTTTATGGCAATGCTCATATTTATGATAATGCCAACATTTGTAGTGACGTGTGGTTTCGTAACAAGGGGCGGATTTATGGCAAGTGCGTGGTTAGTGATAATGCTAAGGTTTATGGGGACGCAAAAATTTGTGGTCAAGTTTGTGACAATGCGGTGGTTTATGGCAAAGCCTTTATTTGTATAGAGGCAAAAATTTATGACGATGCAAAAGTTTGGCATAGTGCTCATGTAAAGGGCTCTGTTTATGGCAATGCTAAAGTATCAGGATCTGCTTATGTATACGAGGGTTCTCATATTTTTGATAATGCTAGGGTTTATGGCAAAGCGCTTGTTTACAAAGATGTCAAGATTTATGGCAACGCCCGTGTTTATGAGAATGCTCGTATTTATGGAAAAGTAGAAATTTATGATGATGCATGTATTTCTAACAGGTCTATTATTGCAGAGGGTGTGAAAATTTATGGCAATGCCGTTATTAATGGTAAGCAAAAGATTTGTGATGATATTGACGGTAGTGAACAAACTTTAGATAAAACAGCCTAAATAAGGGGCTGAGGGTTGCCTTATAGAAAAAAAGCCGCGTCTTAAATGGGTGCGGCTTTTGTTTTGCTATAAAAAACAAATGAAAATGCAAGCGATTAAGTGATGTTAAGTTAGTATTAACAGCGTATATTCAGTTACTTATAACTGTTTTTTAACAAAATTAATGCCGTTCATAGCGATAATACTTAAAAAATGTTGTTATCTTATTGAAATAATTGAAAAAATAAACAAATTATGATAGGATTTTACGTATATAAAATGCAAATCAAATGGAACTTACAAACATGTTGAATAAAGTGATCTTAATTGGCTATTTAGGGGCAGATCCCGAAAGCAAAACAATGAATTCTGGTGTTGAAGTCGTCAATTTTCGGTTGGCTACTTCTGAGAGCTATACGGATAAAAATACCAATCAAAAAGTAGAGAAAACTGAATGGCATTCCGTGGTAGTTTTTAATCCACATTTGGCAAAAATTGCTCTTCAATATTTACACAAAGGTTCAAAGGTTTATGTAGAAGGAAAATTACAAACCCGTAAATGGCAAGATAAAAACGGTATTGACCGCTTCACAACAGAGATTGTCTTGTCACAATACAAAGGCGAATTGCAGTTGCTTGATGCAAAAAAAGAGCAATCCACTCCTTCATCTATCGCTTCAGGTGCTGATGATTATGGCATATCTGCTCATGACAGCATGCCGTTTTGATTTAAAGATATAGCAAAAAGAAAAAAATGTGAGTTTCCATAGATGAGGGGATGTATGAGAAAGCAAGATGCTTACATTTCACAAGTAACAGTACGTCAAGATCCTGTTAATCAATTGGCAATTGAAATGCGTGCAAAGCGCTTTGGTTTGACCATAGAAGAGGCTAAAAATCCGCTTTCTGGTACTTATGTTGGGCGGCTGTGTTTAAAAGGTGTGCTTACCCAAGATCAGTATGATGCTGCGCAAAAATATCTTGAAGTGAGAAATGACTATTCGTGTGCAAAAGGTTTGCCAAGCGCTATTTATGACGAAATGCCATCATCTTCTGATGACAAAGCAAGAGAGAAGTGGGTTGAACGTGCAACAGAGAAGTTTTCAAATATACAAGAGGTGGTAAGAGAGGCACAGCGTCTCTATAGACAGTATAATCTTTATACGTCTTTACAATATCTTGTTGTAGAAGAGCAAGAGATACCACATCTTGTAAGTTCATTGCGGATTGCTCTGAATGCTCTCCAGAAGTATTTTGACCAAAAAAATAAATGGTAAGGTTTTACTGGTATTTTTATTAAAGCATTAAAAGCTCTTGAAATAGCTTATAAAATGTTATATTTTTATATAATATTTTAGAGAGGGCGTTTTATGCATACAACAAAATTACGTAAAGTTGGAGGGTCAGTGATGCTTTCCATACCGCCAGCATTGCTTGATGTTCTCCATCTTACAGAAAATACGCAAGTTGGTTTGGCTGTTGATAATGGGCAATTGATTGTGAAGCCACAAACATTTCCAAGTTATACTCTTGATGAATTGCTAACCCAATGTAATCCGTCAGATGATTTTGTAGATGAGGACTTGGAGTGGTTTGATGCTAAACCTGTTGGTAGAGAGCTCTTGTGATGAAGCGGGGCGAAATTTGGCTTGTATCTCTTGATCCATCTTCTGGCTATGAGCAAAAAGGAACGCGTCCTGTACTGATTGTATCACCAGAAGCGTTTAATCGTGTAACGAAAACACCCATTGTCTTACCTATTACAAGCGGAGGAAATTTTGCTAGAACAGCAGGTTTTGCTGTCTCATTAATGGGAGTAGGATTGCATACAACAGGCGTGATACGTTGTGACCAGCCACGTGCTCTTGATATCGGAGCGCGTCAGGGTAAGAAAATGGAAACAGTCCCTCCCATGATTATGAACGAAGTTCTTGCTAAGCTAGCAACATTTCTCACGTAGTTTCTTGCAGCATGGCGTGAAACGTTTTTCCGTACAATACGTTGTATTTGTATTACACTGAACACAAATATGAGGATTGTGTTATGACAATATCTATTCGTTTACCAAATGATCTTGAAACACGTTTGAATAATTTAGCTGCTAAGACAGGACGTACAAAGTCTTTTTATTTGCGTGAGATTATTGAGCGTGGAATAGAGGAAGCAGAGGATTATTATTTAGCTTCACTTGTCCTATAAGTCTATTCCAATAGCTTAACCTATAATAGTATTGATTTAATTCTTTCTATTGCTCCTAGTTGATAAGCCCTCTCAAATGTTGGAATATCTTCAGAATTTTGTAGATTATCTTTTTCTTTATACTCATTTAGTCGCCATTTTACCTCGTCGGCAGAGCAATCCTCATCTAAAGCAATATATCCTTCTGTAACAGCTTCAAGAAGACTCTTATAATAAATAAACTTTTTTCTTGCTGCTTTATAAATATCGGAAATGTTAGTTAACAACACTAGAAGTTCCTTTTTACAAATTAAAAGGGATTCGTACTTAGGGACCAGATGGTATGGGAATTCTAGTATCTCTTCTATCTCTTCATATTCTGTATTTTTAGATATATCACGCCAGTAGATTTCCATAGATGTTAGCTCTTTATATACTCCTTTAGATTTGTCTTCTTGTTGTTGTTCATACAGAGACGCGATCATATCATCAACTACATATAGCCACCAATGCAACAACAACATTGTAGGTTTATGACATGTTTTTTCTGTAAGTGGATCTATGAACTTTTCAGCAACTATCCCACTTTTTTTCATTAGTCGCATTGCTTTTAGATAAGTTTTCTTAAAAATAGGGTGGGTGTGCATCATTAAAGCGTTGATTTTTTCGTTGTACTCAGGAGTAAGCTCTGTTTCTAGAGCTTTCTCATAGAGAGACGATATTTCTTTATATTCTTGAGCACAGATATCTTTTATGATGGGATGGTGGTGTTTACAATCTTCATCTATCATCATTGGATGTTTTATTCTTAGTATATCCCTTTCCCAAAGCCTAATTTCTGTATTCCATTGCTTAATCCATTTTTGCGATATTTCTTGATCCTTCTTTAAAAGACTTCTATCCGATTTCGTAATTTGTTCTTTGTATATTTCTATTTCTCGATCTTTCTGTTCCTGAAGTAACTCGAATTGTTCTTCATAGTCATTTATTCTTAAATAGCTCCTAAAAGACAGTAAAGTTGCTATTATTAGTAATATGTTCACTGAGAATTCAAAATATAAAAACACATCGATTATTATGATTAATAAAATCGTATTTTCAAATCCTACATTCCAACCTTTTTCTCCTACCTTCGAGATGTGGTAGATCATATGTGCTGCTATTAATATTCCTCCTATGACTATGATTATTTCCATTATTTTTCCCCTCTTTTTAGCAGTTCTCAGTTTTGTAATTGATTCGTTTAGAAGATACAATTGTGAGTGGTTAGTTGTTAAAGATACTAGATTTAGGCAAGAAAATAAAAAAATATACAATATCGTGATTTTTTTTGTTGACATGGTGTAAATAATGGTGTTTTATAGCGCTGCTGTAGTGGTCGAATTGCGTCCAAAATTACAGTAGATCGTTTTTTGTTAAACCCCTTTTATTAAATTGGCATGATTAATGAGAGCCCTGCGTTTGCGGGGTTTTTTGTTATCTGGAGAAAATATTGGATGACAACAGAAAATACAGAGGTGATTTCGCAGCCAAAAAGAATGCCACCGAAAGCAGGGCAAGGGCGTGTCAAAGGGGTACCGAATAAGAATACACATTATATCAAAAAAACACAATAAAGTCAATATGTTGAGTTCAATTATTTTACATGAATCCACTTAAGAATCCACACTTTTATACGTGTTTAATTTGACCATTTTTTATAAACAATTGCCACGTATGAATAGACTATAAAAAGTAAATCATAAAGAGGGTTAAGAGGCAAAAACAACTTCAAACTGTCCTTCAAACGTTTTAACTTTTTCCGAACTCACAACAATCTTGATATCATTTCCCAATTTTGCCAAACATTCAAGCATTTTCATTTCACTTATCCCTCGAAATTCTCCACTTAAAAGTTTAGACAATTTTGGTTGCGTCATTTTTAAAAGTTGACTAGCTTGCTTTTGTGTTAAGTTCTTTTCTTTAAGAATTTGACTAATCTTATGTGCAAGTTGCGCTTTAATTAGCATCTCTCTAGAATCTGAAAAGCCAAGATCCGCATAGACATTGGAAGTACCGTGAAAAACATTGACCATTTTAATTTCCTTCTAATTGTTCTGCTAACTTGAGACGTTCTTTAATCAAGTTGATATCTGGTTTTGGGGTTGCAATGCCATGGGTCGATTTTTTTTGGAAACAATGCAACACATAAAGAGACTTTTTATATTGTACCGTATAAACAGCACGATAAGTTCCTTGAATATCACGTTCGATAATTTCTAGAACATTGGCAGATCCAAATCCCTTGAGAACCTTAACATTTTCTCCTTTATCTCCTATCTGAGCAAGATAAAGAGCATAACCAATCCTTTGTTGAATAAGATCTGAAAAACTTTTTATATCTTTTCGTGAAGATCCAAGCCATATGATACGTTTTATTTTACTCATAATTGTTAATATACCCATATGGGTATAATTTCAAGTGCTTATTTAATAATATGAAAATTAGAAATGCTTTATTCTAAAATAATGAGTTCGAATTTAAGCTGGTTAATTTGCAAAGAAATTAGGTTTTAATGAAAAGTGAAAATACGCTTATAAGAACCTCTTTAAGTGAATGTTTAAACGTTTGAAACATAAAATGAGATTTTTATAAGAAACGCTTAAAACCTCTTTTTATAACAGTTATCACTTAGTTATCATTTGCTCTTAAGAACGTCTTATTTACGAAAAAACAAAAATCTAGATTTCACAGCAGAGCAAATCTTAAAACTTAGGTTCTAAAAAGCGTTTGTTTATTTGTCTTATGAAAAGCTGCTTTAAAAAACCAACACGCGTAAATGTAAAAACGGATTTTGTTATAGACATTTCACTTAATACATATTTGCTTTTGATTGGTTTGATAAACCTACCAAGCGTTTTAATACGTTTTTATTTTAGAATGTCAGTTATTTGAATTCACTCAACTCAATTTTGAGCTTAGTAGTATATTAAAACGTTTTAAAGAAGCATTGTGATTATGTGCTTTATTTCAAATGAATCTCTTTAAAGAAA